>CAVRYA010000007.1:0-485634 GCA_963725315.1 uncultured Actinomycetes bacterium | reverse complement strand
CGCTTCGAGGCTATGCGCAGTCAGTCGGCCGGGGTCGCCCGGCGCTGGTGAGTTGTGCCACCCGGCGCGCAGCGCTCCATTTCGGTCCGCTCGATCCATGGCCACCTCCGCATTGCTACCGAATGGCCCCCCAGCTACCACCCCGCTTGCTACCAGTCTGCTACCGATTCCAGCGGAGAGACGCTTCCCAGGCGTGAAATCCCTGCCTGCGGATCCGCGCCAAGGCGGCATTGCCCCGCCGTGTCGCGGTTTGTCGCGCTCTGACGGGGAGACTGAATAAGTCGGGGCGAACGGTGCAACTGCGCCGCACCAGCGGGGTTCAAGGGTGTTCCGCTACCAGGTTGCTACCGATTCGGGGCGGCTGGCGTGCGGGCAGGGGTGGTAGCAAGCGGCGTCGACCTCGGCGTCGGGTGGTGGATCTGCCGGTGCCGACCGAAGCGTCTGCGAGCGCTGATTGCAACCAAGACCAGCCGACAGCCGCGTCGTTCGCCCGAGGTCTGCTCCCTCCTGGTCCGCTCCTCGTTGGCGACGCGTCCCCGAGGGGCGATACTGCGCAGGCGATGTCAGGAGGAGAACGTGGAGATCGTGCGGCGCATCATTGAATCGACCAACCGGGAGACATTGACGCGGCCCTGGAGGCAGCAGCGGACGGGAGCTACGGAGATGGACTGGTCGAACTCAATTGGCCCCCTGAAAGGTGTCTATCGAGGACGCCAGGAGGTGCTGGGCTTCTGGAGGTCCTTCCGAGACGCATGGGATTCGCTCGATTGGGACCCCGAGGAGGTCATCGACGTGGACGAGACGCGGGTGATCGTCGTAAACCACGTCCGCATGCGTGGTCGAGGCAGCGGCATGGACATAGATGCCATCGGTGTTCAGCTTTGGACGATCATCGACGGCAAGGCCCGGAGCAACAAGCTCTACCAGTCGAAAGCCGACGCCCTCGAAGCCGCAGGACTGTCGGAGTAGACGATGTCGCAGGAGAACGTCGAGGCGACGAAACGGGCTGTTGCGGCTCTCAACCGGGGGGACTATGGAGGCGTTGAGGAGCTCTACTCGACAGATGCCGTGGTCCAGGATCTGCAGAACGCTCCTGATCAGCCGGTCACAGCCGAGGGCGGTCAGGCGATTCGGCAGAACCTGAAGCTGTGGGCCGCCGCCTTCGACGAGTTGCGCGTTGATATCGAGGAATACATCGACGGCCCGAACACCGTGATCTGCGCGGCGCATTGGCAGGGGCAGGGCAAGACGAGCGGCATCTCAATCGATGTCCACCAGTTCGACCTCTACGAGTTCCGCGACGGAAGCGTTGTCCGAGCGGTCCTCGGCTTCAGATCCAAGAACGAAGCCCTCGAAGCCGCCGGGCTGTCGGAGTAGGGGATGTCGCAGGAGAACGTGGAGCTGATGCTTGCTTCGTATGACGCCTTCAACCGGCGCAACTGGGACGCCTTTGCTGCTCTGGTTGACGATGAAGTTCAGGTGGAGTCGCGGCTGATCGCGATGGAGGGCGCCTACCAGGGGCAGGAGGGACTGCGGCGCTGGTGGGACAACTTTCTCGGTGCCTTTCCCGACTACTCGGTCGAGATCGAGGAACTGCATGACCTCGGAGACGTGACGCTCGGACATATTCGCGGTTGGGGACATGGCGCTGAGAGCGCCACGCCGATCGTAGATCCGTTTTGGCATCCCGTTAGGTGGCGGGACGGAAAGTGCGTCTGGTGGCGAAACTGTTCGACCGAGACCGAAGCCCTCGAAGCCGCCGGGCTGTCGGAGTAGCGACCCGATCACCGCCGTCACCCCGGGTCTCTCAATCCCGTAAAGATCACGGCAAGATCTCCCGGCGTCTTGGAACACGCGCCGCAGGGGGTTGCCTCCCACCCCGGCGCGAGTTACTGGGACTTGATTCCGCCGTATCCTTCAACCAAGAGGGGAACGGATGACGAACAGGCCACGACGACGGAACAGCTGGATGAAGAGCCAATCGGACAGCTTCGACCCGATCAAACAGGTCGGCGTCGGCGTTGCGATTGGATTTCCACTCCTGGTCATCGGCGTGCTGTTCTTAGCCATCCTGACTGTATCCGTGGTCGGAGCGACGACCGCGTTATGGCTGCTCGCCGTCGCTTTGGTGCTTGGCGGCCTCGCGGCTGCCCTCTCGGGCCGAATCCTCTGAAGTCGCAGGCGGCATGGTCCCGCCCCTTCGCTTCGCCGATCGGTCCCGTGGCAGCGACACACGAGCGGCGGCGGTCTTAGAAGCGAAGCGGCGAAGGAGTTCCTCCCCAAGCCCGGCGCGAGATACTGCGCAGGCGATGTCGCAGGAGAACGTGGAGATCGTCAAAACGGTGGGGGAGGCCATCAACCGGAGCGACTGGGATGCCGTTTTCCGCAACGTGGCCCCGGACGCCGAGTTCGATTGGTCCCGATCGCTCAGCCCTTTGCGCGGCGTCTACCGACCGGCTCAGATGCGGCAGGACTTCGTCGACGACTTCTCCCAGACCTTCGAATCGATCGGCTGTGAGATGACGGACTTCCTCGATGCGGGTGAACACGTCCTCGCCTCCTTCGTGTTCACCCTCAAGGGACGAGATGGAATCGAGACGACGGCCCGAGGCTCCTGGTTGTGGGGGATTCGCGACGGAGTCATCGTGCGCGTGTGCCTCTTCCAAGAGGACCAGTATCAGCAGGCCCTCGAAGCCGCCGGGCTGTCGGAGTAGATGTCGCAGGAGGACGCCGACAGAATCCGGCGAGCCTATGAGGTTTGGAATGAGTCGGGTCCAGCAGCGGTGACGGATCAGTTCTGGGCTGAGGATGCCGTCTACCGCGAGGGGCCGGGCTGGCCGAATGCCGGTGTCTATGAAGGGCGTGCAGCCGCCCTTGAACGCATGCAAAGCCTGATTGACCTAATGGGGTCGATCGAGGTGCGCCTCGATGAGTTGATCGATGTCGGAGATGGCCGCTTGGTTGCCTGCACGAGCATGGTCGGGGAGGGTGCGAACGCGCCCTACACTCAGTCCTTCGCCGTCGTGCATCGCCTCCGGGACGGCCTCATCGTCGAGGCCGACTACTACCTCGACCGCGCCCAGGCCCTCGAAGCCGCCGGGCTGTCGGATTAGCGCCCGCAGGACAGGTGGGATCTACTCCCTCGCCGACGGTCAGATCGTCTGCGTCCGCGGCTTCTTGAGCCACGAGGAGGCCCTGGACGCGGCCGGGTTGGCGGGGTAGACTCGCAGCCGATGCCTCGCTATCACATCAAGGTCCAAGTTGACGCGCCGAGCGACAAAGACGCGCAGGCGCTGCAGCAGCAGATCAAGGACTGCCTGCCGCCCGCCAGCAAGCCGGACGTCGGTAAGCCCGAAAAGAGCTAGCTCCACGCTGATTTGAGCCTGGCGCCGCTCAGTTCTGGCGCTGCTCAGCCTAGGGTCGGCTGGGTTGAGCGAAGCTGGGCGAGGACCCGCTCGGCGACCGCTTCGTCACAGTGGGGAAAATCCCTATTGCCCCGATGACCGCGGGCCTCTCAGCGCCGGAGCGGTGACTGGAAGTGCGAGCAGTGTGGCATCAAGAAGCAGGCCAGCGCCGCAGACCTCGAGGCGGTGAGGCGTGCGATGCGAACCCTCTCCACGGCGGGCCGTATCGAGATCGGCCGCTACCACCACCCGACGCCGATCGACTGGAAGAACCGCTGGGTCTATCTGGGCGAGGAAGTGGGCACCCGCAAGATGCTGATGGGTCGGCTTCCTCTGACGGCCGAAGAGGCCGAGATCGAGCGCCAGGAGAGGGCCGAGTTCGAGAAGAAGCTAGCGGCGCTGGCCGCAGCGTATTCCTGAGCTACGCCGCGGAGACGACGCAGGAGCAGTTCGGATGAAACGGCGGCAACGCATCAATGCCGACCACCGCCTCGCCCGCGAAGGTCGCGCAGTAGGCGCACTTCCCCACCTCGACGATCACCTTCCCGTCGCCGACTGCGTCGGCGGTGCCCCGGGTCGAAGCCTGCCGCCCGATCGTCTGCGTCTGCATCTCGGCGTAGGGGCCGAGCGCCCAGCGCGTCCCGTCGGCGCCGACATGGGCGGTGACGGCGGCCGCCGCCGTCTCCTCGAGGTTCTCGGCGGTGACGGCCACGAACGCCTCGCGGGCGCTCTCCGCGGCCTTCTGCGCGCCCCGGTCGAGCTTGAGGGCGAGCGACCCGGCCAGCTCCTCGACGGCCGCGACGTCGCCCCCGGGACGGGTTGCACGGAAGGCGGCGAGGTACGCCGCGAACACCGGCGCCCGGAGGTCCTCCCGGCGGAGCGCCTCCAGCAGGGTGAGCGCCTCGCTCAGTAGCTCGCGGCGATCGCCCTCGGGCGCCCGGGCGAGCAGCGCCCGAACCCGACGCTCCGCGTCTGCGAAGCGCCGGGCAAGGGCTCTGAGATCGGCCTCACCCGGAGGGTAGGTGGGCACGATCTAGGTAGAGGCCGACGTTGACGGCGGCCGCCTGGCGCTCGACGCCGAAGCACGCATGGGTCTCCATCCTGACCGTGCTGGTGTTCGTGCTGCCAGCCTCCTCCTCAAAGCGCGCCAGGCTGAACCTCCGGCTCCACCAGGGCGAGGTAGGGCCTGGTGGTCGCGCCCCGGTGCTGGGGGAATAGGTCGGGGCTGCCCCGCTTCACCGGGCGCCCCCTGCGCCGCCCATAGACACGTCAGGTGTCTGCCAGGTGTCTAGGTCCTTGCGGAGTCGTGCGGAGTCATGCGTGGCGCTGCGTGCCTGATCCGAGCCTGCCAGGCACGAGCCTGTGAATCGGGGCGAACGGGTTGAACCAGCGACCGCTCGGCCCCCAGCCGGAGGACGTGGGTGCTCTATGCGTCCCGGGGCGTCCCTGCCGTCCCTATCGTCCCCCTGACGGGACGATCTGGACAGATCGTATGATGCATCCGGTACCAAAGTGGTACCACGACAATCCAGCGAGAGGTCGCCGGTTCTTGGCGTACCCGTCTCGTCTCCCGCGACCACCCACGGATAGTCAAGCTTTGACGCCTAACAAGGATCGGAGGCAGCAACCAGACCGGCCGGACTTGCGAGACGTTCAGCGGCAATGCCGCTATTGGTGAATTGCTGGGGGGACAGGGAGAAGCGCAATCGAAACCGGACAAAGAGCAGCCCATTCCCAGCGCCATCGCCCAGCCCGCTTGGCTGGATGTCCGACCGGCGATCGGGGTGTTCGGACGGTATCCGCCATGAACGATCAGGCATAGAACCCGCGACTTCTCAATGGGAATAGTGTTTGCGCCCCAAGCATCAACCTCCGGACTTCGTTCATGCAGGGAACAGGGGGTCACCGTTGTCCGCTCACTCGCTTCACGCTTCTTTCAGGACCGCAAAGCTCGCCACGCTCGCAGGCCTCGCGCTGACCGCGTTGGCGTTGCTTCCGGCCGCCGCCAACGCAGATGTCTACTGGGCGAGCGCCGACACGATCGGCCACGCCAACCTCGACGGCAGCGGCGTCAACCAGAGCTTCATCAGCGGCGCCAGCAGCGCCAGCGGCGTCGCCGTCGACGCCGGCCACGTCTACTGGGCGAACCAGGGCGAATGGCACGATCGGCCGCGCCAAGCTAAACGGCACGCGTCGTCAACCAGAGCTTCATCAGCGGCGCCAGCTCTCCGTTCGGCGTCGCCGTCGACACCGGCCACGTTTACTGGGCGAACCAGGGGAACGGCACGATCGGCCGCGCCAACCTCGACGGCAGCGGCGTCAACCAGAGCTTCATCAGCGGCGCCAGCTCTCCGTTCGGGGTCGCCGTCGACACCGGCCACGTTTACTGGGCGAACCATGCTCAGAACGCCACGATCGGCCGCGCCAACCTCGACGGCCTGAGCGTCAACCAGAGCTTCATCAGCGGCGCCGACCACCCCGACCGGGCGTCGCGGTCGACGCCGGCCACGTCTACTGGACGAACCTTGGCGCCGACACGATCGGCCGCGCCAACCTCGACGGCAGCGGTGCCAACCAGAGCTTCATCAGCGGCGTCGGCTGGGCCGTTCGGCCTCGCGGTCGACGCTGGCCACATCTACTGGGCGAACTATCTTGGCAACGGCACGATCGGCCGCGCCAACCTCGACGGCCCGAACGTCAACCAGAGCTTCATCAGCGGCGCCACCAGCGTCAAGGGAGTCGCCATCAGCCACGCCCCCAGCGCCGACCCGAGCCCGGCCAGCCTGACCTTCGGCTCGCCGACCCCGGTGCCCAAGGGAACGGTCAGCGGCCCCAAGCTCGTCACCTATACCAACCACGGCGACGAGCCGCTCGTCGTGCAGGGCTTCTCGTTCAGGGGCAACGGCGGCGACTTCTTCACCACGGATGACACCTGCCACGCGCCAATCGCCCCTGGCTCTTCCTGCACCGTGCAGATCCGCTTCGCGCCGCAGGCCCAGGGCTCGCGCTCGGCCACCCTGACGGCGCTGACCAACGCGCCGAGCGATCCAACCACCGCGCTGACGGGGACGGCTGGGCCGCTGCCGAAGAGCCCGAAGGGGAACCCCGGAAAGAACGCCAAGGTCACCTGCACCGTCAAGAAGAAGGGCAAGACCACAGTCAAGGTCACCTGCAAGGTGAAGCTGGTGGACAGCAAGGGAAGCGCACGCGTCGGCTGGCGCCTGACGCGTCACGGGCACACCGTCGCCCACGGCATCGCCCGGACTCGCCACGGCCGCATCACCCTGCCGCTCTCGCGGATCGTGCGCCTTCACCGTGGCCGCTACGTCCTGCATGTCGCCGGGCGGCGGCGCGGGACGGTGTTCGTGGTCGGGTAGGCGTCCGAGCCGCGCCTCCCCTGCACAGGGGCCTGCCCCCTCCCGCCCGGGAACCCCCGTTAGCAATCTTCGTAGAGCCGTGTCAAGCTCCGCTGGAGTGTGGCCGTGGGATGGAGAAGGTGAGGCGTCCCGTGCTGGCACCGTCCGCCTGATCCTGGCTAGCCTCTCAACATGCCCGACGATCACGGCAGCCGATGGGGTTCCACCCTGACCTTCAAAGACCGATGCGATAGGCGCCAACATCGCCGCCACGATCGAACCTCCAAGAATTGGGGCGAGTAGCTTCAGGCAGCGACTGCTCGGCTCCCAGATAACTTCGTCATCCGAGTTGACGCGGCTGGTACCACGGGGCCTGCGAAGGCGACTCGCTAGACCCGCCTACACCCCGGAAACCCGCTTCCAAAGCGGGCTTCCGCGTAGTCGGGGCGACTGGATTTGAACCAGCGACCGCTCGGCCCCCAGCCGAGGGACGTCGGTGCTCTATGTGCCCTATGCGTCCGCCGCGTCCCCATCGTCCCCGCGGCCGGACGATCTGGACAGATCGGACGATGCATCCGGTACCAAAGTGGTACCAAGCCCCTGCCAAGGCGTGGGTGGATGTGGCCGGCGCGATCATCAGGCTTTCGGCAGACCGCCGCCCAAACCAAGGTGATCGGGCTCCGCCGCCATCGCTCGCTCAGCCCGGTCTTGGTATGAGCGCTCAATCGCCGCGTCGAGCAGCGCTGTCTGCTCTGCCAAAGCCCCGGCGCGCACCGGTGGGGTGAGTCGCTCGAGGCCAATCAGCAGGGCCCGCATGCGGCGGGCGACCTGGGGGGTCGGCACCGTAGTGGCGGATCTCGGTCAGGGACAACTCGAGCAGCTCAGCCCAGTCGGCGGCCGGATAGATGACGCGCAGGGTGCCGTCCACGTCAAGACTCGACCTCCGCTCAGGTCTCGGCTCGCAATCAAGTGCAATAGCTCCTCGAGCACGTCAAGGGCCTGCACGGCGGTGGTTGGATCCTTGACTGCCGGCGAGAGCGCGCGCAGGGCGATGTCGGCGATGATCCGGATCGCGAACGGGGGATCTGGGTGATTGTCCTCTCCTCGGCGAAGATCGCGCCGCGGTCGAGTGCGCGCTCGTCGATGCCAGCGTCCGCACCATCAATGTGAAAGAGCGGCGCGCCGTGGGCTACGTAAGCGCCGACACGCCACAGCACCTCGATCACCGCGCCGGATTCCGAGGCGTGGCGCAGCAGCCGGGGCCGGTCTAGGGCGGAGATCACTCCGGACCGGCCGCGGTGTACGAGCGGTTGGGCGGAGGCCGGCAACCCCTCGAAGTCCGACTCGGGCTCCTCGCCTCGAAGCGGCCGGTCTTGGTAGTGCGTGAGGGACAATTAGGTCGCGAATCGCCAACGGAGCGGAGACGTGCATGCCAGTTCGGACGGCGAATGAGGCGGAGCTGTATTACGAGTTGACGGGCGACGGCCCCCCGCTGCTTCTGATCATGGGCGCCACCGGATATGGGGGAGTTTTCGCGCGATTCGCAGAGCTACTCGCGGACGAGTTCACGGTCATCACCTACGACCGGCGAGGAAACGGGAGAAGCCCGCCCCCGCCAGGCTGGGATACGACCTCTCCGGAGGAGCAAGCAGACGACGCAGCCGCGCTGCTCGAAACTCTCGGGCTGGCCCCGGCTGCGATCTTCGGCACCAGCAGTGCGGGGATTTTCGCGTTGGAGATGCTGATCCGCCATCCGGCGTCGGTCCGTGGCGCGATCCTTCACGAGCCAGCGCTGTTCTCGTTGTTCGATGACCCCGGCGACATGCGCCGGACCTTGACCGCGCTGATCAGGGAGGGAATGGAGTCAGGGGGACCGCCGGAGGCGCTTGAGCGCTTCATCCGATTCGCCGCCGGCGATCCGAACTGGGAGAGCCTCGACCCGATCGCCCAAGCATCGATGTTGGCGAGCGCGGGCACGTACTTCCGCATCGAGAGCGGCGCATTCGATACCTATCTACCCAGCGATGCGACCCTCGACGGGATCGGTGTACCGATCGAAGTACTCGTCAGCGATGCGAGTTTCCCCGCCTTTTCCGAGGCCGCCGGCGGGCTCGCGCGCCGCCTCGGGGTCGAGGTCGAGCGCACACCCGGCACGCATTTCCCGTACCTAGATCGCCCGGTGGAACTCGCGGAGAAGGTCAAGCCGTTCCTTCGGGCCAGAAGCGCTTAAGCAATCACGGCGCCCCTCCTTTGCGCGAAAGCGGAATGTCCTCGTCGTTCGCCTGCGGGCTCACCGGAACGTTGCGCTTTGGACGAGAAGCGCAACGGCTGCGGGGACGCCGGGGACGCGTCGTCCCAGTCGGGGCGACTGGATTTGAACCAGCGACCGCTCGGCCCCCAGCCGGGGGACGTTGGTGCTCTATGTGTCCCTCAGCGTCCCCCGCGTCCCCATCGTCCTCGTGGTGGGACGACCTGGACAGATCGGACGGTGCATCCGGTACCAAAGTGGTACCACGAGAGCTTGGGAGGGCGTCGCGGGTTCGCAGCGGAGGCCCGATGTGTCTCTCGCTACCACTCAGCATTGGACGCCAGACGAGCGCGAGCGACTGCCGGCGCGCCGTATCGCGGTACCAGCGTGATCCCACGAATCACCAACGGATCAACGGTGCTCGGCGGCGAACCGAGCGGGCTTGTGCCAACCGATCCGATCTCGACCTCCCGCGACCATGCTGATGTGGTGACGCCTGGCACTCAAGGGTCAGAACCCGATTGGAGGGCAGGGGCCATACTCCCTAGATATGTCTCAGCGGAGCGTCGGGGTTGTGCAGCGCATATATCGCGAAGCCGCCGACGGTGATTCGTCTGGTTCGCAATGGCTGGACGAGCGAGTTCCGTCGCGTCTTCGTTCCTCGCCCGATGCCGTGATCGGGGAGTCAGTTGACCTGCCACGGTGGAAGCCTGAGCGTTTCTTCGATCTTCAAGAAGCGGGTGCTCGTTCGAGTCAGGCTCTCCGGCCGCGGAAGTAAGACAGGCCACGAAATCGAAACGCGGATAGCACACCTGTGGACGTTCGAGCCTAGCCAGCCAGTCCGACTCTGCGTCTATCACGATTGGGAGTCGGCCCTCAGGGCCGTTGGTCTGGAGGAATAAATATGACGTTCCCTCCGCAGACGACACAGTGGTTGCGCACGATCTCGGAGGCGGCGGTAGGAAGTTCGCCATCACCGCAGGCCACCTGGACGGCTTGATCGAGGGATCCGGGTCGTGGCGCTCGAAGAGCTCAAGCGCGGCGGCTGGCGCGTCCGGGCAGCAGCGCAAGATGCGAAGGTGCAGTCGCTCATCGCAGGACGCGGCCGCGACCGAAATTCAGGCGAGAGGCGCTGTCGCCTGCGCGTCGCCTCGCGCGGCGGGCCGAACTCGCGGTCTCCCCGGGATCGTCAGCCCGCTGCCGCGGCCGAACAGATCCTCGGCCTCGGCACGCAGCTCGTGAGGTCTGTCGGTGCCGATCGCGTCGGGAGAGAACTCAAGCACACGGGGGAGGAGCTGATGATGGTTCACAGTGCCGACGTTGACGCTCAATCCTGCGTCGCGGAGCACTCCTACCAGTCGTTCGGTGAGCATGAAGTGCTCGATCGAGACTCCGCCGACACCGGTCTGGAGAGCCCAGGCGGCGAGCGACTCGGGCGCGTAGTCGGCCCAGATCACGAGACGGGTCGCGATTCCGTGCGCAGCAGCCACGGCGCAGGCCTCGCCGTGAAAGCTGATCACCTCGAAGCGGTCGAGGCCCGGCTGCCCCGATAGGCGCCTGCAAAGGGCCTCGGCGGTGCGACCGGCGAGCAAGGGGTCGGCGTGCGCCTTGACCTCGAGCTGGAGGCCGACCCCGCCCGGCGCGAGCTGGAGCAGGTCTTCGAGTTCGAGTGGGTGCTCCGCCGTCGGCTCACCGGCAGAGTCTCGGATCCACGCCGACCGGATCTCCGCAACGCTTCGCTGGTGCGCCCAACCCTCGAGGGTTGTGCCCAGCGCCAGCAAAGGGTCGTGCAGGAGCACCAGGCCGCCGTCGGCGGTCAGGCAGAGATCGGTCTCGAGCCCCTCGACCGGTCCGCCCAGGCTGTGCTCGAGCGCTGCAGCCGAGGAGTCCGGCCCGTAGTGGCGGCCGAGCCTGTGGGCGAATAGCGGGGGTAATGCGGAAGCCATCTGTGAGCTGATGCAATTCAAGCGGCAGATTCTCCGCGACCTGTTAATGGCCTGCAAAGCAGATGTTTCGGCGCCGTGAACCCGGATTGGGCCGCCCTGTGTGAGGTTCAGTCCGCAGGGGCGGAGCTGAGCGTCCCTATCACCCGCGGATGGCCGTCGATGAGCGGAGCGTCGATCAGATCGAAGCCTTCAAAGCCGGCATGCCGGGCGATCGCGTCGAGGCTCGTGGGAGTAAATCCCCAGTAGACGGACTCATCGCGCGCGTAGACCTCTCCGGGCTCGGGAATGTGCACTGCGGCAAGCGTCTCGAGGCTGCGGTCCGCCGATCCATGGGTTTCCAGTAGCACACGCCCGCGGTCCGCCACCCGGCGCCGCAGGACCTTCAGCAGTCCCAACGGGTTCTCGACCCGGTGCAGGATCCCGAAGCAGAGCACGAGATCAAAGGTCTCGTCGAGGTCGTCGAGATCGAATGCGTCGAGACGGTGGTAGTCCACGTCGGAGTCGAGTAGGCCGCTGATGGCGGAGAACCCCTCGCCTCCCTCGAGCTCCACACCGAAGCGAGAGCTGACCCACTCGACGTACTGCTCGTTGTCGATCGCCACCACCCGTCGGGCTCCGCGGGCCTCGGCCAGAAAGGCGTAGAACCCGTCGAAGGTGCCGACGTCGAGCACGTCGAGACCCTCGAAGTCGGCGGGAAGGGCTGGAATTCGATAGCGATGGTCGCGAGCTACACCGTGGGTGTAGGTGCCCTCCGAGCGGTTCAGAGAGAAGGTGTGAAACCAAAGCGGAACCCGATCGAGGATGGCTGCAACAGTTTCCGGTTCTGCTTCGATGCGGATCAGATCAGCGACTTGGCGCTCGGCGACGGTGGGTTCAGGGGTCGCCTCGAGATCTAGATCGGGATCTGAATCCAGCCGTGCGGGGGGGCGTCCGTTTAACCTGAGTTCTACGTTGATGGCGATCGGGTCTCCTTGGTAGATGCAACTGAGGCTATCGGTGGCTTGGTTACCCCCGTCCAAGTCCCGACCCGAGTTCCGTCCTCGACATCCGTTTGCCCACGTGAGAGCCCGCTCCGAAGGCAGGCTCTCGGCTTTTCAGAAGCAGCTAGCCGACCGTCAGCGGCGAGCTCGTGAGGAGAACTGCCGTCCCCATCAGCCGACCAGCCAGATTGCGCCGTCGCGCAGCTCGACCGGGAACGTCTTCAGGGATATGGCGCCGGTAGTCGCCTTGACGGCGCCCGCCAGCGGCTTAAACGCGCCCTGAGGACCGCGCACCATCTTGCCGCTGCCGACGTCATAGCGCGCCGCGTGCCAAGGGCACTGGAGGCATCCATCCTCGGTTACCTGCCCCTCGCCCAGCGAGGCGAAGAGGTGGCGGCAGCGGTTAGAGACCGCAAACGGCTTGCCGTCGCTGATACCTACGGCCAGGGCACCTTGCGGTGTCTGCTCCACCACGGCGACCTGTGAGTCTCCGAGCTCGGCGACGCCTACGAGGCGGGTGGCGGACTGCTCGGAAGTGCTCACCTGCCGACTATCTCACACCAGCCAGGCGCGCCCCCGCGCAGCGCTGCCGCTCGTCGTCCCAAGGGGGCAGTGTCGCCGTCAGGCGTTTATAGACTGCCCCCGCGATGAGTCCCCTGGTCCCAATGGTCGTCGAGCAGACCTCCCGCGGAGAGCGCGCCTTCGACATCTACTCGCGCCTGCTCAACGAGCGGATCGTCTTCCTCGGCACGCCGGTGACCGAGGACATCGCCAACCTGATCGTCGCCCAGCTGCTCCACCTCGAATCAGAGGACCCCGACAAGGACATCAGCCTCTACGTCAACACCCCGGGCGGCTCCGTCTATGCCGGCCTCGCGATCTACGACACGATGCAGTTCATCAAGCCCGACGTGCAGACGATCTGCGTCGGGATCGCGATGAGCATGGGCGCCCTGCTGCTGGCGGGCGGCGCCAATGGCAAGCGGATGTCTCTGCCGAACTCGAAGATCCTCATCCACCAGCTCTCCGGCGGGTTCGAGGGCCAGGCGACCGACATCGAGATCCACGCCAAGGAGATCATCGACGTCCGCGGCAGGCTAGATCAGATCATCGCCAAGCACACCGGCCAGCCGCTGGAAAAGGTCGCCAAGGACACCGAGCGCGACTACTTCATGAGCGCCGAGGAGGCCAAGGCGTACAGCATCGTCGACCAGGTGATCGAGCACCACTAGCCTCGATTCGCCGGTAAGCCCCGCTCGGGGCCGCGCTGCCCCTTCGCGTGGAAGCGAGCGTGCTGGTGACCGCGCCACGCGCTCTCTCGCAACGGACGAGACGCGAGAAGCAGCAGCGCAGGTGGCCGCCGGCGCAAGGGCGGACTAGACGGCGTAGAGAAACCAAACAGCGCCGAACACCGGCACCGGCGACGGCACCTAGAACGCCGGAAGCCCGCTTCCAAAGCGGGCTTCCGAGTAGTCGGGGCGACTGGATTTGAACCAGCGACCGCTCGGCCCCCAGCCGAGTGCGCTACCAGACTGCGCCACGCCCCGAGGGGTCGAGTCTACGGCGACGTTCCGTCCGGCCGTACTGCGAACATGTGTTCGTAATAAGCGGCGACCAGAGAGTCTGCAACGATGCTGCCGAGTGCGGCCAGAACGAAGCCCGCAGGGAATTTCGCTTGGCGCCGAAAGAAGCTGAACCAGCGAGACACCTTCTGCCGGCCATGCCGGTCGGCGTACCACCGGGAGCACTACGAAGCGAACCGGGAGCGGTACATCGAGCAGGCGCGCGTCCAGAAAGAAGGCTTTGCAGCTGGAGCGGACCGCCTACCTCATCGAGTACTTCAAGGACGCACCCATGCGTCGACTGCGGCGAGGCTCGACCCCATCGTCCTCGAGTTCGACCATCTTGCGTGACAAGGCCTTTTCGATCGGTCCCTCGCTTCGCGCCGGAACTGGCAGGCCATCCTTGATGGAGATCGAGAAGTGCGAGGTGGTCTGCGCCAACTGCCACCGGCGACGAACCGCCAGACGTAGAGGTTCACTTCGCGCCACTTTGACCCAGCGCGACTAGCCTCCTGCGCTGCAGCTGAAAGCGGGCGACGGGACTCGAACCCGCGCTCTGAGCTTGGAAGGCTCTTGTGCAACCGCTACACCACGCCCGCGGGGGGCCGATTATAAAGTCGCCTTGCAGGGTCCGAATGGGCGCCAACCAGCCCCGCTCAGCTCCGCGGTCGCACCCGGACCGGGGTGCTCGCGGCCCCCGCCTGGGTCGAGTCGGCCGGGACTCTGACGCGGTAGAGGCCCGAGCGCCTCAGGCCCGCGGCCCTGAAGCTCCAGCAGCTGCCCTTGCGGGCGACGGCGACCGCTCGCACCCGGGCGAACTTACCGCGGCGCGTCCAGCGCTCGAGAATGGCTTTGCTCGCTCCTCCGGCCGGGCAGGCGTAGCCGCTGATCGTGCTGCCCTTGGCGCGGCTGCCTCGACGCACCCTCGCGAAGACGCGCAGGCGACGCAGCTCCCGGGTCCGGAGCGGCGCGGCCGCCTCTTCGGCGTGGACCTTGGCGGTGGCCGCTCTGGCTCCCGGCGGGTCGAAGAAGAGGTCCCGCGTCGAGGTCAGGGTGCCGGCGGTCCCCAACCGCGGGTCGGTGTTGGGGATCGCGCTGGTGACGTAGGAGCCGCTCGATCCATAGGCGAAGGCGTCCCCGGTGCACTGCGTGACCGACGGAGTGCTGTCATCGAGGTAGTAGGAGCCGACCGTGGTCGCGAAGCTGGCCTCGAGGGAGTCGAGGATCGAGAGCGCGCCCTGGGGGCCATCGACCTGCTCCCAGCTCGGCGCTCCGGCGGTCGGCATCTCGGGGACGCCGTCGACCGTCACCCCGGAGGGGTTGAGGTCGTTCCGGTAGGTCATCCCGGCGGCGGCGGGCGAGTAGTCGAAGAAGTCGAGAACGCTGGGAATCGCGTGGACGCGCAGGAAGGTGGTGATCTCCTCGCTGCGGCGGTAGAAGACGTGCTGGCGCTCCGTGTATGGGCCGCTGTTGGCACCGACGTAGGCGCGGATCGCCCGCACCGGCCCGCTGCGATTGACGATGAAGGCCCCCTCGCCGGCCGAGAAGGTGTCCTCGCTGCGCCCGCAGTTGCCCGGGGCGAACATCGACTTGTGGCGATCGAGGATGTCAGCGCCGTTTGCGCTTCCGGCGTGGATCGAGAGCCCGTCGTCGATCCAGCGGTCGGAGAAGTGCTGGGAGTAGTAGGGAGTCGCGATCGTCGAGTCCTCGGGGTTCGGACCCGCGTTGAGCCCGTAGGTCGTCTTGTAGTCGCCGGAGCCGAGATCGAAGTCGTAGTCGACGTATCGCTTGCCGGCCGCGGGGTCGAGCGAGCCCTTGGCGCGGAACAGGTAGAGGTGCTCGACGCTCCCGCCCGGCAGCGGGTCGCTGATCCGTACCTCGACTCCCGAGTCCGCAGCCACACCGCCCGGGTCCTTCGAGCCCGACGCCTTGGCGCCGGCGTCGCCGGCCATCACGGCGACCTCGTCGTCGCCATCGAGGGAGGCGTCGGGGTCGGCACCGACGAAGGTGCCGGGATCGGTGTAGGTGAGCTGAGTGACGCCGACCGGATCCGAGTCATAGGCGCTTCCGAGGTCGATCAGCGCACGCTCGTCGACCTGCACCGGCACCTGCTTCCAGCCGCCCTTCCACCTGAAGGCGACGAGCCGGCCGGGAGTCGTTCCGAGGAGCGACGGCAGCTCGGCCCCGGTGATGACGACGGGCGCATCGGCGCGGCTGGGAGCCGCCGCGGCGCTTCCGGCCGTGGTCGCCGCGCAGAGAGCGGCGAGCGTGAGAGCGGAGATCGCAATCCGGGTCATCGGAGGATCGTACGGGCGCGGGCCAGCGGGGGAGCCGGGATTCGAACCCGGATTCACGGTTTTGGAGACCGTGCGCATAGCCATTAACTCACTCCCCCAGGGGGAGGGCGGCTCATGCTCAGGCCCAATGCGGGCGGAGGGACTCGAACCCCCACGGGCCGAAGCCCACCAGGACCTAAACCTGGCGCGTATTCCAATTCCGCCACGCCCGCAGCGTCTTGAGATCTTAGGAGCGGCGCCCCAGCGAACGAACGCAGCGCCGGGTTCCAACCGAAAATCCCCTGCGCGCATCCCGCGGAGAATCTATGATCGCCGTGATGGCGGTTGGAGAGGCACGGCCGGGGTACGAGCTCTGGCGGCCCAACAGGGAGAAGCCTCAATCGGTCACGATGAAGTTCGTGGTCGTCCTGCTGCTGGTGGTTTCGGCGGCGATCGCCGGCATCGTGACGATCTGCGGCTGGTCGCTGCTTCAGGGCGGCGCTTCGATGGGGATCATCTGCCTGATCTTCTACGTCGTCCTCTACCTGCTGTTCGCCTATATGGTCGCGCGCTGGCAGCGGGGCGTGCTGCCAGTCGCCGCCGCCTGGGCGGTGCTGCTGGTGATCTTCTGCGCGGTCGGCGCCAACAGCTGGTTCTCACGCGACAAGGTCGGCTTCGACGAGGGCTCTGATCCCGGTTCCGCTGATCGGCCTCCTGGTGGTGATCCTGATCCCGCTCCAGATCGCCCTGATGGTGCTGGCGATGATCGCCTTCAACCAGGAGTGGCAAGTCGAGGAGGAGCGACCGATCGGCTCCGGCGAGGACTACGGGGCCGGCGCACCCCCCGGCGACGACGCGCCGTTGCCCGCCTAGCCGCTTCCCACGCCGAGTGGGCGAAAACCCGCGCAACCGGGGGTGTTCCTGCCAGCTCGGCTTTGACCGGGAGCCGCGGACCTAGAATCTGTCCCTCCCGCGGCGGTGGAGGAACTGGTCTACTCGCGACCCTCAAAAGGTCGTGCCCGCAAGGGCTTGTGGGTTCGAATCCCACCCGCCGCACTGACTTCTCGATAATCCTGGGGTGGACGCCGCCGGCCGCCAGCAGGTGATCGAGGAGCTCTGCGCCTTCGAGGGCAGGGGGCCGGGCACGGACGCCGAGCGCCGCGCCGCCAACTGGCTCGCCGGCAGGCTGAGCGCGATGGGACGGCGTGTCGAGGTCGAGCCCACCTTCGTCCATCCTGAGTGGTCGCTGGCGATCGCCCTTCACGTGGCGCTGGCGATCATCGGCAGCCTGGTCGCGCTCCTCTCCCCCGCCCTCGGCTTCGCCCTGGTCCTGCTCGCCGCCTTCTCGCTCTTTCTCGACCAGAACACCCGCCTCTACCTGCTGCGGCGCCTCCTCTTTCGCCGCGCCTCCCAGAACGTCGTCTCGCCCGGCTCGAATCCCGGCGCCCCGGCCCGGGTCGTCCTCAGCGCCCACTACGACGCCGCCAAGACCGGCCTCGTCTTCGGCCCGCATTCGGTCCGCTTCGCCCGCCGCCTCTCCGAGCGCTGGCGCGTTCTGCTCGGCCCGATCCGCGCCATCTTCTGGGCCGGGATCGTGCCGCTGCTGCTGATCTCGGGCCTGCGCATGGCCGGCCTCGACGACACCTGGCTCTCGATCGTCCAGCTCGTCGTGGTCGCCCTGATGCTGGTGGCGCTCGTCCTGCTGATCGACATCGCCCTATCCGAGATCGTCCCCGGCGCCTGCGACAACGCCTCGGCCGTGGCCGCGGTGCTCTCGGTCGCCGAGGCACTCGATGCCGACCCGCCCCCCAACCTCGACGTCTGGGTAGTCCTGCCCGGCGCCGAGGAGTGCAATGCCGAGGGCATGGCCTGCTACATGCGGGCCCACCGGCGCGAGATCGACCGCGAGCGGACCTACTTCGTCAACCTCGACTCGGTCTCCTACGGCGAGGTCCACTTCCAGCGCAGCGAGGGGGCGATCGTCAACCAGGCGATGGACCGGCGCCTGATCGAGCTATGCGAGGAACTCGCCGCCGAGCAGGGCTCGGCCTCCGGCAGCCGACGGCGGGCACGCCGCCCGCCCGATCCGCCACCCCTTCCACACCGACGCACTGCCGGCGATCGTCCGCGGCTTCCGGGCGATCTCGATCGTCGGCGCCGAGGATGGCGTCGGCCCGCCCTATTACCACACGGCCGAGGACACGCCTGAGAAGGTCGATGCCGAGTCGCTGAGGAGGGCGACGCAGTTCACCATTGAGCTGGTGCGGGCGATCGACCGCGAGGCCCGGCGCTCCGGCGAGGGCAACCCCGAGGAAGCCTCCCACGCAGATGCCGGCGCCGCCGCGCCCGGCACCGCGAAGAGCACCCATCGGGTATAAGCCGAGCCGTGAACGCCGACGCCGAGCACCGGCAGGGAGAGCTGCTCTGGGAGCCCTCGCCTCAGATGGTGGAGCGCTCCCGGATGACCGAGTACCGGCGCTGGCTGGCCGCCGAGCGGGGCCTTTCCTTCGACGACTACGCCTCGATGTGGGAGTGGTCCGTCATCGACCTGGAGGCCTTCTGGCGCTCGATCTGGGACTTCTTCGAGGTGCTCTCCGACGTCCCCCCCACCCGCGCCCTCGGCTCCCGGGAGATGCCCGGTGCCGAGTGGTTCCCCGGGACTCGGGTCAACTACGCCGAGCACGTCTTCCGCGACCGCGAGGACTCGGAGACCGCAATCCTCCACGCCTCCGAGCTGCGCGAGCTGCGCGAGTTGAGCTGGGGCGAGCTGCGCTCGGCGGTCGCGGCGGCGGCCGCCGGCCTGCGCTCGCTCGGGGTCGGGCCCGGCGACCGCGTCGTCGCCTACTTCCCCAACGTCCCCGAGGCGATCGTCGGCTTCCTCGCCACCGCTTCGATCGGCGCGATCTGGTCCTCCTGCTCGCCCGACTTCGGCCCCGCCAGCGTGATCGACCGCTTCGCCCAGATCGAGCCCAAGGTGCTGCTCGCGGTGGACGGCTACCGCTACGGCGGCAAGGACTTCGACCGCACCGCGGTCCTCGCCGACCTGCAGGCGCGGATGCCGAGCCTTGAGCGCACCGTGGTCCTCCCCTACCTCTCCCCCGACCCCGACCTCTCCGGGCTGAGCGACGCGATCGCCTGGGATCAGCTCCTCGCCGCCGGCGCCGGCGCCGAGCCGGCCTTCGAGAGGGTCCCGTTCTCCGACCCCCTCTGGGTGCTCTACTCCTCCGGCACCACCGGGCTGCCGAAGGCGATCGTCCAGAGCCAGGGCGGGATCCTCCTCGAGCACCTGAAGAAGCTCCACCTGCACGCCGACCTGCATCGCGGCGATCGCCTCTTCTGGTTCACGACCACGGGCTGGATGATGTGGAACTTCCTCGTCTCGGGCCTCTTGACCGAAGCGGCGATCGTCCTCTACGACGGTAACCCCGGTCATCCCGACATGGGCGTCCTGTGGGACCTTGCCGAGGGCGCCGGGATCACCTGCTTCGGCACCAGCGCCTCCTACATCTCAGCCTGCATGAAGGCCGGGCTCGAGCCCGGCGACGGCCGCGACCTGACCCACCTCACCGCGGTCGGCTCGACCGGCTCGCCGCTCTCCCCGGAGGGGTTCGACTGGATCTACGAGCACGTCGGCTCGGACACCTGGCTGTTCTCGACCAGCGGCGGAACCGACCTCTGCACGGCTTTCGTCGGCGGCGTTGCCACCCTCCCCGTCTACCGCGGCGAGCTCCAGGCCCGCGCCCTCGGTGCCGCCGTCGAGGCTTGGGACGAGCAGGGGCGGTCGCTGATCGGCGAGGTCGGGGAGCTGGTGGTGACCGAGCCGATGCCCTCGATGCCCGTCTACCTCTGGGGCGATGAGGACGGCGGCCGCTACCGCGCTGCCTACTTCGAGCACTACCCCGGCATCTGGCGGCATGGTGACTGGATCGAGATCACCCCTCGCGGCACCGCGGTCATCTACGGCCGCTCGGACTCGACCATCAACCGCTCCGGAATTCGGATGGGGACGAGCGAGATCTACCGGGCGGTGCACGCCGTCCCCGAGATCGTCGACGCGCTCGTGGTGGACGTGCCCCGAGAGGGGACCGAGGGCTGGATGCCGCTGTTCGTCGTCCTCCGTGACGGCGCGACGCTCGACTCCGACCTCGAGCGTGAGATCGCCCGCCGCATCCGCGAGCAGTGCTCGCCGCGGCACGTCCCGGACCAGGTCTTCCAGCTCGTCGAGGTGCCGCGGACCCTGAGCGGCAAGGTGCTGGAGGTCCCGGTGAAGCGGATCCTCATGGGTACGCCCCCCGAGCAGGCGGCGAGCCGCGACTCGCTCGCCAACCCCGGCTCGCTCGACTACTTCACCGAGCTGGCGGGCCGGCTCCGAGGGACGGAGAAGCCGCCCGCGGAGTGAGCCGGGGCGCCGCCCTGCCGCGCCCGGCTAGGCTGGCGCGATGCGCTGGATCGTCGACGGCATGAACGTGATCGGCACCCGGCCCGACGGCTGGTGGAAGGATCGCCACGGGGCGATGGTACGGCTGGTCGACCTGCTGGAGCGCTTCGCCGCGGCAACCGGTGCGGAGGTCACCGTCGTCTTCGAGCGCCCCCCTTCCCCGCCGATCAGATCCCCCGTCGTCGAGGTTGCCCACGCGCCGCGTCCGGGCCCCAATTCCGCCGACGCGGAGATCGTCAGGCGCCTGCGCGCCGACCCCGACCCGGCCGGCATCCGGGTCGTCACCTCGGACCGCGCCCTGGCCGATCAGGCCCGCTTCCTCGACGCCCTGGTCGAGCCGGCGGAGGCGTTCCGGCGCGAGCTCGAATCGGAGTGAGGCGGCCCAAGAGCACTCGATCAGGGCGTGCGGCGTCTCAGGGTGGCGGCGCCGAGGGCGAGGCAGATCGCCGTGACCGCGCAGATCACCACGACGTCTCGGGCTCCCGCCCCCGCCAGGGCGCCCTCGTTCGCCACCCGGTCGAGGGCGTCGAAGGCGTAGGTGAGGGGCATCGCATAGGAGACCACCTCGAGCAGCGGCGCCATCGCCGAGCGGGCGACGAAGAGGCCGCAGAGCAGCAGCTGCGGGAAGACCAGCGCCGGCATGAACTGCACGGCCTGGAACTCGGTGCGGGCGAAGGCGCTCACGAACAGCCCGAGCGACATCCCGAGCAGCGCATCGAGGACGGCGATCAGCACGACGAGCGCGGTCGACCCGGCAACGTCGAGGCCGAGCAGGCCGAAGGCGACGAAGGAGGTGATCAGCGCTTGCACGATGCCGACCACCCCGAAGGCGATCCCGTAGCCGAGCAACAGGTCGAGCTTGGCGAGGGGCATGGTCATCAGCCGCTCGAGCGTGCCCGTGGTGCGCTCGCGCAGCATGGTGATCGAGGTGACCACGAACATGGTTATGAAGGGGAAGAGCCCGACCAGCGGCGCGCCGACCCGGTCGAAGGCCAGCGGGTCGCCGTCGAAGGCGTACTTCAGCAGCGTGATTAGGAAGGGCGGCACGACGAGCAGGAGCGCAATCGTGCGGGGATCGCGCCGCAGCTGCGCCAGGACCCGGCCGGCGGTGGCGGCCGTGATCCTCGGGCTCACCCTCGCTCCGATCGCTCGATCAGCGCCAGGAAGGCATCCTCGAGCCCGTCCTCACCGGTCCGGGCACGTAGCTCCGACGGCGTCAGCGTCGCCAGCAGGTCCCCGTCTCGCATCAGCAGCAGCGAGTCGCAGCGATCCGCCTCCTCCATCACGTGGCTGGAGACGACGAGCGTCTTGCCCCCCTCGGCGAGCTCCGCGAACGTCCTCCACAGGTCCACGCGCAGAACGGGGTCGAGGCCGACGGTCGGCTCGTCCAGCACCAGGAGCTCCGGGTCACCGAGCAGCGCC
This sequence comes from uncultured Actinomycetes bacterium, assembly GCA_963725315.1. Taxonomy (GTDB): domain Bacteria; phylum Actinomycetota; class Thermoleophilia; order Solirubrobacterales; family 70-9; genus JBBRHQ01. The sequence goes on along the minus strand of CAVRYA010000007.1, from coordinate 464,002 downwards.
GTGGCAAGCGAGACCCGCGAGCGTTGCCCTCCGGAGAGGTCGCGGACGACCTGATCGATGCACTCGCCGAGGTCCACGGTTGTGACGACCTCATCGATCCGCCCCGGCTCGACCCCGAGGATCCTCGAGAAGTAGGCGAGGTTCTCGCGCACGCTGAGGTCGCCGTAGACCGACGGAGCCTGGGTCACATACCCGACCCGCGGGCGAAGCGAGGCAGACCCGGCCGGCGCTCCCAGCACCTCGACGGTTCCCGAGGCGACGATCTGCACCCCGACTATCACCCGCATCAGGGTCGTCTTGCCGCAGCCGCTAGGTCCCAGCAGCCCGGTGATCTGTCCGCTGGGAACGGTGAAGCCCAGCCCGCGCAGGACCTCGTGGCCTCCACGCTCGACGACCAGCGCATCGACCGAGATGGCTGTGGCCGCGCTCACTCCTCGGCGGCGGCCGAGAGCGCCGTCAGCAGCGCCGCGCAGACCCCGGCGAGCCCGAAGGCGACAAAAGTTGGGCCCGTGTGCGAGGTCGCGTAGTCGATCAGGGTGTCGGCCCGCGAGATCGCCGCCACCGCCACCGCACCTCCGGCGAGGGCCAGGGCTATCTCCAGGCCCGGCGAGGCCTGGCGCCGTTCCGCCCTGGGATCCGGCTCTTCGGACAGGCGGCCCGCCGCGCGCAGGCCGGCGATCGCGAGGAAGCCGAACCCGGTCGCGACCAGGGTCCCGGCGAGGACGTCGCTGGGGTAGTGCCAGCCGAGGATGATCACGGTCACCGAGATGGCGAGCGCGTATGCGGCGCCGAGGACCACGGCCGCCCACCGGTGCCCGCGTGGCGCGACCAGGACCAGCGCGACCGCCATCGACATCGCCGCCGTCGCGTGTCCGCTCGGAAAGGAGACCGGCCCGATGCCGTGTCCGAAGGCCGGTTGCACCCGCGGATGAGCGAGGCCGACCTTGAGCAGCTGGGTGGTGATGGCGGCGCCGGCGACCGCGGCGACGGCGGCGATCAGGTGGGCGCGGCGGCCCCAGCGCAGGGCGAAGATCGCAAGCACGGCGAGGAAGGCGAGAAGGGGCGCCAGGTCGGCGCTGTGGGCGATCACGTCGAGCACGGGGGTCCGGGCCGGGGTGGCGAGTCCGCTTAGGCCCTGGAATAGGCGGGCGTCGAGGTCGGCTGCCCGGAAGGTCCCGTAGACGAGGAACATCACCGCGCCGAATCCCGCCGCGCAGCCGGCCGCGGCAGCGATCGGTGCCTTCGACAGAGCCCTGCTCATTGACCAAAGGTAGCCGACTCAGGCGGGAGTGACCGGGTTTCGCCGCCTGGCGAAACCGCGATCCTTGCCCTCGGCCGCGGCGAAGCGCTTGACCAGCTCGGCGCGCAGCTCCGCGGGCTCGACCACCGCGTCGACGACCAGCTCGGAGGCGAGGTGGAGGATGTCGATGTCCTCGGCGTACTCGCGTCGCTTCTCGGCGACGAACCGCTCCCGCTCGGCGGGGTCATCGATCGCCTGGATCTGGTTGAAGAAGACGGCGTTGATCGCCGCCTGGGGCCCCATCACGGCGATCGAGGCGCTGGGGAGGGCGATGCAGCAGTCGGGCTCGAAAGCCGGGCCGGCCATCGCGTAGAGCCCCGCGCCGTACGCCTTGCGGACGATCACCGAGATCTTCGGCACGGTCGCCTCGGATACGGCGCTGATCATCTTCGCCCCGTGGCGGATGATCCCCTGGCGCTCGACCGCCGTGCCGATCATGAACCCGGGGACGTCGGCCAGGAACAGAAGCGGGATGTTGAAGGCGTTGCAGGTCTGGATGAAGCGGGCGCCCTTGTCGGCGGAGTCGACGAACAGCACGCCCCCCTTCTGGCGCGGCTGGTTGGCGACGATTCCGATCGCGCGCCCGTCGAGGCGGGCGTAGCCGACGATCAGCTCCTTCGCCCAGCGCTCGTGCACCTGAAGCAGCGAGCCCTCGTCGACCAGGCGATCGATCAGCTCGCGCATGTCGAAGGGCTGGTTCTCGTCGGCGGGGATGATCTCAGCGATCTGCTCCGTGGAGGCCGGCTCGGAGGGCGGCGCCGGGGGCGGCTGCTCGGTCCAGCTGGAGGGCATGTAGGAGAGGTAGCGGCGGGCGGTCTCAATCGCCTCCGCGTCGCTGGGGGCGAGGAAGTGGCCGCAGCCGGAGACCCCGGTGTGCATCTTCGCTCCCCCCATCTCCTCCAGGCTGACGCTCTCGCCGATCACCATCTCGGCCATCCGCGGCGATCCCAGGTACATCGAGGCGTTGCCGGCGCGCATGATGACGACGTCGCAGAAGGCCGGGATGTAGGCACCCCCGGCGGCGCTGGGCCCGAACAGCAGGCAGACCTGCGGCACCGCCCCCGAGAGGCGAACCTGGTTGTAGAAGATCCGGCCCGCGCCGCGACGGCCTCCGAACATCTGCACCTGGTCGGTGATCCTGGCGCCCGCCGAGTCGACGAGGTAGATCATCGGGATCGCCAGCTTCAGCGCCCGCTCCTGGACCCGGAGGATCTTCTCCACCGTCTTCGGCCCCCACGAGCCCGCCTTGACGGTGGGGTCGTTGGCCATCAGCGCCACCCTCCGGCCGCCGATCAGCGCCGTGCCCGTGATCACACCGTCCGCGCCCAGCCCCTCGCTCTCCCAGTTCGCCAGCAGCGCCTCCTCGGCGAAGCTGCCGGAGTCGATCAGGCGCTCGAGGCGCTCGCGCGCCTCCAGCTTTTCCTGCTCAGCGAGCTTTGAGTGGTGTCTCTCCGGCCCACCCGAGAGGGCGGCCTCGAGGGCCGGCCGGATGTCGCTCACTCGACCGCGGTCGCTTCGGTGGTCTCGGCCTCTGAGAGGGATGAGCCGTTTGCCGCCGCGGACGGCGGCTCGCGCCGGGCCCGGCTGGCGGTGCCCGCGATGCTGCCGGCGATCTCCTCCAGCTCGTCGAGCAGCTTGTCGCGGCGCTCGGCGAGGTCGGAGATCACGCTCTCGAGCGCATCGCGGCGGCTCTGGCCGTCGGCGATGATCTTGCCGGCCTGCTCGCCCGCCTCCTCGCGCATCCGCAGCGCGTAGGCATCGGCCTTGCCGCGCTCGGCCTGCGCGTACTCGTCGGCCTCGGTCCTCGTCCTCTCGGCGTAGTCATTGGCCTCGACCCTGGTGGCGTTCGCCTCGATCCGGGCGCCCTCGATCGTCTCCGCCGCATCGGCCTCGGCCTCGGAGCGGATCGAGCCGGCAGCCTCGCCGGCGGCGCTGAGCACACCCGCCGTGTGGCGGCCGACGGTGTCGAGCTCGCGCCGCACCGCCTCTGAGGGCTCGATCTCCGCCCCGCCGCCCTCGAGCCAGTCGGCGAGGTCGTGGAGGTAGGCATCAACCTCGCCGGGGTCGTAGCCGCGACGGGAGCTGTTGAAGGTGGCGCGGCGAATGCGATCGACACTGTCCTGATCCATTCTGATCCTCTCGTGGGCCGGCTGGGGGTTCCGGGTCTAGGCCCCGGGATCGACCGGGACCGGCTTCTCGCCCGAGTAATCGTAGAAGCCCCGGCCCGTCTTGCGGCCGAAATGACCTGCATCGACGAGCTGTTGCAAGGTCTTCGGCGGGGCGAAGCGGTCCTCACCGTAGGAGGCGTGCATGATCTCGCCGATCGAGGCCAGGGTGTCGAGGCCGACGAAGTCCGAGAGGGTGAGGGGCCCCATCGGGTGGCTGGCGCCGGCCATCATCCCGGTATCGATGTCCTCGACCGAGCCGATCCCCTCCTCGAGCCCGCGAATCGCGTCGAGCAGGTAGGGCACCAGGAGGCGGTTGACGATGAAGCCGCGGTTGTCGCCGGCGGCCACGGTCGTCTTGCTGAGCTTCCCGCCGAGCTCGAAGCCGAGGTCGTAGGCCTGATCCGAGGTCTTCCCGGAGCGGACGACCTCCAACAGCGGCATCACCTGGGCGGGGTTGAAGAAGTGCAGGCCGAGGAAGCGCTCCGGCCTCCCGGTCGCCTCGGCCTGGTCGGCGACCGACAGCGAGGAGGTGTTGGAGGCGAAGTAGGCGCCGTCCTTGACCAGCGCGTCCACCTCGCGCCACATCTCGAGCTTCATCCCGAGATCCTCGGTGATCGCCTCGATCACGATGTCGCAGTCGGCGAGGTCGGCATAGTCGAGCGTGCCGGTGATCCGCGCGCGGATCGCATCCGCGTCGGACTGCTCGAGCTTGCCCTTCTCGACCGCGCGGCCGAGCTGCTTCTCGATCTTGCCGATTCCGGCGTCGAGCTTCTCCTGGGAGAGCTCGCGGACGACCACGTCCCAGCCCGCCTGGGCGCAGATCTGGGTGATTCCGTGGCCCATCAGGCCGCAGCCGAGGACGCCAACCTTCTCGATCTCCACTTGAGTGACTCCTGGTTCGGGGGTGTTCGAGCGAGCGCGCAGCCTATTGGGAGGCGACGCCGAGGCGCGAGGCCATGGCCTCGGCCACCGCCTGCAGGCCGTTGAGAGGGCGGATCATCACCATCATCTCGGTGATCAGGCCTCCCTCGCCGAAACGGAGCACGTCGACGCCGTGCAGCCGGCGATCGCCGACCCGCGCCTCGAAGACCAGCACCGCGGCATCCCCGGACTCGACCTGGTCGAGGTAGCGGAAGTCCTCGAACACCTCGACGACGTTTCCGAGCAGGAGCTTCAGCGCCTCGAGGCCCTCATAGGGCTTGTAGACGGCGGGGCTGCGAAAGACGACGTCGGGCGAGAACAGCTCCTCGATCGCGGAGAAGTCCTTGGCCTCGGCGGCGGCCCGGAAGGCGTCGCTGCGCACGGGCGGGACCCTACTCCTCCCGGTGCCAGTCCACCGGGCCGGCCCGCAGCACGTGGGCACCCAGCGGGCGGCCCAGGACCTCCTGAGCGGCCCGCGAGGCCTCGATCAGTGCGGGCAGCCGCACACCGGTCTCGATGCCCATCTCGTGCAGCATCGAGACCACGTCCTCGGTGGAGACGTTGCCGGTCGAGCCCGGCGGAACCGGGCAGCCTCCCAGCTCGCCGAAGCTCGACTCGAACGAGGTCACGCCTTCCTCGAGTGCCGCCAGGACGTTGGCGAGGCCCTGGCCGCGAGTGTTGTGGAAGTGGGCGGTGAGCTGCGGCCCGGCCAGACGCTCGGCCGGCGGCGGCGAAGAACTCGCGCACCTGGAGTGGGTTCGCCATCCCGGTGGTGTCGCCGAAGCCGACCTCCTCGCAGCCGGCCGCCGCCAGCCGCTCGGCGATCTCCAGGACGCGGTCAGCGGGCACCTCGCCCTCGTAGGGGCAGCCGAATGAGGTTGCGATCACACCCTCGCAGCGCAGCCCCGCCTTCCGGGCAGTCGCCAGCACGTCGCTCGAGCCCGGCCAGAGACTCGTCGACCGATCGGTTCACGTTGTGGCGGTTGTGGGTCTCCGAGGCGGAGAGGAAGACGCTGATCTCATCGAAGCGCTCGCGCATCTCCAGGGCCCGCTCGAGGCCGCGCTCGTTCGGGATCAGCACCGAGACGGAGACCCCTTCGCGGCGCTCGATGCCGGCCAGGACTTCGGCGGCGTCGGCGAGCTGGGGGATGACATCGGGGCGGACGAACGAGGTGACCTCCACTCGCCGCAGGCCGGATGCCGTCAGCAGGTCGATCAGCCGCACCTTCTCGGCGGTCGGGATCACCTCTGGCTCGTTCTGGAAACCGTCGCGCGGCCCGACCTCGCGGATCTCGACCCTGGCGGGAAGCTCTGCGCTCACGCCGTGAGCTTAGGGGCCCAACTTCCGGAGACGGGCCGCGACCGCAGCGAGCGTGTCGCGAACCTGGCTGGGCTCCTGCGCGACCTGGGCATGGGTGAAGCGGAGCGTCGTGAGCCCCGCTCGAGCGTGGGCCTGATCGCGGAGGCGGTCCCGAGATTGCTGGGTAGGGGTCCGGTGGTAGCGCAAGCCGTCGGTCTCGACCACCAGACCCAGGTCGGGCCGATGGAAGTCCACCCTGAACCCGTTGAGATCGAGCCCCGGTCACCGGCAACGGCAGGTTTGCGGCGCGGACCAGGCGGATGAAGCGCCGTTCCAGCTCGGAGTCGGTGAGGACGAAGGTGTGGCGGTCAAGGCAGCGACGGACGATCGCGAGCCCCGGAATCCTCGGCAGGTCATCGAGGCGTTGGCGCAATCGCACCGGGATCGATCAAGTCGAGACTTGTCGGCCTCGTTGATCGCCGTCTCGAGCTGAGGCTCCGAGAGCCGGGGGGCGATGTCGACGATGGTGAGTGCGGGTGAGGTGACGGGGATGCTGCGGTGGCGGGTGAGCTCGGCCGGAGGCAAGTCGAACGCGGCGGTGCATTCGGACGCCACGGACCCTTGGGCGGCCGGTGAGCGGGTAGGGATACCTCGCGGCCGATCTCGAGCGGTCCGGGCCAGATACCCCACAGTCCGGCCGCGCTGAGGTGGCTGAGCACGGCGCCCTCGCCGCAGGCCAGCACGGCCGCCATCAAGCGGCCGTGCTGGCTGACCTCCGGACGCCCGACCGCGTAGACGCCGGAAAAAGCTCGTGAAGGCGACCACGTGCTTCGAGCCGATGCCGGATCGCCGCCCTCGAGTAGCCGAGCGCATGAGCTGGACGGCCGAGATCACCCCGTGCTGAGCCCTGCCAGCCGCCAAACACCCCGACTCGTTCGCTGGACGGATTCGGCTGCCATAGCAACCAGATCCGTCCAACGAACCTGATTCGCCCCCCTTACCTGCCCCGAAGCACGGAGGCGGCCTCGGCACCTCAGCTGCTCTTCACGCCCCCGACCTCGATCACCCGCCGCTCGTGCGTGCCCACCCCTATCGTTCGCTCGCCCTCGCGGACCTCGACGTCGAAGCGCAGCTTGCGACCGTCGGCGATCTCGCGCAGCTCCGAGCTGACCGTGCACTCGCTTCCCTCCAGGGCGGCGGCGACGTGCTTGACGCAGACCTCGAAACCGACCGTCGCCTTGCCATCGGGGAGGTTCTCGAAGGCGAGCACCGAGGAGCAGCGCTCCATCATCGCGATCATCCCGGGGGTCGAGAGGACGCTGGCGCCGATCGTCCCGCCGACGTCGGTCACCAGCCGGTCACTGACGGTAAATGGCTCGGTCCGCTCGATCCCCGGCTCGAGTGCCACGACCGCCCCGCCTAGACCATGCCGAGGCCGCCGCTCACGCCCAGCGTCTCGCCGGTCACGAACGAGGCGTCGTCGGAGGCCAGGAAGGCGATCGCGCTGGCGACCTCCTCGGGGCTGCCCAGTCGCCGCATCTGGGTCTGGCTGCGCATCGTCTCGATGATCCGCTCCCCCATCTCGCCCAGCTGCTTCGCCCCCATCAGCAGGGGGGTCTCGATCGGGCCCGGGGCGACGGAGTTGGCGGTGATCCCGTAGCGGCCGTTCTCCCGGGCGATCACCTTCATGAAGGCGATCACCCCGCCCTTGGCGGCCGAGTAGACGGCCGAGCCCTTCGAGCCGACCCGACCCGCCTCCGAGGCGGTGCTGACGATCCGCCCGTAGCCGGCCTCCTGCATTGCGGGAAGCGCCGCGGCGGTGCAGTTGAAGACGCCGGTGAGGTTGACCGCGATCACCTTCGCCCACTGCTCCGGGGTGGTCTGCGGGAAGAAGCCGAACTCGTCCATGCCGGCGTTGTTGACGAGGATGTCGAGGGTGCCGCTCGCCTCGACCGCGGTCTCGGCCGCTGCGAGGTCGGTGACGTCCAGCTCCAGCGCCTGGCCCGAGACCTCGGCGGCGACCCGCTCGGCCCCCTCGACGTCGATGTCGCCGATCCAGACCTCGGCCCCCTCGGCCGCCAGCCGGGCCGCGGTGGCCGCCCCGATCCCACTGGCGCCGCCGGTCACCAGCGCCCTGCGTCCCTCGAGCCTCATGGGCGAGCAGCATAGACTGGCCCGCCTTGAACGAGTCGAACCGCCGATCCGGGCGCAACCGGGGCCGGTGAGGGTCGCCCTTCTCGCCGGCGGCACCGGTGGTGCCAAGCTGGCTGCCGGCTTCGGGGCTCTGCTCGGCCCCGACCTCTCGGTGATCGCCAACACCGGCGACGACATCGAGACCCTCGGGGTCCACGTCTCCCCCGATCCGGACCTGGTCACCTACTGGCTGAGCGGCGAGATCGACGAGGAGCGCGGCTGGGGACTCCGCGACGACGGCTTCGCCGCCTTCGAGCGGTTGGTTCAGTTCGGCGCCCCCGACTGGTTCCGGCTCTCCGATCGCGACCTCGCGGCCTGCCTCTACCGGCGTCACTTCCTCGACGAGGGCGGGCGACTGACCGACGCCCAGGCGCAAATCTCGCGCGGCCTCGGGGTCAGCGCCAGGGTCCTGCCGATGTGCGAGCAGCCGGTCCGCACCAGGGTCCTGACCGGCGCCGGCTGGCGCGGCCTGCAGGAGTACCTGGTGATCGATCGGGGCGAGCCGGTGGTCGAGGCGGTCGAGCTGGAGGGCATCGCCGAGGCCGAGCCGACCCCCGAGGTGACCGAGGCGCTGGCCACGGCCGGGCTGATCGTCATCGGCCCCTCCAACCCCGTGATCAGCATCGGGCCGATCCTCGCCGTGCCCGGGATCCCGGAGGCGATCGCCTCCTCGCCGGCGCCGGTCCTCGCCGTCAGCCCCTACGTCGCCGGAAAGGTCGTCAAGGGCCCGACCGAAATGTTCATGGCCGCGGTCGGCCGACCCTCGACGGCGGCGGGCGTTGCCTCGCTCTACGAGGGCCTGATCCACGGGATGATCGTCGACGAGGCAGACCCCGACCCGCCCCCGACCGAGATTCCCACCAAGGCGCTGCCGACCCTGATGGCCGGACCCGAGGCCCGGGGCGGGCTCGCACGCGAGGTACTCGATTTCGGGCAGGGGCTGGTCAAGGGTTGAGCGCGACCGCGATCGTCCCGGTGAAGCGGTTCGGCTCCGCCAAGGAGCGGCTCCGCACCGGCATGGAGGAGGAGCGCCGCGGCCCGCTGATCGCCGCCATGCTGGAGGACGCCCTGGAGTCGATCGCCGCCGCGAGGACCGTGGAGCGGACAATCGTGGTCAGCGGCGACCCCACCGCGATCACCCTCGCCGAGGCAGCCGGCGCCGAGGTGATCACCGACCCCACCGACGAAGGCCACTCGGAGGCCGCCCTGCTGGGAATCGCCCGGGCCGGCGAGGAGGGCGCGGCCTGCGTCGTCCTCCTGCCCGGTGATTGCCCGTTGCTCGACGCCCGCGAGTTGGACAGCCTGCTGACGGCGGTGCCCGACCGCTACGTCGCCGTCGTGCCGGACCGGCACGGCACCGGCACCAACGCTCTCGTGCTCTCGCCTCCCGACGCGATCCGCCCCGCCTTTGGCGAGGGCAGCCGCGAACGGCATGTCGCCGCCGCCCGGGAGGCGGGTGTCCCCTTCGCGGTCGAGCAGATCCCCTCGCTCGCCCTCGACCTCGATACGCCGGCCGACATCATCGCCCTTGCCACCGCGCTCGGATCCGAGCGCGGTGGCGCGAGGCGCACCGCCCGGGTGCTGGGGATTTGAGCGCGGCCGGGGAGATCTTGGTGATCGCCGTGCGCGGGATCGGCGAGATCGGCGAGGGCGACCGGATTGGCGCCGAGATCGCCCGGCGGGCCCGGATCGCGGAAGGCGACGTCGTCGTCGTCTCGCAGAAGGTCGTCTCCAAGGCGGAGGGAAGGCTCCGTCGGCTCTCCAGCGTCATCCCCGGCGGCGAGGCGAGGCGCCTGGCGGCGACGCTGGGCAAGGAGCCGGCGCTGGTCGAGCTGATCCTCGAGGAGAGCGCCGAGGTGCTCCGGGCCGAGCGAGGCGTCCTGATCACCGAGACGCCGCAGGGATGGGTCTGCGCCAACGCCGGCATCGACAGCTCCAACGTCCCCGCGGAGGACTCCGTCTCGCTGCTCCCCGAGGACGCCGACGCCTCTGCGCGGCGGATCCGGGCTGAGATCGCCGGGGAGACGGGCCTGGCGCCGGCGGTGATCGTCTCCGACAGCTTCGGGCGCGCCTGGCGACTGGGGCAGTGCGAGGTTGCGATCGGATGCGCCGGCCTCGACCCTCTCGACGACTGGACGGACCGCCGCGACCGCCACGGCAGGCGGCTGGAGGCGACCCGCATCGCACTCGCCGACGAGGCCGCGGCCGCAGCCGATCTCGTGCGGGGGAAGGACAGCGGAATCCCGGCCGCGATCGTCCGCGGCCTCGGGCACCACGTGCTCGCCGCCGACGGTGCCGGGGCGGCGGCAATGCGCCGCCTTCGCGACCAGGACCTCTTCCGCTGACCCTGCCCGCCCGCTTCTAGCGGGCGACCTTGGCCTTGGCCAGCTTCTCCTCGTGCTGGGGGACCGCTCCCCCCTCCTCGGTCCAGGCGGGCGGCTCGTAGGCCCGGCCCGGCGAGCCTCCGAGGCAGAGCAGCCGGACGCCCTCCTCGCCGGTCACGAGTTTGCGCTTCTGCCCCGGCCCGATCCGGGCGAAGACGCCGGGCTCCAGGACGTAGGACTCATCGCCGATCTGCAGCACGGCGCTGCCGCTGAGGGGCGTGTAGACCTCCTCCTGCTGGTCGTGGGAGTGATCGTGCTCGGGGTACAACTTGAAGTTCGGCGGCATCTCGATCACCTGGATGCCGAACGAGCAGACGCCGAGCCCGGCGCGGACGCGTCGCATGCCCCCGCCGAAGATCGCCTCGAAATCCTCGAGCGACTTCACCGTCACGTCAGCCATCGGTCTCCCCTCTCGCCTCAATCGTCACTACCGCTGCCCCGTGAACCCTACCTGCACGGAGGTCATCGAGGGCGTCTTGGGCGTCGGCGAGCGGATACGTCCGCACCCGCGTGCGAACCGGGACCTCGGGCGCCAAGCGCATGAACTCGACCCCGTCGGAGCGGGTCAGGTTGGCGACCGAGCGCAGCGTGCGCTCGCCCCAGAGGATCTCGTAGGGAAAGGCGGGGATCTCGCTCATGTGGATTCCGGCGCAGACCACGGTCGCCCCCGCCTCGGAGGCGCGCAGGGCCTCGGGGACCAGCTCCCCGGCCGGGGCGAAGATGATCGCCGCGTCCAGCGGTTCGGGGGCCGGCGCGCCAACGGCACCCGCCCACTCGGCGCCGAGCTCGCGGGCCAGCGCCTGGCCCTCCTCGTCGCCCTCCCGGGTGAAGGCGAACACCCGCCGACCCTGGCTGACCGCGACCTGGCAGAGGATGTGGGCGGAGGCGCCGAAGCCGTAGAGGCCGAGCCGTTCGCCGTCCCCGGCGAGCCTCAGCGCCCGGTATCCGATCAGCCCCGCGCAGAGCAGCGGCGCCGCCTGCTCGTCGGGGTAGCCCTCGGGGATCGGAAAGCAGAAGCGCTGGTCGGCGACCGCGGCCTCGGCGAAGCCGCCGTCGAGGTCGTAGCCGGTGAAGCGGGCCCGCTCGCAGAGGTTCTCGCGGCCGGCGCGGCAGAAGCGACACTCGCCGCAGGTCCAGCCGAGCCAGGGCACGCCGACGCGTTCGCCCGCCTCGAACCGCGGCTCCCCTTCGCCGGCGGACTCGACGGTGCCGACGATCTGGTGGCCGAGCACCAGCGGCAGCTTTGGCTGGGTGAGGTCGCCGTCGAGAACGTGGAGATCAGTGCGGCAGACGCCGCAGGCGCGGACGGCCAGACGCACCTGGCCGGGGCCGGGCTCCGGAAGCGGGATATCGGCCTCCCCGAGCGGCTCCCGCTGGCGCTCGAGCAGCATCGCCCGCATGGCGTCAGTAGGTCTCGACGATCTCGTAGAGGGTCGTCCGCTGAGCCGGGACACGGCCCCCGGCCCGGGCCGCGGAGATCAGCTGAGAGGGCTCCAGCCGGACCCCGTGGTGGGAGCCGGCCATGCGCGAGATGTTCTCCTCCATCAGGGTGCCGCCGAGGTCGTTGACCCCCCAGCGAAGCGACTCGGTCGCCGCGTCGAGGCCCATCTTCACCCAGCTCGCCTGCAGGTTGGCGATCGTCTTGCCGAGGCCGAGGCGGAAGGCGGCGGTGTGCTTGAGGTTCTCCGCGGCGCCGATCTCCTCGATCCCGTGGGTGCGACCGAGCAGCGTGTTGAAGGGGATGAAGCTGAGCGGGACGAACTCGGTGATGCCGCCGGTGCGCTCCTGAAGCGCCCGTACCACGCGCATGTGGCGGGCCAGCTCGCGAGGCTCCTCGATGTGGCCGAACATCACCGTCGAGGTCGAGCGCAGGCCGGCCGCGTGGGAGGCCTCGATGATCTCGACCCAGCGCTTCACCGGCAGCTTGTTCGGCGAGATCCGCTGGCGAACGCCGTCGTCGAGCACCTCGGCCGCCGTGCCGGGGGTGGAGCCGAGCCCGCAATCGCGCAGGTACTCGAAAACCACCCGCGGGGCCTTGCCGGAGCGCTCGCACATGTAGTGGACCTCCATCGGCGAGTAGGCGTGGAGGTGGATCCCGGGGGCCACCTCCTTCGCCAGCCGCAGCCAGCGGCCGTAGTCCTCGAGCCCGTAGTCGGGATGGATGCCGCCCTGCATGCACAGCTCGGTGGCGCCGAAGTCCACCGCCTCGCGCACCCGGGACGCGAATGCCTCCTCGTCGAGCAGGTAGGCGTCGGGCGAGCGGCGTCCCTGGCCGAATCCGCAGAAGGCGCAGCCGACCACGCAGACGTTGGTGAAGTTGATGTTGCGGTTGACGACGAAGGTCGCCCGCTCCCCGGCCAGCTCGGAGCGCAGCTCATCGGCGGCGAGCCTCATCTCCTCGATCACCTCGGGGCGGGCCTCGGCGAACAGCGCGGTCAGCTCGTCCTCCGAGAGCGAGACGCCCTCGCGCCCCTTGGCGATCGCCGCCGGGGCGAGGTCGGGGTCGAGGCTCTCCTCGCGCCGGCGGCCCGAGCCGCGGCGCGGGATGAAGCTCCAGTACTTGAGCTTGATCACGTCGAGCACCCCCTGCTCCATCCACTCGGGCTGCATGTACTGGGGGTAGGCGCAGAGCCGCTCGGTCAGCGCGAATCCTGCGGGGACAAGCGACTTGCGCAGCTCGTGCGGGCTGGGGAAGGGATGCTCGGGAGAGATATGGTCGCCGTTCGCAGAGAGGCCCCCGAGGTCGGTGGCGCCGGCCTCGACCAGCTCCACCCACCACTCGGAGAGGTTGGGCGGCACCTGGACCCCGACCCCGGGCATCAGCCGCCGGCACTCGGAGATCAGACGCTTCAGCTCGTCGAGGGAGACGGCGGAGGCCCAATCGGGCAGGGAATCACTGCCCGACGGGTGCTCGTCCTCGGAATAGATGCCCGGCATCTCCTCCGCTTCGCGTCCGGGGATGCCGGGGTTCCCGGCGCCATCATGGCCTCCAGAGCGCCAACGCTGTTGTGCCGCTTCATCGGCGATCTCGGCCACTTCCGCTCCGTAGTAGCGGGGGTGCGGGACGAAGTTCTGGAGGATCACCTCCTGGATGTGGCCGTGGCGGGAGTGGGAGTCGGCGATCGCCTCCAGCGAGGCGACCCGCTCCTCCTCGGTCTCGCCGATGCCGACGAGGATTCCGCTGGTGAAGGGGATGCGGAGCTCGCCGGCGGCCTCGATCGTCGCCAGCCGCCGGGCCGGATGCTTGGTCGGCGAGCCGGCGTGGACCGTCTCCATCAGCCGCTCGGAGACCGACTCCAGCATCAGCCCCTGGGAGGCGGTCACCTCCCGCAGGCGGGAGAGGTCCGCGGGCGAGAGCACGCCAAGGTTGGTGTGCGGAAGGATCCCCCGCTCGAGCGCCCGCTCGCAGGCCCAGACGACGTATGAAGTGAAGTCCGCGTGACCCCACTCAGACAGCTGGGCGGCGACCTCGGGGTTGACCTCGGGGCGCTCGCCGGTGAGCACGAGGAGCTCCTTGGCGTTGCGCCGGGTCGCCTCATCGAGGCGCCGCTCGACCTCCTCGGGCGGGTGGATGTGGGCGCGGTGGGTGGCGAACGCGCAGTACTTGCAGTAGCACTGGCAGGTCCGCGAGAGCGACAGCGTGTAGTTGCGTGAGAAGGTGACCCGACGCACGCTTTGAAGCTACATGAGCCGGCGGCCCGGCCCGGCCCGGAGGCGCCCTAGCTCGAGGCCTTGACCTTCTCCGGGGGCTCGGTGGGCGCCGGCCCTCCGCCCTCGATCACGAATCGGAAGACGAGCGCCGCGAGCAGCGAGCCGACGATCGGGCCGACCAGGTAGGGCCATACGCCCCCCCAGGTGTCGCTGACCAGGGCCGGGCCGAACCAGCGTGCCGGGTTGAAAGAGCCGCCGGTCAGCGGCCCGCCGACCATCACGGCGAAGCCGAGCGTGGTGCCGATCGCCAGCGGCGCCCAGTCCTTGACGCTCTTCTTGGAGAAGACGGCTGCCAAGATGACCAGGACCAGGACGAAGGTTCCCATCGCCTCGACCACGGCGCCGGCGGTGTTGCCCGAGAGCAGCGAGCTCACCGAGGCGGCCCCGTAGTGGGTGGCGCGGCCCTCGTCGAGCAGCAGGGCCTTGGTCAGCAGGGCGCCGAGGACGGCGCCGGAGAGCTGGGCGAGGATGTAGACGAGCGCGTCGAGCGGGTCGATCCGCCGGATCACCGCCGCGGCCAGGGTCACCGCCGGGTTGAAGTGCCCGCCACTGACGATCCCGAACATCATGATCAGCCCGAAGAGGAGGAACCCGTGGACCAGGCCGACCACCGCAAAGTCGGAGCCGAATTGGGCCTGGTTGCCGGTGGCGACGAAAAGCACCACGACGCTGGTGATGAAGAAGACCAGCAGGAAGGTGCCGATCAGCTCGGCGATGTAGGCGGCGAGTCCTCGTTCCGGCACTGGGAAGAAACCTCCTCGTCGGTTTGCGCGCGGCAGTCTATCCCTGCAGGACCCCGGACGCGTGCTGGTGGCGGTGGCGGTGCTTCTGGCGCTCCCGCTGGCGCTTTCTCTTGGCCCGCAGATACTTCCTCACCAGGGGGCCGATCGGGGTGCAGCGACGGCTGCCCGCGTCGAAGATCCGCCCGCCCGGGGCGAGTGTGTACGCCCAGCGGTAACGCCCGCGCCCGAGGCGCAGCCTCAGGAACCCGAACCGCTGGTCCTGCCGGGTGCGGCTGTGCGGCGCCGGCTTGCCCAGGTTGAACAGCGAGTGCCCGCCGGTGCCGACCACGAACTCGACCACGCCATGGGCCCGGTCGAGCCGGTGGCGGGGGCCCTGAGGCGCGAAGCGCTCGTAGTCGTGGTCGTGGCCGTTGAGCACGACGTCCGCTCCGCCCCTGTGCAGGATCCGCCAGAACGTGCTCACGTCCTGATCCTCCTCGTGCACGCCCGAGGAGTAGCGGGGATGGTGGTAGGCGGCGAGGACGCAGCGGTTCGGGTGGCGCTCGAGATCGCGGCGCAACCAGGTCGCCTGGCGGGATTGCGGCCCGCAGCGGACCCTGGCGCAGTTGGAGTTGAGCACGATCAGGTGCCAGCGGCCGAGGTCGCGGCTGTACCAGCCGCGCCTGCGGTGGCCGGCCCTGCCGGTGACGTTGCCTCGCCCGTCGAAGTAGGTGAAGTAGCCGCTCGCGTGCGGCGTCTCGAACTCGTGATTGCCCGGCACGGGCAGCGTCTTCTTCTTGAACCGTCCCCAGGTCTGACCGTAGGAGCGCCGGAACTTGCGCAGATCCCCGTTCGGGTACTGGAGGTCCCCGAGGGGGAGGACGGCGTTGTAGTTGCCGCGCAGGATCAGGTCCGAGGTCATCCTCTGGCGGCAGTGGTAGCGGTTGCCGATCCCGCGGCGGTAGAAGCGGCCCACCGGGTCGCAGGCGATGTCGCCGGCGGCGGCGATCACCGGGACTCGGGCTCGAGCCCGCGCAGTAACGGCGGCGCCGAGACCGAGCGCGAGCAGCAGGCAGGCGACCAGGACGCGGGTGGATGCCGGAGGCTTCCTCAAGGAGAGGACTTCCTCAAGGAGAGCACTCCCTCAACCGGCGCCTTCGACCTCGTATTGCTGCTGCAACCGCCTCCCGTCCTCGATCACCGCAAGCGCCTCCTCCAGCGGCCTCCAGCCTTCGACCTGCACCGCCTTGCCCTCGAGCTGCTTGTAGACGGAGAAGAAGTGGGTGATCTCGCGCTGCAGCTGCTCCGGGATGTCCTCGAGCGTCTGGGCCGTGTTCCAGCCAGGGTCGTGGGTCGGGACGCAGACGATCTTGTCGTCCTCGCCCTTCTCGTCGTGCATCTTGAAGACGGCCACCGGCTTGACCGGGATGACGCAGCCGGAAAATGTCGGTTCCGAAACGCAGACGAGAGCGTCGAGCGGGTCGCTGTCGCGGCCCCGATGCCCGACCAGGTAGCCGTAGTCGGTTGGGTAGACCATCGAGGAGGAGAGGAAGCGATCGAGGATCACGGCTCGGATCCCCTCGTCGAACTCGTACTTGTTGCGGCTGCCCTTGGGGATCTCGATAAAGGCCAGCAGCTCCTCGGTGAGGTGGTGATCCGCCATCGCCGGGAAGGCTATCCTGCCGCTGACGTGAGACGGGTCGTCGCGCTGCTGGCGGCCGCCCTCGCCGCCACGGCCATCCCCTCGTGCGGCGGAGGCGGCGCTGAACCGGGCGCGCCTCAGGGCGCGAGCCTGGTCCTCGACTTCACCCCGAACGCGGCCCACAGCGGCATCTACGCGGCCGAGGGCCAAGGCTTCTACCGCGACACCGGCGTCGAGCTCGAGGTCCGCCAACCCGGCGCCTCCACGGACGCTCCCAAGCTGCTGGAGGCCGGGCGCACCGATTTCGCCATCCTCGATATCGAAGACCTCGGGATCGCCCGCGAGCGCGGTCTCGACCTGGTCGGGGTGGCGCCGATCGTCAACGCACCCCTGGCCTCGGTGATCGCCCCCTCGGACGGGCCCGTCGCGAGGCCAGGCGACCTTGACGGGCGGAGCGCCGGGGTCACCGGCCTGCCCTCCGACGACGCCGTCCTCGACTCGGTCGTCGCCGGCGGCGGCGGCGACCCGGCGCAGGTGGATCGGGTGACGATCGGCTTCGACGCGGTCGCCTCGCTGGCAGCGGGGAGGGTGGACGCCGTCACCGGCTTCCGCAATTCTGAGGCCGTGACCCTGCGCCGCCAGGGAGTGGCGGTGCGGGTCTTCAGGGTGCAGGACTTCGGCGCGCCGCGCTTCCCGGAGCTTGTCCTCTGCACCTCCGACGCGACCCTGCGCGCCCGTCCGGGGCTGGTGCGGAGCGTCGTCGCCGCGACCGACCGCGGCTACCGCTTCGTCCTGGCTCATCCGCGTCTCGGCCTGGCCGACCTGCTCTCCGCCGTCCCCGGGCTCGATCGCGGCGATCAGCTCGCCCAGCTCCAGGTCCTGCTCCCGGCTCTGCACCCGGTGGGACGCTTCGATCTCGCCAGCCTCGACGCCTGGGCCGCGTGGGCCCTGCGCCACGGGATACTCGAGCGCCCGCTCGACGTCTCCGCCGCCTTCCGGGCTCAGCCGCCCTGATCGGCGAGCAGGCGCTCGGCCAGCGCGGGCAGCTCCCGCGCCATCCGCGAGCGGGGCACGACGAGGTCGATTCCCGCCTCCTCGGCCCGCTTGCGGGCATCGACGTCGACGTGCGAGTAGAAGCCGAGGGCGGGGATTCCCATCGCCGGCCACCGCGGCCGGATCGACCGCGTCGAGATCGCAGACCAGCAGGTCGGCGTCTGCCTCCGCCGGCAGCGATGGCGCGACGGTGACCGAGTGACCCGCGGCGCGTGAGGCTTCCCTCGACCCGGCTGGCGAGCATCAGGTCGGCGACGACTGCGAGCACGCGGGCCACGGAGCGCCGCTCAGAGGAAGCGCCGCTCGCGCAGCTCCTCGCGAACGCTCTCCGGCCTGCCCCACATCGGCACGACCTCGGTGCGACCCTCGCGCACCTCGCGCAGGCGCAGCACGCCGGTGATGCCCTCGCGGTCGAGCTTCTCGAGGACAGCCTTCACCGTCTCGGCCGCGGCCGCGTGGCCGAAGCCGTTGGCGACGATGATGCGCCAGTGCCAGTCGGCCTTCGAGTAGGGATGGGCGTTGATCTGGGTCAGGTCCACCGCCGCTTCGACGTAACGCGTCTCGTCGTCGATCCGCAGATCGAGCGCGAGGTCCGTCCAGTCGGGCGGAAGCGAGTCGAGAACCTGCTGGAAGTCGCCGGACAGCGCCACCCGGCAAGGCTACATCTAAGCGAAGAACACCTGCTGCAGGAGGAAGACGTTGAGGGCGATGATCATCGCCGCCAGGCTGCCGGCGAGGACCGTCAGCCAACGCGGGTTGGCGAGGCCGCCCATGACCTCGGGACTCCGCGTCAGCATCAGCAATGGAACGAGCGCAAACGGGATTCCGAAGGAGAGCACGACCTGGCTTGCGACAAGGGCGTCGGTCGGATTGAGTCCGATGGCGAGAACGAGCAGCGCCGGGGCCAGGGTGACGGCGCGACGAACGAAGATCGGGATACGGCGCCGGATGAAACCCTGCATCACAACCTGTCCCGCCATAGTCCCGACTGAGGACGAGGCGAAGCCGGAGGCGAGTAGGGAGATCCCGAAGATCGTCGCCGCATTGGTCGAGACCAGTGACTTGAGGCCTTCGTAGGCGCCGTCGATCGTGTCGATCCCGGCGAGGCCGCTGTCATGGAAGAGCCCGGCGGCGACGATCATCATCGAGAGGTTGACGACGCCGGCGAGCGACATCGCGATCACCACGTCGATCTTCTCGAAGCGCAGGATCCGCCTCCTTTCGCTCAAATCGCGACCGACGATCCGCCGCTGGGTCAGTGCCGAGTGCAGATAGATCACGTGCGGCATCACCGTCGCTCCGATGATTCCGGTCGCCAGCAGGATGCTCTCCGTACCGGCGAAACCGGGGACGAAAAGGTGGCGGGCGACCTCGCCGCTGTCGGGGTGCGAGTAGAAGAGTTCGATCGTGAACGCGGCGACAACCACGCCGACCATCACGGTGATCACGGCCTCGAGGCGGCGGAATCCCTTCTGCTGCAAGGTGAGGATGGCGAAGGCACCGACTCCAGCGATCACCCCGGCCGGGAACAGCGGGATGCCGAACAGGAGATTGATCCCGAGCGCGGCGCCGACGACCTCGGCGATGTCGCAGGCCATCGCCACCAGCTCGGCCTGGATCCAGAGCCCGAACGATGTGCGGCGGCTGAATCTCTCGCGACATGCCTCGGCGAGGTTCTTGCCGGAGGCGATTCCGAGCTTCGCCGACTGGGTCTGGACGACCATCGCGATCAGGTTGGCGGCGAGGATCACCCAGAGCAGCAGATAGCCGAACTTGGCGCCCCCGGCGATGTTGGTGGCGAAGTTGCCGGGGTCGATGTAGGCGACCGCGGCGATGAAGGCGGGGCCGAGGAAGGGCCAGATGCGGCGCAGGCCCCGGGAGTGACCGTCGAGGGAGCGGCGCGCGGCCTCGGCCACGGCGGCTTCGCCGGGGAGTACGTCCTCGACCGCCGGTTCGGGGGCCGGCGCCCCCTCGAGGGGCGGAGGGGCCTCGGCGACGGGCGGCGGCTTCACCGAACCGCCTCGCTGACCCTGATCCGGCGCACCAGCTCCGGCCCCAGCGCGTGCTCGACCCCGCCGACCTCGACCAGCAGCGGCCCCGCGAACGGCTGGCGCCCGGTGACGACTATCTCGACCCCAGGGACGAGCCCGCGCTCGGAGAGGAACCGGAGCATCGACGGGTCGCTGTCGGAGACGCGGGCGAAGGTGGCTCGCCGGCCCGGCTCGATCTCGTTCAGCGGACGGCTCTCGGTGTCTCCGAGCGGAGCCAGGTCGGGTCCGGGTATCGGGTCCCCGTGGGGGTCGAAGCTCGGCTCGCCCAGCTTCTCCGCGATCAGCGCCTCGAGGTCCTCGGAGATGTAGTGCTCGAGCACCTCGGCCTCCTCGTGGACCCGGTCCCAGGGCATCCCCAGGGCTTCCGAGAGGTAGGACTCGAGCAGGCGGTGGTGACGGATGACCTCCAGCGCCACCCTCTCCCCCGCCTCGGTCAGCGCCGCTCCCCGGTATGGCCGGTAGCGGACCAGCCCCCGTGCCCGGAGGCGCTTCAGCATCGCGGTGGCGGTCGCCGGGGTCACCCCCAGCCGCTCGGCCAGCTCGCTGGTCCCGACGGGCCCCTCGCTGCGCCGGCTGAGGCCATAGATCGCCTTGGCGTAGTCCTCGACCGCCTCCGAGCTGGCGCCCTCGCGCCCGGGACGGGCATGGCCGCTGCGCCCCTGCCTCTCCTTTTGGGCTGCCATAAGAATAAGTTTGACATATCTAAACCGATCCTTGCCGCTGAGGGCCTGACGTAGAATCGGCGTGATGAGCGCCCCCGCCGCGATCGAGCTCGACGCCCAGTACCGGCAGCTGCGCGAGGAATGCGCGCTGCTCGACCGCTGCAGCGCGGCAGCATCGCCGTTCGCGGCTCGGAGGCGGCCGAGTACCTGCAGGGCCAGTTGACGAACGAGATCGAGGAGCTCCGGCCCGGAGCCGGCTGCTACGCGGCGCTGCTGGACCGCAAGGGCCACGTCCAGGCTGACATGCGGGTGCTGCGCACCGCGACCGACGAATTCCTGCTCGACACCGAGGAGGAGGGCCTGGAGGCAGCCCGCCGGCACCTGCAGACCTACAACATCGGGCGCGAGGCCGAGGTCGGCGACGAGACCGCCGGGCGCGCCCTGCTCTCGCTGCTCGGCCCCCGATCGGCCGAGGTCGCCGGGGTGGTGCGGGGCGAGACCCACGAGTCCGAGGCGGTCGAGGTCGCCGCGGTCGAGTGCCTGGCGATCACCACCCGCGACGGCCTCGACCTCTCCTGCGCACCGGCCGATCGGGATGCCCTGGTGGCGGCCCTGATCGAGCGCGGCGCGGGCGAGATCGGGGAGCAGGCAGCCGAGATTGCCCGGATCGAGGCCGGCGTGCCCCGCTTCGGCGCCGAGATCACTCCGGCGACCATGCCGGCCGAGGCGGGGATCGTCGAGGAGGCGGTGAGCTTCACCAAGGGCTGCTACATCGGCCAGGAGACCGTCGCCCGCCTCCACTACAGGGGAAAGCCGAACCGCCACCTGCGCGGTCTGCGCTTC
The DNA here is from genome assembly GCA_963725315.1 of uncultured Actinomycetes bacterium. Lineage (GTDB taxonomy): Bacteria > Actinomycetota > Thermoleophilia > Solirubrobacterales > 70-9 > JBBRHQ01. The sequence goes on along the minus strand of CAVRYA010000007.1, from coordinate 443,052 downwards.
GACGCCCCCGCGGCGAAGGGAGATGCCTTGCGGCTGGGCGAGCGCGAGGTCGGGGTGGTCGGCAGCGCCTGCGTCTCTCCGGCGCTGGGGCCGATCGGGCTGGCGATCCTGCGCCGCGAGGCGGAGCCGGGGGCGACCCTCTCCCTCGCCGGCGGCCATAACAACGCCGAGGTGGTCGAGCTCCCCTTCGCGGTGGGCGCGTGAGCGCTCGCGGGCGCGGCCTTGGCGGCAAGCCCCTGGACGCCGACAGCCCCCTCCTGGGCGGCCGCGTGCTCGAGGTCGACGAGCCGGTGCCGGAGATGGGGGGAGCGCCGGACCCGGGCGCCGGCGCGGAGGAATCCAACGGATACCAGGAGCCGTATGAGCCCAACGCCGACGAGCTCAGCCCGCCCCCCGAGCCATCGCGCACACGCGCCCACCTTCCCGACCTGCGGGCGCTCCTGCCGGCCAGCGAGGAGGAGCGCTCCCTCGACGATTGGGGGCGCTCGGAGCGGGTCGTCTCCCTGCTCGAGCCGGCGCTCAACTTCTACTACCGCTACTGGTTCCGGGTCGAGACCGAGGGGATCGAGAACGTCCCCTCGGAGGGCGGAGCCCTGCTCGTCTCCAACCACTCCGGGGCGCTGCCGCCCGACGCCCCGATGGTGATGCAGGCGATCCGCAACGAGCACCCGCACCCGCGGCCGCTCTACATGCTCGGCGAGCACTGGTTCAAGGGCTATCCCGGGATCGGGATGCTGACCAACAAGATCGGCCTGGTCGCGGCGCACCGCGAGAACGCCCAGAGGCTCCTCTACGACGAGGGACGCCTGGCGATCGTCTTCCCCGAGGGCCAGAAGGGCTCTCGGAAGGTCTTCTGGCAGCGTTACCGCCTGCGGCGCTTTGGCCGTGGCGGCTTCGTCCGCACGGCGATCAGGGCGCGGGTGCCGATCGTCCCGATCGCGCTGATCGGCGGCGAGGAGGCGATGCCGATCTTCGCCCACTTGCGGACGATGCAGCGCCTCAGCGGGCTGATCTACTTCCCGCTCAACCACGCCTTCCCCCACTTCGGCCTGGCGGCGGGGATGATGTACATGCCGGCGAAGTTCAAGATCCGCTTCCTCGAGCCGCTCGACATGTCCGAGTACCCGCCGGAGATCGCCGAGGACCCGGCCGAGATCCAGGCGATCGCCGAGAGCATCCGCACCCGGATCCAGCTCGAGCTCGACCAGATGCTCGGGGCGCGGCGCTCGGTCTGGTTCGGCTAGGGCCGCGCCGGCCCATTGAGAACCACTTGCGGCGGCTGCGCCGCCTGACCTGCCTCTGCCGGCGTCATGTGAGCCGCGCCGGCCCAGCCAGAACCACTTGCGGCGGCTTCGCCGCCTGACCTGCCTCTGCCGGCGCTAACACCGCGCCGGCCCAGCAGACACTGGCGCCGCATCCGGGCGCTTTCGTTAGATTCCTCCCGGATGGCGAGCGGGAGAGGCAAATCGGTGATCGCTTGCGTGCTCGCGGCCATCGTCGCGGGGGTCCTCCTCGCCGCCTGCGGGGCCAAGGAGCATGCGAACGAGCCCCGCCCTGCGCTTGCGACTCAGATCACCATGGGCATCAGCCGCGACAAGGTGAGCCTCTCGCCTGTCAGGGTGGGGATCGTCTCCCCCAAACGCCTCGAGCAGGCCTTGCAGCAGGGCGTCAAGCAGAACACCCCGCTGCTGGTCTGGATCACGATCGCCAACCTGACCAACTTCGACAGCCACATCCAGATCAGGGGACCCAGGGAGGAGACCTCACCCCTGGTCGTCGCCAACGGCACCGCGAGCTTCAAGGCCTTCCTGCCGACCGGCGACTACCTGATCAGCGCGGCAGACGTCCCCGGCGCGATCGCAGCCCGCCTCAACGTCGGCCCCGACCGCACCTCCTCGGCCAACGAGCTGGAGACTCCCTGAGCGCCGGCCTGCCTGACCGCGGTCAGGCGGAGCCGTCGTCCTGGGGTAGGGCCTCCTCGACCAGCGACTCGATCCGCTCGAGGCGCTGCTTGACGGCCTCGGCCATCTCCTCAAGGCCGTCCCGGGCCGAGGAGATCCCGCTCTCGGCCTTGGTCAGGTTGAGCTTGATGCTCTGAGCCTGCTTCAGCGCCGAGAGCGCCTCCGCGGCGGCATCACGCACCGCCGGAGCCTCCATGTCAAGCTCGCCCTCGCGCTGCAGGACGAGGCGACAGCGCGCGTAGCGGTAGGCCAGCTCGAGGCCGATCCCCGCCGGCTCGTCGGGATCGACGGCGACGATCAGCTTGTTGCCCTCGTACTCGTGGAGCTGCTCGCGCCCGGCAGGGACCTTGCTCTCCCCGGCGACGACGAGGACCGCGAAGCCGGCCTCGCGCTCGGCCATGGCGCCGTTCAGCTCGTCCCAGGCCTCCTTCTTGGCGAGCTTGCTGTTCTTCGCCTCGAAAGCGATTCGCCCGGTGGCAGGCCCCTCGCCGCCGTCCACCTCGACCACGGTGTCGCCCTTCTTGCTGCCGCCCTTGCCGGGCTCGTCGCCGACGTGGAAGGCAGCGTCGCCCCGGGCCTCGGCGATCGCCTCGATCGCCTCGTGGACGCGCTCCTCGAAGCTTCGTCCCTTTCTCGTCCCGGCCTCCTCGGCCTCCGCCAGGACCCGCCCGGCCTCGGCCTGTTCGGTGAGCCGGGTCACCTCCTCGTGCAGGCGGTTGAGTCGCTTGCGGGTCTCCTGCTCCTCCTCCTTGATCTGGGTGACGCTCCGCTCCAGGGTCTGTGAGACGCCGCTCTTGAAGTCGGCGAGCGGATTGGAGCCGTCCTCCGAGGAGAGGTGGCGGATCAGCGAATCCCGGGATTCCCGCATCGCCTTCTCGACCATCTCCCTGACCCGGTGCTGAACGGCCTCCGAGCTCTCGTCGCCGAAGTGACGGCCGATCTGCTCCGCCAGCTCCTCGGCGTGCGCGTCCAGCGCCGTCGCCATCAGGCCGCCCTCGTCGCCGAAGACGCGCTCCAGCTCCCTCTGCACGGCCTCAGTCAGCCCCCGGGCCTGTTCGGTGAACTGCTCGCGCACCTGTCCCGCGGTGCGCTCGAACTCGCGCTGGACGTAGTCCACCTCGGTCGCCATCCCCTCCCGCTCCAGCACCCGGGCCCCGATCTCGATCGCGTCGCGGACCGTCTGCTCGCCGGGATGCCCGGCCTCCACCCGCTCGCGCACGACTCGGGCGGAGCGCTCGTCCTCGATCTCGAGTCGCTCGATCACGAGACGGTCGTCCAGTGCCCGGACGGTCGGGTTTCCGCGGTCGGCTCGGGTGTTCTCGGAGGCTTCCATCGGGCTCACGAAGGTAGTCGGGCGCCCGGACAAGAATCTGACGGCGCCGGCGGCGATTCTGGGCCCGCCCCGCCCGGCAACACAGGCAACCTGCGGCGGCTGCGCCGCCTGACATGCCTGTGCCGGCGTCATGTGAGCCGCGCCGGCAACACAGGCTTTAGGATTGCCCGCTCAATTCCGAACCGCGGAGGATCCCCCTTGGCCATTGACATCAGCGAAGTCTCGAAGCTCGACGTGGAGCCGGGGACCCTGCCGGAAACGATGGCGGCCTGGGTGATCCGGCCGGAGACCGAGGGTGAGCCGAAGGACGCCTTCAAGCTGGAGCAGATCGAGGTCCCGGAGCCAGGCGCCTTCGAGGTGATCGTGCGGGTGATGGCGGCAGGAGTCAACTTCAACAACGTCTGGGCTGCGCTCGGCAAGCCGGTGTCGGTCTTCAGCTACGGCGACCACCCCGAGTGGGGCCACCACATCGGCGGCTCCGACGCCTCCGGCATCGTCTGGAAGGTGGGCCCCGGCGTGACCAAGTGGAAGCCCGGCGACGAGGTCGTGGTCCACTGCAACCAGGCCTCCTACGAAGACGTCGAGGTGCACGGCCTCGACCCGCTGGCCGCCCCCAGCCAGCAGATCTGGGGCTACGAGACGACCTGGGGATCGTTCGCGCAGTTCACCAAGGTGCAGGCCCAGCAGCTCCTGCCGCGCCCGCAGAACCTCTCCTGGGCCGAGTCCTCCGCCTACGGGCTCACCTATTTCACCGCCTACCGGATGCTGATCGACCAGTGCAAGCTGCAGCCCGGCCACAACGTGCTGATCTGGGGCGCGGCCGGCGGCCTCGGGGTCTTTGCCACCCAGCTCTGCAAGGCGGCCGGAGCGAACGCGGTCGGCGTCGTCTCCTCCGACGAGAAGGGGGAGCTGGTCAAGCAGTTGGGGGCGGTCGACTACATCAACCGCTCCGAGTTCGGCGAGATGATGAGGACGGCGGAGAACCTCGCCGACCGCGACGCCGAGAAGGCGCGCTTCAAGGCCTCACGCGGCTTCGCCAAGCGGGTCAAGGAGATCCTCGGCGACGCACCCGACTTCGTCTTCGAGCACGTCGGCCAGGCGACCTTCCCGACCTCGGTGCTCGTTGTGAAGCCGTTCGGGAAGGTGGTGATCTGCGGCGCGACCTCGGGCTACCAGCTCGATTTCGACGTCCGCTATCTGTGGATGCGCCAGAAGCAGATCATCGGCTCGCACTTCGCCAACGCTTACGAGTGCATGCGCGCCAACCAGCTGATGGCCGAGGGCAAGGTCCGGCCGGTGCTCTGGCAGACCATGGACTTCGACGGGGTCCCCGGAGCGCACCAGCTCCTGCACGAGAACAAGCACCTCGGCAAGATCTCGATCCTGGTCGGCGCCGACGACTTCGACCAGGGCCGCAACGAGGAGGGCCCGGGAGCGATCCGCGCAGAGGTGGGGGCCTAGGTTGGCCGTCGAGATCTGCGAGATCGACTGGCATGTCGTTCCCTTCCGGGCCGACCGCTGGTACCAGCTGTGGCAGCCGGCGGCCGCCCGCATGCCCGCCTTCGGCGCCACGAGCTGGTCGCTTACACGCTCGATCGACGACCCGCTCGCCTTCCGTCAGTCGGGGACCTGGGAGAGCCGTGAGGACTTCGAGCGCTACTGGTACTCGGAGGAGATCGAGACCGCTCGCGGCTCGATCATCGACCTCTACGACAAGCCGCTCCTGCCCGAGTGGCACACCCTTCTGGTCGCCGAGTAGCCCGCTCCCCTCCCTGGGTGGCCGCCCTCGCGCACGGCATGCATGCATGAGGTCGGCCAGTTCGCCGAAGTCGGCCAGGTCGCCGGAGGGTCAGTGCTGCTCGAGCGGGGCCATCGTCAGGCCGGCCGCCTTGAGCTGCTCCCAGTAGTGCTCGGCCGGCTCGCGCGGGCCCGACCAGACCATCGCCTGGCCACTGTTGTGGATCTGGTCGGCCAGGGCGTGGCCTTTGGAGAGCGAAATGCCCGGGATCACTGCGGCCAGGGTGCGGGCGACGTGGTCGAAGGTGTTGTGATTGTCGTTGCGGACGATCACCAGCCAGTTGCCCCCCAGGCCCGACCCGGGGCCACCGACCTGCGGACGCTCGACCGTGGTCGTCGACATTCCTGGATTATCGGCCTTCGGGGCGGCGCGCCGGGCTAGAAGGGAGCGGGGACCCGCACGACCACGTCGTCGAAGCTCGCGACGGCCCTCGCGGCGCTCTTCTTCGACCCTAACGAGAAGCCGGAATAGCGGCCCTCGAGCTTTCCTCCGAGCGGGTCGGTGAGCGCGGCCGCACGCTTGTCGTTGATGAAGGCGATCACCCGACAACCCCCGGCGTCGGGGCCGCTGGTGATGTTGAAGGCCCGCAGCCGCAGCTTGTTCGCCTGGTTCGGCTTGTTGCGAATCCGCTTCACTCCGTTGTCCGCCTTCAGGACCTGGATGTTGCCGTTGGGGAACACCTTGCGGAGCGCGAACCTGCGCCGAGCGGGAAAGACGGCGAACTGGTACTTGCCGCCGGCCCCGGCGCGGAGATCGGCGGCGACGAAGGTCCGCTTGCGCAGGCGCTTCGGGGTGCCGCTGAGCAGGCGCGCGGTCGCGAATACCTCGAGGTCGCGCCCGATCACCGGGGTTCGGTAGCTGCACTGCTCGGTGCGCTTGCCGACCGCGACCTTGAGCGCGGTGCGGGATCCGCCCCGAGCGCAATTCGCGCCCGAGAGCTTGACGAACTGCGCCCGCTTGGCAGCGGTGTCCATGTTGCTGCTGTAGATCGCGATCGCGTCCTGGGCTGCGAGGGCAGCCGCGGCCGCGACGGCGGACGCCGCCAGGGCGCAGAGCAGGGCGATTGTGATGCGGTATGCCTTCATCGAGAGCGGGCCCCGGGGACCCGCACAGGGAGCCTAAACACAGGGGAAGGGAAAAGATGCGCCACGGCGCCTGTGAAAGGGGGATTTCTCGCCACGATCCGTGCCTGGCAGCCGCCTGCGGCGGAGCGGAACCACTTGCGGCGGCTTCGCCGCCTGACATGCCTCTGCCGGCGCTAACACCGCGCCGGCCCAGCCAGAACCACTTGCGGCGGCTTCGCCGCCTGACATGCCTCTGCCGGCGCTAACACCGCGCCGGCCCAGCCAGAACCACTTGCGGCGGCTTCGCCGCCTGACATGCCTCTGCCGGCGCTAACACCGCGCCGGCCCAGCCAGAACCACTTGCGGCGGCTTCGCCGCCTGACATGCCTCTGCCGGCGCTAACACCGCGCCGGCCCAGCACAAATATCATTCCGAGCATGAGCGATCACCGCCTGCCCGAGCCCGACCGGCCATGGGTGATGCGGACCTACGCCGGCCACTCCGACGCCCGCCGCTCGAACGAGCTCTACCGGCGCAACCTGGCCAAGGGCCAGACCGGTCTCTCGATCGCCTTCGACCTTCCCACCCAGACGGGCTATGACCCCGATCACGTCCTCGCCCGCGGCGAGGTCGGCAAGGTCGGCGTCTCGATCGTCGAGAAGGCCGACATGCACACCCTGCTCGACGGGATCCCGCTGGATGAGATGAACACCTCGATGACGATCAACGCGACCGCGGCTTGGCTGCTCGGCCTCTACGTCACCGTCGCCGAGGAGAACGGCGTCGACCGCTCCCAGCTCAAGGGGACGACCCAGAACGACATCATCAAGGAGTACCTCTCGCGTGGTACCTACGCCTTCCCCCCCGGCCCCTCGATGAGGCTGATCGCCGACACCGTCGCCTTCGCCGTCAACGAGGTGCCGAGCTGGAACCCGACCAATATCTGCAGCTACCACCTGCAGGAGGCCGGCGCGACCCCGGTGCAGGAGATCGCCTACGCGCTCTCGACCGGGATCGCCGTTCTCGAAGAGGTTCGCGGCAGGGGCCAGGTCTCCGAGCGGGACTTCCCCAAGGTCTTCGGCCGCATCTCCTTCTTCGTCAACGCCGGTATCCGGCTGATCGAGGAGATCGCCAAGCTGCGGGCGATGGGCCGGCTCTGGAACGAGATCGGCCGCGAGCGCTTCGGGGTCACCGACCCGAAGATGCTGCGCTTCCGCTACGGGGTCCAGGTCAACTCGCTCGGCCTGACCGAGTCTCAGCCCGAGAACAACGTGCAGCGGATCGTGCTCGAGGCGCTGGCGGTAACCCTGAGCCGTGACGCCCGGGCGCGGGCGATCCAGCTGCCGGCCTGGAACGAGGCGATGGGCCTTCCCCGCCCCTGGGACCAGCAGTGGAGCCTGCGGATCCAGCAGGTGCTCGCGAACGAGACCGACCTGCTGGAGTATCCCGACGTCTTCGAAGGCTCGAAGGTGATGGAGGGGCTGGTGGAGGAGCTCTGCGAGGGGGCGCGGGCGGAGATGGCGGTCGTCGAGGAGCATGGCGGCGCGGTCGAGGCCGTCCCCTACATGAAGGCGCGACTGGTCGAGTCCCAGCGCGAGCGGGTGGCGCGGATCGAGCGCGGCGAGCTCAAGGTCGTCGGCCAGAACAGCTTCACCGAGACCGAGCCTTCGCCGCTGACCGCCGGCGCCGGCGCCGGGATCCTCGAGCCCGACCCGGAGGTGGAGCGGGAGCGGATCGAGGCGCTCGAGCGCTGGCGGGCAAAGCGCGACGGCGAGGCGGTCGCCGCGGCCCTGGAAGAGCTGGAGCGCGTCGCGGCCGGCGAGGAGAACATCATGCCGGCGACAATCGCCGCCGCCAAGGCGGGCGCCACCACCGGCGAGTGGTCAGAGGTTCTGCGCCGCGCCTTCGGCGCCTACCGCGCGCCGACCGGCGTGGACGGGGCCGCGCCACCGGGCGACCCGGCCCAGCTGGCCGCGCTGCACGCCCGCGTCGAGGAGGTCTCCGAGGCGATCGGCCACAGGATCAAGCTCCTGGTCGGCAAGCCAGGGCTCGACGGGCACTCCAACGGCTCCGAGCAGGTCGCGCTGCGGGCCCGCGACGTCGGCATGGAGGTCGTCTACCAGGGGATCCGGCTCACCCCCGCGGAGATCGCCGAGTCGGCGATCGAGGAGGACGTCGACATCGTCGGGCTCTCGATCCTCTCCGGCTCCCACTTGGAGCTGATTCCCGAGGTCGTGCGCCTGCTGCGCGAACAGGGGGTCGAGGTGCCCGTTGTGGTCGGGGGCATCATCCCGGCCGCGGATGCCGCGCGCCTGCGCGAGGCCGGCGTCGCCGGCGTCTACACGCCGCGGGACTTCCAGATCAACCGGATCATGGCCGAGATGGTCGAGCTCGTCGCGCAGCGCCACGGCTCCCCGGAGCCGACCCCTGCCTGAGCCGATCGCCTTCCCCGCCGAAGGACTAGGCGACGGGACCGTGAACCTGAGGCTGAAGCGCGAATCGGACGTCGCCGCTCTGGTCGCGGCCTGCCAGGATCCTCAGATTCCCCGCTACACGCAGGTCCCCTCCCCCTACGGCGAGGAAGAGGCGCGCCGCTGGCTCCGGGTCAGCGAGGAACGGCGCCTGGCGGGGACGGACCTCTCGCTGCTGGTCGTCGACGGCGCCGATCGCCTGCTCGGGTCGGTCGGCCTGCTCGACGTCAACCACGAGCACAAGCGGGCTGAGATCGGCTACTGGACCGCGGCCGAGGCGCGTGGCCGTGGGGTGGCGAGGAGGGCGGTCCGCCTGCTGGCCCGGCACGCCTTCGAATCGCTGCCCCTGGTGCGGCTCGAGATCGGGACGGAGGTCGGAAATGAGGCCTCCTCCCGGGTCGCCGAGGCGGCCGGGTTCGTGCGCGAGGGCGTGCTGAGGTCGTGGATCGAGATCAAGGACCGGAGGATCGATGTGGTCATGCACTCGATGCTGCGCGAGGAGCTCGGCCGGCCCGATGACCCCCCGCCCTAGAATCGGCGCATGCCCACCGAGCGGATCATCCGGCTGCTCTCGGGGGCGCTCGCCCTGGCCGGGATCGGCGTCGCCACCTACATCGCGATCGCCGAGTCGGGCGGCGGCGCCCCGGCCTGCCTGGCCGGCGGAAGCGGGTGCGAGACGGTCGCCGACAGCGTCTACTCCGACCTGGCGGGGATCAACGTCGCGGTGATCGGGATCGTCGGCTACGTGGCCCTCCTCGGGGCCGCGATCGCCCGCGGCGACGCCGCCCGCTTCGGCGGCCTGATGCTGGCGCTGGTCGGCTTCGGCTTCAGCGCCTACCTCACCTACCTGGAGCTGTTCGTGATCGACGCGATCTGCCAATGGTGCGTGGCCAGCGCCGTGCTGATGACCTTGCTCTTCGCGCTCAACGCGCTCCGGGCCTACCGCTTCGTCGGCGATGAGCTTCGCTCCGCGGAGGGCGGCGCTCAGACCGCCGTGAGCGATCCTGCCTAGGATTCCCGGCGATGGCTGACCGGCAGCGCGACGAGCGCAAGGCGAAGCTGCGTGAGCAACGCCTCCGCGAGGAGGCTGCGGCGCAGGCGAGCGAGCGCCGCGAGCGGATGCTCAAGCTCGGCGCCGCCGCGGTCTTCGCGGCGATCGTCGTCGTCGCCGCCTTCATCCTGATCAGCCAGTCGGGCTCGGACTCGGGCGGCGGCAGCGCGGGGGACATCCAGGACGCCGGCCTGGTCAACAGGCAGCTGAAGGGCATCCCTCAGGACGCGTTGACCATCGGCGAGCCGGGCGCCAGGGCCAAGGTGATCGAGTTCGGCGACCTTCAGTGCCCGATCTGCAAGGAGTACTCCGAGGCGGTGATCCCGAAGCTGATCTCCGGCCCGGTGCGCCAGGGCAAGGCGCGGCTCGATTTCCGCAACTACCTGATCATCGGGCCGCAGTCGGTCGACGCCGGGGCCGCGGCGATCGCCGCCGGCCAGCAGGGCCGGGGCTGGAACTACATCGAGATCTTCTACCGCAACCAGGGGGTCGAGAACTCGGGCTACGCCGACGACTCCTTCCTGAAGGCAGTCGCACGGGCCGCGGGCGTGCCCGACATCGGCAAGTGGAACAGCGCCCGCAAGAGCCCCGCGCTGAAGAAGGAGATGAAGGGGACCAGCAATCAGGCCGTCTCCCACGGCTTCAACGGCACCCCCTCCTTCGTCGTCACCGGCCCCAACGGGACCAAGGCCCTCGGCACGCCGGGGCTCTCTGCGGCCCCGTTCGAGGCCGCGATCTCCCAGGTCGGCTGAGACCTGCCGGAATTCGGCTCCGTTCCGCCACAATGGGAGCATGAGCGCGATGAACGGAGACCGCTCGGCGTGGCTTCGCTGCTATCGCTGCTGGTCGCAGAACCTCGAGATCCAGATCCACTACGACGCGATCCGCCGCATCGACCCCGAGAGCGGCGCGCCCACCGAAGGCATCGACGAGGTTCAGGAGTCGGTGGTCCAGTGCCTGGACTGCATGCACGATCAGCCCCATCTGGCCCTGCAGGGCGACCGCGTGGTAGGTATCGAGGACCGCTGGGAGCGGATGGTTGCGGGGACCCCCTGGGTCGCCTCCTGCACGGTCACCGTGGACCATGACCAGGTCGAGACCTGCTCGGGCCCGGAGGCCGCTCGAGTCGCTCACCTACGGCGCCTTCGGCGACGCCGGCACCCGCGAGTTCTTCACCCACGTCCGCTTCCACAAGCACGACGAGGATGCGATCGTCGTCCACCTCCTGGTAGAGCTATACGCCCGCTCCGCTGAGGAGGCGACCGAGGTGCTTTCCGACGCGGCGCGCGGGCTGCTGGAGATCACCTCGCTGGCCGAAGAGTCACGCCCCCCGGCGCACGCCTCCGACGAGGCTCACTGAGGCCGCCGCCTAGGCTGCCGGCGGCGGCCCTTCGCCCTCGGGCTCGTGTTCCGGACGGCTCTGGCCGGCTCCCGCTGCGCCGGGCTCCTTGACCGCGTCCGTGGCCGCCTTGGCCTTGTCCTTGAGGCTGCCCTTGCCCTTGGCGACGTCGCGCAGCTCCTGCGCGTCCTCCTTCAGCGAATCGACCCCGCCTCGCTTCTCGACCACGTCCTTGGCCTTGTCGGTGAGCCTCTTGAAGTTGACCATGCCGTCCTCCTCCTAGCCGCTGGGGGAACGGATGCTAGGGCTTCCGGGGCACCAGCACGGCGCGCTTGAACTCGGCCACCAGCGTCCCGTCCTGCTTGTAGACGCGGGTGTGGACCTTGACCACGCCGCGGTCGGGCTTCGACTCCGAGGGCGCGCACGTCGAGCACCTCGGACTCGCAGTAGAGCGTGTCGCCGTGGAAGACCGGCGCCGGGTGGCTGAGCTCCTCGGTGGCGAGGTTGGCGATCGCCTTGCCGGAGACGTCTGAGACCGACATCCCCAGTGCCAGCGAGTAGACCAGCGGCCCGACGACGACGTTCTGGCCCTGCTGGGAGGCGCCCGCGTAGACGTCGTTGAGGTGCAGCGGGTGGTGGTTCATCGTGATCAGGCAGAAGAGGTGGTCATCGGACTCGGTGACGGTCTTCGCCGGCCAGTGCTCGTAGACGTCGCCGACCTCGAACTCCTCGAGGTAGCGCCCGTAGCGATGGGCGCCGGAGGCCTCGCGCGTGGCCTGGTCGGTGTTCAGCTTGTGCGTCTCGTTGCTCATTTGGTGGGCGTTTCTCCTTGGATGGGTTTCACCCTCCTGCTCCCGGCGCGGGATCGTACCCGCCTCGGCGTTGAGCGGTGACCGAGCCTCCGCCTAGGTCCCGTCGACTGCGCTCACCCGACACCCCTCGAAACGCTCGATGTCGGCCAGCTCGACGTCGATCGCCTCGCGATCCGCGGCGCTCAAGCTATCCGGATCCCTGAGCTCCACCTCGACCCGACCTCCCTTGCGTCTGTAGCTCCAGCCGCCGACCACGACCCCGTCGCGGACGATCACCGGCCGCAGCCAGCCGCCGCCGCCAGCCTTCAGGTGGGCACGGTGTTCGGCTGGCAGCGCGAAGTCGCGATCCCGGTAGCCGAGCATGTAGGTGTCGAAGGCGCCGAGCATGCGAAGCTGGCCGGCCCTCGGCATCCGCACGCGCCGGTTGCGCAGCGAGAGCAGTGCCCCGGCGCCGAGCTTCGACTCCTCGAGCTCACCCGCGATCGAGCGCAAGCCCTGGCGCACCTGCCCCAGCGGAAGCCCGGACCAGTAGGCGAAGTCCCGGTCGGTGGCCGGCCCGAACGCGCCCAGATAGCGGCGTGCCAGCTCGGCCAGCGCGGCATCGCGGTCGAAACGCGGCATCTTGCCAAGCCAGTCCTCGCGCAGCACGAGGCAGGCGCTGCGGCCGTGGTCGGGGCCGAGGCAGGCGAGGCCGCTGGTAACCGCCAGGCCGATCACGTGCAGACTGGTCTGCTGGTCGAGGGCGACGCCGGCGGCCGCGATCCGCTCGCGCAACTGCGGGCGCGTCACCGGTCCTTCCCGCTCGAGTGTCCGCTTTGCCACCTTTAGGGCCTTACCTAGGTCTTTCGCCGGCATCCCGAGCTGCTGCAGCCGTCTCCGCGACCACCTCTCGGTTATCGGCTCGAACAGCGGCAACATCCAGCCTGCGTCGTCGGCCGGGATCAGATGGATCGTCATCCGCATCACCCAGGTGCGGAGCAGCGAGCGCTCTTCGGTGCGGGCCCGGTCGATGTCGGCGAGCGTCAGGCGGCGGCTGCGGGAACGGAAGGTGAGCGGGCCGGCATGGATGTCCTGGGCCTGGGCGCCCGCGATCGCCCTCGCCACCTCGACCGGATCGCGCATCGCGACCGGACGATGGAGGAGCTGGGTGGCGGCACGCAGGCGCGGCAGGCGCTCGGGTCGGCGCGGCGCCACCGACGCTAGCGGGCTTTCTTCAGCCGCGCCCGCTGCTCCTGGCGCTCGACGACCTGGGCGATCAGCTTCAGCACGTTGGAGTCACCCTCGACCTTGATGTGGCCGGTCTCGAAAGCCTTGCGGTAGCTCTTCACGGTGCCGCGCTCGGCAAGCTCGTTGAAGGTGGAGCGGTCGATCTCGACCAGGACCCGCTCGTCGCGGGCGAGGTCCTTGCTCACGGTCGGGCCGGGAACCTCGACCCGGTAGAGCTGGATGTCACCCCGGCCGCGAAGCTCGAGGCCGAAGACGAGCTTCAGGTTCGCGAGCGCCGGAACCTCTTCCTGAAAGCGGGTGACGGCGGTGCGAATGAGGTCGGCGGTCGAGGCCACAGGACGCCTACCAGGGGATCGGCTCGCGGTTGCGGAAGAAGCCGCCGCTGGGACCGTCCTCGGGCAGGGTGGCGAGCCAGACTGCGGTATCGGCGCCCTCCTCGACCGAGCGCGTGGCGCTCTCGCCGCCCATGCGGGTCCTCACCCAGCCGGGGCAGAGCGAGTTGACGAGGATCGCCGAGCCGGCCTCGTCCGCGGCGAACACCCGGGTGAGAGCGTTGAGAGCCGTCTTCGAGACTCGGTAGGCCGCCCTTCCCCCGCCCATCTCGGCGAGCTGGCCACCGCCGCTGGAAACGTTGACGATTCGCGCCTGAGGACTGGAGCGCAGCAGCGGCAGCAGCGCCTGAGTCAGCCGCCAGGCGCCGAACAGGTTGGTCTCGAGCACCTCGTGCGCCTCGGCGAGGTCTGTGTCGGCGACGCCCGCGGGAGAGCCGAAGGCGCCCGCGTTGTTGACGAGGACGTCGAGGCGGCCCGGATCCCCGCCAACGGTGGCCGCCAGGCGATCGACGCTCTCGGGTCTCGCCACGTCGAGCTCGACCGCGGAGGCACTGCCGCCCTCCTCCTCGATCCGGCCGGCCTCCCGCTCACCGGCCGCAAGGTCGCGGGACCCGACCAGCACCCGGTGTCCGAGGGAGGCGAGCTGGCGCGCGACCTCCAGCCCGATTCCCCGGTTGGCCCCGGAGACGAGAGCTACAGGCGAGTCACTCAAATCTTGTAGCGCTGCAGCAGCTTCTTGCCGATCACCATGCGCTGGATCTCGGAGGTGCCCTCGCCGATCAGCAGCAGGGGGGCGTCGCGGTAGAGGCGCTCGATCTCGTACTCCTTCGAGTAGCCGTAGCCGCCGTGGATCCGGAAGCAATCCTCGACCACCTCCTTGCCGCTCTCCGAGGCGAGCAGCTTCGCCATCCCGGCCTCGAGGTCGGAGCGCTCGCCGGCGTCCTTCATCCGCGCCGCCTTCAGGGTCATCAGTCGCGCTGCCTCGACCTTGGTCGCCATGTCGGCGAGCTTGAACTGGATCGCCTGGTGCTGGGCGATCGGCTTGCCGAAGGTCTTGCGCTCCTGGCTGTAGCGGAGCGCCAGCTCGAGCGCCCGCTGGGCGATGCCGACGCCGCGGGCGGCGACGTTGACGCGGCCGACCTCGAGCGCGTCCATCATCTGCACGAAGCCCTCGCCGACGCCGTCCGGGCCCGCCGAGGATGCGCTCCGGCGGGCAGCGGTATCCGTCGTAGACGAGCTCCGTGGACTCGACCCCCTTGTAGCCCATCTTCTTGATCTTCGGGGGGATTACCAGGCCGGAGTAATCGCCGCTGTTCTGCTCGGCCCAGGGCTCCTTCTCGGTGATGAAGCAGGTCATCCCCTTGTAGGGGGGGTCTGCCTGGTTGTCGGTCTTCATCAGCACGAAGACGACACCGGAGCCGAGCCCGTTGGTGACCCACATCTTCTGGCCGTTCAGCTCCCAGAGGCCGTCGTCGCCCAGCCTCGCGCTCGACTTGATCCCCTGCACGTCGGAACCGACCTCGGGCTCGGAGAGCGAGAAGGCGGCGCGGATCTCGCCGGTGGCCATCTTCGGCAGGAAGTGCTCCTTCTGCTCGTCGGTGCCGAACTTCATCAGCAGGTAGGAGCCGATGAAGTGGGTGTTGACGACGCCCGAGATCGAGATCCAGCCGCGCGAGAGCTCCTCGACGATCATCGCGTAGGTGGTCAGGTCGAGCCCCATCCCGTCGTACTCCTCGGGGATGGTCACCCCGAACAGCCCCAGCTCCTTCATCTGCTCGACGATCGGCTCCGGGAACTCGTCAGCGTGGTCGTAGTGCTCGGCGTTGGGGATGATCTGCTCGTCGGCGAACTGGCGCACCATCTCGGTGATTGCGCGCTGCTCGTCGGTGATCTCGCTGTAGGCGGCTGTATCTACGGCCATTTCTCCAGTCCGTGAGGTCGTTTGAGGCGCGCTCCTCAGTTCAGCTCGAGGGGGCGCGAATGAACGCAAGGATACCTGCGGCGCATCGCCGGAGACAGGCTCCGGCGATACTGCGCAGGTGGGGTCGAACCTTGCCACGGTGGAGCGGATCCACGCGGCGATGATCGCCGAGGACGGCTCGGTCCTCGGCGACCGGGAGAGGCGCGAGGAGATGGTCGCGCTGCTCGGTGAGGTCGCCGGCGGCGATCTTCAATGCACGATGGCGGCGGGCGGCGGGCTCCACGCCGACTACACGGGAGCCTCGGGGTTCGTCGCGGCCTGGGAGGACTGGCTGAGCCCGTTCGAGGACGTCGCGATCGAGGTCGAGGAGATCGTCGAGGCCCGCCCGGACTGCGTGGTCGACTTCGTCCGCATGAGCGGCCGCTCCTCGCGGGGAGGCGCGGAGATGGTCAGCGAGGGGGGCGCGGCCTGGCTCTTCGCCGATGGGCGCCTGATCAGGGTCGAGTTCCACCTCGACCGCGAGCAGCTGCGCCGCAGCGGCGGGCTCGGACCCTCAGCGTGAACGCGTCGGCGCCAGCGGCACCGTGCGCAGGATCGCCGGTGCCTGCTCGAGCTGGCGCAGCCTGCGCACGATGCGGTCGGCGCGGCGCCCGAAGCTGCGCAGGGTCTCCTCCTCCCGCTCGGCCTCGAAGGCGCGGCGCCGCGTGGCCCTCTCCCTGGCCTCGATCTTGGCCAGCGCCAGCTCGACCCTCTCGGCAAGCTCGCTGAGGCGGGCCTCGGCCTCGTCACCGGCCCTGCTGGCGCGCTGCTCGGCCTCGACCGCGACCTCGGCCGAGGCGCGGGCGACGTAGAGGATCTGCTGCATCCGGGCCTCCGACTCGTTGCCGGCGAGGAGCGCCCGCTGCTCCGCCTCCGCCGCCGCCTCGGCGGAGGCGCGGGCCAGGGAGACCGCCTCCTCGAGGCGCTGGTCGGCGGCCGGCCGGCCGTTCTCCTCGACGTAGCTCTCGCGGTCTTCGGGCAACAGCCAGTCCTGGGTGCTGCCGAGATCGTCGGAGAACGCCATCTCGGAGCGCAATCTAGCGACCGTTCCAGCGGCAAACGGGGCATTCCGACGAGCACGCCCCTGCGCGGGACGCCCATGTAGATTTCGCCCCCGTGAGAAACCCCAGGGACTTCTTCGCGCCGATGGCGATCGGCGCCCCGCAGCCGCTCGCGGAGATACCGGTGAAGCCGTCGCGGATGATCCACTTCCTCGACTTCTCCAACGAGAAGATGGTCGCCAAGGCGCCTGATATCGCCGCCAAGACCGACATCCTCCTCGGCAACCTCGAGGACGCGATCCCGGTGGACCGCAAGGAGGCCGCCCGGGCCGGCCTGGTCAGGGCGGCGAAGGAGTCCGACCTCGGCCAGACGGCGCTCTGGACCCGGGTCAACTCGCTCGAGAGCCCCTGGGTGCTGGACGACCTGACCACGCTGGTGACCGAGATCGGCGATCAGCTCGACGTGGTCATGGTGCCCAAGGTCGAGGGCGCCTGGGACATCCACTACGTCGACCGGCTGCTCGCCCAGCTCGAGGCGAAGGCGAAGCTCGACCGGCCGATCCTCATCCACGCGATCCTGGAGACGGCGCAGGGGGTGGTCAACCTCGAGGAGATCGCCGCCTCGAGCCCGAGGATGCAGGGGATGAGCTTCGGCCCGGCCGACCTGGCGGCCTCGCGGCGGATGAAGACCACCCGGGTCGGGGGCGGTCACCCCGGCTACCGCGTCATGGAGGACCCCGAGGATCCCGAGAACCCCGGTGAGAACCGGGTCAGCGCCCAGCAGGACCTCTGGCACTACTCGATCGCCCGCATGGTCGACGCCTGCGCGGCGACCGGCATCCTCCCCTTCTACGGGCCCTTCGGGGACATCAAGGACACCGCCGGCTGCGAGACGCAGTTCCGCGCCGCCTTCCTGATGGGCTGCGTCGGCGCCTGGTCCCTGCACCCGGTGCAGATCGAGATCGCCAAGAAGGTCTTCAGCCCACCGCCGGATGAGGTGCGCTTCGCCCGCAAGGTGCTGGAGGCGATCCCCGACGGCCGCGGTGTCCACATGATCGACGGCAAGATGCAGGACGACGCGACCTGGAAGCAGTGCAAGGTGATGGTCGAGCTGGCCGACATGCTGGCCGAGAAGGACCCGGAGCTCGCCGAGGCCTACGGGTCCTAGGCGCCAGCCCCGCCTTCCTCCTCCTCTGCAGCGCCCGCCTGCTCGTCGGCGATGACGATGTATTCCTCGAGCATCAACTGATCCTTCGGCCGATTTCCGGCCCGTTTCATCGCGATCAGGTGGTCGATCGAGGCGATGCGCACGGGCACTCCCTCGATCTCCTCTTGGCTGGCTGCGGAGCGCAGGTCTTCGAACGAGGTCACCCCCGCTGCTTCGCCGAGGACGTCGAAGCTCCCGAACTTCGTGTCGAAGGTGAAGTTCGAGCCGTTGTGGATCGTCTTCACGTCGAGCTGGAACGGCAGGTCCGGGGGAGCGCCGCGAAGGGTGACATCGAGCTCGGCGAGGGCGTCGGCCAGCCGCTGCTGGTTGGCCGGCTCTCTGGCATATGCCACATCGAGGTCGTAGGTCGGATAGGCAGAGCCGTGAGCGATTCCGGCGAGCCCTCCGATGACCACGAAGTCGACACCGTGGCGGTTCAATGCACCGAGGAGGGCGCCGACATTGGGTGGTCGCGGTTTGGGACCGCTCAAGTCGCTCAGGCTGCCCTCTTCCCGGCAGCGGCCTCCCGGGTGCTCCACACCCATTCGCTGAATTGGAGTCCATGCCGGACCCGCTCAGCCGGATCGGCTCTCAGCCGTTCGCGGTTGAGGGTGCGATCGATTCCGAAGTCCCGGGCCTCGACCTCCAGCACGAGGTCATCGCCGAGCAGGTGCAGCAGCGAGCGCAGGGTCTCCACCGTGGGAGATACCCGGTCGCGCTCGATCCTCGAGATCGCCGACTGGGTGGTGCCGGCGCGGATCGCCAGCCGCTTCTGGCTGACGCGGTGGCGGCGGCGGGCGTCTCTGAGCAGCTCTCCAGGTGACATCGACATGGAGCGCACTATAGCGGAAGCGCTATTATCGCTTATCTGCGCTGATTTTCCCCTCAGGCGATCGAGGGCGCCTCGGGCAGGCGCTCGAGCGCGGCCTCCATCTCGGCCTCGGAGAACTCGAGGTCCTCGAGCTGGCCGGCGTGGTAGGCGCTGTAGGCAGCCATGTCGAAGTGGCCATGGCCGCAGACGTTGACGAGGATCACCCGCTCCTCCCCCGCCTGCTTCGCCGCCTCGGCCTCGTCGAAGGCGGCCCGGATCGCGTGGGCGGGCTCGGGGGCCGGGATGATCCCCTCGCAGCCCGCGAAGCGGACCGCGGCCTCGAAGGCGGCGTTCTGGGGGATCGCCTTGGCCTCGACCACCCCGGCCTTGACCAGGGCGCAGAGGCTCGGCGCGTCGCCGTGGTAGCGCAGCCCGCCGGCGTGCACCGGCGGGGGAACGAAGTCGTGACCGAGGGTGTACATCGGCATCAGCGGGGTCATCCCGACCGTGTCGCCGAAGTCGTAGGCGTAGACGCCGCGGGTCAGGGTCGGGCAGGCGGCGGGCTCGGCGGCGACGAAACGGGTTTCCTTGCCGTCGCGAAGGTTGGCCCTGATGAAGGGATAGGCGACGCCGGCGAAGTTGGAGCCGCCGCCGACGCAGCCGACGACCACATCGGGGTACTCACCGGCCATCTCCATCGCCGCGATCGCCTCGGTCCCGATCACCGTCTGGTGCAGGCAGACGTGGTTGAGCACCGAGCCGAGCGAGTAGTTGGTGTCCTCGCTCGAAGCCGCGACCTCGACCGCCTCCGAGATCGCGATGCCGAGGCTGCCCGTGGTGTGCTCGGCCTGGGAGCGGCCCGCCTCGGTCAGCTCCGAGGGGCTGCGGTGCACTGTCCCGCCCCAGGTCTCGATCATCGCCCGGCGGTAGGGCTTCTGGTCGTAGGAGACGCCGACCATGAAAACCTCGCACTCCATCCCGAAGAGGCGGCAGGCGAGCGCCAGCGCCGAGCCCCACTGCCCGGCGCCGGTCTCGGTCGCCAGCTTGCGGATCCCCGCCTCGCGGTTGAAGTAGGCCTGCGGGACCGCCGTGTTGGGCTTGTGTGAGCCGGCCGGCGAGACTCCCTCGTACTTGAAGTAGATGTGGGCCGGGGTGTCGAGCTCGCGCTCCAGTCGGCGGGCGCGGATCAGCGGGGTCGGGCGCCACAGCTTGTAGACCTCGCGCACCTCCTCGGGGATCTCGATCTCGGGCTCGGCCGAGACCTCCTGCTCGATCAGCCCCATCGGGAAGATCGGGGTCAGGTCCGGCGGCCCGGCCGGCTCCCTGGTCTCGGGGTTCAGCGGCGGCAGCGGCTCGCCCGGGAGATCGGGCAGCAGGTTGACCCAGGAAGTGGGGATCTCGGACTCGGACAGCTGGAACTTCGTCGTCTCCTCGCTCATGGGCCGAGTCTAATCCGGCGGAGCGTGTGGCGAAGACGACGCCGCGAACGAGCCGCGGCCGCTCAGGGCTCCGGCGCCTCGGTGAGATCGTCGTCGGCGACCTGGACGTAGAAGGCACGGGTCATCTCCGGCTCGATCACCTCCGCAATGCGGTCTCCTCGAACCGCCTCCTGGGGCCCGACCCGGGCGAGGAACTCCTCGACCTGGCCCGGCTCGAGGTCGCTGAACCCGATCGTGACGATCTCCCGCGGGTCCTCGAGGCCCTGGCCGCTGACGACCCGGGTTCCGATGCCGAAGCCCTTCTCGGGCAGCCAGGCCTCGCGGAAGTCCTCATACGTCTTGCCTTCCCGTAGGCGCCGCGTGAGGATGCTGATGATCACCGCTTCAGGCTCCGAGGCGCTCCTTCAGGGCCTCGAGCTGGGCGGTGAGCTCCTGCGGCAGCCGATCCCCGAACCTGGCCAGATACTCCTCCACCTGGGGCAGCTGCTCGGCGACGAGACCGGTATCGACCGTGGTCAGCTCCTTCATCGCCTCATCCGAGAGATCGAGGCCCTCGACGTCGATCGCCCCCGCGGCGGGGAGCAGCCCGATCGGCGTCTCGACCGCCTCGGCCTCCCCGTCGCAGCGCCTGAAGATCCACTCGAGGACGCGGCTGTTCTCGCCGAACCCGGGCCAGAGGAACTTGCCCTCGTCGTCCTTGCGGAACCAGTTGACGTAGAAGACGCGCGGCAGCCGGACGTCGTCGCGGCCGCCGATCTTCAGCCAATGGGCGAAGTAGTCGGCGAGGTTGTAGCCGCAGAACGGCAGCATCGCCATCGGGTCGAAGCGCAGCTCGCCGACGGCCCCGGCCTGCGGCCGCCGTCGTCTCGGACGACATCGTCGCCCCCATGAATACGGCGTGCTCCCAGTCGAAGGCCTCGTGCACCAGCGGCAGCACCGTCGCCCGGCGCCCGCCGAAGAGGAAGGCGTCGATCGGGACACCCGCGGGATCCTCCCACTCGGGAGCGATCACCGGGCACTGCGCCGCGGGAGTCGTGAAGCGAGCGTTGGGGTGCGCCGCGGCTGCCTCCGAGGCCGGCGTCCAATCCTTCCCGTGCCAGTCGATCAGGTGGGCAGGCGGCTCCTCGGTCATCCCCTCCCACCAGATGTCGCCGTCGTCGGTCTTGGCGCAGTTGGTGAAGACGGAGTTCTCGGCGATCATCTTCATCGCGTTGGGATTGGTCTTCGGGCTGGTGTTCGGCGCGACGCCGAAGAAGCCGTGCTCGGGGTTGACCGCGTAGAGGCGGCCGTCCTCGCCGATCTTCATCCAGGCGATGTCGTCGCCGACCGTCTCGACCTTCCAGCCGGGCAGGCTGGGGATCATCATCGAGAGGTTGGTCTTGCCGCAGGCCGAGGGGAAGGCGCCCGCCAGGTACTTGACTCCTCCCTGCGGCGAGGTCAGCTTGAGGATCAGCATGTGCTCCGCCATCCAGCCCTGATCGCGGGCCATGACCGAGGCGATCCGCAGCGCGAAGCACTTCTTGCCGAGCAGGGCGTTGCCGCCGTAGCCCGAGCCGAAGGACCAGATCTCGCGCGTCTCCGGGTAGTGGACGATGTACTTGTTCTCGGCGTTGCAGGGCCAGGGGACGTCCTCCTCGCCGTCGGCCAGCGGCATCCCGACCGAGTGCACGCAGGGAACGAAGGAGCCTTCCTCGCCGAGCGCCTCGAGCGCCGCGGCGCCCATCCGGGTCATCACCCGCATCGAGACGGCGACGTAGGCCGAATCGGTGAGCTGGACGCCGATGTGGGAGATGTGGGAGCCGATCGGCCCCATCGAGAACGGGACCACGTACATCGTGCGGCCCCTCATCGAGCCGGAGAAGAGCCCGTTCAGGGTGTCTCGCATCACCTCGGGCTCGGCCCAGTTGTTGTTCGGCCCGGCGTCGACCTCGCGCTCGGAGCAGATGAACGTCCTGTCCTCGACCCGGGCGACGTCGCCGGGATCGGAAAGCGCCAGGTACGAGTTCGGCCGCTTCGCCTCCGAGAGCTGCTCGAAGGTGCCGGCCTCGACCAGCCCCGCGGCGAGGCGGTCGTACTCCTCCGCCGACCCGTCGCACCAGTGGATCGCTTCGGGCTCGGTCAACTCGGCGATCTCCTCGATCCAGGAGATCAGCTTCGCGTGCTTGGTGGGCGCGGTGGCAGCGGTCGTCTGACTCACGGCTGTTTCTCACTACTCCTTGTCTCGCTCGGTCCCGACATCTCCCCTCTGTCCCCAGAACCATTCTGCCGGACCTCTCCTTGCGCCGCGGCCCGACCGCTTCAATCATGTGACATCCGCTACTTGAGCGGCTTCAGAGTGGTGAAATGGACATCGGCGTCCGAGTTGAGAATCCTCAGCACCGCCTCCGCCTCATCGCCCTTGCGGGTGGTCACCGTGCAGGAGAAGGTCCGACCAGGCTCGACCTCGACCCCGGTGGGACAGTCGACCGAGACCTTGATCCCGAGGTTGTGCTCGACGTTCGCCTGAATCTGGGCCTCGGCCTTGCTGTCGTCGATCACCTTGCTACCGCAGGATGAGAGCGCCAGAGCCCCGACGACGACCGCGGCTGCGCCGGCAGCCCGGGCTGCCTTTGGCATCTGCTCCTCCTTCGGGGGGTGGGCGGGGCAGATTACCGCCGCGAGGAGGCCGACGGCCGTCGCGTGGCGGCGCCGGTTGAAGTAGGGTTCCCGCCCGCTCATGCGCTTCTTCGAGTACGAGTCCCGGCGGATCGTCGAGCTGGCCGGCATTCCGGTCACCCGCTACGGGTTCTGCCGCAGCCCCGAGGAGGCCCGCAAGGCCGCCGAGGAGATCGGCGGACCGGTGGTGATCAAGTCGCAGGTGCTGAGCGGTGGCCGGATGAAGGCGGGCGGCGTCAAGTTCGCCGACTCCCCCGACGAGGCCGCCGAGCACGCCGCCGCGATCCTCGAGCTGGAGATCGGCGGGCAGATGCCGCGCGGCGTCCTCGTCGATCCCAAGGCCGAGATCAAGCAGGAGTACTACGCAGGGGTCGTCTGGGACGGCACCCGCAAGCAGCCGCTGATGCTGTTCAGCGACATGGGCGGGATCGACATCGAGGAGGTCGCCGAGCAGCACCCAGACCACGTCGGACGCGGCCATCTCTCCAACCTGCTGCCGATATCCGACTTCGAGGCCAAGCAGGTGGTCGCGGCCACCGGTGTCACGGGCTCGCAGCTGAATCGCGCGACACCGGCGCTGGCGCGCCTGGCACGCCTGTTTCGCGAGCGCGACATGACCCTGGCCGAGATCAACCCCCTGGCCGAGCTCACCGACGGCAGCTTCGTCGCCCTCGACGCTCACATGGAGATGGAGAACGAGGCGAAGCCGCGCCAGAAGGCGCTGCTTGCCGAGGAGCTGGGGATCGCCCCCGACGACACCCGGGAGCCCTACGAGCCGAGCGAGTTCGAGCGCCACGTTGCGGCGATCGACGCCGCCGACCACCGCGGCGTGATCCAGGGCAAGGACCACGGCTTCGAGGGCAACCTCGGACTGGTGATCGGCGCCGGCGGCGGCTCGCTGACCCTGACCGACGCCGTCCGCAGCCAGGGCGGCCGACCGGCCAACTACTCCGAGATCGGCGGCAATCCCTCGGTCGCAAAGTCCTGCGGCCTGGCCAGGGAGGTCCTGGAGAAGGAAGGCGTGACGAAGATCGCCGTGATGATGTCGATCGTCTCCAACACCCGCGTCGACATCGTCGCCCGCGGCGTGATCAAGGCCTGCCTCGAGCTCGGCAGGGACCCCGGGGAGACGATCGCGATCTTCCGCATCCCGGGCGCCTGGGAGGAGGAGGGCTTCAGGATCCTCGAGCGCTACGGGGTCGAGTACTGCGACCGCTCGGTGAGCATGTGGGAGGCGGCTGGCCGCGCCGTCGCCAAGATCCAGGGGAGCGAGGCGGCGTGAGCATCCTGTTGAGCGAGGACACCACTTTCATCGTCCAGGGGATCACCGGGCGCGAGGCGGTCAACCTGACGCGCGAATGCCTCGACTATGGCTCGAAGGTGGTGGGCGGGGTGACGCCCGGCCGCAAGGGTCGCGAGGTCCACGGCGTGCCCGTCTTCGACACCGTCGCCCAGGCGGTCGAGCACCACGGCGCCCCCGTGGACGGGTCGGTCGTCACCGTCCCCCCCGCCTTCACCAAGGACGCGGTGCTGGAGGCGATCGAGAACGGCGTCAAGCTGATCGTCGTCGTCACCGAGCGGATCCCCCGCCGAGACGTCGCCGAGATGGTCGAGCTGGCGGCGATGCGCGAGGCCCGGATCATCGGCCCCAACTGCCTCGGCCTGATCGTCCCCGAGGTCTGCAAGATGGGCGGCATCGGCGGCCCGGCCCGGGACGCGGCGAAGGCCTACGCCCCCGGCGTGGTCGGGGTCATGTCGCGCTCGGGCGGGATGACCACCGAGATCTCCTCCTCGCTGACCCAGGCGGGGCTCGGCGTCTCGACGGCGATCTCGATCGGCGGCGACGCGATCATCGGCTCCACCTACGCCGAGCTGATGCCCTACTTCGAGGCCGACGAGCAGACCGAGGCGATCGTCATCTACACCGAGCCCGGCGGGCGCATGGAGGCCCAGCTCTCCGAATGGGTGGCCGAGAACGACTCGCGGCTCCCGATCGTCGCCTTCATGGCCGGCAAGTTCATGGACGACGCCGAGATGCAGGGGATGAGCTTCGGCCACGCCGGGACCATCGTCGAGGGCAAGGAGGACACCGCGACGGAGAAGATCGCCCGGCTCGAGGCGGCCGACATCAGGGTCGTCGAGCGGATCGACGAGATCCCCGCAGCCGTCAAGGAGAGACTGGGCGCGGGATGAGCGCAGGATCCGGTGAACTCGATGGGACCTTCATCGCGGTCGAGGTGGATCCCGCGGTGGCCGGCGACGCCGAGCTCGCCCGGCGGCTGGAGGAGGTCTGCCCGGTGGACATCTTCGAGGCCGGCGAGGGCGGCGTCGAGATCGTCGCGGCGAACCTCGACGAGTGCGTGCTCTGCAACCTCTGCGTCGAGGCGGCGCCCGACGGCACCGTGAAGATCCGCAAGCTCTACGAGGAATAGCCCAGCCGGCGGGGCTGCTGCGGCAGACTTGCGCCCGTGAACCTGATCGAGGACCTGCTCGAGTCCTTCCCGTCGTCGAAGCTCGGGGTGATCGCCGTCGACCGGGAGGGCCGGCGGCGCGACTGGCACTTCGGCGAGCTGATCGCCCGCAGCGCCGGCCTCTCGGGGGCCTTCGCCGCCCGCGGCGTGAGACGCGGCGACGTCGTCCTGATGCTGGTCGGAAACCGCATCGAGTGGGTCCTGGCGATGCTCGCCTGCTGGCGAATGGGCGCCGTGGCCCTCCCCTGCAACACCCAGCTGCGCCGCCACGACCTCGAGCATCGGGTCGAGGCGGCCTCACCCGCGCTCGCGGTCGGCGAGCAGGGGCTGCTGGCGGAGCTGCCCGAAGGCGTCGCGAGGATGACCCTGGAGGAGATCGCCGACGCGCTCGACGAGGACCGCCCCCAGGAGACCCCGGCCGACGCGGTGGAGATGGGTCCCGAGGACCCGGCGCTGATCGTCTTCACCTCGGGGACCACGGGCGGGCCGCGGGGCGTCGTCCACGCCTACCGATACCTCTACGGGAACCGGGCCCAGGCGGAGCACTGGTTCGGGAGCCGTAAGGGCGAGATCGCCTGGTGCACGACCGCGACCGGCTGGTCGAAGTCCGCCCGCAACGTCTTCCTCGCACCCTGGCTGACCGGTTCCTCGGCAGTCATCCACGACGGGCGCTTCGATCCCGCCGAGCGCCTCGATCTGGTCGAGGGCCTGGGCGTCGACGTCCTCTGCCAGGCGCCCACCGAGTACCGGATGCTGGCCAAACGGGTCGAGCTGCGCCCGCTGCCCGCCCTGCGGCGGATGGTCTCTGCGGGCGAACCGCTCAACCCGGAGGTGATCGCCGCCTTCCGCGAGGCCACCGGCCTCGAGATCGCCGACGGCTACGGGCAGACGGAGACCGGCCAGGTCACAGGAAACCTCGCCGGGGAGCCCGTGCGCCCGGGCTCGATGGGCCGTCCGCTACCGGGCTTCGAGACCCGGGTGCTCGAGGGCGAGCTGCAGCTGCGGGTCTCCTCCTGCCCGACCTTCTTCTCCCGCTACCTCGACGGCTCGGGGTTCGAGGGCGAATGGTGGGCGACGGGCGACCTGGTGGGCGCCGAGGAGGACGGCTACCTCTACTTCGAGGGGCGCGACGACGACATCATCCTCTCCTCCGGCTACCGGATCGGGCCCTTCGAGGTCGAGTCCGCCCTGCTCTCGCACCGCTCCGTCGCCGAGGCGGCGGCCGTCGCCGCGCCCGACCCCGACCGCGGCTCGGTGGTCCGCGCCGTGGTCGTGCTGCGTGACGGGATCCGCTCGGAGGAGATGGCCCGCGAGCTGCAGGAGCACTGCAAGCGCGAGACGGCCCCCTACAAGTTCCCGCGAATCGTCGAGTTCGTCGACGAACTGCCCAAGACGGCGAGCGGAAAGATCAAGCGCGCCCAGCTCCGGGAGGGGTGGGACCCTTGAGCCGCCACATGGACGCCTCAAAGGTCCCGCGTCACCGTGGCGAGGGGTCCTGTCCAGTTAGGCTCCACGAAACCGAGTAAGAAGGAGACGCATGTCCGTCGAGAGCAGCACGGGGGCGACACAGAGCATCGATAGGGAGCGGGTCAAGGCGTTGACCGAGCAGGAGATGAACTCCTACAAGGAGCGCACCGGAACCTCCAGCGAGTACTTCCAGCGCGCCACCCGGGTGATGCCCAACGGGGTCCCCTCCTCCTTCCAGGCGACCGACCCCTGGCCGGTCTACATCGAGCGCGGAAAGGGCTCGCGGGTCTGGGACGTCGACGGCGCCGAGTACGTGGACTTCCACAACGGCTTCGGGGTGATGTGCATCGGCCATGCCAACCCGATCGTCGGGACTGCGGTCAAGGCGCGGGTCGACCAGGGCACCCACTTCGCCGCCCCGACCGGGGGCTCGATCGCCGTCGCCGAGGAGCTGGCCAAGCGCTTCAACCTTCCCCAGTGGCGCTTCAGCAACTCCGGGACGGAGTCGACGATGTCGGCGATCCACCTCGCCCGCGGGGCCACCGGTCGCGACATGATCGTCAAGATCGAGGGCTCCTACGACGGCCACCACGACGCGGTGATGGTCTCCTGCTACCCGGGGCTGGACGAGCTCGGTCCGCGCGAGAGCCCCAACCCGGTCCCCTTCGGCGAGGGCTATCCGAAGGCGATCACCGACCTCACCCTCCCGGTGCCCTTCAACGACGCCGACGTCCTCGAAGGGATCCTCGCCAAGCACGAGGGCAAGGTCGCCGGGCTGATCATGGAGCCGGCGATGATGAACATCAACATCATCCCGCCGCGCGAGGGCTATCTCGAGCGGGTCCGCGAGCTCTGCACCCAGCACGGGGTCCAGCTGATCTTCGACGAGGTGAAGACCGGGGCGACGATCGCCTACGGCGGCGCCACCCAACGCTTCGGCGTCCAGCCCGACATGGTCACCCTGGCGAAGGCCGTCTGCGGCGGCTACCCGGGCGGGGCGATCGGGATGACCGACGAGCTGGGGGCCGTGGTGGCCTCCGACAAGGTCCACCAGATCGGCACCTTCAACGGCAATCCGCTGGTGATGGCCGCCTCGGAGGCGACCCTGACCCAGGTCCTCACGGAGGACGCCTACGCCGAGCTGGAGGGCAAGAACACGGCCCTGCTCGAGGGCTGCCAGGGCCTGATCGAGGAGTACGGCCTGCCCGCCTACACCCAGGGCCTGGGAGCCAAGGGCTGCGTCATCTTCTCCCCCGAGCCGCTGTACGAGTACCGCGACTACCTGACCAAGGTCGACGACGAGCTATCGACCCTGGCCTGGCTCTACCACATGAACCACGGCATCTTCATGACCCCGGGGGTCGAGGAGGAGTGGACGCTCTCGATCGCCCACTCCGACGAGGATCTCGAGCGCTACCTGGCCGCCTTCGAGACCTTCGCCAAGGACGTCACCGGCGGCTGAGCCGCCGGTCCGCGATCAGCCGAGCACCTCGGAGAGCTCGGCCGGCCTGCCGAGGTGGAATCCCTGCGCCATGTCGACCCCGAAGGAGCGCAGCAAGGTCTCGGTGCGCTCGCTCTCCACGTACTCGGCGATCGTCTCCTTGCCCAGGCCCCGGGCGATGCCGACGATCGCCTTCACCGTGAGCTGGTCGACGTCGTTGGTCGGCAGGTCGCGGACGAAGTGCCCGTCGATCTTGATCAGATCGAAGGGCAGGTGCTTGAGGTAGTGGAAGGGCCCGATCCCGGCCCCGTAGTCGTCGATCGCGACCTGGCAACCGAACTCCGTCAACCGGTCGGCGAAGATCGCCGCGGTCTCCAGACCGCCGATCGCCGCGGTCTCGGTGATCTCGAAGGTGATCCGCGATGGGTCCGCGCCACCTTCGTCGAGCCTCCCCTCGATGAAGGCGAGCACCTCGAGGTCGGTGATCGACGCACCCGAGAGGTTGACGTGGATCGAGATCGGAGAGCCCGCCCGGGCCCGCTCGACCATCAGTTCGAGCCCGTGGGCGACGACCCAGCGGTCCAGCTCCACCACGACCCCGCTGCGCTCGGCCGCCTCGATGAACTCGCCGGCGGGCAGCAGCTTCCCATCCTCTGTCTCCATCCTCAGCAGCAGCTCGTGCCGCGCCACGCGCCCGGAGCCGAGGTCGACGATCGGCTGGCTGTGGAGGACCAGCCGGTCAGCCTCCAGGGCTTCGCGAATCCGCCCCGCAGCGCTTTGGCGGCGCTCCCTGCGGGGTCGCTCCCCGCCGGCCTCGAACAGCGCCACCCTGTCCCCGCCCTTCTCCTTGGCCCGGTACATGGCCCGGTCAGCGCTCTCCAGCACCGACTCCGCGCCGCGCTCGGGGCCGCCGAAGGTGGCGACGCCGATGCTGGCGCTGATTGCCGGAGCGTCCTCGTTGGGGTCGCGCTCACTGACCCCCGCCCGCAGGTCCTCGGCGAACTGCATCGCCCCTTCGGCCCCTGACTTCGGCGCCAGCACGGCGAACTCGTCGCCGCCCATGCGAGCGATCACGTCCGTGGCGCGAACCCGACCCCGCAACACCGCCGCGACTCGCCGCAGCGCGCTGTCCCCGGCGGGATGCCCGAAGCTGTCGTTGACGGCCTTCAGCCCGTCTATGTCGATCACCAGCACCGCGCCGGTGGCCCCGTAGCGCGAGTTGAGCGAGATCGTCTCCTCGAGCGCCCGTCTGAAGCGGCGGCGATTCACCAGGCCGGTGAGCGAATCGTGATCTGCGAGGTAGCGCAGGCGCTGCTCGAAGCGTCGGCGCTCGCTGATGTCCTCGACCTGGACGACGCCCCCTGCCGGGCGGCGGCCTTTTGCCGGGACCAGCGAGGCGGTGACCTGGCACCAGACGATGTCCCCCGCGTCGTCCACCAGGCGGCGCTGGAGGCTGAAGGAGTCGAGCTCGCCGGTGAGCAGCATCCGGCGCTGCTCGAGGTCGGAGCCGCGGTCCGCCGGCTCCACCAGCTCCTCGAAATCGAGGCCGCGCAGCTTGCGCCGCGGTAGGCCGGTGATCGCCGAGAGCGCCCGGTTGGCCTTGACGATCCTAGCCCGGCCATTCTCGAAGGAGACCAGGGCGACGCCCAGTGGGGCGTACTCGAAGGCCTTTCGGAACGGCTGCTTGATTTTCTTGGGCAAGCTTCGACCGTAGTGCCTCCGATCGGATGCCGCCACCCGCTCGACCCTCCGTCGTGGCTGCGGTTCGCATCTTTTCGGTACCCCTTAGGCTGGATCGGTGAGCAATCGCCTCGCCGCGGAGACCAGCCCCTACCTGCTCCAGCACCGCGACAATCCGGTGGACTGGTACCCCTGGGGCGAGGAGGCGCTCTCGCTGGCGCGCTCCGAGGACCGCGCGATCCTGCTCTCGGTCGGGTACTCCTCCTGCCACTGGTGCCACGTGATGGAGCGGGAATCCTTCGAGGATCCCGAGACCGCCGCCTACATGAATCGGCACTTCGTCAACGTCAAGGTCGATCGCGAGGAGCGCCCCGACGTCGACGCGCTCTACATGGAGGCCGTGCAGGGTATGACGGGACGGGGAGGGTGGCCGATGACCGTCTTTCTCGACCCCGAGGGCGTGCCCTTCTACGCCGGCACCTACTTCCCGCCGCAGCCCGCCCACGGCATGCCCAGCTTCCGCCAGGTGATGGAGGCGGTGAGCCGGGCCTTCGAGGAGCGCCGCGAGGAGATCCGCAGCTCGGCTTCCCGCACCCGCGCCCAGCTCGGGGCGATCGGCCGGATCGAGCCGACCGAGGACCCGCTCGATGCAGCGATCCTCGAGGACGCTGTCGCCGCGCTGCACGCGGCCGCCGACCCCGTCAACGGCGGCTTCGGGGGAGCACCGAAGTTCCCCCCTGCCTCGGTCCTCGAACTGCTCCTCGCCCGGGGGGACGAGGAGATCGTCGAGCAGACCCTCGACGCGATGGCCGCGGGCGGCATCTACGACCAGCTAGGCGGCGGCTTCTCCCGCTACTCGGTGGACGCCGGATGGCTGGTCCCCCACTTCGAGAAGATGCTCTACGACAACGCCCTCCTCGCCCGCTGCTACCTGCACGGCTGGCAGGTCCTCGGGCACGAGCGCTACCTCAGGGTCTGCACCGAGACCCTCGACTGGGCCCTGCGGGAGATGCGCGGCCCCGAGGGGGGCTTCTTCTCGGCGCTCGACGCCGACTCCGAGGGCGAGGAGGGGCGCTTCTACGTCTGGTCGCGATCGGAGATCGAGGACCTGCTGGGCGATCGCGCCGGGGAGGTGATCTCCCACCTCGGCGTCACCGAGGATGGCAACTTCGAGGGGTCCAACGTCCTCCACCTCCCCGGCGGGGCGGCGTCGCGGCCGCCCGAGGGGTTCGAGCGGGACCGGGCGCTCCTCTACGAGGCTCGCAGCAAGCGGGCCTGGCCGGGCCTCGACGACAAGCGCCTGACGGCCTGGAACGCGCTGATGATCGGGGCGCTTGCCGAGGCCGGAGCGGTGCTGGGGCGGGGCGACTACCTCGAGGCCGCGGAGCGTTGCGCGGACTTCGTCTGGACCGATCTCCACGGCCCCCAGGGCGACCTGCTGCGCACCTACAAGGACGGGGAGGCGAAGCTGACGGCCTACCTCGAGGACCACGCCTTCCTGCTCGAGGCGTTCCTTGCGCTGTATCAGGCCGGCTTCGACCAGCGCTTCTTCGAACGGGCGCGGGCGCTGGCCGAGACGCTGATCTCCCGCTTCGCCGACCCGGAGCGAGGCGGCTTCTTCACCACCGCCGCCGGAGAGGAGGAGCTGATCGCCCGCCGCAAGGAGGTCGGCGACCACCCGATTCCCTCCGGCAACTCGTCCGCGGCGCTCGGGCTGCTGCGGCTCTCGGCCCTGAGCGGAGATCGTGGCTATGAGGAGGCGGCGATCGGGGTGCTGCGCCTCTTCGCCTCGGCCGCCCGGCGCCATCCCGAGGGATTCGGCCACCTTCTGCAAGCGCTCGACTTCCATCTCGGCCCGGCCCGCGAGTTGGCGCTGGTCGGCGAGGGGCTGGGCGGGCTGGCGGCGGTCGCGCGCTTGCGCTTCCGCCCTCACGTGGTCTTGGCCGGCGGGCCGGAGGGCACCGAGGTCCCCGAGCTGATGCGCGGGCGCAGTGCCGTCGAGGGGCGGCCAACCGCCTATTTGTGCGAGAACTTCACCTGCCGGATGCCCGTGACAAACTCGGAGGAGCTTAGGAGGGAACTGGATGACCACGACTGAGAAGACGACCGAGGAGCTGGCCCGGCAGTACTTCGCCGCCGCTGCCAACCGTGATGTCGAGGAGATGGTCGCCCAATGGGCGCCCGGCGGGGTCGCCCACATCTACGGGATGGCCGAACTGCACCCGCCCGACGGGTACCACGAGTACTTCGGAAATCTGTTCGCTGCCTTTCCCGATTTCGAGTTCGAGGTGCTCGACGTGGTGGCCGGCGAGAACCGCGCCGCCGTGCGCTGGCGCGGCACCGGGACCTTCAACGGGGAGGCGCGCTTCCAGGGCCTGGTCCCTAACGGAGAAAGGATCGAGACCGAGGGCTGCGATGTGGTGACGTTCAACGACGAGGGCTTGGTGACAGAGATCCGCGCCTACGTCAACGGCGCCGACATCGCGCAGAAGCTAGGCGCCCTGCCCCCGCCCGACTCCCTGGCCGAGCGGGCCATGCTCGGCGCGATGAACCTGAAGACTGCGGCGATGCAGCGGATCAGCGGGCGGCGTTGAGGGCGTAGTCGCGTTCCTCCTCGAGCATCACCCGCCCCCCGACCTCGCCACGTCCACCGCCGAGCGCGCGGGCCGAGAGCATCGAGCCCCTCCCCTGGTGGATGGTCAGCTCACGGCGGAGCTTCACGGCGAGTCCGAGGGCGGCTGAGCCGGTCGCCTCGTCCTCGGGGATCCCGAAATCGGGCGCGAAGGACCGCGCCCTGACGGTGCCGGCAGGCTCGTCGATCCAGGCCCAGGCGTAGACGTCTCCCCCGGTCCCCTCGGGAGCCTCGCGAAGCTCGTCGACCTGCGCCGGGTCCGCAAGCTCGACGGCATGGAATGCGGACCAGTCTCCGCGGCCCTCTATGAAGGCGCTCTCACCCTCGATCCTGACTCCGGCCTCCCCCGCCGCAGGGCGCAGCAGCGCAGGGGGGCGCCCCACTCGCGCCAGCAGCCATGCGGTGCCGACAAGCGGGTGCCCGGCGAAGGAGATCTCGGCTGCCGGGGTGAAGATGGTCAGCGCCCCGCGCCCGGCGTCGTCGAGGAAGACGGTCTCGCTGTAACCAAGGTCGGCGGCGACGCGCTGGCGCTCGGCCTCCGGGACCTCTGCGCCGTCGAGGAAGACGCCGAGCGGGTTGCCCCACTCGCCCTCCTCGTCGACGAATACGCGCAGAACGTGCAGCTTGGCCATCAGCGCCGCCGCCGAGACTTCAATCCGACACCGTAATGATGGTTCAGATCACTCTCGCGGGCGGGGGCGGGCTCAGAGGATCGGCAGGAAGTGCTCGATTTCATACGGGGTCACCTGGACCCGGTAGTCGTCCCACTCCTGGCGCTTGATCTCGACGAAGCGGCGGAAGGTGTGCTCGCCGAGGGTGCGCAGGACGAGCTCGGACTCGGCGGCGATCTCGATCGCCTCCCCCAGGGTCTCGGGGAGCTGCTCGATCCCCCTCTGCGCCCGCTCCTCAGGAGACAGGTGGTAGAGGTTCTGCTCCATCGGCTCCGGCAGTTCGTAGCCGTTCTCGACCCCCTCCAGGCCCGCCTGCAGCATCCCCGCGAAGCAGAGGTAGGGGTTGCAGGCAGGGTCTGGGCAGCGCAGCTCTGCGCGGGTCGCCGTCTCCTTGCCCGGGTGGTAGAGCGGCACCCGGATCAGGGCCGAGCGGTTGCGCCGCGACCAGGCGAGATAGACCGGCGCCTCGTAGCCGGGCACCAAGCGCTTGTAGGAGTTGACCCACTGGGCGAAGAGCGAGGAGATCTCTCGGGCGTGCTTCAGTTGCCCGGCGATGAACGACTTCGCGGTGGCCGAGAGGAAGTACTGGTCATCACCGTCATAGAAGGCATTGCTGTCGCCCTTGCCGAGCGACTGGTGGACGTGCATGCCGGAGCCGTTCTCCCCGAACAGGGGCTTGGGCATGAAGGTCGCGTGCCAGCCGTACTTCATCGCGTACTCCTTGACCACGATGCGGTAGGTCATGCAGTCGTCGGCCATCGCCAGGGCGTTCTTGTAACGCATGTCCACCTCGTGCTGGGAGGGGCCGACCTCGTGGTGGGTGTACTCGACATGGATGCCCATCTTCTCCAGCGCGAGAACCGTCTCGCGGCGGACATCGGAGCCTGCATCGAGCGTCGTCAGGTCGAAGTAGCCGCCCTCGTCGAGCACCTCCGGCGTCGCTTCCGGGGTGGCCGACTTGAAGTAGAAGAACTCGAGCTCCGGCCCGACGTTGTAGGCGTCGAAGCCCAGCTCGGAGGCGCGCTCCAAGGCTCGTCTGAGAATCCAGCGGGGGTCACCCTCGTACGGGTCGCCCCCGGGCACGCGGACGTCGCAGAACATCCGCCCGGTGGCGTTCTCGTCCTCGGGGCGCCAGGGGAGGAGTGCGAAGGTCTCCGGGTCGGGCATCGCGATCATGTCCGACTCCTCGATCGGGTTGAAGCCGGTGATCGAGGAGCCGTCGAAGCCCATTCCGCCCTCGAAGGCGTCCTCCAGCTCGGATGCGTTGATCGAGAAGCTCTTCAGCTGCCCGAGCACGTCGGTGAACCAGAGGCGCACGAAGCGGACGTCGCGGTCCTCGCAGATCGAAATTACGTCGCTGGCGCTCTTCGGCTGC
Source organism: uncultured Actinomycetes bacterium (assembly GCA_963725315.1). Classification (GTDB taxonomy): domain Bacteria; phylum Actinomycetota; class Thermoleophilia; order Solirubrobacterales; family 70-9; genus JBBRHQ01. Next base: position 408,854 of record CAVRYA010000007.1, on the reverse strand, counting down.
TCTGCCATCGCTTCTCCCTGGTGTCGGCCTACCCGAGCGGGCAACGATAAGCGAAACGGTGAACCACCGAGGCCTCGGCACGCGTACTCGGGGTAGAAATGAGAAGGCGGCAGGCTTGCCAGCCCGTCTGAGAAGGGCTATAACTTACCTGTCGTAAGTAATTGGCCCAAAGTAAAGTACGGGGCCGAGCGGGAAGCAGGTAAACGTGACGGTCAAGACAGACGTAAGCAGGTTCCAGATCCACGACGAGCTGACCGCGCCGGACGGCAGCGCTCCGATCCTGAAGACGATCCAGGCCACCGGCGGGGCGGTGAGCAAGTTCGTCGGCGTGCTCGCCGGCGCTCCCGCGGTGCTGCGCGCCTACACCCGGATGCGCTCGGAGCTTCGCGGTGGCGTCCTCCCCCTGGCGACGCGCGAGCGGATCGCCCTGGCCGTCGCCGGGCATCGCGGCGACAGCTACAGCATCGCCCAGCACGCCAAATCGGCCCGCAGCGCCGGGCTCGGCCTCGACGAGGTCTCGCGGGCGCGCAGGTTCACCTCCGGCGAGGAGAAGGAGGCGGCGCTGCTCGCCTACCTGAGGGCGGCCCTCGAGGCTGACGGCCACCCGCCGCTTCACCTCCACGAGGAGGCGAGGGAGATCGGCTGGACCGACGAGGAGATCCTCGAGGCGGTCGGCCATCTGGCCCTGAACGAGTTCCAGAGCCTGATCGCCGGGGCCGCGGCGCTGCCGCAGGACCAGGCGACCCCGCGGGTCCTGCCCTCGGCGGCCTAGGTCACGCTCTGCCGCCGGTCCGGCGCCCTTCTAGGGCGTTGGCTTCAGGGTGGCCGTGTAGAGCAAGCGGTAGCCGCGATAGCGGCAGCCGTAGGCCCGCTTCGAGTCGGGGATCTGCTGCGGGCGCGAGCGGCGCAGGTCGCGCGGGTTGCGGCAGCGGCCCTGGTGGCGACTCGCCCGCCAGACGTTCTTCGCCGGGAGGTTGATCCCAAACGCCGGCGCCCAGGTCGGCACGGTGAGCGCGACGATGTTGCCGGGCTGAACCGGGAGGCCTCTGGTGAGCCCGAACCTGACTCGCTGGCCGAGGTAGGGAGTCAGCACCCTGATCGGACTCTGGCTCCGCAGCTTGTAGCGCGGTGGGTTGGTGCCGGGAACATGCTTGAGGATCGCTATCCGCGCTTCGGGCGGTGGCTTGAAGAAGTCATTGAAGAAGGAGCGCTGCTTGTTGGTGGGGAGGGCGAGGGAGATGCTCCAGGCGGTGATCTCCCCGGCCTGGGTGACCCGGAAGGGCAGATTCCGGGTCGGCGTCCGGGCCTGGAAGCCGGTGACGCGGCCGATCGCCAGGCAGGGGAGCTGGGGGCAGGCGGGCTGCGGCAGCGGCCCGGCGCCGAGCACGACGGTGGTCCTTCCGGCCTGCGCGCCCGCGCCGGAGACCAGCGCGAGAAGCAGGCAGGCGCAGGCCACCGCCAGCGAAGCCGCCAGCCTCGCGCCCGTCCCGCTCACCCGCCGCAACCCGTTCTCGATCGATCTCTTCATCAGACGCCAGAAGACCTGCCGGCAGCTTAGGCGGCCGGCCGTGCTAGCGGGCGACCGCGTAGCGGATCTGCTCGCTGCCGCCGAAGCCCAGCACCTTGCGCAGGCCGTTGGTCAGGTCCCAGGAGTTGCCCGGTGTGTAGGGGCCGCGGTCGATCACCGGCGCGATCGCCGACTGCCCGTGGTAGTAGAAGGTGACCAAGGTGCCGCAGGGGAGGGATTTGTGGGCGACGCCGATCGTCCCCGCTCGCAGCACCTGCCCGCATGCCGTCCGGCGGCCGTAGAAACCCGGGCCGTACCAGGTGGCGCCGGCGTGCCTCATCGAGGCTGCAAGCTCGTGGGCGGTGGCCTTGGTGACCACGCCGCTCGGGCTCAGGTCGACCCGTCGCTGGAATGCCCTCACCGCCGACGCCGTCGGGTTAGTGAAGTTCTTCCCGAAGCGGACCGCTGTGCCATAGGTCTTCGACTTGACGATCCCGTTCAGCACGGCGACGTCATCGCCCTCCATGCCGAGCCTCAGCACGCGTGAGCCGAACGGAATCGGCGGGCGGTAGGGCGAGGCGCCGCCACTCGAGGAGATGCCGCCCGCTGGCGGCCTCGGCCACGGTAGCCACCGCGGCGGGAAGGAGAGCGAGCGCGATCGTCAGCAGGGCCAGGCGCTTGCGCCGACCGGGGGCCGAGCCGACCACGCGGTTCCTGCTCCTATGTGCCCGTCGCGGGCGTGCGCCTTCGCTCATTCTCTTTCCGACGCCTTCGGGGTTAGCTGACGGGCTCGCGCTGGAAGAGCTGCGCTACGCGGCAGATGCCGCCGATTCGCCCCAACTGACGGGTCCCCCGATCTCCGCCTGCGTGGTGGAGATTCAGCGGTGAGGCGCGGCATCCTAACAGAGCGCCGGACGGTCACCGGGAACCTCCACGCGCCGCTCAGGGCCCGTAATGCTGGGCTGCCGGAACCCAGTCGACCCCGCGCCCGTTGGCAAGGCGATAGTCGTCGCCCGCCGGGTTGAGGAAGTCCGGCGAGCAGTCGGTCGCGGTGCCGGCCGGAGCGGCCCAGCCGTTGCCGGTGCAGCGGGTGTTTCCCGAGCCCGACGTGTTGGTCCCGGTGCCACCGGAGTCGGTCACCGAAAGGATGTCGAAGACGTTGTCGGAGAAGACGGCGGCGCTGTAGGAGCCGGTCAGCACCGCGGTCCCTCCGCCGCGTCCGAACCCGACGGTGTTGTTCCTGATCGAGGCGTTCCTCAGCGGACCGAACACCTGGAAGGGGCTCAGCTGGAAGCCGGGGCAAAGGCTCGTCGGCCTGCAGGGAGAGTCCTGGTCGACGATCAGGTTGTCCTCGGCGATCAGTCCGTCGATCGCGCTCGCCTGGTCCTTGACGAAGAAGCCTTGGCCGCCGAAGTCGTGCAGGTAATTCTTGCGGAAGACGAGGTGATCGCCGACCCAGACCGACTGGAAGACGTCGTTGTGGTCGCCCTTCTCGACGTTGCCGGTGAACTCGTTGCCCTCGACCAGCAGTCCGTAGGCGTCCGCGTCGCCCGTGTCGTGGTAGCGGTTGGCGCGGATCGCGTCCTCCTCGGACTCCCCGGCGAACCGATTGTTGGTGATCGCGACGTCGTCGCAGGTCGTGGTGCTCGAGGGGCACGCCACCACGCCGAAGCCCGAGTAGGCGTTGAGGTCGAAGAAGTTGTGGTCGACGCTGACTCCCGCCGAGCCCGGCTGCACGTCAACCTCGCCGGTGAGGCGGAAGCGGGCAATGGTGATGCCGCCCCGCCCGTCCAGGCTCGCCCCGGCGACCGTGGCGGCGCCGGGATCGGCGGCGCGGACGGTGACGGGCTTCGAGGAGCTCAGCGAGAGCTCGCCGTAGGATCCGTCGGCAAGGCAGACCACCGCACCGGAGGCGGCGGAGTTGATCGCCGACTGCACGGCCCCGGCGCTGGCGACGGTCGTCGTGCAGTTGCCCGTGACCGGCGGCTTGACCGGGGGCGGCGGCGGCGTGGAGACCACGGCCCAGCTGTAACCGGGCGGTGTGGGGTCGACGTTGCCGGCCGCATCGGTGGCGCGCACCGAGAAGCTGTGGGACCCGGCCGCCAGGACCGCGTAGGCCTTCGGGGAGCTGCACGAGCTCCAGGCGCCGCCGTCAAGGCGGCAGGTGAAGCTGGAGCCGGCCTCGCTCGAGTTGAAGGAGAAGCTGGCGGAGGTGGCCGTGGTGCTCGCCGCGGGGCCGCTCGTGATCGACGTCTGCGGGGGAGTGTTGTCACCCGTCGGGGGCGGGTTTTCGGCGGGCGCCACGACGGTCCAGGACCGTGAGGCGACGGTCGGATCGATGTTGCCGGCGGAGTCGATCGCCATCACCGAGAAGGTGTGATCCCCGGCAGCGAGGCCGCTGTAGTTGGTCGGGGAGGCACAGCTCGCCCAGGCGCTGCCATCGATGCTGCAGGCGAAGCTGGCGCTCGCCTCGCTCGAGAAGGAGAAGCTGGCCGAGGCGGCCGTGGTGGTCGCCGCGGGGCCGGCGGTGATCGACGTCTGCGGTGAGGTCGAGTCTCCGCTGGCAACCAAAGGCCTCTGGGTCTTGCTGCCGCAGTTCCGAAGCCACCACAGGACTCCGGCCTGCAGGAGCTTCGGGGCCCGGCGGGTCGCCGCCGACCAGGCGTTGGCGACCCGCTGCAGGCCGACCGCCGAGATCCCGGAGCAAAGCTTGGAAACCGGGATCGGCCCACGCTTCACAACCGCACCGACCGCAACGGCGTGGGCGAGACCGACCCTCGCTTGGTTGCCGGCGAGCCTGGCAGAGACCTTGCCGCGCTTGGCGCTGATGGTCCCCGAAACAGAGCCGCCGCCCGCAGCCTGGGCGACGCACGCTGCTGCGGTCAGCACCACCAACGCGCCGCAGATGGCCAGGGCGATCCGCCTGCGCCGGCGGATGGCCGGTGAGGTTGCCCTGTTGCTGCTGCTATGCGCCCTCTGCGGGCGTGCGTGTTGGCTCATTTCTCTTCCTTCGCTTACGGGGTTAGCTGACGGGCTCGCGCTGAAAGAGCTGCGCTACGCGGCAGATGCCTGCGATTCGCCCCAAACTGACGGGTCCCCCGATCTCCGGATATGTGGCGGAGATTCAGCGGTGACGGCCGGCACCCTAGCAGAGGGCCGGGCGTTATGTAAACAAGCTTCCGGAGCACGATCCTCTAGCGATTCTCGTGCTGGGGAAGCACTTCTATGAGTCACGCAAATATCCTCCCACCATGGCGGCCGCGGTAGTCACCGGAGCGGGTCGCGGCCTCGGCCGGGCGATCGCCTCGACCCTCGCCGCCCGCGGCTTCATCGTCCACCTCACCGACATCGAGGAGGCGCTGGCCACCGAGGCGGCAGCCGAGATCGGCCGCGGCGCCTTCGGCTCGGCGCTCGACGTCCGCGACGAGGCAGCCTGCCACTCGGTGGCAGCGACGACGGTGCAGATGGCCGGGTCGCTCGACGTCTGGGTCAACAACGCCGGCGTGCTGATCACCGGCACCGCCTGGGAGCAGGACGCCGAGGCGCGCAGGCTGATGATCGAGGTCAACACGATCGGCACCATGAACGGGACCGTGGCGGCGCTGCAGCCGATGATCGCCGCCCGGAGGGGGCACGTGATCAACATCGTCTCCCTGGCCGGACTGGTGGCGGCGCCCGGCGAGGTCGCCTACGCGGCCAGCAAGCACGGCGCGATCGCCTTCACCCTGGGCACCCAGCTCGACCTGCGCCGCGCCGGGATCGGGGACATCCACCTCTCCGCCGTCTGCCCGGACGGGATCTGGACGCCGATGCTCTCCGACAAGCTCGACGACCCGGCTGCCGCGGGCTCCTTCTCCGGCGTCCTGCAAACCCCGGAGCAGGTGGCAGCCGAGGTCGGCAGACTGCTCGACCGCCCGCGGCCGGTGATGGCGATACCGAGATGGCGGGGGGCGGTGGTCCGGCTGCTCGACGCCTTCCCCTCGCTGGGCACGCGCGGGGTGAGGTGGATCATGCGCGACGCCGAGCGGCGCCAGCGCCGCTACAGGAAGCTGATCGAGTCGGGCCGCTGGCCTCCGGGCGAGTAGCCCCCGCCTCTCAATGGGAGAGGCCCCCTTGCGGGGGCCTCTCCGTCAGCGGGCCTGTAAGCCGGATCCTGTCGTGAGCGACCATCTGTCTCGCCGGGGCTCACGCCCCGCCGGGGCGCCGCCGAAGCGGCCGCCCTGCAGCCCACCTGGATCTCGCCGGGCCGGGTCGTCGATCCTGTTTGGCCTTGCACCGGGCGGGGTTTGCCTGGCCGCCGCGTCACCGCGACGCCGGTGCGCTCTTACCGCACCCTTTCACCTTTGCCTGTGCGCGGCTCACGTGTGGCCGCGCCATCGGCCGTGTGTTTCTGTGGCACTTTCCCGCGGGTTTCCCCGGGTGGGCGTTACCCACCGCCCTCGCCCTTTGGTGTCCGGACTTTCCTCGAGGGGTTTTCTCTCCCCCCGCGGTCGCTCAGCCCGCTCCTGTGAATGGTAGTCCTCGATGGGCCCACGGTAAGGAAGCTCGTAGGATGGGCGCGATTCCCCGTCGCTCAGCGATTCTGTAATTCCGACGGCTGAGCGGCGAGGCGGAGGTTGCGATCTCGTCAGACCACAACAAGCGGCTGGTCCGTCGCGCGCTCGATGAGATCTACGCGAAGGGCGGTCTGGAGCTCGCCGACGAGCTCATCCACCCAGACTTCGTCGACCACGAGCCAGCCCACCCGGAGCAGCCCACCGGCCCAGAGAGCGTAAGCAGACAGTCCGCCGCCTCCACGGTGCCTTCGGCGAGCTCGCTTTGAAGTGGTGGACGAGATCGCGGAGGGCGACAAGGTCGTCCAGCTGGTGACGATGAAGGGACGCCAGACGGGACCGCTGTTGGGCCGTGAGCCCACGGAGAAGGCGTTCGCAGTCAGGCACGTCTACATCTGGCGGATCGCCGACGGCAAGATCTCCGAGCACTGGGGAAGCAGGGACGATCTCGGCCTTCTCGGACAGCTCGGCCTCCTGCCGGTCGACTGGGAGCCCGAAGCGAGCTAATCTCGCGTTGCTCGCGGCTCCCGCCCGCGGCAGCCCGCCCGGTTCCCATCCGGGTGTGCTCGGCGGGTGCCGGCTCAGCTGAGCTCGGAGCTGCAGCTCTCGCAGCCGCTGCTGACCCGCATCCGCCCTAGGCAGACAGGGCATTCGGCGGGGTTGCCGGCCGCCAGGTCCTCCCAGACGCCGAGGATCACGTCCTCGAGCGTCCAACCCGACGGCTCGAACAACCGCGCTGCCGAACGTCCCGCCTCCTCGGAGGTGAGCTCGGTCCGCTTCATCTCTGCGACCGGTGCGCTCACCTCAGACCTTCCTGAAGACTCCGACGACCCTGCCGAGCACCCGCGCCTCCGGGGTCCTGATCGGCTCCATCGCCTCGTTCTCCGGCTGCAGCCGGACGTGGTCGGACTCGCGGTAGATCCGCTTCACGGTCGCCTCCTCACCGATCAGGGCGACGACGATCTCGCCGTTGTCGGCGTCGTCGCTGGGGCGCACGATCACGTAGTCGCCCTCGAGGATCCCCGCGTCCTTCATGCTCTCGCCGCGAACCTGGAGGATGTAGTCGCCGTCCTCGCCGCCGATCACGTCGGGGATCTCGAGGTACTCCTCGATGTTCTCCTCGGCGAGGATCGGGTCCCCCGCGGCGACCTGACCGACCAGCGGCAGCCCGTCGGTGCGCATCGCCTTCTTCGCCTTGTCGATGAGCAGCTCGATCGCCCGCGGCTTCGACGGGTCACGGCGCAGCAGCCCCGCCTTCTCGAGATTGGCGAGGTGCGCATGGACGGTCGAGGACGAATGCAGCCCGACGGCCTTGCCGATCTCCCTCACCGTCGGGGGATAGCCGGTCTTGGCCGCGTAGCGGCGGATGAAATCGAAGATCTCCTTCTGCCTCTTGGTCAGGTCCACGGGTCGCCCCTCTCCTCCTCAGCCGCCTAGCCGGGTCTCGATTGTGCCGAACACATGTTCGTAGAGTAGCTGCCCCCACGGACGCTTTCAAGGGGGTCTTCGAGAAACCGGGAACGGCAGGCCGGCCACTATGATCAACCGCCCTCGAGCGGCTGTGGCGGAACTGGTAGACGCGCAAGGTTGAGGGCCTTGTGGCCCTTTTGGGCCGTGGAGGTTCGACTCCTCTCAGCCGCATGGACGGACCCCTGCAAGGGGCGTCATTTGCAGGCGGAATGCGTCCCTGTCCGGGCGGCGATGGGTGGTCACCAATCGGTCACCAAATCGAAGCGAGGAAGCATGACCAACCCAACCTGCGCGCGCCAACGAGCACCCCGACCCGCGGGCCGCTAGCCTTGCCGCCATGGACCGAACAGCGCTGATTGTCGTGGATGTGCAGAGGGGCTTCGACGATGCCGAGTTCTTCGGCCCCCGGAACAACACCGCCTGCGAGGAGAACGTGAGAGCGCTGATCGCCGCATGGCGCGGCAGCAACCAGCCAATCGTGTTCGTGCGGCATCACTGGGACGAGGACGGCTCACCGCTGCGATCCGACGAGGCCGGCAGCGAGTTCAAGGACGTGGTCGAGGGCCGACCGGACCTGCTGGTCACCAAGACCGTCCATTCAGCTTTCCATGGCACGCCCGATCTGCACGAGTGGCTGGGGAAGGATGAGATCGACAAGCTCGTGATCTGCGGCATCCAGACGAACATGTGCTGCGAGACGACGGCGCGAGTCGGCTCTGACCTCGGCTACGAGGTGGGGTTCGCGATCGACGCCACCCACACTTTCGATCAGGACGATCACGACGGGGGCACGGTCACGGCCGACGAGCTCGCTCGAGTCACCGCCTCGAACCTCGATCCGGAGTTCGGCCGGGTACTGAGCACCGACGCCGCAATCGCCGAGCTCAACGCAACTGGGTCAACCCGATGATCACGTGGATCGCCGGCTCCGCCGGACCGACTTCGTCTACAAGCGCCGAGCGGCCGTGAGGCCGAGCTAGTCGAGCGGGCCTTCGGCTCTCAGCCGCATCCCGCCGTCCCACCGGGCCGAGGAGGGACTCGGCGGCTAACCTCGGCCGCCGAGCAACGCCAGCCACACTCCCGACAGCGGCACCGGGCCGGCGCTGTCGATGCCCCGGACCGAGCGCTCGAATCCGATCCATCCCCCGCCCTCCGGCCCGGCCCCACCGCCGAGCGCGGCCAGCAGCGGGTCGCGGGCGATCGCTCGCGCAACCCGCGCGCCGAGGCCGGAGGCGATCCGGACCGCCCCGGCGCGCAGCAGGCCGGCCCGCCGACGCTGGTCGGGCACGATGCGGAAGACGACCTCGTCCAATGAGGGGCCGAGGCCAAGCTCGCTCCCCCACCAGCGCCGGTTGCGCTCCAGCACCGTGATCGAGGCGACCCTGCCGCGGAGCTCGAAAGGTCCGGACCCCGCCCGACGGGCGCCGAGGAAGGACGCCCCCGCCCCGGACTCAGGCGCCAGCGCCGGGGGCGAGACGATCCCCAGCCGAGGATCGGCGAGCCGCGCCGGCAGGTCGGGCAGCGGCTCGGCGAGGATGAGGCGAAGCGTGTCGGGCCTTGGCGCGGCGACGGCGAGCAGACCGGGGAGGAGACTGCTGCCGAGCGGATCGCTGCGCCAGCGCTCGGCGTTGGCGGCGACCGCGCCGGCATCGAGCCGCATCCCATCCTGGAACCGCAGCCCGGGGCGAAGCCGGAAGCTCCAGACGCGGAAGTCGCCCGAGTGCGACCAGCCCACGGCGAGCCCGGGTCGGGTCCGCCTGCCGGCGGAGTAGGGGCCGCGCAGGCGAGCGGTCAGCGGCTCGAAGATCTGCCGGGCCACCATCTGCGCCGAGAAGCTCCCGGCATGGAGCGGGTCGAGGCCCCCGGGACCCTCGGCGATCGCGTAGAAGAGCCTTCCCCCCTCCCCGGCCGCCGGAGGGCCGGCTCCGCCGAAGGGCGGGGCGCCGCCCCCTCCGCACCCGGCGAGCAGCGCCAGCGCGAGCCCCGCGACCGCCATGCCGCGACCCCGTGGCGCCACCGGGCGGCCCTCAGATCTTCAGCAGGACGAAGGTGTTGAGGACGAAGAGGATGGCGAAGAAGATCGTCGCCCGGTCGAGGTTTCGCTCGACCATCGAGCCGCCGCCGATCGAGCTGCCTCCGCCGCCGATGCCGAAGGCGCCGGAGAGGCCTGCGTCCTTGCCGGAGTGCAGCAGGATGAGGAAGATCAGGGTGACCGCGATGATCACCTGGATGACGCCGAGAATCGTGTACACGGGGGCGGATTCTAGGGGGAATCGTCCGCGTTGCGGTCCCCCGCCCGCGCCGGGGCCCGCTCACGGGCCTGCTCGAGCTGCTTGAGAAGCTCCACCGCCTCGGTCCGCAGCTGGGCGTCCTGGCCGCGGAAGTCCTCGTCGGAAAGCTTGCCGGAAGCGTGGTCGAGCTCGGTGTCGCGGATCTCGCGGTACTTGGCCTCCTTGCGGGCCTCGAGGTCGGCCAACAGAGGGTCCTCTGCGGCTTCGGCGGGCGCCTCGACGCGGTGCAGTGGCCAGAGCACGAAAGCCGCCACCAGGGCGAGGAGCAGGGCGCCGAAGAGGACCTCCATCAATCGTCTAGGCGCGGGAGAGGCCGCGCCCCAGCCGGGCGCCCTCGAAGCTGGAGACCCGCCGCCGGCCGGCTCCCGGGGTGGGCCAGATCGCGATCAGCGCTCCGGCGACCGCGATCAGCCCGCCGATCCACATCCAGGCCACCAGCGGGTCGACGATCACGCGGAAGGTGGCCGCGGCACCCTCCGTGAGGAACCCTCGCGCCAGCCGATCGGCGGTCCTCGACTGCAGGTCGTTGATCTGCGCCAGCGCCAGCGGGCGCAGCGAGGGGTCCGCGGCGGCGCTTCGCATCAGGGCGTTGACGGCGCGGCATTGCGGAGGCGTACCGGGGGCAGCCCTGACGCAGTCGCTGAAGCCACGGTCGGCCGCCCTGACGCTGCGCTGGACGCCCCTGATGTCGGGCTGGACCGCGGTCCAGAAGTCGCTGCGAGCACCGGTCTTCAGGCCGACTTCGCTGGTCGCCTCCCCCTCGAAGAAGCTGCCGATGCTCCTGGTCGGAACGCCGGTCGGGCGGAAGAAGCGGCGGCTGGGGCTGAGCAGGGCGAACTGCTTGCCGTCGCGCTGCACGTCGAGCAGGGCGCCGAAGGTCAGCGCCTCGCGGTCGACGCTCACCGTCGGGCGCTCGTAGGTGACCCGGTAGTCGCCGACATCGGCACTCTGGCCGGGGCGCAGGGTGACGTCGCGATTCGTCTGGAAGCTCGAGGAGGCGGCGACGCCGATCAGCAGGATCGCCACCCCGGCGTGGACGATGTAGCCGCCGTAGCGGCGACGGTTGCGGGCAACGACCGCAAGGATCGCCCCGGGGATCGAGCCCCCGGCCACCGCGCGGCGCGCCCTGCCCCCGCGCCAGAACTCCTGCGCCAGCGCCGCCAGCGCGAAGAACGAGAAGACGAACAGGGCGAAGGCCCACGGCTCCTGCGCCGCGTCGCTGAGCAGGGCCAGGGCCAATCCCCCGCCCGCCGCGATCGCCGCCGGCCAGAGGAACACCCGCCTCGCGGAGGACCAGCTCACCCGGCGCCAGGCGAGCAGCGGGCCGATCCCGGTGAACAGCACCAGGAGGATCGCCAGCGGCGTCGTGTAGCGGTCGAACCAGGGCGCCGCCAGCGAGGCCTTCTCGCCCGTGAACAGCTCCGAGATCAGTGGGAAGAACGTCCCCCAGAAGATCACCGCGGTCATCGCGACCAGCAGCAGGTTGTTGACCAGGAAGACCGCCTCGCGGGAGGCGAGCGAGTCGATCCGCTTCTCGCTTCGCAGGTCGCCGAGGCGAGTCGCGATCAGCACGGTCGATCCGACCAGGACGACGGCGATCAGGCCGAGAATGTAGGGCCCGACGGTCGAATCGCCGAAGGCGTGGATCGACTGCAGCACGCCGGAGCGGACCAGGAACGTCCCCAGCAGGGCGAGCGAGAAGGTCGCGGTGATCAGGGAGACGTTCCAGACCTTCAGCATCCCCCGCTTCTCCTGGACCATGATCGAGTGCAGGAAGGCCGTGCACATCAGCCACGGCATCAGGGCGGCGTTCTCGACCGGGTCCCAGGCCCAGTAGCCGCCCCAGCCGAGCTCGGTGTAGGACCAGCGCGCCCCCAGCAGGAGGCCGATCCCGAGGAAGGTCCAGGCGATCAGCGCGAACCGCCTGGTGGTGCGGATCCAGGCGGCGTCGAGACGGCGGGCGATCAGGGCGCCGACGGCGAAGGCGAAGGGGATCGTCAGCGCGACGTAACCCGAGTAGAGCATCGGCGGGTGGATCATCATGCTCGGGTGCTGGAGCAGCGGCGTCAGGCCGACCCCGTCGGCCGGCGCGGGTGAGGTGGTCGCGAACGGGTTGACCCCCTTGGCGAAAAGCATCAGCCCGACGAAGAAGCTCGCTATCCCCATCATCACCGCGGTCGCGTAGGGGACGATCTCGCGCAGCCGGTTGCGGGTGGCGTAGAGCGCGGCGCTGGCGGCGATCGAGAGGACCCAGGCCCAGAGCAACAGCGAACCCTCCTGGCTCGACCACATCGCGGCCAGCTTGTAGAAGGTCGGCGTCTCGACCGAGGAATGGCCGGCGACGAGGTCGAAGGAGAAGTCATCGCCGGCGAAGGCGATCTCGATCACCGCCACGCATACCGTCAGCAGGGCGCAGAGCGCGTAGACGGCGCGCCGGGAGGAATCGATCCAGCGGCGGTCGCCGTGGCGGCCGATCAACGCCGCGATCACGGCGAAGATCGCGGTCAGGAAGGCGAGCGCCAGGGCGGCGCTGCCGAGGCTATTGATCCTTCGCCTCCGAGAACTTCGAGGGGCACTTGGTCACCAGGGTGTCGCGCTGGCCGACGAAGGTGCCGCCGTGGAGCTGGCCCGTGAGGACGATCTCCCGACCGCCGCGAAAGGGATCGGGGATCGTGCCCCGGTAGGTGACCGGCAGGCTGCGACCCCCGTCGCGATCGGCGACGCGGAACCTCAGCGCTCCCTCGCCGCGCCGCACCGTCCCGGGCACGACCTTGCCGGTCAACTCGTAGCTCTGCCCAGACGAGGCGCCGAGCAGCTGCGAAGGCTGCTTCGCCTCGGTCGAGGCGCTGAACGAGGTGTAGACGAGCGCAGCCGAGAGCAGCACGGCGGCGCCGAGCGCTACGAAGAGGCGGATCTGGCGCTTCTTGCCGGGATCCATGGGGCGGTCGGGATTATCGCAAGGAGAGGCCCGCGGACCGGCCTCCCTCACACGATTTGCGGCGGCTTCGCCGCCTGACATGCCTCTGCCGGCGCTAACACCGCGCCGGCATTGCTTCTGGGAGAATCGCGCTGATGGCCGCCGACGAACCCGTCCTCCTGATCACCGGCGCCGGCAGCGGGATCGGCGCCGCCACCGCCAGGGCTGCTGCCCCGAGCCACCGCCTCGTCCTCGCCGCGCGCCGCCTGGAGCCGATCGAGGCGCTGGCGGACGAGCTCGGCGGTGACGAGCGGGCGCTCGCGGCCGGCTGCGACGTCACCGAGCCGGAGCAGGTGGAGGCGATGGCGAGCGCCGCGCTCGAGCATTTCGGCCGCATCGACGCGGTATTCGCCAACGCCGGATTCGGCGCCAAGCGCGGCTTCCTCGAAGAGTCGGTCGAGCACTGGCGCTCGATGATCCTCACCAACGTCTACGGCGTCGCACTGACGATCCGCGCCACCCTCCCCCACCTGCTCGAACGGGGCGACGGGCACTTCCTGATCACCAGCTCGGTCGCCGGCCGCAGGGCTCTTCCGGGATCGCTCTACTCGGCGACCAAGTGGGCGGCGACCGCGATCGGAGAAGGGCTGCGCGCGGAGCTGCGGACGATGCACGAGAACACGGCGATCAAGGTCACCCTGATCGAGCCCGGGATGGTCGATACCCCATTCTTCGACAACCGCCCCGGCAGCTCGGCGCTCGACGACACCGACATCGCCCGAGCGGTGATGTTCGCGCTCGAGCAGCCCGAGGGCGTCGACGTCAACGAGATCCTCATCCGACCAACACAGCAGCCGATCTGATCAGCCGCGCCCGAGCAGCGCGCGCACCAGGGCCCAGTAGGAACGAAGCGCGATCCGCGCCGGGGAACTGCGGACAAGGGGGTGCATGAATGGGGAGCCGAGGTCCGGCGTCAGCCAGCGGGCGAACTCGGCCGTGGCGACGGCGCGCTCGGCCTGGATCGCCCGGCGCTCGCGCAGCAGGCGGGGCATCCAGGCGGCCAGATCGGCGAACGAGCGCAGCTTCGCGGCCCCCCAGCCGCCGGCGAGAGCGACCGGGATCAGGACCAGCTCGGTGAGCAGCAGCGCCGGCGCCAGGAGGGCGAGCAGCCGCGCCGGGTAGACCCGGATCAGGAATGCCCAGCGGTTGCGTTCCAGCCGGCGCCACTTCGCCCCGCCCCCATCGAAGCTGTAGTCGTGGTCCACGACCGCCCGAGGCTCCAGCCCCACCTTGCCCCCGTAGAGCCGTAGCCTCATCGAGAGGTCGATGTCCTCGTGGTAGAGGAAGAAGGGCACCGGGAACCCCTCGAGCTCGCGCCAGCGCCGCAGCGGGATCGCCAGGCATGCGCCGGAGGCGGCCGCCACCTCCTGTGGCTCGATCCCGGCGGGCATCGGCTCTCCGTGGCGTCCGGCCCAGGCGATGCCCGTGAAGTGGACCGGATTGCCGAGGCTGTTGACCCTCGAGCCTCCCTTGCAGGCGATCGCCGCCATCCAGGCCTCCCAGCCGCGGCCCTCGAGCCAGGGCAGCCGGATCGCCGCGCCGAAGCCGGGCAGCGGCTTGGCGTCAGGGTTGAGCACGACCAGCAGATCCCCCGACGCCTGCTCGGCCGCAGCGTCGCAGGCAGCCGCGAAGCCTCTGTTCGCCCCCATCTCGAGCGACCTGGCCCGCGGGGCAAGCGAGCGAGTCACCTCCGGACTGGCGTCGACCGAGCCGTTGTCGACGACGATCAGCTCGTCGCCGGGGCCAAGCTCGGCGACCAGCGCAGGCAGGGTCCGGGCCAACTCCTCTGCCGAGTCGTGGGTGACGACGACGACGCTCAGCGACGGCGCGGGCACGCGGGCACAGTACCCGGGCCGAGCCCCCGCCGGGGAGACCCGCCGGGCGTCGCCGCTGCGCTATACCCTGCGGGCGAGGCTGCGCTTTCCCGCTTCGCCGGGCCGCGCGGCGAACTCACTTCCCAACGACTGCGAAAGGACCTACCTGGTGGTATTAGCCGAGTACACGTTTGGCCAGGCGCTGCTGACCGTCTTCGAGATCGCCCTCTTCGTGATCTGGATCTGGATCATGATCACGATCCTGATCGACGTCTTCCGCGACCACGAGCTCTCGGGGTGGGGTAAGGCGATCTGGGTCTTCTTCCTCGTCTTCGTGCCCTTCCTGACCGCCCTGATCTACCTGATCGCCCGCGGGAGCGGGATGCGCGACCGCGCGATCAAGGAGCAGGCCGATCAGAAGAAGCATTTCGACGAGTACGTCCGCACGACCGCCGGCACCACCGAGGTCGACGAGCTGCACAAGCTCAACGACCTCAAGGACAAGGGCGGGATCAGCGCCGAGGAGTACGAGACGATGAAGGCCAAGGTCCTGGCCAAGGGCTAGGACGGGCCGCGAAGCCGCCCGGACCGGTCAGGGCCGTCGTGCCCTGGCCGGTTGCGGCCGGCTCAGCTCGCGGGGCGAGGGATGACTTGCGGCGGCTTCGCCGCCTGACATGCCTCTGCCGGCGCTAACACCGCGCCGGCGGGAATGCGGCGGCTTCGCCGCCTGACATGCCTTGCCGGCGCTAACACCGCGCCGGCAACTGAATTACTTGACGACGCGGAAGGCGCCGCGCATCATCGGGTGGATGCGGCAGAAGTAGGTGTAGGTGCCGACCGGGAGGCTCTTCGGCGTCGACCAGGTGGTGCGGCCGACGGTCGGCGGCGCACCGACTCCGTTCAGGTTTCCGAGCTGCCCTGAGTCGAAGCGGAACTTGCCGTTGGGGACCGGGTAGGCGATCCCGGTCGAGCGGTTGCACGGTGCCGCGCAGGAGGTCAGCGAGTGCCATTCCTCGCGGGCGGCGTCGGGAGCGGCAAGCTCGAAGGTCAGCGATTGGCCCTTCTTGACGACGGGCGGGCGCCCGTCGGCGCCCGGGATGCGGTAGTCGCCGGCCCCATACTGGAAGCTGCTGATCAGGAAGGGGTCACCGGTGGTGGCGCCGGAGGGGAGGTTGCGGGGGTCGGGCAGGTCGGACGCCCTGCCGCCGTGGACGCTGTTCTCGGGATAGTGGCCGTGGGTCACCTGGCCGGGGTAGTCGACCTTGGTCTTGAACGGATCGCGACCGTACTCGGCGCCGGGGGCCCAGTAGACGACCATGATCCCCATCGACTCGTACCAGGAGGCGATCTTCGTCTCGTAGGTGGCCTGGACGTCGAGCGTGTCGCCCTTCTTCACCTGGACCATCCAGTCGGGTCGGGTTCCCTTCATCGCCATGTCCCATGAGACCGGGCCGGCCGGCTCGAAGTACTTGGCGTGTGAGCGGAACAGGTGGACGTGATCACCCTTGACCCGCGGCGCCTTCTCCCAGCAGGCGCGACGCGCTTCGACCCTGCCCTTGGAGTTGCACTTCGGCCCCGCGTACTTGGCGCCGGGCCGGACAAGCGAGAGGTCGGTGTAGAGGCCGCCGGTGTGGACGTGTCCTGCCGTGGACAGCAGCACTCCGTCCTCAGGCAGCGTGTAGAGGTTCTTGTGGACGCCCGCCGGATACGCGTTCGGGTCGTCGCGGGGATAGGTGAACTTGCCGTTCTCGCCCGAGCCCTTGTGGACGTCGAAGACCGGGTAGATCCTTCCTCTTTCGACGTCCATCCAGATCGGCTCCACGGGCTTGATGCTCGCCGCCTCCGGCGCTGTGTCGGGGATGAAGTCGATCGTGTAGCGGATGTCGAGCTTCATCGGCTCCGAGGTGAGGTTGTGGATCATGTGGTTGAGCAGCCAGGCGTCGCTCGCCTTGTAGCGAAGGCCGTAGCCCTGCGGGAACTCCATGATCGTCTTCTCCTCCCCGGTGGCCGCGAAGAGCTGGCCGAAGGGAGAGTTGGACTTCGCACGACAGGTTGATCCAGACGCCGTGGTGGAACATCACCTTGATCGACTGCGGAGGCTTTCCCTTGCGCGGGCCATCTGCCCAGACGAGGTCGGGCTTCATGCGGGTGATCCAACCGTTCACGGCGGGCTTCTCGGAGCCCGAGATCGGCCGGTAGGCGATCCGGTTCTGGCCCGGGGTGACGTTTATCGGCCCTACGTCGTAGGTGATCCGCTGGACCCCGTCGGCGAGGCGCTTGACCGGTCCGTGGGAGGCCTGCGCGGCGGGCGCAGCCACGAGCATGGCACTCGCAAGCGCCAACCCCCCTGCTGCACGCCAAATCCGTCTCACCGGTCCAGCCTAGCATTACGCCGTGATATGTGTCACAGATCGATGTCGAATTAAACGGGCTCCATTTGGACGCAGCGGCGCAATCGCCTTGAACTGCCCGTCCAAGCGGACGACGGGTCTCGAACCCGCGACCTCGAGCTTGGGAAGCTCGCGCTCTACCAGCTGAGCTACGTCCGCGCCAGGCTGATTCTACGGGCGGGGGCGCGGCGGCCGGGCGCCCTATCTACGCTTCCAGCGATGGACGCCAAGCCCTTCCTTGCCGTGATCGCCGTGCTCGCCGTCGTCGGGCTGCTCGCCTTCGGGCTCTTTAGGAAGGGCGCCTCGGGCGCCGAGGTCGGCTCCGCGGCGCCGGCCGGGGCGCTGCCGCGGCTCGACGGCAGGGGCGAGGGCTCCCTGACCGCGCAGCGGGGCAAGTGGGTGCTGGTCAACTTCTGGGCCTCGTGGTGCGTCCCCTGCCGTCAGGAGTCGCCCGCCCTGCAGGCCTTCCAGGAGCGCCACGGGGGGTCGCGATTCACCGTCCTCGGGATCGACACCCGCGACCTGAGCGGCGACGGCAGGTCCTTCGTGCGCGAATTCGGGCTCACCTACCCGCAGCTTCGCGACGGCGACGGCGAGGCCGCCTCCGATTACGGCACCACCGGCGTCCCCGAGAACTTCCTGGTGGACCCGCGCGGTCGCCTCAGACTGGTGCGCCGTGGCCCGGTCACCGACGCCTACCTGAAGCAGTTCGTCGAGCCCCTGATCTCCCCGCGCGAGGCGCCCCAGTGAGGCGCGGCGCCACCATCGCGGCGATCGTCGCCGGGCTGCTGATCGCCCCGGGCTGGGCAGGCGCCTCCCCGGCCTCGCTGCCCGACATCGAGGACGAGGTGATGTGCCCGATCTGCGGCACCCTGCTGGAGCTCTCGACCTCACCCCAGGCCGAGCGCGAGCGCGCCTTCATCCGTCGTCAGATCGCCGCCGGTCGCTCCAAGCAGCAGATCGAGGATGCGCTGGTGGCCGAGTACGGGCAGGAGGTTCTCGCAGTGCCGGACGACTCGGGCTTCGATCTCTCCGCCTACCTGGTCCCGATCGTCGCCTTCCTGCTCGGGGC
Organism: uncultured Actinomycetes bacterium; assembly: GCA_963725315.1. GTDB lineage: Bacteria > Actinomycetota > Thermoleophilia > Solirubrobacterales > 70-9 > JBBRHQ01. The sequence continues at coordinate 390,780 of CAVRYA010000007.1, read as the reverse complement.
GCTGGCGCTTGCCCTGGGCGTGGTGCGCTGGCGGCGGCGAGGGAGAAGCGGCGGCGAGGGAGAGCCGGCCGTCGCGCCGCAGGGAGACGACGCCGCCAGGCTGGAGTCCGACCTGGCGCGCTACGACCTCTGAGCCTGCCGCCTCAGCCGGAAGCGGCGACCAGGCCCACCGTGTGAGGGAGCCACCGGTGCAGCGCCGCGCCGGCCATCCGCGCCTGCTCCCTGCTGACCGCCCCGGGGCGGACGCAGAGCACGGTCGCGTCGACCAGCGAGATCAGCTGGCCGGGTTGCGACGGCGCCAGCATCGGCTCGCCGGAGAGCACGACGAAGTCATAGGCGCTGCTCGCCTTGGCGACGAAGTGGCGGAAGCGCTCCCAGGTCGGGGGCGGCATCGGGTCGGGGCTCCCCTCCCCGGCGGCGATGAAGACGAGGCTGCCGGCGTCCACTCCGTCGCCTGCAGCGCGGCCCTCGAGCTGGAGGGGTTGGAGCAGCGCCTGCGGGTGGGCCGCGCGGTTGAGGTAGTCGCCGATCCCGGGGCCGGCGGCGAGCCTCAGCCCCTCCGACATCCGGCGGCCCCGGAAGTCCACCTCGGCCAGCAGCGTGCGGCGGCCGTCGAGCGCCGAGACCGTGGCAAGCGCCAGCGCCGGCGAGACCCCGTCGTCCGCCTCGATCCCCTTCGAGACGAAGATCGAGGCCGGTGGCTCGCCATCGGTCAACCTCGGCAGGCTGGCGATCAGTCCGCGCGCCGTCTCGAGCTGGGCTCGCTTCAGCGACGGCGAGGGGCGTCCCTCCGCCCCTTCGCAGGCAAGGGCGCTCCCCGGGGCCTCCAGCAGCAGGGGCAGGCCGGTCTCCTCGGCGAGCTGCTCCGCGGCGGAGATCGGCAGGCGTGCCGGGCGGCGGGAGCGCTGCGATCGGAAGCGGCTGAGGAATGCCATCGTCCCCTCTTTCGGCGCCCCCGGGCAGCACCCTTGCGGGCCGCCGCGCTGAAAGGACTCTGCCGCTACATCCGCTCCGGCGCCGATATCCCCAGCAGCCCCAGGGTGCGGGCGATGGTGCCGCGCGCCAGCAGGCAGAGGAGGAGTCGCGATGCCTCCACCCCCTCCCCCTCGGCGCCGAGCACCTGGCAGTCGCGGTAGAAGGCGTGGAAGTCGGCCGCGGTCGCGGTCGCGTAGGCGCAGAGCCTGTGGGGAGCGCGGCGCTCGGCCGCCTCGGCGATCTCACCGGGGAGCTCGAGCATGCGCTTGATCAGGATCCGCTCCGCCGGCTCCAGCGGCGCTACCCGCTCCCGCACCGCCCCGGCTTCCCCTTCCGTAGGGGTCGCGCCGGCCTCGGCCGCCTTGCGCAGGATGCTGGAGATGCGGGCGTGCGCGTACTGCACGTAGTAGACCGGGTTCTCGCTGGACTCCCGGCGCGCCAGGTCGAGGTCGAGGTCGACCGTGGTCTCGTGGCTGCGCTGGAGCATGAAGAACCTGGTCGCGTCGACGCCGATGTCGTCGACCAGCTCGTCGAGGCTGACGAACTCCCCCCGCCGCTTGGACATCCGCGAGCGCTCGTCGCCCTCGACGACGTGGACGAGCTGCATGATCACCGCCTCGAACAGCTCCCCGGGCCGTCCCAGGCACTCGATCGCCGCCCGCATCCGCGCCGTGTACCCGTGATGGTCGGCGCCGAGCACGTCGATCAGCCGCTCGTAGCCCCGCTCCAGCTTCTCCCAGTGGTAGGCGACGTCGCCAGCGAAGTAGGTCGGCGACCCGTCGGCCCGCAGCAGGACCCGGTCCTTGTCGTCGCCGAACTCGGTGGTGCGCAGCCAGAGCGCCCCCTCGCTCTCGTAGGTGTGCCCGGTGTCGCGCAGGCGGTCCAGCGCTGCGGCGGCCTTCCCGGTCTCGTGGAAGTGGCGCTCGGAGGTCCAGGTGTCGAAATCGACTCCATAGCGATGCAGCGAGGCTCTGATCTGCTCGACCATGCGCTCGACACCGAGGTGGCCAAGAGATTCGAGTTCGGCGGGATCGACGCCCTCGGCGGCCAGCTCGCCGGCGAGATCGGCGACGTAGTCGCCCTCGTAGCCGTCCTCCGGCGCCGGCTCGCCCCTGATCGCGGCCGCGATCGAGGCGGCGAAGCGCTCGATCTGGCCACCCTGGTCGTTGACGTAGTACTCGCGGCCCACCTCGTGCCCGACCGCGGCGAGGAGCCGCGCCACCGAGTCTCCGAAGGCGGCGTGGCGGCCGCCGGCTGCGGTCAGCGGGCCGGTCGGGTTGGCGGATACGAACTCGACCAGCACCCGCTCGGGATTCCGCGTCCTGCGCTCGCCGAGCCGGTCCCCCGCCTCGGCGAGCGCCTCGATCGCCCGCTTGAACCACGCGTCGGAGAGGAAGAGGTTGACGAAGCCCGGCCCCGCCACCTCGACCCGCTCGAGGCTCCCGGAGAGCACGTCCCGCAGCTCGGCTGCGAGGGCCTCGGCCACCTCGCGCGGGTTGCGGCGCATCGGGCCCGCCAGCAGCATCGCCGCGTTGGTGCTGTAGTCGCCGAGCTCGGGCTTCGGCGGCCGCTCCAGCGACAGCCCGGTCGCCGCGGCGCCGTCCCCGCTAACCGAGCCGGCGGCCCGCTCGACCGCGCCGCGAAGCTCGGAGACCGTGTCGGTCGTCGTCTCGGGCATCGCCTAGATCGTACGGTCAGTGGTGATAGCGCTCTCCGGCGAGGATCTTCGAGGCGCGGAAGAGCTGCTCCGCGACGATCACCCGGGCGAGCTGGTGGGCCATCGTCTGGGGGCCGAGCGAGATCATCTCGTCGGCGGCGGCCAGCGCCTCGCCCGGGATGCCGGTAGGGCCGCCCAGAAGCAGGCAGAGGTCGCGAGCCTCGAGCCTGCGCTCGTCGAGCCAGCGGCTCCACTCGAGCGAGTCCATCGCGCGGCCGCCGGCGTCGATCGCGACCAGGCGGCCGGCGTCCGGGAGCTTTCGCAGCAGGTCGCGCTCGTCGCGGGCCTCGATCACCTCCAGCGGCTGATAGCGCGAGAGCAGCTTGCGGTAATGGGCGAGATCGTCGGCAAATGGGGGCCTCGTGCGGCCGGCTGTCAGCAGGATCGTCTTCATCGGCGCGGGATCAGGCAACCGGGGCGCTGCGATACTAGGCCGCGAGAGCTCGCGAGAGAGGAGACAGATGCCCGAGGAAGAGCACGGCGAGCGTCACATCAACATCCACAGCTCACCCGAGCAGATGGCCGGCGTCTACGCCAACTTCGCCAACGTCAGCCACTCGGACTACGAGTTCACCATTACCTTCGCCCGGATCGACCACGAGATCGAGGAGGACGAGGTGCCGGGGGTGGTCGTCTCCCGGGTCGCGCTCGCGCCGCGGTTCATGCGCGAGCTGATCGACGCACTCGAGGACAACTACTCGAAGTGGAGCACCAGGGAGGGAATCAAGAGCCTCCCCGAGTACCCCGGCGAGCAGTAGCAACTTGCGGCCGCTTCGCGGCCTGACATGCGCCTGCCCGCGCTAACACCGCGCGGGCATTTCATGGACCTGCGGCCGCTTCGCGGCCTGACATGCGCCTGCCCGCGCTAACACCGCGCGGGCATTTCATGGACCTGCGGCCGCTTCGCGGCCTGACATGCGCCTGCCCGCGCTAACACCGCGCGGGCATTTCAGACAACTGCGGGATGCGAGCTGCCGCCGGAAGGCGACCGCGGCGCCGATCCGCTCCATCGTCGAGGGATGGGAGCCAAAGAGGAAGTGCAGCAGGCCGGGGGGATCTGGATCGGAGATGTTGCTCAGGGCCAGCCGCGTCTGCAGCGCGATGAATGTGTCGGGGTCGCGGGTCAGCTCGAGGGCGAAGGTGTCGGCGCGCGCCTCGACCCTGCGGGATAGCTGGTTGCCGGGGACCCCGAGCACCAGGGTGGCGAGGGTCACCGAGAGGGCCAGCGCTGGGATCACACCGGGGGTGCGAACGTCGTCTCCGCTGCGAGCCGCCATGCCCCAGCTCATCAGCTGCACGAAGAGGACACCGAGCGGGGCGATCAGGGCCACGAAGAAAATGCCGTGGACGATGTCGTCGCGCTTCACGTGGCCGAGCTCGTGGGCCACGATCGAGTCCAGCTCGGCCGGGCTCAGCCGCCGGATCGCGTTGTCGTAGATGACCACGCGCTTGCTCGATCCGAGGCCGTCCACGTAGGCGTTTAGCGCGGTGGAGCGGCGGCTGGCGTCCACCCGGTAGACCTGGCCGATGTCGACCCCAGCCTCGCGACCGAGCCGCAGCACCCGGGCGCGAGTCGGGCCCTTCGGGAGCTCTTGGAAATCGTTGAACACCGGCGCCAGCAACACCGGCGCCAGCCAGGTGGCGATCACCGCGTAGGCGACCACCAGCGCTGTGCCGCCGATCCAGAATCGCCTTCCGAGCCGGCGGATCAGGACCATCGCCCCCAAGCCGCCGATCGCGGCGAGTCCCGCGGCGACCGCCGCCGAGCGGGCCTGATCCGAGAGCCATGGACCGAACCCCTGGGTGGCGAGGCCGAAATCTCGTGCTCGCTGATGCCCGATCGCCGCCAGTGGCAGGCCGGCGATCACCAGGATCAGCGAGATCGACGCGGCGACCGCGGCCGCGCCGATCAGGGGACGGCGCCCGGCGGTTGCGAGGGCACTGCGCAGGACCCGGGGGCGCCAGAGCGCCAGCAGCGCCAGCACCGCGAGCTGCACGAGCAGCGACCCGAGGCCGATCAGCCGCTGCGGACCGTTGAAGTCGGCCGCGCGGTCGAGCTGCGCAGCGCCGAAGTAGGCAGCGGCCGAGACGTGGTCCGGGTCGATCACTCCGCCGTGGGGGCCGATCAGCCAGGCGACGATCTCCGCCACCGCGACCGCCGCCACCGCGACCGCGGCAACCGCTATTGCCGGCCGGCGGTTCGGGTGGGTGCGCACGGCCACTCATCTCTACGATAGACGGCCCCCTGGCCCGGTCGGCGGGGGCGGGCCGGGCCCTGGATTCCACCCGCCAGGCCGGCCGCAGACCCATGCGCGCCGCGGTGATCAGCGACATCCATTCGAACCTCCCGGCACTCGAGGCCGTCCTCGAGGCGATCGACGACTTCGATGACCCCTTCGAGGAGATCTGGTGCCTCGGCGACGTGGTCGGCTACGGCGCCCAGCCCGACCGGTGCGCCGAGCTGGTCCGCGAGCGCTGCGACACCTGCCTGATCGGCAACCACGACCTCGCGGTGCTCGGGCAGCTCGACATCTCCTCCTTCTCCGCCGCTGCCGCCGCCGCGGTCCGCTGGACGATCGAGAACGCCGACCCGGAGACGATCGAAATGCTCCGCCCGCTCGCTCCTTCGGGGCTGCGCTCGGGCATGGCGATCTTCCACGCTTCGCCTCGCGACCCGGTCTGGGAGTACGTGCTCTCGATCGACCAGGCAGCCGAGTGCATGCAGCTGCAGCCCGAGCGGATCTGCCTGATCGGCCACTCGCACGTCGCCCTCTACTTCGTCGGCGCCAGCGGCGAAGGCGAGGGCGAGGCCTGGGCGGCGCGTGGCGCCCAGGCTCCCGCCGGCTGCGCGGTCGACCTGGCCGAGGGAACCTGGTTGCTCAACCCCGGCAGCGTCGGGCAGCCCCGTGATGGCGACCCGCGGGCGGCCTGGCTCGAGCTCGACACCGCCAAGCCCCGGGCGGTCTTCCACCGGGTCGCCTATGACGTCGAGAAGGCGGCCGAGCCGATCCTCGAAAGCGGCCTCCCCAAGCACCTCGCCGAGCGCCTCTACTCCGGCCAATGACTCCTCTCTAGACTCGCCCCGTGACCCGATTTGCCCCCTATCTCCTGGTCTTTGCCGCCGGCGTCGCGACCGCGCTGGGGCTGGTTTCCTGTGGCAGCTCGAACAACGACAACCTGCTTCCGGGCACCCGCGCCTCGGACATCGTCAAGAACCTCGACCAGGTCAAGCAGCTGGCCGCAGAAGGAAGCTGCGCGGACGCCGAGACGGCGGTGGCGGAGGTCCGCCGGCAGGTCACCGAGCTGCCGAGCAGCGTCGATCCGAGGCTCCGCCGGGCGCTGGCACGGGGCGCCGCGAAGCTCGAGTCGGTGACCGCCCAGTGCGTCGAAGCCACCACCGAGGCCCCGGTCGAGACGCTGGCCATCCCGACCGAGGAGGCGACCAGCGAGAGCAAGCCGACGACCAAGGAGACGACGAAGTCGACTCCGGACACAACCGAGACGCAGCCGTCAACAACCACGACGCCGCCGACCACGACCACCACGACCACCACGGCGCCGCCGACCACGGGCGGAGGCTCGGGCGGCGTGGGTCCCGGGAAGGCCAAGCGCGGGCGATGATGGAGGCCGGGACGCTCTCCGAGCGCTACGAGCTCCTCGACCGCCTCGGATCGGGGGGGATGTCGAACGTCTACCGCGCCACCGACCTGATCCTCGAGCGCAAGGTGGCGGTGAAGATCCTCGCCGAGCACCTCTCCGACGACGATCGCTTCGTCGCCCGCTTCCGCCGCGAGGCCCTGGCGGTGGCGAAGCTGATCCATCCGAACATCGTCCAGGTCTATGACACGGGCGTGGACGACGGTCGTCACTTCATCGTCATGGAGTACATGGAGGGACGCTCGGGGGCGCAGCTGCTGCAGCGACACGGAAGCCTCGATCCCCGGACCACTGTCGAGATCGGTATCCAGGCGTGCGCCGGCCTCGACTACGCGCACAAGCGCGGGATCATCCACCGCGACGTCAAGCCCGGCAACCTGATGATCGACGGCGGCCCCGCGGGCGACGGCGAGATGGTGGTCAAGCTGACCGACTTCGGGATCGCCCGGGCGGCCGAGCAGACCCGGATCACGCAGGTCGGCTCGGTGGTCGGCACCGCCGCCTACCTGGCGCCGGAGCAGGTGCGTGGCGAGGAGGCGACACCGGCCTCCGACGTCTACGCGCTGGGCGTCGTCCTCTACCAGTTCCTCACAGGTCGGCTGCCGTATGAGGGCTCATCGCTCGCCGAGCTCGCCGTCCGCCAGCAGAACGAGAGCCCGCTGCCCCCCAGCACCTACAACGACGAGGTCCCCGAGGCGATCGGGGCCGCGGTGCTGAGGGCCCTGGAGGGCGACCCGCTGCGCCGTTACTCGAGCGCCGAGGAGCTCGCCGACGGCCTCGAGCGCGGGCTCGCCGGAGAGGACGTGACCCTGCCCCTGGCCGACGACGACACTCCGACCCGCCATCTCGGCGGCGAGACGGCGACCCGGCCGCTGGACCGCACCGCGGCGACCGAGTACAGGCCGAGCCCACCGGCGCCGCTGCTGCGCCGCCAGCCCAGCTCCCCGCAGCCCGCGGCCGCTCCGGCAGAGCCCCGCAAGCGCTCGGCCTTCGGGCGCTTCATGAGGGCGGTGATGGCGCTGATCGCCCTGGTCCTGATCGCCGCCCTGGTCGCCGCCGCGGTCATCCTCACCACCGACAAGGCGGCCGGGGTCCAGATCCGCAAGGTCGCGGGCGACACCGTGGACAACGTCGTCAGCGACCTCAAGCAGCTGGTCAAGGACAACACCCAGTAGCGCTGCCCGCCGAACGCAACCTTAGGGCCCCAATGAACGCATAAGGTGCAGTTCGGCTGTGCGGTCAGGCGGCCCAGGGTGGGGCGCCGTCGAAGATCGCCTCGCGGTAGGCGGCGAAGGAGCCCGCTTCGATCGCGCCGCGGGCGCCTGCCATGAGGCGCTCGAGGTAGGTGAGGTTGTGGAGGACCAGGAGGCGGACCGCGGTCAGCTCCTCGGCCCGCGAGAGGTAGCTGAGGTAGTCGCGATCGTGGAGGCCGCAGGCGGGGCAGGGGCAGCCCTCGACCAGCGCCCGGCGATCGCCCTCGTGCCCCGCCTTTCGCAGGTCGAGACGGAAGCGCCGCTGCGGCTCGGGAGCGAGGGCGACGCCGTGACGCGCCAGCCTGGTGGGGACGGCGCAGTCGAAGAGGTCGAGCCCGAGGGCGATCCCGTCGAGGAGGTCGTCGACCTCGCCGATCCCGAGCAGGTGCTTGGGCGCGTCCGGCGGCAGCAGCGGCGCCGTCAGCCCGAGCACGCCGCGCATCTCCTCCTTGTCGCGCCCCAGGGTGCCGCCGATCGCGATCCCGTCGACCCCCGCCTCAGAGACGAACTGCGACGAGGCCCGGCGCAGGTCCTCGTGGACCCCGCCCTGGACGATCCCGAAGACGGCCTGGCCCGGCGGGCCCTGACGCTCGTGCCAGGCGAGGCAGCGATCGAGCCAGCGGTGGGTGCGCTCGGTCGAGCGCGCGGTGTAGTCACGGTCCGCGTGATACGGGGTGCACTCGTCGAAGGCGAGGGCGATGTCGGACGCCAGCGCCGCCTGCACCTCCATCGAGGCCTCCGGAGAGAGGAAGTGCTCGGCGCCGTCGCGGTAGGAGCGAAAACGGACGCCCCGTTCCTCGATCTCGATGATCGCCCCCTGCCCCTCCCCCCTGCGGCCGCTCCCCTTTACCTCCTCGGCGACGTTGCCGTGAGCGAGGGAGAAGACCTGGAAGCCGCCCGAGTCGGTGATGATCGCCCTCTCCCAGCCGATGAAGGAATGCAGGCCGCCGGCGGCGGCGATCCTCTCGGGCCCCGGCGAGACCAGCAGGTGGAAGGTGTTGCCGAGCACCATCTCGAACCCGAGGCCGGCGACCTCGGGCGTGTCCAGCCCCCGCACCGAGCCCTTGGTGGCGAGCGGGATGAAGGCCGGGGTCTCGACCGGGCCATGGGGGGTGCGCAGCACCCCGCTGCGGGCCTCGCCGTCGCGGGCCGCGATCTCGAACCGGAGTCGCTGCGGGTCACTGCGCATCGCCGCCAGCGTATTGGGGCCCCGGCGGACTGCGCCGCTGCCGATCTCGATCCTGGTCAGCTTGCGCTCCTCGGGCTTGGGTGAAGCGAAAACCGGGTCAAGCGGCTGCCCAGGAGCGAACTGTTACGATATATCGCGTACTGTCGTCAACAGAAGGACGCAAGGCATGTACGACAAATTCGAACGCGAGCGGGGATTCGCCGGACCACGTCGACGGGATCGCCGCCGGCACGGATACGGCCGGCGGCAGTTCGGCCGGGGCGGTCCCCGCGCCCGCCGGGGCGACGTCAAGGCAGCGGTGCTCGCCCTGCTCGACGAGAAGCCGATGCACGGGTACGAGATGATCAAGGAGGTCGAGGAGCGCAGCGGCGGCATCTGGCGCCCCAGCGCCGGCTCGATCTACCCGACCCTGCAGCTGCTCGAGGAAACCGGACTGATCAGCGGCGCCGAGTCCGAGGGAAAGCGCGAGTTCTCGCTCACGGACGAGGGGAGGCAGGCCGCCGGGGAGCGCACCGGCCCCCTCCCGTGGGAGGAGGTCAACGCCGGGGCCGGTCAGGACGAGGTCCGGCTGCGGGAGTCCTTCTTCGCCCTCCGTGCCGCGGCGCTCCAGGTCGGCCGGGCCGGCACGGAGGACCAGCGCTCACGCGCCCGCGAGGCGCTCGATACCGCCCGCCGGCAGATCTACGCGATCCTCGCCGAGGACAGCTGACCGCCGGGGCGCCTCAGTCCCGGAGCAGCGAGCGCCCTGTCATCTCGGGCGGCTGCGGGATTCCGAGCAGCTCGAGCGCGGTCGGGGCGACGTCGGCGAGGATGCCGCCGTCGCGCAGCGAGACGCCGGTCGCGGTGACGATCAGCGGCACGGGGTTGAGCGAGTGGGCGGTGTTGGGGGAGCCGTCGGGCTCGAGCATGTGGTCGGAGTTGCCGTGGTCGGCCGTGATGATGCAGGCGCCGCCGCTCGAGTGGACGGCGTCGACGACCTCTCCCAGGCAGGAGTCGACCTCCGTGACCCCCTTCACCGCCGCCGGGATGACGCCGGTGTGGCCGACCATGTCGGAGTTGGCGAAGTTGATGATCCCGAACCGGAACCCGTCCTCGCTCCAGGCGCCCGCAAAGGCGTCGGCGGCCCCCCGGGCGCTCATCTCGGGCTTCTGGTCGTAGGTGGGGACATCGCGGGGAGACGGCACCAGGAAGCGCTCCTCCCCCTCCCACTCCTGCTCGCGACCCCCGTTGAAGAAGTAGGTGACGTGGGCGTACTTCTCGGTCTCCGCAACGTGCAGCTGCCTACCGCCCGCCTCCGAGACGACCTCCGCGATCGTCGTCTTCGGCCGCTCCTCGGCAAAGGCCACGGGATATCCCCAGCCCTTGCGGTAGGAGGTCATCGTGGTCAGGTCGATCAGCGGGCCGCCGGAGCGCGAGAAGCCGTCGAACTCGCGATCCGCCAGCGCCATGGTCATCTCGCGGGCGCGATCGGGGCGGAAGTTGACGAAGAAGGCGACGTCGCCCTCGGCCATGCCGCGGTAGTCGCCGATCACGGTCGGCTTGACGAACTCGTCGGTCTCACCGCGCTCGTAGGCGTCGGCGATCGCGGCGTCGGCACTCACGGCCGAGAGCCCCTCGCCGTGGACGATCGCGTCGTAGGCGAGCTTGATCCGCTCCCAGCGGGTGTCGCGGTCCATCGCATAGAAGCGCCCCGCGACGGTCCCGATCCGCCCCGCCTGACGGAGCCAGCGCTCGAGCTCCGCGAGGTAGCCGCGCCCGGCGGTCGGCAGGGTGTCGCGGCCGTCGGTGAAGGCGTGGAAGACCACCTCGGGGACGCCTTCCTGGGCCGCCATCTCGATGCTGGCCTCGAGGTGCTCCCAGCCCGAGTGCACGCCGCCGTCGGAGACGAGGCCGAGCAGATGCAGGCGCTTGCCGGGACCCGAGCGGGCCCGCTCGCAGGCGGCCCGCAGGGGCGCGTTCTCGAAGAAGCTGCCGTCGGCGATCGCGTCGTCGATCCTGGTCAGGTCCTGCTTGACGACCGCCCCGGCGCCGAGGTTGAGATGGCCGACCTCCGAGTTGCCCATCTGCCCGTCGGGCAGTCCCACGTCGCGCCCCTGCGCGGAGAGCTGCGTATGCGGGAACTCCGACCAGAGGCGATCGAAGTTCGGGGTCTCGGCGAGCGAGATCGCGTTCCCGGGGCCGGCCGCCGCGATCCCCCAGCCGTCGAGGACCACCAGCGCCAGCGAGGGCACCGGCAGCTGCGTGGGGCCGCTCATCCGGCAGCCGCGACGATCGCCGCGAAGTCCTCCGGATCGAGCGAGGCCCCGCCGACCAGGGCCCCGTCGATGTCGGCCTGCGCCATCAGCTCGGCCGCGTTGCCCGGCTTGACCGAGCCGCCGTAGAGGATCCGCACCCGGTCGGCGTCGCCGCCGCGGGCGCGGAGCAAGTCGCGGATGAAGGCGATCGCCTCCTGCGCCTGCTCGGGCGTCGCCGTGCGGCCCGTCCCGATCGCCCAGATCGGCTCGTAGGCGACGACCAGCCGCGACATCCCGGCGCCCTCCACCCCCTCGAGGTCGGCCTGGATCTGCCGCTCGAGCACGGCCTCGGTCTGGTCGGCGTCCCGGGCCTCCTCGGTCTCGCCGACGCAGAGGATCGGCTCCAGCCCGGCCGCGAGCGCGGCCGGGACCTTGCGGGCCAGGGCCTCGTCGGTCTCGCCGAACAGCTGCCGCCGCTCGGAGTGACCGAGGATGACCGCGTCGGCCCCCGCTTCGAGCAGCATCGGCGCCGAGACCTCGCCGGTGAAGGCGCCCGAGGCCTCCTCGTGCACGTTCTGGGCGGCGACCCTGACCGCGGTGCCGGAGCAGCGCTCGGCCACTGCGCGCAGGGCGAGGAAGGAGGGGCAGATCACGACCTCCGGGCCGTCGGCGCCGGGCGCCCCGGGCAGGAAGGCGCCGAGGTACTGCTCGGCCTCGGCCACCGTCTTGCTCATCTTCCAGTTCGCTGCGACGTAGGGCCGTCTTTCGCTCACGATCGCGCGCCTCCCTTCGCCTCGGTCTTGGCATCGATCAGCGCCTCGACCCCCGGAAGCCGCTTGCCCTCGAGCAGCTCCAGCGAGGCACCGCCGCCGGTGCTCAGCCAGTCGACCCGATCGGCGAGGCCGAACTGCCGAAGCGCGGCGACCGAGTCGCCGCCGCCAACCACGGTGGTCGCCTCGCTCTCGGCAACCGCCTCGGCCAGGACCCTGGTGCCGTCGGCGAACGGCTGCAGCTCGAAGGCGCCCATCGGACCGTTCCAGAGCACCGTCCCGGCAGCCGAGACCTGTGCCGCGTAATCGCGCGCCGTGCGGGGGCCGATGTCGAGGCCCATCCAGCCATCGGGGACCTCGGTTCCGTCGGAGACCCGGCGCTCCGCCTCCGCATCGAAGCGGTCGCCGAGCACCAGATCCACCGGGAGGCGCAGATCGCAGTCGCTGCGCTCGGCCTTCTCGAGCGCCTTGGCGGCGAGCTCGACCCCCGCCTCCTCGACCAGCGAGTCGCCGGTGGAGTGCCCCTGGGCGCGGAAGAAGCTGAAGCACATCGCTCCGCCGATCAGGATCTCGTCGGCGGTCTCGAGGAAGCGGTCGATCACCCCGACCTTGTCGCTGACCTTGGCACCGCCGAGGACGACCACCAGGGGGCGCTCGGGATCGGCGGCCACGCGGCCCAGCTGCTCGAGCTCACGCTCGAGCAGGAGGCCGGCGTAGGCGGGAAGCCGGTGAGCGACCCCCTCGGTCGTCGCATGGGCGCGGTGCGCCGCCCCGAAGGCGTCGTTGACGTAGACCTCGGCCGAGCTCGGCAAGGTCGGCCGCCAGCTCGGCGTCGTTGGCGGTCTCCCCGGGCTCGTAGCGGCTGTTCTCGAGCAGCAGGACCCCTCCCGGCTCCAGCGCCCGGGACATCGCCGCCGCCCGCTCGCCGACGACCTCGGGGGCGAGCTCGACCTGCGCGGAGAGCAGCTCCGAGAGCCGCTCGGCCACCGGCCTCATCGAGAGCGCCGGGTCGGGCTCTCCTCCCGGTCGCCCGAGGTGGGAAACGAGGATGACCTTGGCGCCGCGGCTCCTCAGCAGCTCGATCGTCGGCAGCGCCGCCCTGATCCGGGTGTCGTCCTCGACCTCCCCTCCGGCCAGGGGCACGTTGAAGTCGACTCGCACCAGCACCCGCTTGCCCGCGACGTCGGCGTCACGGACGCTTGCCTTGGATCCGCTCAAGGCTGCCGCGGGAGCTCAGGCCCCGGCCGTGACCGGGGCGAGGACCTTGCCCGCGAGCTCGACGCAGCGGTTCGAGTAGCCCCACTCGTTGTCGTACCAGGAGAGCGACCTTGATCATCCGGCCGTCGTCGATCACCATCGTCTGCCCCGCGTCGAAGATCGACGAGTGCGGGTCGCCGATGATGTCGGTGGAGACGATCGGGTCCTCGGTGTAGGAGAGGATCCCCTTCATCGGGCCCTCGGCCGCCGCCCGGACCGCCTCGTTGATCTCCTCGGCGCTGGCCTTGCGAGAGACGTTGGCGACGAGGTCGACGACCGAGCCGGTCGGCGTCGGCGCCCGCATCGCGAAGCCGTTCAGCCTGCCGTTGAGGTCGGGCAGGACCAGCCCGACGGCCTTGGCGGCGCCGGTCGTGGTCGGGATCAGGTTGAGCGCCGCGGCGCGGGCGCGGCGCAGGTCCTTGTGGGGCATGTCCTGCAGCCGCTGGTCGGCGGTGTAGGCGTGGATCGTGGTCATCAGCCCGTGCTCGATCCCGAAGGACTCGTGCAGCACCTTGGCCACCGGGGCGAGGCAGTTGGTCGTGCAGGAGGCGTTGGAGATGATGTGGTGGCTCTGCCGGGTCGTAGTCGTCGTCGAAGTTGACGCCCGAGCGCGACCGTGACGTCGGGCTCCTTGGCCGGAGCGGAGATGATCACCTTCTTCGCGCCGGCCTCGAGGTGCTTGGCGGCGTCGGCGCGGGCGGTGAAGAAGCCGGTCGACTCGATCACCACGTCGACCCCGAGGTCGGCCCAGGGGAGGTCGGCGGGGTCGCGCTCGGAGAGGACCTTGATCTCAGACCCGTCGACGGTGATCGAGGCCTCGCCCGCCTCGACCTCGCCCGGGAAGCGGCCGTAGATCGAGTCGTACTTGAACAGGTGGGTGATCGTCCCCACGTCGATCAGGTCGTTGAGTGCGACGAACTCGAGGTCCGCGTCGGTCGCCAGCGCGGCGCGCAGGACATTCCGCCCGATTCGTCCGAAGCCGTTTATCCCGACCTTGACAGCCATTCAGTCATTTCCTCCTGGGGTCCGAGATCGTTGGTACCTCGATCTTATGGAGTTCGCGACGATCAGTCGGGGCCGATGGTGATTTCGACGTCGTAGCCGTTGGGGTCCTGGAGGAACGCCGAGTAGCTGCCCGAGCCGTGACCTCGGGCCTCGCCCGGCTCGCCGGTGCTCTTGCCGCCGGCGGCGACTCCCCCCTCCCACGCCGCCCGGACCGCAGCGATCCCCTTCGCCGAAAAGGAGATCAGGCCGAACCCCGGGCAGGGCGGGTGGTGGGCGGAGATGAAGAAGACGGGCTTCGCGATGCCCCAGCCGACGGTCTCGTCGCGCTCGAAGTGGCGCCGCCAACCCAGCGGGGCCAGCAGCGAGTCGTAGAAGGCGGCGCTCTTTTCGAGGTCACCGACCTCGAGGCGGACGTGATGCAGCACGGCGGGCAGGCTATACGGGCGGGGCGACGCGTGTCGCCGCATCCGCCGCGGCACGCGTCAGCCATCCGCCGCGGTACGCCTCAGCCGGTTCTCGGCGTCCAGCGGAAGAAGCGGACCGCGAACAGGAGGCCGGCGATGCCCCAGATGGCGACGATCGCGAGGTTGTCCCACTCGACTCCGGAGCCGCCGGCGCCGGCCGGGACGTAGGCGGCGAAGAAGGCCTCGAAGAAGTGCCTGATCGGGAAGGCGTCGGCGAAATGGATGACGCCGCTGGGAAGCTGATCGTCGGGGATGAAGACGCCCGAGAGGAAATAGAGGGGGAGCAGGATCGCGTTGACGATCGGGGCGGCGGCGTCCTGGGAGGGGATCAGTGCGGTCAGAGCCACGCCCAGGCAGCAGAACGAGGCGGCGCCGACCACCAGCGTGAGGACGATCGCCGGCAGCCGGTCCCAGGGAACCGCGACCCCGTAGAGGAGGCCGCCGATCGCGGCGAGCAGGACGAGCATCAGCAGGGAGACGACGATCGCGTTCCCGACCCGGCCGGCGACGAAGACCCAGGCCGGCATCGGTGTTCCCCGGCCGCGCTTCAGGCGCCCGTCCTCGCGGGCGATGGTCAGCGACATCGCCAGGCTCTGCATCGTCGCCGAGATCACCGAGAGGGTGATGATCGCCGGGACGTAGTAGGTCGTGGTCTTGATCCCGCCGCGCACGTCCACTGTCTGCCCACCGAACACGGTGGCGAAGATCAGCAGCAGGACGACCGGGAAGAGGACCGTGAAGAAGACCGACGCGGGGTTGCGCCAGAACGCCTTCTGGTCGTAGCGGAACTGATGCAGCGCGAGGGCGGCGCCGCTCATTCGCCGGACTCCGAGGTCAGCTCGAGGTAGATGTCCTCGAGGCTGGGCCTCCTCACCTCGAGGCCCTCCAGCTCGAGGCCGCGCTCCAGTGCCCAGCCGGTGAGCCGGTTGAGCGTCTGCACCGGCGTGCTGGTGCTCAGCGTCACCTGCCCCGAGCCGTTCGCGGACGCCACCTCGAGCGGTATCTCCTCCGCCGTGTGACCGCTGGGGAGGCGGAAGCTGATCCTCGCCGGCTCCTCGCCTCGGTTGCCGAGGTCCTCCGGCGTGCCCCGGGCGACGATCTCCCCGCGGGCGATGATCGTCACGCGGTCGGCGAGCCGCTGCGCCTCGTCCATGTAGTGGGTGGTGAGGAAGACGGTCTTGCCGAGGTCGCGCAGCCCGGCGATCACCTCCCAGGCCTGGCGGCGGGCCGATGGGTCGAAGCCCGTGGTCGGCTCGTCGAGGAAGAGCAGCTCCGGGTCGCCGATCAGCGCGATGCCGACGTCGAGGCGGCGCTGCTGGCCGCCGGAGAGCCTGCTCGCACGCTCTTCGGCCTTCTCGCCGAGACCGACCAGGGCGATCACCTCGTCCACGGCGCGCGGGCTGCGGTAGTAGCCGGCGTAGAGCTCGAGCGACTCGCGGACCGTCAGGTAGGGGTCGAGCTTGTCGCTCTGCAGGACGATCCCGATCCGCTCGCGCCACTCCGAGCCGGCCCCCTGGGGATCCACGCCGAGGACCGAGACCTCCCCCGCTGCGGCGGCGGTACCCCTCGAGGATCTCGACCGTGGTCGTCTTGCCGGCGCCGTTGGGTCCGAGGAAGGCGAAGATCTCACCCTGCTCGACGTCGAGGTCTATCCCGCGCACGGCCTCGACCTCGCCGTAGGACATGCGCAGGTCGCGGATCGAGATCGCGGGGGCCGGCATCGCAGGGATGTTAGGCGGCGGATGGCCCCGGGAAGGGGCGCGCCGCCTCAGGCGTCGAGCTCGACGTCGCGGTGCTTGACCTTGACGATCACGTCCTCGCGCCCGGCGAGGTCGCGGCGGATGCGGTCGGCCACCGTCACCGAGCGGTGGCGTCCGCCGGTGCAGCCGATCGCGATCGTCAGATGGCTCTTGCCCTCCGCGACGTAGGCCGGGACGAGGAACTCCAGGAGGGGCAGCAGGCGGCCGTAGAACTCCCCCGCCTGCGTTCCCGACTCGACGTACCGCCGCACCTCCTCGTCGTGCCCGGTCAGCGGTCGCAGGTCGTCGACGTAATGGGGGTTGGGCAGGAAGCGGACGTCGAGGGTGAGGTCGGCATCGCGGGGCGGCCCGTTCTTGAAGCCGAAGGTGAGCAGGGTGACGGCCAGCTTGCCGCCGGGGACGGCGCTCAGCATCTCGTCGGCGATCCGTCGCCGCAGCTCTCCGCTGGCCAGGTCGCTGGTGTCCATCACCACGTCGGCCCGCTCCCGCAGCGGCGCCAGCATCTCACGCTCGGCCCGGATCCCCTCGACGGCCCGCCCCTCCGGAGCGAGGGGATGGCGCCGGCGGGTCTCCTTGTAGCGGTCGACGAGGGTCTCCTCGTCCGCCTCGAGGTAGAGAACCTCCAGGGGCAGGCCGTCCCCCTCCAGGTCGTCGAGGACCTGGATCAGCTCCTCGAAGTACTCGCCCCCGCGCACGTCGGATACGACCGCGGCCCGCTCGACGCCGCTGCCGGAGTGGCGGAACAGCTCGCCGAGCGATCCGATCATCCGCGGCGGCAGGTTGTCGACGCAGAAGTAGCCCCCGTCCTCGAAGGCGGCGATCGCCTCCGACTTCCCGGCCCCCGAGTGGCCGGTGATCACCACCATCTTCACCGCTGTCGAGTCGGCCGCGGTCATCCGGTCCGGTTGAGCTGCTCGTGGATCTCGCGCGCCACCTTCCCGGGGACGCCGGGCACGGCCTCGAGCTCCTCGCGAGTCGCGGCGAGGAAGCGCTCTGGCGAGCCGAAGTGGTGCAGCAGGGCCCGCTTGCGCACCGGCCCGACTCCCTTCAGCTCGTCGAGCACCGAGCCGGTCATCGCCCGGTCGCGGCGCCCGCGATGGTGCTCGATCGCGAACCGGTGGGCCTCGTCGCGGACCCGCTGCAGGAGCTTCGAGGCCTCCGTGTCGGCGGCGAGGTCGATCGGCGCGGTGCGGCCCGGGACGTAGACCTCCTCCAGTCGCTTGGCCAGGCTGATCACGGTCACGCCGCGCTCGGTGAACTGCCGCAGCGCCCGCATTCCCGCCGCCAGCTGGCCCTTGCCGCCGTCGATCACGACCAGCGAGGGCAGCGAGGCGAAGCTCTCGTCGCGCTCGGCGTCGTGCGGCGAGAGATCGGCCTGCTCGAGGTAGCGGTTGATGCGGCGGCCGAGGACCTCTTCCATGGCGGCGAAATCGTCGGCGGCGGCACCCCTGACGCGGAACCGCCGGTAGTGCGCCTTCTTGGTCGCGCCGCCCTCGAAGACGACCATCGAGGCGACCGTGTGCTGGGCGCCGAGGTTGGAGATGTCGAAGCCCTCGATCCGCACCGGCAGCTCCTCCATTCCCAGCACCTCCCGGAGCGCCGAGAGGGATTCGACCCGGCGCTGGCGCCTGTGCTCGCGCCGCAGCCGGTCCTGGTCGAGGGCGAGGCGGGCGTTGCGCTCGGCGAGCTCGCGCAGGCGGCGCTTGTCGCCGCGCTCCGCGGCCCGCACCTCGACCGGGGATCCGCGCCGCTCGCTCAGCGCCTCCGAGAGCAGCCCGACCCGCTCGCGCAGGTAGGGGCCGACGACGATCGTCCGCGGCATCGCCGGGGAGGCGGAGTAGTACTGGCCGATGAACTCCTCGGCCACCTCCGCGAGCCCCCGCTCGCCGCGATTGTCGAGGTAGAAGCTCTGGCGCTCGGCGAGGATTCCGTCGCGGACCTGGAAGACCTGGGCGTTGGCGTCGGCCCCCTCGGCCGCGACGCCGATCAGGTCGGCGGTGCCGACCGAGCCGCCGGCGACGCGCTGTCGCTCGAACAGCGAGCGGATCGCCTGCAGGCGGTCGCGGTGCAGCGCCGCGCGCTCGTACTGGTGCGCGTCGGCCGCCTCCTGCATCTTGCGCTCCTCCTCGGACTCGACCTGGCGGTAGCGGCCGGAGAGGAAGTCGCAGATCGCCTCGATGTTGCGGCGGTACTCCTCGCGGTCGACGTAGCCGACGCACGGCGCCCCGCAGCGCTTGATGAAGTAGTCGAGGCAGGGATTGCCGGAGCGCCGCCCCGGCTCGGGCCCGTCGCAGGTGCGGTACTGGAAGAGCTTGCCCAGCAGGTCGAGGGTCTCGCGCACGCGCTTGGCGCTTGAGAAGGGCCCGAAGTAGGCGCGGCGCGGGCGATGCCGCTCGCGGGTGAAGTAGACCCGCGGGAAGTCCTCGTCGAGGCTGATGCCGACGTAGGGGTAGGACTTGTCGTCGCGGAGGCGGATGTTGAATCGGGGCCGGTGGCGCTTGATGAAGCTCTGCTCGGCCAGCAGCGCCTCGGCCTCGTTGGCGGTGACGAGGAACTCGATCCGGTCGACCCGGCGGGTCAGCTCGGACTCGCCGCCGGAGAAGTGCGAGGCGACCCGCTTGCGCACCGAGCGCGCCTTGCCCACGTAGAGCACCTCGCCACGGGAGCCGTGGAAGATGTAGACGCCGGGGGAGTCGGGCAGGCCGCGCCGCTGCTCGGCGACGCGCTCCGCCCTCGATGCCTGTCCGTTGCCTTCGGCCATCGGGTCAAAGGGTAGGCTCCTGGCCGAACGGCCAAACCGGCGCTCGACCCGACACGCGACGAGACGGAGAGCAGATGACGACCCAGACCCTGAGCCCGCCCGAGCTGGAGACGATGCGGCTCGAGATCGACGGCGAGATCGGCACCCTCACCCTCGACCGCCCCGATGCCTTCAACGCGATGAGCCCGCAGATGATCGGCGAGCTCACGGTCGCCTTCGCCTGGCTAGCCGACCGGGCCCCGTTGCGGGCGCTGATCATCACCGGCGCCGGCAAGGCGTTCTGCGCGGGTGGCGACGTGAACTGGTTCCGCAAGGGGGTCGAGTCGGAGGACTTCGACCTCCCTTCCGACGTCCGCCGGGGGGCCGAGGTCCTGCACCAGGCGATCGTCGACCTGCGCCGCGTCCCCTACCCGGTGATCGCCGCCGTCAACGGCCCCGCCGCCGGGGCCGGCTTCTCCCTGGCGCTGGCCTGCGACACGAGGATCGCCTCGGAGGCCGCGTTCTTCGCCTGCGCCTACGGGCGGATCGGCGCCTCCCCGGACGGCGGCATGACCTACTTCCTGCCCCGGGTCGTCGGCCCGAGCAGGGCGCTGGAGATCATGCTCGAGGATCCGAACATGAGCGCCGCCGACGCGCTTTCCGAGCGGCTTGTCCACGAGGTGGTCCCGGCCGAAGAGCTGATGGACAGGGCCCGGGCGGTGGCCGAGAAGTGGGGCGCGAAGGCGCCCCACTACGTTCGTATGGCGAAGCTGCTCTGCGGGCAGAGCATCGAGAACAGCCTCACCGAGCACCTGCAGGTGGAGCGGCACGGGATCGCCGACAGCATGGCCACCGAGGATCTGCGCAGCGGGGTGCAGGCTTTCTTCTCCGGCGAGGAGCCCGAGTTCAGCGGTCGCTGAACCACGACTGAACCCGGCTTGCGGCCACCGCGTATCCGAATAGAGTCTGGCCCAACCACGAAAGGACCGTGCATGAAGAAAGCAAGCGCACTGCTCGCACTCGCGGCCGCCTCGGTGGCCCTGGTCGCCTGTGGCGGCGGCAGCAGCGACACAACCGGGGGTGGAGCGACCGGCGGGGGCGGCGGCGGGACCACCGCGACGGTTGCCAAGGGCTCGACGGTGAAGCTCACCGCCAACGCGAACAATCAGCTCTCCTACGACCAGAAGACGCTGACCGCGAAGGCGGGCACGGTCTCGATCGACTTCGACAACCCGGCGTCGATCCAGCACGACGTCGCAGTCGAGGACTCCGGAGGCAAGGTCCTGGGGACCTCGGACCTGGTCAGCCAGGGCAAGGTCAACCTGACGATCGGCGACCTGAAGCCGGGCTCCTACACCTTCTTCTGCACGGTCCCGGGCCACCGCGACGCCGGCATGGAGGGCACGCTCACGGTCAACTAACCGCCCGGCGGCGGCGCTGCGCACCGGGCCGGTCCCACGTCGGTTCGCAAGCGCTGGGGCGGCCGAAGCTGATCAGCCCGGCAGGGCGCGGCCGACGCTGTCTGCTACGCAGCAGGGCTTCTCGTTGCCCTCGACCTCGAGGCTGAATCGGTTGACGACCTGCCACCAGCCGCCGCCGACCTCCTCAACCGAGACCACCTCGGCGCGGGCCCGGACCCTGCTGCCCGCCGGCACCGGGGCCGGGAAGCGCACCTTGTTCCAGCCGTAGTTGACGCCGAGGACGAAGCCGCTGGAGGCGATCACGTCCTTGCGGAAGCCGTCGATCAGCGACAGGGTGAGGTTGCCGTGGGCGACGGTCGTCCCGAACGGGCTCTCCTTCTCCGCCCGCTCGACGTCGACGTGGATCCACTGGTCATCGCCGGAGAGCTCGGCGAAGGTGTCGATGTCCTCCTGGGTGACGGTGCGCCAGTCGCTCGGGCCGATCTCCTTCCCGATCAGGCCCTTGAGCCCCTCGATCCCCTCGACCTCGACCAGTGCCGGCACGGACGGCACCCTACTCGATCAGCCGTACCTCGAAGGGCGGGCATCGCGGGGGTATGGTCGGGTTCGTACAGGTCCCCAACAGCGAGGAGAAGACGATGCTCGAGAGGACGCGCCGGCACCTGACCTTCGCCAACGTGGTCGCGGCCGCGGCGCTCTTCGTCGCCGTCGGCGGAGGCGCCTTCGCGGTCGCCTCATCCCAGAAACAGCAGCAGAGGAGGATCGCCCGGCAGGGTGGTGCGCAGGCTGGCGCCGAAGCTGTCTGTGAAGCATGCGGAGAGCGCGACCGATGCCACGAACCTCGGCGGAGCGCCGGCCTCCGACTACCGGCTGCATTGCCTCGCCGGCCTCCACCGTGGGACGGATCTCTGCTTCGAGGACAACGAGCGCCCGGCCGCCCCGTACGCGACCGCGCTGAAGACTTGCGCCCTAGCCAGACGCCGGCTCCCTGACGAGGGAGAGCTTGCGGTCGTCTTCGACAACCTGGGGGCAATGCAGGACGACGAATGGGTCGTCAGCCACTACTACATCAGCCGACCGAACCAGGCTGATCAGGTGGTCGCCTCGCTGCTCGCCCAGGACTCGAATCGCAACATCTTCCTGAATGGCGACACGGTGACGAAGAACCACCCTTACCGTTGCGTGACCTCGGTTACCAACTGAGACCTGGGGACGACGGGACCGAGGGCGGAGGCTCACTCGATCAAACGCACCTCGAAGGGGGGCACCAGCAGGGCGCCGGCGCCGCCGAGCAGGCCGAGGATGCGCGAGACGTAGGCCTGGGTCTCGGGGATGCCCGGCACGCAGCCGCAGGCGGCGACGGCGCCGGGGCCGGCGTTGTAGGCGGCGAGGGCGAGGGCGGGCGAGCCGAAGCGGCGCAGCAGGTCCGACATCAGGTGGGCCTGGGCGTCGATCGCCGCAACCGGGTCGAAGGGGTCCCGCAGGCCGTAGGCGGCGGCGGTCGAGGGGATGAACTGGGCGATGCCCTGCGCCCCCGCGCCCGACTCGGCGAAGGGGTTGAAGTTGGACTCGGCCATCAGCTGGGCGGCGAGCAGCGCCGCCGATACGTTCCAGCGCGCCGCCGAGCGCAGCAGCGGCGCCCGGAAGCGGGCGGGGACGTAGGTGGGCAGCCCTCCCCCGCCCGCGGCGGCGCCGTCGTCGCCGGGGCCGAGGACCGAGTTGCCGGCGGTCGAGCAGGGAGGCGGGCCGGCGTCGTAGCCGAAGTGCCAGGGCTCCCAGGAGTAGCGCTTGGTGAAGCCGAAGCGGTGCGCGTGCTGCGCCAGCCAGCCGTAGGCGGCCGAGGGCCCGAGGTCGAGCTCGGTGGCGCAGCGATGCAGCGAGTGGCCCGGCGGCGCCACCCACTGCGGGTCGGGGTGGGCGGCGAACAGCGCCGCCTGCTCGGCGTCCGAGCGGAAGCCCGGAGTTGACGACGAGGTCGAGCCCGGCGCGGGTGGCCGCCGCCGACATGCGGTCGAAGGCGGCGGCCACGTCGGGCCTCATGCCCTCTCCCTGGCGGTAGACGAGCGGGCCGCTGTAGCCGCCGCCGCTTGCCATCGCCGGGGCGCCGCCTGAGGCGGTGGGCGGCGCGGTCGCCTCCGCGACCGCCGAGGCCTGAGCTCTGGAGTGCGCTCCCCCACCCTCGACCTCGGCCGGGACCAGCGCGCGGGCGCGCAGCGGGGCAAACGAGAGCCCGGTCGGGGAAGGAGAGCCACAGGCGGCGCACGCCGTTGGCCAGCGCCGAGCGCCGGGCGGCGGCCCGTGCCCGTGCCAGGTAGTGCCGCTTGCTCAGGTGTGCGGGGTTGGGGATCCCGGCGGAGAGCATCGGCGGCGAGAGCAGGCGCGGCAGGTCATCCCTCATCGAGCGCGCCGCCGAGACCGCCGCGAGGTCGGCGGCCCGCTGGGCCCGCGCCTTCCCGGTCAGGGCGCCGGCAATCGCCACCAGCACCAGTGCGACGGCGAGCACCGCCGCGATCCCGCCGAGGGCGAGCGGCAGGGCCTGGCCGGTGCAGTCGACGGGCGCAGGGGGCAAGCTCGGCGGTCGGGTTCGGGCATGGCGCGAGCCTCCCGGGCGCCGCCACGCCGGTGGCGCGCAGGCTTGAACGATCCGGTCCCAGAACCGCGACGGAGGACGCAAGCGGCCTACTCGGCCGCAACCACTACGGCGACCCCGAGGCCGGGGGCCGCGGCGATGCCCCGGTCGGCGGTGATCAGCGGACAGCGAAGCCGGCGGGCCAGCGCAATGTAGAAGGCGTCATGGGGGTCGACGCTCTCGCGCAGGTCCCATGCATCGAGCAGGAGCGGGGCGATCGGTAGGCGCTCGATGCCGGCCCGGGCAAGGCGGCGAATCGCCAGGCGCCCGCGTTCCTCGCTGGCCTCTCCGGCCCGGACGACGCGGGCGATCGCGCTCATCACCTCGGCGTCGATCAGCTCGGGGGCGAACGGCTCGGTGCCGGAGACCGCCGAGCGTGCCACCGGCGAGGAGGTGAGGAGCAGGTCGACGATCACCGAGGCGTCAACGACGGCGATCGACACGCCCCGCTCCGCTCGGGTCGGGCTCGCCCGGCCCCTCCGTGCGGCCGGCCCGAACCGCCTCGGCCGCAGACCGGGCCAGGGCCACGGGCTCGTCCGCGGCGACCTCCTCCAGCCACTCCCCGAAGGTGGGCCTGCTCTGGTCGCGCTCGATCAGCGCGATCACGTAGTCGCGCACCGTCATTCCCGAGCGGCGCGCCCTGCGGCGCAGCTCGTCGTGGAGCTCGTCAGGCACGTTCTTCATCTGGATAATGCCCATAGAATGATCCTAACATTACGTCGTCCTCCCCTATTGGCCCCGACTCCCGGTCAGAATCTCTCTGCCCGCGCCCCTCCCCGAGCAGGCCGGCAAGCAACCGCACCGCCGAGCCGGTCGCTGCGTCTCCCGGCGGCAGCCCGGCCAGGGCCAGGCGGCCCGCCAGCCATCCAAGCGGGCGCTTGGCGATCCTCACCCTGAGCCCGCGCGCACAGAGGTCGGCGGCGGCAAGCGCCGCGAGCGGGCGGTCGAGCTCGAGGTCGGCCCGCAGCAGAGCGCCGCGCGGACGGAGGCTGGGACGGGGGGACTCCAGCAGCCCCCGCAGGCGCTCCGGCCGGCCGTGGAGGACGCAGAGCGGAGAACCGGGGACGGCGTCGAGCGCCTCGGCCGCGACATCGACGCCCTGCCGGTCGGCGGGCAGCCGCAGGTGGCAGATCCGCCCCCTGGCCGCGGCCCGGGCGCCGGGGACGGCACCCAGCGCCTGCTCGATCTCGCGCGCCGGAGCCGAGGCGAGAATCGTCGGCCTGCACGGCCCGCGCTCCCCGAGCTCGACCAGCAGCGCCCCCGCCACCCCGGGGCCGCCCCTTTGCGCCGCCGCCACAGCCACGGCAGCCGCCAGCTCGAGCGATCCCGCGGCATCGCCGAGCCAGGTCGATGCGATCAACTCGGCGCTCATCCGCCCGGGGCCTCGACGCGGGCGCTGGAGCTGACGGCGAGGCGGTCCGCCAGCCCGGAGAAGGGAGAGGGCGGTCTGAGGCGGACGATCACCTCCCCGCCGGAGACCGAGACGCGGGTGCGATCGTGGGCCCAACCCGGCAGGGCCGCGCGGGCGGCCGCCGTCGCCGAGCGACCGGCCGCGAGAGCGAGGGCGCCCGACTCGGCGGCGCCGTCGGCGAGGGTGAGCGAGTAGCCCGCCGCGAGCAGTTGCAGGGAGATCAGCCCGGCAAGGAGGAAAGCCGGCAGGGCGGCGATCGCTTCGACCGTGGCCTGGCCGCGCTCAGCCATCGCCCTGCCCGAGCGAGGACTTCGAGCCGACCCGAAGCTCGGGCAGCCCGGGGAGCAGGCGCGGGACCGCGACCCTGACCGACACTCCGCCGTCCTCGCTCACCCTCGCCCCCTCGCGCAGCAGGCTCGGCAAGGCCCGCCGAGCCGCGCCGGCGGCGTCGCGACCCACCACCGAGGCTCGGGCCCCGGCACGCGACGCCAGGGAAGCGGACCAGAGCGCGGCTCCCGCGAGGACGAGCTGCGCCGCGATCAGGGCCGCGACCAGCAGCGCCGGGATCACCCCGATCAGCTCGACCGAGGCCTGGCCCCGCTCCCGCTCCCGACGCAGTGAGCCCACACGATCCATGCTGCGACGGTGCCATCGCCGGGCTCAAGCGTTGCGCGGCAACGGTGCCGAGAGCGTGACGAGGGGGCCTAATAGGTGTTGGCTTCGACCCAGACTCGCCAGATGGCGGCCACGGCGGCGCCCAGCAGGAGGATCCAAGCGAGCGTGCCGCCGCCGCTGGCGAAGAACTCGTCGGTGCCGGCGATCAGCAGGGCGATCAGGCCGAGCGCCCCGTAGAGGATGGCCCGGCGGCCGTCGCTGAGCGTCGCCAGGGTGAGCTGGTTCTCGCGGCTGAGCGTGTAGAGCAGCCAGGCGATCGCCGCGAGGAAGCCGATCGTCAGGGCCGCGAAGACGGTGTTGGCGGCGTTGCCGCCCCCCGGGACGAAGGCGACGCCCAGCGCCAGCACCATGATGATCCCAACGTTCCTTGCGGTCTTCACAGCTCCGATCTTACGCCCCTATTTCGAGGTCATGACGACGATCCCGAAGATGACGGCCGCGGCGGTGGCGATCAGGGCAAGCAGCGTCAGAGCCGCCGCGCCCCCGGCCGCCAGGTTGCGCTCGTCGCGGCTGAACTCGGAGAACCTCGTCGCCCCCCAGACCGCCAGCGAGAAGACCAGGGTGAGGCCGATGCCCGCGACGAGCGAGTAGAGGACCGTGTCGAGCAGCTCCTTGCCCTCGATCAGGGTCGCCTCGATCACGCTTGCCCCGATGCCGCCGGGACCGGGGACCCCTGCTGGGCGCGGCGGACGAAGGCGAGGACGACCAGGGAGATCGCGATCACCGAGACGACGACCGGCCCGACCGCGCCGGAGCCGAAGATGTGGGTGACTCCGTAGGTGGCGGCGCCGATCGCGGCGGCCGCGGGCAGGGTCAGCAGCCAGGCCAGCCCGATGTTCCCCGCGACGCCCCAGCGCACCGCCGAGAGCCGCTTCGCGGCGCCCGAGCCCATCACTCCGCCGTTGATCACGTGAGTGGTCGAGAGTGGGAACCCGAAGTGGCGTCGAGGCGAGGATCACGGTGGCGCCGGCGCCCTGCGCTGAAAACCCCTGCGCGGCGTCCATCTTGATGATCCGGGTGCCGGTCGTGCGGATGATCCGCCAGCCGCCGATCCAGGTCCCCGCGGCGATCGCGGTCGCCGCCGAGACCACCACCCAGGACGGCACGTCGGCGTCGGCGGAGAGGGTGCCGTTGGCGATCAGCGCGAGGGTGATCACGCCCATCGTCTTCTGCGCGTCATTGGTCCCGTGGGCGAGCGCCAAGCAGCCCCCCGGAGACCACCTGCCCGGCCCGGTAGCCGCGGGTCACCGGCCCCGGCCGCAGACCGCCGACCACCCGGTAGGTGACGGCGATCCCGATCCCGGCGACGACGAAGGCCAGGATCGGGGCGACCACCGCCGGCGCCAGCACCTTGCCGACGAGCCCGTCGGCGAGCACCGCGGAGGTCCCCACCGCCGCCACGGAGGCTCCGACCACGCCCCCGATCAGCGCGTGGGAGGAGCTCGAGGGGAGGCCGAAGTACCAGGTGATCAGGTTCCAGCCGATCGCTCCGATCAGCCCTGCGAAGACGATGGTCGGCGTGATCACGTCGGGGTTGACGACGTCTGTCGCGACCGTCGCCGCGACCGAGAGCGAGAGGAAGGCGCCGACGAAGTTGAGGATCGCCGCCATCGCGATCGCCACCCGGGGCGGCGCGGCGCCGGTCGAGATCGTCGTCGCGACGACGTTGGCGGTGTCGTGGAAGCCGTTTGTGAAGTCGAAGGCGAGCGCCGTCCCGACGACGATGACGAGGATGACGTCGGAGCTCAAGAGCGCTCAGCTGTTCTTGATGACGATCCCCTCGAGGATCTGGGCAGCGGTCTCGGTCGCGTCGATCGCGTTCTCGAGCACGGCGAACATGTCCTTCCAGCGGATCACGACCATCGGGTCGATCCCGTTGGAGAAGAGCGAGGCGACGGCGTCGCGAGAGATCCTGTCGCCTTCGTTCTCGAGCCGGTGGATCTCGATCCAGTACTTGTCGAGGTCCTTGAACTGTCGCAGGTGGTCGAGGCCCTCCGCCAGCTGCTCGCAGGCCGCGACCAGGACCTTGGTCAGGGCCCCGGCCTGCTCCATCGGCGCCTCGATCTGGTAGAGCCCGAGGAAGTCGGCGGCCTCCTCGGTGAAGTCGACGATGTCGTCCATCTGGGTCGCGAGGCCGTAGATGTCCTCGCGGTCGATCGGGGTGACGAAGGTCTGGTTGAGCCGCTGGATGATGTCGTGGGTGATGCGGTCACCCTCCTGCTCGGCCTTCAGCACGTCGCGGGCGAGGCCGCTCTCGTCGGGCCACACGTGCATCATCTCGTCGAGCAGCTTCGCCGCGCGTACGGTGTTCTGCCCCGCCTCGCTGAACAGGTCGAAGAAGGTGCGATCCCGCGGAAGGAGTGAGAGGCGCGGCACGGCGAGGCCAAACTAGCAGAGCCTTGCGGACCCAACCGGGCGGGGACGGTCGCCGATCCGAGCCCGCCTCAGGCGCTGACGGCCGGCTCCGCGGCCCGCGCCGCGTGCTGCTCGCGCAGCTCCTGCTGGACGTTCCGCGCCTCGGCGCCCTCGGGGTCGAGGCGGGTCCAGCGGCCGCTCTGATCGAGCTCCCAGCAGTTGGTGTTGTCGGCGATGCAGCGCTCCATCACGTCCATCACCTCGGCCTTCAGCGCGGGGTCGAGGATCGGCGTCACCAGCTCCACCCTGCTGTCGAGGTTGCGCGGCATCAGGTCGGCCGAGCCGGTGACCACCTGGGTCTCCTCGCCTCGCTCGAAGGCGTAGATGCGGGAGTGCTCGAGGAAGCGGCCGACGATCGAGCTGACCCTGATCGTCTCCGAGACCCCCGGCACCCCCGGGCGCAGGCAGCAGATGCCGCGCACGTTGAGCTCGATCGGCACTCCGGCCCGCGAGGCCTCATAGAGCGCCCGGATGCAGGCCCCGTCCACGAGGGAGTTCATCTTCAGGGCGATCCGCGCGTGGAGGCCGGCGCGGTGGGCATCGACCGTCTTCGAGATCTCCTCGAGGATCGCGGTGCGCATCGTGGTCGGCGAGACGAGCACCTTGCGGTACTCGGCCGGGCGGCCGTATCCGGTCAGGAAGTTGAACATCTCGGCCACGTCGGCGCCGATCTCCTGGTCGGCGGTGAACAGCCCCAGGTCGGTGTAGAGGCGGGCCGTCGTCGGGTGGTAGTTGCCGGTGCCGACGTGGACATAGTGGCGGACCCGGTCGCCTTCGCGGCGTGCGACCAGAATCGCCTTGACGTGGGTCTTCAGCCCCGGGATCCCGTAGACGACGTGGACGCCTGCCTCCTCCAGCGACTTCGCCCACTGGATGTTGGCCTCCTCGTCGAAGCGGGCCTTCAGCTCGACCATGCAGACCGCCTGCTTGCCTCGCTCCGAGGCCCGGATCAGCGCCGGGACCAGGGGCGAGTCGTCGCTGGTCCGGTACACGGTCTGCTTGATCGCCAGCACGTCGGGATCGGCGACGGCCTGCTCGACGAAGCGCTCGACCGAGGAGAAGGAGTCATAGGGGTGGTGGACGAGCAGATCGCCCTTGCGGATCACCGAGAACATGTCGACGCTTTCGCCCTCGTCGGACTGAAGCCGCGGCTGGGTCACCGGGCTCCAGGGCTCGAAACGGAGCTCCTGATGCCCGGGGACGGCGGCGACGTCCCAGAGATCGGCGAGGTCGATCAGCCCCCCGATCTCGTAGACCTCGCGATGCTCGAGCTTCAGCGCCTCGATCAGCTGCTGGCGCAGGATCGGGTTCATCCCGGCCGCGACCTCCAGCCGCACGACCTCGCCGAAGCGCCGGGCGCGGATCTCCTCCTGGACCGCCTGCAGGAGGTCGTCCGCCTCGTCGGAGATGTTGAAGTCCGCGTCGCGGGTGACCCGGAAGTAACCGTGGTCGATCACCTCTGTGCCGGGGAAGAGCGTGTCGAGGTTGGCGGCGATCACGTCCTCGAGGGCGACGAATCTGGTGCCGTTCTCGCCCACCGCGATGAAGCGGCCGAGCAGCTCCTTCGGCACCTTGACCCGGGCGATCACGTCGTGGCCCCCCTCCGGGTCGCGAAGCAGGACGCCGAGGCTGAGCGAGAGGTTGGATATGTAGGGGAAGGGACGGCCGAGGCCGATCACCAGCGGGGTAAGGGCCGGGAACACCTGCTCGTGGAAGTGCTGGTCGATCTCCGCCCGTTCGGATTCGCTCGCCGAGGACAGCGGGATGATGCGGATCCCCTCCTCCTCCAGGGCCGGTCGGAGGGTCCCGCCGAAGCAGCGGTGGAGCCTGGCGTCGAGCTCCAGAACCCGCTCCTGGATCGCGTCGATCTGCTCCCCGGGCGAGAGCCCGTCGGGGCCGCGGGCGTCGATGCCGGCGTCGATCTGGTCGAACAGCCCGGCGACCCGGACCATGAAGAACTCGTCGAGGTTGGAGGCGTAGATGGCGCAGAACTTGACCCGCTCAAGCAGCGGCACGGTGGCGTCCTCGGCCAACTCCAGCACCCGCTCGTTGAAGTCGAGCCAGGAGAGCTCGCGATTGAAGTAGAGGGCGGGGTCCTCGAGCTCGGCCCCGGGCTCGCCGCTGCCGGCCGGCGCGACTTCGACCGCCTCTGCGCTGATCTCCTCTTCGAGCATCGATCTCCTCGCCGCTTGCCTGCTCCGTCATCGTACTCACGGCGGGGCGCTGGGCGGCTCGGGAGCGGCCTAGGACCGTTTCCGTGCGGCGCGCTCGAGCTCGCTCCAGACCCCCTCCTCGTGCTGGCTGCGCCACAGCTCGGCGAACTGCCGGTGCAGCTCTGCCCGGTCCTCACGTATCCGGGCCGCGAGCACCGCGAGGCCGTCCGAGCCGGGCCCGCCGTCGAGCTTGGAGATCTGCTCCTGCACCCGCGGCGCCATCACGTCGCAATCGTGGATGTCCCCAAGCACCGCTTGCAGCTCCCTCGCCCCCCGGCGCGCCCTGGCGGCCTGGCGCCCGAAGCAGCCCCCGGTGAACTCGAGCACGTAGCGGAGGCGCTTCGCGGCGATCCTCAGGTTGTGCTGCTCCGCGGCGGCGTCCGGCTCCGATGCCGCCTCGCCGAAGGAAAGCATCTCCTCGAGGCGGGTGCGAATGATCCGGGCGGCGTTCTTGCGCAGCGGCGCGGTCGCGTCGAGGCCCTTGACCTTGCCGGCCTTCACGAGGGCGACCGCGCCGCCGCGGCCATCTCACGAGCCTCTCTCGTCAGCTCCTCCAGGTCCGCTCGCAGGGCCCGCAGACGCGGCTCGGTCACGAACGGCGCCAGCCGCTCGTTCGCCGCCTCCTGCTCGCGCCTGAATCCGTCGATCAGCGCATCGACTCCGCGGCGATCGGCGATCCCGGCCTGACCGGCGAGGCGCTCCACCGTCTCGATCGAGACGTCTGGATCGCGCCGCTCGCCGAGGGCGTCGGCGAGGGCCTTTACCTGCTTCGTGGCGACGCGGCGCCGCTCGCGCGGGAAGCACTTGCCGAACACGGCCAGCGCCGCCTGAAGCCTGCGGGTCGCGACCCGCATGTCGTGGACGCGCTCGACCTCGCCGAGGTCGAGGACCCCGGCCGAGTGCGTGAGCACTTCGTCCGCCCGAACCTCGATCACCTGCGCTGCGGCCAGCGCGAACGCCTCCTCGCAATCGAGCTCTCCGACATCGCGGGCCCGGGCCATCATCTGCCTCCATCGCAGCCTACGCGGCTCAGGCCGCCATGGCTTCAGGCGAGGATCCGTTGAGGCTTTCGTTGAGGCGGTCGAGGATGACGCCCTCGCGCAGCCCCCCCTTGCCGATCTGCAGCGGCTGCCCCAGCAGCTCCGAGATCTTCTCCAGCAGCAGGACACCGGTGGGCAGGATCCGCACCCGCACCGGATCGAGCTCGAAGCGGCGCGCGACCTCCTCGACCGGGTCCCCGGATAGCACCCTGACCCCGCGCTCGAGCGTCTCGTACTCGAGCACCGCTCCGACCAGCCGCCGCAACGAGGTGGCGCTGCCGCCGACCGCCACCGCCTGCTCGGGCTTCTCGATCTCCACCCCGGCGAAGACGTCCTCGATCCGGTCGCGGACCTTGCGGATCTCGGTCGGAGACGGGGGGTCGCACTCGATCAGCTCGTCGGCGAGGACGCCGGAGCCGACCTGCCAGGAGCGGACCGACTCGACACCCGCCTCGACGGTCCCGAGGATCACCTCGCTGGAGCCGCCGCCGACGTCGACCACCGCGATCTTGCCCTTGACGGGATGCCCCAGCGCCTTGGTCGCGCCGATGAAGGAGAGCCGCCCCTCCTCCTTCTCGCTGAGGACCTCGACCTCGACCCCGGAGACCTCGGAGATCGCGTGGACCACCTCGTCCGTGTTGCGGGCCTCGCGGATCGCGGCCGTCGCCACCGGCTTGATCACCTCGGCGCCGAGCTGCTCTGCGAGGCGCACCTGGGTCGCCACGACCTCTCCAACCTCGTGGATCTTCGGCTGCTCGATCGCGCCCTCCGCGTCCATCGCCTTGTTGATGCGGGTGTAGGCGCGCTGCTCCATCACCTTCTTGAGCTGGCCGCCGACGGGCTCGGCGACGAGCAAGCGGGTGGTGTTGGATCCGATGTCGATTGCGGCGCAGAGCATGGACCGTGGAGCAATGGTGGCAGACAAAGCGGATAAGCCGGCCCCGCCGGCTGCCTTCTTCACAACCTTTTTACAGCCGCAGCCGGCCCTTGTTTCCCCCGCAAATCGCGAATAGCGGGGAAGGCGCTAGGACTGCGGGTTGAGCAGCTCCTCGCCGGGATGCGAGGCGTCCTCGAACTCGCGGAACAGGCCGGTGACGACGAAGGCGACCTGCTCACCGATGTCGACCGCGTTGTCGCCGATCCGCTCCAGCGCACGGGCGGCGAGCAGCATCGTCATCGCCCACTCGCGCCGGTCCGGGTCGTCGCCGATCTCCAGGGCGATGTGGAAGCACTCCCGGTTGAGGTTGTCGACGACGTCGTCCTGGCGCACCAGGTCGCGGGCCAGCGCGACGTCGCGCTCGACGAAGGCACCGCTTCGCCTGCTTGACCTCGGTCTGTACGTGCCTGCCCCATGAGCACGAGCCGGCTGATCATCTCCTCGTCGGCCGGGGGATCATTCCCTGAGAGCGGGATCATCTTGCAGATGTTCACGCACTGATCTCCCATCCGCTCGATGTTCTTCATCACGTGCATCAGGGCGGCGATCTGGCGCAGGTCGGTGGCGACCGGAGATTGCGTGGCAAGCAATGTGATCAGCGACTGATGGACCTCGAGGTAGCGGCCGTCGATGCGATCGTCGTCGGCGATCACGATCGCCGCCAACTCGATGTCCTGGTGCTGGATCGACTCCAGCGTCCTCTCGATCGCGCTCACAACCATGTCGAGCCCGCCCAGGCCGGAATCCTGGAGGCGCTCCAGCTCCCCCGTGTAGTGGGTGCGGGTGCTGCCCTCTTCCATCAGCCGAACTTCCCGGTCACGTACTGCTCGGTGCGATCGTCCTCGGGGTTGGTGAAGATCTTGTCGGTCGGGCCGACCTCGACCAGCTCGCCGTCGAGCATGAACGCGGTCGTGTCGGCCACCCTGGAGGCCTGCTGCATGTTGTGGGTGACGATCACGATCGTCACCCGCTTCTTGAGCTCGCCGATCAGCTCCTCGATCTTCAGTGTCGCCACCGGGTCGAGAGCCGAGCAGGGCTCGTCCATCAGCAGCACCTCCGGATCGACAGCGAGCGCCCGCGCGATGCAGAGCCGCTGCTGCTGGCCACCCGAGAGGCCCGCTCCGGGAGAGCCGAGGCGATCCTTGACCTCTTCCCACAGGCCGGCGCCTTGCAGTGCGGTGCGGACCTTCTCCTCGATGTCGCCTCGCTTCGCGCCGGTGAGTCTGAGGCCGGAGGCGACATTCGCCTCGATCGACATCGTCGGGAACGGATTCGGCTTCTGGAACACCATCCCGATCGAGCGGCGGACGGCGACGACGTCGACCGCGGCGTCGTAGAGATCGATCTCATCGAGCAGCACCTCGCCCTCGGCCCGCGCCCCCGGGATCTCCTCGTGCATGCGGTTGATGCAGCGGACCATCGTGGACTTCCCACAGCCGGAGGGCCCGATGATCGCCGTGACGTCATCGGAATCGAAGCGAAGATCGATTCCACGGACCGCGTGGTTGGACCCGTAGTAGGCGTGCAGCCCCCTCAGGTCGACGGTTCCCACACCGGCCTGGCGCGGGGCAGGCGGGGTGCTCGGAGGCTGCGCCGCGGCGGGCTCGGGGGTCGGCACCTCGCGGACCACTTCCTCGGGTGTCGGGCGCTCGGGATTCGATTCCGTCATTGGCAATTCACTCGCATGCTCGGGGTTCATCCTATGAGCTCCTTGGCTGTGCGCGACACGGTCTGACGCTGCCTCATCCCTTCATCCGTCTCTGGGTTCGCGCGTAGAAGGCCCGCGCGACGATGTTCAGGATTAGAACGAAAAGGATCAGGATGAAGGCCGCCGCCCAGGCTTGATCATGCGCTTCGGGACTTGGCGACTCCGACAGCTGGAAGATCGAGAGGGGGATCGAAGCAAGCGCCTGACTGTAATCGGTTGAGGTTTGGGTGGAGACGATGGAGCTGACGAGCAGCAGGGGGGCAGTTTCGCCGGCCACCCTGGCGACAGCGAGCAGAGACCCGGTCAGCAATCCCCCCGCCGCGGTGGGAAGCACGATCCGCAACACGATGCGCCAACGGGCAACCCCGAGGGCGGTGGCGGCCTCCTTGAGGGTGTCCGGAACGAGGCTGAGCACCTCCTGGCCCGCCCGGGCAACGATCGGGAGCATGATGATCGCCAGGGCGATCGATCCGGCGAACCCGCTCTGCTTCCCCTGCGGGATCACGATCAGGCCCAAGATGAAGATTCCGGTGATGATCGTCGGAACGCCGTTGAGAATGTCGAGGGCGAAGCTGATCACCACGGCGAATCGGTTTTCGGCGAACTCGGTGGTGAAGATCGCGATCAGCAGACCTACCGGGATGGCGATCGCGCTCGCCAGACCGACCAGCATCGCCGATCCGACGATGGCGTTGGCGATGCCGCCGCCGCTCTCGCCGAAGGGGGCCGGCCCCTTGGTGAGGAAATCGACGTTGATCGAACCGATGCCACGGGCAAGCACGGAACCGACGACGACGATCAGCACGGCGACCGCCAAGACGGTTGCAAGCGTCGAGAGGACCTCAACCCCTCTGCCGACGGCGCGGCGGCGGCGCAGGTTGCCGCGATCGCTCAGCAGCGCGTGGTTCTCGATAGAGCCCTCAGGCGAGCCGGCCATCGGTCAGCGGGCCTCCTCGATCGAGCTCCTGCGCACGATCCAGCGGGCGATGACGTTGACGATCAGGGCGAACGCGAGCAGGATCAGGCCGAGGTACGCGAGCGACTGCTTCTGCAGAGCGCCGGGAGCGCCCTGGTACTCGGAGGCGATGCGGCTGGCGAGCGTGTCGGCGCCATGGAAGAAGGAGGCGTTGATTCCGGCGAAACCTCCGATCACCTGGGTGACGGCGATCGCCTCGCCGATCGCGCGACCGAGACCGAGGATCGTGGCACCGACTATGCCCGGCTTGGCGTAGGGCAGGATGACCATCCGGACCATCTCCCACCGAGTGGCTCCAAGCGCGTAGGCGCCCTCCTTCAACTCGACCGGAACTGTCTCGAATACCTCCCGGGTAACGCTGGAGACGATCGGCACGGTCATGATCGTCAGGATCGCCGAGGCGGTCAGCAGGCCGAGGGCAGACGGGTCACCGCCGAATATCGGCAGGAAGCCGAGAACGCTGTGGAGCGCCGGCTCGATCGTGTCCCGCATGAAGGGCCCCAGGACGAGTATGCCCCAGAGCCCCAGGATGACGCTGGGGATCGCCGCCAGCAGATCCACCAGCGTCGCCACCGGCCGTCGAAGTCGGCGAGGTGAGAGCTCGGTGAGATAGAGCGCTATCGCAATCGAGAGGGGCGCGGCGAAGAGAAGTGCGATGGCCGAGGTGACGACGGTCCCGTAGATGAAGGAGAGGGCGCCGAAGTTCTCCGTTACCGGGTTCCAATCGTTGGTGGTGAGAAAGCTCAGCCCGAACTCGCTGATCGCGGGTGCGGCCAGGCGGATCACCTCATAGACGATCCCTGCGATCACGGCGATGCCGAGCACCGCCGCCAGTCCCGAAAGCCACTTCAGAAGGGGGTCGCCAATACGGTCCGCGAGGTTCCGCTTGGCGCGCAGCGCGGGAGCGGCGAGGGTCTCTGCGGCGGCTGGAGGACTCATACGGGCAGATTCCGGTCGGTTCCGGCTCTGAGTGTGGTGTCGAGTCGGTGGATCACGTCGTCGAATGCCGCCCTGGGCCCGGAGCCGCGGCTCCGGGCCCAGAATCGGTCATTTGGCTCAGCTGCCGATCTTTGCGATCGCCTTCTTCGCCGCTGTCACGACCTGTGCCGGCAGCGGGGCGAAATTGAGGTCCGGGCCGAAAGCCTGCCCCGGACCGATCGCGTAGGTGATGAACTTCTTCAGCTCATCCGCCTTGTCGGTCTTGAGCGGAACGATCACGTACGTATAGGTGGAGATCGGGTACGCGCTCGTTGCCGACGCCGGCAGATCGATCAGCGAGATCGAGTTGTCGCTGTTGATCTTGCTGACCGCTGCGGCCGCTGCCTTGATGCTGGCAACGTCCGGGTTCGGGAATTTCCCGGCCGCGTTCTCGACCAACCCGTAGCTGAGGTCGTTTGAGGCGATATAGGCGAGGCCGAGGTAGCCGATCGCTCCGTCGGTCTGGGAGACGGCCGCAGCGACACCGTCGCTCTTCTCCGCGCCCACTC
The DNA here is from genome assembly GCA_963725315.1 of uncultured Actinomycetes bacterium. Taxonomy (GTDB): domain Bacteria; phylum Actinomycetota; class Thermoleophilia; order Solirubrobacterales; family 70-9; genus JBBRHQ01. Next base: position 354,847 of record CAVRYA010000007.1, on the reverse strand, counting down.
CGGTGGGGAACTTCACCTGGGTGGACACCCCGACTGTCGACTTGAACTCCGGGCTGACCGAGGAAAGGTAGTTGGTCCAAGCATATGTGTCGCCGCTTCCGTCACTGCGGTAGACCGGCGTCACCTTGGTGCTCGGCAGGTTGACCCCAGGGTTGAGCTTGGCGATCGCCGGATCGTTCCAGGCCGTGATCTTGCCGAGATACATGTCGGCGAGCACCGGGCCGCTCAGCTTGAGCTTGTTGGGGACGCCGCTGACGTTGTAGGACGGGAGAACCGCTCCGAGAGCCCAGGGAATCTGCTCGACGCCCTTGGCCGCGGAGAACTGATCGGCCGTCAGGGGAGCATCGCTCGCACCGAAATCGACGGTGCGGGCGGTGATCTGGTCGATGCCGCCGCCGCTCCCGATCGCCCCGTAGGTGACCGTGATCCCCGACTTGTCGGAGAAGTCCGGCTGCCACTTCGACATCAGCGGCGCGATCAGGGTGCTGCCGGCGCCGGTGATCGGCCCGGTGGCCGAGCCCCCGGAGCTGGTGGTGTCGCTCGAGGAGCTGCCGCAGGCGGCGATCCCCGCTGCCAGAGCGAGCGCCCCCACGGCGCTGAGAAGTCTCTTTGTCACTCGGTGTCTCCTTTGTTGGTCATTGGCCCTGGGGCCGATTCGTCGCCAGCGTTGCAGCGGCTCCGCGGCAGCTTGTTACGCGGCTGTGGTGCCGATGTAAAAAAGATGTGAACGACCATGGATGGTTCAGAGCTCCGGCGAGAAGCGGTAGCCGATCCCGGTGTGGGTATGGATCAGCCTCGACCCGGGCAGGGCGCGGCCGAGCTTCGTGCGCAGGCGGCTGACGTAGACGTCGACCGAGCGATCGGCCCGGCGCGGCATCCCGCCCCAGACCTCGGCGTAGAGCTCCTCCCGGGTCATGATCCGCTCGGGATGCGAGGCGAGGCAGCCGAGGAGCTGGAGCTCCCGCACGGTGAGGCTCAGGGGGCGCCCGTCGACCAGCGCCGCGTGCTCGTCGGGCCGGATCTCCAGCCGGCCTGAGAGATAGCGCCATCGAGTTCCGTTCTCGCTGATCATCCGAGCAGAGCATTCCCCGGGCAGGCGCGAAGCCGGTTACGGCGTTGTGAACCTCCCGTGAACCGGCTGTGAACGCCGCCGGGGCCGGGCCGGAGCTAGCGGCGCCCGGTGAAGCCGGCGTCGAGGCTAGGAGCCACTCGGCACGGGGCGGTAGTCCTGCTCCGAGGGCTCCGACCGATCGCGTTGCGGCGGCTCGGCCGGGGAGGCGCCCGGGGCTGAGGGCTCGCCGTCGGCGATCTCGGCGACCGCCGGCTCGGGATCGAAGCGATAGCCAACCCCGAAGTGGGTGTGGATGTAGCTCCAGCCGGGCGAGCGCTTCTGCAGCTTCTGGCGCAGCTTGCGGACGAAGACGTCGACCGAGCGGTCGCCGTGCGCCATCGCGTAGCCCCAGACCCGCTGGTAGATCGTCTCCCGCTCCAGCGCCTGCCCCTTGGCGGCTGCCAGCTGCTGGAGCAGCTCGAACTCGCGCCGGGTCAGGTCGAGGCTGCTGCCGCTGACGAAGGCCTGGAACTGGTCGGGCCTGATCTCCAGCTCGCCGGCGACCACGGGGCCGGCCTCGGGGCTGCGGCTGCGCCGGCGGCGGCGGACGATCGCCTCGACCCGGGCGATCACCTCCTCGGGATGGCAGGGCTTGCTGACCCAGTCGTCGGCTCCCAGGCGCAGCCCCCGGACGCGCTGGGCGACGCTGGAAGGCCCGGTGCAGACGACCACCGCCAGCTCCGGCAGCATCCCGCAGATGCGCTCGAGATAGGGCCAGCCGTCCTCCCCCAGCGCGGCGGGGTCGAGGACGACCGCGCCCAGCTTCATCGCAACCAGCTCCTCCGGCGGCGGCGCGCTGGAGAGCTGGCGCATCTGCCAGCCGGCCGACTCGACCCGCTTGGCGAGCACGCGGACGAAGCCGCTGTCGTTGTCGATCACGGTGAGCCTGATGGGGATGATTGTAGGAGGGCGCCCTGTCGGTGCGGGGGCGAAAGCCCTGCTTTCACATCCTTTTCACATGCTCAGAGCGGGGTTTCGCCGCGATCGCCGCTGGTTTGCAGCGGATTGCGGGGTTCTCCGGATCTTCACCTCTGCGGCGCCGCCCAGCGCCAGAGTGGGCCCCACTCACGAGATTCCTCTCTCGTCAGCGCGCGCGGCCCGGTTTCCTGCCCTGGGGCCGCGCGCCACTTTTTTCAGCCCGTTCAGGACCGGCCCGGCACCGGCGCGCGGGGGTCGCGCTCAGAACGTCGCCGGGCGCAGGCTGGTGGCGATGATCAGGAGCACAGCCGTTGCAACGACAAGACGGTAGTAGACGAATGGCCGGTAGCTGGAGGTGCGTAGCAGCCTCAGCAGGAAGGCGATCGCCAGGAACCCGGATACCGCGGCCCCGATCGCGCCGACGATCATCGGCACCGCGACCCCTGGCGGCAGGCCCCCACTGACAACCTTGGCGCCCTTGTAGATGACCGCGCCGGCGGTCACCGGGATCAGCATCAGGAACGAGAACCGCGCCGCGCTGTCGCGGTCGAGACCGAGAAATCGCCCGGCGGTGATCGTGATCCCCGAGCGCGATGTGCCCGGGGCCAGGGAAAGTACCTGGGCCAGCCCGATCCAGATCCCGTCGCGGTTGCGGGCGTCGTCGATCGAGCGGCGCTGGGGAAGGCTGTCGGCGAAGCCCAGCAGCAGGGCGAAGAAGAACAGCTGGAACGCGATCATCCAGGGCCTCCCGAGGTGCCTGTCGATGAAGTCGGACCCGAGGCCGCCGAAGATCACCGCGGGGACGGTCCCGATCGCGATCGCGATCGAGAGCCGCTCGCTGGGCGTCTCCACCGCCCGCTTTCGAACCGTGGAGACGAAGCCCTTCGTCAACGCCACGACCTCGGTCCGGAAGTACGACACCGCCGCGATCAGGGTGCCGGCGTGCAGGGCGACGTCGAAGGTCTTGTTGAACTCCGGATGGTCGAGCAGGAATCGGTAGTCCTGCAACCAGGGGACGAGGATCAGGTGGCCGGAGGAGGAGATCGGCAGGAACTCGGTCAAGCCCTGCACAATCCCCAGCAGCAGAGCTTCGAGGCTGGACATCGGCCGCGGGATCGTATTGGAGGCAGGCTAAGGGGCGCCTAAAGGGCCGCCGCGGTGCGATAGATTTCCACCCGTGAGCCTCGGACGCACGCTTGCGCGGATCGCCGCCTTCTCCCTCTTGACCGCCCTGGTCCTACTCGTCGCCGCCCCGGCCGCCTTCGCCGCCGACGGCGTCGGCCTCGCCGGCCGCACCGACGACAAGACGATCACCTTCTTCTGCTTCGGCGTGATCGCCTTCTTCCCGATCCTGGTCACGGCACTCTCGCTGATCCAGGGCCGCCTGGAGAAGCGCAAGGAGCGGCGCCGCTACGACCTCGAGCGCCTGAGCTGAAGGCGACGCTCGCGGCGGGCCGGTGCACCGGCTCTCGCCGCTTGTGTGATCTCCGTCACACAAGCGAGGCCATCCGGCGGGGCCGGTGTAGTTCCGGACTCCCCCGTGAAGTCGCCGATCAGGGCCGCCGCGCTGGCGGCCACAGCCATGACCGTGCTCGCCGCGGCGCTCGCCGCGGCCCCGACCCTTGCCCTGGCGTCGCTGCCGGCTCCCGCCGGGGGCGGACCGGTGATGCCGCTCGAGGCGACGCCCCACTACGGGGACGGTCCCGGCGCCGGGCGCGGCCACGAGGGCCAGGACCTGTTCGCTCCCGCCGGGACTGACGAGCTGGCGATCGTCGACGCGGTCGTCACCGACACCGGCAGCGGCTATCAGGGTGGCCGCGGCAACTACGCCTCGATCTACAGCGCCGAGACCGGCCGCACCTACAACTACTTCCACATGCTCGGCGCCCCCGCGGTCAGGGTCGGCGAGCGCGTCCACGCCGGACAGAAGCTCGGCGACCTTGGCTGCACCGGCTCCTGCTGGGGGCCGCACCTGCACTTCGAGATGCGTCGCGGCGACGACGAGTACGGGCCGATCGAGGACCCGCGGCCGTTGCTCGAAAGCCTGGAGCTCGACTCCTCCGAGCCCGCCGACGCCTTCTCGACCGCGATCCGGCCCTAGCCGGGAAGCCTGAAGCCGGAGAGCAACCGCTTCTCGCTCTCGCCGGCGACCTCGGCGACGACCTCGATCTGGCCCTCGAGCGGTGTGCCACGTATCTTCGTCGCCAGCAGATCGTCCACCTGGAATATGCCAGCCGAGTTGTTGAGCTCGATCTCGATCCGCACCGGCCTCTCCTCTCCCGCCGAGATGTTCACCTCCTCCACCGCCGCGGCCGAGATCGAGTGGATTCCCTCCCGCCCCGACTCGAGCGGGATCCGCGAGCGTCCCTGGGCCATGTCGAGGGCATCGGCGACGCGGACGACGCCCGCCTCGAACGTGTAGGGGTCCCCGCGGCGCCGGTGGCCGATGATCGCGTGCAGGCTCTCGGCGATCACCACGCTGCGCTTCGGCTCGCGGTAGACGTCGCCGAGCAGCCTCGTCAGGGCCTCCCTGGCGAGAAAGAGGCTGTAGGCCTCGTGGTCAGCGCGGTGGATCGACATCCCCACGTCGTGGAGCAGCGCCCCCGCGGCGACGACGACCTCGGCGTCGCGGGTGCTCATCCCGTGGTCGGCGACCATCGCCGGCTGGACCCCCGAGCGACTCAACAGCCGCAGCAGGCGCAGGGCGATGTTGAGGACGATCTGCACGTGCACCCAGGAGTGATCCGACATCCCCAGACGCTCGGACTGCACCTGCGCCATGTACCACCAGGCGCGCACCTCCTCGTCGGAGTTGACCGCTTCGAGGAACGCCTCGAGCTTGCGGTTGCCGCGGGTGGGCGCCCGCACGCGGGCCTCGGCGACCGCCTCGGCGGGGGGCTTGCGCGCCGGCCCTCCCGGTCCGGGGACCTCGATCGGCTCCTCGCTCAAGTGCTCTCCCGCGCCTGGGCCTCCTGCCGTGAGCGCTCCAGCGCCAGCCCCTCCCTCACTCCCCCCCGGGCGATCCGCAGCGGCTCGGGCAGCAACTCGCAGACTGCCTCGAGGACGGCCAGCGCCGCCGGCAGGAGCCGGACCCGCTGCGGGGCGATGCCGAGCTCGGCCCCCAGCTCCTCGCTCGGGGCCGAGCCGAGACGCTCGAGCAGCTCGGAGATCACAGCCCTGTCGATGGCGCCTCCCGAGATCCGCCGCAGCGACGTGGCCCCTCCGCCCACGGCCAGCGCCAGCTCGCAATCCGGCGGCTCCACTCCGACGAAGCGGCGGGCGGCCGCGTTGCGGGCGGCGGCCATCTGATCGCGGGTGGGAGGGTCCGAGCGCAGCGCCCGCTCGGTCAACCCGTGCGAGCCCACCGGCCGCGACGCCCACCAGCCCGGTGGTTGCCCCGGAGTCCCCACCGCTACCTCGGTCGAGCCTCCGCCGACGTCGACCACGGCCACCGACTGCGGAAGTTTGGCGGGCTCGCAGGAAGTGGCGCCGAGGAAGGCGAGCGCCGCCTCCTCGCCCGGGCTGAGGATCCTCAGCCCGCCTGCGCCGATTCGAGCGCAGGCCTGATCCAATCCCCTGGCTATCCGGGTTCCGCGCAGCCCCTCCGTAGCGGCGCTGATCAGCGCCTCCGCCCCCGATTCACGCGCGATCGCGGCCTCGCGCTCCACGAGCCCGGGAAGCGCTCCGGCCTCCTCCTCGGAGAGCGCGGAGAGGAAATGGCGGCGCTCGAGCTTCGGCCGCAGTCGCCCGTCCCTGACCTCCGCGACGAGGAGCCGGGTCGTATTGGTGCCGATGTCGATCACCCCGATGACCACCGCGGCGCATCCTCTCAGACCCGCCGGGACAGCGAGCGGCGGCCCACATATGCAGCGATTTTCCGCCGGGAGCGCGAATACCGTGGCCTCGGCAACGTTGTAAGAGGCGATGTCGAACTGCCCGAATACAGGACTGACGGTCCCTGAGTGCAGCTGCACCCGGTGCATCCAGCGCCAGCTGGAGGAGTTCGCGCCCGACCGCGCCTCGCTCCGCCGCTTCGTCCACGACCCGCTGCTCCTGCAGGAGGTGCGTCCGAGCCCGGCCTCTCCCCCGTCGGTCTCCGAGCGGCTCCGGCGACCCGTCCTCTAGTCAGCTAGGAGCCCAGCACCTTGATGACCAGCCGCTTCGGCCGGCGCCCGTCGAACTCGCAGTAGAAGACCTGCTGCCAGGGCCCGAGGTCGAGGCGGCCGGCGGTCACCGGCACGATCGCCTGGTGGTGGACGAGGAGGTTCTTCAGGTGGGCGTCGCCGTTGTCCTCTCCGCCGCGATGGTGGCGGTAGTCCCCTCCCTCCGGGAGAAGGGCCTCGGCCACCTCGTTGGAAGGCTCCGCCCAGCTCGGGGGAGCGACCTTGTCGAGCCACTCGAGGACGTCCTCGTGCAGCCCGGGCTCGTCGTCGTTGACCCAGACGCCGGCTGTGATGTGCATGGCCGAGACCAGCACCATGCCCTCCTCCACCCCGGCCTCGTCGACGGCCGCCTGCACGTCCTCGGTGATCCGGATCAGCTCCCGCCGCTCCCGGGTCTCGAAGGTGCGGTATTCGGTGTGTGATTTCATCGGGGCGAGCTTCGCAGAGAGGCTGGCTCTGCGTCGTGTGACGAAGCTCACCCCGGCGATCGGGGAACTCCGCTGAGGTGATCTAGCCTCCTCGACGAGCCGGCGAGCCGGGTCCCCCAGAGATGCAGACGCGACAACCCCGAAACATCGCTGCCCGGGCAGGGCGCTGGAGCGCCCAGCATCGCAAGACCGCGATCTGGGGCTGGCTGGCGTTCGTCGCCGTCGCCGTCTTCGTCGGCAGCTCGGTGGGGACGAAGACGCTCGACAACGATCACAACGGGGTCGGGGAGTCCGGGAGGGCGTCGGAGACCCTCGCCGCGTCGTTTCCCGAGAACGCCGGCGAGACGGTCTTGGTCCAGAGCGCCACGCAGACCGCCGACTCCCCCGCCTTCCGTTCGGTCGTCCGCGACGTCGAGAAGCGAATCGCGGCGCTGCGGCACGCGGAGGACATCAAGGGCCCGTACGACCCGGCCAATCGCGGCCAGATCTCGAGCGACGGCCTCTCCGCGCTCCTCACCTTCAAGATCCCCGGTGACACCGACCTCGCCGATAAGCGGGTGACCGCGGCCCTCGCGACCGTTGCCGCGGCCCAGAGGGCGAACCCCGGCTTCGTCATCGAGGAGTTCGGTGACGCCAGCGCCGACAAAGAGCTGAGCAAGGCCTTCGAGGACGACTTCCGCAAGGCCGAGCTCACCTCGCTGCCGATCACGCTGGTGATCCTGGTGATCGCCTTCGGCGCCCTGGTCGCCGCGGGGGTGCCGCTGATCCTCGCCCTGACGGCCGTCTTCGCGACGATCGGCCTGATCGGCCCGATCAGCCACATCGGCGCGGTCGACGAGGCGATCAGCTCCGTGGTGCTGCTGATCGGGCTCGCCGTCGGCGTCGACTACTCGATGTTCTACCTGCGGCGCGAACGCGAGGAGCGCGCCGCGGGCAAATCCGAGCGGGCCTCGCTGGACGTGGCCGCCGCGACCTCGGGACGGGCCGTGATCATCTCCGGAATCACGGTGATGATCGCGATGGCCGGCATGTACCTGGCCGGCGCCGCGACCTTCCAATCGTTCGCCACCGGCACGATCATCGTGGTCGCCGTTGCGATCGTCGGCTCGGTGACCGTCCTCCCCGCCGTGCTCGCCTGGCTCGGCGACAGGGTCGAGAAGGGTCACGTCCCGTTCATCGGCCGGATCAAGCGCCGCACCGCCGGGGCCGGGATCTGGGCGAGGATCGTCGACCGCGTCCTACGCCACCCGGTGATCTCGGCTGCGGCCGCCACCGCCCTGCTGCTGTTCATGGCGATCCCCGCCCTCGGCCTGCACACTGCCGTCTCCGGCGTTGAGACGCTGCCCCAGAACCTCGGCGTGATCAAGACCTACAACCGCATCCAGGAGGCCTTCCCCGGCGGGCCGATCCCCGCCCAGGTCGTGATCAGCGCCGAGGACGTCGCCTCCGGAGAGGCCGGGAAGGCGATCGTCGAGCTGGAGCGGCGGGCCGCCGCCGACCCGCTGTTCGAGCAACCGATCACCACCGAGGTCAACCCCGACGGCAGCGTCGCCGAGGTGGACATCCCGGTGGCCGGCGACGGCACCGACTCGGCCTCGAACAGCGCCCTGACGGAGCTGCGCTCCAGCCTGATCCCGGCGACGATCGGGAGGGTGCCCGGGGCCACCGCCGACGTGACCGGTTACACGGCGCAGTCGCGCGATTTCAACAACACGATGAAGTCGCACGCGCCGCTCGTCTTCGCCTTCGTGCTCTCGGCGGCGTTCCTGCTGCTGCTCGTCACCTTCCGCTCGATCGTCATCCCGCTGAAGGCGATCCTGCTCAACCTGCTCTCGGTAGCCGCCGCCTACGGCGTCGTCGTCTGGATCTTCCAGGAGGGCCACCTCGAGTCGCTCTTGGGGTTCGAGTCGAATGGCGCGATCACGTCCTGGCTGCCGCTGTTCCTGTTCGTCGTCCTCTTCGGCCTCTCGATGGACTACCACGTGTTCATCCTCACCCGGGTCCGCGAGGGCTATGACCGCGGCCGCTCGACCGGGGACGCCGTCGCCCACGCGATCAAGACCACCGCGGGGGTCGTCACCAGCGCCGCCGCGGTGATGGTGGCCGTGTTCGCGATCTTCGCCACCCTCTCGCTGCTGGAGTTCAAGGAGATGGGCGTGGGCCTGGCGATGGCGGTGCTGATCGACGCGACGATCATCCGCGGCGTGCTCCTGCCCGCGACGATGAAGCTGCTCGGCGACTGGAACTGGTACCTGCCGAGCTGGCTCGAGTGGCTCCCCCGAGTCTCCCCCGAGAGCTTCGACGCCCTGCCCCCGGACCCCGGGGAGCAGGCATCGGAACCACAGCGCCCCGAGCCGGCCCACGTCTGAGCCCCACAGCGACCGCCGCCGTCCGCACCGAGGAATCGCAAGCCTTTTCTCCGGTGGGTGGCATGGATGGGAGGACCCATCCCCGAGCACCCGCCGTGGAGCGCAGGGAATGGTGGGTCCCATCCATGACAGGACCCGCCGGCCAGAAGCCACGATCCTTGGGGACGTATGCACGGAAGCCGTCGGACGCGGCGTTAGAGTGAGCCAGTGGCCGGCCTCCTCTCGATCGAGCGGCGCGACGAGGTGGCGCTGGTCACCCTGCAGCGCCCGGAGAAGCGCAACGCCCTCTCGATCGACCTCCGGCTCGAGCTGGCCGACGCCTTCAGGGGCCTGGGCGAGGACCGCAGCGTCGGCAGCATCGTCCTCAGCGGGGCGGGGCCCGCCTTCTGCGCCGGCATGGACGTGACCGAGTTCGGGGGCGACGCCGAGCACAAGCGGCGGCTGGTCGAGACCTCGACCGGCGCCTTCGAGGCGGTCGGGTCCTGCCCGCGGCCGGTGATCGCCGCGGTCAACGGCCCGGCGCTGGCCGGCGGGTTCGCCCTGGCGCTGCTCTGCGACATCCGCATCGCGGCCGCTTCGGCCAGCTTCGGCTTCCCGGAGCTGCCGCGCGGGATCCCACCCTCCTACGCCTCGGCGCGGGCCGTGCTCGGCCCCGGCCAGGCCGCGGAGGTCTCGCTCAGCGGTCGCACCTTCGGCGCCGAGGAGGCGAGGGAGCTGGGGGTAGTCAACGAGGTGGTCGCCGACGGCGCGTCCCTCGAGCGCTCGCTGGAGGTCGCCGAAGGTATCGCCTCTGCGCCGCGCCCGGCAACCCTTGAGACCAAGCGCCGCATCCTGCTCGACCGCGAGCACAACTTCGGCCGTCTCTTCGCCGAGGAGGCACGCGTCTTCCGCGAGGCGCTCCTCGGCTCAGAGCCGGACGATGCCGCCTAGATGCCTAGCCGCAGATCGGCCAGGGGCTGGAGCCCGACTGCGAGTAGAGCAGCGCCGCCCGGTAGTCCTGCTCGGCCTCGGGCGCCGCGGCCGGGTCGCCGCTGCCGCCCACCGAGGCCCAGGTGCCCGTGTCGAACTGGTACTTGCCCCGGTAGGTGCCGGAGGAATCGACGGCCGTCGGATCGCCGCCGGACTCACACGCGGCGATCGAGTCGAGTGTGCCCTGTGATACGCCGCCGGGGAGAGTCGCAAAGGCCTCCTGCCGCTGCGTTCGCAGGTGGGCGCGGCGCTCCGCGCGGATCTTCGGAACCTGGACCGAGATCGTCTTGTGCAGGTGCTCGGCGGGGCGCTCGAGTGGCACCATCTGCGCCCGGATCCTGGCCGGCGGATCGCCGCCTTCGGACTTGTCGCCGGCCGCCGCCAGGGCGGCTGCGGGGCAGGCGACCGCTGCCAGGGCCCCGATCGTGACTCCGATTCTGGATATGCGCGTCTTGAACATTCGAACAACCTCCGTTCGTGCGTCGATGCCCGGTCGTCCGCGCGCATTCGGCGCGCGCGGCGGCCGCGTGTCGGCCTCGCGAACGGGAGCTGCGAGGCAAAGGCGACTTTCCGGACTCCATGGCCCCGGCGGCAGTTATCTGGAGCGCCGTCGCCCGCTGATCGGGCCGGCGCCTGCCGGGGTCTGTTCCGTGTAAGGGAGGGAACCCTGCCAGCAGCGGGTGTTGCGCATGTGTGACGCTCGTCACACTGCGGGGATCACGCAACCATCGTCACGAGCTCAGGCGCGCCGCGGCCGCGCCCGGCATCGACGCTGCACGCGCCCATGCAGACCCACGCTTCTCGCCGAACGCAACGTTAGGGCCCCAATGGGCACGCAACCTTGCGTTCGGCCGGCGTGGCGCGACGCTGGGGCGGCGTTAGACTCGCGGCGCGATGGCTGACGGCCCCGACCCGACGGCGCCCCCACCGGGCGGCGGCCGCCCGCAGCGGCCGCTCCCCCTCCCCGCCCGCCTGCTCGGCGCCGGCGTCCGCGGAGCGCAGACGGTCGCCGGGGCCACCGGCGTCGACCGGGCGGTCGAGGTGGCGACCGAGGAGGCGATCGTCGGCGCGGTCGAGAGCGAGGCCGTGGAGCGGGCGCTGACCCGGGTCCTCCAGGGGCCCGCGGTCGAGCAGGCGTTCCAGGGCGCCCTGCAGAGCGAGGCGCTGAAGCAGGCTCTGATCGAGGCGCTTGACAGCGAGATGGTCGACGAGGTCTGGCGCCGGCTGCTGGCCAGCGATGAGGCGCAGCAGCTGGTCGAGCGGATCGCCGAGGCCCCCGAGGTTCGGGCGGCGGTCGCCGCCCAGGGAGTCGGGCTGATCTCCGACATCGGCCGCCAGGTCGCCCGCCTCGCCCATCGCCTCGACCTCCCTGTCGAGCGGATCGCCCGCCGGATCGTCTTCAGGGCTCCCCGCACCGAGCCCTCGGCGAACGCGGGCCTGGTCAGCCGTGCCCTGGCGATCGGCGCCGACCTGCTGATCGTCAACCTCTCCTTCTCCGCCGTCGCCGCGATCGTGGCCCTGATCGCTTCGGCCTTCAGCGGCAATGGCGATGGCGCCTCCGACCAGGCGCTGGTGGCTGGCGCCACTGCCTGGTTGACGCTGGGCGCCGTCTATCTGCTGATCTTCTGGACCCTGACGGGCCAGACCCCGGGAATGCGCTTCCTGCGGATCAGGCTCGATTCCCACGGGAAGCGGCGGATTGCGCTTCGGTCAGGCGTTGAGGCGGCTGATCGGCCTCGGGCTCTCCGTGATCACCCTCGGGATCGGCTTCCTGGGGATTCTCTTCAACCCGCGCCGGCGGGCGTGGGAGGATCGGCTCAGCGACTCCGAGGTGCTCTACATCGAGCCGGCGGCTGAACCCCGCCCCGTGGTCGACCCCGGAGCCGGCGGCAGCGGAGCCGGCGCCGGGGTCCTAGGCGGCGACCGGGCGCCTCTCGAGCACCGCTTCGGCGCCCTGCGCCGGGCTGATCGTTATCGCCCGGCGACGGGCGACCTCGGTGGCATCGCCCGCTGCCATCAGCCGGTTGGCGGCGAGCACGGTGCGCAGCACGATCCGCATCTCCAGCAGGGCGAAGTTGGCGCCGATGCAGCGCCGCCGTCCGCCGCCGAAGGGGATCCAGCTGTACGTCCCCGGCGAGGCGTCGAGGAATCGCTCCGGCCGGAAGGTATAGGGGTCCGGATAGATCTCGGGGTCGTGATGGACCAGGTATGCGTTGGGGACGAGGCAGACCCCAGCGGGGTAGGACCAGTCGCCGACCTCTATCGGGGCCTTGACGAAGCGCGGCGCCGCGTTCGGCAGCACCGGGCGGCGTCGCAGGGTCTCCTGCACCGTCGCCGCCAGGTAATCCTCGCCGGCGCCGTCATCGATCTCCTCGACCAGCCGTCCCAGCACGCGAGGCTCGTGGGAGAGCCGCGCGAAGCACCAGGCCAGCTCCGAGGCGGTGGTCTCGTGCCCGGCGACCAGCAGCGTCATCAGCTCGTCGCGAATCTCCTCCCCCGACATCTCCGCGCCGTTCTCGTGGCGCGCCTCGAGCAGCATCGTCAGCACGTCGTCGCCGGCGACCCCGTCGGAACGACGCTCGTCTATCAGCCGGCCGAGGATCGCGTCGGTCTCCCGGCTGAGCTGATCGAAGCGCCGCCATGGACCGTGCCCGCCGAGCAGTCGTTGCAGCGGCGGCAGCAGCGAGATCGGGTTGGAGCCGAACTCGAGGATCGCGGTGAGGCGCTGGCGCAGAGAGTCGAGCCGCTCCCCCTCCCCCAGCCCGAAGACGGCACGCAGGATCACCTCCAGGGTCAGCTCCTGGAGGCGGGGATGAAGGGCGAGGCGCCCGCCGTGCGGCCAGCGATCGACCTCGGCGCGGGCGACCTCCTCCATCAGGCCCCTGAGGCGCTCCATCCGCTCGCCGTGGAAGGCGCCGAGGATCAGCTTGCGCTGCTCGAGATGCTCGCCCTCGTCGAGCAGGATCACCGAGTGGCGCCCGACGATCGGCTCGAGGATCCGGGCCCCCTCGCCGGGATGGAGGACCTCGGGCGGTGCGGTGAAGACCTGCTTGATCTCCTCCGGGTCGGAGAGCATCACGAAGGGCGGGGTGGCCAGCAGGCGGACCGTGAAGCGCCTGCCGTAGCGAGAGCGGCAGCGCTCCAGGAAGGGGATCGGGCGCGACCACCAGCCGATCGTCTGGATCGTCTTCGGCTGACGGGGCCCGGTGGGAGCGCCGCAGGCATCGATACCACCTTACGCCAGCAGCCACGGGCCGGGTGTGCCGTCGGGCACAGATGCCTGGCGGGCGCCGGTCAGATCCGGGCGCCGGCGAGGAGCCGCCTGAGGAACCTCTGGGTCTGGGGCTGCTGGGGGTCGGCGAGGATCCGCTCCGGCGAGCCCTGCTCGACGATCGAGCCGTCGTGGAGGAAGGCGATCGTGTCGGCGACCTCGCGGGCGAAGCTCATCTCGTGGGTCGCGATGATCATCGTCACGCCCTCAGCCTTGAGGTCTCGGACCGCGGCCAGAACCTCGCCGACCAGCTCGGGGTCGAGGGCGCTGGTCACCTCGTCCAGCAGCAGGGCCCGTGGGCGCGAGGCGATCGCCCGGACGATCGCCACCCGCTGCTGCTGCCCGCCGGAGAGCTGGTCGGGGCGATCGGTCTCCCGGCCGGAAAGGCCGAAGCCGGCCAGCAGCTCGCGGGCTCGTTCCTCCGCCTCGGCGCGGGCCACTCCCTGGGCGCGCCTGGCGCCGAGGGCGACGTTGTCGAGCACGCTCAGGTGGGGAAAGAGGTTGTAGGCCTGGAAGACGACGCCGAGCCGCCGACGGATCGCGACCGGGTCGACCGAGGGATCGGTGATCACCTCCCCGTCGAGGAAGACGTCGCCGTCGTCGATCTCCTCCAGCAGGTCCATGCAGCGCAGCAGGGTGGACTTGCCCGAGCCCGAGGCGCCGATCAGCGCCACCGCGTCGTGCTCGGCGACTGTCAGGCTGACGCCGCGCAGGACCTGGCGCTCGCCGAAGGACTTGGTCACCTCGCGGACATCGATCACCGGCGGCCGTCATCAGCGCGTCTCGAGGCCGGTCCCGATCCGATCGACAATCCTCGCCAGCGGGACGGTCACGGTCAGATAGAGGATCGCCGCGGCGATCAGGGGCGTGTAGTTGAAGGTCGAGGCCGAGTCGATCTGGGCGACCCGGAAGGCCTCGCCCGCGACGCCGAGGATCGAGATCAGGGCGACGTCCTTCTGCAGGGAGATGAAGTCGTTGAGCAGCGGTGGGCCGACCCGTCGCACCGCCTGGGGAAGGATCACGTGGCGCATCGATTGGGCCGGTGTGAGCCCGACCGCCAGCGCCGCGTCGCGCTGGCTGCTGTGGACCGATGCGATTCCGGCCCGGTAGACCTCGGCGACGTAGGCGCCGTAGGCGAGCGTCAAGGCGATCCCGCCGAGGATCACCGGGTCGGTCGGCAGACCGCTGAGCCGCAGCGCGGGGATCCCGAAGCCGATCAGGTAGACGAGCAGGATCACGGGGATGCCCCGCAGGACGTCGGTGTAGACGGTCGCGATCAGCCGCAGCGGATACAGCGAGGGCATGCGGCTGGTGCGAATCAGGGCGACCGCCAGCCCGAGGGCCAGGACAACCAGCTCGACGACCATGAATATTCGGATGTCGAGCCAGAAGGCGCGAAGCACGGCCGGGAACGAATCCTTGAAGGCGCTCCAGGAGAAGAAGGTGTCGCGGACGCTTGACCAGCCCGGGCTGGTGAGGATGAGCACCGTGAGGCCGCCGAGGACGACAACGGTCGAGACAACGGCGATCAGCTGCCCGCGGCGGGCGCGCCGACGCTTGGCCGCCGCGCGGGCAGCCTGGCGCTCGCCGATGACGGCGGTCTCGGCCAAGACCGGGTCGATTCTGACCGCAGGGTGGGACGGCTTCAGAAGCCGTCCCGGAGGCTAGCTCGGGAGGTTGGGCGCCCCCGCCGCCTTGCTCATCCACTGCTTGGTGATCTGCTGCAGCTTCCCGGAGGAGCGCAGCGTGACGATCGCCTTCGAGACGCAGGCGGTGAGCTGTGAGCCCTTGCTGAGCAGCGCCCCCCAGCGGTCGCCGCCGGGTGCGGGGAACTGACCGACCACGGTCGCGGTGGGCACCTGCACGGCGGTCAGATAGAGCGCGGTCGGGACGTCGACCACGACCGCGTCGACCTGGCCCTGCTTCAGCGCGGTCACAACGTCGTTGGAGTTGTCGAAGACCTTGGGGTCGGTGCTCGGGTCGATCACGTCGTTGACGGCCTCGAGGCTGGTGGTGCCGATCTGGACGCCGATCGTCGTGTCACTGAGGTCGGCGAGCGAAGTGGCCTTGGCGGCGTCGGAGTCCTTCAGCGCCACCACCGCCTGGTTCGCCGTGTAGTAGGGAGCCGAGAAGTCGACCTGCTTCGAACGCGCCGGGGTGATCGAGATCTGGTTGACGTCGAAGTCGAAGTCCTTCGGACCGGGCGCGTAGGAGGCGTTGAAGGGCTCCACCGTCCAGACCACCTTCGACTTCGGATAGCCGAGCTGATCGGCGATCGCGTAGGCGACCGCGCTCTCGAAGCCCTTGCCGTTGGTCGGATCGTCGTCCTCGAAGTAGGGCGGGTAGGCGGGCTTGTCGGTGGCGACGGTCAGCTTGCCCTTGACGTGGGTGGCGAGCTTCGCCGGGGTGCAGTCGGCGGCCCCGGCGACCGTCGCGGTGGTGTCGCTGCTGGACCCGCAGCCCGCGACGACGGCGCCGAGGACGGCGAGGAGTGCGAGGGCGGCTGGAAGTCGGGACACGGTCGGCTGGCGGCGGACGAGCTTGGCGCGGCAATCCTAAGCGAATGCGGCGGCAGCGTGCAACGCCGCGGCCTTCGGAGCGAGCACCTCGCGGGCGCAGCGCTCTCCTGAGACGACGGCTCCCTCGAGGAAGCCCTGGTAGGCGACGGAGGTGTGCTCGCCCGCGAAGTGCAGCCCGCCCTCGGCCCGGGCGATCGCATCCAGGAAGCCGGTCACCTGGCCCGGTTCGAAGGCGGCGTAGGAGCCGCGCGACCAGGGATCCGCCGACCACTCGTCGAGCCATGCCCGCCCGTTGAAGTCCGCGCTGATCCCGGGCACCGCCCGTTCGAGCGCCGCCAGCGTCTCCCTGACCACCCGGGCGGGCGCGGGCCCGTGGGCGCGGGCCGCCCGGTAGTGGCTGCCCGCGGCGCCGCCGGTGTAAACGGTCAGCAGCCCGGTGGCGCCGCGCTGGGTCAGCGAGGTGTCCCAGGTGTCGAACAGGGGATGGTCGCTGATCAGGTCGCCGTTCCAGCGCCTGAAGCGGGCCGGTCGGTGGCGGAACTGCATCAGCAGCTTCGAGTTGGTGCCCATCCCCAGCTCGGCGATCGCCCTCCGCTTGAGTCGGCTGAGGCCGGCTCGATCGAGGTCGACCCGGCGCAGGGTCGTGAAGGGCGTCGCCAGCACGACCCGCTCGGCGATGACCTCGCCGGGATGGTTGCCGAAGCGCATCGCGTAGCAGCCGTCGGCCCGCCGCCGGAGGGCCTCCAGCGGCGCGTCGAGGTGAAGGGTCGCCTCCGGCAGCCTCGCCGCCAGCTTCCGGGGGATCTGGTCGTTTCCGCCGTGCACGTGGAAGCGCTCGTCCGAGCCGTCGCTCGAGACGGGGTCGGAGCCCGGCTTCTCGAGCATGTAGAAGAGGTTGGTGGCGGAGAGGCGGCCCGGGTCGAGCCCGAACTCCTCGGTGAGGTACTCGGAGACGACCTGTCCAAGCAGCGATCGCGAGCCGCCCGGCACGTTTCGCTCGAGCCACTGCCTGGCGCTGAGGGCGTCGAAGCGCCGCGCCGCCGCGCTGGCGTAGCTTCCGCCGAGGTATCCGGTGCGCACGGCATCGGCCCGCAGCCGTCGCTTCAGGGCGCCGAAACCGCCCAGCACCTGCCTGCGGCGGCGCAGGGAGCCGTCGAGGTAGATCAGCGAGCGGACTCCCGAACGCCGCCTCTCCCAGGCGAACCGGTCCTCCAGGCGGAGGCCTAACTCTGCCGCCAGCGCCCGGATCCGGGCGTGGTCGCTGTCTATGAACTCGCCCCCGTGCTCGGCCACCTGGTCCTCGGCGAAGCCGCGGGCGGTCCAGCAGCGACCGCCGACCCTGTCGGCCCGCGCCTCATAGACCTCGACCGCCACCCCCCGCTGGCGCAGCCGGTGACGCGCAGGTGAGCCCGGCGAGGCCCGCGCCGACGATCACGCACCGGGCGACGCCCGGCGCGGGGAGAGGACGAGCCGGCGCAGGCCGCCAGCGGGCCGGCGGCGATCAGGGCCCCGCCCAGAGCGAGGCCACGACCCAGGAACCGGCGCCTGGTGACCGGGCGATCGGGGTCGGCGAGGGGCGCGCCGGAGCTAGACGGCCGCCGCTCCACCGAGCTCCCTGCCGATCGACCGCGCCCAGCTCCGGATCGCATCCCAGTCGCGGAAATCACCCACCGGGGCCCGCATCGCACTGACCAGCAGCCGCTCCCGGCGCTTCAGCCGCTCGACCTCGATCCTGCCGGAGAAGATCTCGTGCGAACGGGCGCCGGTCGCCTCGATCGCCTCGGCGATCCCGACCGGCTCGGCTTCCTCGGGCAGCGGCGGGTCCCCGGTCGGCCCGCTGCTGAACAGCCAGGCGGGGCGCCCCCGCAGCTCGGAGCCGTGCGCGTCGAGCAGCTTGCGCGCCGGCTTCAGCCAGCGGCCGGCGTAGACGGCGCTGCCGAGGATGACCGCGCCGGCCCCGGTGAAGCTGCGGATCTCCTCGACGTCGAGGGCGCGGCAATCGTGACCGCCACCGCTTCAGCTCCTCGTCGATCGCCTTGCCGATCTCCCAGGTGCTCCCGTACTTGCTGGCGACGACGATCCAGACCTCGTTCATTGCGCCCAGTATCCACCCCGATCCGTCGGGCCGACTTTCGCCTCCCCATCTTCGAGTGGACGAAAAGAAGAGATATGGACCGGATTTCGGCCACTCGACGAAGAGAAGCAGGGTGCGAGCTTGACAGGTGACCTTTTGGTCACATATACTCGGGCCATTGGACGCGGTATTCAGAGCCCTCGCCGACCCGACCCGCCGCGAGCTGCTCGACGCATTGTTCGAGCAGGACGGGCAGAGCCTCAGCGCGCTGGAGAGGGGCTTGCCGATGACGCGCTTCGGCGTGATGAAGCATCTGAAGGTGCTCGAGGAAGCCGGCCTGGTCTCCACCAGGCGACGCGGCCGCGAGAAGCTGCACTTCCTCAACCCGGTCCCGATCCGGCTCATCCACGACCGCTGGGTGAGCAAGTACGCCGAGCCGTGGGCGGCGACGCTCAGCGGCTTGAAGCGAGAGCTAGAGGAGGAATGATGGATCCATACAGAGTGGTCGACGGCGCCGGCACGATGACGGTGTTCGAGATCTACATCAAGACGACCCCAGAGCGCCTCTGGGAGGCGATCACCGACCCCGAGATGCGGGCCAAGTACAGCTTCGGGGTGAGGACCGACTCGGAGTGGACGGAGGGCTCGGAATACAGGTCCTCGGTGCCGGGGGTGATCGAGATCGCCGCCGGCGAGAACCTCGAGGTCGACCCCCCGCTCCGCCTCGTGCAGAGCTTCACCGCGCTGTGGAGCGAGGACGTGAAGTCGGCCGGCGCCTCGCGGGTCACCTGGGAGATCGAGCCGGTCGAGGACTCCTGCCGGCTCACGGTCACCCACGACCAGCTCCCCGAGGACGCCAGCTCCGAGCTGTTCGGCGGCTGGCCGATGATCCTCTCCGGGCTGAAGACCCTGCTGGAGACCGGTGAGAAGCTGACCACGCCGGGCTCGCTGCGCTACGCGGGAGCCTCGGAGTCGACTGGCTGAGCGGCTGCCGCGGCGGGCGTGGGACTCCCGTCCGCCGCGGCTCCCTGCTCGATGGAGACGGCCGGAATCGAACCGGCGTCCGCGACCGCGTCACGAAGGCGTCTACAGGCTTAGCCAGCTCTTTGGTCTCGCTTCCCGGTGTCCGAGCCGGCGGGCACTGCCGGGAAGCCAGCCCCCTGAGATGTCCCCTGGCGGCGAGGGCGGGCCGCTTCGGGTGAGCCCGCTTCTGAAGCCGGTGCCCCTCCCCGCGGGCGGGGGAGGACCGACTCTCATCGCTTAGCTTCTAACTAAGCGGCGAGGGCGAACTCATGGTCCGCACGTATTGGTTTTTCCCGGGGTTTTACGAGGCCTCCGGGAACCTCGGCCTGCAACCGTTCGCACTGACGACCACGTCGAAGCCATGTCGTCCCCGTGCTATGTCCCCGACATTGTACGGCGGCGACCCGGGCCCCGGAGCCGAACGCAACGTTATGGGTCTATATGACCCCCTAACGTGCAGTTCGGCGGTCTAGACGGTGGCGCTGCGCTTCAGCTCCACCAGGAACTCGGCCGGGAAGCCCGGGACGCCGTCGAGATCGTCAACCGAGCGGTAGCCACCGAGGCGCTCGCGGTAGGCCAGCACCCTGGTCGCCTGGGTCACCGAGAGGCGGGCGTTGCGGAGGTCGTCGAAGGTCGCCGTGTTGAGGTTGATCGCAGCGGCGGCCTGGCCCGGCGCGATCTCCTGCGGCGGGGCGGGGGCTGAGCGACCTGCGGGGGCTGCGCCGCAGCGGGCGGCGCCGGCGCGGGCGGGGCCGGCGGCTGCGGGACGGCGGGCGGCTGCGCGGTGGGCGGCGGCGGCTGGGGGGCCGGCGGCGGCTGGGGCGCGGGGGGCGTCGCAGGCTGCGGCGCGGCGGGCTGCGGGGGGACCGGTGGTCCCGGCGCGGCGGCTGGCGGCGGGGGCGGCGCTGCGGCCGGTGGGGGCTGCGGCGGGAGCGACTCGGCGGGAGGCGGCGGGGCGGCGGGCGGCTCGGGGGGCGTCGGCTCGGGCGGTGAGGGGCGCGCGGCGACGGCCTGCTCGGCCGCTGCGGCGCGCTGCTCGGCGGCGCGCGCCCGCTGCTCGGCCTCGGCGACGTCGTCGAGAACCTGCTGGAGCTCGCGCTGGCGCCGCTCCTCCTCGGCTCGCCTCCGGGCCTCCTCCTCGGCCTTCTGGCGGGCGACCTGCTCGGCGGCGGCGGCCCTTCTCTCGGCCTCCTGGGTCCGCTGCTCGATCTCCTGCAACCTCGCCTGCGCATCGCTGAGCGCCTGCTCGCTCGACTCCGCGGGCGGGCTCGCCGCTGACGCCGGCGGAACCTGTGGCGCCGCGGGCGCGGGCTCGAGGGTCGCGGCGGGCGGCGGCTCGGGGGCGGCGGGCGGCTCCGCGCTGGCGGCGGCTCGGGCGCGGTCTTCGGCCTCCGCCTCGGCCCGAGCCCGCTGCTCGGCCTCGGCGCGGGCCCTCTCGCTCTCGACCCTGGCACGCTCCTCGGCTTCGGCGCGGGCCCTCTCGGCCTCGGCCCGAACGCGCTCGTCTGCTTCGCGGCGAGCCTGCTCGATCGCAGCCTGAGCTTCGGCCTGGGCGCGCTGCTCGGCCTCGATCCTGGCGCGCTCGGCCTCCTGGCGGACGCGCTGGTCCGCCTCGGCCTGCGCCTGGCGCTCGGCCTCGGCCCGGGCTCGCTCCGCCTCCTGTGCCTGGGCGTCACCCTGCTGGCCGACGGCCTGCTGGAGCTGCTCGGCCTCCTGCAGCCTGCGCTCGCTCTCGGAGCGAATCCGCTCCTCCTCGCGTCGCAGCTCCTCGACCTTGGCGCGGACTCTCTGCTCCGCCTCGAGGGCTGCCTGCCGCTCGCCGGCGTCGCCCGGGATCTGCGCGGCCGGCGCCGGCTGCGGTGGAGGGGCGGGGGCAGGTGGGACGACCTCCTGCGGGGCAGGGGCCGCGGGCGGCTGCGGGGCAACCGGGGCCGCCTGCGGCTCCGGGGCAGGCGGCGGGGCAGCGGGAGCCGGCGGCGGCGCGCTCGGCAGCTCCAGGCTCTCGGTCGGCGGAGGGGCTGCGGGCGTCACGGCGGGCGCCTCGGCCGGCGGCGGCGGGGCGGGCTCCTCGTGGCGGGCCGCACCGGCCGCGGCGGCCCCAGCCGTGGCGGCGACGCCAGCGGCGGCAGCGGCCGCGCCGGGCGAGACGCCGGCCTCGGACGGCGCCGGCGCGGGAGGCGTCGACGGTGGCGGCGCGGCGGTTGCGGACTCAGCCGGGCGCTCCGCGCGCGCCTGAGCGATCAGCTGCTCGGCCTTCTGCCTCTCGGCATCGGCCTTCTTCTGTGCCTTCGCGAGCTTGCGCTGCTGGCGCTTGGAGACCTTCTTCGGCGCTGCCGGGGCTTGCGAGCCCCCCAGGGCGGCCTGGGCCTGGGCCGGGGCGCCCTGCGGAGGGGGAACTGCCGGGGGCGCCGGGACCGGCGGTTGGGAGGCGGCCTTCTTCTTGCCGCCGAAGAGACCGAGGCCCTTCTTCTTGGGCGGCGGCGCGGCGGGGGGTTGGGTCGCCGTCGCGGCAGCGCCGGGAGCCGGCGAACCCGTCGCCGGCGCCCCGCTGGGAACCGAAACGGTGCCAGGTCCCTGGGGCACGGTCCCGGGACCTGCTGTAACCGTCCCCGCACCAGCGGTCGCCTGGGTCGGACCGGGTGCCGGCTGCGGAGTGCCGGGGGAAGGCTGTTTGGCGCCACCGGCTTTCAGCCGCCGCTTCTCCTCCTTGCGGCGCTTGGCGGCCTCGACGCGCTGGCGGCGCTGCTGGTCGCGCGCGGCCCGCTTCTGCTCGCGCTCGATGCGCTTGCGCTCCGCCCGGCTCATCCGGCTTCCGGCGGCGGCCTGCGTCGCGGCTGCCCCGGGGGGCGGCTGCGTGGCCGCTGCCGGAGGTGGCCCGCCGGCCGCTGACCCCGGCGCTTTCGCCTTCTCCTGCTTGCTCCGCTCGCCGGAGCGGATCACCGTCATCACGATCAGCAGCAGGAGGATCGCCGCGACAAGGCCGCCGACGATGAACTCGGTGTTGTCGTTAATGAAATCCCGGACGTCGTCGGTGACGCTCGCCAGGGTGAGAGTCGCTGAGGGAGCCCCCGCGGAGGGAGCCGCCTGGGCGGCGGGCGCGGCGGCGACCGCGATCAATAGTGCGGCGACGCAGACGGGCAGGGCGAGGCGGTTGCGCATCGTCACGGAATCCTTGCACGCATCGCCCGCCGAGGAGAGAACGGAGGCGGGGTCTGGCACCGATCTTGCCCGCCCGCTCAGCGCATCCGCCCCTTCAGCTCGCGCTCCACCTCGCGGCGGGCGTCGCGCTCGGCGATCTCGCGCCGCTTGTCGCGGCCCTCCTTGCTGCGCGCCAGCGCCAGCTCGACCTTTGCCCGCCCACCCTTGAAGTAGATCCGTGTCGGGATCAGGGTCAGTCCCTTCTGCGACGTCTTGCCGACAAGCCTCTCTATCTCAGCCCGGTGCAGCAGCAGCTTCCTCGGCCGCTCGGGCTCGTGGTTCTGGCTGCTCGCGGGGGCGTAGGGCGGGATGTGCAGGTTTCTCAGCCAGACCTCGCCGCCGTCGACGACCGCGTAGGCGTCGCTCATCTGCGCCTTACCCTGGCGCAGCGCCTTCACCTCCGAACCCCGCAGCTCGATCCCGGCCTCCATCGTCTCCACGTAGGAGAAGCGGAAGCGGGCGCGGCGATTGGTGGCGACATCGCCTGACGCCGCCGACCGCTTCTTCTTCTTCGACTTCGCCATCGACCGCGCTCCTCAGCCCTCCGCCGGTTCGAGGTCGACCCGCCCCCGGGCGCTCTCCACGCCGATCACCCTGACCGCGACCGGGTCGCCGAGACGAACCCGGCGGCCGCTCCTGGTGCCGATCAGGGCAGTCTCTTCGCCGTTCAGCTCGAACCGCTCCCCGCGAAGCTTGCGCGCCGGGAGGAAGCCCTCGTAGACGTCTGCGAGATCGCCGCCGAAGGCGACGAAGGCGCCGGCGCCGATCACCCCCGAGACCTCTCCCTCGAACTCCCTCTCCCAGCCGGAGGAGAACAGCTCGCGCTCGAGCAGGAAGGCCGAGCAGACGTCGTCGGCGTCGCGCTCGATCCGCGCCGAGTCGCGCTCGCGCTCGGAGCAGTGCACGGCGGCCTCGGCGACCGCCCCCCGCGCCGGCGGCTCCTCCCCCTCCCCCAGCGCCGAGAGCAGCGCCCGGTGGGCAATCAGGTCGGGGTACCGGCGGATCGGCGAGGTGAAGTGACAGTAGGCATCGCTGCCGAGGCCTGCGTGGCCGGAATTCCTGTCGCTGTAGTGGGCCTGCTTCATCGCGCGGAGCACGAGGGATGTATACGCCGAGCGCCCGTGCCCGCGCCGAGCCGCCTCGGCAGCGACCATGCGGCTCGCCTCGCCGGCCAGGCGCGCCGCCTCTCGTGGCCCCATCCGCTCCGGCAGCGGCGGGGTGGGCAGGTCGAGTGAGGCGAGCTGGGAGACCATGAACTCGACCCTCTGCGGGTCGGGCTGCTCGTGCACCCGGTAGAGGGCCGGGACCCGGCGCCGCTCGAGCAGCGCGGCGACCTGCTCGTTGGTGAGGATCATCAGGCGCTCGATCAGGCGGTGGGCCTCGGTCTGCTCGACCCCGCGGGCGGCGACGGCGTTGCCGGCCTCGTCGAAGTCGAATTCCGGTTCGCGGGATTCCACCGCCAGCTCGCTGCCAGCGCGGGCCTCGCCGAGACGGGCAGCTGCCGCGCGGGCGATCTCCAACGGCTCGGCCACATGCTCCGGGGCGCTCTCGCCGCCGGCGAAGACACCGTCGAGATAGTCGTAGTCGAGGCGCGCATCTGAGCGGATCAGACTGCGGTAGAAGCTGGCGGAGCCGGCCGCGGCGCCGGGGCCGAGCTCGATCTCGGCGGTCACGGCGAGGCGCACGACCCCCGGAGCGAGGCTGCAGGCCTCATCGCTGAGCACCGCTGGCAGCATCGGCTGGACCGTGCCTGGGACGTACGTGCTGTTCGCCCTCTCCAGCGCTTCGCGGTCGAGCGAGGAGTCCGGCTTCACGTGCGC
Source organism: uncultured Actinomycetes bacterium (assembly GCA_963725315.1). Taxonomy (GTDB): domain Bacteria; phylum Actinomycetota; class Thermoleophilia; order Solirubrobacterales; family 70-9; genus JBBRHQ01. Next base: position 330,984 of record CAVRYA010000007.1, on the reverse strand, counting down.
GGCGACGTCGGCGATGTGGATCCACAGCCGCACCCCGTCGCCTTCGCGCTTCGCCGAGACGGCGTCGTCGAAGTCCCTGGCCGAGGCGGGGTCCACCGTGAAGGTGGGCAGCTCGGTGAGGTCGCGACGGTGCCCTGGATCGGCGGCGACCGAGTCCACGACCTCGCGCGCCTCCTGCTCGAGCGCGCGGCGGAAGCCCCGCCCCGGGCCGCGCTCCCAGAGCAGCGCGGCCGAGACGTCGCGGGCGACCGCGGCCGAGCCCAGCTCGCGCAGCACCCGTCCCCTTCCGGGCCCGAACTCGACCAGGGCGATCCTCCCGTCGAGGTCGCGCCCGTCTCGCCCGAGCGGGACCTGCGGACCGCGCTCGAACAGCGGCACCGCGGCGGCGAAGCGGCCCCGCCGCTCGACCTCGGCGACGTGAATGCCGCGGACCGAGCGTCGCCCCACCCCTCTTCGCGGCCGCGCGCTCAACCCTGCGCCTGCACCCCGGACCCCCGAGGCACCAGGCCGCCGAGCACGCCGAGCGCCCGCCGCAGGCCCTCGTCGGCGGGGGTATCGGGATCGTCGAGCGCCCTGACGTCGGGCTTGATCCCCTTGCCGGCCAGCGAGATCCCGTCGGCGGTGAAGAACTCGCCGATGGTCAGGTCCAGGGCGCCGCCGTTGGAGAGGTCGATCACCTGCTGGAAGACGCCCTTGCCGAAGGATCGGGTCCCGACCACCGTGGCGTCGCCGTCGTCGGCGAGAGCCGAGGCGAGGATCTCCGCCGCCGAGGCCGTGTCGCGGTTGATCAGCACGACCATCGGCCGCGGCGGCAGGTTGCCGCCGACCGTCTTGTAGACGGTGCTGCCCTGGGTCCGCGAACGGGTCGAGACGACGACCTCGCCCTTGGGCAAGAAGATGCTCGAGGTCAGCACCGCCTCCCTGAGCAGCCCGCCGCCGTTGCCGCGCAGGTCGAGGACGATGCCCTCGGCGCCGGCCTGCTCGACCTTCCTCACCGCGCGCCGCAGGAAGGCGTGGGCGCCCTCGGTGAAGCCGAGCAGGGCGACGTAGCCGAGCTTGTGGCCGCCGGCCCGGACGATCCGGCTGATCGCGATCGGCAGGGCGATCTGCTCACGGGTCAGCCGCACCGAGCGGACGCGTCCGCTGGAGGGGCGAAGGACGCCGATCGTCACGTCGGTCCCCTCCGGCCCCTTGATCTTGGCGGTGGCGATGTCCGCGTCCTCGCCGGCGATCGAGTCCCCGTTGACGGAGACGATCAGGTCACCGACCGCGATCTGAGCCCTCGACGCGGGCGTCCGCGGAAACACCCGGCCGACGCGCAGCCCACGGCTGACCTCGCTGACGCTGAGGCCGACGCCGGAGAAGCGTCCGCTGATCGACTCGTTGAAGCGGGCGAGGTTCTCGGGGGAGAAGTAGTGCGAGAAGCGATCCTCGAAGCGGCGCCTGATCGAGCGCACCATCCCGTCCACCGAGGCGTTGCCGAGCTCGCGCGATCCCACCCGGCGGTAGTAGTTGTCCTCGATCACCGAGCCCGCCTCGGCGTTCAGCGCGGTGGCGTCGTCGACGAAGGCGTCCCGCAGCGGCCGGGGGAGCTCGGCCGGGTGCCCCCCGAGCCAGAGGCCGGCGCAGAGGGCGGCGATCAGGCCCGCGGCGACCGCCGCCACCCGGCCCATGCTCACGAGTCGGTCAGACCTTGAGGAAGCGTCGCAGCGTGATCCCCGACCCGAGCGCGGAGACGAGCACCGCGGACCCGAACAGGATCGCGACCAGCAGCCCGAACGAGATCGTGTTCTGGGCAGCTACCAGGGCGAAGCTGTCGGAGAGTGGGTCGACGATCGTGACCTTGCCCAACCACAGGACAAGTATGGCGATCGCGCCGCCGGCGAATCCCACCGCGACCCCCTCGATCATGAACGGCCAACGGATGAACCAGCGGGTCGCGCCGACCAGACGCATCACCTCGACCTCGCGCCGGCGGGTGTAGATCGAGAGCCGGATCGTGTTGCCGACCAGCATCAGCGAGGCGATCACCAGCAGCACCGTGAGGATCGTCAGCACCAGCTTCAGCGCGCCGGTCACCTGCTCGATCTTCCCCGCTTCCTCGCGCGAGTCCTTGACCGTGTCGATGATCGGGCTGATCGCGTCCGGCTTGCCGCTCGGCCCCGGAGGGGTGATCGCCGAGCGGATCGACTCGAGCTGGGACGCGTCGTCGGGCTTCACGTTGAAGGAGGCCGGGAGCGGGTTGGTGCTCAGCTCCTCGAGCACGTTGGGGTCCTTGAGTCGCCCCTTGAGGATCTTCAGCGCCTCCGGCTTGGAGACGTAGGAGACCGACTCGACGTGAGACAGCCCGGCCAGCTTGCTCTTCAGCGCGGCCGTCTCGGACTTGGTCGCGTCGTCGTAGAGGAAGACCTTGAGCTCGAGCTGGCTACGGACCTCCTGGCTCTTGCCCTGGGTCGTCTGGAAGACGGGGATGAGGACGCCGAGCAGGATCACGGTGACCACCGTGGTGACGATCGCCGCCATGCTCGGCGCCGCGTTGCGGCGCAGGGCCCTGAAGGCCTCGTGGATGAAGAACCAGAACCTCGACATCACCAGTCGATCCGTTCCTCACCGTGCCCGTTGGTCTGACCCTCGACGCCGACCCCCATCTCGGCGCGCATGCGCATGCCGAACTCGTTGGTCGACTCCTCGGTGTAGCCGCCGGTCGACTCGTCGCGCACCACCCGGCCCTCGTAGAGCTCAATCACCCGGCGGCGCATCTTGTCGACCATCTCGCGGTCGTGGGTGACCACGACGACCGTCGTCCCCGTGCGGTTGATCCGGTAGAGCAGCTGCATGATCCCGATCGAGGTCACCGGGTCGAGGTTCCCGCTCGGCTCGTCGGCGAGCAGCAGCGGCGGGTGGTTGACGAAGGCCCGGGCGATCGAGACCCGCTGCTGCTCTCCGCCGGAGAGCTGATCGGGGTAGTTGTGGAGCTTGGTCGAGAGGCCGACCAGGCGCAGGGTCTCGGGCACCTTCTCGCGGATCTCGGAGCGGCTGGCGCCGATCACCTGCAGCGCGTAGGCGACGTTGTCGTAGACGTTGCGGTTCGGCAGCAGCTTGAAGTCCTGGAAGACCGTGCCGATGTTGCGACGCAGCTGGGGGATCTTCTTCTCCGAGAGGCCGCCGATGTCGCGGCCCGCGATCCGCACCGTCCCCTCGGTCGGCTCGAGCTCGCGGATCAGCAGCTTGATCAGGGTCGACTTGCCGCAACCGGTGGGGCCGACCAGGAAGAGGAACTCGCCGCGGTTGAGCGCCAGCGAGACGCGCTCGAGCGCCAGGTGACCGCCGGGGTAGACCTTGGTCACGTCATCGAGCTCGATGATCGGCGCGCCGCCGCGACGGGGTCGCGGCCGCGCAGCCTCCTGCTCTGCCTTCTTGGATCGCTTCTTCCGGATTGCCATGCTCGCGCTCTTTCTGCGGGGGAGGTGTCTTACTCCTTCGCACCCCTCCGGGTCGCAACTACTCGCCCGTTTCGAGTGAGCGGCATGTTAGCTGAGTGTTTGTAAACGCTCATTGGCACGCTGACCGGCCCCCCTGGAAGGTCTACGCGGTGGTCGGGCGGCATCAGGTCACGAGGTCGGGGAAGCTCTACGTCTGCAAGTCCGACCGCTCGCCCAGCCAGACGATCAGCGGCAACTGAGCCGGAGCGGGTGAGGTTCGGCCGGCGCGGCAAGGGCCGCCCTCCGCCGTAGGCTGCGCCCGTGATCCGGTTGAGCTCGCTGCTGGGAATCGAGGTGCGGCGCGGGGCCGGCTCGCTTGGCCGCCTGGTCGACCTCGGCGCCGAAGTGGAGCGGGACGGCTGGCCGCCGGTCGAGTCCGCGTGGGTAGGGCGCGGTCGCCATGACGCGGTCGGATTCGGCCTCGGGGAGGGGTTCGAGCTCAGCGCGGATCGGCTGGTGCTGGGGGCAGGGGCCGAGGGGGTCGCTAGGGCAGGCGCCGGCCTGCTGCTGGCCCGGCACGTCCTCGACGCGCAGCTGATCGACCTCGAGGAGAAGCGGCTGGTCCGGGTCGGAGACGTGCTGATCGAGGAGGCCGGGGACGGCCTGCGGCTGGCGGGGGTGGAGATCGGCGCCCGCCCGGTGCTGCGGCGGCTGGGGCTGGCCGGGCTGGCCCGGCGCCGGGGCTCGGAGACGATCGACTGGAGCGATCTGCACTTCACCACGACACGGGCCGACACGCTGCAGCTCTCCGTGCCGCGGGCCGCATTACGACATCTGCCCCCGGAGGAGATCGGCGCCCGCCCCGGGCGCCGCTACGGGCGCATCATGCGGGCGCGCCGCCATGCGCCGCGGTAGCGCCCTCGTCGCGCTCGCGGCGGTCGCCGGCCCGGGCCTGCTCGCCGGCCTCTCCGACGACGACCCGGCCGGGATCGCCACCTACTCGATCCTCGGCGCCGACTACGGCTACCAGCTCCTCTGGGTCCTGCTTCTCTCGACCGTGGCTCTGGTCATCTTCCACGAGGCCGGCGCGCGCATGGGCGTCGCCACCGGCCAGGGCCTGATGGGGCTGATCCGCGACCGCTACGGGGTCAGGCTCGCCGGAGGTGCCCTGATCGCCCTCCTGCTCGCCAACGTCGGCACCACCTGTGCAGAGTTCGCCGGCATCGCCGCCAGCCTCGAGTTCGCCGGGATCAGCAAGTACGCGAGCGTCCCGCTCGCCGCCGTCGGCGTCTCCCTCCTCGTCCTGCGCGGAGGCTTTCACCGGGTCGAGCACGTCCTGCTGGCGCTGAGCACCGTGTTCGCGGCCTACATCCTGGCCGGCTTCCTCGCCCATCCGGACTGGGCCGAGGCGGCGAAGGGACTGGTCGAGCCCTCGATGCCCTCGGGCTCGGCGGCTCTGCTGGCGGCGACCGCGACGGTCGGCACCACCCTCGCCCCCTGGGGTCTCGCCTTCATCCAGTCCTACGTCGTCGACAAGCGCCTGCGGCCGTCCGACATCCGCTTCGAGCGCGTCGACGTGATCACCGGTTCGATCATGACCGGCGTCATCGGCTTCTTCGTGATCGTCGCCTGCGCCGCCACCCTGCACGCCGACGGCCGCTCGATCGACAGCGCCTCCGACGCGGCCGGGGCGTTGAAGCCCCTCGCCGGAGAGCTGGCGGCGACGCTCTTCGGCGCCGGCCTGCTCGGCGCCGGCCTGCTGGCGGCCTCGATCCTGCCGCTCTCGACCGCGTACTCGGTGGCCGAGGCGGCGGGGACCGAGTCGACGCTCGACGACCCGTACTCCGAAGCGAAGCTCTTCTACGGGACCTACGCGGCCGTGGTCGTCGTCGCGGTGGCGGTGGTCCTCGTCCCCGGGGCGCCGCTGATCCGCATCCTCTACCTCAGCCAGGCCTTGAACGCAATCCTGCTGCTTCCGCTGCTGGCCTTCATCGTCGGCATCACGCGGGACCGCGAGTTGATGGGCGACCTGGTCAGCGGCCGCCGCGCCACGACGGGGGCGATCGTCGCGATGGCGCTGATCGCCGCCTGCGTGCTGACCATGCTGCTCAGCCAGTTGCTCTAGCGTCGCGCCACCCTCGGCGTGCGCGCATCGGAGATGATCCGCCGCGTGAAAGGAGCCGGCGATCGAGACCGAGGGGCTGAGCAAGAGCTATCGGCGGCAGCCGCGCGCTCGAGCGACGTCGACCTGCGGGTCGAGCGGGGCGAGGTGTTCGGGTTCCTCGGCCCCAACGGGGCCGGCAAGACGACCACGATCCGCCTCCTGCTCGACCTGATCAGGCCCAGCGCCGGCGGCGCCCGGGTGCTCGGGCTCGACTGCCGTCGCGAGAGCCTCGAGATCCGCCGCCGCTGCGGCTACCTGCTCGGGCGAGCTGCGCCTGCCCGAGCGCCCCACCGCCGCCGCTTCCTGACGCACCTGGCGAGGCTGCGCGGCGGCTCCCGCGAGGCGGAGATCGCGAGCCACTCGCCGAGCGCCTCGGGCTCGATCTCGACCGTCGGATCGGCGACCTCTCGAAGGGCAACAAGCAGAAGGTCGGGATCATCGCCGCCTTCCAGCACGACCCCGAGCTGCTGATCCTCGACGAGCCGACCAGCGGACTCGACCCCTGCGGCAGCACGACGTGCAGCAGATGATCCGCGAGCGGGCGGCCGCGGGGCCGGACCGTCTTTCTCTCCTCGCACGCGCTCGATCAGGTCGAGCACGTCGCCGACCGGGTCGGCTTCATCCGCGACGGTCGCCTGATCGCGGTCGAGCACGTCTCGGCGCTGAAGGGTCGCGCGATCCGCAGGGTCGAGGTCAGGTTCGCCGGCGAGGCGCCGCGAGCGGGCCTGGCAGGAGGTCGACGGGGTGAGCGAGGTGACGATCAGCGGCGACCGGGCGAGCTGCGCGTCGAGGGTTCGATGGACCCCCTGATCAAGGCCCTTGCTCCGCTCGAGGTGGTGACGATGACCAGCGAGGAGCCCGACCTCGACGAGATCTTCCTCGCCTACTACGGCGCGACGATGAAGGCTGAGCTGCTCGCGCGAATCGGTCGCGCGAGAGGCGCCGCTCGATCGGCTGGTGGCTGCTGGGCATCGCCGCCCTGATCGCGATCAACATCGCCTTCTACCCCTCGATCAAGGACTCCAGCGGACTCGCCGACTACTCCAAGCAGCTGCCCGAGACGCTGCGGGCCCTGTTCGCGGGCGGCGAGACCGACCTGGTCAGCCCCGTCGGCTACCTGAACAGCCAGATCTTCGCCCTGATGGGGCCGATGGTGCTGCTGATCTTCGCGATCGGCGCCGGTTCGGGAGTGGTGGCCGGTGAGGAGGAGAAGGGAGCGCTCGACCTGCTGCTCGCCCAGCCGCTCAGCCGGACCGCCCTGGTCCTGCAGCAGTTCGGTGCCCTGGCGGCGATGGTCGCTGGCTGCTCAGCGCCGGCCTGCTGGCGACCACCTGGGCGGGCTGTGCGATCGTCGATCTGGAGATCGGGCCGCCGGGGCCCTGATCGACGCGACCGTTTGCGGTGGCGCTGCTGGCGACTGCTGTTCGGGACGATCGCCCTCGCCAGTGGGCGCCGCTGGCCCCGGGCCGCGGGCGCGCCGCGGCGATCGCCGGAGGCCTCGCGGTCGCCTCGTGGATCCTCGACGGTCTCGGCCGCGCCGTCGACGCCCTCGGCCCGTGGCGGCCGCTCTCGCCCTACTACCAGGCGATCGGCACCAACCCGCTCGCCGACGGGCTCCCTGGCCTGGCGCTGGCTGCTGCTCGCGGGCCTCACCCTTGCCTTTCTGGCGCTCGCGATCGCCGGCCTGCGCCGCCGCGACATTCGCCAGTGAGCCGCTCAGGGAAACACCGTCTCGCCGGTCGCATCGTCGACCACGGTGATCGCCAGCGACGGGCAGACCTCGGCGGCCTCGAGGATCAGCTCGTCGGGTCCGGTTCCGATCACCACCGCCGTCTGGTCGAGGCGGAACACCTCCGGGGCGATCTCGACGCAGTCGCCGTGCGCCGCGCAGGCGCCCGGGTCGATCTTCGGTAGATAGCTCATGCTGCTCTCGCTTTCTGTTGTCGTGGGCTCGCGGGAAAATGCCCGCGCTCGATCTCTCGACGAAGCTTCGGGAATCGACCACGGGCGCCCGACCGCGAGCCCGGCCACGGGGACGGCGCCCCGGGTGATAGACGGCGACGAAGTCGCGCTCCGCCGCCTCGCCCTCGAAGTGGACCCCGTCGGCCTGGCCCGCGTGGCCGATGTAGTGGATGCGCATGCCGTGCTGATCGCTCCAGAAGCTGGGCAGCGGCGGGCGTCCCCGGGGCCTCGCCGAGCATCGCCGTCGCCGCCGCCGCTCCCTGCCAGGCGGCAGCGTCCCAGTGCTCGGCGCGGGCGTGCTCGCCGATTCGCGGGTCGAAGGATGCGGCCGCGTCCCCGGCCGCGAAGACGTCGGGCAAGCCTGTGCGTCCCGCGGTGTCCGTCCTGACGCCGGCCACGGTCGAGCCCGCTGCCGCGCAGCCACTCGGTCGCCGGCGCCGAGCCGACCCCGACGAGGACGCAATCGAGGTCCGAGCCGCTCGCCGCCCGCGAGGACGAGCTCCTCGACCGAGCCGTTCCCGCGGGCGCCCTCGAGCATCGCGCCGAGCCGCATCTGGACCCCCTGCTCGCGGTGGAAGTCGGCGAACCAGCGCCCGACCTCGTTCCCGAGGATCCCCGCGAGCGGTGTCGGGCAGGGCCTCGATCACGGTCACCTCGGCTCCGGCCCGCTGCGCGGTCGCGGCGACCTCCAGTCCGATGAAACCGGCGCCGACGATCGCCGATCCGCGCCCGGGGACGAGCGCCGCTCGAAGTCGGCGGGCATCGGCCAGCGTGCGCAGGTAGTGCACGTTGTCGAAGCCCTCGAGGAAGGGCAGCCTGCGGGCCGCTGCGCCGGTGGCGATCAGCAGCTTGCTCGTAGCGCAGCTCGGTGCCGTCCTCGAGGGTCACCGTCCTTCGCGCGGGGTCGAGACCGCGGCGCGCGCGACCGAGCAGCAGCTCGACCTCGTTCTCCTCGTACCACTCCGGCGAGCGATAGGCGAGCTCTGTGGCCGGCATCCCCGAGCCCGCGAGCACCTGCTTCGAGAGCGGCGGGCGATCGTAGGGCGGCTCGGGCTCGGCGCAGGCGATCCGGATCGGCCGCTCGTAGCCGCGGCGCCGCAGCGTCTCCGCGCACCGCTGGCCGGCCAGACCGCCGCCGACTATCACCACGCCGGGGTCTCGCCATCATGCCTCCTCCGGCAATCGGGCGCCCTGCGGATCGCACGCCGGCCGGCGGCGCGCCTGGGGCACCCCTCCGCGCCCCGACGAGGCGGATCACGAAGAGGACCGCGATCGGCGGCGCGGTGGCGAGCAGCCACCAGCGCATCCACGGGGTCGACGCGTCGGTGCCGGCTCCGATCGTGTGGACGACGGCGAGGGCATAGACGACGACCGTCAGCCGGTGGGCCTTGCGCCAGAGCCGGGCGCCGATCCGCCGGCGGGCGTAGAAGCTGAGCCCGAGCAGGGCCGCGAGGTAGCCACCGATGATGCCGAGGCCGGTGAACAGCGGCTGGTAGGCCATCGAGAACGGCACCGTGATGCCGGCGAGGCCCGGCTTCAGCCAGGGATCGCCGAGCAGCGTGATCCCGTGGACGGCGATCGCGATCAGACCCGGCGAGAGCGGTGTGCTCATGCGCCGCCATCAGCCTGCGGCCGAGACCCGGACGGCGCATGACCTTCCCGGCCATCGTCAGGCCGAGGCCCACCGAGATTGTCACCAGAGCGAGGGCGACGAGGCCCGAGGCCCTGGCGGCGAGCCACCAGCCATGGGTCGCGAGGGTCGTGCTGAGCGAGTTCACGGCGCTCCCGCAGCGGTCCGAGCCATCTCGGGATAGCGGATCCGCGGCGCGACGCTGAGCGGTCCGACGGCTCGACCCTGCCGCTGTCGTGGACCAGCAGGCCGCCGCGCTCGCCGAGCAACTGCCGCCCTCCTTCCGGGCCCGAGAGCAGGGCCGCCTTGGAGAGCGTCTCGGCCTCGAGCGCCGTGTCGGCGAGCGCCGTGACCCCGACCAGCCCGGTCCAGGCCGGCTCGCCGGTCGAGGGATCGAGCAGGTGGTGGGCGTAGCGGCCGTCCTCCCGGCGCCAGATGCGGACGTTGAGGCCGGACGTCGCGACGGCGCCGGTGCCGAGCCGGAGCACGTGGGCGCGGTCGCCGCTCAGTGGGTGCTCGACGAAGACCTCGTAGGGGTGGACCAGCGCATCGGCGCCGCCGATGCGGATGTCGCCGCCGCAATCGACGATGAAGCGCGAGTAGCCGCGGAGCCTGGCGGCGATCATGTCGGCGGCCAGGCCCTTCCCGGTTCCGCCGGTGTCGAAGAGGAGGCCCGGGGGCCGGGTGATCGTCTCCGCGCTGTCGTCCACCTCGAACTCCCGCCAGCGCCCCGCCGGGTCGGGACGCGCCGCCCTGCGCTCCGGCGCCTGCTCCAGCGCCTCGCCGAGCGGAGCGCCGGCCATCCCCGCCCGCGACTCGCGGTAGCCGCTGGACTCGATCTCCCGCACCAGGGTGGGGTCGATCAGGCCGCCGCTGCGCTCCGCGGCCCAGATGCCGGCCTTCACCGCCCGCCTGAGGAGCTCGGAGGCGGGCACCGTGTTTCGCGGGTCCGCGTTCAGCCTGCACAGCTCGCTCTCCTCGCGGAACCGCGAGAGCGAGCGGTCGAACTCGTGCACGAATGACCGCGCCTCCTCGGCGCGCCGCGGTGGCCGGGGGAAGCCCTTCGCCGGGATCGCCGATCAGAAAGCGGACATGCGATCCCATCGCCTCGAATACGACGTCGTGCTCGCTCATGACGCACCTGTCGTCACCGGAGCCGGAGCCGGAGCCGGAGCCACCGTGCTCGACGTCACCGGTGCCGCGCTGGTCGACACGGTGGTCCCGGACGCGCCCGCGGTCGGGACCACGCGGGTGATGATGCGGTGCTTGATCACCTGCCTGACAAGGACCGGCCGCGGCTGGCTGGCCAGAGCCTGAGCGCCGAGCGAGGGGTCGTTGCCCGACCGCAGCTGGTAGGTGAGGAAGCCGAAGGTGGCCGCGAACAGGGCGATCGCGCCCGAGAACACCATTCCGGGGCCCGGCCTGCGATTGGCGCGCGCCCGAGCGGCGCCATCGGCCCTGGGTGCCGGAGGGGGCGACGCCCCCTCCGGCGGGCCCTGGGCAGAAGGAGTGGTCTGGGGAGCGAGCTCAGTCATCGCCTCCACCCCGGCCCCCGCCGCCCGCGTGGCCGCCGCCCGCGTGGCCGCCGCCTTCATGGTCTCCACCCTCGTGCTCCCCGCCTGCGTGGGAGGAGCCGCCCCCGCCGCCGCTGGGCGAGGTGACCACCGGGTGGCTGACATGGCCCGCCGCCGTGGCCGCCGGCGCTGGCCTCCGCCGCTGTGGCCGCCGCCCGCTGCCCCCTCCACTGGGCGAGGTGACGACGTGATGGCCGCCGCCATTTCCGGCCGAGCCATGGCTCCCGCCCCCGCCGTGGTCGGCGCCGGAAGAGTGATGGCCGCTGCCGCTGTGATGGCCGCTGCCGCTGGTCCGGGTGGAGACCGGGACCGACTGCGGAGAGGAGCCGGCGCTCGACACCGGCGCCGCGGCGCCGCTCGAGGCGGTGGTCACCGGCGAGGAGTAGGACGAGGAGCCCGACGGCGGCGAGCCGGTAGAGGAGGACCCGGTGGTGGCGCTGCCGTATGAGGCCGCCGCTCCCGCCGCCGGACCCCATGCGGACCCGTAACCGGGGCCGTCGTGCGGCCTGACGTGCTTCGTCATCCGCGTCGTTCGCCTGATCACCTTGGTCCGGACCTCCGGCTTGACCGCCTTTGAGTTGGCGGCGTCGCCGCCCGGGGCGCCCGAGCTGAGAGCCACCCCGGCGAACCCGCCGAGGCCCACCAAGGTGGCGCTGGCCGCGATCCTGCTCTTCAAGTTCTGCACCTGTTCCTCCTACTGGCCGATTGCACCCGCCATCCTGCTGAGGCCCCCGTCAAGCGCGGCCAAGGGCCGGGTAAAGGCGCGGCAAAACCATGCGCCCGGGGACCCTGTTGGCTTTCGGCCGCCGCTACAGTGGCCGCATGGACCCCGCGGCAGCGAGCAACGGGCGGATCCTCTTCGTCGAGGACGAGGAGTCGATTTCGCAGCCGTTCGCCGACGCTCTACGCAAGGCGGGCTTCGAGCCGCTGCTGTCGACGACCGGCGCCGAGGCCCTGGAGATGGCAGAGCGTTCCGAACCGGACCTCGTCCTGCTCGATCTCGGGCTGCCCGACGCCGACGGGCGCGACGTCTGTCGCGAGCTGCGGCGCCGATCCGACGTGCCGATCGTGATGCTGACCGCGCGGGGGACCGAGATGGACCGGATCGTCGGCCTCGAGCTGGGAGCGGACGACTACGTGGTCAAGCCGTTCAGCGCCCGCGAGGTGATCTCGCGGATCCGCGCAGTGCTGCGCCGCAGCGCTCCGAGGCCGAAGGGCTCCGAGCCGGTGATCTCGATCGGTGAGCTCGAGGTGGACCCGGGCGCCCGGATCGCCCGCCTTGGGGGCGAGGAGCTCCAGCTCAGCCGCAAGGAGTTCGACCTGCTGGCTGAGCTGACGCGGAACGCGGGCCAGGTCGTCAGCCGCGAGGACCTGATGTCGCGGGTCTGGGACGTCAACTGGTTCGGGTCGACGAAGACGCTCGACGTCCACATCGGCTGGCTGCGTCGCAAGCTGGGCGACGACCCGTCGAATCCGCGATTCATCGAGACCGTGCGGGGCGTCGGGTTCCGCTTCGCCGCGCCGGAGGTGGAGACGCCGTAAGCCTCCGGGCCACCCTCCTGCTGGCGCTGGCCTACGTCCTCCTGCTCGCGCTGATCGCCCTGGGAGTGCCGCTCGCGATCAGCCTTCGCGATCGGGTGGACTCGGAGGTGCGCGGCCAAGCCCGTAGCCAGGCGGACGTCGTGGCCGCCACCTCGGCCGAGCTCCTCGGGCCCGCACAGCGCCGCAGGCTCGACCGCCTCGTCGGGATCTCCGCGAGCACCGTCCGCGGCAGGGTGATCGTGGTCAACGGCAACGGTGCCCTGATCGCCGACAGCGCCTCCGGCGCTCCGGTGGGAAGCGACTACGGCGGCAGGCCCGAGGTGGCCGCAGCCCTGCGTGGCCGAAGCGAGCAGGTGCAGAGACACAGCGACACCCTCGGGGCCGAGATCCTGGCCACCGCCGCGCCGGTGATCCGTCACGGTCGGCCGGTCGGAGCCGTGCGCGTCACGCAGAGCGTCGCCGCCGTCCACCGCGCCGTGAAGAGCTCGTTCCTCGACCTCGCCCTGCTGGCGGGCGTCGTGCTGATCCTGGGCATGGCCGCCGGGGCGCTGATCGCCCAGCAGGTGGCGCGCCCGATTCGCAAGCTCGACGACGCCGCCAGGGCCGTCGCGCACGGCAACCTCGACGCGACGGTGGCGGTCGAGGGGAGCTCTGAGCAGCGCTCGCTGGCGAAGACCTTCAACGAGATGACCAGGCGGATCAAGCGGCTGCTGCGGGTGCAGGAGGACTTCGTCGCCGACGCCTCGCACCAGCTGAGGACGCCGCTGACCGGGCTGCGGCTGCGACTCGAGGCGCTCAGGGAGCGACTCGGCGCCGACGACCCCGCGGCCTCCGAGCTCGACGCAGGAATGCGGGAGATCGACCGGCTCTCGGGCATGGTCGACGAGCTGCTGATCCTCAGCCGGGCAGGCGAGCGCGAGCTCCCGGGGGAGCCGATGGACCTGGGGGCGGCGGTCGAGCGGGCCGGGCGAGCGGTGGCGGAGCACCGCCGCCGAGCGAGGCATCGAGCTGCTCATCGGCCGCGACGGGACAGCCGGGCCGGCCGCTCTGCACTCCGGCGGACCTCGATCGCGCGATCGACGCCCTGCTCGAGAATGCGATCAGCTACTCGGCGGCGGGCTCGACCGTGACGGTCACCGCCGGCCCCGACCGGATCGCGGTGCTCGATCAGGGTCCCGGGGTGGAGCCCGGCGAGGAGGAGGCCGTGTTCGAGCGCTTCAGTCGCGGCAGCGCCGGCCGCCGGGTCGCCGGCGGCACCGGGCTCGGGCTGGCGATCGCTCGCGAGCTGGCCCGCGAGTGGGGCGGTGACGTCAACCTCGAGAACCGGCCGGGCGGCGGGCTGGCGGCGACGATCACGCTCGATCCCGATACCCAGGACCGCGATTGGAGCAGGTGACTTTGCCGGACCTTTACGTTGGCTTTCCTATCGTCGGAGTCGTGATTTGCCCCGACCGCAAGAGGCGAGAGATGAGCCCGCCCGGCTGGATCCGCTGGCTCGGGTTCGCGCTGCTGGGGATCGTCGTCGCGGCGGCCGTCTCGATCGCGGCCAGCCGGCTTTCGAGCCAGCAGATCGGGCTCGCTTCGGAGCCGATCTCCGCCGGTGATCAGCTGGTTCCGAAGGCGGCGGCGCCCGCAACCCCGAGACCGCAGCGCCGGCAGCACCGCCGGCGACACCGGGACCATGTCCCGGCGGAGCAGACGCCGGCGCCGAGCGCCGGCGCCGACTGTGCCGACGGCACCGCCGGCGCCGACCACCCCGGCGCCACCCCCCTCCTCGGCGCCGGCGCCGGCGCCGCAGGTCGGCTCATCGATTGCGAGTCCGCGCGATGACTCGGCCTCGCATTCGGGCGGCAGCTCGGATCACTCCAGCGGCGGCGACGATTGAGCGATCGCGGCTGCCGACGCGGCCGGAAGCTTTCACCGATTCTTTCCGAATGCTATGCCGGCTCTTTTCCGCGGCAATGGTCCAATTGCCAGCACGGAACCAGCTCCGAAGAAAAGGGCGGCCAGAAGATGGACGATGTCAGCTATGTCGGGAAATGGACGGCGTTCGGAAGGGCCGTATTCGTCGAGGCGGGCAACCTCTCCCACCCACTGATCGTCGGCGAGCGGGATTCGGCCTGCGGCCTCCGCTGGCGCGACGACGACACCGAGATCGAGATCGCCCGCGCGCTGCTGCTCCACGCGACCGGCGAGGAGGAACTCGCGGGACGCCTGGGTGCGGGCTTCGCCGAGGCCGTCCTCGCCTCCCTTCCGCCGGCGGGATTTCGCCTCCCGAGGGAGCGCGTCCTCGGCTGGGTCAACCGCCGACTCACCGGCCAGTCCGGAGCGCCCCCTTCGGCGGCAGCCCGACCGCGCGAGCCGGCCCTCCGCCCGCGCGTCCGCTTGATAAACGGAGGCGGCAGCGATCCGGACCGCCCCTCTCCCACCCGTCCCCTCGGGCCTAACCGCCGCCGATCGGCGGCGGGTCCGTTGCGTAGAGCCGCGTGAGCCCGTCTGCCAGGCGCGCCTTCTCGCTCGACGAGAGGCCTGCCGAGGGATGGATCAGCGTGTACTTGGTCGGTGGCATCTCGCCGCCATTCACCTGCTCCAGCATGTCGCCGAGATCCGGCTGCCCGCGGTTCCACTCGGAGAAGTTGAGCACCCCCCGACCCTCGTCCACATCGCGCTGGATCAGCCAGGACATCGGCGCGATGTTCGAGTACCAGCGCCACTTGGTGAGATTGCTGTGGCAGTCGTAGCAGGACTGCTGGGCGAGCTGCTCGGCCTGGGGATCGGTCCACCGGGCCGCCCTGGTCACGGGGGGATTGCTGTGATCGCGCCCGTAGGGGACGAGCTGGATCAGCAGGAGGAGCCCGAGGATTCCGAGCAGCACGTAGCGGATGATGCGGCGTCGCCCCCAGCCCCGCATCAGCCGTTCCCGTGCTCCCTCTTCGCCTCCTCCTCCATCGCCTCGAGGCGCGTGTAGTAGTCGGGGAACTCGTTCAAGTGGGCGAGGGCGATCTTGGCGGTGACGATCGGGTCATCGCCGGTGACGTCGGTGGCCGGGTCGTGGGATCCGTGCTCGAGTTCGACCTCCATGCCGATTCGGAACTGCTCGACGTCGAATGGAGCGGAATCCCAGTCGATCCCGATCTCCTCGCCGTAGCGGCGCGCGTCTTCGGTCCTGAAGCTCATGCCGGCGACCTCAATCGTCGCTCTCCTCGGCGCCGAACGACGCGCCGCCGCTGGCACGGGTCACGATCGGGCGGTGGCGCCTGCCGGCCACCGGGGAGGCGACCACGCGCGCGGCGGGGGTGCTGCCGGAGACAGGCAGAGACGACGCGCCGCTGGCGCTGGTGACTACTGCCTGGGCGGCGCCCGTCGCCGGAGCAGAGGCTGAGGGGGCGGCAGTGGAAGGAGTAGCGGGATTGGAGGCGAGGGCCGCGCCGGCGAGGCCTCCAAGGCCGGCCACCGTGGCCATCGTCGCGATCTTTGCTCGTTTGCTGGTCATTCTGAGTCCGAATCCTAGTTTCAATGGGTGCTTCGATTCTGCGCGGCCTCGGGTAATGGCAGGGCAAAGGGGGCGACAATATCTCTCGAAGCCGCCCGGCGGCCCCCAGGGCTCAGCGCGAGAGCAGGCCGAGGAACACCCCGAAGTAGGTCAGCAGGCGCCCGGTGACCAGGAACTTCTCCGCCACCCGCTCGCGCCCGGCGACACCGAGGCGTTCGGCGCGAGCTCGATCGTCGAGCAGCGCCGAGATGGCGGCGCCGAAGCCGGGCAGGTCCCGCGGCTCGAGCATCAGGCCGCTCTCGCCCTCGACGATCTGATCCTGGATGCCCCCGACCCGACTGGCGACCACGGGGGTGCCCTTCCACATCGCCTCCGAGACGGTCAGGCCGAAGCCCTCGGCGATGCTCTTCTGCACCACCACCTGCGAGCGGCGCTGGACCGCGTTGACGATCGCCGCGTTCTCCTCGATGTCGTCAAGGGGCAGCATCGCCAGGTGGATCCGCGAACGCGCTTCGAGGTCGAGTCCGGCCCGTCTGGCGATCACCTCGCCGAGGACAGCCGCGCCCTCGGGATCGTCGGCGACCGCCTTGACGTCCGGCCCCGCGAGCAGCAGGTGGGCAGCCGGGTCGAGGACGTGCTCGGTGAAGCAGTCGATCAGGCCGATCGGGTCCTTCAGCGTGTCCCAGCGCGAGACCTGCGAGACCAGCGGCGCGCCGGCCGGCACCGGGGATTCCTGGATCATCTCGCCGGGGCGATCGACACGCCCGGGCGTGTCGTCGCTCCGCTTGAACACCGAGGGGCCGGCGCGTCCGTCCGGACCGACCCCGGCCACGTCGAGGATCGCCGCCACCGCCTCGGGCGCGAGCTCCTGGTTCTTGGGCGAGAACGGATCGATCGAGGGAGGGACGATCGTGACCTTGGCAGGGTCGACGTCGTCCCAGACGTACTGCTCGCGCGAGAAGATGCAGGCGTGGGCCTGACTCACATACGGGTCGCAGGAACCGCCAGGCGCGCCTGACGATCTCGTTCGGCTCGTCGACCCCGACGTGACAGCGCCAGAGCACGTGGGCGCCCACCTCGCGCATCGGGCCGATCAACCCGAGTGTCTGGGGGTCGTGGAGGAAGGCGATGTCCCCCGGCTTGACCACCCGAGCGAGCTCGGTGACGGTCTCCTTGAGGCCGCGCTCGTAGCCGGCGCGCTCGGCTGGGTCCCAGCTCTCCCCCGTCCCCCGCCGAGCCGTGCAGGTTGTTGTGGATCCTCTTGGTGACGGCGAAGAAGTCGGCGCCGCCGCCGGCCAGGACCCAGCGCACGTCGATCCCGACGGCCCGCACGTAGGCGAGATGGCTTCGCAGCATCTCCGCCACGCCGCCGCCCCGCGCGGTGGAGTTGACCTGCCAGATCACCCGCCCGGCGAAGAAATCGCGCGCCTGCGACGCCCCGGCCTCGACCTCCGCGTAGTCGGGTCCGAGCAGGTCGCGGAAGCGCTCGACCGGTTCCGGGGCGACCTCGACTTGAACGAGTCCGGACATCTCCGCCCCGTAATCTCCCCGATTGCGGGTCAGCGTGTCGGATGGAGGATGATTCGGGAGAGATGAATCACGGCGACGGCGACACCGATCGGGCCCGGGTGCTGATCGCCGGCGGCGGGATCGCCGGCCTCGAATCGCTGATCGCGCTGCGCCACCTCGCCGGCGACAGCCTGGAGCTGACCCTGGTCGCGCCCCGCCCGGACTTCGTCTACAAGC
Source organism: uncultured Actinomycetes bacterium (assembly GCA_963725315.1). Classification (GTDB taxonomy): domain Bacteria; phylum Actinomycetota; class Thermoleophilia; order Solirubrobacterales; family 70-9; genus JBBRHQ01. Next base: position 313,451 of record CAVRYA010000007.1, on the reverse strand, counting down.
CGCTGGTCGTCGAGGAGCCCTTCACCGCCGAGGCGGCCGAGCATCGCGAGCTGGCGCCGATCGCAGCGGACTTCGGCGCCCGCTTCGTCCAGCACGGGATCGAGCGGATCGACGCCGACGCTCACGTCGCCCACCTCGACGACGGCTCCGAGATCGCCTACGACGTCGGCGTGATCTGCGTCGGCGGGGTCTTCCGCCCCGCCTTCGAGAACGCGATCACCCTCGACGTTTCCGGCGATCGGATGGCGCTGACGGACCTTCTCGTCGACCTCGACCCCGACCTGCCCGCCAGGATCGCCTTCGTCGTGCCGCCGAGCGGCGCCTGGCCGCTGCCGATCTATGAGCTGGCCCTGATGACCCAGCGGCGAGCCCGGGAGGCCGGTCTGCTGAAGCTGGAGCTGGTCCTGATCACCCCCGAGGAGGCTCCCCTGATCGTCTTCGGCAGGGCCGCCTCCGAGGCCCTCTCGGAGATGCTCGCGGCTCGAAGGATCGAGGTCAGGGCCTCGACCCGCGCCACCGAGGGGGGCGACGGAGTGCTGACGCTGCATCCCGGCGACGAGCGGCTCGAGGTCGCCCGGGTCGTCTCGCTGCCCCTGCTCGAGGGGCCCGCGATCCCCGGGCTGCCGTCCGACGAGCAGGGATTCATCCCGATCGACGGCCACGCCAGGGTGAAGGGCGCTGCGGACCTCTACGCGGCCGGTGACGGCACCAACTTCCCGATCAAGCAGGGCGGGCTCGGGACGCAGCAGGCCGATGCCGCGGCCGAGCACATCGCCGCCCGCTTCGGTGCCGAGCTCGAGCCCCAGCCGTTCCACCCGGTCCTGCGGGGGATGCTGCTGACCGGCGAGGACTCGCTCAGCCTGACCCACTCGCTGACCGGCGGCGAAGGCGAGGGCGCGGTCTCCCACGACTACCTCTGGTGGCCCCCGCAGAAGGTCAGCGGCCGCTTCCTCGCTCCCTATCTCGCCGGCGGCGTGATGAGGGAGGAGCTCGAGCCCCCGATCGTGCCGCTCGAGGTCGAGGTGGCCCTGCCACACGAGTGGCACGCCCAGCCGATGGGCCCGGGAATGCTCGAGCCGCCGGAGTAGCTCGGCGCGGCACCCCTCTCGACGTGGGACCTTTCAGCCGCCACATAGGCGCTTCAAAGGTCCCACCCCCACCCCCGCTGCGGGGCGTGGCGGTCGGGATCGTTGCGGCGCTTTGGATCGCCGGCTGCGGCGGCGGTGCCGATCCGGGCAGCGGTGGTGACGCCGGCGCCTCAGGAAGAAGCGCCGCGACATCAACCGCGGGGTCCGGCTCCGCCGGGACGGAGGCGGCCGCCCGGGCCGATCAGACCTCGCACGACCCCGGCCTCCGGGGACCAGCGCCGGGGGATCGAACGGGCGGTGCGCCGCTACGTGGCAGCGATCGACGCCGCCGACGGCGCCGCCGTCTGCTCGCTCCTTGCCCCGGGGGCGCTCGCGGGGGTCGACCTGCCGGTCCGCCGCGCCTCCTGCGCGGCCTCGCTGAGCGCCTCGATCGGGCACCGTGGCCCCGCCGGCTCACCGCGCTGGCTGCGCACGAGGCTGGTCGACGCGGACTCGGTGGTCAGGATCGAGGGCGGCCTCGGCCGCCTCACCGGCACCGTCGTTCACCGCTTCGCCGGGTCGCGCGAGCCCTCGATCGAGGACGACGTGATCTACCTGCGCAGGGTCGGCGGCCGCTGGCGGATAGCCAAGCCGAGCGCGACCCTCTATCGGGCGATCGGCGCCCGGGAGGTGCCGATCGAGGCCCTGCGGCCTCCCTGATCCGCCGCCTCAGCGGCCGGTCCGCAGGATCCGCGCACGCACGCCCCTGGGGCCCTCCTGGAGCAGGGTCGCGTAGACGCGACCGGGGGCGATCGAGGTGGCGATCAGGTTCCAGGCGCTGCGACGGCGATCGGGCGGGTGCAGGCGGGTGGGGAGCCGGTGATGCCCGGGGTCGTGGTCGCGATCGCGGAAGGAGGTGGCCGGCAGCGAGAGGACGAGCTTGCCGATGCCTCGCCCGTGCCGGCGACGGACCCGCAGCTGCTGGCGCTCGTTGGTGGTGCGCACGTAGGCGAACGAGCGGGCCCAGACCGACGGCTCAGAGACCAGCCAGCGCCGCGAGCCGAGCAGGACGTGTTGGCGCCCGCTGCCGAGCAGACGCTCGACCACCGTGCTGCGGCGACGGCTCGAGCTCGAATAGACCAGCGTGCGGCGGTAGATCGACGGGCGGCTGAGCCCGCCCCTGCGGGGAGCGCCGGCCACCACCCGGGGCTTGCCGAAGACGATCCCCGAGGCTCCGCCGACGCCGAGGTGGGAGACCTTGCGAACCTTGATCAGGTCGCGCCCGCCCCGGCGGGTGCGGTAAGCGACCCAGCGCCCCGAGACGGCGATCCCGTCGACCCGCGATCGCCCTGAAGCCGCCCCGCCAGGCCCGGTCGCCGCGGTCGAGGAGGGCAATCCTCCCGGGTCGACTGCACCGCGATGTAGGGACCGCCGATCGCCGGCAGGCGACCGGGCAGCCGGATGTCGCGTCCGGCCCTGCGGAGGATCCCGGGACCCGCGGCCCTCTGGTAGACGAGCTCGGCCCTCGCCGCCGAGGGCTCGCCCGCGCCGGCCGCGACCCGCACCGCCGCGCCCGCCGGCATCGCGGTGAGCGCCACGGCGCCCGACGATCGCCAGCGCCAGCGCATCGCCGAAGCGGAAGCCGCGGTAGATCGCCGGGCGCTGGGTCATCAGGTCGGTCACGCGGATCCCGGCCTCGCGGTCGCAGAACGGGGCGATCGCGATCACCGGCAATGGCCCGGCCGGCGCCGAAGGCGAGCCCGATCGCGACCCCCAGCCGAGGGATCCCCGAGGGCGAGGCTGATTCCCGCCAGAGCCCAGACGCCGAAGCTGAGGACGAAGGTCGTGAACCCGAGCCCGAGCAGGATCCCGTAGAGAAAGGCCGCCAGCGGCAGCGGCATCACCCGGCGCCAGTGCTCCGGGACCTGGCGCCTGATCTGGGGCACGATCCGCATGCCGCGCGCCTCGGCGACCGCGGCCAGCAGGGCGATCACCGCGGCCAGCGCCGTAGGCGATCCGCCCACCGGCTCCGTGCAGGAGCGAGCCGGCCGCGGCGAGCGCGCCGAAGGTCGCCAGACGCCACCGAGCAGGGCACCGGGGATGAAGCTGACCAGGGCGGCGAGGGTGGTGCGCGGCCGCCGGTGTGACCGCTCGGCCCGATCGTCTCGACCATCGAGAGCCCGCAGGGAGACCAGGCGCCGGTGACGCCGATCGCGAAGGCGGCGATCGCCAGGGCAGCGGTCAGCATGGGACGTTGGTCTGGTGGTACATGACGCAGAACACCTTGCGCCCCGAGTAGCAGTAGCCGGTCAGGGCGGCGTCACCGTTGATCCGCGAGCTCGAGTAGCGCAGCAGTCCATCAGCTTGCGCACCTGGCCCCCGCAGCAGCGATACCAGGAGCCGTCCCGCTGGGTCGAGAAGCCGAAGCGACGCCCCGCCTCCTCGCAGACCGGCGTCCGCGGGGCCGGCGCCAGCGGATGGCCGGAGAGATCACGGAGCACGTTGCCGTTCTCGTCCAGCGGCAGGCCGCGGCGGTCGATGGGCCGCCCCAGGTTGTCCACCGGGGCGCCGTCGCGGGCGCGCAGCGGGCGGCCGTGGGAGTCGACCCGCGGCAGCCCGGTCGGATGAGGGCAGGAGCCCGTCGTGTAGGTGTGGCCGCAGAAGTGGTAGGCCTCCGAGGACTCGGGCTCGATCGCCGCGGCCACGGCCCAGCCGCCGCCGAGCGCCAGCAGCCCCTTGCCGACCCGCGAGAGGAAGCCGCGCCGCGAGCTGCTCTGCGCGAGTCGCTCGGTCAGCGCCCGCTCCTGACCCTGCTCGGGGCTCCGGCTCACGCATGCGGGCGCTCCGGAATCGGCTCCTCGGCGGCGCGGCGGCGCTCGGCGGTGGCGAGGATGCTCTCGAGCTGGGCCAGGTTGTTGAAGCTGCCCTTGGCGAGGGCCACGCCGTCGAGATCGAGAGCCGCGGCATAGGGGCTGCCGGGGATCGCCAGCCGCTGCCAGACCTCGGCGTCGGCGACCTCGTCGAAGACCAGGACCGAGAGCACCGGGTCCGAGGCGAGCCCCTCGATCGCCGGCTCGAGGCCGCTGCAGACGTGGCATCCCTCGGAGAGGAAGACGGCGAGCAGCAGGCCGTCGGGCGGGGCCGGGCCGAAGCGCGCGGTCAGGCCGGCGTCCTCGCCGAGCGCGGGGCCCTCGCCCGGTATCTCGAACGCCGCCGCCGGGCCCATCCGCAGTCGCAGCATCCCCACCTCGCGTGCCAGGGCGAGGACCGCGACGGCGAGGCCGGCGCAGGCGAGCAGCGCCGCCGCGAGTCCGAGCCCCAGCCACTGATCGGTGCTCAGCGAGTGCTCCGGCAGCAGCGGCAGGGCGGCGTAGGCGGCGGCCATCGCGAAGTTGCGCAGCACCCCGAGCCGGCTGACCCGCGAGCGGGAGCCGAAGCAGGCGCAGGGCGCCCCGGCGCGGCCCCGCATCAGCGCCCCGATCAGCAGCAGCCCGAACATCGCCATCAGGGCCGCGGCCAGGTATGCGGCCGCTCGGAGCCGGCTGCGACCCCCGCCCCGAGTGCCAGCTCCGCGCAGATCAGCGACCCCCACGCCACCCAGCGGCAGCCGCGACTCGGCGAACCCGAAGGTGGCCAGCGCGGCGACGCTCGAGCGCGGGCTGGCGAGCTTCAGCAGCGCCGCCCCCACCAGCACCGCTCCCATGCCCAAGCGAATCGCAGTCGCCACCATCAGCCCCTATTCAATCGACTCCGAGGGCTCGGCGGCAAACGGCTATTGTGCGTTTGTTGATCTGATTGGACGGGTAAGGAGGTTCGAGATGAGCGCGACCGACGATCTGCCTGGCCAACAACCAGCGCTACGCCGAAGGACTTCGACAAGGCCGACCTGCCGCTGCCCCCCGGCCGCAAGATCGCGGTGGTCGCCTGCATGGACGCCCGCCTCGACCCGGCCAGGGCGCTCGGCCTCGAGGAGGGCGACGCCCACGTGATCCGCAACGCCGGCGGGGTGGTCACCGACGAGGAGATCCGCTCGCTGGCGATCTCCCAGAACCTGCTCGGCACAGAGGAGATCGTCCTCATCCACCACACCGACTGCGGCATGCTCACCTTCAGCGACGAGGAGCTCGCCGATCGCCTCGAGCAGGAGACCGGCAGCCGGCCCGCCTGGGATGCCCATGCCTTCGCCGATCTCGAGGCGGACCTGCGGGCCTCGATCGAGCGGATCCGCGAGAGCCCCTTCATCCCCCGCAAGGAGAGCGTCAGGGGGTTCGTCTACGAGGTCGAGACCGGGCGGCTGCGAGAGGTCGCCTGCACGCGGGACACTGGCGCGACGCCGAACGGCGGACCGGCGCCTCAGCCGATCGCGACCATCCGCTCGATCGGCAGCCTCGCCCGCTCGGCGATCTCCGCCGGGACGCTGACCTCGAACTGCATCTCGCGCAGCGAGTCGCGCAGCTTCGGCAGGGTGATCATCTTCATGTACTTGCAGAAGGCCATCCGGTTGGCCTCGATCAGGCTCGCCCCCGGCGCCACCTGGTGCAGCGGGTGCAGCATCCCGTTCTCGGTGGCGACGATGAACTCGCCGTCGGGGTGATCGCCGAGATAGTCGATCATCTGCCCGGTGGAGAGCATGTGGACGCCATCCTCCGAGACGTCGCCGGCGGCGACGTACTCCATGATCTGGGTGACGCAGCCGCACTCGGGGTGGACGAGGAACTCGGCCCCCGGATGCGCCTCCCGCTGCGCGGTGATGTCCTCGGGGCGGATCCCGGCGTGCACGTGGCACTCTCCCGGCCAGACGTGCATGCGGTGGCCGGAGACGCGCTCGACGTAGGAGCCGAGCCACATGTCGGGCCCGAAGAGGATCTCGGTGTCGGGGCCGTGCTCGCGGAGGATGTGCTCGACCACCTTGACGGCGTTCGAAGAGGTGCAGCAGTAGTCGGTCTCGGCCTTCACCTCGGCCGAGGTGTTGACGTACATGACGACGACCGCGTCGGGGCTGTGGCGGGACTTCCAGTTGCGCAGCTCGCCGGCCGTGATCGAGTCCGAGAGCGAGCAGCCGGCCTCGAGGTCGGGGATCAGCACCGTCTTCTGAGGCGAGAGGATCGACGCGGTCTCGGCCATGAAGTGGACTCCGCAGAAGGCGATCACCGAGGCGTCGGCTGCGGCCGCCTTGCGGGAGAGCCCGAGCGAGTCGCCGACGAAGTCGGCGACGTCCTGGACCTCGGCGACCTGGTAGTTGTGGGCGAGGATCACCGCGTCGCGCTCGGCCGCCAGGGCGCGGACCTCCTCGGAGAGCTCGGCGATCTCCGCCGGGGAGAGGTCGAGCATCTGCACCGGCTCGTTGATGGTTGGTAGCTCTCTCATCGTGGCCCTCCTCGAAGGGTCCCGTGATGGGTGCGGCTGTTTGATGTTCGCTGGCTCGGCAGCCTCGGCGGGCTCCTGCAACCAGTCGAATGAACTGCGCTCAAGTCTACTCTCTGGGCGATGCCCGAAGTCCCGGAAGTCGAGATCACCGCGCGCAGGCTCGACTCGGCCGCTGAGCGGGGCAAGAGTCGTCAGCTCGGCGCTGGCCCCGGGGATGAACGTGATGAAGACCTTCGAGCCGCCGCTCGAGGCGCTGGAGGGACGCGAGCGGTCGACCGGCGTCCGCCGGATCGGGAAGATGCCGGTGGTCGAGCTCGGCGAGCTGTCGCTGCTGATCCACCTGATGTCGGCCGGCCGCCTGCAGGTCTTCGACAAGCCGGCCTCCCCGCGCGATCGGGCCTCGCGGCTGCTGATCCGGCTCGAGGACGGGCGGGAGCTGAGGCTGCGCGAGTTCGGGACCCGGCAGCGAGCCTGGGCAAAGCTGCTGGCGCGGCGATCGAGGTCGAGCGCCGACGAGATGGTGGCGACCCTCGGGCCGGAGGCCTGGCCGGCTCCCCCGCTCGACGAGTTCGCCGCGCTGATCGACCAGCCCCGCCATCTGCACCCGCTGCTGCGCGACCAGCGGGCGATCGCCGGGATCGGCCGCTCCTGGGTCGACGAGATCCTCTGGCGAGGCCCGGCTCTCGCCCTTCCGCAAGGGCTCCGAGCTCGAGCCCGACGAGGTCGAGCGCCTGCACGAAGCGCTCGGCGTCCTCGACGAAGCGATCCGCCACTACGAGGAGGTGATCGGCGAGCGGGTCCCCGACAAGCTGCCGATGCCGCTGCAGGTGCACCGCCGCGAGGGCGAGCCCTGCCCCCGCTGCGGGGCGACGATCGAGGCCGTCTTCTTCTCCGAGCACCAGACCAACTACTGCCCGGAGGAGCAGACCGGCGGCCGGGTGCTCAAGGATCGCCGCCTCTCGCGGCTGCTCAAATAACTGCGCCGCACGTCCTCCGCTCCCGCGAGGCCCGACACTCAGAGTCAAATGATGCTGTCGGGCCTCGCTCCGCGCGTCCGGGCGTGCGGCGGTGAAGGCAGGACGAGGTTTGCTTGCGGGCAAGCGGCCCCCGGACGCGGAGCGGAGCCCGCAGATAACCGGTGTCTCTGAGTGCGGGCTCCGCGGAGCAGAGGAGGCCGCGTAGTTTTCCTCAGCGCCCGGTCGCCTGGCGCAGCAGGGCGCGGCCGACCGTGACCGGGTGGTTGAGCACGGTTGCCACCCGGCCGCTCACGGAGAGCGGGTCGTGGGCGATCCCGAGCTGTCTCAGCACCGTCGCCTGGTCGAAGTAGACCCGCTCGCAGATCAGCCGGTCCTCCTCGAAGACGAAGATCGCCAGGAAGCGCATCTCGAACCTGCGTCCGGTCGGCGGCAGGCCGCGGAACGGGCCCTCGTGGGTCCCGTAGAGCATCGCCTCGACCAGGACCGCGCCGTCGGCGTGGTGCATCGCGATCAGCTCGTTGCGCTGGTCGGGGAAGGCGGTGCGGGTCTCCTCGAAATAGGCGTCGACCTCCGCCGGCGCCGTCGTAGATGTCCCCGGTGGCGATCAGCTCGTAGCGGGGGTGATGGAAGGTGTCCATGGTCCGGTCGAACTCGTGATCGGTTCTCCGACTCCATGTGCTCGCGGACGATCTCCTCGCGCCTGCGCCGCAGCTCCTCGCTGACCGCCATGCGCCGACTCTACCCGCCCCGCGTCAGCCTCGGCTCGATCAGCATGCTCAGGTCGAGCGCCGGGGCCGAGTGGGTCAGCGCGCCGACCGAGATGAACTCGACCCCGGTCTCGGCCACCTCGCGCACGTTCTCGAGGTTGACGCCCCCCGAGGCCTCGAGCGCCGGCGCGGTCGGCGCCCCGCGCGCATCCCACCGCCTCGCGCATCTCCGGCGGGTTCATGTTGTCGAGCAGGATCCGGTCGGCGCCGGCGGCGATCGCCCGGCCCACCTCGTCGAGGTCGCGGCACTCGACCTCGACCGCGCTCCCGGTCGCGCGCGCGCGCTCGACCGCCGACCTCGAGACCTCCGGCCAGGGCGATGTGGTTCTCCTTGATCAGGATCGCGTCGTAGAGCCCCATGCGGTGGTTGATGCCGCCCCCCGCGGCCACCGCGCTGCTTCTCGAGCGCTCGCAGGCCGGGCGTCGTCTTGCGGGTGTCGAGGATCCGCGCCCCGGTGCCGGCGACCGCGGCGACGTAGCGGGCGGTCAGGGTGGCGATCCCCGAGAGGTGGCCGAGGAAGTTCAGCGCCGTGCGCTCGGCCGCGAGCAGCGAGGCCGCCGGGCCGGTGGCGGTCGCGACCTCTGCCGGACCTCGTCGCGCCACTCGCCCTCGGCCGCCTCGGCCTCGAAGCCGCTCGACCCCGCACTGGCGCATCACCTCGCCGGCGACGTCGAAGCCGAAGAGCGACCCCGGGCGCCTTCTGGATGATCCGGGCCTCGCCGCGGGCGCCGTGGGGGACGACGCGCCTCGGCCGTGAGGTCGCCGGCGCCGACGTCCTCGGCCAGGGCGCGCGGCGACGAGCTGCGATCATCGCCTCCGCGTCGTCCATCCCGCCACCCTAGCTGGGCCGATCTCACGCGATCTCACGTTTCGGGCCCGTGCAGCGTTTAATAGATGAGGTGGAAGGCCTACCTCCCTTCCAGGACCTGCTCGAGCGCCATGCCGGCGACGTCCTCGGCTTCCTGATCGCCGCGGTCGGCCCGCAGGACGCCGAGGACTGCTTCCAAGAGACCTTCCTGGCGGCGCTGCGCAGCTACCCGAAGCTCGGCGACGACAGCAACCTGCGCGGCTGGCTGCTGACGATCGCCCACCGCAAGGCGATCGACCATCACCGGGGTCGGGGCCGGCGCGGCGCGCCGACCGGCCGCAGCCCCGAGGTGGCGGTCGCCGGGCCCGAGCCCGCCAGCGGCATCTGGGGCGCGGTGGCGGGGCTGCCCCCGAAGCAGCGCACCGCGGTGGCACTCCGCTTCGCCTGCGACATGCCCCATCGCGAGATCGCAGCCGCGCTCGAGTGCTCCGAGGACGCGGCGCGCCGCAATGTCCATGAAGGCGTCAAGAAGCTGAGGGAGGTGCTGGCATGAGCCCGGATTCGAACGGGGTGCTGCGCGAGCTGGTCGAGGGCCCGCCGGCGGACTCGCTCGCAGCCGCGCGCGAGCGCTTCGCCGGCCTCGCCGAGGAGGCGGGGTCTGATCGACGTCGCCTACTCGACCGAGGACTCCCCCTTCGGGCCGATCCTGCTCGCCGCGACCGATCTCGGGCTGGTGATGGTCAGCCTCCCCGGCTACGAGCCCGACTCCGCGCTCGAGCGGCTGGCCTCGCAGGTCTCCCCCCGGGTCGTCGAGGCTCCCGCGCGCCTCGACGAGGCCCGCCGCGAGCTCGACCTCTACTTCTCCGGGCGACTGCGGGAGTTCGACCTGCCCCTGGACTGGCAGCTGACCACCGGCTTCCGGCGCCGGGTGCTGCGCGCGACCGCCCGCATCCCCTACGGCGAGACCCGCAGCTACGCCGAGATGGCCCGCAGCGCCGGCAACGAGCGCGCCCACCGCGCCGCCGGCTCGGCCCTCGGCTCCAACCCGATCCCGATCGTCGTTCCCTGCCACCGCGTCCTGCGCAGCGGCGGCGCCCTCGGCGGCTACGGCGGCGGCCTGCCGATGAAGGAGGCGCTGCTCGAGCTGGAGGGGGCCCGCTAAGCGACCGCCTAGCTCGCCGACGAAGCAGCTGTCTTGTTCAGGTAATCGCGGATGAAGTCGTCGATGTCGCCGTTCAGCACCCCCTCGGTGTCGCCCGACTCGTGCCCGGTGCGGTGGTCCTTGACGCGCTGGTCGGGGTGCAGGAAGTAGCTGCGGATCTGCGAGCCCCAGGCGACGTCCTTGACCTCGCCGCGCTCCTTGGCCAGCTCCTCGGCGCGCTTGCGCTCCTCGAGTTCGATCAGCTTCGAGCGCAGGAACTGCATCGCCACCGCCTTGTTCTGGGTCTGGGAGCGCTCGTTCTGGCACTGGACGACGACGCCGGTGGGAATGTGGGTGATCCGCACCGCCGAGTCGGTCTTGTTGACGTGCTGACCGCCGGCGCCCGAAGCGCGGTAGGTGTCGACCCGGATCTCGGCGTCGTCGATCTCGACCTCGACGCCTTCGTCGACCAGCGGGGCGACATCGACCTGGGCGAAGCTGGTGTGGCGGCGGGCCGAGGAGTCGAAGGGCGAGATCCGCACCAGGCGGTGAACGCCACGCTCGGCGGCGAAGAGCCCGTAGGCGTTCTCGCCCCGGGCGACGAAGGTCGCCGACTTCAATCCCGCCTCCTCCCCCTCGGAGGCCTCCTTCATCTCCACCTGGAAGCCGCGCCGCTCGGCCCAGCGCAGGTACATCCGCAGCAGCATCTCGGCCCAGTCCTGCGAGTCGGTGCCGCCGGCGCCCGCGTGGACGGTCACCACGGCGTCCCCCGCGTCGTAGGGCCCGCTGAACAGCCGCGCCTCCTCCAGCTCGGCGAGGCGCCGCTCGACCGAGTCGAGCTGGGCACCCAGCTCGGTGGCCATCTCCTCATCGGAGGCGGCCATCTCGGCCAGCTCCTCGAGGTCGGCGGCGTCGGTGGAGAGCTCGCGGAAGGTGCTCAGCCGGCGCTGGGCGCGGGCGTGGGCCGCGGAGGTGCGGGCGGCTGCCTCCTGGTCATCCCAGAAGCCGGGCCGCTGCATCTCGGCCTCGAGGCGCCCGACCTCGTGCTCGAGCGATCCCGGGTCAAAGGTAGTCCGAGAGCAGGGACAGCTGCTCGCGGATCTCGGCCAGCCGCGCAGGGATCGACTCGCTGGAGGCGGTCTCGGCCATGGCGGCAGCTTATCCGCGCGCGGCGAAGAAGGCCGCCAGCGCCTCTATCCCGGCCTTCTGGGAGGCGCCGCCGCCAGGTCCGGCGAGCGGGCCCTCGCCTCCCCGCATCATCGACAGCTTCCACCGCTCGCCGTCGGCGGCGCGAAGCTTCAGAGTCAGGGCAACGCGGTCCATCAGCACTGCGGTCTCCGTCCACCAGCCGCCGCCGGCGCCCTCCGCCTCGGCCGAGACGATCTGCTCCGGGGACAGGGAAACCGGAGCGTCGTCGGGCTCGATCCGGCGGTCGAGGGCCTGCAAGATCAACCTCCGGTCGGTGACGCCGATCGCGTAGAGGCGGCCGCTGAAGACCTTCTGGCGGTTGGCGGCGATCACTCCCCGCAGCTCCTCACCGGGCTCGAGCAGGGGCTCGAGGTGGGGTCGGGCGGCGCTGTCGAACTCCCGTGGCACCGATCAGGTCCCGCCTCAGTCGCCCCGCGCGATCTCCGCGTCCGCATCCGACGCCGGGAGGCGCTCCTCGAGCGAGCGCCAGGAGGAGATCAACCCGTCTCGCAGCTCGAACACCCAGGCCAGCTCATCCTCACCGGCGGGCGAGCCGTCCTCGTCCCAGTGCCAGCGCCGAATGACATGGGCGAGCGCGCGGTCGGGCTCCTCCCAGAGCTCGTCGAGGACGATCGTCTGCTGGACGCCGCCCGGGGGGCGCGTCGCCCAGATGCGCGCCGCCTCGATCCCGCGGCGCAGGCCGCGGGCGGCGTGGATCTCGATCTCCGGATGCAGGACCCCGACGAAGGCGTCGAGGTCTCGCTCGTTGAAGGCGCGGATGAACTCGCGGACCGGGTCGCGGCGGGTCAAGCCGCCGCTATGCCCCGTGGCACTTCTTGAACTTCTTGCCCGAGCCGCACCAGCAGGGGTCGTTGCGGCCGATGTTCTCGCGCTCGGTGTTGACCTTGGTCTCGATCACCTCGTCGCCGTTCTGAGGCACTTCGGGAACCGCGGGATGGGTATCGCCGGTGACCCCCGGGACACCCGGCGTTCCGACCGGACCCGTGGCCGCCGCCACCTCGTGCAGGGCGGAGGGCTGCGCCTCCAGCGTCCCGCCCGAGTAGTCCAGCGCCGCCGGGCCCTCCACCGGGGCGAATGCCTGCTCGGCCTCGGCCGGGGCGATGTCGACCTCGACGTGGAAGATCAGCCGGCTGAACTCCTCCCAGATCGAGTGCATCAGCTCCTCGAACATGGCGAAGCCCTCGTTCTTGTAGGCGACCAGGGGGTCGATCTGGGCGAAGCCGCGCAGGTGGATCCCCTCCCGCAGGTAGTCCATGTCGAAGAGGTGCTCGCGCCAGCGGTTGTCGATCACCTGAAGCAGGATCGAGCGCTCGAGGTAGCGCATCAGCTCATCGCCGAACTGCTCCTCGCGCTCCTCGTAGGCGTCCTCCGCGTCCTCGACCAGCTCGTCGGAGAGCCTCTCGCGCTCGACCTTCTCGGGGGCCATCCCGGCGACGTCGAGCTTCACCGGCCAGATCTGGCGAAGCTGGGTCTCGAGCTCCGGCATGTCCCAGTCCTCGAGGACGTCGCCGGGCGTGTACTCCTCGACCAGGCGATCGATCACCCCGCTCATCTCCTCGCGGGCGACGTCGGAGATGTCGCGCCCTTCGAGGATCTCGTGGCGGTACTTGTAGATCACCCGGCGCTGCTCGTTCATCACGTCGTCGTACTCGAGCACCCGCTTGCGGATCAGGAAGTTCTGCTCCTCGACCTTCTTCTGCGCGTTCTCGACCGTGCGCGTCAGCATCTTCGCCTCCAGCGGCATCTCCTTGCCCTCGTCGTCCACCGGCCCGAGGCGGTCGAGGATCTTGTAGATGCGATCGCCGGCGAAAAGGCGGATCACGTCGTCCTCGGCCGAGAGGAAGAACCGCGACTCTCCCGGGTCGCCCTGGCGCCCCGAGCGGCCACGCAGCTGGTTGTCGATCCGCCGCGACTCGTGGCGCTCGGTGCCGCAGATGAACAGCCCTCCCAGCTCCCGCACCTCATCGGCCTCGGCGTCGGTGGTGGGGCTCAGCTCCTCGGCCTTGGCGGCCAGCGACTCCTCGAAGCCGTGATCGCCCGGGGTGATGCCCTTCTTGGCGAGCTCCAGCCTCGCCATTCCCTCGGGGTCGCCCCCGAGCTTGATGTCGACGCCGCGGCCGGCCATGTTGGTGGCGATCGTCACCGCGCCCTTTCTGCCCGCCTGGGCGATCGTCTCGCCCTCGCGCTGGGCGTGCTCGGGCTTGGCGTTGAGCACCACAAGCTCGATCCCGCGGCGGCGCAGCTCCGCGGAGATCATCTCCGAAACCTCGACCGAGACGGTGCCGACGAGGATCGGCTGGCCGCGCTCGTGGCGCTCGGTGATCTCCTCGATCACCGCCTCCCACTTGCCGTCCTTGGTCTTGAAGATCTGGTCGTTGTGATCGGCGCGGACCATCGGCCGGTTGGTGGGGATGTCGACCACCGGGATCTTGTAGATCTTCATGAACTCGGTCGCCTCGGTCAGCGCCGTGCCGGTCATCCCGGAGAGCTTGTCGTAGAGGCGGAAGTAGTTCTGCAGGGTGATCGTCGCCAGGGTCTGGTTCTCCTCGCGGATCGCCACCCCCTCCTTGGCCTCGACCGCCTGGTGCAGCCCCTCCGACCAGCGCCTTCCCTCGAGGATGCGGCCGGTGTGCTCGTCGATGATCATCACCTCGCCGTCGACCACCGCGTACTCCTTGTCGCGCTTGTAGAGCGACTCCGCCTTCAGCGACTGGATCAGGTGGTTGACCAGGGAGCCGTGCTCGCCGAGGTAGAGGTGATCGACGCCGATGAACTCCTCGGTCCGCCTCACTCCGGCCTCGGTCGGGGCCACGGTCTTGTGCTTCTCGTCGTACTCGTAGTCGTAGTCGGCCTCGGAGGTGTCCTTCGACTCGCCCATCGAGCGCAGCTTGTCCTTGGCCGGGACGCCGGTCAGCTGCTTGGCGAGGCGGGCGAAGGTGTAGTAGGTCTCGGCTGCCTGCTCGGGTGCGCCGGAGATGATCAGCGGCGTCCGCGCCTCGTCGATCAGGATGTTGTCGACCTCGTCGACGATCGCGAAGTGGTGGCCGCGCTGGACGCAGTGCTCCAGGGCCGAGGCCATGTTGTCGCGCAGGTAGTCGAAGCCGAACTCTGAGTTGGTCCCGTAGGTGACGTCGCCGGAGTACTTGCGCTGGCGGGTCTCGTGGTCGTCGCCCTCCTGGATCGCCGAGACGCTGACCCCTAGGGCGTCGTAGATCGGCTTCATCCACTCGGCGTCGCGGCGGGCGAGATAGTCGTTGACGGTGACCAGGTGAACGCTGTCGCCGGCCAGCGTGTTGAGGAAGACCGCCAGGGTCGCTGTCAGGGTCTTGCCCTCGCCGGTCTTCATCTCGGCGATCGCGCCATCGTTCAGCACCATGCCGCCGATCAGCTGCACGTCGTAGTGGCGCTGGCCGATCGTGCGCCGGGCGGCCTCCCGGGTCAGCGCGAAGGCCTCAGGCAGGAGGTCGTCGATCGACTCGCCGCTGCGAGCCCGCTCGCGCAGCCCGTCGGCCTCCTCGCGCAGCTCGGAGTCCTCCAGGACCTCCATCTCCGGCTCGATCCGGTTGATCGCATCGACGCGCTTCTCGTAGGCGCGAAACTTGCGCCCCTCGCCCACTCGCAGGGCGCGATCGATCACACTCTTCGCCATCGCGGACCTAGATTAGCTGCCTGCCCGAGCAGCCCTGCTCACGACTCGGCCGAGCGCCCGCGCAGGCGCCCGACGGCGCGACGCGTGCGGCTCCGCTTACGCCGCAGGTCGCGGTGCTTCTTGACCTGGCGGCGAATGTCCTCGGCCAGCTCGTGGATCGTGTGCATCATCTCCGGCGAAGCCTCGCTGGCGCGCAGGGTGACACCCTTGAGGCGTAGGGTGGCCTCCGCGACCTGGCTGTCGGAGATCGAGGGGTTGCGCTCCTCGGAGAGCTCGACGTCGAGCGTGGCCAGCTCCGAGACCTGCTTGCCCACCCGGGAGAAGCGCTTCGTGACGTGCTCCCGCAGCTCATCGGTGACCTCGACGTTCCGGCCGCGTATCTCGATCCGCACGTTCCCTCCTTTATCTCCGTTGGGGCAGGGATGCTACGGCCAGGCCGGACCGCGGGCAAGCGCCTTTTCAGAGGCGCCGGGCGAAGGTGATCGCCGCGACCGAAACGGCCCCGGCGCCCCGCAGCGCACGGGCGCAGGAGGCCAGCGTCGCGCCCGTGGTGAGCACGTCGTCGACCAGCACCGCCCGCCGCGGGGGCCGGTCCCGGGCCTCGATCCGGGGCGGCCGAGCGACCCTCTCGCTGCGCGCCCGGCCCACCTGGCGGCGCAGGCCGCGGCGCCGCAGGCACTCACAGATCGGCATTCCGGTCTGCTGCGAGAGCTCGATCGCGATCTCGGCCGCCGCATCGAAGCCACGCCAGCGCAGCCGCAGCTGCGCCGGGGGAACCGGCACCAGCGTTCCCGAGAGCACTGCGGCGGGGGCCAGGGCGGCGATCTGCCCTGCGATCGGCCCCGCCGCGGCCCTGATCCGGCCGAACTTCAGCGCCCTGACGAGATCGCGGGCGACGGCGTCGTGGGGAGCGGCGGAGAAGGCGAGGTCGAGGCCCGGCGGCGGGCTGCCGAGGAGCGGCCCCGAGCGCCGCAGGCCGGCCGCGCATCCCTCGCAGATCACGGCCCGGGCCCGACAGGGAGCGGCGCAGGCGGCGCATAGGGGCGGCGTCAGCAGCCTGGCGATCGCGGCGGCGGCGTCCATCGCCGCCAGCCTGGCGCCGCACCGCGCGCGAGAGGCGCGCAATTCGCTACGAAATGGCACGTGGGGCTTAAGAGCCGCGATATGCGCGTTGAAAGGCCCCACGCCCGGGGCTGCGGGGCGCGGCGTTCAGCTCTCGAGGCGCGCGCCGAGGATCGCGTCCACGAGGATCGCGCCCTCGGCCAGGACGGCGCCGGGGAGGACGATCGAGTTGCTGATCGTCGCTCCCTCGCCGATCCGCGAGCCGTCGCCGACGATCGCCGGGCCGTCGATCCGGACCCCCGGGCCCAGCTCGACCCCGGTCCCGAGCAGCGCAGGCGCCTTGACCTCGGCCCCGTCCAGGTCGATGGCGGCCCGGATGCCGGGGGATACCTCCGGGGCCCCCGCATCGACCTCCACCTCCCCGGTCAGCGCGTCGAAGCTGCCCTGGCGAAGCTCCTCGAGGTTGCCTATGTCGTTCCAGTAGGCATCGATCTCGTGCGAGTAGAAGGGGACGTCGGAGTCGAGCAGCGAGGGAAAGACGTCCATCGCCCAGTCTGCGAACCCCGCCGGGTCATCCGGCCCGGCCAGCTTGCTCACCTCGCCCTCGCCCGGGAAGTGGTCGAAGATCTCCGAGTCGAACATGTAGATGCCGCAGTTGGCCAGGTCGGAGAGCGCCTCGGCGGGATCGGGCTTCTCCTGAAAGCCCTGGACGCGGCCCTCGGATGAGACGATGACGACGCCGTACTGGGTGGTGTCGGCGACTCGCTTGGTGGCCAGGGTCGCGATCCCGTCGTGGGAGGCGTGGAACTCGCGCATCGCCGCCAGGTCGATGTCGGTGAGGGCGTCGCCGGAGATCACCAGGAAGGAGTCGCCGAGGAAGCCTGCGGCGTGGTGGACCCCGCCGGCGGTGCCGAGCAGCGCCTCCTCCTGGCTGTAGGAGAGGTCGATGCCGAACTCCGAGCCGTCCCCGAAGTGGCCGCGGATCAGCTCCGGGAACCAGTGCAGGTTGGCGATCACCTCGGTGAAGCCGTGCCGGGAGAGCAGCAGGGCGATGTGCTCCATCACCGGCCGGTTGAGCACCGGCACCATCGGCTTCGGCCGGTCGTAGGTGATCGGGCGCAGCCGGGTCCCCAGCCCCGCCGCAAGAATCATCGCGCGCATCACCTACCGCCGAATCATCACAGACCCCGCCGGCGCGGACGCGGGAGCGAGCGCGGGTCCATCATTGATTCCTCCCGCGCGAGCGGGAGCGGAGCAGCCGGCGGGCAGTTGTTTGGCCGCGCCGGCGGGGTTTCCGCAGGTCCGCGGGCGCCGCGGTTGCTCAGGTGCCCTGGTCCCACGAACTCAGGTACTTCGACTGCACGTCGGTCAGCTGGTCGATCTCGACGCCCTTCGAGGCCAGCTTGAGGCGGGCGATCTCGGCGTCGATCTCGCGCGGCACCGGGTAGACCTTCTTCTCCAGGCTGGCGTGGTTGCGCGCCACGTACTCGGCGGCGAGCGCCTGGTTGGCGAAGCTCATGTCCATCACCGCCGCCGGGTGGCCCTCCGCCGTGGCGAGGTTGACCAGCCGCCCCTCGGCGAGCAGGAAGACCTCGCGGCCGTCCTTCATCACGTGCCCCTCGACCAGCGGTCGCGCCTCGAAGGTCGATTCGGTGCGCTCGTCGAGGTCGCCCTTGTTGATCTCGACGTCGAAGTGGCCGGAGTTGCAGACGATCGCGCCGCTCTTCATCGAGTCGAACATCTCGCCGGCGATCGCGTCGCGGTTGCCGGTCACCGAGATGAAGATGTCGCCGACCGCCGCCGCCTCCTTCGAGGGCATCACCTCGAAGCCGTCCATCACCGCCTCCAGGGCCCGCAGCGGATCGACCTCGCAGACGATCACGTGGGCGCCGTGGCCCTTGGCCCGCATCGCGACGCCCTTGCCGCACCAGCCGTAACCGATCACGACCACCCGCAGGCCGGCGATCAGGACGTTGGTGGCGCGGATCACCCCGTCGAGGGTCGACTGGCCGGTCCCGTAGCGATTGTCGAAGAAGTGCTTGGTGTTGGCGTCGTTGACCGCGACGATCGGGAAGCCGAGCTTGCCCTCGGCCTCTAGCGCGTTCAGCCTGATCACGCCGGTCGTCGTCTCCTCGGTGCCGCCGAGGACCTCGGAGAGCTGCTCGGGGCGCTCACCGTGCAGGACGGAGATCACGTCGGCCCCGTCGTCCATGGTGATGTGGGGGTGCTTGTCGACAGCGGTGGTGATGTGCTTGTAGTAGGTCTCGTTGTCCTCGCCGTTTATCGCGTGGACCTCGGCCCCGTAGCGGTCGACCAGGGCCGCCGCGGTCACGTCCTGGGTGGAGAGCGGGTTCGATGCGCAGAGGGCGACGTCGGCGCCCCCCGCCATCAGGGTCCGGACCAGGTTCGCCGTCTCAGTGGTGACGTGCAGGCAGCAGGCGAGACGAAGGCCGTCGAGCGGGCGCTCGCTCTCGAACCGCTCGCGGATCTGCGCCAACACCGGCATCTGCCGATCGGCCCACTCGATCCTCTTCTGGCCCGCTTCCGCGAGCGAGATGTCGGCGATGTCGTAGTTGGAGGCGGCGGTGGCCATCGATTCCTTTCTTCGAATTCGGAGCCGGGAAGGATACGGAGAAATGCGCCAGATGCAGGCTCGATCCGGGCAGGGGTCCGAGAATCCGACGGTGTTGATGAGAGGATGGGCGAATGAGCACCGCCGAGTTCGCCCAGACCGGCGCCCCCGCCGAGGCCCTCTCCGGTGCGCGGACGCCGCGGATCGCGATCGTCCGCCGGCTGACGCTGATCGCCTACGCCTTCGTCTTCGTCGTCTGGACGCTGCGCTACGGGATCTCGATCCAGCGGGAGCTGGTGATCGCCTGGATCGTCGGCGCGCTCGGCTGCGCGTCGATCGGCCGCTCGCCGAGGGAGATCCTCGAGCTGGTCACCGACTGGCTGCCGATGGCGGTGCTCCTGCTCGCCTACGACTACACCCGGGGGCTCGCCGACTCGATCGGGGTCTCACCCCACTTCACGACGATGATCGACTTCGACCGCTTCGTCTTCCTCGGCCAGACGCCGACCGAGTGGCTGCAGCAGCGGATCATCGACCCCTCGGCGGTCCACTGGTGGGACGTCTGCTTCAGCTTCCTCTACACCTCGCACTTCATCGTCCCCTTTGCCCTCGCCGGAGTGCTCTGGGCGCGCAGCCGCGTCGCCTTCCGGCAGTTCCGGGACCGTTTCCTCACTCTCAGCGCCGTGGGCCTCGCCACCTACGTCGCTCTTCCCGGCGGCCCCTCCGTGGATGGCCTCCGAGCACGGCCTGCTGGAGCCAATCACCCGCAGCTCCGGCCGCGGCTTCGAGGTGATCAGCGTGCAGACGGCCGCCGCCTTCGACAAGGGCCAGTCGATCGTCAACCTGGTCGCCGCCGTCCCCTCCCTCCACGCCGGGATCTCGATGCTCGTCTCGCTCTTCCTCTGGCCGCGGGTCGGCTGGTGGTGGCGCCCGCTGGTCGCGCTCTACCCGCTGGCGATGGGGCTGATGCTGATCGCCACCGGCGAGCACTACTTCTTCGACGTCGCCCTCGGGTGGCTCTACGCGGCGGCGGTGATGGCAGGCTGGGCCTGGTGGGAGCGCCGCCGGCCGGCGGCGGAGCCGTTCAGGACCGCCCCAGCTCGTCCTTGAGGCCCTCGATCGCCTCCACGGGGACCGGATCGACCCCTCGCCCCTCCGCGAGGCGCAGAGAGACGAGGTCGCCGAGCATCACCGCCCAGAGCTGGCGTGCGGTCGCGGTGTCGCCCTCGGTCTCGATCGCGACCACCTGCTCGACGTCGCCGGCGATCGCCTCGCCGGTCAGCTCGAAGCGACGCCGCTCGCGGGGGTGCTGGTCGCAGTCCTCGAGAAAGACCGCCGAGAAGCGCGCCCCCGAGCTCGGAGCGCCCTCCCATCCCGCCAGCTCGTTGTGGTCGCCCTCGAGCAGCTCGGTGAAGAAAGCCGGCTGCTTCGCGTTCTCGTTGACCTGGGTCTTCCAGCGGCGCGCCACCGGCACCGTGATGCCGGCCCCGTGGATCACCGGCACCGAGCCCTCGATCCGCCCGGCGATCTCCGCCGCGAGCGCCTGCAGGCCCTCCCGGGAGGACTCGAGGTGGGCGGCGGCGCCGTCGATCTCGGTGTGGATCCGGGGGGCGGCCTCTGCCAGGGCCGCGGCCTCGGCGGCGACGGCGAACATATAGGCGACGGCGGCGCGGGGCTGGAGGATCCCCGGCAGGCCGACCACCGGGACCTTGGCGGCGCGCGCCTGCTCGGTGAGGGCACCGCCGGTGCTGGCGACCAGGCGGCGCGCGCCGAGCGCCTCGGCTGCGGCGAAGCAGGCGAGCGCCTCTTCCGTGTCGCCGGAGTAACTGCAGCAGAGCACCGACCACTCGGGGGTCGCCCAGGAGGGCAGCGCGTAACCGCGGATCGTCTGAAGCGGCCGAGTCGCGCGCTCGCCCAGCACCGCTGTAGCGAGGTCGGCGCCGATCGCCGAGCCGCCCATGCCGCAGGCGAAGACGCCGGCTGCCGGCTCCTCGGCGAGCCGCGCTGACTCGATCCGCCACAGCGCGTCGCGGAGGTGGTCGGGAATCGCCAGGATGTCGTCGAGCATCACCCCGGTACCCTCTCACCCTCACCCAGGACCGTGCCCTGGAGCCGGGCTCCCGCTGCAACCACGACGCCCGGCGAGAGGATCGAGTCGACCACGACCGCGCCCTCCCCCAGCTCGCAGTCGCGCAGGAGGACCGAGCCCCGGATCTCCGCTCCGGCAGCGATCCGGCAGCCCGCGGAGACGACCGCGCGGGGGCCGATCGAGGCCCCGGGGTCGACCTGGGCCGAGGCGTCCACGAGGAGCGCCTGCGAGGAGGGCTCGACCCCGGTCCGGACCGTGCCCTCGAGAATGTCCCAGGTCGCCTCGAGGTAGCGATCGGGCGTCCCGATGTCGAGCCAGTAGCCGGGCAGCGTCATGGCGAAGAGCCCGTCGCCGATCAGTCGGGGGAAGACGTCGTGCTCGATCGAGACGGCGCGCCCGGGTTCGATCTCCTCGAGCACGGAGCGCTCCAGGACGTAGGTGCCTGCGTTGACCTCTCCGCCCGCCGCTCCCCCCTCCTCGGGCTTCTCGATGAACTCGGTCACCTCGCCCGCGGGGGTGGTGCGGACGAGCCCGTAGGCCGAGGCGTCCCCGACCGCCACCAGGCCCAGTGTCGCCCGCGCCTCGCGGGCCTCGTGCGCTCGCAGGAGCGCCGAGAGGTCGAGGTCGGCGAGGACGTCCCCGTTCAGCGCCAGGAAGCGCTCCTCGAGCAGATCGGCGGCGAACCGGATCGCCCCCGCGGTGCCGAGCGGGCGGGGCTCGGTCAGATAGCGCAGCCGTGGCCCGCCGGGAGGCCCCTTCCCCAGGGTCTCGCGCAGCGCGTCGGGGAGGAAGCCGCAGGCGAGGATCACCTCGTCGACGCCGTGGCCGGCGAGCCAATCGATCATGTAGGAGATCATCGGCCGGCCGGCGAGCGGCACCACCGGCTTCGGCACGGTCGCCGTCAGCGGTCGCAGCCGGGTCCCCTCCCCCCCGACCAGCACCAGTGCCTGCATCTAGTCGACTGATCCCACGGTCGCGCGCCCGATGCCCTCATAGACGAAGCCGGCCTTGCGCAGGCGCTCCGGGTCGAGGTAGTTGCGACCGTCGATCAGCAGCGGCGTCGCCATCGCCTCCGCGGCCGCCTTCCAGTCGAGCTTTGCGAACTCGGGCCACTCGGTGACCAGCACGGCAGCGTCGGCGCCCTCGAGCGCCGCCAGCGCCGAGGGCGCCATCTCCACTGCCGGCAGCATCGTCGCCGCCTTCGCCTCGGCCACCGGGTCGTAAGCGCTGACCTCCACACCCTCGCCCTCCAAGCGAGCGGCGAGGACCAGGCTCGCGGCGTCTCTCATGTCGTCCGTGTCCGGCTTGAAGGCGAGGCCGAGCAGGGCGACCCGCTTGCCCGTCAGCGAGCCCAGATGCCGCCGCAGCTTGGTGATCACCCGGCGCTTCTGCAGCTCGTTGACCTCGACCACCGCGTTGAGCAGCTGGAAGTGGTAGCCGGTGTTCGCCGCGAGCTTTCGCAGGGCCGAGACATCTTTCCCGAAACAGGAACCACCGAAGCCAATCCCAGCCTGGAGGAACTTCGGCCCGATCCGCTCGTCGAGGCCCATGCCCCTCGCCACCTCGTGGACGTCGGCGCCGACCTCCTCGCAGACATTGGCGATCTCATTGATGAAGGAGATCTTGGTCGCCAGGAAGTTGTTCGACGCGAGCTTGATCATCTCGGCGCTCGAGACGTCGGTGCGGACCACCTCGCCGCCGATCGGCCGGTACAGGTCCCCGACCGCGTCGGCCGCCCACTCGCTGCCGGGATCGACACCGATCACCACCCGGTCGGGATGCATGAAATCCTCGACAGCCGAGCCCTCGCGGAGGAACTCCGGGCAGGACACGTAGGCGGTCTGATCGAGAACTCGCTGGATTTTGCGCCCCGTCCCGACCGGGACGGTGCTCTTCATGACCAGAGCGTGTTCCCCCTCGTCGGTCAGCTCCTCGACCACCGACATCACCCGCCCGAGGTCGGCGTCCCCCGAGTAGGTCGGCGGGGTGTCCACACAGACGAACAGCAGCCTGGCGCCCTCGAGCAGCTCGGACATCTCGGTGGTGAAGGTGAGGCGCTCGCTGTTCCGCTCCAGCAGCTCGCCGAGGCCCGGCTCGTGGATCGGCAGCTCGCCGGCCTCGAGGGCCTGGACCTTCTCGGCGACGATGTCGCGGGCGATCACCGGGTGGCCGAGCTCGGCGAAGCAGGCGGCGGTCACCAAACCGACCCAGCCGACGCCGATCACCCCGATCGGCTCCCGCTCGCTCATCTCCTCTTCCCCTTGTTGCGGTGCTTGGGCTTGGGGGCGATGAACTCGGCCGAGCGCGCGATCCCGATCATCTGGTCGTTGCTGAGGGTCTGCAGCAGGCTGTTGGCGACCCAGTAGGTGTTCTCACCCGCGTGCCAGGCGACCAGCCGCACCCGGTCACCGTCGAGGTAGACGCTGTAGTCGCGGCCCGCGATCGTCTTGGTGACGCTGGGCCCGCTGAGGATCGGGGGATCGCTCCAGCCGCGAATTCCCTGGATCCCGAAGAAGTCGCCGAGCGGGGGAAGCTGCAGGGTCATCCGGTAGGCACCGTGGATCTTGCCGCCGGTATCGCGTAGGTGGTAGGCGCGGGGATTCTGGATGTGCTCGTAGCTATTGCTGGCGACGAAGTAGGCCCCGGAGGGAAGCCGGGTCGGGTAGAAGACCGGGAACCCGGCGCTGACCTTGCGCGCCACCGCCGCGCCCGCCGCCCTGCCGGAGTCCGCAGCGGGAACGAGGCCGTCGCCGCCGGGGGCCTTGACCTTGATCTTCGCCTCCTTCCGCTTCTTCTTCGTCCGCTCCTTCTTCGCGTTGAGGGAGCCGCGCGGCCCTCCGCTGGCCTTGATGTCGAGGAACTGGTTGACGGCCCGGCGGATCGCGGGCTTCGACGCGTAGACGTAGCTCGGGCCGAGCACGGCCGGGAAGTGGACCTCCTTGATCGAGGCGCCGCGGGCGTCGAAGAACAGCTTCAGCACCTCCAGGAACTGCCCCGCGTCGCTGACGTCCGAGGTGGTGTAGCTGGTGAAGATCTTGATCAGCTTCTGGTAGTCGCCGACCAGGGTCGAGATCGGGACCCGCTGGCGCGCCTCGCGCAGGAAGTCCTGCTGCCGGGCCGAGCGGACCAGGTCCGTGTCGGTATGCCGGTAGCGGACGTAGGCGAGCGCGTCCTTGCCGCAAAGCCGCTGGTAGCCGGCCTTGATGTCGATCTCCGAGTACTGCTGGGAGGGAGGCACCCCGACGTTGGAGTGGAAGTAGCGGCGGTCGACATCCGCCCAGACGCAGCCGATCGCGTCGATCGCCCGCACAAAACCGAGGAAGTCGACGTTGACGACGTGGTTGATCTGCAGCCCCGTGAGCTGCTTGACCATCCGCAGGGTCAGCTTCGGCCCGCCGAAGGTGTAGGCGGCGTTGAACTTGTTGATCCCGTAGCCGGGGATGTTCACCTTGAGGTCGCGCGGAATCGACATCAGCGCGATCCGCGACTGGTCGGGATCGAGGCGCAGCAGCATCGTCGTGTCGGAGCGGCCCGGATCGCCGGGCGTCCCGGCACGCTTGTCGGAGCCGAGGATGAGGATGTTCTGCGGGCCGCCGGAGGGCGCGGTCAGCAGGGGGCTCAGCTTCTTCTGAAGCTTGCCGCCGTGGCTCAGCGCGTCAGCGATGTCGTTGAGGTAGAGGAGAATGCTGCTCGCGGTCGCCGCGGCGATCGCGGCGACGATCACGAAGGAGGCCAGCGAGAACCGCCACCAGTAGCGCTTCGGCTTCGGCGCCGACTCGTGGTCGCCGGAGAGGGGCGGCTTGCCGTGGGGTGCGGGCGGGGAGTGGACGGCGGGCGGGGGAGTCGGAGGCGGCGCGCCGGCCCCGATCACGACCTCCCGCACCGGCTTCTCCCCGGTGGGCTGGGCATCCGGGGCCTCCCCCGGCGCGTATTCGATCGTGGCCCCCGGGTCTTCCGGAGCCTCCGGGGGCTGCGCTTGCGCGGGCTCGACCTGTGCCGGCTCGGTTGCCGAGTCGGCGGCCGCCGCGCGCAGGGCATCGGCGAACTCCGGCTCGAGCGCCGGGAACTCGCCGGACTCCGGCAGCGGCTGCTGAGAGGGAAGCTGCTCGGGCGGGATGCCCTCGAAGTGCTCATCCGCAGAGCCGGGAAGGCCCGCCTCCCCCGCGAACTGCTCCTCGGTCGGGCGCTCCTCGCCCTCCCCGGGCCCGTGGTCCTCCTCGGGCGAAGGGGGGCGCTCCCCTTCAGGCGTCGTCATCGGGGATTTCCTCCAGCCGCTGTGGCAGCGCCCGCAGGAAGGTCTCCAGGGACTGCCGGTAGGCCTCCAGGGAGGAGACGGAGACCCACTCCTCGGGCCCGTGGTGACCGCCGCCGATCGGACCGAACTCGACCGCGGGCACGCCGACGCGAAGGAAGGAGACCGCGTCGGATGCGCCGTCGCGGCCGACGCTCCGCGGCTCGTGATCGAGGTGGGGCGCAGTCGCCTCCGCCAGGGTGCGGACGAAGACCGATTCCCGATCGACCCGGGCCGGCGGCCGCGAGAAGATCGTCGCGGTCTCGGAGTCCGGCATTCCCCTCACCTGCTCCAGCACCTCGCCGGGGTCCTGCTCGGGCAGGTAGCGGATATCGACGTCGATCACGCACTTGTCGGGCACCTTGTTGAGCGCGTCACCGCCCCAGATCCGGCCGAGATTGATCGAGGGGCGGTCGAACAGCTCGGAGCTCTGCCTGGCAAACGGTAGCGACTCGATGCTCCGGAAAATGTCGTGCGCCTTGAGAACGGCATTATCCCCCAGCCAGGGCGTGGCGCCATGGGCTGCCCGTCCCCGTACCTCGAGGCGGAGCGCGAGCACGCCCTTTGCCTCGACCCCGATGTGGAGGTCGGTCGGCTCCCCGGTGATCGCGAAGTCGCCGAGGAAGCCGGCCTCGATCAGGTGGTCGCAGCCGCGATCGTCCGCCTCCTCGGACTCCTCGTCGCCGACGATCCCCAGCCTGACGCGGATCGCGTCCTGGTCCGCCATCCCGGCGATCGTCACCAGCATCGCCGCCAGCGCCCCCTTCATGTCGTAGGCGCCCCGACCGTAGAGGCGATCGCCTTCGGTCCGCGGTTGGAACTGGTCAGCGAGCCCGGGGACCACGTCGAGGTGCCCGTGCAGGACGACCGTGGGCGCCTCCTGCGGGCCGACCTCGGCCATCAGCACCGGCAGACCCCGTGCCGCCTCCTCCCTGGCCTCCACGCCGCGGGCCTCGAGCCATCCCTTGACGAAGCCCGCCACCTCGTGGATGCAGTCGGCGTCCGAGGTGTCGTAGGAGATCAGCCGCTCGGCGAGCGCAACGAGGGCGCTCAATTGCCTTGGGCGATCTTCAGGAACGTCCGGGCGCGGTCGCGGTCCTTGATTGCGCGGCGCCTGGCGGCGCTGTCCTCCTCGGAGTCCGATAGCCGCTGCTCGGCGTCGGCGATCTCGGACTCCAGCGCCGAGGTGTCGAGGTCCTCGGGGGCGGTCGCCTGCTCGACCAGGACCTGGGCGCGATTGCCGTAGACCTGGAGCATCCCGTGCGACTGGGCGTAGCGCTTCGTCTCGGAGTCGGAGATCTTCAGCCTCAGCTCGGTCGGCTTCAGGGAGGCGAGCATCGGTGCGTGGTTGGCGAGGATCCCGACCTCACCGACCAGGGTGCGGGTGGAGAGCTGGACGACTTCGCCGTTGAACACCTCGCCCTCGGGGGTGAGGACCTCGACCGGAAAGGTGTGGTCGCCTACGGCCATCGCCGGGGGCTAGTCGCCCTTCTTGGCGTCCTCGAGGACCTGCTCGATCGAGCCCTTCATGTAGAAGGCTCCCTCCGAGAGGTCGTCGTGCTCGCCGTCGAGGATCTCGCGGAAGCCCCGCACCGTCTCCGCCACCGGCACGTACTCGCCGGAGCGGCCGGTGAACTGCTCGGCGACGAAGAACGGCTGCGAGAGGAAGCGCTCCATCTTGCGCGCCCTCCCTACGGTCAGCTTGTCCTCGTCGGAGAGCTCGTCGATGCCGAGGATCGCGATGATGTCCTGAAGCTCCTTGTAGCGCTGAAGCACCTGCTGGACGTCGGTTGCGGTGCGGTAGTGGTCCTCGCCGAGGATCTCCGGCTTGAGGATGGTCGAGGTCGAGTCGAGCGGGTCCACCGCCGGGTAGATCCCCTTCTCGGAGATCGCCCGCGAGAGCGTCGTGGTCGCGTTGAGGTGGGCGAACACCGAGGCCGGCGCCGGGTCGGTGAGGTCGTCGGCCGGAACATAGACCGCCTGGATCGAGGTCACCGATCCGCGGGAGGTGGATGTGATCCGCTCCTGGAGGCCGCCCATCTCGGTCTCCAGGGTCGGCTGGTAGCCCACCGCGGAGGGCATCCGGCCGAGCAGCGCCGAGACCTCTGAGCCCGCCTGCACGAAACGGAAGATGTTGTCGATGAACAGCAGCACGTCCTGGCCTCCGGCCTCGCGGTAGTACTCGGCCATCGTCAGGCCCGACAGCGCGACCCGCAGCCGGGCGCCGGGAGGCTCGTTCATCTGCCCGAAGACGAGCATCGTCTTGTCGATCACGCCGGATTCCTTCATCTCCAGCCAGAGGTCGTTGCCCTCGCGCGAGCGCTCGCCGACGCCGCAGAAGGCGGACAGGCCCTCATGCTCCTCGGCGATCGAGCGGATCAGCTCCTGGATCAGGACCGTCTTGCCGACGCCCGCGCCCCCGAACAGGCCGACCTTGCCGCCCTTCGCGTAGGGGGCGAGCAGGTCGATCACCTTGATCCCGGTCTCGAGGATCTCCTGGGTGGGGGTCAGGTCCTCGACCGCCGGAGCAGGGCGGTGGATCGGCCAGCGCTCCGTCCCCTCCACCGCCGGGCCGTTGTCGATCGGATCACCGAGCAGGTTGAAGATCCGGCCCAGCGTCTCCTCGCCGACCGGGACGGTGATCGGACCCCCGGTGTCGGTCACCTTGGCGCCGCGCTTCAGCCCATCGGTCGCGTCCATCGCCACCGTGCGGACACGGTCATCGCCGAGGTGCTGCTGGACCTCGCAGACGAGCTCGCTGGCGCTCTTCTCTTCGTCAGCGGGCATCTCGATCGTCACCGCCGAGTAGATCTCGGGGAGCTGATCGGGGAAGACTGCGTCGACGACGACCCCCGTCACCTCCTCGACGCGTCCGCATGTTCGCTCCGTTCGTCTCAGCCATTCGTTCCTTTCAGAGGATCAGCCAAGCGCCTCTGCGCCTGCGACTACTTCCAAGATCTCCTGCGTGATCTCCGCCTGCCTGACCCGGTTCATCTCCAGGGTCAGGTCCTCGATCATCGTCTCCGCGTTCTCCGAGGCGCTGCGCATCGCCGTCATCCGCGCCCCCAGCTCGGAAGCCGCCGACTCGAGCAGCGCCCGGTAGACCGAGATGTTGACGTATTCGGGGATCAGCTGGCCGAGCAGCTCCTCGGGGTCCGGCTCATAGATCCAGAGCGAGCGGCTGTGAGCCTTCTCGATCTCGGTCTCCTCGACCTCCGCCTCCTCCTCGATGCCCTCGCCGAAGACCTCGGCATGCTGCAGCGGCAGCAGCGTCTGGCGGCGGACGTATTGGGTCAGGGGGGAGACATAGCGGTTGTAGATCAGCTCGACCCTGTCGAAGTCCTCGTCGACGTAGTGGGAGGTCAGCTTCTCGCCGATCTCGCGGGCATTTGCGAAGGCGGGGCGGTCGGTGAAGCCGGTGTAGGACTCGGCCAGGGGCTGCTTGCGGAAGCTCAGCGCCGACTCGCCGCGGCGGCCGACCACCGAGTAGGTGACCTCGGCGCCACCGGAGCCGAACTCCCGCCCCAGCCGCAGGCCCTCGCGGATGATGTTGGTGTTGAAGGCGCCGGCCAGGCCGCGGTCCCCGGTGACCAGGAGGATTCCGACGCGGCGCACCTCCTCGCGCTCGACCAGCACCGGCACCCTGGGGATCTCCCCGGCGTGCTCGGCCGCAAGCTTGGTCAGCTTGCGCATCGCCTGCGCGTAGGGACGCAGATCGGCGATTCGCTGCTCGGCCCGGCGCAGGCGCGCCGCCGCGACCATCTCCATCGCCCTGGTGATCTTGTGGATGTTCTTCACCGAGGCGATCCGGTTCCTGACTTCCTTCTGGGTGGCCATGGCAGAGCGGGCGGCGGATCCCTAGGCGGGGGCCGCCTCCTTCTCCTCCTCCTCGTCGGCGGCGGCCTCGTCCGCAGCGGTGTGCGCCGGGGCTGCCCGCTCCTCCTCGTCGACGATCCGGTCGGACTCGCCTTCCTCGAGCGGCTCGCCCTCGGCGTCGAAATCGGCACCGAAGTCGTCGACGAAGACCTCGATCGCCTTGCCCAGCTCGGCCTCGTCCTCGTCGGACAGCTCGCCGGTGTCGTTGATCCGCCCCAGCAGCTCGGCCTTGTCGGAGCGCAGCCGCGAGCGCAGGCCGATCAGGAACTCGCCGATCCGCTCGGTCTTGATCCTGTCCAGGAAGCCGCCGGTGCCCGAGTAGATCGAGGCCACCTGGTCGGCGACCTCCAGCGGCTCGCGCTCCTTCTGCTTCAGCAGCTCGACCAGGCGCTCGCCGCGAGCCAGCGCCTTCTGCGTCTCGGGATCGAGCTCGGAGCCGAACTGGGCGAAGGCCTCCAGGTCGCGGTACTGCGAGAGGTCGAGGCGGAGCTTGCCGGCGACCTTCTTCATCGCCTTCGTCTGGGCGTTTCCTCCGACTCGGGAGACCGAGATGCCGACGTTGATCGCAGGCCGGACCCCCGAGTAGAAGAGGTCCGACTCGAGGAAGATCTGGCCGTCGGTGATCGAGATCACGTTGGTCGGGATGTAGGCGGAGACGTCGTTGGCCTGGGTCTCGATGATCGGCAGCGAGGTCAGCGAGCCGCCCCCGAGGTCATCGTTGAGCTTCACCGCCCGCTCCAGCAGCCTCGAGTGCAGGTAGAAGACGTCGCCCGGGTAGGCCTCGCGGCCCGGCGGGCGCCGCAGCAGCAGCGACATCTGGCGATAGGCGAAGGCGTGCTTGGTGAGGTCGTCGTAGACGGTCAGCGCCGCCTTGCCGTTGTAGAGGAAATGCTCGCCCATCGCGCAGCCGGCGTAGGGGGCGATGAACTTGATCGGTGCCGCCTCGTCGGCGGGGGCGGCGACGATGATCGTGTTCTCCATCGCACCGTTCTCCTCGAGCACCTCCATCAGCTGGACCACCGTGGCCATCCGCTGGCCGATCGCGACGTAGATGCAGACCAGGTCCTTGTCCTTGTTGTTGATGATCGTGTCGAGCGCGATCGCCGTCTTCCCGGTCTGGCGGTCGCCGATGATCAGCTCCCGCTGCCCGCGGCCGATCGGAATCATCCCGTCGATCGCCATCAGGCCGGTCTGCACCGGCTCCTTGACCGGCTGGCGCTGCACGACCCCGGGTGCCTTGAACTCGGCCGGCCGGGTCTCGGTGGTGTTGATGTCGCCCTTGTCGTCGAGGGGACGTCCGAGAGGGTCGACCAGGCGCCCCAGCAGCTCCTCCCCGACCGGGATCCGCAGCAGGTGGTCGGTCCGCTTGACCGTGTCGCCCTCGACGATCTTGTCCCACTCGCCGAAGAGGACGGCGCCGACGTTGTCCTCCTCCAGGTTGAGCGCCAGCCCGGTGACGTCGTGCGGCAACTCCAGCATCTCCAGAGCCATGCAGTTGTCGAGCGCCGTG
The DNA here is from genome assembly GCA_963725315.1 of uncultured Actinomycetes bacterium. Lineage (GTDB taxonomy): Bacteria > Actinomycetota > Thermoleophilia > Solirubrobacterales > 70-9 > JBBRHQ01. Next base: position 283,065 of record CAVRYA010000007.1, on the reverse strand, counting down.
GATGCGGGCGATGCCGTCGGCGACCGAGAGCACGGTCCCCACCTCGGAGAGGTCGGCGCTGCCGGCCTCCATCCCCTCGATCCGCTCCCGCAGGATGTTGGCGATCTCGTCTGGCTTGATTTCCATCGTGTTTCGGGTGCCTCCTTAGGCCGCCTCGGCGACCGTCTTTCGAAGTTTCTCCAAGCGATTGCGGACGCTCGCGTCGAGGACCATGTTGCCGACCTGGAGCACGATCCCGCCGAGGATCGCGTCGTCCACCCGGCTCGAGAGCTCGACCGACTGGCCGGTCTGGTCCTCGATCTCGGAGCCGATCCTGCCGACCACCTCGGGGTCGAGGTCGATCGCGCTGGTCACGGTCACGTCGAGCTTGCGGTTCTCCTTCTTCCAGAGGTCGTCGAACTGGCGCCTGATGCGGAAGATCACCGGCATCCGGTGCTTCTCGGTGAGCAGCTCGAGGAAGTTGACGAACTCGGGATCGGCGCCGAGCATCGCCTTCTCGATCCCCTCGCGCTTCTCGACCGAGGAGAAGTAGGGGCTGAAGAAGAAGACCTGCAGCTCCCGGTCGCCCTCGAGGGCGTCGGCGAACTGCCCCAGCTCCTCGCGGATCTGGTCGAGCTTTCCCCTCGTCTTGGCGACGTCGAACAGCGCCTCGGCGTAGACCCGCGCAATCTCCTCCATCAGAACACGCCGCCTCCTCTGCTCCCGCTCGCGCGCACTGAACCACATCTGCCTTGCGCGCGAGCTTCCGCGTCCGGGGGCGGCTTGGCTCCAGGTGAGACGCTTGCCGCGCTCGCTTCCGCGTCCGCCGCGGCCGGGTCTCCGGCAGGACGAGCAATGCGTGCCGTGCTTCCGCGTCCGGGGGCGGCTTGGCTCCAGATCGGCCTTCACCGGGTCTCCTCGCCATTGCCCGAGAGGGCGGTGAAGTCGACCTCGTCCAGGGCCTCCTCGACGAGGCGCTTCTGGTCATCGGCGTCGAGCGACTTGCGGGTCACCTTCTCGGTCGCGATCACGGTCAGGTCGGCGACCTCCTTGCGGATCTGCTCGAGCGAGCGTCGCGTCTCCGCCTCGATGTCGCGGCGGGCGGCGCCGACCAGCTCCTCGCGCTTCGCCTTGCCGTCGGCGGTCGCCTCGGTAAGCGCCGTCTCCGACGCCTTCCGCGCTCGGGCGGTGATGTCGTCGGCCTGCTCGCGGGCCTCCTTGAGCCGCTGGCGGTACTCCGCGAGCAGCTTGTCGGCCTCCTCGCGCTGGCGCTCGGACTCCTCGATGTTCTCGGCGATCGCGTTGGCTCGCTTCTCCAGCGCCTCGCTGATCCGCGGGAAGGCGAACTTGGCGAGCACGAACATCGTCACGCCGAACAGCGCCAGGGTCCAGATCATCAGCCCGAGGCCGGGCGATACGAGGAAGCTCCCTCCCTCGTCCTTGCCGCTGCCAGCGGCGAGGAGCGACCAGGTCGGCGCCTATGTCGGCGAGGTGGACCAACGGCCTAGAGGAAGAAGGCGATCAGGCCGAAGATGAAGGTGTAGAAGGCGACGGCCTCGGTCAGGGCGAAGCCGAGCCAGCGGATGCTCTGGAGCTCGTCCTTCATCTCGGGCTGGCGGGCGACCGACTCGATCTCCTTGCCGAAGATGAAGCCGATGCCGATGCCGGCGCCGATCGAGCCGAGCCCGGCCCCCACACCGAGGGCGATCGCCTTGCCGGCATCGGTTATGCCGGTGTCGGTGATCGCGGCAATTGGCGAAAGATCCATCGAGACTGCTCCTTTTCTAGTGACTTTCGGCGGTCGCGCCGCCAATGTAGATCGCGGTCAGGGTCGAGAAGATAAAGGCCTGCAGGGTGGCGACGAGTCCGACCTCGAAGATGTAGAAGGCGAAGGCCATCGGGGCGGTCAGCGCTCCCAGCGCCGCCAGGCCGAGCAGGACGGCGAGGCCGCCGCCCATGAACAGCAGCAGCAGGTGGCCGGCGAGGATGTTGGCAAAGAGTCGCACGGAGAGCGAGATCAGCCGCACGAAGTGGGAGACCACCTCGATCGCGAAGATCGCCGCCTTTCCGAACGGGTTCATGTCCTCGAGCCCTGCCGGTAGCCAACTCTTCAGGTAGGCGAACAGGCCCTTGGCCCGGATCCCCTCGACGTGGTACGAGCCCCAGACGACCAGGGTCAGGGCGAGCGGGATCGAGATGTTCGCGGTGGCCGCGTAGAGGGCGAATGCCGGAATCTCCAATCCGAAGATGTCGATCGGGTCGCGGGTGTTGATCGGCAGCGGTATGTAGCCGATCATGTTCGAGAACCAGATGAAGAAGAAGAGCGTCGCCAGGAACGGGAACCACTTCGCCGCCAGCCTGTGCTCCTCGATGTTGCCGCCGGTGATGTTGTTGCGGGTCAGGTCGTAGGCGACCTCGACCATCATCTGCACCCTGTTCGGCTTCTGCTGCATGCGCCGCGAGATCCAGACCATGGTCGCGATCGTCAGGGCGCTGGCCAGGAACAGGTAGAGGACGACCTTGTTGATGCTGAGGTCGATGCCGCCGATCTTGATGTTGATCCACGGCTCGACCTTGAACTCGTTCTGTGGCTTGAACTCGTCGTTCTTGCCGGCGCTGCCGAAGAGGATCCCGAGCGCGATCGCGAAGGCGACGTAGAGCCCGATCCCGAGCAGGACCTTCGTGCGGGTCTTCATGCCGCATCCTGCTCGGGCTCGAGCAGCCTGGCCAGTGCCTGCGATGCGAACGAGACGGTGACGAGGACCGCGCTGAGGATCGCCGCCGCGAGCCCGTCCTGGCGCTCGGCGAGCCCGCCGACCAGGAGGATCGAGAGCGTCACCAGCCAGACCCGGCCGAGGATCGACCAGGCGAGCACTCCCATCGCCGAGCGGCGGTCGCCCTCGGCCAGCGCCCGCGCCGTGCGGCGCTCGGCGGCCACCTGCACCGAGCGCTGGATCAGCCAGACGACGGCGATCACCGCGTAGCCGAGCAGCGGCCAGTCGGCGAGCAGGAAGACCGGCAGGGCCAGCGCCAGCACCGCCAGGTCGGCGTAGCGCAGCGCCCGCAGCGCGCGGCCGGCGCCGCCGACTCGCTCAGACCCTTCTAAAGCGAGCGTAGACAAGGCCGAGTCCGGCGAACAGCCCCGCGAAGAGGCCGGCGAGGCCGAGCGGGACGGCGAGATCGAGCAGCGCTCCCAGGCCCCACCCGACGGCCCCGCCGATCAGCATCGCGACGATCACCTGGAGCCCGGCCGTGGCCGCCTCCGCCCTCGGGGAGCGCTCGTCGCTCATCGGAGCCTGTTGTCGGACGGCCTGGCAATTGCGGTCGCGGGTGGCGCTGGAAGAGACAGAGCCGCTCAGCTCGGGAGCGACTCCCCGGCGCTGGCGGCCGGGCGACTATAGCCGAACGGGGCTCCCGGCCGCCCTCTCAGCGACCCCCGCGGGGTGGCCGCTCGGGCGGCTCGGGGCCGGGCACCTCGAACTCGCCGGTTTCCGGGTCCACTGCGGGAAAGCTCCCGGTTTCGAGCTCCTCGGCGACGCCGCGGTCGATCGTCTCGGAGTCTGGCTCGGGGCGACCCGCCTCACGGCGGATGCCGCGCAGCTGCCGCCCCCGCACCCGGCGCAGCTTGAGGATCTCGAGCACGTAGACGAGGTAGATGCTGGCCGCCAGGGCGAGCAGCCCGCAGAGCGATCATCACCGCACGTCCAGCCGGCGTTGAAGTGCCCGTGGTTGTCGCTGTAGGGGACGAAGCGCAGGGCCAGGGCCAGGGCCGCGAGGATCAGGGTCCAGCCGTAGAGGTAGGCGAGGGTGCGCCGCTGGGAGAAGCCGATGTTGGCCATTCGGTGGTGGAAGTGCGAGCGGTCGGCCTGGTAGATCGGCTGGCGGTACTTGAGCCGCTTGGCGACCACGAAGCCGCTGTCGAGGATCGGCACGGCGAGGACGACCAGGGGGAAGGCGAAGGCGACCACGGCGTTGGTCTTCAGCGCGCCCTGGATCGGCGGCGGCGGCGAGCAGGTAGCCGAGCAGGTTGGAGCCGGTGTCGCCCATGAAGCTCGAGGCGGGCGGGAAGCCGTGCCGCAGGAAGCCCGAGGCCGCCCCGGCCGTCAGCGCCGCCAGCACCCCGGCGGCGTTGCGGTCGAGCGAGAGGGCGATGATCGCCAGCGCCAGCGCCGCGATCGCGCAGACTCCGGCGGCGAGGCCGTCGACGCCGTCGATGAAGTTGATGACGTTGACGATCGCGACGATCGCCAGCACCGTCGCGGGATAGGCGACCCAGCCGAGCTCGAAGCCGCCGATGAAGGGCAGGGTGAGCGCGTCCACTCTGACCCCGCCCAGGACCGGGATCAGGGCCGCCGCGGTCTGCCCGAGCAGCTTCGGCAGCGCCGGCAGGTCGTAGACGTCGTCGAGCGCGCCGACCAGCGCGATCGCGGCCGCGCCGAGCAGGATCGAGCGCGTCTCGCCGTCGCCTGGAAGCCAGATCCAGCCCGCGACCTCGACCGCGACGAGGATCGCCAGGCCCGAGAGCTTCGGCGTCGGGGTGTCGTGCAGGCCCCGGTCGCGCGGATAGTCGATCGCCCCGATCCGCCGCGCGAGCTTCTCGGTCGGCGGGACCAGCAGCCAGGCGATCGCGGCGGCGACGATGAAGGCGAGGACGGCGTCGGTTGTCGATGCCATTTCGTCAGGCCCCGGTGAGGTCCCGAAGCGGAGGGGCGGGAGATGAGGCTATCCGACGGCCCCGAGGACTCCGCGCACCAGCAGCTCGGGGTCGCGGCGCACCCGTTCGGCGGCCGGCCCCCGGCGCTTCGCGAGCGCGAGCCCGTCCGGGTCCTCGAGGATCGCCAGCCTTCCCTCGGCGATCAGCGTCTCGTCGACGCCCCCCATGCGACCGGCGAAGGTGGTGTAGACGGGCGTCCCGAGGGCCACCGCCTCGCGGTTCATCGTGCCGCCGGCGCTGACCACGAGATCGGCGAGGGCGATCAGGCTCTGGGCGTCGATCGCCTGCTCGGGGACGATCAGCCGCGAGGACCCCATCGCGCGGACAGCCTCGGCCTGGCCCTCGGTGCGGGGGATCACGACCGCGACTGGTCCCCGCTGCCTGCGGCGAGCCGGTCGAGCACGCGCTGGTAGAGGTCGTTCCGGGCGTGGTACTCGGAGGTCTCCGGCGGCGGGCGCACGACGACGATCACGTCGCTCGCCTCGATCCCCAGCTCGCCCGAGCACGGACGGGTCCGGCTCGAAGTCGGAGAGGTAGTACTCCTCCTTCAGGCCCGGGTAGCGGAACAGCTTGCGCTCGGGGGCCCCGACCCTCGCCAGCCGCTCGACCGGGATCGAGTCCGGGACCAGGACCCGCTTCGCCACACGGAAGGCGGCCTGGCGCTGCAGGCCGGCGAACTCGTAGTCCTGCATCTGCGCCGACGGGATGCGGAAGAGGGCCGAGACCACGGCCAGGTCGACCGAGCCGTGGGCGAGGGCGAGGTCGGGCCGGCGCCCCCAGACGAGCCCGGCGAGGCGCCGCGAGCGGGAGGCCAGCGCCCGAGCCTTGCCGGCGCGGGAGGCGCCGCCGTGGGCTGCCGACCGCCGTGTAGGGGATCCCGAGGCGGTCGAGGACGCCGAGCGTCTGCCCGTAGGAGCGGGCGGTGACGAAGACGTCGTCGCCGCGAGCCTGGAGCCGCTCGATGATCGGGCGCAGGACCAGCGGGTGGGCAGCGGCGGTGCAGTCGACCCAAATCTTCACGGACGGGAATCCTGACGGTTGACAGGGCGGCTGGCGGGGCGAGTCCTGTCACGGAATGGGGCCCACCATCCCCCGGCTAGACGCCGGGTGATGGTCCATCCCATTCCGTGCCACCCGCCCGAGCAGCGCCCCGGCACCCGTCTGCCCTCTAGACCGCGAGATTGGGCCAAGTGCCCCATCGCGCCGTCGGCACGCAGAGCTATGGCGCTAGACCGTGGCTCCGGTCAGCTCTGGGTAGAGGGGGTGGCGGTCCATCAGGGCCTGGGTGCGCTCCTTCAGCGATGCCTTGTCGGCCTCGAAGTCCTCCCCGAGGGCTGCGGCTATGACTGCGGCAACCTCGCGCAGGTCGTCCTCCACCAGGCCCCGGGTGGTCAGCGCCGGGGTGCCGATCCGCAGCCCCGAGGGGTTCATCGGCGGCCGCTCGTCGAAGGGGATCGCGTTGCGGTTGACGGTGATCCCCACCTCCTCGAGGCGCGCCTCGGCGGTCTTGCCGTCCAGCCCGGTCGGGGTCAGGTCGACGAGGACGAGGTGGACGTCGGTGCCGCCGGTCAGCACCTCGACCCCGCCGGCCTGCAGGCCCTCGGCCAGGGCCCGGGCGTTGGCGATCGTCTGGCGCTGGCGGGCGCGGAAGGGCTCGGTGGAGGCGATCCCCAGGGCGACGGCCTTGGCGGCGATCACGTGCATCAGCGGCCCGCCCTGCTGCCCGGGGAAGACCGAGCGGTCGATGTCCTTCGCGTACTCCTCGCGGCAGAGGATCATCCCGCTGCGCGGTCCGCAGAGGGTCTTGTGGATCGTGGTCGTGACGACGTCGGCGTGCTCGACCGGGTTCGGGTGCTCCCCGGCGGCGACCAGGCCGGCGAAGTGCGCCATGTCGACCATCAGCTTGGCGCCGACCGAGTCGGCGATCTCGCGGAAGGCGGGGAAGTCGAGCTGGCGCGGGTAGGCCGACCAGCCGGCGACGATCAGCTTCGGCCGGTGCTCGTGGGCGAGCCGCTCGACCTCCTCCATGTCCACCAGGAGGTCCTCGCGCCTGACGTGGTAGGCGACGACCTCGTAGAGCTTGCCGGAGACGTTGAGCTTCATCCCGTGGGTGAGGTGGCCGCCGTGATCGAGCGCCAGGCCCATGATCCTCTCGCCCGGCTCGATCAGCGCCATGTATGCGGCGTTGTTCGCCTGGGCGCCGGCGTGAGGCTGGACGTTGGCGTGCTCGGCGCCGAACAGCTCCTTGGCGCGGTCGATCGCGAGCTGCTCGGCGACGTCGACCTCCTCGCAGCCGCCGTAGTAGCGGCGGCCGGGATAGCCCTCGGCGTACTTGTTGGTGAGCACCGATCCCGTGGCCTCGAGCACGGCGCGGGGGACGAAGTTCTCCGAGGCGATCATCTCCAGCGTCCCCTGCTGCCGGCGCAGCTCTCCTTCCAGGGCGGCGGCTATCCGGGGGTCGACCTCGGCCAGCGAGGCGTTCTGGATGTCCTCCGGCAGCTCGGGGCTCATCGCGGCCGACCATAGCAGCGGCAGCCGCGGGCTCCGGGGCTACGCTTCCGCCGATGTCGGATGCCGATGTGGAGATGGTGCGATCCGGGTTCGAGACCCTGGCGCGGGAGGGCGTCGAGGGCCTGCTCCCGCTCATCCATCCGGAGTTCGAGATGACCACCCCCCCTGGCCTCGCGGCCGAGCCCGACACCTACCGCGGGCGGGAGGGGATGCGCCGCTACTGGGACTCCTTCGGCGACGGGATGGAGGACATCGAGTTCCTCCCCCTGGAGCTCGAGGACCTGGGCGGCGGCCATGTCCTCAACAGGGCATTGCTTCGGGGAAGAGGCCGGACCACCGGGATCGAGGTCTCCCAGGAGGTGGTCCTGGTCTGGGAGGTGCGCGACGCGATGGCCTACAAGGTCAATGTCTTCGCCTCGGGCGAGGAGGCCCGCGCCTCGGTGGCGTCAGCCTGAGCGCGGGCCGCCTCGCGCGCCCTACGGCGTCACGGTGACGAAGAAGGGCTCATCCGCGAGCGCCCCGTTGCCCCCCCGGATCACCACCACCATGTGCTGGTCGTCCTTGAACGACGAATCGCATCCCGAGGCGACGGGGGTGCCCGCGCACGGGGAGGCGGTGACCATCAGGCCGTTGCTGATGCTCAACTGCCCAGTCGCCGTGATCGCCTTTCCGGCGAGGCTCTTGCCGAAGCTGACGTAGTAGATGCCCGTGCTCGTGTGGCTGACGAAACCCCCGCCCCGCCGCGATATCACCGAGCCGTCGGAGTTGACCGAGACCCAGAGGGGCTGCGCGGACGGGCCGAGCTTGGCCCTGCTCACCGCCCCCTTCTGGATCGCCCTGGTGCTGACCGCGCCGGCCTTGAGGTCGTTGGCGGTCACCGTCCCCTTCCCCGGGAGGCCGACCGCGACACCTCCGAGGGCGGCGAAGATGGCGACGAAGAGCGCCACGTAGCCGACAAGGCCGTTTCGGGGTCGCCCGCCGAGCCGGCGGCCGCCCGTTTCTTCAATGCTTTCCTTCATGCAGCCTCCCTTGGGTGATTTGAGGCGAGCCTAGACCACCGCGGCGAGCACCGGACGAAGCTCCGAGGCCGCCATCCCCCCCTCACGCAGAACTTCCCAATCCCCGTCCCGATCGAGCCGCGCGAGGTCGACCACGGTCGAGGGGCGTCCCGGCCAGCTCGCCGCCGTCGATCGCCAGGTCGGTGTCGGCGAGCAGCCCGGGGTCGATCTCCGCGAAGCGCCGAGGCGGCGGCTCCCCGCTGCGGTTGGCGCTGGTCTGGAAGACCGGACAGGCGGCGCCTGCCAGGGGCCCGCCGATCAACCGCACCCCGAGTCGCTCGGCGTCCTCCCTGCAGGCCAGCGGATAGCGGCGCTCCGGGTTGGCGAGAACCAGGGTCACCGGACCCGGCATCAGCGCCGCGACGGCCTGCCGGGTGCGCGGGCCGAGGCCCTCGACGATCTCGCGCATCGCCAGGGGGGAGAAGTACATGACGGCCGAGGGCTTGCCGTCGTCGCGGCCCTTGATTCGGTGGATGCGGGCGATCGCCCCCGCGTCGAGCGGGTCGCAGGCGAGGCCGTAGAGCCCGTCGGCGGGGAACGCCGCCACCCCGCCGGCGGCGATGCAGCGCTCCAGGGCGGCCCGCGCCGCTGCGGCGCCGTCGCGCTCGACCGAGACGGTCTCGCTCACCGCCTCGCCACCACGACCCGCTCGTGGCCGGCGAGGTCCCGCCGGGTCTCGATCGACCCGAAGCCGCGCTCGGCGGCGAGGCGCCCGACCTCGTCCGCCTGCCCGGCCCCGACCTCGAGGGCGATCGCCATGGCGCCGCCAAGGCGCGGCACCACCTCGCGAAGCGCTTCGAGACCCTCAGCTCCGGCGAACAGGGCCTCGGGCGGCTCCCAGGAGGAGATCTCCGGGGCGAGCGAGGCGCGCTCGCCATCCGCGACATAGGGGAGGTTGGCGACCGCGAGGTCGAACGCCTCGCCCGCAGGGACCGAGCCCGCCACGAACCTCACCCTGCGCTCGAGCCCGAGCCGCCGGGCATTGGCGCGGGCCACCTCGAGCGCATCCGGGCGAGATGTCGGTTGCGGTCACCTCGCAATCGTCCAGCTCGGCGGCGATCGCCAGCGCCACGGCGCCGGAGCCGGTGCCGACGTCGAGGACCGTGCGGGGGCCGAGCTCGAGCGCCACCTCGACCAGCAGCTCGCTCTCGGGACGCGGGATCAGCACCCGTCGGTCGACGGCGACCTCGATCCCCCGGAATCCCTTGCTGCCGAGGATGTAGGCGACCGGCTCCCGGCGCAATCGGCGCCGTACCATCGCGGCGAACTCCCTCGCGGCCCCCGCCGGCATCTCCGCTTCCGGCGCGGCGGCGATCCGCGAGCGCTCGAGCCCGGTCGCCGAGCTGAGCAGCAGCGAAGCGTCGAGGCCGGGGGTCTCGACCCCGGCCGCGGCCAGCGCCTCGGTCGCCGCCCGCAGCGCCTCCCCCACCGCCGCCGCCCCGGGCCGAACGGAACGTTCCCGCCGCATATCGACGGCAACGTTGGGCTCGGCGGGGTCAGTGGGCATCGGCGGCCTGGGCCTCGAGCCGCATCCGCTTCTCCTCGGCGGCGAGGGCGTCGGTGAACTCGGCCAGATCGCCCCCCAGGATCGCGTCGAGGTTGTGGGAGGTGTGCTTGATCCGGTGATCGGTGACCCGGCCCTGGGGGAAGTTGTAGGTGCGGATCTTCTCCGAGCGCTCGCCGCTGCCGACCTGAGCCCGGCGCTCGGAGGCGATCTCGGCCTGCTGCTCGGCGAGCTTCTGCTCATAGAGGCGCGCCCGCAGCACCCGCATCGCCCGCTCCTTGTTCTGGAGCTGGGACTTCTCGTCCTGCATCGAGACAACGATGCCGCTCGGCTGGTGAGTGATCCGCACCGCCGAGTCGGTCGTGTTCACCGACTGCCCGCCGGGGCCGGAGGAGCGGTAGACGTCGATCTGCAGCTCGTTGGGGTCGATCTCGACCTCCACCTCCTCGGCCTCGGGCAGCACCGCCACGGTCGCCGTCGAGGTGTGGATCCTGCCCTGGGACTCGGTGGCGGGGACACGCTGGACGCGGTGGGTTCCGCCCTCGTACTTGAAGACCGAGTAGGCGCCCTCGCCCTTGATCCCGAGGGTGACCTCCTTGAAGCCTCCGACCTCGGCGGCCGATTGCGAGATCACCTCGGTCGCGAATCCCCTCTCCTCGGCGTAGCGGGTGAGCATCTTGAAGAGATCGCCGGCGAAGAGCGCCGCCTCGTCTCCCCCTGTCCCGGCGCGAATCTCGACCAGGACGTTCTTGGTGTCGTTGGGGTCGCGCTCGACCATCGCGAGGCGGATCTCCTCCTCGAGCTCTTCGAGCCGCGCCGGCGCCTCGGCGACAACCGCCCGCAGCTCGGGGTCGTCGCCGTCCTCGGCGAGCATCTCCTTGGCGCCCTCGAGGTCGTCCCGCAGCCGCAGGTACTCCTGCGCCAGGGCATGGGCGGGCTCCAGCTCGCGGTAGTCGCGCCCCACCTGCGCGTAGCGCTCGCGATCGGCGATCACCTCCGGGTCGGACATCTGCGCCTCGAGCTCCGAGAACCGGCCCTCGATCTGCTCAACAAGCGAATCGATCATCGCCAGGGATTGTGACGCTCAGGCGACTATCTCTATGTCGGAACTGGCCTCCTCCAGCGGGCTCTCGACCGCCAGCACCGCCTCGAGCGCCGCGATCGCCACCGCGAGCTGGCTCTCGTCGGGCTCGCGGGTGGTCAGGTTCTGCAGCATCAGGCCGGGCCACATCACGGCCCGGACCCAGGCCTTGCGGCGATGCTTGCCGGCCCACTTGATCACCTCGTAGGAGAGTCCGGCGATCAGCGGGATTCCGAGGATGCGCGAGAGCAGCAGCCAGTACCAGGCGGGGAGGCCGATCGGGGCGAAGACGAAGATCGCCAGCACCATCACGACCAGCAGGAAGCTGGTCCCGCAGCGCGGGTGGAGGCGGGAGTAGAGCTTGGCCCGGGCCGGGACGAGCTCGTCCTCGGCCTCGTAGCAGGAGATCGTCTTGTGCTCGGCGCCGTGGTACTCGAACACCCGCCTCAGGTCGGGGAGGCGGCTGATCAGGACGATGTAGCCGATGAAGATCGCCGTCCGCAGGACGCCCTCGACGAGCCAGAACAGGAACGGGGAGCCGAGCTGGTCCTTGATCAGGCTGGTCGCCCCGACCGGGATCAGGAAGAAGAGGCCGACGGCGAGCAGCAGGGACAGCACGATCGTCACGCCCCAGGTGAAGCCTCCGATCTCCTCCTGCTCCTCGGGATCGAGCTGGGCATTCGCCGAGATCGCCAGGGCGCGGAAGCCGATCTTCATCGACTCCGCCAGCGCGACCACGCCGCGGACGACGGGCAGGCGAAGGAACCGGTGTCGCTTCGCCCACGAGACCAGCGGCTCGGAGCTGAGGTCGATCTCCCCGTCGGGAGTTCTGACCGCAACCGCCCAGACGGAGATCCCGCGCATCATCACCCCCTCGAGAACGGCCTGCCCGCCGACGGGCGCGTCGCGCCTGGCAACCAAAGCGCCATCGGGCATCCGCAACGGGTCGGCGCCGTTGCGCCCCGCCTCCCCGGTCACGCTCCCGGGGCCGGCAAGCTCGCTGCCTCCCCTGTCCACTGGGGCTAGTTCCCGGCCTTGGCGCGCTTCGCGGCGCGCCGCTGAAAGCGCTCCACCCGCCCGCCGGTGTCGACCAGCTTCTGCTTGCCGGTGTAGAAGGGGTGGCAGGCGGAGCACAGCTCGACGTGGAGGTCGGCGGAGGTCGAGCGGGTGTAGAACTGGTTCCCGCAGGAGCAGTGGACGTTCGAGACTGTGTACTCGGGGTGTATGCCGGTCTTCATCGGGCGGTGAAGTCTAGCGAGGGTCCTGCCGATACCGAGAGGGTGTCCAGCCGGATGGACAGCTCGGAGCGCTACGAGCGCCGCGCGGCCAGGATCCGTCGCCGGCTGGGCTTCGGCCTGTTCGGGGCGACCGCCCTGATCGCGGTCTTCGACGCCTTCGGGATCGGCGGCGAGGACCTCGCCTTCGCCGTCGGCGGGCCGATCTACGACCTGGTGGTGATCAGCGCCGGGCTCGCCTGCCTGGCGCGCGCCTACTACACGCCCCGGGAGCGCTCGGCCTGGATCCTGATCGGGGCCGGCATCCTCGCCTGGGCGGCGGGCGAGAGCTACTGGAGCTGGTTCTACTTCCAAGATCCCTCGCCGCCCTCGCCCTCACCGTCGGACGCCGGCTACCTGGCGCTTTACCCGCTCCTACTGGCGGGGCTCTGGCTGCTGGTTCGCGCCAGGATCAGGGAGATCGACCCCGGTCTCTGGATGGACGCCCTCGTCGCAGCGCTCGGGACCGCGGCCCTGGGAACCACCTTCATCTTCGACTTCGTCGCCGACCGGGCCGGCGGGACCGAGGCGGAGGTGATCGTCAACCTCACCTACCCGCTCCTCGACATCGTCCTGCTCAGCGCCGTGGTCGCCGTCTTCGCCCTCACCAACTGGCGGCCCGGGAAGACCTGGACCATGCTGCTGGTCGGGCTAACGCTGACCGCCTTCGCCGACATCGGCTTCAGCCTCGAGTCGGCGAGCGCCAGCGCCACCTCCGGCGATTGGACCGAGCCGGTCTACCTGCTCTCGGCCGCCACGCTCGGGGTCGCTGCCTGGCAGTCAGAGGTGCGGCCATCGCGCTCCCTCTTCCTCCTGGAGGGCTGGCGCGAGCTGATGGTCCCGGCGATCTCCGGCGCGATCGTCGTCGGCCTTCTGGTGATGCACTACCTCTCCCCTGCAAGCGGGCTCTCGGTGCTGCTCGCGGCCGCGACCGTGATCGCCATCCTCGCCCGCCTGGCGGCGAGCGTTCGCCAGAACCAGACCCTGCTCGAACGCGCCCAGACCGACGCGCTCACCTCGCTCGGCAGCCGCAGCAGGATGCAGACCGACCTCGCCCGCGAGTGCCGCCTCGCCAACCCCGCCGAGCCGGTCGCGCTGCTGCTCTTCGACCTCGACGGTTTCAAGCTCTACAACGACACCTTCGGCCACCCGGCCGGCGACGCGCTGCTCAGCCGCCTCGGCCGGGCGCTGCGCGACGCGGTCAGTCCCTACGGCTCGGCCTACCGGATCGGCGGCGACGAGTTCTGCGTCCTGCTGCACTGCGAGCCGGATCAGTTCGAGACGGCGACCGCGGCCGCCGCGGAGGCGCTGCGGGAGGACGGCGGCGGCTTCGAGGTGTCCAGCTCATGGGGGAGCGTGCTGATCCCCGAGGAGGCAGCGCACCCGAGCGCCGCGCTGCAGACGGCCGACGTGCGGCTGTACGAGCGCAAGGACTCCGGCCGCGTCTCCGCCGGCAGCCAGGTCGAGGAGGCGCTGCTGGCGGCGCTTGAGGAGCGCCAGCCCGAGCTGGGCCGCCACGTCCACAGCGTCGCCGGGCTGGCGATGAAGGTGGGCCAGCGCCTCGGGCTCGAGCCGGGGGAGCTGACCCTGCTGCACCGCGCGGCCCAGCTGCACGACATCGGCAAGATGGCGATCCCCGACGCGATCCTGCAGAAGCCCGGGCCGCTCGACACCGAGGAGCGCCGCTTCATCGAGCGCCACACGATCTTCGGGGAGCGGATCATCGCCGCCGCCCCGTCGCTCGCCCCGGTGGCCCCGATCGTCCGCTCCAGCCACGAGCGCTTCGACGGCACCGGCTACCCCGACGAGCTTGCCGGCGACGAGATCCCGCTCGCCTCCCGCATCATCTTCGCCTGCGACGCCTTCTACGCGATGACCGCCGAGCGGCCCTACTCGCCGGCCTGCAGCGCCGCCGAGGCGATCGAGGAGCTGCGCTTCTGCGCCGGGGGGCAGTTCGACCCGGCGGTGGTCGAGGCCGTCTGCGCCGAGCTGACCGCGCCGGTCGCGAACCAGAGCGGAGCCTCCCGCGCTGCTCAGCGCGCCGGCGCGGCAGGCGCGCGGCAGGCGCTGGGCGGGGTCACGGCGCTGGGCTCCTGAGGCTCTCCAGCAGCCGCTCCAAGACGGCGGTGACCTCCTCGCGAACCGTCGGATCCTCGGAGCGGGCCACCAGCATCGCCGCCTCGTCCATCGCGCCCATCAGCACGTGCGCCAGCGGCTTCACCGGCTGGGCCGGGATCTCGCCCGCCTCGATCGCCGCCTCGAGGCTCGCCTCGATCAGGCCGAGGCCGTAGGAGGCGGCGATCTCGCGCCAGCGGTCCCACCCGAGGACCGCGGGGGCGTCGAGCAGGACGATCCGCTGCACCTCGGGCTCGGCGCAGGCGTCGATGAACATCGCGATCCCGGCCCTCATCGCCCCCACTGGGCTCGAGGTCCCCGGAGGCAAGGGCGGTCTCGGCGATCCGGGTGGTGATCTCCTCCTCGACCTGGCGGTAGACCGCCTCCAGCAGGTCGCTCTTGCCTGCGTAGTGGTGGTAGAGGGCGCCACGGGTCACGCCCGGCAGCCCGCACCACCTCCTCGGTGCCGACGGCCGCGTAGCCGCGCTCGCCGAACAGGCGGCGGGCCGCCGCGACGATCTCGGCCCGGGTCGCCTCCGATTGCTCCGCCTTGCGGCCGCCGGGACGAGCCGCGGGACGATCCGGGCTTGACATTCATGCTGTCTGTATGTTATTCCGTACTGTCTGTATGTCAAACCCCTCCCGAGGAGACGCGATGAGCACCACCACCGAAGCCAACCAGTCCCAGGGGACGCATGATTTCGGTTCCCTCCCCACCAGGGAGCTGGAGCTGTCGGCCGGCACCGTGCGCTACCGGGAGGCCGGCGCGGGCGAGCCGATCCTCTTCGTCCACGGACTGCTCGTCGACGGCCGCCTCTGGCACGGGGTCGCGGACCGCCTCAGCGACCGCTTCCGCTGCATCGTGCCGGACTGGCCGATGGGCTCCCACACCCTGCCGATGAAGCCCGCAGCGGACCTTGCCCCGCCGGCGATGGCCTCGCTCGTCGGCGAGCTGCTCGACCGGCTCGGGATCGAGCGGGCGACGGTGGTCGGCAACGACACCGGTGGCGCCGTCTCGCAGATGCTCGACCGCGCAGAGGCCCGAGGTGGTCGAGCGGCTGGTGCTCACCAACTGCGACACCGAGGACAACTTCCCCCCGTTCCCGTTCAACGCGATGCCGCCCCTCGCCCGGGTTCCCGGCGGCTTCGTGGCGCTCACCGTGCCCTTCCGGCTGGGCGCGGTGCGCCGCTTCGCCTACGGGCTGCTGACCGACCGGCCGATCCCGGACGGAGCTGGTCGACGCCTGGCTCGCTCCCTCGAGCTCTGATGCGCGGATCCGCGAGGACGCCAGGCGGCTGACGGCCGGGATCCGCAACCGCGACCTGGCCGAGGCCACCGCCGGCCTCGCCGGCTTCGAGCGGCCCGTGCTGCTCGCCTGGGCGCCGGAGGACAAGCTGTTCGCGATCCGGCACGCCGAGCGGCTGGCTGCGCGGCTGCCCGACGCCAGGATCGAGCGGATCGCCGGCGCGAAGACCTTCGTCTCCCTCGACCAGCCGCAGCGCCTGGCCGAGGCGATCGCCGCCTTCGTCGCCGCCACATAGGCAGCGCGAGGGCGTTTCCGCAAGCTGGGGGTTCTTTCTCGGGGTGCGCTTGCGTTACGTCTGACACGAGCGCCATCCTTCCGCCAGTCATCTGACCCGGAAGGACGGAGGCATGGACAAGAGGATCTTCGACCAGGACCAGCCGCGCAGCACCCTGGCGCGCCGCCTCAACGAGGCGTTCGCGGGCTGCGAGAAATGGACCGTCGCACCGCCTCGCGAGCGACGGCTCGTCGACGCGCCGATCCCGGCGCCCAAGACGGGGCCGCTGCCGGTGGCATCGCAGCAGTACTTCTAGAGCCGCGAAGCGACAGCCCCCGCCGGATCGGGCAGGCCGCCGTCGAGCGGCACGATTGTCAGATCCCTGCGCTCGACCTCGTCGAGGATCAGCGGCAGCGCCGCCGCGGTGTTCCGCCAGGAACCGGGGACGCTGTAGTGGTCCGCGTCGTGCAGGAGCAGGACGTCGCCGCCCCGCAGGTCGCGGGTGCAGAGACGGGCGATCGACTCCCCGCTCGCCCGCCGGGCCCAGTCGCGCCCCCACCGCGACCACAGCACCGGCTCCCAGTCGCGGCTTCGCACGATGGCGAGGCCGATGCCGCTGTAGATGCCGTAGGGCGGTCGGTGCAGGGCGATCGGCCGCGCCGTCGCCTCCTCGATCAGGGCCCGCCCGCGCTCCAGGTCGGCGCGGATCTGTCCCGGGTCCGAGCCGCAGCATGTTGCGGTGGCGGTGGCAGTGCAGGCCGACTCGCGTGGCCGGCGGCGACGATCTCCGCCGCGAGGGCGGGGTGGCGTTCGACCTGCTCGCCGACCAGGAAGAAGGTCGCCGTCGCCCCGGCCGCCCGCAGCAGCTCCAGGATGCGCTCGGTCCCCTGTGGGTGGGGCCCGTCGTCGAAGGTGAGGGCGACCCCGGCGCGCCGATCAAGCCGGTGGCGCAGGCCGAGGGCCGCGACCGACGCCGGGCACGACCGGCGCCAGCGCCGGCCCGGCGTGGAGCACCGCGGCGGCCCCCAGGCCGGCCGCGGCGAGGGCGCGGATCATCGAGTGGCCGGCTCGTCTTCCGCCTGGTCGGGGCGGCCCGGCTGCGGAGTCGTCGCCTGCTTGCCGATGTGCAGGCGCCGCTCGATCGGCTTGGCGATCACCCGGTAGGGCGTGTCCCAGTTGACCGAGGCGGCGACGGCGATCATCAGGATGGTCGCGATCAGGGTCATCAGCCCGGCCGTGGCGAGCCGGTTGACCCGCAGGTGCCAGACCGCCTGGGGCCTGACCCGCGGCCGCGCGGCGAGGGTCTTGGAGGCGATCGAGGGCAGCGAGGCGAAGGTCGATGCGGGGGCACGCCGCTCGCGGGTGACGTGACGCAGGACCGACTCGAGCTCGTGCTCGGAGCGCGCCACCTCGGCCAGGCCGAAGCGCTCGAAGGCGCTGTTGTTGGCGCGCAGGTGCCCGACCGAGAAGCCGTAGGAGACCACCGGGCAGCCCCGGATGTGGGCCTCGAGCACGGTCAGCCCGGCGGTCGAGTGGACCATCGCGTCGGCGGCCGCCATCCAGTCGCTCATCTGATCGGTGAAGCCGAGGATCCTCAGCCGCTGCTCGTCGCCGAAGCGCTGCTCGAGCTTCTCGCGGGCGGCCTGGTTGCGGCCGGTGACGCAGGCCACCAGGGTGTCCTCGAGAGCCAGCGACGGCCTTCACCGCACCCTCCAGGTCCCCCACCCCCCAGCCGCCGCCGGAGACCAGGACGACCCGGGCGTGCGCGGGCACGTCGAGCGCGCGACGCGCGTCGGCGCGGGTCCGCGGCATCAGGAAGTCGGGGGAGATCGGCGGACGGGCCCACTCGACGCTCGCCGGCCCGGCGATCCGCTGCACCTCCTCGATCGACTCGGGATGGGTGACGTAATGCATGTCGATTCCCGGATGGGCCCAGAAATGCAGGCCGGCGAGGTCGGTGATCGCCGACTGCGCCGGGAACGGCTAGCGCCGCTTCTGGCGCAGCATCCCGAGGATCGCCGTCACTCCCGGATAGGTCGAGATCACCACGTCGGGGTCGTGCTCGGCGATCAGTCGCAGCAAGCCCGCGGGAGCCGAGCCAGTAGCCGAGCCGGTGCGCGAGCCAGCGGGTCGGTGCGAGGCGGGCCAGCAGCCAGTACTGGATGTCGAAAAGCCACGGCATCCAGCGGAAGGTCACCTTCGAGCCCCCGCAGACGACCGCGTGCAGCAGATGGCCCATCGCCGCCAGGCCGTTGGCGATCTCGACCTGGCTGCCCGGGATCTCCTGCTCGACCTCGGCGGCGATGATCCGCGCCGGCAGGTCGTGGCCCTCGCCGATGTCCGCGGTCAGCACCAGCACCCGGGTCGGCTCCTGCTCGGCCTTCTCGGAGCCCGCGAGCAGCGCGGTCGGGGCGCGGTCCCCGTTGACCGGCACCTTCGGTTCTCCCGGCCGCTCGAGCGTGACCGGGCTGTGGCCGGCGCGAGGCGCGCACCCACTCGACGTAGCGGCGCACGCCCTCGCGGAAGGGCGTATCGGCGACCCAGCCGAGCTCCTCCCGGGCCCGCTCGCTGGAGATCTCCTTGCCGGGGAAGTCCCCCGGCCGCGGCGGCGTGTGGACGATCTCGCAACCCCCGGTCATCTCCTGCACGGTCTCGGCGATCTCGAGGATCGTCACGGTCTCGTCGCTGGAGAGGTTGTAGATGCGGTTCCTCGCCTCCGGCGCCAGCCCGGCGACGACGCCTGCCGCGAGGTCCTCGACGTAGACGAAGCTGCGGCACTGCTGGCCGTCGCCGGCGATGGTCAGCGACTCGCCGTCCAGCGCCAGGTCGATGAATCGGGCGACGACGCCTGCGGCCCTCGCCCGCGGCCCGTAGGGGATGCCGAAGCGCAGCACGGTGTAATCGAGGTCGAAGAGCTCCGCGTAGCCGGCGCAGTAGGTCTCCCCCGCCAGCTTGGTCGCGGTGTAGAGGTGGCGTGGGGCCGGGATCGGGGTCTCCTCGTCGACCGCGTGCGGCTCGGCGTCGCTGTAGACCCAGGTGGTGCTGCCGTAGACGACCCGTGCCGCCGCCGGTGCGGCCGGCCGACTCGAGCACGTTGAGGGTGCCGCGGGTGTTGACCTCCTCCGCCAGCACCGGGTCGCCGACGACGTGGGCGACGTCGGCGACCGCGGCGAGGTGGATCACCGCATCGCAGTCGCGCATCGCCAGGTCGAGGTTGGCCGGATCGGTGATCGAGCCCGTGAAGGTCTCGACCTCGAGCGGCGAGTGATACGGGGAGGCGCTGAGATCGAAGATCCTCGGCGTGATCCCCCGCTCGATCAGCCGGTCGACGACATGCGAGCCGATGAAGCCTCCGCCGCCGGTGACCAGGACCCTCATGCCTGCTCCATGGCCTGCCTCGCGGGAGGCGGGGCGGTAGTAGAGCGGAACGCACCAGTGGTTCTCGGCGACCCAGTCGCGAGTTCGGGCAGCTCGGTCGCCGGTCCCCGACGATCCGGTGGCAGGGGCGGTCGTAGACGCGCCCGGTGGAGCGCTCGATCTCCTCGAAGACGACGTACTTGTAGAGGCCCGAGGTCATCCCCTCCGGCAGCTCGAGGCGGGCCGGCGTGCTGGGGATCGAGGTGCCGGCGCGCGTAAGTCGTTCTTCCAGGCGACGATCTCCTCCATGCGCTCCACGGCGACCAGGCCGAGGGCGGCGCTGAACTCGCTCATCCGGAAGTTGAGGCCGGCGACCTCGTGCTCGGACTTGCCGTAGTTCCGGAAGGCGCGGGCGAACTCCGCCAGGTCGGGGTCGGCTGTGACCAGAACACCGCCCTCGCCGGTCGAGATCGTCTTGGTCGCATAGAGCGAGAAGACGCCGGCGTCACCCCACGACCCGGGCCTCCTGCCGTTCCAGTCCGCGCCGTGGGCGTGTGCGCAGTCCTCGAGCAGGAAGATCCCGTGCTCCCGGCAGTAGGCGGCGATCCGATCCGCATCGAAGGCGAGGTGGCCCCCGATGTGCACGAGGATCGCCGCGCGGGGCCGCAGCCGCTCCGCCTTCGCCTCGAAGTCGGCGAACGAGATGCAGAGGTCCTCGCGGTTGCAGTCGACGAACTCGACCTCGGCCCCGGCGCTGAGCGCCGCCAGCGGCGTCGCCATGAAGGTGTTCGACGGGCAGAGAACCGTCTCGCCCCGGACCCCGGCGAACTCGAGGGCGGCGAGGGCGCCGCCCGCCCAGCTCGAGAGTCCCGACCGCCTCCGGAAGCCGGTTCCACTCCGCCAGCGCTGCTCGAAGCGGTCGAGCATGGCGACCCTCGGACCACTGCTCCGAATCGAGCACCTCGTCCCACAGCTCGTGCAGGCGCGCCCGGTCGCGGTGGTCGAACCCGATCGCGAAGCTCGACGCATCGGGCCGGGTTGCGTCTGCGGGCGCGGGCAGTGGCATTGCTCTCCAGGCTTGGTTTCGAGCGGAGCGCGCTGGGTATCGGAGCACTCGCCCGGAGGGCGTGAGGCAGCGCGCCCGGAGGCTAGCAGCGGGGCCTGCCGTTATCCCGCGCACGCTCGGCTACCTCCCGTCTGCGCCGCCGTCTCGAGCACCCCGGCGACCGCCGGGGAGGCGGCGACCAGCGCCGTGCCGGCGACCGAGAGCGCGATCGAGGCGCCGAGCACGACGCCCCCCAGCGGCGTGTCCCCCCAGCTCTCCCCGAACAGGAAGGGCGCGGCCAGGACCGGGATCAGTACCTGCACCGTGAACATCGGCGGGGCGACGTGGGTGGCAGGCCGCCGCTGCAGGGCGCTCATCTCGCTGAGCAGCGCGACGAACTCCGAAGCGCGCCAGGGTGGCCAGCCAGACGAGCGCGACGAGGATCGAGCCGGCCGCGACCTCGTCGGTGACCAGCTTGCTGACGATCCCCGTCCAGGCATAGCCGCAGCCGGCGCTGACCACGACGATGAACGCGCCCGGCCCCATCCGGCCACGGAGATCAGTGGGGCAGCAGCGCGATCAGGGCGACCGCCCCGAGGGAGATCGCCAGCGCCGCCGGGGAGGCGTGCTCGGTGGTCCGCTGCGGCGCGGCGAGGGCGACGCCTGTCAGCCCGAGCAGGATCGCTCCGATCGCCACCAGCTCGCGCGGGCCGGGCCGCTCCCCGAGCCGGCGTAGCGCCGAGGTAGAGCAGCAGCAGAAGGCCCGAGGCAAGCACCGGCTGGACCACGGTCAGCGGCGCCAGCAGCAGCGCCGCCAACTCCAGCGGCCACCCCAGCAGGCCGATCCCGGTCGCCCCGAGCCAGCGCGGGTTCTTGACCAGCCGCACCAGCAGCGAGGGCCGCAGGCCGTGGTCGGGGGCGCACCTCGCGCGCCTGCAGCGCCTGCATCGCGATCGAGAGGTTGTAGAAGCAGGAGGAGCGACCGCGGCGAGGATTCCGAGGACCAGCACGACCGCGAGCGTATTCGAGCGCGACTACGTCTCTTGATACAGAGGGCCGTCGCCGCCCTCCGGCAGGGTCAGTCGGCCGCCCTTGGCGGTGATCGCCCCGCACTGCACGCAGTTCGAGGCGGTGACGTGGACGTCGACGACCGTCGCCCCGTTGGAGAGCTGCTCGTCCGGGATCTCGTAGACCTGGGCCGGGCACATCGAGACCCAGGTCTGGGCGATCTCGCGCGGCACACGGGTCTGCACCCGGATGTGGTTGGGGGCGTCGTCGCGTGTCGCGTTGCCCGAGAGGAAGACCGAGTCGAGCTTGTTGAAGGTCAGCTCGTTGTCCGGCTTGCGGGTAGACCTCGGCCGCCTTGCCGATCTTCATCTCGACCTCGGCATCGTCCTCGTTGCGCCAGTGACCGCCCGGGAACGCCCCCTTCGTCGCGACCATCGCGCTGCCGACGATCCCGCCGGCGATCAGCCCCTTGGAGAGCGGCTGGCGCATGTTGCGCGAGCGGTAGATGTCCTTCTCGATCACCGAGTCGTGGACCTTCTCGTCGTAGGCGTCGAAGTTGACCGAGTCGTTCTTCAGCGCCTCGACGATCGCCTCGGCCGCGTAGATCCCGGCGTGCATCGCGTAGTGGACGCCCTTCAGCTCGGCGATGTTGACCATCCCGGCCCCGTCCCCGGCGATCACCATCCCCGGGACCGAGAGCCGCTTCGGCATCGACCAGTAGCCGCCGGAGGGGATCGTCTTCGCCCCCCAGGCGACCCGCTTCCCGCCGTCGAGGATCTTCTTGATGAACGGGTGGGTCTTCATCAGCTGCAGAGCGTCGTGGCAGCTGAAGGTGGCGTCGGTGTAGTCGAGTCCGACGACGAGGCCGATGCAGACCTTGTCCTCTCCCATCGGGTAAATGAAGCTGCCGCCCGCCTCCGCGTACTTGCCGCTCCAGCGCAGCGGCCAGCCGAGGGTGTGGATGACCCGGTCGAGCGGCTCGGCGACCTCCCAGACCTCCTTGACGCCGAGCTCCCAGCGCTGCGGGTCGACGCCGTGCAGGTCGAAGTAGTCGAGCGCCGCGTAGGTGAGGTGGCCCAGGGTCCCCTCGGCCAGCACCGTCGCCTTGGCCACCACGTCCGAGCCGGGCTCGAAGTTGGCCAGCTCCTCCCCGTCCTTGCCGCGGCCGCGGTCGCCGGAGCGCACCCCGCGAACGATCCGCTCGGACACCAGGAGCTTCGTCGCGGCGGTCTCGGAGAGCAGGTAGACGCCGGCCTCCTCGGCCTTCTCGCCGAGGAACCGCCCCAGCTTCGAGACCGAGGTGACGTAGTTGCCGTGGTTGCGGAAGTTG
Organism: uncultured Actinomycetes bacterium; assembly: GCA_963725315.1. Classification (GTDB taxonomy): domain Bacteria; phylum Actinomycetota; class Thermoleophilia; order Solirubrobacterales; family 70-9; genus JBBRHQ01. Next base: position 260,568 of record CAVRYA010000007.1, on the reverse strand, counting down.
GGCGGCATCGGCTTCACCGGGAAGGCCGCCTTCGATGTGAGGAAGTAGACCGCGTCCTTGGTCACCTCCCCATAGACCGGCCAGTCGGAGGGGTCGAGGTCGGGGAAAAGCTCCCGCATCGCCGAGGGGCGCATGTTGGCCCCGGAGAGCAGGTGGGCCCCGGCGACCTTGCCCTTCTCGATCACCGCCACCGGGACCTCGCCGAGCCGCTCGCTCAGCTCCGGCTCGTCCTCCAGGAGCTGCATCACCTTGATCGCGCAGGCGAGCCCGGCCGGGCCGCCCCCGACGATCGCCACGCCGACCTCGATCCGGTCCTCCTCCGCATCGGTCGGAGGGCCGATCACGTCGTTGGAGTCGAACGGGGGCGGATATTCGCTGGGAGAATGGTTCACGGGAATGAATTTCGTGCTTCGCTCACTCGCGAGGAATCAGCCATTGACGCTCGATCCGCGCTCAGGAGCCGCCCTTCTTTGCCTTGATCGCCTCGGTCAGCTTGGGGACGATCTTGTGCAGGTCGCCGACCACGCCGAGGTCGGAGAACTCGAAGATCGGCGCGTTCGGGTCCTTGTTGATCGCCAGGATGTTCTCCGAGTTCTGCATCCCGACCTTGTGCTGGATCGCCCCTGAGATCCCGGCGGCGAGGTAGAGCTTCGGCGCCACCGTCTTCCCCGTCTGGCCGATCTGGGCCGCGTAGGGGTACCAGCCGGCATCGACCACGGCGCGGGTCGCGGCGACGGCGCCGCCCATCGAGTCGGCCAGCTCCTCGCAGAGCTTGAAGCCGTCGGCCTCGCCGAGGCCGCGGCCGCCGCCGACCAGGACCTCGGCGTCCTCGATGTTGACGTCGGCGCCGCGCTGCTCGCCGCGCTGGACCATCGAGGCCTTCGTTGACCAGGGCGAGAGCTCGACCGTGACGTCGACCAGATCGGCCGCGCCGGAGCCGGACTCCTCGACGTCGAATGCGTTGAGGCGCCCGATGATGATCCCGGGCTCGGCGACGTAGCCGACTTCGGCGACCTGAGAGTCCTGGAGGATCGGGCGCTCGGCGACCAGCTTGCCGTCCGCGACCTTGACCTCGGTGACCTCCATCGTCACCCCGGCGCCGAGGCGGGCGGTGAGGCCGGCGCCGATCTCGAAGCCGAGCAGGCCGCCGCCGAAGAGGGCGTAGGAGTAGCCCTCGTCGCCGATCACCTTGGCCATCACGTCGACGATCGGCTGGGCCAGGCCCTCGGGGACGTCCTTGGCCCGGAAGACCTTGGACGCGCCGTAGCTGCCGAGCGACGCGCAGGCGTCGTCGGCGACGTCGCCGACGACCACCGCGGCGGCCTCGGAGCCGAGCTCGCCGGCGAGCTTGGACGCCGCCGAGATCGCGCCGAGTGAGTTCTTGTTGAAGTTGCCCTCGTCGTCGTGCAGGGCGTAGACCAGGATGCCGGGCATCTAGATCAGCTTCCTTTCGTCGAGCCAGGCGACGATCTTCTCGACCGTCTCGTTGGTGTCTTCGTCCTCGATGATCTCTCCCGACTCCTTCTGCGGCGGAGGGTTGAGCGCGAGGACCGCAGTCCGTGAGCCGCTCTCGCCGACCCGGTCGGCCTCGATGCCGGCGTCGCCGGTGGCCTTGGTGTCGAGCGGCTTCTTCTTCGCCCCCATGATCGCCTTCAGCGACGGGTAGCGAGGCTCGTTGATCGCGTCGCCGACGCTGATCACGGCCGGCAGCTCGACCGAGACGGTGTCGTAGCCGTACTCGGCCTGGCGCTCGCAGCGCAGCTTGCCGTCCTCGACGTCCATCTTGATCACCTGGGTGAGCGAGGGCATCTTCAGGTGGTCCGCGACGACGGCGCCGATCGTGTAGCACTCGCCGTCATCGGACTGCTGCCCGAGCAGGACCAGGTCGGGGCTCTCGGACTCCAGCAGCTTCGCCAGGGCGTACCCGGTGGCGCAGACGTCGGAGCCCTCGAGGGCGCCGTCGGAGAGGTGCAGCGAGCGGTCGGCGCCGAGGGCGACGGCCTTGTGCAGAGCGCGGACCGCCGAGTCGGGGCCCATCGTCACCGCGACCACCTCCTCCACCGGGATCGCGCCGCCCTCCTTGATCTGCATCGCGGCCTCGATCGCGTGCGTGTCGAAGGGATTGAGGTTCTTCTCGCCGCTTCGGTCGAGCCGCATCGTGTTCGGATCGATGCGCTTCTGAACCGCGGCGTCCGGTACCTCCTTGACCAGGACGCAGATCTTCACGTAAGGCCTCCTTGAGGGGGATTCTGAGGCACCCCGCGAGCCGTGGGACGACGGGTCGGCGGTGCGTTGCGGGCGGGGATGTTAGCGATAACTGGAACTGGCTGACTGACCAGTCAATCGGCCTCGGCGGAAAGCACCGCCCGGCGCCGATCAGTGGCGATCGGCGGCGCCGGAGCGAATGAACTCGACGATCTCGTCGGTCCCCGCCCCCGGGGTGAAGACCTCGGCCACCCCCAGCTCCTTCAGCGCGGGGATGTCCTCAGCCGGGATCGTGCCGCCGACCGTGACCAGAACGTCGTCGACGCCCTGCTCGCTGAGCAGGGCGACGACCCGAGGCACAAGGGTCATGTGAGCGCCGGAGAGGATCGAGAGGCCGACCGCGTCGGCGTCCTCCTGGATCACCGTCTCGGCGATCTGCTCGGGTGTCTGGTGAAGGCCCGTGTAGATCACCTCCATCCCGGCGTCGCGCAGGGCGCGGGCGATGATCTTGGCGCCGCGGTCGTGGCCGTCGAGCCCCGGCTTGGCGACGACGACCCGGATCTTGCGTGCGGTGGCTGCTTCCATCGGCGCGGAAGCCTAGAAGACCGGCGACTCGGTGTAGGTCCCGAACACCTCCTGCATCGCCGCGATCATCTCGCCCTCGCTGGCGCGCACCCTCGCCGCGGCGATCATCGGCTCCATCAAGTTGCGCTCCGAGGCCGCCGCTCCCTTGAGCTCGGCCAGCGCCCGCTCGACCTCTGCCGAGTCGCGGGCCGCGCGGGTGACGGCGAGGCGCTCGGCCTGCTTGCGCTCCAGTGCGGGGTCGATCCGGAGGATCGGCACCTCGTCGTCGGTGTGGTGGAAGTCGTTGACGCCGACCACGATCCGGCGGCGCTCGTCCAGCTCCCGTTGGTAGGTGAAGGAGGCGTCGGCGATCTCGCGCTGGGGGAAGTTCTTGCGGATCGCCTCGACCATGCCCCCCAGCTCGTCGATGCGCGAGAAGTAGTCGTAGGCCTCCGACTCGAGCTCGTCGGTCAGCTTCTCGACGAAGTAGGAGCCGCCCAGCGGGTCGGCGGTATTGGTCACCCCGGACTCCGAGGCGATTATCTGCTGCGTGCGCAGCGCCACTCGCACCGCCTCCTCGGTCGGTAGCGCCAGGGCCTCGTCGAAGGAGTTGGTGTGGAGCGACTGCGTCCCCCCCATCACCGCGGCGAGCGCCTCGAGCGTGGTGCGGACGACGTTGTTGAGCGGCTGCTGAGCGGTCAGGCTCACCCCGGCCGTCTGGGCGTGGAAGCGCAGCCGCATCGACTCGGGCTTCTTAGCCTCGTAGCGATCGCGCATCTCCCGCGCCCAGATCCGCCGCGCGGCCCGGTACTTGGCGATCTCCTCGAAGAAGTCGATGTGGGCGTTGAAGAAGAAGGAGAGCCGGGGAGCGAACTCGTCGACGTCGAGGCCCCGCTCGATCGCATCCTCGACGTAGGTGAAGCCGTCCTTGAGCGTGAAGGCGAGTTCCTGGGCCGCGGTGGAGCCCGCCTCGCGGATGTGGTAGCCGGAGATCGAGATCGGGTGCCAGCGGGGCATCCGCCGGGCGCAGAACTCGACCATGTCGGTGACCAGTCGCATCGCGTGGGAGATCGGGAAGCACCACTCCTTCTGCGCGATGTACTCCTTGAGGATGTCGGTCTGGATCGTCCCGGCGAGGTCTTCCGCGGCGGTGCCCTGCTCCTCGGCGGCCAGCACGTAGAAGGCGAGCAGGATCGCCGCCGGCGCGTTGATCGTCATCGAGGTCGAGACGCCCGCCAGGGGAATGCCCTCGAAGAGGCGGATCATGTCGTCGAGGGTGTCCACCGCGACCCCCTCGCGCCCGACCTCGCCCAGGGAGCGGGCGTGATCGGAGTCATACCCCATCAGGGTCGGCATGTCGAAGGCGACCGAGAGCCCCTCCTGGCCGTGCTCGAGCAGGTAGTGGAAGCGCTCGTTGGTCTCCTCGACGGTGCCGAAGCCGGCGAACTGGCGCATCGTCCAGAGGCGGCCCCTGTACATCGTCGCGTATGGCCCCCGGGTGAACGGGAACTCGCCGGGGGTGCCGAGGCTCTCGCCGGGGTCGGCGGGGCCGTCCTCGGGGCCGTAGAGGGGCCTCACCGGGTGCCCGGAGAGGGTGCTGAACTCAGCGTCGCGCTCGCGGGCGCCGGGCTCGACAGCCATTGGCGCAGTGTAGTCCGGGCCCTGACGAGCGGAGGGCTCAGGCGAAGCGGCGGCCGACAGGGATCCTGCCGCCGGAACGGGCGGGCTTGCGCCTCACGCGCGAGGCCCCGAGGCCGATCAGGCCGGCCAGAAGCGCGGCCGAGGCGATCCCGAGGCGCCGCCCGAGGCGCTCGAAGCGCACCACAGGCCAGCCCTCGCGCCCTGCGACCTCAGCCAGCGCCGGATCCGGGTTGACGGCGATCGGATGGCCGACGGCGCGCATCATCGGCAGGTCCGAGGCCGAGTCCGAGTAGGCGTAGGAGGCGCCAAGGTCGATCCCGTGGCTGGCGGCGAACGACTGCATCGCCTCGACCTTGCCCTCGCCGTAGACGAAGGGGCCGTCGAGGCGGCCGGTGAAGCCGCCGTCCCGGTCGACCTCGTAGCGGGTCCCGATCCCGCCCTCCATCCCGAGCACCCCAGCCAGGGTCGAGACGATCCCGTTGCCGGCGGCGCTGACGATGAAGCTCGGCCGCCCGGCGTCGGCGTGGGCGTTGATCTCGGCCAGCATCTGCGGGTAGACGCGCGGCAGGATCCCGGCCAGCACCTCGGGCCCCATGCGATCGATCTCGACGCTCGGGACTCCGGTGATCAGATCGCGCGCGACCTTCATCACCTCGGCAGTCTGCTCGTCGCTCGCCCCACGCAGCCGGTAGCGGAGGTGATCGAGGCCCCAGCGGGCGAGCTGGCGGCGCCCGACGATCCCCCGCTTCGCGGCCACCCGGGCAAAGACCATCCCCGACGACCCCGCCATCAGGGTCTTGTCGAGGTCAAAGAACGCCGCAGCCCTACTCATCGGCCCAGCTGCTCCCGGGGTTCGCCTATTGGCCGTTCACCTCGAGCACGATCGCGTCGCCCTGGCCTCCGCCTGAGCAGATCGCCGCTACCCCGAGGCCGCCGCCGCGGCGGCGCAGCTCGTGGACGAGGGTGCCGACCAGGCGGGCTCCGGAGGCGCCGATCGGGTGGCCGAGGGCGATCGCTCCGCCGTTGACGTTGACCTTCTCCTCCTCGACCCCGAGCATCCGCATCGAGTTCAGCGCGACCGATGCGAAGGCCTCGTTGATCTCCCACAGATCCACGTCCTCGGGCGAGCGCCCGATCTTCTCCAGAGCCTGCTTGGCGGCGTTGGCCGGGGTGCGGGCCAGGTAGGGGAAATCGTCGGCGACCGCGCCGTAGGAGACGACCTTTGCGATCGGGGTGTGGCCGTTGCTCGCCGCCCACGCCTCGGAGACCGCGACGATCGCGCCGGCGCCGTCGTTGACGCCCGGCGAGTTGCCGGCCGTGTGGGTCGCGTCCTCGCCGCCGACCGCGCGCAGCTTCGACAGGGTCTCGACGTCGGTCTCGGGCCTGATCGCCTCATCGACGGAGACCGTGGTCTCGCCCTTGCGCGACTTCACGGTGACGCCGACGATCTCCTCGGCGAGGATGCCGTCGTCGGTCGCCTTCGCCGCGAGCTGGTGGGAGCGGGTCGCGAAGCGGTCCATGTCGGCCCGGGTGATCTCGAGCTCGTTCGATACCTCGCTCGCCTCGTTGATCATCTGCTTCTCGGTGAAGGGGTTGGTGAGCCCGTCATGTGTCATCGCGTCCACGGCCGAGACGTCGCCCATTCGGAAGCCGAAGCGGGCGCCGGGCAGCAGATAGGGCGCCTTGCTCATCGACTCCATCCCGCCGGTGACCGCAACCTCGACGTCACCGGCACGGATCGCCTGGTCGGCGAGCCCGAGCGAGCGCATCCCCGAGGCGCAGACCTTGTTGATCGTCTCCGAGGGGACTTCCTTCGGGATGGCGGCCTTGATCTGCGCCTGGCGCGAGGGGATCTGCCCCTGACCGGCCTGCAGGACCTGGCCGAAGACCACCTGCTCGACCTGCTCAGGCTCGATCCCGGAGCGATCGAGGGCGGCCTCGATCACGGTCCCGCCGAGATCGGTCGCGTCGAGGGTCGAGAGCCCCCCGCCCATCTTCCCGAAAGGGGTTCTCGCCGTTCCGAGGATCACAGTGCTGGGCATCTCTGCCTTTCTTGTTCCGGATTACGGGCAGGCCACGATAGCGGCCGGTCGGCGCGCGCGGAGTGCATAGACTCACCGCCCGATGATGGTGGAGGTGCGTGAGAGCGCGATCGCGGACGCCGGTGCCGACATTGTCGTCGCCGGCCTCTTCGAAGGAGAGGCGGTGCCCCCGGCCCTGGAGGGGGCACGGGGCGCCGAGGACGCGAGGAGCGGATACCGCAAGCTGACTCTGCTCCATCCGGAGAAGCCGCCCAGGGCCCTCGTGGCCGGCCTCGGCAAGCGCGAGGAGATGGAGCCCGAGCGAGCCCGGGTGGTGGCGGCGCTCGCCGCCACACAGGCCGCGGAGCTGGGGGCGCGCAGCATCGCCTGGGAGCTGCCGGGCTCCGGCGACCCGCCCGCGACCGCGGCCGCGATCGTCACCGGGACGATCCTCGCCGGCTACCGCTTCGACCGCTACCTCAGCTCCGAGTCCGACGAGGAGAAGCCGGGCGAAATCGAGCAGCTCACCCTGCTCGGACCTGCCGAGCTCTCGGCCGAGGTCGAGATCGCCCGGGTTTGCGCCGAGGCCCAGAACCGGGCTCGCGAGCTCCAGGACCTTCCCTCCAACGTCGCCACCCCCGCCTACCTCTCCCGCCGCGCCGAGGAGATCGACGCCGAGCATGGATCGGTCTCCGCCGAGGTGCTGGGTCGAGACGAGATCGCCGAGCGCGGCATGGGCGGGATCGAGGCCGTCAGCGCCGGCTCGGCCGAGGACCCGGCGCTGATCGTGCTGCGCTACAGCGGGGGCGGCGCCGGCCCACCCCTGGGCCTGGTGGGCAAGGGCGTCACCTTCGACACCGGCGGGATCTCGCTCAAGCCCGGGACCTCCATGCACGAGATGAAGATGGACATGTCAGGGGCCGCCGCTGTGCTCGAGGCCGTCGCCGCGATCGCCGAGCTGGGCCTGGCGATCGACCTGATCGCTGTCATCCCCTCGACCGAGAACATGCCGTCAGGGACCGCTGTGAAGCCCGGCGACATCATCACCCAGTACAACGGCAAGACGGTCGAGGTCAACAACACCGATGCCGAGGGCCGGCTGATCCTCGCCGACGCCCTCGCATACTGCGTCGAGCTCGGCGCCGGCCGCATCGTCGACATCGCGACGCTCACCGGCGCCGTCCTCGTCGCCCTCGGCTCCACCTACTCGGCGCTGATCTCCAACGACGAGGAGCTCGCTTCGGCGGTGGAGCGCGCCGCCGAGGAGACCGGCGAGCTCGCCTGGCGGCTGCCGCTTCATCCCGAGTACAAGGAGCTGACCAAGGGCACGGTGGCAGACCTGACCAACCTGGCGGCGAAGCGCAAGGCGGGGACGATCTACGCCGGCTCCTTCCTGGAGGAGTTCGTCGACGGCCGGCCCTGGGCGCATCTCGACATCGCCGGTACCGCCTGGGACGTCGGCCGGCCGTACGTCGGCACCGGTCCGACCGGCTTCGGCGTGCGTCTCTTCGTGGCCCTGGCCAGGGAGATGGCGGGGAGCTGAGAGCCCCGGCGGTCGCGACCCGCAAGCGCTAGTTTGGTCGCAGGGAAACGAGAGGAGGAGCTGACGATGGCAGCCGAGTTGAGTGGGGCCCAGCGGGAGACCCTGAGGGCGATCTGCGACACGGTGGTGCCTTCGATCCGGCGCGAGCCCGACCCCGACGGCTTCTGGGCGCGCTGCGGAAGCGACGTCGGCGCCGACCTGGCCTTCGCCGAGCTGATCGCCGCCCTGCCCCCGGAGCAGCTCTCCGGGACGCTCCAACTCCTCGACGCCCTCGGCGATCAGGGGTTCGCGAGCGCCTCGCAGCCCTCGCGGGAGCAGATCATGCGCAACATCTCCCTGCTCGGCGGCGAGGCGGCGGCCGGGGTCGGGGCGCTCGTCGCCGGCAGCCTCTTCCTCGCCTACGCGATCCCCGACGAGACGACCGGGCAGAACCCGTTCTGGAAGACCTTCGGATACCCGGGGCCGATCGCCGCTCCCTCGAGCGCGCCGAAGCCGTTGCAGCCGCTCATCCCTGAGGGCGATGAGCTGGAGCTCGAGGCGGATGCGGTCGTTGTCGGGTCCGGCGCCGGTGGCGGGGTGATCGCCGGCGCCCTCGCCGCGGCGGGGCTGAAGGTCGTCGTGCTCGAGGCGGGGGGCTATTTCGACGAGTCCGACTTCAACATGCTCGAGCTCTGGGCTTACCAGAACCTCTATTACCGCGGCGGGCCCGTGCCGACGATCGACGGCAACGTCTCGATGCAGGCGGGCGCCGGCCTCGGCGGGGGCACGACGATCAACTGGACGAACTGCCTGCGGACCACCCCCTGGGTGCGCGAGCAGTGGGCGCGGGAGCATGGCCTCGAGGGGGTGGACGGACCCGACTACGACCGCCATCTCGACGCGGTGATGGAGCGGATCGGGGCTAACGAGGAGTGCAGCGACTACAACGGCCCGACCCTGCGGATCAAGGAGGGCGCCGAGAGCCTCGGCTGGTCCTTCGAGCGCGTGGTCCGCAACGCCGACCCGGCCACCTACAGTCCCGAGACCGCCGCCTACATGGGCTTCGGCGACGTCACCGGCTCGAAGCTGAGCACGGCCAAGACCTTCCTCGCCGACGCCGCCGAGGCCGGCGCGGAGATCCTGGTGCGAACGGCGGCTCAGCGGATCCTGCTCGAGGGCGGGCGCGCAGCGGGGGTCGAAGCGCGCTTCGAGGACCCCGAGAGCGGGCAGGCCGCCGGCGTCAACGTCCGCGCCCCCCAGGTCGTCGTCGCCTGCGGCTCACTGGAGTCCCCGGCGCTGCTGCTGCGATCCCAGATCGGCGGGCCCGCGGTCGGCGAGAACCTGCGGCTTCATCCCTGCACGGCGATGTTCGGCTACTACGACGAGGATCAGCGGTCCTGGTGGGGCGCCCCCCACACCGGCGTCGTCGACGAGTTCGCCGACACCGGCGACGGCTGGGGCTTCCTGATCGAGACGGCGCAGTACACGACCGGGATCGGAGCCTCGGCGCTGCCTTTCACCAGCGCCGAGGCCCACAAGGCTGCGATGGAGCAGTACGCGCACGGGGCCACCTCGATCGCCCTGCTGCGCGACCGCGGCGCCGGGCGGGTGACGATCGACGCCAACGGCCAGGCGATGCACTCATACGCGCTCAGCGATGAGATCGACGTCGCCAACGCCAGGCTCGGCGTCGAAGCACAGGCGCGGATCCACCGGGCCGCCGGGGCGATCGAGATCCGCGCGCTCGCCGCCGGCCCGGCACCCTGGCGGCGCGGAGACGACCTCGAGCAATTCATCGCCCGCGCCCAGCGGGCGCCGCTGGGGTTCGGCGGGCACCGCCTCTTTTCCGCCCACCAGATGGGCAGCTGCCGGATGGGCAAGGACCCGAAGACGAGCGTCGCCGGGCCCTGGGGCGAGCTGCACGACACCCCCGGGGTGTGGATCGGGGACGCCAGCGCCTTCCCGACTTCCTCCGGCACCAACCCGATGATCTCGATAATGGCCCTTGCACACCGCACCGCGGAGGCGATCTCCGCCGCGGCGCCGACGTCCGCGGGAGCGGCCCCGGCAGCCACCACCACCAACTAGGAGGACGAAGAGCAGATGGCGACCACGGCAGAGGTCCAGACCCGCGAGGAGCTCTACATCGGCGGCGAGTGGGTCGAGCCGCAGGGCTCGGAGACGATCGAGGTGATCAACCCCTCGACCGAGGAGGTGATGGGCTCGATCCCCGCCGGGACCACGCAGGACGTCGATCGCGCGGTCGGCGCGGCCCGCGATGCGTTCGAGGGATGGGCGGCGACGAGCCGCGAGGAGCGGGCCACCTACCTGGCGGCAATCTCGGCCGGCCTGGGCGAGCGCTCCGAGGAGATCGCGGCGACGATCTCGCAGGAGCTGGGCATGCCCCTGAAGCTCTCGGTCCAGATCCAGGCCGGGCTGCCGACCATGCAGTTCGGCGCGATGCCGGCGGTGATGGAGGAGGTCGCCTGGGAGGAGGAGATCGGCAACTCGCGGGTGCTGCGCGAGCCGGTCGGTGTGCTCGGGGCGATCACGCCCTGGAACTACCCGCTCAACCAGATCGCGCTGAAGGTCGCGCCGGCCCTGGCCGCGGGCTGCACCGTGGTGCTGAAGCCGAGCGAAGTGGTGCCGCTGAACGCCTTCATCCTGGCCGAGATCATCGAGTCGGCGGGCCTGCCTCCGGGCGTCTTCAACCTGATCAGCGGCACCGGTCCGGTCGCCGGCGAGGCCGTGGCCGGTCATCCGGGGGTGGACATGGTTTCCTTCACCGGCTCGACCCGGGCCGGCAAGCGGGTCTCCGAGCTGGCCGCGGCGACGGTGAAGCCGGTGGCGCTCGAGCTGGGCGGCAAGTCGCCGAACGTGATCCTCGATGACGCCGACTTCGAGAAGGCCGTGCAGGACGGTGTCGGCAAGTGCTACCTCAACTCGGGGCAGACCTGCAGCGCCCTGACCCGGATGCTGGTGCCGCGCGAGAAGCTCGGGCTGGTCGAGGAGATCGCCTCCGCGACGGCCCAGTGGTTCACGCCTGGCGACCCCTTCGACCCGGGGACCCGGCTCGGCCCGCTCGTCTCCGACGTGCAGCGCGAGCGCGTGCGCGGCTACATCGCCAAGGGCAGCGAGGAGGACGCGAAGCTCGTCACCGGCGGGGCCGAGGCACCCGAGGGGCTCGACCGTGGCTACTTCGTGCGCCCCACGGTGTTCAGCGAGGTGACCCCGGAGATGACGATCGCCCAGGAAGAGATCTTCGGGCCGGTGCTGGCGATCCAGGCCTACGAGAACGAGGACGACGCGGTGCGGATCGCCAACGACACCAGCTACGGCCTCGCCGGCGGGGTCTGGTCGGGCAGCGAGGAGCGCGCCGTCGCCCTCGCCCGCCGCATCCGCACCGGCCAGATCGAGATCAACGGCGGCACCTACAACCCGCTCGCCCCCTTCGGCGGCTACAAGCAGTCCGGCCACGGCCGCGAGAACGGCCGCTACGGGATCGAGGAGCTGCTCCAGGTGAAGTCGCTGCAGCTCTAGGCGCCGATGAATTTCGAGCTGAGCGACGAGCAGAGGCTGCTGCGCGACACGGTGCGCGAGTTCGCCCGGGGCGAGGTCGCGCCGGTCGCCGGGGAGCTCGACCGAACCAAGGCGTTCCCCTACGAGATCGTGGCCAAGATGGGCGGACTGGGGCTGATGGGGATCCCCTTTCCGCAGGAGTACGGTGGCGGCGGCGCCGACACCCTCGCCTACGCGCTCGCGGTCGAGGAGCTGGCCCGGGTGGACTCCTCGGTCTGCATCACGATGGCCGCCCACACCTCCCTGGGGACGATGCCGATCCACCTCTGGGGCTCCGAGGAGCAGAAGAGCGAGTGGCTGCCGCGGCTCTGCAGCGGCGAGCGGCTCGCCGCCTTCGGGCTGACCGAGCCGGAGGCGGGCTCGGACGCCGGCGCCACCCGGACCAGTGCCAGGCTCGAGGGCGGCGAGTGGGTGATCGACGGGGCCAAGCAGTTCATCACCAACTCAGGCACCGAGATCTCGGGCTGCGTGACGATCACCGCCGTCACTGCCAAGAACGGTCGGCGCGAGATCTCCAACATCATCGTCCCCAACGGCACCCCCGGCTACGAGGCGGGAGAGCCCTACCGCAAGATGGGCTGGAACGCCTCCGACACCCGGCCGCTCTCCTTCGAGGACTGCCGGGTGCCCGAGGGGAACCTACTGGGGCGCCGCGGCGAGGGGTTCAAGAACTTCCTCCACATCCTCGACGGGGGCCGGATCGGGGTCGCGGCGATGGCCGTCGGCCTCGCCCAGGGAGCCCTCGACGAGGCGATCTCCTACGCCAAGGAGCGCCGCGCCTTCGGCCAGCCGATCGCCAGCTTCCAGGCAATCCAGGCGAAGATCGCCGACCTCTCGGCCCAGATCGAGGCCGCCCGGCTGCTCACCCACCGGGCGGCGCTGGAGAAGGACGCGGGGCAGTCATTCACCCTGACCGCGGCCCAGGCAAAGCTGATCACGGGCCGCCTCGCTGTCCGCGCGGCGGAGGAGGCCGTGCAGATCCACGGCGGTTACGGCTACATCGAGGAGTACCCCGTCTGCCGCTTCTACCGCGACGCCAAGATCCTCACGATCGGCGAGGGGACCGACGAGGTGCAGCAGATGGTGATCGCCCGAGCCCTCGGCTGCTAGCCCTGCCCTTCCCCAGGGCCGTCCGCCCCCGGCGCCGGCGCCGGCTCGGCGGTGACGGCTTCCGGCGGGCGCGAGGCCACCTCGGCGGCCCGGCCGAAGCCCTCGTGGATCCCGTAGTGGGCGCAGATCGCCAGCTCGTGCTCGCGGGCGAACGGCTGCGCGGGGTCGACGCTGGGAGCGCCGCGCACGACCTCGCGCTCGTACGGGACCCAGACCCGGCCGCCGACTGCAGCGCAGTCGTGGATCGGGATCGCCACCGCCTTGCCGAAGCGCCCCAGCTTGGCGATCACCCATGCCGGTTCGCCGCCGGCGGCGTCGACGAAGATCGCCTGCACCCGGGCGACTCCCGAGCCGCCGACATCGTCGACCCCGTCCTCGATCCACTCCAGCGCCTGCTCGAGCGTGGGAAGCTGGCGGGCCCTGCGGACGGGTCCCCTCTCAGTCATCGCCCCGGCGCTCGAGCAGCTCCCCCGCGGCGCTCGCCGGGTCGAGCTCGCGCTTCACCACCCGGTCGAGCAGCGCGGCGATCTCCGCGTCCCCGGCGACTGAGGCCTCGAGGCGGCGGCGAAGCCGCGAGGCGGCGATCCCCAGCACCTCGTTGCGCAGGTTCCGGGCCCGCCGCTCCTCCAGCGTTCCCTCAGCCTCGATCAGGGCCCGGTGCTGGTCGATCTTCTCCGTCAGCTCGGCGACCCCCTCCCCCTTTGTGGCCTCGGTGCGCAGGATCGGCACCTGCCAGTCGCCCGGGTCGTGGGTCAGCGCCAGCACGCTGCGCACCTCGCGCACCATCGTGTCGGTCATCGGGTGATCGGCCTTGTTGACGACGATCACGTCGGGGATCTCCATCACCCCCGCCTTCAGCGCCTGGATCGAGTCCCCGGAGCCGGGCATCAGCACCAGCACGATCGTGTCGGCGTGATCGACGATGTCGATCTCCGCCTGTCCGACGCCGACCGTCTCGATCAGCACGTCGTCCTTGCCGGCCGCGTCCATCACCAGCGCGACCTGCAATGCCGCCTCGGAGAGGCCGCCGAGGGCGCCCCGCGATGCCATCGAGCGGATGAACACGCCCGGGTCAAGGAAATGGTCGGAGAGACGGATCCGGTCGCCGAGCAGCGCCCCCCGCGTGAACGGGCTCGAGGGATCGATCGAGAGCACCGCAACTTCGCGCTCAGCCGCCCGGAGCTCGCCGGTCAGCGCCCCGATCAGGGTGCTCTTGCCGACCCCGGGAGGGCCGGTGAAACCGATGATCCGGGCGGCTCCGGTGCGCGGGTAGACCTCGCGGACCAGCTCCCAGCCGGCGGGATCGTCGGACTCGATCAGGGTGATCGCCCGGGCCAGGGCGCGCTTGTCCCCGCTCACCAGGCGCTCCGCAAGCGAGGCTGATTCGGTCACGTCGGCCATGCCGCGCTCAGTCTAGAGTCACGCCGCGATGAGCCGGCTGAGATTCCTCGCCTCCAAACGGATGCTCACACCCAAGTACGGGATGCTTCTCTGGCGCTACCTCTGGCGGCGCCTCCTCACGCCCGCCGGATGGCGCTGGAGGACCGCCGGCATGGTCTTCTTCGGCCGCGGCCTGGCGATCCAGATCGGCCGCGGCGGGCGGGTCGACTTCGGCCGCTTCGTCTGGATCGGCGACGGAACCAAGATCCGCTGCCATGAAGGCGCGGTCGAGATCGGGGACAAGACGGTGTTCGGCCAGGAGTGCACGATCTCCGCCTACCAGCGAGTGCGGATCGGGGAGCAGTGTGTGATCGCCGACCGGGTGATGTTCATCGACTTCGACCATGGCGTTGTCGACGTCGAGACCCCGATCCGCCGCCAGGGCATCTACAAGCGCGACGTCGAGGTCGGCTCCAACGTCTGGATCGGCTACGGCGCCTGCATCCTGCGCGGCGTCCGGGTCGGCGACAACTCGATCGTCGGCACAAACTCCGTGGTCACCAGGGACGTGCCCGCGAACGCGGTGGTCGGCGGCGTCCCGGCGCGGGTTCTGCGGATGCGCGCGGCGCCGGAGAGCCTCCGCTGGCCGCGACCAGTGGAGCCCGGCTAGGCCCGTCTCGCCGCCTCGACAGGTTGTCGAGGCGCTGCCGGGGCCCTGGTGCTAGGCCGGGGCGGCCTCCGAGACCAGTTCGGCGTAGACCTCGGAGGTCTGCTCGGCTATGTCGTTCCAGTCGAAGCGGCGCAGGTGCTCGTAGGCCTCGGCGACCAGCCGCCTGCCCAGCTCGTCGTCGCAGAGGACCCGGGTCGCAACCTCGGCCAGCGCCTCGGGGTCGCGGGCGCGGAAGCGCAGGCCGACCTCCTCGTGCGGCACCACCTCGCGCAGGCCGCCGGTGTCGGCGACGATGCAGGGGCAGCCCGATGCCATCGCCTCCAGGGCGACCAGGCCGAAGGGCTCGTAGATCGACGGGACCACGCAGACGTCGGCGATCGCGTAGAGCGAGTGCAGGACGTCGTCGCCGATCCAGCCGAGGAAGGTCCCGTGCTCGCCGAGGCCGAGCTCGTCGGATTGCTTGTGCAGCTCGGCCTCGTGGGTACCCGAACCGGCGACCAGGAAGCGGGTGCCCGGCACCTCCTCGATCAGCTTCGGCATCGCCTCCAGAGCCAGCTGGAAGCCCTTCTCGTAGACGAGACGGCCGATCAGCAGGACCAGCTTCTGGTCGGGGTCCGCGAACTCTCCGCGCAGCCGCCGCAGCTCGGCGGAGTCCTGCGGGCGCAGGTCCTCGGGGTCGATGCCGTTCGGGATCACGCTGACCTTCGACTCCTCGACCCCGAAGATGTCGACGACCTGCTCCCGCATGTAGTGCGAGCAGGCGATCACCCGCTCGGAGCGGTTGGTGATCCAGCGCTCGACCCCGTGGATGTAGGTCTGGGGGTGCTGCTCGACCCAGCCCTGGTGGCGCCCGTGCTCGGTGGCGTGGATCGTCGTCACCAGCGGCACCCCGAAGCGCTTGGCCAGGTGGTCGCAGGCGTTGGCGACGAGCCAGTCGTGACCGTGGACGACGTCGAAGCTGAGCCGGTCGCCGAGCTCGACCCCGGCGGCGAGCATGTCCGAGTTCATCCGCTCGACCCAGGCGACGAACTCGCCCAGGTCCGTGGGGCGGTTGGGCTCGCGGATGCGGTGGATCCAAACGCCGGTGGCCCGCTCCTCGGCGGGGGATTCCTCGCCGCCTCGGGTCAGCACGTGGACCTCTACGCCGGTGTCGACCAGCGCCTCGGAGAGCTTGCGCACGTGGCGGGCGAGACCGCCCTCGATCAGCGGCGGGTACTCCCAGGAGAGGATCAGAGCGCGGGTCAAGGCACCCCTCTAAGGCCGCAGCAGCGGGGCGAGGTTGAGGTCGGGTGCCAGGGCTCGCATGCGGGGCTCGAGGGAGGGCGCCGACGAGTCTATGGCCTCCAGCATCGCCCGCGAGTGGTTGATCGCCCGCAGGAAGGCGTACTCGCCGGCCTGGCGCCGACCGTCGAGGAAGGCCCAATCGCTCGACTGCAGGGCCAGCAGCTCACGCGCCGCCCGCATCGCCGCGCCTCGGCCGACCCCGCCGCCGATTGCCCGCAGCAGCCTCAGCTCGCCGCGGCGCGCTCCCCAGGCCAGGTCCGCGACGCGGGCCGAGTCCCAGGTGCGCAGGTCGCCGCCTTCTCCCCAGCTCGAACTCAACAGCGGCCGCGCCTTGGGCTCGTGCTCGTTGAGCGCCTGCGGCAGGGTGAGCAGCCGCAAGCCGTGCTCGGGCGCCAGCCGCAGCACCTCGGCGAGCCAGATCGGGCCCTCGGACCACCAGTGCCCGATCAGCTCCGTGTCGACCGCGAAGACGAGCAGACCGCGTCCGCCGCCCGAATCGCGATGAGCCCCGAGCCGGGCCGCCGCGTCGGCGCAGAACTCGGCCGCGTGGCGGCCCGCCGCCGCCTCGGCTGCGCCAGGATCGTAGGGCCCGCCGCCGATCTTCCACATCCTCGTGCCCCGCAGCGAGCGCCCTGCAAACTGGGCGTAGGGATCGCTCGAGGGGTAGCCGCCGAGCGACCACAGCCATTGCACCGCCTCCCAGTCGATCGTGAAGGCGACCGGGCCGGCCTCGGTGGCGGCCGGGGAGAGCGCCGCGGTGCCGGGCTCGTGGGCACTCTGGTTGAGGCAGAACCAGCGCACCCCGTGCTCGGCGAGGCGCCACTCGAGCCCCGGGACGTAGGCGCACTCGGGAAGCCAGAAGCCCCCCTCCCAGCCGAAGCGGCGCCGGTGCGAGCGCAATCCGGTCTCGATCTGCAGCGAGGTCCCGGCGCGGGTCGCCATCAGCGGCAGCACGGCGTGGGTCGCTGCCGAAGCCGCCAGCGCCACGCGGCCGGAGTCGCTCGCCTCCCTGAACAGGCCCAGGACGTCCCCCCCGCCCCTCTCGAGCAGCTCCAGCGCGTGCCCGTAGCGAGCCAGCTCACCCTCCGCCGCAGGCCGGCAATCGGCGTCGAGGTCGCGGACGTCGGCCTCGGCGCCGCCGATCCGGTAGGCGACGAGGAACTCCCGCAGGCGCTCCATGACACCTGCGTCCTCGAGCTGGTCGGCGAGCACGGGGGTCACGGTCATGGTCAGGTCCCGCGCCACCTCGAGGACGGGCAGGTAGGAGCGGATCACCGCGTCGAACAGCCACTCCTCGCCGAACGGGTAGGTCCCGAACCCCTCGACGTAGGGCATGTGGCTGTGCAGGACGATCGCCAGGTCCCCGACGGACGCCCGTTCAGGCATGGCAGACGGCCAGGAAGTCCAGTGTCCGGTCGAGGTTGTCCTGGCGCAGGGTGAAGTCGGATGATCGGATCGCGGGGGTGAAGCGGTCGTAGAACGGCTTGGTGATCCGCAGCGCTTTGTGAACACGGTCCCAGCCGAGCCTGATCGCG
The DNA here is from genome assembly GCA_963725315.1 of uncultured Actinomycetes bacterium. GTDB lineage: Bacteria > Actinomycetota > Thermoleophilia > Solirubrobacterales > 70-9 > JBBRHQ01. The sequence goes on along the minus strand of CAVRYA010000007.1, from coordinate 243,057 downwards.
ATCTCGTGGGCGCGCAGCTTGCGAGCGTGGAAGAGGCCGAGGATCTCGACCCGGGAGAAGTGCGGCTCGAGCAGCTCCCGGTACTCGGCGATCGTGTACTCGCGAAGGTGCCAGGGGTTCTCGGACTTCTCCGCCCCGGGCGAGGCCAGGGTGAGGCGGTTGGGCGTCGATACGTAGGAGACCGGCGCCAGCCCGGCGAAGCGGCCGAGCAGATCGCCCGGTCGCTCGACGTGCTCGATCGTCTGCAGGAAGACGATCGCATCGCAAGGCTCGGCGAACTGCTCGACCAGCATCCGCTCGAAGCGCAGGTTGGGCCGGCTGTAGCGGAGCCGCGCGTGCTCGAAGGCCTCGGGGTTTGCGTCAATTCCGACCACCGCGGCGGCGCCTCGCGCCAGCACCTCGGAGCCGTAGCCCTCGCCGCAGGCCAGGTCCGCCACCCGCAGCCCCCGGCAGCGCCGGGCCAGCCACTCGTAGACGACCAGGTGGCGGCGGAACCAGTAGTTCTCCTCGGGGAGGTCGGGAAGGGTCCGCTCGCCGGTCAGCGCCAGCGGCGGGACGCCGGGGGGTTGGTCCTGTTGCAGGTATTCGCGCAGATCGGGGAACGTAGCCGTATCGTTCCGCGCCATGCCCGCCGCCCCCGGCACCAGCGCCGAGCGCATCCGTGAGGTCAACACCGCCTACCACGACGTCGCCGCAGAGAGCTACGACTCGAAATGGGGCATCGACTTCGGCGCCACCGGGCAGGCGCAGGTACGGGCGAAGCTCCGCAAGGCGCTCGGCGCGCTGCCGGATGAGCCGTTCGCCGAGGCACTCGAGATCGGTGCCGGGACCGGCTACTTCTCGCTCAACCTGCTGCAGCTCGGGCTGATCGGCCGGGCGACGGCGACCGACATCTCCCCCGGGATGCTCGCCTCGCTCGAGGCGAACGCCTCCCGGCTCGGCCTCGAGGTCTCGACCGAGGTCAGCGACGCCGAGCGTCTTCCTTTCGACGACGCCAGCTTCGACCTCGTCTTCGGCCACGCGGTCCTCCATCACATCCCCGACCTCGGGCGCGCATTCTCCGAGCTTCACCGGGTGCTGCGTCCGGGAGGCGCGATCGCCTTCTGCGGCGAGCCCTCGCGCCACGGCGACCGCCTGGCGGCGCTTCCCAAGCAGGCCGGGCTGCTTCTGGCCCCCGCCTGGCGCGCGGCGCTCGGTGCCAGCCCGGCGCAGCCGGCCGGTCCCCCCGGCGAGAACGGCCACGCGCTGGAGAGCGAGGTCGACGTGCACGCCTTCTCCCCCGCTCAGCTGCGCACCACGCTTCGGCGGGCCGGCTTCGAGTCCCCGCATGTCCGCGGTGAGGAGCTGCTCGCCAATGTCTGGGGCTGGGGCCTGCGCTCGGTCGAGGCCAGCGCCGACCCCGACTCTGTACCGATCGCCTGGCGCCGCTTCGCATTCCGCAGCTATCTCGCCCTGCAGCGGCTCGACGAGTCGTTGCTGGAGCCGCGCCTGCCCCCGGAGCTCTTCTACAACCTCGTCCTCTCCGCCCGCAAGCCGGCCTAACCCCGCCGAACTGCACGTTCCGTGCCCATTGGGCCCCTAGGGTTGCGTTCGGCCGCGCAAGGGTCAGCCGAAGGTGAAGGCGTAGGCGGAGATCCCGGGGGCGAGGCGCAGGGTGAGCCGATGGCTCTCGACCCGGGGCAGGTCGATCAGGCTGTAGAGGCGCTGGGCATCGACCTCGAGCGCCCCGCCGTGGACGTCTCGGCCGGCGAGCCGGTCACTGAGCGGCCGGCCGTCGAGCAGCACCCGGGCGCTGCGCGGGCCCTGCGGGGAGCCGAGGACGAGGAAGACTCGGCGGGCGTGGAAGGCGAGGTCGAGCGACGACCCCCCCGCCGCGGTCGCGCCCTCCGGCGCCAGCGTCCAGCGACCTCCGTAGGCGAGCTGGTCGGGCGCCAGCCGCCGCGGCGCAACGTAGCCGTGCGTACCCGGGAGCGGGGGCTCGGCGAAGCGCTCGGCCCGGGCCAGGCCCAGATAGCTCTCCGGGGTGAGCGTCGCGCTCGACGGCACCTCGCCGCGGACCCGCGTTCTCGCACCGAGGCGCGCTGCCCCGCGCTCGGCCAGCAGCGAGCGGACCGCCCGCTCGGTGACCCCGTAATCGCCCTCGCCGAAGTGGACGTAGCGGACGTTGCCGTCGGAATCGATCAGGTACTTGGCCGGCCAGTACTGGTTCCCGTAGGCGTTCCAGGTCCCGTAGTCGTTGTCCTGGACCACCGGGTAGGTGAGCCCGTTCGCGGCGATCGCATCCTCGACGTTCGAGGCGATCCGCTCGAACGGGAACTCCGGGGTGTGGACTCCGATCACCACCAGGCCGTCCTTGCGGTATCGCTGGTACCAGGCCTCGACGTGGGGAAGGGTGCGCAGGCAGTTGATGCAGGTGTAGGTCCAGAAGTCGATCAGCACGACCTTTCCGCGCAGGGCGGCGATCGAAAGGGGCGACGAGTTGAACCAGTCGCCGGGGTCGGTGAGCTCGGGGGCGCGGCCGAGGACCGGCAGCGGAGCGGCCCGCCTCCGCCTGCCGGCCCCCCGCCTGCCGCGAGGCGGGGTGGCCCGAGCCGCGCAGCGAGGCGAGATCGTCGGCGATCGCCGAGCTCTCCTCGACCCCGCGGGTCGGGTTGACGAGCGCCGAGGGCGCGTGGCGGGCGAGGAAGGTCTCGAAGCGGATGTCGAGGTCGCTCGCAAGCATCAGGGCAAAGGCGAGCATCACGGCGCCCATCACCGGGTTGACCTTGCCCCGCACGGGGGCCAGGCGGTCGGTCAGCCGCCTGCCTCCGATCAGGATCGCGTAGAGCACCGCTCCGGTCCCGGCCCCGTAGGCGAGGGCAATCACCAGCTTGTCGGCGGTCAGCTCCTGCGAGGCCGAGACCGTGATCACGCCGGCGAGGATCGGCCCGGCGCAGGGAGCGTAGACGAGGCCGAGGCTGGCCCCGAGTGCCAGCCCCGACCACAGTCCCTCACCTCGCCGCGCCCGCGGGCCGCCGACCAGGCCGCTGGCGAAGGCCTCGACCCGGTCCCCCAGCGGCGGAATCAGCAGGATCAGGCCGAAAGAGGCGAGCACGACGATCGCGATCGTGCGGGTGATGTCCCCAGGGAGGCCGAGGGCGTCGATCACGTAGACCAGCGCCACCGTGGCGAAGGTGAAGGAGAGGGTGAGGCCGGCGACCACCCCCAGCGGCCGGCGCCTGCCGCCGGTCGTCCCAGCCGCAAGCACCGCCGGCAGGACCGGCAGCACGCACGGTGAGAGCGCGGTGGCCGCGCCCGCGATCAGGGCGAAGAGCGTCAGCAGGAGCACTTGATCCGATCCCAGCTTCCCGGCGGGGGGTCAACCTGACCTAAGTCCCGCCTGATGATGATTCGTGACAAACCCGTGCGGCGGATCAGGCGGGCTCGGCCCGGCGCTCCAGCGTCCTGAAGGCGAGCGCCGGGAAGGCGATCACCGAGATCAGGCCCGCGGCGATCAGCGCGGCCGCTGTCGACTGCTCCATGATCCGCAGCTGCAGGCCGATCTGGGTGGCGACGATGATGAAAGAGAAGGAGGTGGCCTGCAGCAGGCCGGCCGCGAGCATCATCCGCCGGCTCATCTCGGGCCGGTAGACGAGGGCGCCGAGCATGTGGACCGCGAGCAGCGCCAGCACGAACAGCGGCAGCTGGATCATCCCGCCAAGCGTGTCGAAGAGCTGGTCGGCATGGAAGTCGATCCCGCTGGAGATGAAGAAGAAGGGGATGAAGATCCCCAGGGCGACCGTGTCCAGCCGCTGCTCTCCGAGCCGGTCCCCGGGCGCCGTCATGCCGCGGATGATCCCGACCGTGAAGGCGGCCAGGATCGACTCGAGGCCGAGCGAGTTGGCGAGGGCGACGACGACCGCGACCAGGGCGAGGTCGGCGCGAACCTGGATCTGCGTGCTCCCGGTTCGCAGCCGCTCCACCGCTGCCATCAGACGGGCGCTGCGGGCGCTGCGGCTGACCGAGAGGTAGACGAGCACGGCCAGCAGGAGGAAGGCGCTGAGGTGCAGAAGCTCGGTTCCGGCGCCGGGGCGCTCGTGCGAGAAGAAGAAGGAGAGCAGGATCACCGCCCCGAACTCGGCGATCGCCGCGGTCGCGATCACCTGCTGGCCGAACTCGGTGCGGCTCTCACCGCTCTCGCGAAGCGGCACGATGATGATGCTGAGCGAGGTGGCGGCGAAGACGATCGCGATCAGCAGCGGCTTCTCGATCAGCCCGACCGCCCAGAGGGCAACCGCGATCACTCCGGCGAGCAACAGCCCGATCGCGAACTGCGCCGCCGCCCTGCGCAGCCGCGTGCCCCGGAGCTTCTCCACCTGGATCTCCCGCCCGGCCAGGAAGAGCAGGGCCGCCAGACCGATCTGGGAGAACAGCTCGACCGGCGCCGTGGTGCTCGCGATCGCCAGAACCTGCGGCCCGACGATGATTCCGCCGACCAGCTCGAAGACGATCGAGGGAACCCCGATCGGGGGCAGAAGCTCTCGCACGAACGGCGCCGCGAAGGCGATCACCGCGACGATGACGAAGCTGCGGTCCGGCACTACTCCCCGCTGCGCCGTCTGACCCGGTAGAGCTTCACCCGGGCGTCGATCCCCTTGAGGCGGCGTTCCCCGGCGAAGGAGTAGGCGAAGCGGTCACCCGCCATCTCGGTGGTCGACTCGCTGGCCAGCACCGAACCCGGGAGGGCGATGTCGGTAATCCGGCTGGCCAGGTTGACCGGGCGCCCGTACCAGTCGCCTCCCCTGCCGATCGCCTCCCCGGCGGCGGCCCCGACCCGCACCTGGGGGAACCCCTCACCCTCCGCCTCCGCTGCCTCGATCAGGCCGAGAGCCGCCTCCAGCAGGGCGACGGCGTCCGGCGAGACCAGCATCGCCGCGTCCCCGATCAGCTTGATCAGGCGCACCGGGGACTCGGCCGCCTCGGAGGCCAGCTCGCCCAGCCGCCCCGCGACCCGCCCCAGCTCCTCGCCCGGGAGCCGCTCGCCGAGCTTGGTGAAGCCGACCAGGTCGGCGAAGCAGACGCAGACCTCGGTGCCGCCCGACTCCGGGCCGAAGCCGCCACCGGCGGCCATCACGTCGCGGCGGATCTGGTCGCGGAGCTGGCGGTTGAGGACGTACTGGATCACCGCGGCGACCTCGGGGCCGAGGACCCGCGCCGACATCGCGAAGCGCAGCGCGACGGCCCGCTCGTCGTCCCCGGGGTGGATCAGGGTCCGGCCGAGGACCTCCCGGGTGCCCTCGGCGATGTTCGCCATCGCCATCCCCATCACCCGCGACATGTCGACGATGTCTTCATCAGCGATCCCGGCCTCGCGGATCGTCCTCAGCCGCCGCGCCGACGTGAGGTCATGCTCGTCGAGTCCGGTCTCGTCGGGGTCCACCCTCGGCAGGCCCATCGCCCGGAACAGGTCCTGGAGCAGGTCGAGCTCGACCCCGGAGAGCTCGGCGACCTGGCGCGGCGTGTAGCAGGGGCCCTCGCCGGAGAGCACCCGCTCGACCGGGAGCAGCGCCAGCCGGTTCTGCTGCACCGCCTCCCTCAGCTCCTCGATCCCGACCCCGTCGGCCTCGAGCTCGCGCAGCAGGGCGAGGCGGGCCTCGCGCTCGGATCCGTCCAGCCCCTCGAGCAGGCCCTCGCCCTCGAAGTCGATCCCGGAGCGCCCGTTCATTGCCGCTCCATTCTTCCCCTCCGGGCGGGCGGACGCGGCCACCTAGACTCTCTCGGGTGCCGCAACGGCTTCCGATCTTCGAGCTGCCGCTGGCCCTGCTCCCCGGCGAGCGCCTGCCCCTGCACATCTTCGAGGAGCGCTACAAGCGCATGATCGGGACCAGCATCTCCACCGGGAGCCCGTTCGGGGTCCTCCTGCGCGACAGCGACGGTGCCCGCTCGATCGGCTGCACCGCCACGGTCGAGGAGGTGCTGGAGCGCTTCGAGGACGGCCGGCTGAACGTCCTCGTCACCGGCGTCAGCCCGTTCAGGGTGATCGATCGCTTCGGAGACCCCGAGGAGCCGGGGGCCGAGGTCGAGATGATCGAGCCGCCCGCGGACGAGGAGGACCCGAGCGACGCGGAGGCCGCGCGCTCCGCCTTCCTCGATCTGGCCGAGCAGGCTTCCGGCGAGCGCCCCGACGAAGCCGAGATCGCCTCGGAGGACGCCTACGGCCTGGCGGCCAGGGTCGAGCTTCCGGCCGAGACCAAGCAGGAGCTGCTGCAGATCCGCGACGAGGGCGAGCGGATGGCGCTGCTCGCGGATGTGTTCAGGGGCCTGCTCGAGACCCTGGCCCGCGCCGAGGAGGTCGCCGAGCGGGCCCAGTCGAACGGCAAGGTGCGGATCGGCCCCTGAGCGCCGGTCCCATCGCACGCCTCCCGCGTCCGGGTTGCGTAGGAGGGGGCTTCCGGTCAGGCGTGGGCCACGGCGCCGCCGCGGCGCGGGTCGCCGCCGCCCTGCAGCTCTCCCGTCGCCGGGTCGCGGGTGACCGCCTGGACCCCGCCGAAGAAGAGGTTGCGCTCGCGCCAGCGGATAACCGGCACCCTGGCAGCCTCGACCCGGCGCAGGCCATCCTCGTCGACGCCGGGCTCGGCCTGCAGGCTGCCGGCCTCGTAGTGGACCCGGGGTGCCGCGACCGCCTCCGCAGGGCCCATGCCGTCTGCCAGCAGCCGCACGACGGTCTGCAGGACCGCTGAGCGGATCCTGTTGGAGCCGGCGCTGCCGAGCCCGGCGATCACCTGATCCTCGCGCAGGACGATGGTCGGAGACATCATCGAGGGGATCCGCCGACCGGCCGGCGTTCGATGGAAGCCGTGCGGGTTGAGGTCCTCCTCGCCGAGCATGTTGTTGACGTGTATCCCGGTTCCCGGGACGACCAGGCCCGAGCCGGTGCCGTTCGAGCAGGTGACGCTGGCGCAGACTCCGCCCGCGTCGATCACCACCAGGTGAGTGGTCGAGCCGAAGCGATCGCCCGGCCCGGCCCCTGCGGACGGCCCCAGCCCCGGCAGCGGGGCGTCGAGGCGCTCCGGCGAGAGGAACTCGGCGCTGAAGCCCTCCCTGTAGAGCCCCTCGCTGAACTCCTCCCCCCGTGCCTCGTTGGCTGCACCCATCACCCCGACCAGCGCCTCGATCCCCTCCTCGCCGCCGCGCTCGAGGAGCTCCAGGGCGTAGGCGATCAGGATCCCGCCCGAGGAGGGAGGCGGATTGGTGAGGATGCGACAGCCGCGGTAGGAGGCGCCGACCGGCCGGCGCTCGATCGGGCGGTAGGCGGCCATGTCGGAGCGCGAGAGGATGCCGCCGCGATCGCAGACGAAGTCGGCGACCGAGCGGCCGAGCTCGCCCTCGTAGAAGGGCTCGGGTCCCTCGGCCGCCAGCATCTCCAGCCCGCTCGCCAGGTCTGCGAACCGGAAGGCCTCGCCCTCGCCCAGGATCCTGCCCTCGGGCGCGTAGATCGCCCTGCACTCGGGCAGCCGCGTGTAGATCGGCTCGAGGATGCTCAGCACGTAGGCCTGCTGGCGGTTGATCGGGGAGCCCTCGCGGGCGTGACGGACCGCCGGGCCGATCAGGGCCTCCATCGGCATCGTCCCGAAGCGCTCCAGCGCCGCGGCGAGGCCGGCCGCGGTCCCCGGGACGCCGCAGGAGGCCGCGCCGACGTTGAACACCTGGGTCGTCGATTCGTCGAAGTGGACGTCGATCGGCACCAGCTCCTCGCCGCGCTCAAAGCCCTCCCGTCCGGGAGCCTCGACGAAGAAGTCGATCAGCACCGACTCCTCGTCCTTGTGGACGATCATGAACCCGCCCGCCCCCAGTCCGGTCAGGGGGCTCTCGACCGCGAAGGAGGCGAAGGCGGCTGCGACAGCCGCGTCGACCGCGTTTCCTCCCGCCCGCAGGACCTCGGCTCCCGCCTCCGCGGTCAGCGGATGGCCGGCGGCGACGACGCCCTTCAAGCTTGCCTACCCGCGACCGGGTCTATCCGGGGAGGAACTCCGGAACGTCGACTCCGCCGAGCTCTCCCGGCCGCTCGCCCCTGCGGGTGGGACCGGCCTCCTTGGTGCGGCGGATCGTCGGCTCGGCGCTGCGCCGGGGCGGCGCGCCGCGGCCATCGAAGCGGGTGGCGACGACGGTGACCCAGACCTGGTCGCCGAGTTCGCCATCGACGTTGGCGCCGAAGATGATGTTGGCATCCGGGTGGGCGGCCTCGCCGACCACCTTGGCGGCCTCGCTCACCTCGACCAGCGAGAGGTCGGGGCCGCCCGTGATCGAGAGCAGGATCGAGCGCGCCCCCTCCATCGAGGTCTCCAGCAGCGGCGAGGAGATCGCCTTCTCCGCCGCCGCGACGGCCCGCGCCTCGCCTGTGCCCATGCCGATCCCGAGCAGGGCCTGCCCCGCCTCGGACATGATCGTGCGGACGTCGGCGAAGTCGAGGTTGATCAGCGCCGGCAGGGTGACCAGGTCGGAGATGCCCTGCACGCCCTGGCGGAGCACGTCGTCGGCCACCTGGAACGCCTCGACCATCGAGGTCTGCTGATCGAGGACGTCGAGCAGGCGATCGTTGGGGACGACGATCAGGGTGTCGACCTCGGCGGCGAGCGCCTCGATGCCCTTGCCCGCCTGGCTGCCGCGCCGGCTGCCCTCGAAGCTGAACGGCTTGGTGACGATGCCGACGGTCAGCGCCCCGACCTCGCGCGCCAGCCTGGCGACCACCGGGGCGGCGCCGGTGCCGGTGCCGCCGCCGGCGCCGGCGGCGATGAAGACCATGTCCGACCCTTTGAGCAGGCGCTTGATCTTGTCCTGCTCGTCGAAGGCCGACTTGAAGCCGAGGTCGGGGTCGGCCCCGGCGCCGAGACCGCGAGTCTGCTCAGAGCCGATGTGGACGGTGACGTCGGCGATGCAGAGCTGCAGGGATTGCAGGTCGGTGTTGACGGCCATGAACTCGACCCCGGGGATCTGGGCCTCGACCATCCTGTTGACGGCGTTCACCCCGGCACCGCCGACTCCGATGACGCGGATCTTCGGCGTGTGTGGCTCGCCGCCCTTGGGGGCGTAGGCCGGCTCGTCGCGTCCGTAGCGCGGAACTTCCATCACCTCGCCGGGGCGCTCGTCGAACACCCGCTTGACGCGGTCGCGCGGCTCGGGGACGCTGCCGGCGTCGGGCGGAGCGGCGGGAGGCTCGGCGCCGGAGACCGGGTCGCCGCGGCCGAAGCGAGCCGCATAGGGGTCCTCGCCGGCGGGGGGCGCGGGCGCGGCCTGAGGCTCCTCGGCGGGGCGGGCGGGCTCCTCGGCGGGCGGCTCTGGCGCCGCCTCGGCCTCGCGCTCACCCGGGCGGGGAGCCTCCGGCGGGTCCTCGGGAACGTCGTCGGAAGTCGAGCGGAAGAGGTCGGCGAGGGGACCCTCGCGCATGCTCGCGCGCTTACGACGACGTGCCATGCGTCAGAACCTCCTTGGCCAGGTCCCGATAGTAGTTGGCCGCGTTGGAGTCAGGATCGTACTTGAGCACACTAGCTCCCCGCACGGGCGCCTCGGCGAACTTGACCGCCTTGCGGATCCGTGATTTGAAGACGAGGTCGCCGAAGTTCTCCTCGAGGATCTCGACCGCCTCCTTGGCGTGGACCGTGCGCGCGTCGAACATGGTCGGCAGGATGCCCTCGATCTCGACGTCGGGGTTGAGGTTGTCCTGGATCATCTTCAGCGTGTTCTGGAGCTGCACCAGCCCGCGCATCGAGAGATACTCGCACTGGACGGGGACGATCACCTTGTCGGAGGCCGTCAGGGCGTTGATCGTCAGCAGCCCGAGACTGGGCGGCGTGTCGATGCAGATGAAGTCGTAGTCGCCCGAGACCTCCCGCAGCGCCTTCTCGAGCGAGCGCTCCCGGCCGATCTTGGTGCTCATCGCGATCTCGGCTCCAGCGAGATCGATCGAGGCGACGGCGATGTCGATCTCGCGCTCGGCGATCACCTCGCTGATCGGCAGGTCGTTGACGAGGACGTCATAGAGGCTCTTCTCGACCTTGTCGGGATCGATCCCCTGGCTCATCGTCAGGTTCCCCTGGGGGTCGAGGTCGATGCAGAGGACCTTGTGGCCGGACTCGGCGAAGGCGACCGCCAGGTTGAGCGTGGTGGTCGTCTTGGCCACACCGCCCTTCTGGTTCGCGAAGGAGATGATCTGCGCGTTGCGGGTCGGGGCCTGTACCGGCGCCTGCGCCTCGGCGGCCATCTGGTGGCGACTGGGGGCGATCAGGTCCTCGGGACGCATCCTGGCCGGCTCTTCGGGCGCAGCGGTCTCGGGCTCCGGGGCGACGGAACCGGCGCCGTTGGATCCCTGGGAGACGACGATCTCGACGTCGTCGGGCTCCGGCGGCGTCGTCGAGCCGTCGGTCTCCTCCGGGTGGTGCGCGATCTGGACGTCGAACTCCTCGGCCGGCTCGTCGGCGTAGGGCTCGATGAGCTCGGTCGGTGAGGTCGGCTCCACTGTCTTCTGCTTGCGGCTGAGGAATCCCATTTGCGCGGGTATTCGGATGGCCAGCGGCTTTTCCTGCCGCTGACGGAAATTGCTAGGAACGGTGCAGTAGCTCACACCGCGCCGGCAGACGGGAATAACTTGCGGCGGCTCCGCCGCCTGACATGCCTGTGCCGGCGTCATGTGAGCCGCGCCGGCAGACGGGAATAACTTGCGGCGGCTCCGCCGCCTGACATGCCTGTGCCGGCGCTAACACCGCGCCGGCAGACACATCTGCTGCTTGAATGCGCCCATCGCGGATCTCCTCGACAAGCGCCTCGTCTTCGTCACCGGCAAGGGCGGGGTCGGCAAGAGCACCGTCGCCCTCGCGCTCGGCCTGCGCGCAGCAGCCGAGGGGAAGCGGACGATCGTCTGCGAGGTCGCCTCCCAGGAGCATGCCTCGCGGGTCTTCAAGCGGGCGCAGATCGGCTTCCACGAGGTGCAGATGGAGGAGAACCTGTGGTCGATCTCGATCGACCCGGACGAGTCGATGCGCGAGTACGTGCTGCTCCAGCTGAAGGTGCGGGCGATGCGCGACATGCTGTTCCGCAGCCGCATCTTCACCTACCTGACAGCGGCCACCCCGGGGCTGAAGGAGCTGGTCACGATAGGCAAGATCTGGGAGCTGGCGCAGCCCGACCGCAGGGTCAAGCAGGGCCGCAAGTACGACCTCGTCGTGGTCGACGCGCCGGCGACGGGGCACGGGATCGGCTTCCTGGAGACGCCGCGCACCTTCGCAGGCATCGCCAGGGTCGGGCCGATCCACAGCCAGGCGCTCGAGCTGGACCGGCTGATCACCGACCACACCCACACCGGGACCGCGATCGTCTCGCTGCCCGAGGAGATGCCGGTCAACGAGTCGGCGGTTCTGGAGCGGGCGCTGCGCGAGGAGGTCGGCATCTCCGTCGACCGCGTCTACATGAACGCGCTCTACCCCGAGCGCTTCTCCAAGCCCGACGCCGAGAAGCTGGCCGCCCTGGGCGCCTCAGAGTCCGGCGTGGGCGCCGTCCGCGACGCCGCCCGGGCCGCCGTCTCGGAGTTCCGCAGGGCCCGCTCGCAGCGCTCCCAGCTCGCCCGCCTGCGCCGGCGCACCGCCACCCCGGTGAAGACGCTGCCCTTCGTCTTCAAGCCGGAGCTGGGAATCGAGGAGGCAAGGCTCCTCTCGGCGAGGCTCTGATGCCGGCGATCGGCGACGTGCTCGAGGGGAAGGGGATCTGCATCTGCGCCGGCTCCGGCGGGGTCGGCAAGACCACCACCTCCGCGGCGATCGCGGCCGGCATGGCCGAGCGCGGCAAGAAGGTCTGCGTGCTGACCATCGACCCCGCCAAGCGGCTTGCCGACTCGCTCGGGCTCGAGCAGCTCGGCAACGAGGCGAGGATGGTCGACCCGGCGCTCTTCCGCAAGCACGGGATCGAGATCCGGGGCGAGCTCTGGGCGATGATGCTCGACGCGAAGGCGACCTTCGACGAGCTGGTCAGCCGCCACGCCCCCGACGAGGAGTCACGCGACCGGGTGCTGGAGAACCGCATCTACCAGCAGATCTCCAACGCCCTGGCCGGCTCCCAGGAGTACATGGCTATGGAGAAGCTCTTCGAGCTCCACTCCGAGGGCGAGTTCGACCTGCTCGTCCTCGACACTCCTCCAAGCCGCAATGCCCTCGACTTCCTCGACGCGCCGCGGCGGCTGACCCAGTTCATCGAGGGCCGCTCGCTGCGGGTCTTCATGCGCCCGACCGGGTTCGCCGCCAAGGTCGCCGGGCGCGGCGCGACCGTCGCCCTCTCGGTGCTGAAGAGGATCCTCGGCTTCGACCTGCTCGCCGACCTCTCGGAGTTCTTCACCGCCTTCAGCGGCATGGTCGACGGGTTCCAGGAACGCGCCAAGCGGGTCAACGAGCTGCTCGCCGACCCTGGCACCTGCTTCCTCGTGGTCTGCGGCCCGCAGGGGGAGCCGATCTCGGAGGCCGTCTACTTCCACCGCAAGCTGGTCGAGGCCAGGCTGCCCTTCGGCGGGGTGATCGTCAACAAGGTCCACTACCCCTCAGAACACCTGCGGGGCAACGGCGAGGACCTCGTGGCCGCCCTCGAGGGGGCGCTCGGCGACGCGGGCCTTGCCCAGCGCGTGGCTCGCAATTTCTTCGACTACCAGGCGCTCGCCGACCGCGACACCCGCAACATCGAGCATCTCGCCGCGGAGCTCCGCACCCGCAGCGTGATTCAGGTGCCCTACCTCGACGAGGACGTCCACGACCTCGCCGGGCTGGCCCAGATAAACCGCTTCCTGTTCGCCAGCGGCAGGGAGCGGGCGGAGATCGCCGCCGCGGCTCCGGTCAGCTGACCCGGGCCCGCCGGTTGCGGTCGTACTCGAGCTCCGAGATGCCCCAGTCGGCGTCCTCGGGGACGGGGAAGAGATGGCGCACCCGGGGGCTGTCGATCCGCTCACGTTCGGCCTCCTCTCGCCGCCGCTCACCGGCGCCGATCGGCCACTCCAGGGTCGCGGTCTGCGAGTCCTGCTCGTGCCAGTCGCTGTTGATCACCTCGTCCTCCCTTGCTGGGTCGCCTTGCTCGTCGAACTCCTCGAACCAGTCCTCGGCGCCGTCCTCGGCCGCCTCATCAACCTCGATTGGCTCCGGCCTTGTGCTCACCCTGATCTCGGGCTCCTCGCCGCTGATCGGCTCGAGGATCCCGGTCGGCGGCTCCTCGGCCGGCTCGGGCTCCGGATCCGGGGAGATACGGGTGACCGAGATCTCGCCGGTGGCGGGCTGGGGCTCCTCCAGCTCCTCGGAAGCCACGGGCTCCCGGGACGACCCCTCGAGCTGATCGGCAACCTCGGCCTCCTCGGCGTCGGCCTCGCCAAGCGCCTCCCACTCCGCGGTGCCGCCCATCTGCGGCGAGTCGGCCGGCTCGCCCGCATCGAGCCCGTCGGCGATCAGGGTCTCGTCGGCCGCGGCGCAGAGATCGTCGCCGAAGTAGCCGAGCGCCCCGTCGCGCAGGATCGAGCGGGTGCAGCCCTCGACCCACGTCGCCAGCTCGAGGGCGCTCGTGGAGTCCTCGCCGCCGGGCTGGAGCGGGCCGCCGCTCATCAGCGTGCGTTCGAGCCGCTGGGCGCGCTCGATGCGGAAGTTCGCGTCCTCGCGGTCGGGCCCGTCCGGCAGCAGCGCGGCCGCCCGGGTCGGCAGCGGCGCGTTGACCGGGCCGGGACCCTCGAGCACCGCGCGCAGCGCGAGCAGGTGGTCGCTCAACCCCTCCAGCGGCGTCGGCCGCTCGCAGCCGATCTCGAACCTTGCCACGGCCCAGGCGAGCGGTCCGTCGGGATCGGGGCGCACCTCGAGGTCGTGGGCGAAGCCCCGGACCTCGATCGAGTCGTCCTCGCTGAGCTGGTAGCCGCCGGGCCTGGTCGGCGCGGCCCCGGTCGCGATCCGCCGCCAGCTCTGCTCGCCGACCGGGGCGAAGGCGTATGGGCCGAGGCCGATGCCGCCCTCGCGGTAGAGGCGCAGCACGCTGATCAGGTCGTGGAGCTGGGCCAGCGCGGCGCTGACGCCCTCGGCGCCCTCGTCCTGCTCGGCCAGGGCCAGGTACTGCGGCTCCCAGGCGGCTCGCTGCATGCCCTCGCTGCGCATCGCATCGATCGGCGCATCGACGGTGTCGGCCCTGACAACCCGCACCCCGCTCGGGAGCTGGAGGCGCGGCAGCGGCATCTGCAGGCCGACGATCGGGGCGATCAGCAGGTCGGCTTCGTGGACGTCCCGGGTCTCGGCGTCGAGCTCACCAAGGGCCCGCCTCAACCGCACGGCGTCCAGCGAGAACTCGGCGCTCCCCTCCCAGAGGGCGGCGATGAAGCGGATCAGCATCGCCGCCGCGCGCTCGTCGGGGTCGGCCGGGACGGTGGCGCCCCGGGCCTCCAGATAGGGCGCGGCGATGCCGGCGGCGCTGACCGCGACGCAGGCGGGGCCGAACGAGGGCAGCGAGCGCAGCTCGTCCTCGCGCTCGGCGACGAAGCGCGAGGTCAGCGGCACGTAGCGGTAGAAGTGGGTGCTCTCGCCCGAGTCCTCGGCGACGTCGAAGGGGATCTCATCGCCGGTTGCGACCAGCGAGCGCAGCCGGGTCGCGGCCTCGGCGGCGAGCGTGCTCAGCGCTTCGCGTAGGACAGGGTCACGCACGGATGGCTGCTTCGTGCGCGCCTGCGCCGGTCCTCCGCCTGCAGGATTGCTTGCAGCGCTTAACTCGGGACTGCGGCAGCCTGCCCGGCGGGCTCGGCCGCCAGCCACTTGTTCCCGTAGGCGCGCATGTCGTCGATCAGCGGCACAAGCGCCCGGCCCTTCACGGTCAGCGCGTACTCGACCCGGGGCGGGACCTCGGGATAGGTGTGGCGCTCGACGATCCCCTGCTCCTCGAGGGCGCGCAGGCGCAGCGAGAGCGTTCGCGGGCTGATCCCCTCGAGCGAGCGCTCCAGCTCGCAGAAGCGGCTGTTGCCGTCCGCGAGGTCACGGATCACCAAGAGCGTCCACTTGCCTGAGATGACGTCGGCCGTGCGACAGACCGGGCATCGGGAGTTGCTGATTGCGCTCATCGGCTTCGATTGGGTCGGCCACCCCGCATCGAGCGGCTCGCTTCAGCGAGTATAGCGCCAAGACTTCATTTACTGAAGTTTTGGCCGAGCCGCTCCGCCGCGGCCCCTGGCGCTCCGGCCGCGACCGCTCCCAGCTCGACACACGTACTACGGCGGGCGCGCAGCGGCGCCTGCCTGGTCTCCCCCATTCGTCCACGCCCTCCTCGGCTGCCGCGCCTCGCTCCGGGCCCGACCGATGCTGGATAGGCCGTGAACATCAGCCCCGTCTCCATGCGGGAGGCGCTCCCGCGGTCGTTTGCTGCGTCCCGTACGCGGCGCGCTCGCCCCTGCGCGGAGGCGGGCTTCGCCCTGATCGAGGTGCTGGTCAGCGCCCTGATCGCCACCCTGCTGGCCGGGGCCGCTTTCGGACTGCTCGGGGCCACCGCCCACCAGGCTTCCGAACAGCGCCATCGCTCCGCGGCCTACGCCGTCGCCCAGGAAGATCAGGCGCGGCTGCGCTCGCTTAGGGTGCCGACTCTCAACCGCCTCAGCCAGACCCGGACCGTGAGCCTCGATGGGACCCCCTTCACGGTCAGCTCGACGGGGCTGTTCATCAACGACTCCACCGGCACCTCTTCCTGCGGGCAGGGAACCTCCTCGGCCGACTACATAAAGGTCACCTCCTCGGTCACCTGGCCGGGGATCGGAGGCAGGCCTCCGGTGGTGATCCAGAGCATCATCGCGCCGCCCACCGGATCGCTCGACTCCACCCACGGCACCCTGACGATCGCGGCGATGGGCGCCGCAGGAGCCCCGATCGCCGGCATCGGCGTCAGCGGCTCCGGGGCCGGCTCCTTCAACGGCTCGACCGACTCCGCCGGCTGCGCCGTGTTCGCGGACCAGGCTGCGGGCACCTACACGCTGACGCCCTCCGGAGGCACTTCGGGGCTGGTCGACAAGGACGGCAACGCGCCGGGCCCGCAGACGATCAGCGTGATCGCCGGGACGACCAACACGGTGGCACTCCAGTACGACCAGGGCGGCTCGATCCCGGTCACCTTCAAGACCCGGATCGGCAGCTCGCCGACCCTGGTCAACTCGACCGCGGACTCGGTCGTCGTCTTCAACACCGGGATGACGACCGCGAGGTCATACGGCTCCCCGGGCGGCGCCCGGCTCGCCACGGTCACCGCGACGCCGGTCTTCCCCTTCACCTCGCCGGACACGGTCTACGCCGGCGCCTGCACCGGAAACAACCCGAACCCCAACAGCCTGCCCAATCCGCCGGGCGCGGCGGCGATGGCCAGCGTCACGGTCCCCTCCGGGGGCAGCGCCCCGGCGCAGGTCCAGCTGCCGGCGCTCAACCTCACCGTGTTCAGCGGCACCGGCCCCACCATTCCCGGGTCGCCGGTCTCTAACGCCCACGTGATCGTCAACGACACCACCTGCGCCGTGAAGCGCACCTACTCGACCAACTCCTCCGGCAAGCTGGCCGACCCGGGGCTGCCCTGGAGCAGCAACACCGGCTACACGGTGTGCGTCGACAACGGCATCCGCCGCAAGACGACGAGCGGGGTGCTCGTCCAGGACCTGACCAACGGCACCACCCTCAACGTCTACATGGGGACGGGCACCACCAGCGGGGTGTGCACATGAGCCGCGGGGGGCTGGTATCCGATCAGGGCGGCTTCACGCTGGTCGAGCAGCTGGTGGCGCTCAGCTCTGCGCTGATCGTCCTCTTCGGCCTCACCACGGTGATCATGACCACGCTCCATCAGAGCGCCAGGGTCAACGACCGCGTCGACGCGACCCAGCGCGCACGCCTCGCGCTGTATCAGGTGATCGACGGCCTGCACTCGGCCTGCGTCGCCCCGCAGATCGCCCCGGTGCAGGCGGGCAGCACCGGGACCTCGCTGCGCTTCCTGCACCAGACCGGCTCGGAGGTTGCGCCCACCCCGGTGCTCAGCGATGTGACCCTGAACGGGGGCACGCTCTCGGAGTCGGTGTTCCCGGCGACCGGCGGCTCGGTCCCCTCCTGGACCTTCGCCTCGACGCCCTCGACGACCCGCCAACTGACGAGCGGCGTCGCCTCCAGCCCGGTGCCGTTCCGCTACTACTCCTACAGCAGCGGCCAGGTCTCGGCGACCCCCCTGCCGACACCCCTGCTCCCCTCCGACGCGGCCCGCACCGTCCAGGTGACCGTGGCGCTGAAGGTCTCTCCAGGTCACCCCGGGACGGCTGACCCGGGTGCCGCCGCGAGCGTCCAGGACACCGCGCTGCTGCGCTTCAGCCCCGCCGCCTTCAGCACCAGCGCCAACAACCTCCCCTGCCAATGAGCGCCAGGCTGAGATCAGAGCAGGGCTTCACGATGGCGACGACGGTGCTGGGGCTGTTCGTGGTCACCCTGCTGGTCCTGGCGACGGTGACCGCGGTCAGCGGCGACGTCCACCTGAGCCGCGGCGACCTCGACCGCAAGCAGGCGTATGAAGCCGCCAAGGCGGGGATCAACGACTACTCCTTCCACCTCAACGCCGACAACAACTACTGGACCCGCTGCACCTCGGTCCCCACCCCGAACGCGGTCAACCAGCAGGGCTCGACCGCCCGCCGGCGCCCGGTCCCCGGCAACACCGGGGCGACCTACGCGATCGAGCTGATCCCGGCGACCGGGCACCCGAGCTGCGACACCTCCGACGCGGTCGCGAGCATGATCGAGTCCTCTGGCGCGATGGCCGGCTCTTTCCGGATCCGCGCGACCGGCTACGCGGGCGACGCCAAGGTCTCGCTGGTCGCCACCTATAAGCGGGCCAGCTTCCTCGACTACATGTACTTCACGCAGCTCGAGACCTCCGACCCGGTGGTCTACGGCCCCGACCCGCTGACCGTGGCGGGCGCCACCCAGCAGTGCTCGCTGACCTACCTACAGGGCCGCTACAACTCGCCGATCCCCAACTCGGGCGGGCAGTTCTGCTCGAAGATCGCCTTCATCAGCGGCGACGCGATCAACGGCCCGCTGCACACCAACGACGCCCTGGGGATCTGCGGCTCGCCGACCTTCGGCCGCAGCTCCGCGGACTCGATCGAGGTCAGCGCCGCGGCCAACCCCCCCGCCTTCCCGGGATGGTTCTCGATCTGCAGCCCGAGCAGCCCCGTCTTCACCGGCAACTTCGTGACCAGCGCCCCGGTCCTCACCCCGCCGCCCAGCAACCAGCAGCTCGCCAACATCACCCAGCCCGCCTACAAGTTCAACGGTCAGATCTACATCACGCTGAACGGCAACAGCATGACCGTGACAACCGGCAGCGGCACGGTCGGCCCGGTCTCCTTCCCCTCCAACGGGGTCGTCTACGTCACCAACAACACCTGCTCCGCCGCCTACACGCCGTTCGGGACGACCTACCCCGGCGCGACGGGGTGCGGCAACGTCTACGTCCACGGCAGCTACTCGGGCCAGCTGACGATCGCCGCCGAGAACGATGTCGTCGTCGACGGCAACCTGACCAACTCCGGCGGCGGGATGCTCGGGCTGATCGCCAACAACTTCGTTCGCGTCTATCACCCCTGCTCGAATGGGACCAACGGCTCAGGGTCGCTCAGCAACCTAACCGTCGACGCGGCGATCCTCACCATCAACCACTCCTTCATCGTCGACAACTACAACTGCGGCGCCCAGCTCGGGACGCTGACCGTCCACGGGGCGATCGCCCAGAAGTTCCGCGGCCCGGTCGGCACCTACGGCTCCTCCAACACCGGCTACATCAAGAACTACATCTACGACGACCGGCTTCGCTACGTCGAGCCGCCCAACTTCATCGACCCGATTCAGTCGGCCTGGGTGGTCGGCAGGGAGACCAGGGGATGAGCGTCTACCTTCAAGATCCGGCGCAAATCGGCCGATCCAGTACCTGCAGCGGGCGTGGTGGATGATCCAGCTGACGAGGAAAAAGGACGATGCGCTGGTCGGGCTCGAGATCGAGGCCGGCAGCATCGCCGCAGCCGAGATCCGCACCAACGGCAGCCCGAGGCTCTCCGCCACCGCGATCGCTCCTCTGCCGACCGAGGTCTTCCACGACGGCGAGGTGGCCGACCCGGAGGTGCTGGCGGCGGAGCTGCGCGCGGTCTTCTCGGAGCGCCGGCTGAGCCGCCGGGTCCGCCTCGGAGTCGCCAACCCGTGGGTCGTCGTGCGGACCCTGCGGCTGCCGGCGATCGACGACCCCGCCGAGCTCGAAGCCGCGGTTCGCTTCCAGGCCCAAGAGCAGATACCGATGCCGCTCGAGCAGGCCGTCATCGACCACCGGATGGTCGGCGGGGTCCCGGCCGCGGAGGGCGCTCCGGCGCAGGTCGACGTTGTCGTCGTGGCGGCGCGGCGCGAGATGATCCTCGCCCTGCTCGAGCCGCTGCGGAGCGCCGGGCTTCAGCCGGTCGGGGTCGACCTCTCCGCCTTCGGGATGATCCGGGCGCTCGGCCCGCAGGCGGCGCGGCCGGCGGACGACGCGGAGGCGCCTGCGCAACCGTCCTCGGCGACGCTCTTCTGCCACGTCGGCGCGGTCACCAACCTCGCCGTGGCGCGGGGAAGCTCCTGCCTGTTCACGCGGGTCGCGCCGGTCGGGCTGGAGGGCCCGGCGGCCGAGCTGGCGGCCTCCACCGGGCTGCCGATCGAGCACGCCCGCCTCTGGCTCGCCCACGTCGGCCTTGGAAGGCCGCTCGAGCAGATCGACGGCGACCCTCAGACCGCCGCCCATGCCCGCGCCGCGATGGAGGAGGGGACCTCCCCCCTGCTCGACGAGCTGCGGACGTCACTCGACTTCTACGGCGCCCAGGAGGGCGCCATCCCGATCGAGAAGGTCGTTCTCTGCGGCCCCGGCAGCGCCGTCCCGGGCCTGGCCGAGCAGATGCAGTCTGTGGTCGGCCTGCCGTTCGCGATCGGCCGCCCCCACGCGCTCGCCGGGTACGATGACGCCTCGGCCGCCCGCCTCACCCTCTCCTACGGCCTCGCCCTCGAGGGCTGACGGATGCGTCCCGTCAACCTCATCCCCTCCGACGAGCGCCGCGGCGAGCGCACCGCGCTGCGGGGCGGCCCCGCCGCCTACATCGTCGTCGGCGCCCTGGTCGCGGCCCTCGCCGGGGTCACCGTGCTGGTGTTCACCGACAACCAGATCTCCGACCGCAAGGCCGAGGTGGCGAGGTTGAAGCAGCAGGACGCGGTGGCCAAGGCGCGCGCCGAGAGGCTCGCCGCCTACACCCAGTTCGGCAGCGTCCGCGACCAGCGGGTGGCGACCGTGACCAGCCTCTCCGACAGCCGCTTCGACTGGGAGCGGGTGATGCGCGAGCTCTCGCTGATCCTGCCGGACGACGTCTGGCTCACCAACCTCACGGGGAAGGCCAACCCCGCGGTGCAGATCGACGGCGAGGCCAACGTCTCGCTGCGGCAATCCATCCTCGGGCCGGCCCTGGAGCTGGTCGGCTGCGCGCGCGGGCAGGAGGCGGTGGCGCGCTTCGTCTCCGCGCTGAAGGACATCGACGGCGTCACCCGGGTCGGTGTCCAGTCCTCCCAGCTCGGCACCCAGCAGTCGGTCGCCGGCACCGCCACGACCTTCGGAACCGGCACAACCAGCGACAGCTGCCAGACCCGCGACTTCGTCGCCCAGTTCCAGATCGTCGCCGCCTTCGACGCCGCCCCGACTCCTGCGGCCGCCACCGACCCGAGCGCGACGCCCACCGCACCGGCGCCCTCGACGACCGATGGGGCCGCGCCGGCCTCGGCCACGACGACCTCCACCCCGGGGGGCTGAATGAGCTCGGCCAACCGGATCATCATCGTGATGCTGGTGGTGGTGGCGCTCGCCGCGGCCTTCTGGGTCCTGGCGCTCGGCCCCAAGCGCCAGAAGGCGGACGATCTCGCCGACGAGGTCGACCAGGCCAAGGCCTCCCTGGCCCAGTCGCAGAGCCAGGCGGCCGAGGCCGCTGCGGCGCGGCGAGATTTCCCCTCCGACTACCAGCAGCTCGTCGTGCTCGGCAAGGCCGTGCCCGAGAGCGACGACACCTCCTCGCTGATGGCCGAGCTGAACACCATCTCCGGCGACTCGAAGGTGAGGTTCGACGGGATCGCGATCAACGACTCCGCCAGCTCCACGAGCGCGACCTCGAACATGGCCCCGACCCCGGCGCCGAGCACGCCGCCGCCGAGCACGCCGCCCTCCGGCGAGACCGCGGCCGGCGACTCGGCCGCCGTCCCGGCTGCGGCCACCGTCGCCCCGACCGAGGCGGCCGCCGCGCTGCTGCCGATCGGGGCGACGATCGGCACCGCTGGGCTCGGGGTGATGCCGTATGACCTCAACTTCAGCGGCGACTTCTTCCACGTCGCCGACTTCATCTCGGGGATCGACTCGATGGTCCATACCAAGGGCACCCACGTCGCCGTGGACGGGCGCCTGCTGACCCTCGACGGCTTCGCGCTCAACGGCGACCCCGAACTGGGCTTCCCCCACCTCGACGCGACCTTCGCCGTCACCACCTACGTGACCCCCTCCGAGCAGGGGATCACGGCGGGCGCCTCGCCGACCGGGCCGATCACCACCCCCGGCACGGCAACTCCGGCCTCGACCACCCCGACCACGCCCTCGGGCGCGGCCGCGACCGCGACCAACGCAGCGGCCACGGAGTCGGCGCGATGAAGCAACTCAAGGGACCCGATCTCAAGCTGCCCGAGCTGAAGGTGCCCGGCTTCCTGCGCGACCTCTTCAACGACCTGCGCGACCGCCACCTGCTGCCGCTGGTCGGACTGCTGCTGATCGCGATCGTCGTCGTCCCCTTCGCCCTCAGCTCCGGCGGGAGCGACAGCGGGACCGAGGGCACGGGCGTGGCGGCGGGCGGCGCCGCATCCGGATCCGGGGGCGCCGCGCCGCGCACCACCGCCTTCACCGGATCCGTCAGCGGGCTGCGCGACTACCGCCACAGGTTGCACAACCTCACCGCCAAGGACCCCTTCAAGCAGCAGTACGCCCGTGCGGCGGCGGCGGGCTCAGGCGCGGCCGCCTCGGCGGGCTCCTCGGCGCCCGCCTCCTCAGCAGGAGTGGTCCCCGGAAGCAGCGCCGCCGGGCTGCCCTCCTCTACGCCGGCTTCCTCCGGAGGCGGCGGAGGTGGGGCGGGCAGCGGAGGAGGCGGCGGCGGAGACTCGACCGTCAAGGTCGAGACCAAGTACGCCTCCTATGAGATCGACGTGCGGATCGTCGGCGCCGGGTCGGGCAATGGTGGCACCGCGTCGGCCACCGGCACCGCCTCGGCCAAGGGAGGGGTCAGGGTGCGCCGGGGCCTGCCGGAGCTGACCATGCTTCCCAACCGCAAGACGCCGGCGGCGATCTTCATGGGGGTCAGCTCCGACTCCAAGAAGGCGCTGCTGCTCGTCTCCTCCGACGTCAGGTCGGTGTTCGGCGATGCGCGCTGCATCGTCGGCTCCCGCAGCTGCCAGCTCCTGGCGCTCGAGCCCGGTCTGCCCGAGACCTTCGTCTACGGCGCCCGCGGCAAGACCTTCCGGATCGAGCTGCTGAAGATCCACCGGGTGCTGACCCGCCACCCCCATCGCGCCTCCCTCGGCGGCTGACCCGCGTCGGCTAGCCGAGGTAGAGGTCGATCAGGGCCGGGCCGGCGAGCATTCCCACGATTCCGCCCAGGGCCAGGAAGGGGCCGAAGGGGATCGCCATCTTCCGCCCCGCCGAGCCGTGGCGGGCGATCAGCGCCAGGCCGACGACGCTGCCGGCGAGCAGGGCGACGAAGATCGCGGGGGCGACGCTGCGCCCCAGGAAGAGGCCCATCACCGCGGCCAGCTTGACGTCGCCCAGCCCCATCCCCTTCGGATAGGCGAGGGCGGCGAGCAGCAGCACCCCTCCCGCCGCGGCGGCGGCGATCGCCCGCTCCGCCATCCCACCGGGATCGGTCGGGACAGCGATCGCCACGCAGAGCACCGCCCCGGCGAGCAGGATCCGGTTGGGGATGATCCGCTGCTCGAGATCGGTCAGGGTCACCGCGGCGAGCACGGCGACGAAGATCAGGTCGATCGCGATCTCGGCCCCGTCGCCCCACTCGACCAGCACCACCGCCGCGAACAGCGCCCCGACGGTCAGCTCGGTCAGCGGGTAGAGCGGAGAGATCCGCGCCCCGCAGCAGCGGGCGCGGCCCCGCAGCAGCACCCAGGAGACGACCGGGATGTTGTCGTAGGCGGCGATCCGGGCGCCACAGGCCGGGCAGCGCGATCGCGGCCCGACCACCGAGAGATCCCGCGGAACCCGGTGGGCGACGACGGTGACGAAGCTGCCGATCAGCAGCCCGCCAAGGAAAGCGATCAGAGCTGCGGCGGCCAAGAGGAGAGCAGCTTTCCAGGCGCTCCGGCGGGCTTCGCCGCCCTCCGGAGATCGCCGGGACTAGTGGCGCCTGCGCCGGTGGATCACCTTGAAGCGGCGCTTCGCCCCGGCCTGCTCGCGGTTGCCGGCCGCGTCGATCGCCTTGACGCGGACGACGTGGCGGCCGTAGCGCAGCTTTCCGAACCGGCGCGGCGTCCGGCACGCCTTCCACTTGCCGCGGTCGAGCTTGCAGAGGAAGGTAGTCCCCGGGTCCCCGGTCGCGTCGAGGAAGCGGAACACGGCGGTGCGCCGCTGCGTCTTGACCCCCGGCCCGAGCGTGATCCGGGTGTGTGGGGCCAGCGAGTCCTCGACGTAGGTCACCGGCGCGGCCGAGCAGCCGGAGGAGTTGCCGGCCGCGTCGGTGGCGATCCCGAAGAAGTCGGTGCTGCTGTTGTCCTCCACCTGGAAGGGGAAGCCGGCCGTCAGCTCGGCGGGGGTGCCGCTGGCGAGCGGCGTTCCGTTGCAGTCCGGATTGTCGTGGATCCTCACCGCGGTCGCGCCCGGCGCGCTCCCCGTGAGGCGCGGGTGGTTGTCGTTCGCCCGCGCCCCGGGGAGGATGCTCAGCTCGGGCACGTGCGGCGGCGTCGAGTCCTCGCGGTAGGTGACCGAGGTGGCTGAGCAGATCGAGTTGACGCCGGCGAGGGAGGCGCTCGCGTAGATCGTCGTCGTCGTGTCGTCGGGGAGCGAGGCGAGGATGCCGCCGGCGGCGAACTCGACGGCGCTGCCCGAGCCGAGCACGGTGCCGGTGCAGGTCGGCCCGTTGAAGAGGCGCACCGTGGTGCCCGGAGCGGAGCTGCCGCGCACCCGCGGCGAGTTGTCATTGGCGGGAGAGGCGGGGCTGACCGAGGACGGCGTCGGCGGCGCCGGGCCGGTGGTCACCTGCTGGTAGGTGAGCCCGGGGTTCGAGCAGGGCGAGACGTTTAGCGCGCCGTCGGTCGCGGTCGCGAAGAAGGTGGTGGTCGAGTCGGGAGCGACGGTGACCTGGATCCCGGCGCCGTCGAGCTCGTCCCCGGAGCCGGTGGTGAGCGGCGTCCCGGTGCAGTTGGGGTCGGTGTAGATCGTGATCGTCAGCGACGTCCGGAAGCGGCGCCGCGGAGGACCCGCTTCGCGGCTCCCCGGGGGGTGCGCGTGGTGATGATCCCGTCGGCGCGGCCCCTGATCGACGGGGTCAGCGAGGTCGCCGGTGAGGGCGGCACGGTGCCGGTCAGCGCCGGCGCCTTCGGCGCGGCGGCCTGGGCTGCGGGCGCCAGCGCGATCAGTGCAGCGGCCGCGCCCAGCGCGCCGGGGACAGCCCTCAGGAGACGGCCACGGATCGGTCTGTTCGGGGGAGGGCTCACCGTCAAGAGTTCCTATCGGCGCCCCGGCCCCAGGCCTTAGCCCGCGGGACTCGGGGCAGCCTCCCAGTGTCAGTGTGCGCGGACGCGCGAGGGCGGGCCCGGGTGGGCCCGCCCTCGCTCCGCGTGGAGCCTGTCGTGATCACAGGCTCAGCTCTGGGTCAGCCGACTACTGGCCCCAGTTGCCCCCGGTCGGACAGCCGCCCTGCCCACCCTGGGTGCAGGTGTAGGTAAGCGTCCCGTTGGCGCCCCGAGTGATCGAGAACACGTTGCTCGTCACCGGTGAAGTGACGGCGATCGTGTACGCCTGCGGGCCCTGAACGGTCGGGTTGAGGTTGCCGCCGGCGCCGGTCAGCGTCGGCTCAATCGTGGTCAACGCGCCAACGTTGGCCCCGGTGTAGCTACCCCCGTTGTCGGTGGCGAAGGTCTCCATTGCCACCTGGGCGGAGTGCGCGTAGGCCTTCGCCTGCGAGTCGTTGGCCTTCTCCTTCTGGTTGAAGAAGGCGGGAATCGCGATCGCAGCCAGGATGCCGAGGATCAGCATCACGACCAGGAGCTCGACCAGGGTGAACCCGGCCTCGCCCTCACCCTTGAAACGGGCACCGGCCCGCTCGCGGAGCTTATGCAGCAGCATAGGTACCTCCTATGGACCTATCTGTTTTGCCAGTGCCCCGCTGGTGTCCCCCAGTGGGTGTCTTGCGACCCCGGTGGAAGCCCGGCTGACTCCGGATGGAGTCCCGCTGGCTTTGCGCCTCCGCCTCGCGGCGGGTTTGCCTTTGGCACCTTGGGCCTGGCCGATTGAACATGCCTGATGTATCGACCCTTGCGGCCCCGACCCGATCCTCACTTCTCAGTAGGGATCCCGCCCAGATCCGCTGAGGAATCTCGCGAATACCGAGCGGTTTCGGCGCTTTCGAGGCCCGATTCGCGCCGACTTTCGAACCGGCCCGTTACTGCCCCGAACAGCCGTCCAGGCCGCCTGGCACGAACGTCCAGCCGCCGGGCCGCGCCCAGCCGGTCGAGTGGCCGAAATCAGCTCTATATCAGCGGATTTCGTCCACTCGACGAGGAGGGAGAGCTACGCCGGCTCGGGGATCAGGCGGTACGAGTCGCGGTCGATCACCACGCCCCCGATCTTCCAGGTGACCACGTAACGACCCACCGTTCCGGAGGCGATCGGGACGAAGTCGCGCCGACCCCGGGCCCCGGTCTGCTCGGAGCGGCAGTGATGGCGCCCGTTCGGGTTGCGCACGCAGAGGCGGTAGCCGACGTTCGCGTGCCGGAAGGCGCGGAACACCGCGGAGGGCGCGTCGCCGCCGACGCAGACCTTGTCGTGGTGGCGCGGGTGCCCGCAGGTGATGTACGTGGAGAACCGCTTCGCCGAGGCGCCTTCCGCATACCCGAGCAGGGCCAGAAGGAAAAGGGGGGTGAGAATCAGGATCCGCTTCATCGTGCCCTCCACGTTCGTTTGCCTGGGGCGAGCCTAGACCTCGATGGCGTCGCCGGCCAGCCGCTGTCGGCCATCCGTCCGCTCCAGCCCGATCGATCGCTTGACCGTGCGCCACCGCGGTGAAAGTCTGGACAGCGTGAGAAAGGCCCTCGCTCCCTTAGCCCTCACCGCAGCGATGCTCTGCTCGCTTGCCGTGCCCTCGGCTGTCGGGGCCCGAATGAGGACGATCGACAGCTACTGCTCCCCGACCGGCGACTACTGCACCGCGATCACCCGCCAGCACGGCCGGGTCAAGTTGATCGTCCGCACCTTCAGCTTCCGCGGCCGCTACCAGCTCTGCGTCAAGCCGCCGCGCCATCCGCGCGACTGCGACAGTTTCCACCTCGACCGAGCCAATCACGGCATCTTCGCCAGCAAGATCGACTTCGCCAGGCATTTCCCCCACCGCTTCAGCGGCCGCTACGCGGTCAGCTGGCACCAGTCGGGCTTCCGCCTCGGCCCACCGCTGCATTTCCGTAAACGCTGAACCCGCACGAGCCGCCCTAGCGGATGTTGTTGTAGATCGTGAAGATCGGCAGGTACATCGCGATCACGATGAAGCCGACCACGCCGCCGACGAAGCAGATCATCAGCGGCTCGATCAGGGAGGTGAGGGCCTTGACCTTGGCGTCGACCTCGGTCTCGTAGAAGTCGGCGATCTTGGTCAGCATGTGCTCGAGCTGGCCGGTCTCCTCGCCGACCGCGACCATGTGGGAGACCATCGCCGGGAAGATCGGCTCGGCCTCGATCGGGCCGGCGATCGAGCCGCCCTTCTTGACCGAGGAGTACATCTCCTCCATCGCGTTCTCGACCACGACGTTGCCGGAGGTGTCGCCGGTCAGCTTGATCGCCTGCAGCATCGGCACGCCGGAGGAGATCGCGCCGGAGAAGGTGCGCGACCAGCGGGCCAGGGCGACCTTCTGCACCACGTCGCCGATCTTGAAGGGGATCCGCAGCTTGGTGCGGTCCCAGACGGCGCGGCCGCGGTCGGTCTTCTTCCAGCGCAGCAGGGCGATCGCGATCGCCGCCAGCGCCGGGAAGAGGATGAACCAGTAGCCGGTGAGGGCGTCGGAGACGACGACGCAGATCTGGGTGGGCAGCGGCAGCTCGGCGCTGACCCCGGGCGTCTCCTCGGCGAGCTGGTTGAAGACGCCGACGAAGACGGGGATGATGAACATCACCACCGCCAGCAGGACGAGGATCGCGAAGACGAAGACGAAGGCCGGGTACATCAGCGCCGAGCGCACCTGACGGCGCAGGGTGTCCATCTTCTCCAGGTGGAAGGCGATTCGCTCCAGCGCGTCGTCGAGGCGCCCCGACTGCTCCCCCGAGCGCACCATCGAGCGCATCAGGCGGTCGAAGACCTTCGGGTGGCGCTCCATCGCCGCCTCCAGCGAGCTGCCGGCCTCGACGTCGTCGTGGAGGTCGGTGATCGCCTCCTTCAGCAGCTCGTCCTCGCTCTGCTCGGAGAGGGTCTGCAGGGTGCGAAGCATCGGCATCCCGGAGGAGACGAGGGTCGCGAACTGGCGGGCGAAGATCGCCAGCTCACGGGTCTTCACCCCCTGCCAGCGCTTGAAGACGTCCTCGATGTTGAAGGGGCTCGACTTCTCCGATACGTCGAGGACGATCAGGCCGCGCTGGCGTAGCTGCTCGGAGACCTGAGCCTTCGAGTCGGCCTGGACCTCGCCGCTCGAGCTGATCCCGGCGAGGTCCATCGCCCGGAACGCGAAGGTCGTCGCCGTGGCCACCGCCGCTCCCTAGCCGACCATTCCCGCCACGGGCTGCGGCGAGATCTGGGCTGCCTCGATCCCACCGGAAGCGAGCAGGCGCGAGAGCTCCTCGGGGACCGAGGCGCGCTGCTGGGCGAGCTCTGGGGTGATCGTGCCCAGCCTGACGAGGCGGGCCAGGTCGGCGTCCATCGTCTGCATCCCGACCGAGCCCGAGGTCTGGATCGCGGCGTAGATCTGGTGCGACTTCGACTCGCGGATCAGGTTGCGGATCGCCGGGGTCGGGACGAGGACCTCGGTGGCGACCACCCTGCCGGTGCCGTCCGCGGTCGGCAGGAGCTGCTGGGTGACGATCCCCTGCAGGGCGATCGAGAGCTGGGTGCGGACCTGCCCCTGCTGCTCGGGCGGGAATACGTCGATGATCCGGTCGACCGTCTGCGCGGTCGACTGAGTGTGCAGGGTGGCGAAGACCAGGTGGCCGGTCTCGGCCGCGGTCAGGGCGGTCGAGATCGTCTCCAGGTCGCGCATCTCGCCGACCAGGATCACGTCGGGGTCCTGGCGCAGGGCGCCCTTCAGCCCCAGGGCGAAGTCGATCGCATCGGCGCCGATCTCGCGCTGGTTGACGATCGAGCGCTTGTGCGTGTGGAGGAACTCGATCGGGTCCTCGATCGTCAGGATGTGGTCCTCGCGCTCGGAGTTGATCACGTCGACCATCGCCGCCAGCGTCGTCGACTTGCCCGAGCCGGTCGGCCCGGTGACGAGGATGAAGCCGCGCGGCTTGCGGGTGAAGTCGCGCAGCACCTCCGGCACCCGCAGCGAGCCGAGGTCGGGAATCTGGTGGGGGACCCGCCGGAAGGCGGCGCTGATCGCCCCGCGCTGGAAGAAGGTGTTGACCCGGAACCGGGCGACGTTCGGGATCGCGTAGGCGAAGTCAAGCTGCTGGTTGTTCTCGAAGCGCTTGCGCTGGTCGTCGTTGAGGATGCTGTAGACGACCTCGCGCGTCTGCTGGGGGTCGAGCGGCCCGTAGTTCTCCATCGGCACGATCCGGCCCTTGACCCGGATCGCCGGCGGGAAGCCGGCGGTCAGGTGGACGTCGGAGGCGCCGGCCTCGACCATGCCCCGCAGGACGCCGGCGAAATCGAATTCCATGGCCCCTACATCGGCCCTCCCCGGGACCGACTTTAGGCGGTGACCCGCAGGATCTCCTCGAAGCTTGTCAGCCCGGCGCGGACCTTGGCGAGGCCGTCCTCGCGCAGTGTCTGCATGCCCTCCTGGCGGGCGACTGCGGCGATCTCGGACTCTGGCGCTCCGCTGACCGTCATCTCCTTGAGCTGCTCGCTCATGTGCATCACCGAGTAGACGCCGACTCGGCCGCGGTAGCCGTTGCCGCCGCAGCGCCCGCAGCCGACCGGCTCGTAGCCCTCGACGTCGGTCCCAAGCCGGACGCCGTTCTCGACCAGGAGCGCGACCGGGATGATCGCCCGCCGCTTGCAGTGCGGGCAGAGCTTTCGCGCCAGCCGCTGGGCCACCACGCAATCGACCGAGGAGGCAGTCAGGAACGCCTCGATCCCCATCTTGCCCAGTCGCGAGATCGCCCCCGGGGCGTCGTTGGTGTGCAGCGTGGTCAGCATCATGTGCCCGGTCAGCGCCGCCTCGATTGCGATCCGCGCCGTCTCGGAGTCGCGGATCTCGCCGACCATGACGATGTCGGGGTCGGCGCGCAGGATCGAGCGCAGGCCGGTGGCGAAGTCGAGACCGGCCTTTCGGTTGACGTTCATCTGGTTGATTCCGTCGATCCTGTACTCGACCGGGTCCTCGATCGTGATGATCTTCTTCTCGATCCCGTTCAGGTCCTGGAGTGCCGCGTAGAGGGTGGTCGACTTCCCCGAGCCGGTGGGCCCGGTGACCAGCACGGCGCCGTAGGGGCGGTGGAAGGAGGTCTGGAAGACGTCGAGCGCCATCCCCTCCATGCCCAGCGAGTCGAGGTCGAACTGGGCGTTCTCGTTGTCGAGGATGCGGATCGTCGCTCCCTCGCCGCGCTGGGTCGGCAGCGTGGTCACGCGCAGGTCCACCCGGCGCTCCTCGACCGCGACGCTGACCCGCCCGTCCTGGGGGACGCGCTTCTCGGCGATGTCGAGGTCGCTCATGATCTTGATTCGCGAGATCACCGCGCTGATCATCCGCTTCGGCACGTGCGCGGTCTCCCTCAGCACGCCGTCGACCCGGAAGCGCACCCGCATCTCCCCTTCCTCGGGCTCGAGGTGGATGTCGGATGCTCCCTCGGCCACGGCCTGCCCGAGGATGCTGTAGACGAGCTTGATCACCGGCGCGTCCTCGGCGCTGGCCTGCAGCTCGGAGACCGATGCCAGGTCGGCCCCCTCCTCGCCCTGCGCCCGTTCCTCCTCCTGGATGATCGCCTCGGTGGCTGTGTTCTGCAGCGTGTTGAGGCGCCCGAGCAGCGCCTCGAGGTCGTCCTCGGCGGCGACCGCGACCCGGCACTCCAGCCCGGTCGCGATCTTGATGTCGTCGACGGCGAGGACGTTGCCGGGGTCCGACATCGCCACCAGCAGGGTCTGCTGGTCGAGGAAGCCGATCGGCACCGCCAGGTAGCGGCGGGCGGTGCTGAGCGGGAAACAGCGCAGCGGCGGCAATGTCCACCTGGTAGAGCGAGAGGTCGACGTGGTCGAGGCCGTAGCGCTCGGCGATCGCCCGCGAGAGCTGATCGCCGCTGATCGCACCCTCGACCATGCAGCAGCGCCTCCGGCGGGGCACCGGCGGTGCGGGCCTCCTCGATCGCCTGGGCGACCCGCTCGGGTGTCGCGTAGCCCAACTCCATGAGCACGTCTGTTGTGAACCCGGCCGAGCGCCGGCGCCGCATCGGCGCCGTCAGCCCGATCGGTCCGCTGCTCTCGGGCTGCTCCGGAACAGGCGCCGTCGAGTCGCCCGAGTCGGGGACCGGTCGCAGATGACTGGGGTACTGCTCGTTGCTCATCCGAGCCTCCGCCCCGCTCCCTAGTTCGGGTGATAGGTCGCCGCGGGTCCGTTGTAGGAGGCATCGACCACCGCCTGGACGATCGCCGCCGGGCTCTGGAAGCCGTAGCTGACGGTCGCCTGCGGGGTGCCGCCGCTGAGCGGGCGCGGCCTGGCCACGACCAGCGCCGGGACGCGGTTGACGTCGACGCCGAGGGTGATCGCCGCGTAGCGGGCGATGTGCTTGGCGGACGTGATGGAGACCGCGAGGCCACCGACCGCCTTCAGCCGTCGCACCACCGGGGCGACCAGCTCATCGTCGACGCCGCCGCCGCGGACCACCAGCAGGACGACGGTCTGGCCGGCGGCATAGGCGCGCCTCACGGGCGCCGGCAGCGGCGGCACCGGCACCGAGGAGGCGGCGGTCGCCGCACTGGCCGTCCCGGCGGTGTCGGTGGGAAGCGCGGTCCCTGTCGCGGCGCTCGGGGTCGCAGGGGCGGCGCCAGTCGGCACGGTGGTCGGCGGCGCGCTCGCGGAGTCGCCCCCTCCCCCTGGCTGCTCAGCAGGAAGAAGGCGCCGGCCCCGAGCAGGATCGCGATGAGCGCGACCTGGGCGATCGGGCTGTTGTTGAGCTTGTCCCTCATCTGGACGGACGTTCTAGCCCGGCGGGCTCTCGTGGCCCGGGGGAGGCTCGGGCGCCGCAGGGGCGGCCGGCGCCGGTGCCGGCGTTTGGGCCTGACCCGCCGGCGGGAGAGAGCTCACCGGCGCGGCCGCCGCTGCGGCGGCGGGTTGGGCTTGGGGCACCGCGGGGGGAGGGGCAGCCTCGACCGGGGGCGGGAAGGCCGCCGGCGCCTCGGCGCCGTTGCCGTCCGCTCCCGCCGGCCCGCGGCCGGCGTCGAGCTGCTCGATCCCGCTGGCCCGCTGCCCGCCCGCCTCGAGCATCAGCTTGAAGTCGTGCGGTCGCGAGGCGGCCTCGAGGGCGACCTCGACGCTGACCCGCCCGGCGAAGACGTGGTCGAGGAGGTCCTGGTCGAAGGTCCTCATCCCGTAGTAGGCGCCCTCGGCGATCACCTGGGTGATCTTCCCGGTCTCTTCAGGCTGCAGGATCAGGTCCTTGACCCTCCCGGTCGCGACCATGATCTCGGCCGCCGCCACCCTCCCGACCCCGTTGATCCGCGGGATCAGCCGCTGCGAGATCGCGCCCTTCAGGGTCGAGGCCAGCATCACCCGCGCCTGCTGCTGGAGG
This sequence comes from uncultured Actinomycetes bacterium, assembly GCA_963725315.1. Classification (GTDB taxonomy): domain Bacteria; phylum Actinomycetota; class Thermoleophilia; order Solirubrobacterales; family 70-9; genus JBBRHQ01. The sequence continues at coordinate 210,831 of CAVRYA010000007.1, read as the reverse complement.
TGGGGCGGGAAGAAGTCGATGATCCGGTTGATCGTCTCGGTCGCGTCCAGGGTGTGCAGGGTCGAGAAGACGAGGTGGCCGGTCTCCGCGGCGGAGAGCGCCGTGCGCACGGTCTCCTCGTCGCGCATCTCGCCGATCAGGATCACGTCGGGGTCCTGGCGCAGCACCCTGCGCATCGCCCGGCCGAAGCTCTCGGTGTCAGCGCCGACCTCGCGCTGGTTGATGATCGAGAGCCGGTCGCGGTGCAGGTACTCGATCGGGTCCTCGAGGGTGACGATGTGACGCGATCGGGTGGCGTTGATGTGGTCGACCATCGCCGCCAGGGTGGTGGACTTCCCGGAACCGGTGGTGCCGGTGAGGAGGATGATCCCGCGGGGCTCCTCGGCCAGCTTGCGGACCACGTCCGGGAGGCCGAGCTCGGTGATCGTCCGGATGCTGAAGGGGATCGCGCGGCAGACGATCGAGACCGCGCCGCGCTGCTTGAAGGCGCTGACACGGAAGCGGGCCGAGGAGGGAATCGAGTAGGCGAAGTCGGCCTCCCCGACCTCCTCGAACTCGGTCAGCGAGCGCGTCTCGGCGATGTCGTGGAAGGCCTTCTCGGTCTCCTCGGCGCTGAGGGCCTCCTCGTAGCCCTCCAGTGGGCCGAGCTTGCCGTCGATGCGGACGATCGGCCTCGTCCCCACCTTGATGTGGAGGTCGGAGCCTTCAAGCTCGACGAGCCTGCGCAGGGCCGCATCCATGTCCAGCATGCGGACATATATCGGCGCCTGGTTCGAGGCCTTGAGGTTGGCGCCACATGCCCCTCACCGGCGGCCCTCCCAGCGGCAGGTCGAGAGTGCCGGTGAGGCCGAAGCCGTTGCGCTCGTACAGCATCCGGCTTCGCTCCGTGCTCGCCTCCAGGTGGGCGGGGATCGACTCGCGATCGCAGGCGGCGAGCACCGGCTCCATCAGGGCCCGACCGAGCCCCCGCCCCTGGTGTCGCGGCTCGACCCCGAGGTAGTGCAGGTACCAGTGCTGGGGCGAGGCGGGATGGCGGCCCTCCACCCGCAGCAGCGACCAGGTCGCCAGCGGCAGGCGAGCGCCGAAGACCTTCGCCATCTGCGCCGACGGCCGCATCGTTCGGATGAAGGGCACCCGCCAGCGCCCCGGGGGCGCCCAGATCGCGGCGCCGCTGCCGTCGTCCGTGATCCAGATGCGGCGCCACCCGGGCACCAGGTTGGCGATCTCGGCGTTGAAGAAGGTGAGCAGCCGCTCGGCCCTGCTGCGGTCGTCGGGGAGCAGGTGCGCCCAGGCGGGGTCGTCGGCGAAGGCCAGCGCCAGCGCCTCCGCAGCCGCCTCGTGCTCGTCCTCGGTGGCCGCCCTCACCCTCGGGTCCGGCAGCGCCTCCACGCCTTCAGCCTAAGTGCCGGGCTCCGGGCCGGCAAGCTCAGCCGCGCCCGACCGCCGCTCTCAGCGCCGCGTAGGAGCGGATCAGCTCGGAGCGCTCAAGCGCGATCAGCGGGCTCGCCGGGTCGCGCCCGTCCACGACCCAGCGGTCGGAGCGGCGCATCGCCAGCGTCCGCAGGTCGGCCGCCTCCCGCACGGTCTCGCGCTCGACGCCGTAGACGTGCGCGTAGAGCGCGGCGATCGCCTCGCTCAGCTGCCGCTCCTCGACGTCGAGCCTGCCGTCCTCGCCCTCGCCGTCGCGGCGCTGGTGCTGGAGCTCGCGGTGCAGCCCGCCACCACTCGACCTCGAGCCGCGCCGCCTCCGCCACGTCGAAGCCCTCGCCGTGGCAGCGGGCGACGAGCGCGTAGAACCCGCGCATGCAGCGGCGCGCTCCCTCGGGGTCGTTGTCCGGCTGCGGCGCCCAGAGCTGGTTGGCGCGAAGCACCAGCCAGGCGCCGCGAAGCGTCGCGGGCCACGAGAGGCCGAAGGTCTCCCTGGTGAGCGATACCGCCGCCCAGAGGAAGCGGGCCCACCGACGCCGGTAGTAGCTCACCCAGGCGTCGCACTCCAGGACTCCGACCCGGACGGGATCGAATGATCTCACCCGCCAATCGTTATCAATCCGCACGCCACCGCGCCGACCTCGTCGTGCGATGCTGGAATCGCATGGCCAAGCTCGTCTACTCGGCGCTCGCCTCGCTCGACGGCTTCACAGAGGATGAGGACGGCGACTTCTCCTGGGCGGCGCCGGACGAGGAGGTGCACGAGTTCGTAAACGACCTCGAACGCCGGATCGGCACCCACCTCTACGGGCGCCGCATGTACGAGGTGATGGTCGCCTGGGAGACGATCGCCGACGAGCGGCCCTTCGTGCGGGACTACGCGGAGATCTGGCGCTCGGCCGAGAAGGTCGTCTTCTCGAAGACGCTTGAGGAAGTCAGGAGTGCCAGGACACGAATAGAGCGCGAATTCGACCCGGAGGCGATCGCGGAGATGAAGCCCTCGGCCCCAGGGGACATCAGCGTCGGCGGACCCGACCTGGCCTCCCAGGCGATAGCCGCCGGCCTGGTAGACGAGACTCCACCTATTTCTGGCGCCGGTAGCGGTGGGCGCCGGCAAACCGGCCCTGCCCACCAAGGACAAACTGACGCTCGAGCTACTGGACCTCCAGAGGTTCAGCAACGGTACGGTCCACCTCCACTACCGCCTCACCCACGGCGCGGCAGAGCAATTTCCAGCAGTGTGACGGCGGCTGGGCGGGGAGCAACGGCTATGGCAGCCTCACTTCTGTCTATCACGAGCAGGGTCAGCCTCGCGCTCCTCCTTGTGGTCCTCGCGGGCTGCGGCGGGGGCTCCGAAACGACCTCCGGCGAGAGCCCAATCACGGCGACAGTCCACGGCTGGGAGGCCGCGCTCCAGGACCACGACGCCGTTGCGCTCTGCGACCTCCTGGCGCCGCCGGTGCCGAAGAACTGCGAGGCGGCATTCGAGCGCGAGCTGCGTGGCACCAGGACCCCCGACCTGAAGGTGAGGAGCGTCAAGGTGGATGGGAGCACGGCAAGGGTCAACATCGACTCGCCCAACGTCGCCTACCTCGATCTCGTCCGTGTGGAGGGTCGCTGGTACGTCCAGCTCACGCGGTAGCTCTCGCATTTGGGAACGACCGCAGATGCGTGCCTCCATTAGGCGGTGCCGAGCATCGTGCAATACCGCCTCGCCTGGAACGCGGCGGAGCCGCAGAAGCACCGCGGCTGTGTCTGGGGCTACGCGACCTCTCGAAGCTTCTGCGCCTCAGCCAGCGACTGCAGCTTCTTGAGGCTCTGGTTCTCGATCTGACGGATCCGCTCGCGGGTGACGTTGAAGGTCCGCCCCACCTCGTCGAGGGTGCGCGGGTGCTCGCCGCCGAGGCCGTAGCGGAGCTCCAGCACGCGCCGCTCGCGGTAGGAGAGGTTCTCCAGCGCCTCCTTCAGCGCCTCCTTGGTCAGCAGGTCGGCGGCGCGATCGAACGGCGACTCGGCCTTCTCGTCAGCGATGAACTGCCCGAACTCGGACTCCTCCTCGTCGCCGACCGGCTTCTCCAGCGAGACCGGTGCCTGGGCGGAGCGCTTGATCGAGTCGACCTCGTCGGGGTCGATCCCGGTGACCTCGGCGATCTCCTCCGGGGTCGGCTCGCGGCCGAGCTCGGTGACCAGCTTGCGCTCGGCCCGGCCGATCTTGTTGAGCTTCTCGACCACGTGGACCGGGATCCGAATCGTCCGCGCCTTGTCGGCGAGCGCGCGGGCGATCGCCTGGCGGATCCACCAGGTGGCGTAGGTCGAGAACTTGAATCCCTTGCGGTAGTCGAACTTCTCGGCCGCTCGAACCAGGCCGAGGGTGCCCTCCTGGATCAGGTCGAGGAACGGCAGGCCCTGGTTTCGGTAGTTCTTGGCGATCGAGACGACGAGGCGCAGGTTGGACTCGACCATCTTCTGCTTGGCGTCGAGGTCGCCGCGCTCGATCCGCTTCGCCAGGTCGACCTCCTCCTGCGCCGTCAGCAGCCGCACCTTGCCGATGTCCTTGAGGAAGAGCTGCAGCGAGTCGGTGGTCATGTCCGGCTTCAGGTCCAGCGCCTGCTTCTGGCGCCGGCGACCCCTCTTGCCGGTCTCGGCCGGCATCGCATCGGCCTGCGCCTTCTGCGCCGGATCGACGTCCTCGACCAGCTCGATCCCCGACTTCTCCAGGTGTCCGTAGAGATCCTCGACGTCGGACTCGTCCAGGTCCACCTCGGAGACAGCAGAGGCGACGTCGCCGAAGGTCAGCACGCCGAGCTGCTGCCCCTTGGTGAGGAGCCCCTTCACCTCTTCAAGCTCTTGGAGTTCTGCTACCAGCATCCTGCTCTCTATCCGTTCTGTTGCCGTTGGCGGTTTCTCAGCCCGAGTGGGCGATCGGCGGCTCGAGGTCACAAAAACGCGGACCGGCAGCTTCGGATCCGCGGTAGTGATTCTGCTCTGCAGAGGGGCCTGTGCCCGATGTCTCGGTGGTCAAACGTCTGTTCGATATTAGAAGCTTCGGTTTCCACGGTCAAGCGCTGAAATGCCGCGCCCGTACCACGGAAACCCGAAAATCCGCGAAGAGTCTCGCCACGAATCGCTCGCCATGGCACCAACACCAGCGTGGCCGATTGTTACGGTGGCCCTGCATGAGCGATGACAGAGGGCTGCTGGGCAGCCTGCCGAAGACGCGTCCGGGGGTCGAGAGCCCGCGCCGCGCCGCCGCCCGCGCGTCCGCCACGGGTGCGAAGGCCGCCGGGCAGGCTCCCGCGTCCGCGCCGACGGCGGCGACGCCCGCACACTCTGCGTCGGGGTTCGAGGATCTCGCTCGCGCCGGGTTCGGCCTCGCCAGCGGCGCCGCCGCCGTGGGCCTGAAGCTGGCCGGGCGGGCGGCGGGCGAGATCGGAAAGGCACTGGGAGGTCGCTGACCGGCTCCGGGCAGCGCCCCCTCCCCACCGCCGTCGTGCCCGCATCGCCCGCCGCCCGGCCCGAGAAGGTGCGTCAGGGTGGCCCGGGCGCCGCGGCCGCGGCGGAGCGCGCCAAGCGCCATACCCCCTGGCTGCGCGCCTTCTGGCAGCGCGCTTACACGGAGAACGTCACCGGGCTCTCGGCGATGGTCGCCTACAACCTGATGCTGGCGGTGTTCCCGTTCGTGCTGCTGGTGCTGTTCGTGTTCAGCCAGGTGCTGCGGATCAAGGGGGTCGAGACGGGAATCCTCAACGACCTCCAGCGGCTCTTCCCGAACACCGAGCAGGACACGCTCAACACCGTCATCGACCGGATCCGCGGCAACTCGGCCACCTTCGGGATCCTCGCCGCCCTCGGCTCGCTGTGGATCGGCGCCTCCTTCTGGGGGGCGATGGACACCGCCTTCTGCCGCATCTACCACGTCGATTGCCGCGGCTGGGTCGAGCAGAAGCGGTTCTCGTTCGTGATGCTGATCGTCGTCGTCGCCTTCCTCGCGGCCAGTGTCGTCCTGCCGACGGTCGAGGGCGCCGTGATCAGCTCCACCGACAGGCTCCCCTTTGGCCTCTCCAACCTCCAGGGACTCGACACGGTCCTGCTGATCGGGGGCGCTCTGCTGATCACCTTCCTGATCTGCTGCGTGATCTACTGGGCCGTGCCGAAGGGTCACATGCCCTGGCGGGCAGTCTGGCCCGGGGCGCTGTTCGTGACCGCGACAACCGGTCTCGCGAACTGGCTCTTCCCGATCTACCTGACCAGCATCTCCAGCCTCTCGCGCTTCGGCTCGACCGTCGGCTTCATCCTCATCGCCCTGGTCTGGTTCTACCTACTCGCCCTCGGCCTGATGGCCGGCGCGGTGATCAACTCGCTGCGCCACGAGTTCCATGACACTGGGACGATGCCCTATGCGCCAGGGCCGGCAGAGCGCGCCGATTGATCTGACGCCGGTGCAGATCCGGCTGCTGCCCGAGGCACACGCCCCGGTCGATCCTCAGGGCCCGGCAGGCTCGGTCCAGGAGGCCGAGGCGATCGTCCCGGGCGAGCTGCTCGAGCGCCTCTGGCGGACCGCCTACCTGGAGCGCCTGGCCCACGCCTACTGGCGGCACCTGCGCCGGATCTCTCTCGGTCTGATCCGGGTCCTCTACGCACCCGACTCCCGCTCGATCGTCCTCGTCCACCGTCGACTGGTGCTGCTGCGGTTCCGCCGGCCGCGCTATGACACCGGCCTCGGGTTCGGACAGGTGACCTGGCCGATCGAGCGCGGGCTGCTTGTCGCAAAGCGCGGTCGCGGGCACCTGCGGATCTCGGTGCGCCGAGTCGAACCCGCCCCCGGCGAGACCGAGGGCCGGATCCGGATCCGGATCCGCGCCGAGGTGAGGAACTTCTACCCGCTGCTACGCGGAGCGGGCCGGTTCGCCCGCCTCGGCGCCCGGATCTACGCGGCGACCCAGCTGCGCATCCACGTCCTCGTCACCCGCGGCTTCCTCAGGTCCCTGAGCCGACTCGACCTCCCTCCCTCGACCGTCGGCGCGCTGGCCGAGGACGAGATCCCGCTGTAGGAGCCTAGTCGCCGGACTCGGTCAGGGCGGCGCGCATCGCGGCGTCGATCGGGGTTGCCGGGACGTCGAACAGCTCCATCCCGGCGCGGTCGCGGACGACCGTCTCGGTCGCCATCCCCTCGATCAGCGGCCGGGCGATGCCCGCGTCGACCGGGGTGATCAGGCCGATCCACAGCGAGGAGAGGCGCGGGCTGAGGACCGGGACGGTGATCCGCAGGGGCGGGCGCTTCCCCATCGCCCGGGCCAACGCGTCCATCATCCCCCCGTAGGTGGTGACCTCGGGGCCGCCGATCTCGATCTCGCGCTCCAGCGGCAGGTCGAGGTCCGCGGCCGCGCTCAGGTAGCCGATCACGTCGGCGATCGCGATCGGCTGGGTGCGGGTGCCGACCCAGCGCGGGGTGACCATCGCCGGCAGGCGCTTCACCAGGTAGAGGACGGTGCGGAAGGACTCGCTGCCGGCGCCGATCACCGCCGCCGCCCTGAAGTAGGTCAGGGGCACATCGCCGGCGCCCAGCACCCGGGCGGTCTCGTGGCGGCTGTCGAGGTGTTCGGAGCCCTGCCCAAGGCCGCCGAGATAGACGATGCGCTCGACCCCGGCCACTGCCGCGGCAGCGGCGAAATTGGCGGCGCCGCGACGGTCCCTGGCGGCGAAGCCGGCGTCCGAGCCCCGGCCCATCGAGTGCACCAGGTAGTAGGCGACGCTCGCGCCCTCGAGCCCCACTTCGAGCGCCTCGCGGTCGAGGACGTCGGCGCGGCGCAGCGCGGCGCCCTCGGCCGCCAGCGCCTGGGCCGCTTCGGGGCGACGGGCGAGGGCCTGCACCGGGGTCCCCGAGCGAAGCAGGCGGCGGGCCAGGAGGCCGCCGATGTAGCCGGTCGCGCCGGCGATCGCCACCGCGGGAGCGCCGTCGGCGTGGGCGTCCCCCACGGTCTAGCCGTAGAGAGTGCTGCTGGTCAGCTCGCGCAGCTTCGCCTGGTCGTGGGTGGCGCCCACCTTGCGGACCGTGCCCGACCGCGAGCGCATCACCAGCGAGTCGGTCGAGGCTTTTCCGTCGCCGAGGTAGCGGACGCCGTCGAGGAGGTCGCCGTCGGTGACACCGGTGGCGGCGAAGAAGACGTCGCTGCCGCCGACCAGGTCGTCGACATCGAGGATCCGCTCGAGGTCGTAGCCGCCGTCGATCGCCGCCTTTCGCTCCTCCTCGTCGCGAGGCCAAAGCCGGCCGAGCATCTGACCCCCGAGAGACTTGATCGCCGCCGCGGAGAGCACCCCCTCGGGCGTTCCCCCGATCCCCCAGAGGAGGTCGATCCCGGTGCCTGGGCTGACCGCCAGCAGGGCCGCCGAGACGTCGCCGTCCTTGATGAAGCGGATCCGGGCCCCTACCTCGCGGATCTCGTCGACCGCCTCGGCGTGGCGCTCGCGGTCGAGCATCACCACGGTCACCTCGCCGGTGCTGCCGCCCTTGCGCTCCGCCACCCTGCGGATCACCTCCCCGATCGGCTCTGAGAGGCTGAGGCAGTCGGCAATCCGCGGCGACCCCGCGATCTTCTCCATGTAGACGCAGGGGCCGGGATCGAACATCGTGCCGCGCTCCGCCAGAGCGACGACGGCCAGCGCCGAGGGCTCGCCCTGGGCGCAGAGGCGGGTGCCCTCGAGCGGGTCGACGGCGATGTCGACGACCGGCGGGCTGCCGTCGCCGATCCGCTCGCCGTTGTAGAGCATCGGCGCCTCGTCCTTCTCGCCCTCGCCGATCACCACGATCCCGTCCATCGGCACGGTGTGGAGCATCACGCGCATCGCGTCGACGGCGGCCTGGTCGGCCGCGATCTTGTCGCCCCGGCCGACCCAGCGGGCGGCGGCCAGCGCGGCTGCCTCGGTCACCCGCACGACCTCCAGGGCGAGGTTGCGGTCCGGCTTGGCGCCGGACCGGACGTCTTGAGAGATCACACCCATGGGCGTCAGCCTAGATGAGTGATGCCACGGCCGCGAGTGCGCGTCATCCGGGTACGCAGGTTCGTGGGATTGCTCATTAATAGGTCGCCGGGGGCTTGCGCTGCGCCCCGCCGCCGGACTTCAGCGAGCGCATCGCGCCGGCGCCGGCCATCAGAAAACCAGCCAGCAGTGCCACCCAGAAGCCAACCTTGAGGCTGATCCCGAACTGGAAGGAGCTGCCCGGCTTCGAGACCAGGCCGTTGAAGCCGGCCAGAACGATCACCGCCAGCCCGGCGGTCATCGTGAACTCCCCGGTCGGGTACTTGCCCTTCTGGTTGAAGGCCACCAGGTAGGTGAGGATGAAGGGGGCCGCAGCGGCGAGCAGGAAGAGCCAGCGGTTGACCGGGAAGGTCTGCCAGGCGGTGCAGCTGTACTTCCCGGCGCCACAGATCCATGCGCCCTGCGAGACCCGTTCCGGGACCTCGGTGAGCCCGAACCAGGGCAGGAAGAGGCTGATGGCGAGCAGCAGCCCCGCGGCCATCCCCACCACCTCGCTTCGCTGTAGGCGTGAGAGATCCACCCGGCGGCGAGACTATCCGATGGCGATAGGGTGCGGCGGGCATGGCTGACCAGCGCTGGGGACTGACTCTTCCGCTTCCGGGGATCTCGCTTCCCGAGCACGCCGAGCACGTCCGCCGGGCCGAGGCGGCGGGCTACACCGACCTCTGGACGGGCGAGACCAACGGGCCGGACGGCTTCACGCCGCTGGCCCTGAGCGCCGCCTGGACCAGCGAGGCGCGCCTCGGCACCGGCATCGTCGGCGTCTTCCAGCGTGGCCCGGCGCTGCTCGCCCAGCAGGCGGCGGCGATGGCCGACGCCTCCAACGGGCGCTTCGTCCTCGGCATCGGCGCTTCCTCTGACCGGATCGTCGAGGGCTGGAACGGGATCCCCTTCTCCAAGCCCCTGAGCAGGGTCGCCGAGAGCCTCGACTTCCTCCGCTCGGCGCTCGACGGCGAGCGCGCTCCGACCGGGTTCAAGCTCGAGCGGGCGCCGGAGATGCGGGTGCCGATCGTCCTCGCGGCGCTCCGGGGGAAGATGCTCGAGCTTGCCGTGGAGCGCGCCGACGGCGCCTTCACCAACTTCCTGCCGCTGAGCGGGCTGCCAAAGGTCGCCGGGGGGATCGCCGGCGCACCCCGCGACTTCGAGCTGCTCTGCCGCTTCTTCTGCCTGCCCGGGGAGCGCGAGCAGGTCGAGCCGCTGGCCCGCTTCATGTTCGCCTCCTACGTCACCGTCCCCGTCTACGCCGCCTTCTTCGAGTGGCTCGGCTTCGGCGAGGAGATCTCCGAGATGGTCGACGCTTGGGCCGCCAAGGACCGCGAGGCGGCGATCGCCGCGGCACCCTGGGAGCTGATCGAGCAGACCTTCATCTTCGGCTCGCCGCAGCAGATGCGGGAGCGCCTCGAGGAGTTCGTCGCCGGCGGGGTGACGCTGCCGATCCTCACCCCGATCACCGCCCCGGAGGGCCTCGGCGAGCTGATCGACGCGCTCGCCCCCGGGTGATCCCCGGCGCCTGATCAGTCGCCGGAGTGGCGGTGGCGGTAGCTGCGGGTCTTGGCGCGATTGCCACAGACCTCCATCGAGCACCAGGTCCGGGAGCGGTTTCGCGACTCGTCGTAAAAGGCCCACTGGCAGTCCCCGGCCGGGCAGGCCTTGATCCGCTCCCAGCTTCCGCGGGCCTGGGCGTCGGCGACCGCCAGCAGCAGCCGGGCCTCGAACGCGGCCAGCCCCTCGGGCTCGGGGCCCACCCGGACCCGGTCACCGTCGAATCCGATCGCGACCCGGGATCGCTCCGCCGCGGCCTCGAGCGGCGCCAGGGCGCCGGGGTCGACCTCGAGCCCGTTGTTGGCGAGCAGCATCGCCCGCAGCGCTTCGCGCAGCTCCAGGGTCCGGGCGTGCTCGGCGTGGCCGGGCACCGGGGTCGGGATCGATGCCCTCTCGCCGACCCATGCCGCCAGCGCCGCAGGGTCCTCGACGGTGTCGGTTCCTTCCTCGACGTCGCGGGTGTTGACGAAGTCCCGGATCAGCTCCAGGGCCGGATCGGCGTTTGTCGAATTCACCCTTGACACCGGCTATTCATTTTAGCTAGTGTTTGCGACACCTGCAAACGGGATATGCCGGTGTTGACCGCTTTCCCCCCGGAAAGGAGCCAAAGATGAGGTATCTGGCAAACGTTCTGATCGCCAACTCCTTCGAGCATCAGCGCCGGCTGCGCGAGGCCGCCCAGCGGCCCAGGACCGCCCGCCGCAGGCCCCGGCGGAAGTGATGATCGGCGAAGAGATCGCCCCCGGAGTGCGGCGCTGGACGGCGTTTCACCGGGAGTGGGGCGAGGAGGTCGGCTCGGTCTCCCTGCGGCGCGGCGGAGACCTCGTCCTGGTTGATCCGCTGCTCACCGCCGAGCAGCTCGAGCGGCTGGCCCCGCCGAAGGACGCGAGCCTGCACGTCCTCCTCACGATTCATTACCACGCCCGCTCGGCGGCCGAGATCGTCGCCCGCCACCCTGGTACGCGGGTCTGGGCCCACGCCCCCGACGCGACCCCGATCCGGCGCCGCACCCCGGTCACCGATCTCTTCCGGCCCGCAGATCCGCTGCCCGGCGGCCTGCGGGCGCACGTCGCCCGGCCGCGCACCGAGGTCGTTCTCTGGGACGCGGCCGCGAGGGCGCTGATCCCGGGGGACGTTCTGCTCGGAGCCGAGGACGGCGGGTTGCGGATGTGCCCGGCGTCGTGGTTGCCGCAGAGCGCGACGATCGCGCAGCTCCGCGAGAAGCTGGAGCCGCTGCTCGAGCTGCCGGTCGAGATGGTGCTGGTCTCCCATGGCGAGCCGGTGCTGGCAAATGGCCGGGACGCACTGGCGACGGCGCTTGCTGCATGACGAGTTGTCTAATGCCGGCGCGGTGTTAGCGCCGGCAGAGGCATGTAAGGCGGCGAAGCCGCCGCAAGTTATTCCCTAGGCGGCGCGCGCCAAAGAGAGCGCGAAGTCGCGGTCGGGATCGGTGAACCAGCCGGTCATCTCGAGCCCGGCAGTCGAGTAGATCCGCTCCAGGGCGGGCCGGGTGAACTTGCAGGAGATCTCGGTGCGGATCTCCTCGCCGTGCTCGAAATCGACCGTCATGCTGATGCCCGCCAACCGCACCGACTGCTGGGCCAGCGAGCGGAGGCGGATGTCGATCCAGGAGTTGGTGGCGTCGAAGAAGGCACGGTGCTCGAAGGTCTCGACCTCGAAGTCCGCATCGAGCTCGCGGTTGAGCACGTGGAGCACGTTCTTGTTGAACTCGGCCGTGATCCCGGCAGCGTCGTCGTAGGCGGCCTCCAGCCGCGCGGTCTCCTTGACCAGGTCGGTGCCGAGCAGCAGCCGGTCCTCGGGTCCGAGCAGCTCCGCGATCCGGGCCAGGAACTCGCGGCGCGGAGCCGGGTAGAAGTTGCCGATCGTGCCGCCGAGGAAGGCGATTAGCCGCGGCCCGTCGACCGAGATCCGCTCCAGGTGCTGCTCGAAGTCGCAGACCACGCCGCTGACCTCGAGCCCCGGGTACTCGGCCGCCAGGCGCTCGGCCGTCTCGCGGGTGATCTCCTCGGAGATGTCGACCGGCGCGTAGGTCTCGAGGCAGCCCGCTCCCTGCATCGCGTCGAGCAGATGACGGGTCTTCGCGGCCGAGCCCGAGCCGAGCTCGATCAGGGTGACGGGGCCCCCGGCGGCGGCGATCACCTCGTCCCCACGCGACTCGAGGATCGAGCGCTCGGCCCGTGTCGGGTAGTACTCGGGCAGCTCGGTGATCTGCTCGAAGAGCTGCGAGCCCCGCTCGTCGTAGAAGTACTTGGGCGGCAGCTCCTTCAGCTCGCGGGCGAGCCCCAGGCGCGCGTCGGAGGCGAGATCGTCGCCGCCGTCGGCGGGCAGGTGCACCTCGATCGATATTCGCTCGGCCGTCCGGGGTTCCAAAGCGCTCTCAGTTCGTCCTTGCGGGTGCCGATTCGTTTCAGATCACTCGGCTCAGGCGTCCTTCGCGCAGCGGACGCCGGCGAAGATCTGGCGCCGCTCCGGGAGGTCCCAGTTGCGGAAGCTGGGCCGGATCACGTCGCGGCGGGTCGCCCAGGAGCCGCCGCGCAACACCTTGTGGGCGGGGCCGAAGAAGACCTCGGAGTACTCGCGGTAGGGAAAGGCCTCGAACCCGGGGTAGGCGGTGAAGTCCGAGGAGGTCCACTCCCAGACGTCGCCGAGCATCTGCACGGCCCCGCAGTCCGAGGCCCCGTCCGGGTAGGCGCCGGCCGGGGCCATCCCGAAGGAGAGCTGGTCGAAATTGGCGCGATCGGCGTTGGCCCCTGCGCAGGCAGCCTCCCACTCGTGCTCGCTGGGGAGCCGCTTGCCCTCCCAGCGGGCGAAGTCCTGCGCGTCCTCGAAGCTGACGTGGACGACCGGGTGGCCGGGATCGAGCGGCTCCGTCCTCCCCATCGCCCGGCGGGCCCATCCCCCCTCCCCGTCGCGCTCCCAGTAGAGCGGCGGCTCGGCGCCGGTCTCGGCGACGAAATCCGCGTAGCGGCCGTTGCTGACCGGGGTGCGGTCGATCAGGAAGGGCCTCAGCTCGACCGTGTGGCGGGGCCGCTCGTTGTCGTAGGCGAAGCCCGATGCCGCGGCGCCGACCTCGTGCTCGCCGCCGGGGATCGCAACCATCTCCGGGCCGGGCGGCGCCGGCTCGCGAGCCGGCGCGGGGTCGCTCTCGGAGGGCTCATAGGAATCGACCATCTGCAGTAGCTGCAGCATCGTCTCGTTGTGCTGGTGCTCGTGGGCGAGCAGCAGCTCGTAGACGAAGCCGTCGTGGAGGAGCCGGTCGCACGGGTCGGAGAGATCGACCTCGGCGAGCACCTCGAGGGTGCGATCCCGGACCGCGTCCATGTAGGGCTGGACCTCGCCGGAGCGCAGGATCGGCAGCTCGCCGCGGCTGCGGCGCGGGTTCTCGATCGCGTCGTAGAAGCGCCCGAGGTCGCCCCGCAGCGGCTCGCGACCGCCGATCGTCTGCACCAACCAGAGCTCCTCGAAGTTGGCGATGTGCCCGAGGTCCCAGACCAGCGGGCTGAGGATCGGCGAGTAGACCCGGTTGAGCTGCTCGTCGGAGAGCGGCTCGACCAGCGCCAGGGTGCGCTGCCGCGCTTCTCCAAGACGCTCCGCGATCGCTGCCTTTGGGTTGGCCGTCACCTCCGGTGCGATCAGGGAACCCTACCGCGCGGCCGGTCTGGCACTATCGTTGAGACGTGAGCGACCGCGACGCGCAGGACTACTATGCGAGCGGACCCGCCGACCTCTCGGAAGTCGTTCTCGGGGCCCTGGCGGCGGCCGGCAGGCCAACCGATCCGCTCGACCCCGACGATCTCGCGGCGCTCGACGAGTTCCACGGCCTGGGCCGCGCGGCGACGCTTGCGTTGGCCGACCTGGCCGGGATCGGGAAGGGAGCCCGGGTCCTGGACGTGGGCGCGGGAATCGGCGGACCTGCCCGCACCCTCGCCCGCCATTTCGGCGCCTCCCTCACCGCACTCGACCCGACGGCCCGCTTCTGCGCGCTGAGCGAGGAGCTGAACCGCCGCGCCGGGATGGCGGACGCGGTTGTGGTGGTGCGAGGCGACGCGCGGAACATGCCCTTCGACGACGCCAGCTTCGACTTCGCGATCACTCAGGCCGTCTGGCCGAGCGTCGAGGACAAGCCGGCGATGCTGGCCGAGACGAACCGCGTGCTCGTCGCAGGCGGCAAGCTCGCGATATACGAGGCGGTCGAGGGCCCGGGCGGCCCGGACCTCCACTACCCGGTCCCTTGGGCCGACGGCTCCGAGCAGAGCTCCGTCGTCCCCCGCGGTCAGGTCGAGGAGATGGTCGCCGTGGCCGGCTTCGAGATTCTCGAATGGCTTCAAGGAGCCGAGGTCGTCGCCCGCATCGGTGCCGTGGCGGGGTCCGGCGCGGAGGGGATGAGCAGCGGAGTCGAGGGTGTCGACCTCTCGCTCCTGATGCCCGAGTTCGACGCCCGGATGGCCGGGCTGGCGCGAAACGTCGAGGAGGGCCGGATCGAGCTGGCGATGGCCGTGCTCGCCCGCCATTGAGGAGCGCCTCGGCGAGACACGGCCCTCAGCGCCCAAGGTAGTCTCCCGCGCCGAATGGACCCGAAGGGCAAAGCGGCGCTGGTGGCGGGCGGGGCATCGGGCCTCGGCGAGGCCACCGCGAGGGCGCTGGCGGAGGCCGGCGCGAGCGTCGTGATCGCCGACCTCAACGCCGAGAAGGGCGAGGCGCTGGCGGAGGAGATCGGCGCCAGCTTCGTGGCCACCGACGTCACCGATGAGGACGCGGTCTCCGCGGCCGTGGCCAAGGCTGCGGAGGGCGAGGGCGGGCTGCGCATATCGGTCTGCTGCGCAGGCATCGGCTGGGCCGAGCGGGTCGCCCACAAGGGCGGGCCCCACAACCTCGAGTTCTTCTCCAACGTCGTCAAGGTCAACCTGATCGGCACCTTCAACGTGCTGCGGATCGCCTCCGCCGCGATGAGCGCCAACGACCCCGACGAGGGCGAGGAGCGTGGCGTCTGCGTCAACACCGCCTCGATTGCCGCCTACGACGGCCAGATCGGCCAGGTCGCCTACGCCGCCTCGAAGGGAGGCATCGTCAGCATGACCCTACCCGCAGCCCGCGACCTGGCCTCGCGCGGGATTCGGGTGATGACGATCGCCCCCGGCCTCTTCGACACGCCGCTGCTGGCGGCGCTCCCCGAGGAGGCCCGCCAGGCCCTAGGAGCAGGCGTGCCCTTCCCCTCGCGCCTCGGCCAGCCGCAGGAGTACGCCGAGCTGGTCTCCCAGATCGTCGCCAACCCGATGCTGAACGGTGAGACGATCCGCCTCGACGGCGCCCTACGGATGCCGCCGAAGTAAGGACGGCTCGGCTCAGTCGGTGCCCTGGGCCTCCGGGTCGCTCCAGAGCCGCTTGCGCCAGGGCGGGGGGATCGCGAAGCTGGGCCGCTCCCCGCTCGCGGCGATCGGCTCCAGGGGTACGAGGAGCAGGCGGCGGCCGGGGGTGAGGCGGCCGACGTCCGACGGGTCGGCCTTCGCGTTGCCGGCGTGCGAGCCGCCGGAGACGAACAGCCAGCCGGTCCGCGGGCCCCAGCCGCCCTCGGGGCGGGCGCCGACCAGCTCGCTGAGGTCCCGCAGCACCCCGATGCCGGCGTCCGAGCCCCAGTTCCAGGGACCCTGCTCGTAGTTGAAGCCGTTGTGCGAGGAGGCCCGCTCGGCGACCTCGCCGTCGGTGCCGATGCGGATCTCCGCCCCCTCCCAGTCATCGTGATGAAAGCCGACGGACCCCGCTACCGGGACACCGCGGAGGGTCGCGCTGTCCGCGTAATAGGTCCAGTACTCGAGGTAGAGGTTGCCCATCCGCGAGCCCGAGCAGTCGCCGCCGGCCACCTCCGTCTCGGCGGCCGAACCCGCCCGGCAGTCGAGCACGTGGACGAATGCGGCAACGGGCTCCCCGGCCGCCGAGCGGGTGACGATCCCGCTCCGGGGGCCATCGCCGCAGGCCGGATCGCGGCAGCGGCGGTAGTCGACGGGAAGCGCCCGCATTCCCTGCTCGTAGGCGAGGCTGGGAGCCTGCTCGCGGACGATCCCGGTGACCTCCTCGCCGTAGGCGGAGACGAGGCCACCGACCTGGCCGCAGTAGCCCTCGAAGGAGACGGCGCAGAGGATCCGCCCGGCTATCGCCCGGCCGAGCGACGCCCCCGGCGGCCTCAGTCCGGCGGCCAGCAGCCCCGCAAAGGAGAGGCAGACGAGGAGAACCAGACCGATCCACTCGACGCTGGCCTGGCCGCGCTCGGAGTGATGATGAGTGCCGGCCACGCGCCGACGCTACGCCCGGTCGACGCGCAGGTGACACAAGCAGCGTCACGAATCTGCACCGCCCCGGCCGAACGCAACGTTAGGGGTCGTATAGCCCCCCAAACGTGCAGTTCGGCAGGGCGGCGGCCGCGGTACAGTCGCGCCCCATGGCCGACCCGACCAAGCCGCATCCCGCGCAGCCGCGCGCGGAGGCGCGAGGGCGGCGAGGCGAGGCCCTGGCGACGCTGGCTGCTCTATGCCGCGATCGCCGTGCTGGCGATCGTCGCCCTGCAGAACTCGCAGACGGTCAAGGTCAAGTTCCTGACCATCAATGGCTCGGCCCCGCTGATCGTCGCCCTGCTGATCGCCGCCCTGCTCGGCGCCGTGATCGGCTACGCAGCGCCGGTGCTGCGGCGCCACCGCCGCGAGGAGCGCCGCCGCGAGGCCGAATAGCGAAGCCCCCGCCAACGCCCCCCCGGCCGCGATAGCTTTCAGCCAGCGTCAAAGTCGAGAGGAGGTGGCCTGATGAGAGCCCCATCACCGGAGCTGGCGAGCGCGACCGAGCCCTACCCGAGTCGCGAGGAGGCAAGGGAAGCATTTGCCGGCCACGTCAACCGGGGCAAGGCCCGGATGCTCGAGGCGATCGGGATCGAGATCGTCATCGGCGAGCGCGAGGGCGCCCGCTTCCGCGACGCCTACAGCGGGCAGTGGTACTGGAACTGCCACTGCAACGGCGGCGTCTTCAACCTCGGCCACCGCAACCCGGCGGTCGTCGCGGCGATGCGCGAGGCCCTCGACCACGTCGACGTCGGCAACCACCACCTGATCTCGGGCTGGCGCGGGCGCCTGGCGACCCAGCTCTCCGAGAGCACCGGCGGCCGGCTGCCCTTCGCGCTCTTCACCCCCTCGGGCAGCGAGGCCGTCGACCTGGCGCTGAGTCTCGCCCGCGGCCACACCGGCCGCCAGAAGATCATCGCCACCATCGGCGGCTACCACGGCCTCGCGGGCCTCGCCCGGGCGGCCAGCGACCCGCGCTGGTCGGAGCCCTTCGGCGAGCCGTTGCCCGGCTTCGCCCACGTCCCCTTCAACGACCTCGAAGCGCTGGCCACAGAGGTCGACTCCGGCACGGCCGCGGTGATCCTCGAGTCGATCCCGGCGACCCTGGGATTCCCGCCGCCCGCACCCGGCTATTTGCGCGAGGCCGGCGAACTGGCGCGGCGCGCGGGCGCCCTGCTGATCCTCGACGAAGTGCAGACCGGGCTCGGGCGAACCGGAACGGCCTGGTTCCACCAGCAGGAGGGGGCAGAGCCGGACATGGTGATCACCGGCAAGGGGCTCGGCGGCGGCCTCTATCCGATCAGCGCGGCGCTGATCAGCGAGGAGCTGGAGGGGTTCTTCGACGAGCGCCCCTTCGCCTACGTCTCGACCTTCGGCGGCTCGGAGCTGGGCTGCATCGCGGCCTCCGCGGTGATGGACGAGGTGACCCGCCCCGAGTTCGGAGAGCGGGTGCGCTCGCTCGGCGAGCGCTTCGAGCGGGGCTTCGAGGGGCTGCCGTTCGAGCTGCGGCAGCGAGGGCTGACCATGGGCCTCGCCTTCGACGAGGACGAGGGCGGCGTGCTGGCGGCGAAGAAGCTGATCGACGCCGGCGTCTTCGCGGTCTACGCCGAGCACGACCACCGCGTCACCCAGTTCAAGCCGCCGCTGATCATCAGCGACGAGGAGGCCGACGAGATCATCGGCACGGTCGCCGAGACGCTGGGCGGGTGAGCGAGGGCGGCTCGACGCCGCGGCTCGACGAGGCCGAGGTCCGCGAGCTCGACCGCGCCGTCGAGGCGGCCCTGGCCTCCGGTGAGGAGAGCGGGCTGCGGGTGCTCGGCTCGGGCGAGATCTCGCTCGTCCTCGGCTGGCCCGCGGCTCAGCCGGCCTTCGCCTGCAAGCGGCTCCCGGCCTTCCCGGACAGGGACCGCTTCGAGGCATATGGCCGGACCCTTGCCGACTACATGGAGGCCCTGACGGCCGCGGGGGTCGACGTCCTCGAGACCGACTTCACGGCGGTCGAGCAGCGCGACGGCAGCGTCGTCGGCTACGCGGTCCAGCCGGTGCTGGCGGCGGAGACCCTGGCCCCGAGGGTGCTCGCCGCAGCGGACCCGGGCGCAGGCCACCCGATGGTCGAGGCGATCGTCGCCAGGATCCGGGCCGTGGTCTCGCCGCGGCTCGGGATCGACGCCCAGCTCTCCAACTGGACCTGGGAGGAGGGCGGGCGGCTGCGCTACCTCGACGTGACCACGCCGATGCTGTGGTCGGCGGACGGCGAATCGTTGCTCGACATCGACCTCCTCACCCGCCCGCTCCCGGCCCTCCTGCGCCCGCCGATCAGGCGCTTCCTCGGCCCCCGCATCCTCGACGGCTACCGCAACCTGCGTGGGGTGATGAGCGACCTCTGCGGAAACCTGCTGAAGGAGCGCCTCGACCCCTGGGTGCCGGTCTTCCTCGCCTCGGTCGAGGGGGCGCTCGACCCAGCGATGAGCGTGGAGGAGGTGCGCCGCTACTACCGCTCCGACGCCCGCCTCTGGGAGGTGCTGCTGCGCCTGCGACGCCTCGACCGGGCCTGGTACCGGCACGTCCGCCGCCGCACCTACCCCTACCTGCTGCCCGCCAAGGTCGAGCGCTAGCTAGAGCTTCTCGATCTCGGCGGCGACGTCGGACGCGGCCTTCTTGGCGTCGTCGAAGAGCATCGACGTGTTCGGCTCGTAGAAGAGGTCGTTATCGATGCCCGCGAAGCCGGGGTTGAGCGAGCGCTTGATGACGATCACCTGCTGGGCCTCGGAGACCTCGATGATCGGCATCCCGGCGATCGGGCTGTCGGGGTCGTTCTTGGCCGCCGGGTTGGTGACGTCGTTGGCGCCGATCACCACGGCGACGTCGGTGCGCGGCATCTCCGGGTTGATGTCGTCCATCTCGCGCAGCTTCTCGTAGGGGACGTCGGCCTCGGCGAGGAGCACGTTCATGTGGCCGGGCATGCGGCCCGCGACCGGGTGGATCGCGTAGTTGACCTCCACCCCGCGCGCCTCCAGCTGGTTGGCCATCTCCTTGACGCTGTGCTGTGCCTGGGCGACGGCCATCCCATAACCGGGGACGATCACAACCGAGTCGGCGTAGGCGAGCTTGATCGCCGCGTCCTCGGCGCCGATCGAGACCACCGGGCGCTC
This sequence comes from uncultured Actinomycetes bacterium, assembly GCA_963725315.1. Classification (GTDB taxonomy): domain Bacteria; phylum Actinomycetota; class Thermoleophilia; order Solirubrobacterales; family 70-9; genus JBBRHQ01. The sequence continues at coordinate 191,327 of CAVRYA010000007.1, read as the reverse complement.
CTCCGCCGCCGCCGCGCCTGCCGCCGGGGCGCCGCCGAAGCCGGCGAACAGCACGTTGCCGACCGAGCGGTTCATCGCCGTTGCCATCTCCAGGGTGAGGATCGTCCCCGAGGACCCGACCAGGGTGCCGGCGACGATCAGTGCGACGTTGTCGAGGGCGAAGCCTGCGGCGGCGGCCGAGAGGCCGGTGAGGGCGTTGAGCAGCGCGATCACCACCGGCATGTCGGCGCCGCCGATCGGCAGCACGACCAGGTTGCCGAGGATCGCCGCGGCGATCAGGATCCCGATGAAGATCCCCTGCGAAGGGTCGTCGTTGTTGGCGGCGATCAGCACGCAGGCGACGACGATGGCGACCAGCAGCAGGGCGTTGAGAACCTGCTGGCCCGGAGCCTTGACCGGCTGCCCGGGGAGGATTCCCTGCAGCTTGCCGAAGGCGATGTTCGAACCCCAGAAGGAAACCGAGCCGACCACCGCCGCGAAGAGGACCGGGATCAGCTCGTCGAGGGGGATGGTCTCGCCGAGCGAGATCCCGTGGCGGATCTCCGACCAGGCGATCAGCGCCACGGCGCCGCCGCCGACCCCGTTGTAGAGGGCCACCATCTGCGGCATCTCGGTCATCTGCACCCGGATCGAGGCGATCAACCCGACCGCGGTGCCGATCGCCATGCCGAGCACGATCAGGCCCCAGTTGCCGATCCCGTCGAGCAGCAGGGTGGTGACGACCGCGACCGCCATTCCGGCGGCGGCGATCAAGTTGCCCTGCTTGGCGGTGGTCGGATGGGTGCCGCGCCGCAGGCCGAAGATGAAGCAGGAGAAGGCGACGATGTAGAGCGCCGTGGCGGCGTCGCCCCCGGGCTTGAGCACAGCTGTGACCAGCTCGGCCACCGGTTACCTCATCCCTCCCCCGACCCGGCCGAACCGGACGCGTCTGCAGAGGAGGACGGGGACCCCGCCGACCCCGGACGCGAAGCGGAGGAGTCGGCGGGCTTTGGTTCCTTCGGTTTCCTCGTGAACATCCCCAGCATGCGGTCGGTGACCATGAACCCGCCGACGATGTTGATAGTCCCGAAGGCGATCGCGATCACGCCGATCACCTTCTCCAGCGGATCGTCGGCGAAGCCGACCACGATCAGACCGCCGAGCATGACGATCCCGTGGATCGCGTTGGTCTGCGACATCAGCGGCGTGTGCAGGGTGGTCGGCACCTTCGAGATCACCTCGAAGCCGACGAAGGCGGCAAGGACGAAGATCGTGATCTCGGTCATCAGGCTCATATCTAGGTCGCGTCCTTTCGCTCGCTTCCCGCCGCCCTCTCGTTGCGGACCTCGCCGCCGTCTGTGATGCAGGCGGCGTCGAGGATGTCGTCGGAGAAGTCGATCTCCAGCCGCCCCTCCTCGGTGATCATCAGCCCGAGCAGGTTCTCCAGGTTCTTGGCGTAGAGCTGCGAGGCCGGGACCGGCATCTCGCTCGGCAGGTTTCGCGGCCCGATCACCCTGACCCCTCCCTCGACCACCGTCTCGCCGGCGCTGGTCAGCTCGCAGTTGCCGCCGGTCTCGGCCGCCAGGTCGACGATCACCGCGCCCGGCTTCATCCCGCGCACCGCCTCGGCGGTGATCAGCAGCGGCGCCGGGCGGCCGGGGATCGCGGCCGTGGTGACGATGATGTCCTGCTTCGCCGCCTCGGCGGCGAGCGCGTCGCGGACCTGGGCGTTCTCCTCGTCGGTCAGTGGCCTCGCGTATCCCCCCTCCCCCTCGGCGTCGGGGATGAAGTCGAGCTCGAGCGGGCGGCCGCCGAGCGATGCGATCTGCTCCCAGGCGGCGCGGCGGATGTCGAAGCCGGTGACGATCGCGCCGAGGCGCTTCGCCGTCGCCACCGCCTGCAGCCCGGCGACGCCGGCGCCGAGCACCATCACCCGGGCCGGGGGCACGGTGCCGGCGGCGGTGGTCATCATCCCGAAGAAGCGGCCCGACTCCCGGGCGGCGATCAGGGTCGCCGCGTAGCCAGCCGCCGAGGCCTGCGAAGAGAGCGCGTCCATCGCCTGGGCCCGGGTGGTGCGCGGGATCGCCTCCATCGCGAAGCTCCTCACCCCGGCGGCCGCCAGCGCCCGGTTGGTCTCGGCCGAGGTCCAGGGGGCGAGATGCGCGATCAGCACCTGGCCCTGCTTCATCGCGGCGATCTCCTCCACCGAGGGCGTCGCGACGCGGAGCACGACGTCGGCGGCCGTGGCCGCGGCGGCGTCGGAGACCTCGGCCCCGGCCTCGGCGTATTGGTCGTCGGGATGGCCGGCGGCGGCCCCGGCCCCCGCTTCGAGGAGGACCTCGACCTGCTCGTTCTTCTTCAGCGACTTGACGACGTCGGGCACCAGCGCCACCCGGCGCTCCCCCTCAGCCGTCTCTTTCGGGACTCCGATCCTCATCTCGTCAAGCGCGGCGGGAGCCTATGACAATCCGGCTAGACGGGGGCGGCGATGTCCGCCATCGCGGCCAGCCGCTCGATCGTGTGCAGGCGCTCGGCCGGCTCGACGTGGGCCGGCCAGGCGATCAGCCGGTCGACCCCGGCCGCCCGGAAGCGGGCCAGCCGCTCGGCGACGTCCGACTCGGTGCCGATCAGCGAGACGGCGTGGGCGAGCTCATCGCTGATCGCCGCGTAGGCGGCCTCGCGGTCGCCGTCCTGGTAGAGGCGCTGGACCTCGTCGGCGACCTCGCCGTAGCCGTAGCGGTGGGCGAGCTCGACGTAGAAGTTGGTCCTGCGGCTGCCCATCCCGCCCAGGTAGAGCAGCAGGCCGGCCTTGACCACCCCGAGCGCGGTCTCGGTGTCGCCGTCGATCGCGACCTGGAGCGTCGGGGAGATCTCCAGCTCGGAGCGCTCGCGGCCGCCCTTCGCCAGGCCGGCCTCGATGTGCTCGCCCCAGATCTGCTCGAAGTCCTCGACGCTGAAGAAGGCGGGGATCCAGCCGTCGCCGATCTCCGCCGTGATCTCGACCGACTTGCGCCCGATCGCCCCGAGGAAGACGGGGATGCGGTCGCGCACCGGGTGGAAGCCCAGCTTCAGCGCCTTGCCCTCGCCGTCCGGCAGCGGGAGGTCGTAGTGCTCGCCGTGGTGGGTGAGCGGGCCCTCGCGAGCGATGATCTCGCGGACGATCCCCACGTACTCGCGGGTCCGGCCCCAGGGCTTCGGGTATGGCACCCCGTACCACCCCTCGGAGACCTGCGGCCCGGAGGGTCCGAAGCCGAAGATGAAGCGCCCCCCGGAGAGCTTGTCGATCGTCGCGCCGGCCATCGCCGCGGCGGCCGGGGGCCGCGCCGGGACCTGCATCACGGCGGCGCCGAGCTTGATCCTCTCGGTCTGCGGCGCCAGCCAGGCGAGGATGCTGACGATGTCGGAGCCGTAGGCCTCGGCAACCCAGACCGAGTCGTAGCCGGCGGCCTCGGCGGCCCTGACCGCCTCCAGCGCCGCGGGGCCTTCGGGGCCGATGCCCCAGTAGCCGATATTGAGCCCGAGCTTCAGCGACACGGCGGCGAACCCTAGATCAACCGCCCCGGAGCCTGCCCCGACCCGGATTCCGACGTGGGTATCGGGCGACCCGGTAAACATCCTTGCGTGACCGACGCCGCGATCGAGAGGGGCCTCTCAAGCGAGGAGGCCGAGGCCCGCCTCAAGCAGCTCGGCCCGTCCGAGGTCACCTCCTCGCGCTCGACCTCGAGCATCGTCGCCGGCAACGTATTCACCCTCTTCAACGCGATCATCGGCGTCTTCTTCGTTCTGATCGTCTCGCTGGGGCTGTTCGCCGACGCGATCTTCGGGCTGATCGCGATCGTCAACTCCTACATCGGCATCCGCCAGGAGCTGAAGGCGAAGCGGACCCTCGACGAGCTCGCCGTCGTGGTCGCGCCCCGAGCCCGCGTGATCCGCGACGGCGCCGTGGTCGAGCTGCTCGCCACCGAGGTCGTCCCCGGTGACATCGTCGAGATCGAGCCCGGCGATCAGCTGGTGGCCGACGGCGAGGTCGTGCGCACCCGCGGCATGACCCTGGACGAGTCTGTGCTCACCGGCGAGGCGGACGGCGTCCGCAAGGGCCTCGGAGACCGGGCGCTCTCGGGCTCCTACTGCGTCTCCGGGTCGGGCTACTACCTGGTGGACGCCGTTCGCGAGCAGAGCTACGCCGGGCGCATCGCCGGCGAGGCGAGGACGTTCCGCCATCCCCCCTCCCCGCTTCAGGAGGAGGTCAACCGGGTGATCCTCGCCTGCACCTACCTGATGATCCCGCTGGCGGTGATGCTGCTCGTCGCCCTCAACGTCCGCCAGGTCGGCCTCACCGAGGCGGCGCAGACGGCGACCGCCGGGTTGATCACGCTGATCCCCGAGGGGCTGGTGCTGCTGATGAGCGTCACCTTCGCGGTCGCCGCGGTGCGGCTGGCGCGCCGCGGCACGCTGGTCCAGCAGATGAGCGGGACCGAGTCGCTGGCCGCGGTCGACACGATTTGCGTCGACAAGACGGGGACCCTCACCGACGGCGAGCTGGAGCTGCGGTCGGTCGAGCCGGCCGACCCCTCCGATCCCGAGGCCGCCCACCGCGCCCTGGCCCGCTTCGCCGCCAGCGCCGGCGACCGCAACCGCACCCTGGAGGCGATCGCCGAGCGCTTCCCGGCCCGCCCGGAGCGGGTCAGCGCCGAGGTCCCCTTCTCCTCGGAGTGGAAGTGGAGCGGCCTCACCCTCGACGGCGGCGGCCCCGGCGCCAGCTACGTGATGGGCGCCCCCGACGTGCTGGTCTCCTCCGGGGCGCTCGAGCTGACCCCGGCGCTCGAGGCAAAGCTCCGCGAGGAGACGAGGGCCGGGCGACGGGTGGTCGCCTTCGGCGAGGCCACCGCGCCCCTCCCGGAGGATCCGGCGAAGGCCCCGCCGCCGCGACTCTCGCCGCGGGCGCTGGTCGTGATGACCGAGAACCTCCGGCCGGACGCCGCCGAGACGGTCGAGTTCATCCGCGCCGAGGAGGTCGATCTGAAGCTGATCTCCGGAGACGCCCGCGAGACCGTGACCGCGGTCGCCTACTCGGTGGGAATGTCCCACGACGCCGGGGTGATCGAGGGGAGCCAGCTTCCCGACGATCCCGAGATGCTCGCCGAGGCCGCGGAGCGCAACAGCGTCTTCTGCCGGATCAAGCCCGAGCAGAAGAAGTCCCTGGTCGGGGCGCTCTCCGACGCCGGCCGCTACACGGCGATGATCGGCGACGGCGTCAATGACGTGCCCGCTCTGAAGCGGGCCCGGATGGCGGTGGCGATGGGCTCCGGCAGCCAGGTGACCAAGGGGGTCGCCGACGTCGTCCTGCTCGAGGACGAGTTCTCGCGCCTCCCGCAGGCGGTCGCCGAGGGTCGCAGGATCGCCCGCAACGTGCACCGACTCGGGCGGCTCTACCTAACCAAGACCGTCTATGCCGCGGCGCTGATCCTGCTGGTTGCGGTGCCCGGCTTCGCCTTCCCCTTCCTCCCCCGCCACCTCACCCTCGCGGCTCTCCTGACGATCGGCATCCCCTCCTTCGTCCTCGCCCTCGCCCCCTCCGACGGGCCGCTCTATCGCGGCCGGCTGCTGCGCTCGCTGGCCGCCTTCGCGGTGCCTGCGGGGCTGGCGATGGCACTCGGCTCGATCCTCTCCTTCCTCCTCGTCGACACGATCTTCGGCGGCTCGCTCGAGGACGGGCGCACCGCGGCGACCACCACCCTTATCGTCCTCGGGCTGAGCTTCGTGCTGCTGCTCGAGCGCGGCCCGGGGCGCGAGCACATCGCTATCCAGAGCTACATGCTGGCGATGGTCGCCGGCCTCGGCGCGCTCTTCGCCCTCGGGCTGGCGGCGCCCCCGGTGCGCGAGTTCTTCGAGATGAGCATCCTCACCGCGGCGCAATGGTTCCTGGCCCTGTTCTCGGCCGCGCTGGGGCTGGTCATCGCCAGCGCCCTGTGGCGCCTGCCCCAGATCCAGCGGCTCGAGGCGCCGGACATCAAGACCGACGAGGAGGGCCCGGCGCCGATCCACGTCCCGGTCCCCGCGGCTGCGAGGGGCGCAGGCCGAGCCGCTAGCCGCCTGATCCGACGCGGTCGAGGAGGCGGCCCAGAGTCTCCGCCTCCTGATCGCTGAGCCCGCCGGCGAAGCTCTCGGCGAGCTCGCACTCGTAGACCGGGCGCATCCTCTCCAGCATCTCGCCGCCGGCATCGGTGAGGACGACCCAGGTTCCGCGCCTGTCGGTCGGGCAGGAGCGGCGCTCGACCAGGCTCGCCGACTCCATCCGGTCCAGCAACCGGGTGAGGCCGCTGCGGCTGATCGAGATCCCGCAGCCGAGGTCACGGGGGCGCGCCGCGCTCTCCGGGGCCCGCTCCAGGGTCGAGAGGACGTCGTACCAGGCAAGAGGCGGGAAGCCCTCCTCGGCCAGGGCCCGCTCGACGCCGGCTGTCAGCGAGGTGTGGGCGGCCAGCAGCGAGCGCCAGGCCTCGAGCTTCCTCTGGGGTATCGCGGCGGTGCCGGGAGATGCGGTCATCACCATGATTGTAGTCGCAACTGTTGACATCGCAACTACCTTTGCTAGGATTGTTGTTGCGTAATCAATAAATGCGAACTCAATGATTCCAGGAGGACGACGATGAGCGCCACCACCACCGAGCCACAGACACTGCAAGCCGGGAACTGGAGCATCGACCCGGTCCACAGCCGTATCGGCTTCGAGGTCAAGCACCTCGGCATCTCGACCTTCCGCGGCCGCTTCGGGCGCTACCAGGGGCGGATCGCCACCTCCGAGGACGGACTCAGCGCGGTCGAGGGCACGATCGAGGTCGCGAGCATCGACGTCGACGACCCCCAACTCGCCGGCCACCTGGCCAGCGAGGACTTCTTTGCCGCCGAGCAGCATCCCGAGGCCCGCTTCGCCTCGACCTCGCTGAAGAGCACCGGCGAGGGCCGCTATGCGGTCGCCGGGGAGCTGACCCTGCGCGGGATCACCCGCCCGCTCCAGCTCGACGTCACCGTCGAGGGAATCGGGATCGGGCCGGACGGCGGCGAGCGGATCAGCCTCGCCGCGGTCGGCGAGCTGGACCGAACCGAGTACGGGATCAGCTGGAACAGCAAGCTCGCCAACGGCGCCTCGGTCGTCGGCGAGAAGGTGCGACTGGTGCTGTCGGTCGAGGCCGGCCGCACCGAGTGAGGCGGTCGCGATGAGGATCCTGGCGATCTCGGGCAGCCTCCGCCGCGGCTCCTACTCGAGCGGGCTCCTGCGCGCGGCGCGGGAGCTCGCTCCGCGCGGCGCGGAGGTCGAACTCTACGAAGACCTGGCCGGACTCCCCGCCTACAACGAGGACGACGACGTCGAGGGGTCGTCGCCGGCTTCCGTGGATGAGCTCAGGGAGAGGATCGCCGCCGCCGATGCCCTCCTGCTGGCGACCCCCGAATACAACGGCTCGGTGCCGGGCGCCCTGAAGAACGCGCTCGACTGGGCTTCGCGGCCCCACGGGAGCTCGGCTCTGGCGGGCAAGGCGGCGGCGGTGATCGGTTCGAGCCCCTCCCCCTTCGGCGCCGCCTGGGCGCAGGAGTCGCTGCGGCGCGTGCTGGCGATCGCCGGCGCGCAGGTGCTCGAGAGCGAGCTGACCGTCGGCCGTGTGGATGAGCGGTTCAGCGGCGAGCGGCTCTCCGACGCCGGCACTCGCGAGGAGATCGCCGCGATGCTGGAGGAGCTGGCCCGCTTCGCGGCGGCGAGAGAGGAAGCCGAGGAGGCCCTCGCCGCCTAGCGCGGGGCCGTGCCCAGATCGGCCATGGCCGCCGCCAGGCACTCACCCATCTCCTCGCGCAGCGGCCGGTCGGAGGCCGAGCGGGCTTCGCCGCTGCGGACGTCGAGCAGGTTGCGGCGCTCCTCGGGGTCGCGATCGAGGTCGTACATCTCATGCTCGGCCGCCCGCCTGCCTTCGGGGTCGAGGTAGACGGCGTACTTGCGCCTCCCGTCGTGGACGCAGCGAACCCGGTTCGGCTGCCCGGGGGCATCGGCCATCGCCGTCCCCGCCTGATGGTCGTCGTAGGTGAAGTGGAGCGACTCCTGCACCGAGTCCGAGGGGGCGGGATGCTCGGTCAGCGGCCCGAAGTCGATTCCGGCCGGCAGGCCTTCGGCATCGGCGGTCGAGGCGTGGTGCGCCAGGACCGGAGCGAGGTCGCGCCCCTGGACGCCGCCCGGCGCCTCGGCCCGCCCGAGGGTGGCGATCGTCGGCAGCACGTCGATCAGCGAGGCCAGTGCCGGCGTGCGCACCGGCTGCGGGAAGAGCGCCGGGTTGGAGACGAGCAGCGGCACGTGGATGGTCTCCTCGTAGACGTTGAAGGCCTTCTGGCGCAGGCCGCCGTGCGAGAGACCCATTTCGCCGTGATCGGAGCTGCGAACGATCAGCGTCCGCGAGCGCAGAGAGTCCGGGCTGGCCGGATCGCCGAGGCAGGCCAGCAGGCGGCCGATCTGGCGGTCGACGACCCGGTGCAGGTGGGCGTAGAAGTTGACGTAGTCGAGCTTCGCCCTGGCGCCGGCGAGCGGGCCCATATAGGCGGTCATCCCCATCCGCATCAGGGTGTGGACGCTGGGCTTGGTGGTCAGGTCCTCGTCGACCGTCGGCGGCAGCCCGACGCCGAGGTCACGGAACTCGGCGTCGTCGTAGCCGCCCCGCCGGTAGGAGGCCGGATAGCCGAGGACGTCATGGGGGTTGACGAGCGAGACGACCAGGCAGAAGGGCTCCGGCAACTCGTCGCGGCCCAGCCAGCGCTCGACCCCGCGGATGTAGAACTCATCCCAGCCCTCCCCGAAGGGGCCGGCGTTGCCGCCGCCGAAGTTCTCGGCCTTGGTGTTCTCGCCGGCGTCGGGCGGGTCCCAGTCGGCAAAGCCGAAATCGCGCTCGATCCTCTCGCTGTCGCGCTCGGTCCAGCCGCCGTAGAGCGGTTGGGTCAGGTGCCACTTGCCCTTGTAGGCGACCTCGTAGCCAGCGGCGCGCAGCACCCGGGCGAGGTTCGGGATGGACGGGTCGAGCTCGGGCTCGCCGCCACCGGTCGTCCGCATCATGGCGCCGCGGGCGAAGCCCCGCAGCGCCCGCTCGCGCGGCGCCCCGGGCCGCCGCAGGATGCCGATCAGCTCGCGGGTGACGGCGGGGGTGTTGCGGGGGTCGGGCTTGAGGTCGGCGGCGGTCAGGGTGAGCGGCACCCCGTGGCGGGCCGGGTAGAGCCCGGTGAAGAGGGTCGAGCGGCTCGGCGAGCACATCGCCGTGTTGCAGAAGGCGTTGGTGAACCGCAGCGCGGTCCGCTCCAGCTCCGCCTCGTTCGGCATCAGCTCGCGCAGCCAGCCGGGATCCTCGGGCCAGTGGCGCGGGGCGCGCTGCTGGTCGGTGATCAGCAGCACGATGTTGGGCGGACGGAGGTCCTGGGTTGCGGCCATCGCTAGGCGGGAGGCGCGATCACGAACTGGGTGACCGTGAACAGGGCAACCTGGCGCTCGCCGCGATGGATCCGCACCCCCCAGACCTGGGTGCGGCCGCCGATGTGATGCGGCTCGGCGGTCGCGATCAGCTCATCGCCCGCGGCCGCGGCGGCGAACACGTTGAGCTTCATCTCGACCGTGGTGAAGTCGTGTCCGGGCGGGAGGTTGCGGAAGGTGCCCCAGGCGGCGACGCTGTCGGCGAGCGCGACCCAGGCCCCGCCGTGGACGAAGCCGCCCGGATGCAGGTGGCGCTCGTCGACGACGACCCGCCCGGTCGCCCTCCGCTCGCCGATCTCCAGCGGGTCGATGCCGAGCCGGTCGGGGAACGATCCCGCTATCCGCTCGCGGATCGACTCCGGGGTCACCTCTGGATTTGATCCGCGCGCCACCGCGGGGACCCTATTGGGAGAGCCCGAAGCCCTCGAGCCCGAAGTCGCCGAAGGGCTCGTCCCGCTCGCGGACCGCCTGCTTGAAACCGGCATCGGCAGCGCGGCGGACGAACCCGTGACCCTCCTCGGTGTGGCGGGCGATGCCGTCGAAGAGCGTCCCGAGGATCTGCGTCTGGTGCAGCCCCTGCGCGTAGGCGACCTGGTTGGTGAGCAGCTTCATCATCACCAGCTGATTGACCGGGAGGCGGGCGACGCGGGCCAGGAGACGCTCGAAGCGGGCGTCGAGCTCCGCGGGCGGCGCCGCCTCGGTCGCCAGCCCCCACTCCGCAGCCTCCGCCCCGGTCAGCGAATCGCCGGTCAGCAGCAGCCGCTTGGCCCGCATGATCCCGATCCGGTGGGCCCAGATCGCCGTGGTCGGCGAGCCCCAGACCCGTGCCGGCGGGTAGCCGATCTTGGCGTCCTCGGCGATCACCAGCAGGTCCGAGCAGAGCGCCATGTCGGTACCTCCGGCGACGCAGTAGCCGTGCACCTTGCAGAGGACAGGCTTCTCGGAGTGGAAGAGGCTCATGAACCCGCGCACGTTGCGCGACATGAACTGGTAGTCGGTGACCGGGTCCCAATCAGTCCCCGGAGCGTGGTTGGCGGCGATCACGGCCGGGTCGAGCGGCGATCCCTCGGGGACCGCTTCGCCGGAGACACCCGCCATCTCGCCCTCCGCCGAGGCGACCAGGTCATAGCCGCCGCAGAAGCCGCCGCCGTTCCCGGCAAGCGCGATCGCGTGGACCTTGGGGTCGAGGTTCGCCTCCTCGGCGCAGGCGGCGATCTCGGCCGTCATCCGGTTGGTGATTCCGTTGCCGCGCTCGGGTCGGTCGAGGGTGATGCGGGCGATCCGCTCGCCGGTCTCGTAGGTGATCGTGCTCAGTTCGGCCACTCCGGGTTCCTTTCTCTCCGCGATCGGCTGCCATGCCCGCAGCGTAGATGCGACGCCTTGCAGGATGGCCGGCGTCTCGCCGTCAGGCACGCCGCTACCGGAGAGGACCGAAGCGGAAGACGTTTGTGAAGGCCGGATTGCCGCCGAGACCGGGACCGCTGAAGATGCCGCCGTAGAAGGAGACCCACCTGCCATCGGCCGAGATCGAGGGGTAATCGAAGTAGCCGTCCACCGGACCGCCGCCGTTTCGGCGGCTGAGGAGACGGGTGCTGCGCCGCCTGAGTTCGCGGACGTAGACCCGGGCCCACTTGGCATCGCCTTGGGGCAGGTTGGTCGCCGTGGCCTCGAAGGCGACCGATCGACCACTCGCGGATGGGTGGCCGAGGAAAGCGTTGCCGTTCGCCTTCTGGCCGGAGTTGGTGCGGCTGACGAGGATTGTCTTCCTCCGCACCAGGTCGCGCAGGAACACCTGCTCGCGGGCGGCGCTCGCGCCCAGGTTCGTCGCCGTCGATTCGAATGCCACGAAGCGGCCATTCCCGGAAATCGACGGCTGGACGCTGTAGTCGTTGGCAATCTTGCCCGCCGACGTCCGATCGAGGAGGATCGTGCGGCCGCGGCGCAGATCTCGCAGGTAGACGTGGTTGGTCGACCCATCACCACCGGGCAGGTCGGCGTCCTTCGAATAGAAGACGACGCGGCGCCCGTCCGAGGAGACCGACTGGCCATACAACGAGCCGAAGGCGGGTGCCCCGGTCGCGGTCCTGCTGATCAGGATCGTCCGCCCCCTGCGCATGTCACGCAGGTACGCATAGCTGTTGACTCCATCGCCACCCGGCAGGTTCGAGGAGAACGATCTGAAGGCGACGAACCGGCCATTCGCAGATGCGGAGGGATAGGTACTGCTGCCCTTGCCGGCAGCGCCGCCCCCTCCCCTGGAGACCAGCCGGGTTGCGCCGGTGCGGCGGTCGTGGATCCAGACCTGGTCGTGTGCGCCATCGGCACCGGGGAGACCGGCGCCGGTCCCGTAGAAGACGACGAAACGGCCGTCTGCGGAAATCGCGGGGCCGAAGAGATTGCTGAGGGCTGCGTTCCCGTTGGAGGTGACGCTGGCCAGCCTCGTCCTGCCCGTTTTCATGTCCCGGGCATAGATCTGGTAGATGCTTCCGTCACCGCTGGGAAGGTTTGCCGCCTGCGAGAAGAACGCGACAACCCGTCCGTTCGCCGAGATCGAGCTGCTCCCACCCTCAACCGAGCTGTCGCCGTTCGCCGGCTTTCCCGACGAGTTGCGGCTGACCAACCCGACCCGCGCGCGGGGGGATGACGCCAGCGCGGCGGCGGCGAGCGCAGAGAGGCCGCACAGCAGGACAAGCGCGGAGACCAGCCGGCGGCGGTCGAAGGCCCTGCGATGGCGCGCTCGCCGCATGCATCCGAGAGTAGATGTGGCGGCGGACCGGGTCAACGAGGACGGACCGATTGACCGTCTACGGTGGGGTTTGAATGGTGACGGCCAGCGGGACTCCCTCTCCGGCGCAGTGCGATGTGGTCGTCGTCGGCGGCGGCATCATCGGGCTCTCGGTCGCGCGCGAGTTGCTGCGGCGAAGGCCGGGGGCGAGGCTCTCGGTTCTCGAGGCCGAGCCCGAGATCGGGCGCCATCAGACCGGCCGTTCGAGCGGGGTCGTCCATGCCGGGATCTACTACGCCCCCGGGTCGCTGAAGGCGCGGCTCTGCGTCGAGGGGGCCCGCGACCTCTACGCCTACTGCGACGAGAAGGGGGTGCCCTTCGAGCGATCGGGAAAGCTGATCGTAGCCACCGACGAGGAGGAGCTTCCTCGTCTCGACGAGCTCGAGAGGCGGGGGGCCGAGAACCGGGTCGAGGGCCTGCGCCGCCTCGCCGCTGAGCGAGATCGCCGAGATCGAGCCGCACGCCCGCGGGATCGAGGCGCTCCACTCACCCGCAACCGGCGTCGTCGACTTCGTCGCCGTCGCGCGCGCCTACGCCGAGGACGTGACGGCGGCAGGCGGCAGCGTCCATTTCGGTGCCTCCGTCCGAGCCGCCGTACCGAACGCCGGCGGGATCGTGGTCGAGCACGCCCGCGGCGCCACCTCTGCGCGCCAGGCGGTCTTCTGCGCTGGGCTCTGGTCGGACCGCCTCGCGGTCGCCTGCGGGGCCCCCGAGGACCCGCGGATCGTCCCCTTCCGAGGCGCCTACCTGCGCGTCGAGGGTGAGGCGGACCGGCTGGTGCGGGCGAACGTCTACCCGGTGCCCGATCCCGATCTCCCCTTCCTCGGCGCCCACCTGACCCGCAACTTCGCCGGCGAGCTGCTGATCGGGCCCAGCGCGCTGCTGGCGCCGGCGCGCGACGCCTACCGCCTCAGCACGATCCGCCCCCGCGACGTCGCCGCGACCGTCGCCTGGCCGGGCACCTGGCGGCTGATGCGCCGCCACTGGCGCACCGGCCTCGAGGAGATCCGCCGCGCCGCGAGCCGCCGCTCCTTCGTCAACGAGGCGGCTCGCTTCGTGCCGGAGATGCGCGGCGCCCCGGTCAGCCACGGGCCGGCCGGGATCCGCGCCCAGGCGCTCGCCCGCGACGGCAAGCTGGTCGATGACTTCGTCCTGCACCGCACCGAGCACGCCGTCCACGTCCGCAACGCCCCCTCGCCGGCGGCGACCTCCTCCCTCGCCCTGGCCCGCCTGATCGCCGACCGGCTCGAGGAGTAGGGCCGCTCGAAACGCAGCCTTCCGAAGTAGCCGGACGGTTGAATGTGCCCGTGGCCACCTTCGCCCTCATCCACGGCAACTGGCACGACGGCTCATCGTGGAGCCGGTTGATCGAGCCGCTGCAGGCGCGGGGGCACGCGGCGCTCGCTCCCGACCTGCCGATCGACGACCCGAGCAAAGGTTGGGAGGACCGGATCGAGCCCGTCCTGGTCGCCCTCGACGGGGTGAGTGGGGAAATCGTGGTCGTCGCCCACTCGGCGGCCTCGGGCTACGGCGCGCTGGTCGCCGATCGGCTCGACCAGCCGCTTCTGGTCCATCTCTGCCCGAGGCTGAGCCCGTTTCCCTCACCGCCCGGCGCACCCGAGGCGTTCAGGCCGGGCTTTCCGTTTCCGCCAGAGCGCCCTGACGGGACCAAGGCCTGGGAACGGGAGGCGGCGATCGCGGCGATGTATCCGCGGCTGAGCGCCGCCGTGGCCGAGGAGCTCGCGGACAGGCTGCGGCCGACCGGGCCACCCGCCGACGATTTCCCGCTGGCGGGACATCCCGACGTGGACGCCGCGCTGATCTATGCGACCGAGGACGAGTTCTTCGAGCCCGACTGGGAGCGGTTCATGGCGCGCGAGCTGCTCGGCGTCGAACCGATCGAGACCGTCGGGGGACATTTCCCCATGGCCGAGGACCCCGAAGGCCTCGCCGAGGTTCTCGACCGCCTGGCACGCGAGCACTCGGCCCGACGCGGTCCCACCCCCGGCTGAGCCGAGAGGCTGACCGGTTGCTTTTCCCCAAACGGGGTGGGATGCTCGTCGTGTCGTGAAATCCTGGGGGCCGGTGGGAGGGCAGTTGAACCGGATCGATGATCTGGCGCGGGGACTTGCGCTCCGCTCCGCCCGGAGCGGCACAGAGGTAGACGAAGTCGCCACCAACGCCGCCGATCTGAAGCTAGAGCGCATCGCCCGCGCCGCGGCGGCGCCGATAACCCGCCGGCGCGCTCTGCGCGTCGCCGGCGGAGCGCTGATCGCCACTGCGGTGCCCACGACGCTCGCGCTCGCCGACGGGCGCGGAGAGACCGAGCCCCTCGCCCTCCAAGCGCGGTAGCGCCGCCGCCCGCCCGGCGGCTCGTAGCGCCTCGCCCTCAGCCCGGCGGTAGCTGCCTCGGCTTCGGCTGGATGTCCTTGGCGCGGCCGGCGATCGAGACCACGGTGTCGTAGGCCTCGCGCAGGCTGGAGGCGTTCGCCGGGTCCTTGCGCAGGCCGATGCCCACCGGGAGGACGACGTAATCGGTGAGCCGCACCCAGGTGGGGACGTAGGTGACCCGCTGGACGTGGACTCCCTTGCCGTCGGCGACCATGTGGAGGATCGCGACCAGTCCGTACTGGGTCTCGGCCGGGAGGCCGGCGGCGGCGCTCTGGTTGGAGACCAGGTTGCCCTCGCTGAAGACGACGAACTTGTCGTTGATCTTCTCGATCGGCTGCACGACGTGGGGGCCCTGGCCGACGATCGCGGTGATCAGGGGCGATTTGGTCAGCGCCTTGGCCAGGGCCATCTGCGAGTCGTTGGGCGTGGTCGAGTTCTCATCGCCCCACTGCATGGTGACGATCACCGCCTCCGCACCGGCCTTGCGGTCGCGCTTGGCGGCGGCCAGGATCTGCTTCACCTTGGGCCCGACCGCCTCGTCGTAGGGGACGTAGTTGACCGACCAGGGGTGCGGCAGGGGGATCCCGTTGGTGAAGTCGGTGTAGGCGAGGTAGCCGATCTTGACGCCCTTGGTCTCGAGGATCAGGGGCTTGCGGCGCGCGGGGGCTGAGGGGAAGGAGCCGGTGTGGGCGACCTGGCTGCGATCCAGCGCCTTCCCGGTCTGGTCGACCCCCGACTGGCCCTGGTCGAGCGAGTGGTTCGAAGCCGTGTCGCAGGCATCCCAGCCGCTCGCCTCGATCCCGGCAGCGAGGTCGGTCGGGGTATTGAAGATCGGGTAGCTGGTCGGCTCGCTCGAGGTCATCGGCGTCTCCACGTGGCAGACACCGAGGTCGACGTCGGCGACGTAGGGCGCCAGCTCGGAGAACATCGGGGCGAAGTCGTACTTCGAGCCGCCGCCGTTGGCGAGCGCCCGCTCCCAGAGGAAGGAGTGGATGAGGATGTCGCCGCTGAACGACATCGTGAAGTGGACGGGATCCTCGGCCCGGGCGACCCGCTTCGCCTGCGCCGCGGTGAGCTGCGGGGCATCGCTGTCGGCGCCGCGGATGACCAGGACCCCCAGCAGGAAGGCCACCGCCAGCCCGACGATCGCGGCGAGCCTGCGCCGGCGGTAGACGGAGGGCGGCCTGGGCTTGGAGGGACGCTGCTGCCCCGCGGCCCGGCGCGCCTGACGCTGGCGCGACCTCTCGCTGGCCTCCGACATGCCCCCATTCTGCCGCCCGCCCCGGAGCCCCCGGCGGTCCCGCCGGCCGAACTGCAGGTTACGTGCGCATAGGGCACCTAACCTTGCGTTCGGCGGGGTGGGTCTAGGGGCGCAGGCGGGAGAGCAGATCGGCGAGCGTCGCCAGCTCGGCCGGCTCGAAGCGATCGGCGAACAGGCGCTGCACCTCCGCCAGGTGATCCCCGCGGGCCGCCTCGAGGCGCTCGGCCCCTGCGGCGGTCAGGTGCGCGTAGACGACCCGGCGGTCCTCGGGGCACCCGGCCCGCTCGACCAGGCCCTCACGCTCGAGCCCGGCCAGCAGGCGGGTGATGCCGCCCTGGCTGAGCAGCAGCCGCCCGGCCAGGTCGACCCGGCGCAGGCGCCGCTCCTCTTCCAGCCAGAGCTGCAGCAGGACCTCGTACTCGTTGAGGCTGAGCTCGTGGGCCTCCCGCATCGAGAGGTCCAGCTCGCGAGTGATCGCCGCGTGGGCGTGGAGGAAGTCGAGCCAACCCTGCGGCGCCTGCGCGGCCTCAGACGGGTTTCGCGTGACTTGCTTGATCGCTCAAGTGTATTGTGCGCGGGTCGCGTCCCGCCGGGAACGGCGGATCCCGCCCGGCGACCGGGGGCTCAGTGGCGGCTGCTGACGACCACGTCGCTGGTCGTCACTGCGGTGCAGGCCGATCCGCCGCCCAGTGCCTTGGTGCGGATCGCGGCGTAGTAGCGGCCACCCCCGACCCGGTGATGCGGCGGAATCGCCTTCCAAGCCCCGCCCCGCCGGCTCCGGGTGGCACGTATCCGATCGTCGGCGCCGGAGCGCTTGCGGAAGATTATGACCTTCCGCCGCCTGCAGGCGGGCTTGGAGGAGCTGACCCGCCCGCTGAAGCTGTCCCCCGACGGCTTCGAGCGGAGGGTGATCGAGAGCTGGCCGGAGTAGATCGTCGAGCCGGTCGCCACCGTGGCCGCCAGCGCGACCGTCAGGGCAACTACCGAACCAACGACGAACCAGCGTCCTAGCCTCAAGAGTCCCTCCTCTGCAGACGAGTTGGCCGGGACACTAACGCCTGGGAGGGGCCCGACCTTTCTCGCGCATCCTGCGGATCGCCGCGATCAGCCTGCGGTACAGCAGGACCAGGACGAGGATCCCTGCGCCCAGCAGCGTCGCGGCGATCGCGAAGGCGAGCACCGGGTGGTTGATCGAGAAGCCGACCACGGTCGCGACGAGTCCGTCCTCGGTGAGGCTGACGGCGATGTTGCTGAACGGCTCGGGCATCGTGTTGATCAGGATCCGCAGGCCGGCCTTGACCCCATGGCTGGCGAGCGCCGTGCTTCCCGAGCCCAGCGCTCCGACCGCCTCGCTGGTGCCGCCGCCATCGTGGCCGGCGATCAGCGCTCCCAGCCAGGCGCCGATCGCCGGCCGCACGAAGGTGTGCACCGTGTCCCAGGCGCTGTCGACGTAGGCGACCTTGTCGGTCACGAACTCGATCGCGAACATCGCCAGGGCGACGGCGATCACCAGGTTCGAGGTGATCGGCGCGGGGATCTCGGCGGCCCCGGTTCTGCCGAGGATCCCCAACAGCGCCACGGTGGCGTAGGCGTTGACGCCCGACGCCCAGCCGGTGCTGAACAGCGTCGCTCCTATGTCCATCGCACCTCAGCCCGACGCGCGGGCGGCGTCGCTGGCCGCGCCGATCAGTTCAGCCGCTCGACGATCATCGCCTTGCCCTGGCCGCCGGCGACGCACATCGTCTCCAACCCGACCTGGTGATCGTCGGTCTCCAGCACGTTCAGCAGAGTCCCCATGATCCGCGCCCCGGTCATCCCGAATGGGTGCCCGAGGGCGATCGCGCCGCCGTGGGTGTTGAGCTTCTCCAGCGGGATGTCGCACTCGTCCATGATCGGGATCACCTGCGCCGCGAACGCCTCGTTCAGCTCGACCGCGCCGACGTCGTCGATCGTCATCCCGGCCCGATCGAGGACCTTCTTGATCGCGCCGATCGGAGCGACGCCCATGTACTCCGGCTCGTTGCCGAAGGTCGCCGCAGTGACGATCCGCGCCCGCGGCGTCAGGCCGAGCGCCTTCGCCTTCTCCTCGCTCATCAGCAGCGCCGCGGCGGCTCCGTCGTTGAGCGGGCAGGAGTTGCCGGCGGTCACGCCGCCGCCCCCGGCCTCGGGGAAGGCGTCGTCGAGCTCGGAGAGCTTCTCCAGTGTCGAGCTGGCCCGGGGGCCGTCGTCCTTGGCCACCTCGGTCCCGTCGGGCAGCGTCACCGGGACGATCTCGCGGTCGAAGAAGCCGTCCTCCTGGGAGGCGACGGCCAGCTCCTGGGAGCGCTGCGCGAACTTGTCCATGTCGGCGCGGCTCACCTCGTAGCGCTTGGCGACGTTGACCGCCGTGTGGCCCATCGCGATGTAGGCGTCGGGTTGGCCGTCCTTGCCCTGGAGCCTCTCGTTCTGGTCCGCCTCGCCGGCCGGCTCGGTGCGCTCGTTGTAGCGGCTGACCCACTCGACCCCCGCGGCGATGTAGGTGTCGCCCTCGCCCGCCTTGATCGCGTTCCCGGCGTGGCGGATCGCGTCGAGGCTGGAGGAGCAGTAGCGCGAGACGGTGACGCCGTTGACGGTCTCCGGCAGCCTCTCGGAGAGCAGCGAGATGATCCGGCCGACGTTGAAGGCCTGAAGGCCCTGCGGCATGCCGCAGCCGCAGAAGAGATCCTCGACCGAGGCCGGGTCGACCTCGGGGTGGCGCTCGAGCAGGGAATCGACGACGTAGGCGCCCATCTCATCGGGCCGCATCTGGGCCAGCGAGCCCTTGAAGGCGCGGCCTATCGGGGTTCGGACGATGTCGACGATCACTGCTTCGGGCATCTCAGGTCTCCTTGATCGCGGCGGGGTTGCGGGGCCGAAAGGCTAGTCGAATCGATCCTCAGCCCCGGCCCGGCCGGTGGCCGTGCCTGCGGCACCTCTCCGGTTCTTGTGATGATCCGCACACGCATGCGTGGGAATCGTCCACGGCCTGCGTTACATTCGCCGCAATCCGACCTCGCGGGCAACCGTGAGTTTTGCCGCGAAGCGGCAGCGAAAGGAGGGCCCTCTCATGCCTGAGGGATACTGCGTCAAGGAGCGCAAGAAGGTCGAGATCAAGGATCCCCAGCAGGTGACCATGAAGAACGGTCGCCCGGCGATCCAGGGGACGTGCCCCGACTGCGGCACCAAGATCTTCAAGATCGGCAAGCTCTCCTAGCCGACCTCTGAAGCTGCCGCCTCCCGGTGCCGGCTGGCCGCCGGCACCGGGAGCAACCTCGCTCGGCGCGCCTGGACTTCTCGGCCGGGTGCTTCGGGTTCGCGATGAGGCTCTGAACCAAGGGCCCCGCTGCTCCGTAACCCGGGCAGCGTGAACGCAAGAAAGCAAAACTTCGACCCGCGCCTGGGAGACTGAGCGCATGGCCGCCGGGGCTCTCAGCCGCGAGCGGGACGTGCGCGAGGCTTACGCCGCCCACTCGGGCGAGCTCTACCGCTTCGCGCTGCGATCGCTGGGCGACGCGGGGCTCGCCGAGGAAGCGGTGCAGGAGGCCTTCGTGCGGGCCTGGCGCGCCGGCGACCGCTTCGACCCCGAGATCGGCTCGCTGCGCACCTGGCTGTTCGCGATCCTGCGCAACGTCGTCATCGACCTCAGCCGCGCTCGCAGCTCCCGGCCACCGGTCGCGGCCGGGGGCACGGAGCCCTCGGTCGACCCGCTCGACGAGGCCCTGCTCGCCTGGCAGGTCGAGGAGGCGCTGCGCCGGATTGGCGAGGAGCATCGCAAGGTGATCGTCGAGACCTACTACCGTGGCCGCCCCCACGCCGAGGTGGCCGCAGAGCTGGGAGTGCCGCTGGGGACCATCAAGAGCCGCGTCTACTACGGGCTGCGCGCGCTTCGCAACGTGCTCGAGGAGATGGGATATGACGGCTGAGGGATGCAGGCGATGGCGCGAGTCGCTCGGCGTCTACGCGCTCGGTCAGCTCGACGTGCCCGAGCGGGTTGCCCTCGAGGCGCATCTCGAGGGTTGTCCCGGGTGCAGCGATGAGGTGGCATCGCTGGCCGGCGTCGCCGAGGTGCTGCCGATGGCGGACCCGCAGCGCCTGGGCAGCGCCCCTGAGCCCTCCGCCGGCCTCGGCCGGCGGATCGCTGCAGAGATCGCCGCCGAGCGGCGTTCGGCTCGCCGCCGGCGCCGGTTCAACTTCGGCCTGGCGATCGGCACTGCGGCCGCCGCCGCCGCCGCGTTCGTCTTCCTAGTGCTTCCCGGTGGCAGCAGCGAGCCCTCGCAGCGGGTCGACTTCGCTTCCCTGCCGCCCGGGATGCAGATCTCGGCGGCGCTCGAGCCGAGGCCATTCGGCACCCAGATCAGGATGCAGGTCAGCGGGGTGCGCTCCGGCACGCTCTGCCGGGTCTTCCTGCGCCGCGCCGACGGCGCACGGGTCGCCGCCGGCACCTTCACCTACCGCTACGGCGGGGACTCCCAGGCGGTGCTCAGCTCTGCCCTCGATCTCTCCCGGGCCGAGTCGATCGGGGTGCGCGCCGGAGACCGCACCTTCCTGGCGCCGATCGAGAACGCGCCGACGACTGAACGCTTCAAGAACGGCCGATACAAGAAGGAGAACACATGAGGCAAATGAGCAGACCGATGGTGGCTCTGCTGGTGGCGCTCGTCGCCGGCGCGGCGCTGATCGTCGCCGGCTGCGGCTCCAGCTCGGACACGACCAGTTCGAGCTCGGGCGGAGGCGGCAGCCTCTACGGCTCGGGCGGAGGAGGGTCCTCGTCGAACGCCGGCTACCAGAAGCCCAGCGGCACCGGGGCCGCCGCGGGCGGAGCGAGCACCGCCGCCGTCGTCTCGGTGGCGAGCAACCCGAAGCTCGGGAAGATCATCGTCACCTCGAAGGGCTTCACCCTCTATGACTTCCACAAGGACAAGGGCACCAAGTCGTCCTGCTACGGCGCCTGCGCCAAGGTCTGGCCCCCGCTGACCACAAGCGGCGCGCCAAAGGCGAAGGGCGGCGCCGAGGCCTCGAAGCTGGGCACGACCAAGCGCAGCGACGGGACCATGCAGGTGACCTACGCGGGCCACCCGCTCTACACCTACGTCTCCGACAAGAAGCCGGGGGACGTGACCGGCAACGACTTCACCTCATTCGGAGCTCAGTGGTACGCGCTGACTCCGGCCGGGGAGGAAGCAGGGGACTGATCGGTCAGCGCCGGCGCCCGAAGGCGACCGGAGGCGCAATCTCGCGCAGCTCGTCGACGAGGCGGGTCGCGAGCACCTGAGGGTCCTCCCCGGGGTTGGCCTGGCCCCAGCGCGGCTCGAAGAACGTCGCCTCCACCAGCGGCCGGCGGGGGAAGCGGACGATGTCCGTGACCCCCCGGATCGCGACCAGCACGATCCTCGCCTCGGGGACCTCGAGCGCCAGGCGGCCGACCCCGCTGCGGGCGCGGAAGCGCCGGCCCGTGGAGACGGTGCCCTCGGCGAAGACACCGATGCAGGCTCCTCCGCGCAGCCTGGCGACCGCATCGCTGACTGCTTCCGGGTTGGCGCGGCCGCGGTCGATCGGGATCTGGCCCATCCGATCGAGCACCGGTGCGAGCCCCCGCTTCTCCCAGAGCGATGACTTCGCCAGGGCGTGGATCTGGCGCCGCCCGCGCGCGGCCAGGCCGATCATCACGGGATCCCACTGGCAGTCGTGGTTGCCGACGAGTAGGACCGGTCCGCTCGACGGCAGGGCTTCGAGGCCCTCGACCCGAAGCCGGCTCCAGGCGCCGAGGGGCCTGAACAGGTTCATCACGAGACTGTAGGTGCGACTGGGCTCGCTCATCGCTGCCCCCGCGGGAAGGATATGCGGCGCGGCCTCAGACTCAGCCGCGGCGCTTCGCGGCGACCGGGGGGACCAGCTCGCGCAGCTCGGCGAGCAGCCGGGAGGCCAGCACTCCGGGGTCCTCTCCCGGAGCAACTTGGCCGCCGCGCGGCTCGAGGAAGCGGGCGCGGATCCGGGGCCGGCGCGGGAAGCGGACGATCTCGGCCGTGCCCTCGATCGCGACGAGGACGATCCTCGCCTCCGGGACCTCGATCGCGAGCCGGCCGACGCCGCTGCGCGCCCGCAGCCGCTCGCCGCGGGAGCTCGTGCCCTCGGGGAAGATCCCGATGCAGGCCCCGGCCCGAAGCTCGGAGACGGCCCGCTCCAGGGCGCCGGCGTCCCCGGCCCCCCGCTCGATCGGGATCTGGCCCATGCCGTCGAGGACCGGTGCGAGGCCCGGGACCTTCCAGAGGGTCGACTTGGCCAGGGCGCGGATCTGGCGCCGTCCGCGCGCCGCGAGGCCGATCAGCACCGGATCCCAGTAGCTGTCGTGGTTGCCGACGACCAGCACGGGCCCGCTCTCGGGCAGGGAGCCAAGCCCGTCGACCCGCAGGCGGCTCCAGCGCCCCAGCGGCCGGCAGATCCCCATCGCCAGGCGGTAGGTGTGAGTCGGCTCCCGCACCGGCCTAGGTATACGGCACCGCCGCTCACTCCCGCAGCCGCCCAGCCGCCGGGCACCGCGAAGCGCGAGCGCCGCGCTAGCTAGTGTCACCTGTCGATGACGAGCGAAGGCAAGGGGATCGAGACATCCGGCCTGGTGCGCGAGTTCAAGAACGGGCCGCGCGCCGTGGACGGCATCGACCTGCTGGTCGAGCCGGGCGAGATCTACGGGTTCCTCGGGCCCAACGGCGCCGGCAAGTCGACCACGGTGCTGATGCTGACCACCCTGCTCCCCCCCACCGGGGGCAGCGCCAGGGTTGCCGGGCACGACGTCGTCCGCGAGGGCCCGCGGGTGCGGGAGGCGATCGGCGCGGCGCTGCAGGAGGCGGCACTGGACCCGCTGCTATCCGGCCGTGAGCACATGCGCCTGCAGACCGCGCTGCACGGCATCGGAAAGCGGGAGCGCCACCGGCGCAGCGACGAGCTGCTGCGAAGGGTCGGGCTGATCGAGGCCGCCGATCGCAAGGTCGGCGGCTACTCCGGAGGGATGAAGCGGCGCCTCGACCTGGCCCTGGCGCTCGTCCACCGGCCCAGCATCCTCTTCCTCGACGAGCCGACCACCGGGCTCGACGTCCAGAGCCGCACCGCGCTTTGGGACGAGGTCGCGAGGCTGGCGGCCGACGACGGCGTGACGGTCTTCCTCACCACCCAGTACCTGGAGGAGGCCGACGCGCTTGCCGACCGGGTCGGGATCATCGACCACGGGCGGATCGTCGCCGAGGGGACGCCGGCCGAGCTGAAGGCGGAGATCGGCCGCCCCACGGTCGAGGCGGTCCCGCGCGACCCCGCCGAGCGCGAGGCGATGGCCGCGGTGATGGAGCGCTTCGGCGAGCGCGCCGCCGGCGCCCCCAAGGGGGTCGCGGTGCGCCTGGCCGGCGGCGAGGGCGACCTGGCCGAGGTGATCCGCTCCCTCGACGAGGGAGGGATCGGGGTCGAGACCCTGCAGCTCCACGCCCCTTCACTCGACGACGTCTTCCTCGCCAAGACCGGGCGCTCCCTGGAGGGGGCCGGGGACGGGGACGGGGACGAGGAAACCGGGGAGACGGAGGCCGTCCCGGCATGAGCGCCTCGCCGGCCGGCCAGGTGGGCCAGCTGGCCCGGCGTTCGGTCCTCAGGACCCTGCGCCAGCCCGCCCAGATCGTCCCGGCGCTGGTCTTCCCCCTCTTCCTGCTCGCGGTCAACTCCAACGGTCTTGCGAAGGCGACCGACATCCCCGGCTTCCCCACCGACTCCTATTTCACCTTCCTGCTCGCCGTCCCGTTCATCCAGGGAGCCCTCTTCTCGGTGCTGAACGCGGGCACCGACCTGGCCCGCGACATCGAGACCGGCTTCCTGAACCGCCTCGCCCTGACGCCGCTGCGGGGCGGCGCCCTGCTCAGCGGGCTGTTGGCAGGGGCGGCGCTCCTGGGCGTGATCCAAGCCGCCACCTACCTGCTGGTCGGGTGGATCTTCGGTGCCCATTTCTCCGCCGGCGTGCCCGGGGTGGCGGCGATCCTCGCGCTCTCGGTCCTGATCACGGTCGGCTTCGGGTCGATCGGGCTCTTCGCCGCGCTGCGGACCGGCACCGGGGAGGCGGTCCAGGGCCTCTTCCCGGTCTTCTTCGTCTTCCTCTTCATCTCCTCGATGGCGCTGCCCCGCAACCTGATCCAGAGCGACTGGTTCCGCGAGGTCGCGACCTACAACCCGGTCTCCTACCTGCTGGAGGCGATCCGCTCCCTGCTGATCGACGGCTGGGACCCGCAGGCGCTGGCGCTCGGGTTCGGGATCGCGGCGGCGATCCTGGTGGTCGGAATGGCGGCGGCGACCGGGTCGCTCAAGAGCCGGCTGGTGCGGACGTGAGCCCACGCCGCTTCCGCTCGGTCGCCCTCGCCGTCGCCTGGCGCAGCGTCCACAACTTCCTCACCAACCCGGCCTTCGCGGTCCCGGCGCTCGTCTTCCCGCTCTTCTTCTTCGCCGCCTTCGCCGGGGGGCTCTCGGCGATCAGCAAGGTCCCGAACTTCGATTTCCGCAGCGGCTACACGGCCTTTCAGTTCGTCTTCGTCATGCTCCAGTCGGCCGCCTTCGGCGGCGTCTTCACCGGCTTTGCGATAGCCCGAGACTTCGAGACCGGCTTCTCGGGGCGCTTCATGCTCGCCGCCCCGAACCGCGGCGCGATCGTCGTCGGTTACGCCCTCGCCGCCCTGGTCCGGGCCCTCGTCACCTGGACCCTGCTGGGGACCGTGGCGCTGATCGCCGGGATGCAGGTCGATGGCAGCGGGGTCGATCTCTTCGGCCTGTTCGGGTTGGCCCTGATCCTCAACCTCGCCGCGACGCTCTGGGCCTGCGGGGTCGCGATGCGCGTGCGCTCGATCCAGGGTGGCCCGCTGATCCAGCTCCCGGTCTTCCTGGTGCTCTTCGTGGCGCCCGTCTACGTCCCCCTCGACCTTCTCTCCGGGTGGATCCACACCGTCGCCTCCGTCAACCCCGCAACCCTCCTGCTGGAGACGGGACGGGGGCTCATCTCCGGCGAGGTGACCCTGCTGGTGCCCGCGTTCGCCGTGGCGATCGGGCTGGTCGCGGTCTTCGCGCTGTGGGCCAGAGGTGGGCTGCGGAGCGCCGAGGCGGCCGGCTGAGCGCGGCCGCTCCGCAACTTCGACTTGACAGAGCGGTTTAGGATTGCCGAGATGGCAACCCGGGGCTCCCGAATCCTTCCCGCCGCGCTCGCGTGCCTGGCGGCGCTGGCCGTCGCCGCCGCACCCGCCTCGGCCGGCGAGCGGGGCTTCCGCTACGGCGTGGTCGCCGGTGATGTCAGCCAGCACTCGGCGATCCTCTGGGCCCGCGCCAAGGGCACCGGAACCGCCCTGGCCCAGGTCTCGCGCGGCAAGCGGTTCGGCGCCTGCGACCTGCGCCGCGCCCCGCGTGCCATGAAGGCCAAGGTCTCGGCCGACAACGACAGGACGGTGCAGAAGCGGATCGGCGGCCTGCGGGCCGGGACGAAGTACCACTTCCGCTGGTGCATGCCAGGCGGGCGGCACAGCTCGACCGGCAGCTTCGAGACGGCGCCGGCGCCGAATCAGGCGAAGACGATCCACTTCTCGCTCTCCGGTGATCAGGATGCCGCGCGCGTGCCCGGGGAGTCGAAGCCCTACTGGAACGACTTCCAGCTATGGAACAGGGTCCGGGCCGAGCACAACGACTTCAACGTGCTGATGGGCGACACGATCTACTCCGACTCGGAGGTCCCCGGCGCGGGCGGCGTCAACAAGGTTGCGCTTACGGTTCCCGAGAAGTGGAAGAAGTACAAGCTGAACCTCGGAATGGAGCCCTGGGTCAAGGCGCGTGGCGCAGCCTCTTACTACGCCCACTGGGACGATCACGAGTTCATCAACGACTTCTCGAAGTTCGAGAACGTCTTCCCCGAGTCGGGAGGCGACGTCCACATCAATGGCAAGACCCTCTATAGGAGGGGGGTGAAGGCGTTCCGCAACTACAACCCCGTCAGCTACACGAAGAAGACCGGGCTCTACCGGAGCTACCGCTGGGGCAAGAACCTGGAGATCTTCTTCCTCGACGAGCGCTCCTTCCGCAGCCGCAGCGCCGACTACAACGGGACCTGTGACAACCCTTCGGGCAGCGGCAGCGCCGACCTGGCGCCAACCGCCCCGCAGAGCGTCCGCGACGTCTTCAAGCTCCTGGTTCCACAACTTGGCAACCCCGTGCCCCCCGCCTGCCTGGCGAAGATCAACGACCCCCAGCGCACCATGCTCGGCAGCGCCCAGCTGGCCAGGTTCAAGCAGGCGATCAAGCGCTCGACCGCGACCTTCAAGGTGATCTTCAACGAGGTCCCGATCCAGCAGTTCTACGCCCTTCCCTACGACCGCTGGGAGGGCTATGAGGCGGAGCGCCAGAAGCTTCTGAACTTCCTGCGCAACAACGTGAAGAACGTCGTCTTCCTGACCACCGACGACCACGCCAACCTGGTCAACGACGCCCGCTTGAAGACGCTCGAGCCGGGTGGCCCCGTGGACTCCGGGATCATGGACATCACAACCGGGCCCACGGCGACGAAGAACTTCGGGCTGGAGATCAACGACGCGGTCGGCGGACCCTACGCAGGGCTGATCCACGACCTCTTCTTCAAGCCTGCTCCGCCTTCAGGTGTGGGCATGCAGTGCGCCGGGATGGACCAGTTCTCCTACGCCGAGGTCACGGCCAGCAAGACGAAGCTCAAGGTCGAGCTGAAGGCGCTCGGCTCCGGTGGGAAGGTGCTCGACACCGCCGACGTCGCCGCCAACCCCGGCGCCGACGCATGCGGGCCCTACGTGATCCCCAAGGGCTGAACCCCCAAGCGCGGCGCCGCCACCCCCAGGGTAGGGTCTGAGTGTGGCGCAGAAGCCGATCGAGCTGATCCTCGCCCGCAACCTGCTGTCCTCGCTCTCCACGCCGGCCTTCCTGGTCGACGAGGGCGGCATTCTGATCTTCTACAACGAGGCTGCCGGCATGCTCCTCGGCCGGCGCTTCGAGGAGCTCGGCAAGGTCGGCCCGGAGGAGTGGGGCTCGCAGTTCGGGCCCTTCGACGAGGCCGGCGACCCCCTCCCCTACGACGAGCTGCCGCTGGTCGTCGCGGTGCGCCGCGGCCGGCCCGCGCATGCGACCTTCGAGATCCGCACCGCCGGCGGCGCGATGCAGAGGATCGAGGCCTCCGCCTTTCCCATCCTCACCGCCCACGGCTCGCAGGGGGCGATCGCCGTGTTCTGGCCGGCGGAGGCCGACGAGGAGAGCGGGCCGGGATGAGGGTGAAGATCTGGGGCACCCGCGGCTCGGTTCCCTCCCCCGGCCCGGAGACGATCCGCTACGGGGGCAACACCTCCTGCGTCGGGGTCACCCTCTCCGACGGGACCCTGCTGGCGCTCGACGCCGGCACCGGGATCCGCAGCCTCGGCCTCACCCTGGACGATGAGCCGGCCCGCCTGCACATCCTCCTCACCCACCTCCACCTCGACCATATCCAGGGCCTGGTCTTCTTCGCGCCGGCCTTCCGCCCGCAGACGGAGATCGTGATCTGGGGCCCCGCCTCGCCGGAGGCCTCGCTGCGCGACCGCATCGCCCGCTACATCTCGGCCCCCCTCTCCCCGGTCGAGGTGCGCGAGCTCCCCTGTGACGTCTCCTTCCGCCACTGCCCGGAGTCGGAATGGGAGATCGGACCGGCGCGGATCAGCGCCGCCTCGGTGACCCACCGCGGGCCGACCCTCGGCTACACGATCAGCGAGGGCGACACCAAGCTTGCCTACATCCCGGACCACGAGCCCGCCCTGAGCGGCGAGATCGACGGGCTGGACGAGGACTGGATCTCCGGCTTCGACCTGGCCCGCGACGCCAGCCTCTTGATCCACGACGGTCAGTACTCCGACGCCGAGTATCCGCAGCATGTCGGCTGGGGGCACTCCTCGATCTCCCACGCGCTCTCCTTCTCCCGCCGCAGCCGGCGCGGAGCGAACCCTGCTCTTCCATCACGACCCGCTGCACTCCGACGAGTTCCTCGACGACCTGGGCCGCACCGTGAGGGAGCGCTGGGCGGCGCTGGGCGGGGCGCCGAGCTCGGTCGAGCTGGCCCGCGAGCGGGCCGAGCTCGACGTCCTGCCCGGCGCCCGCGCGGCCGGCGCCGCGCCGGGGGCAGGCTCGCCGCGGCGGTAGGCTGGCGGCCTTGTACGAGCAGATCCGATACGAGGAGCGCGGAGCGGTCCGCCTGATCACGATCGACCGCCCCGAGCGGATGAACGCGATCGGGCCGGTCACCTCGCGCGAGATGATCGACGCCTGGGGGCGCTTCCGCGACGATGACGAGGCGCGGGTCGCGGTGCTCACCGGGGCCGGGTCCTCGGCGTTCTGCGCCGGCGCCGACCTCAAGGCCGCCGCGGCCGGGTTCAGCGATCAGGGCGACGAGGAGCCGCTGGTGCGCTGGAGCCCCGAGGAGGTCGAGGCGCACAATCGCGGCGAGCGCGACGGGATCATCGGCCCCTCGCGCTGGTGCGACATCTACAAGCCGATCATCGCCGCCGTCAACGGCGTCGCCTACGCAGGGGGCCTGGAGTGGGCCTGCTTCGCGGACATCCGCATCGCCGACGAGCACGCCAGCTTCGGCGTCACCTGCCGCCGCTGGAACATCGGCCTCGGCGACGGCGGCACCCAGCGGCTGCCGCGGATCGTCGGCATGGGCCGGGCGATGGAGCTGATCATCACCGGCCGCGTGATCGGCGCCGCCGAGGCCGAGAGGATCGGGCTCGTCAACGAGGTGACGCCGAGCGGGGAGTGCCTCGGCCGCGCGCTGGAGCTGGCCGGGGCGATCGCCGAGCTGCCCCAGCCGGCGATCCGCACCGACAAGGAGGCCGCTGTGCGCGGCTACGGCCGGCCGCTCTCCGAGGGCCTGCGGATCGAGGCCCAGTGCTTCAACAAGCTGCTCACCTCCCCCGAGATGGCCGAGGGAATCCGCCGCTTCGTCGAGCGCGACCACCCCGACCGCGACCCCGCAGGGGGCTCGGTCACGCCCGGGCTGGCGAGGAACAGCTCCGATGGCTGACCCCGTGGCGGAGTCGCCGCTCGCCGCGGAGGCCGAGGCGTTCGCCGCCGACGGGCACTCCGGACAGATCCGCAACTACAGCGGCCTCCCGTACATCGAGCACCCGCAGGCGGTCTCGAGGCAGCTTCGCGAGGCCGGCTACGACGACGAGGTGCAGGCGGCGGCACTCCTGCATGACCTGCTCGAGGACACCGAGACCAGCGCCGAGGAGATACGCAAGCGCTTCGGCGAGCGGGTCGCGGAGCTCGTCAAGGTGCTCAGCGACGACCCCTCGATCGAGCCCTATGAGCGCCGCAAGGACGCGCTGCGCGAGAAGGTGCTCGCCGCCGGCTCCGACGCCGTCGCCATCTACGCGGCCGACAAGCTCTCGAACGTCACCGACCTGCGGGCGCTGTACGACGAGGAGGGTGAGGATGTCGGCAAGCGATTCCAAGCGCCGCTCGACCTGCGGCTCGAGCTCTGGCGCCGCGACGCCGAGGCGCTCTGCGCCCTGAGCCCGCAGCCCCCCTTCGCGGAGGATCTGCGCCGCCAGCTCGAGGCGCTGCTCGCAGCAAGGGAAGAGGCACTTAACAACCCTTAAACCTGTTCCGCGTGCGGCGGGCCTACGGTCGCCCCATGAAGACCGAAAGGCAGCAGATCTCGTCCGTGAAGCTCGCCCACAGGCTCTCCGGCATCGGCGCCGCGATCGTGATGACCGCCTCGCTCATCGCCGGCCTGAGCTCCCCCGCTGTCGTCGCCGCGACCGCGCTGGCGCTGGCGGCGGGTCGCCGCAGCGGCGGCTTCGGCCTGTCCGCGGCGTTCGAGCGGGGAAGGCGGCGCAGCCCCGCCAGGCCGGGGGTGCCGCAGCCGCGTTAGCCGCAGCCGCACCCCTACAGGCTGTGGCCGCACCCCCTACAGGGTGTGGCAAACCAAATCATCGCCATGCAGGCATGAGGTCGGCCGCGCCAGCGGTTGGGTGAGCGGGGTGCGGCTGGGTAGCTTGGAGGTCGTGACGGTTTCGCTGCTTCTCTTCAACCGCGACCTCAGGGTGCACGATCACCCGGCGCTGCGGGCGGCGGCGAGCGCCGATCGAGTGGTACCGCTGTTCGTCTTCGACGAGGCGATCCTCAGCAGCGGCTTCGCCTGCGCCAACCGCCTCGCCTTCATGCTGGACTCGCTGCGCGACCTCGGCGATTCGCTGCGGGGTCTTGGCGCCCCCCTCTTCGTGCGCCGCGGCGATCCGGTCCGCGAGGCGATCGGCATGGCCAAGGAGGCCGGCGCGTCCGAGATCCACGCCAGCGCCGACTACAGCAGCCTGGCCCGCAGCCGCGAGCGCCGGCTGGTCGCTGCCTGCGAGAGAGAGCGGATCGGTCTCCACCTGCACACCGGCACCACGGTGGTCCCGCCCGGCGAGCTGACCCCCGCCGGTGGCGATCACTTCCGGGTCTTCAGTCCCTATCACCGGGCCTGGTCCGCCGTCGAGCTCGAGCCGGCGTTGCGCCCGCCGAGGCGCCTCTCGCCGCCCGCCGGCCCCAGCGGAGTGTCGCTGCCGGCGCTGCGAAAGCTCACCTCGGCAAGCCCCTCGCCCGACCTCGCCTCGGGCGGCGAGCAGGAGGGCCGCCGCAGGATGAACGCCTTCATGCGGTCCCCGGTCTCCGCCTACGGGGAGGGCCACGACGACCTTGCCGCAGACGCGACCTCCCGCCTCTCGGCCTACCTTCGCTTCGGCTGCCTCTCGCCGCGCGAGCTGTTGCAGAGAGCGCGCGAGAAGCGCGGCGGCGAGGCATTCGCCAGGCAGCTCTGCTGGCGCGACTTCCACCATCAGGTCCTGGCGGCCTTTCCCTCCTACCCGCGCCGCAACTACCGCTCCCGCGGCGATCAGTGGTCGCGCTCGGAGCGATCGCTCGAGGCGTGGAGAGAGGGGCATGACCGGCTACCCGATCGTCGACGCCGGCATGCGGCAGCTGATCCGCGAGGGCTTCATGCACAACCGCGCCCGCCTGATCGTCGCCTCCTTCCTGACCAAGGACCTCTACATCGACTGGCGCGAGGGCGCCCGGCGCTTCTGGGAGCTGCTCGCCGACGGTGAGATCGCCAACAACTCGGGCAACTGGCAGTGGGTCGCCGGCACCGGCAACGACACCCGGCCCAACCGGGTCTTCAACCCGATCCGCCAGGCCCACCGCTTCGACCCCGAGGGGCACTACGTGCGCCGCTACGTGGACGAGCTGGAGGCGATCGACGGCGGTGCCGTCCACGAGCCGTGGAAGCTCGGGCCGCTGGAGAGGCAGGCGATCTCCTATCCGGAGCCGATCGTCGACCACGCCGAGGCGGTGGCGGCATTCCGTTCCAAGCGAGAGGGCGGCTGATCATAGGATCAGGCCGATGAGCACCCTCGGCCTGATAGTCGGCAGCGCCCTGATCGGCGCCGAGCCGGCGCCGTCGGGGAGCGTCGCGGTGCTGCAACGTCACGGCAGCGGCCCCTACCTGCCCCCGCACATGATCGACCACGCGGCCAACATCAGGACCCTGGCCGGCAGCGGCTGCGAGTCGGTGCTGGCGATCTCCTCGGTCGGCTCGCTGAGGGAAGGGATCGCCGTCGGCAACTTCCTCTGCCCGGAGGACTTCGTCGCCCTCAACCTGGCGGGCTCCGGCTTCTCCGACGAGCGCGGCCACGTCGTCCCCGGCTTCGATCCCGACTGGCGAAGCCGGGTGCTCGAGGCCTGGGGCCGCGGCGTCGGGGAGCCGCTGGGACGATGGCATCTACTGGCAGGCGATCGGGCCGCGGTTCGAGACCGCCGCCGAGATCCGCGTGATCGCCCCCCACGCCGAGATGATCGGCATGACCCTCGCCTCGGAGTGCGTCGCGGCCTGCGAGCTGGGGCTGGCCTACGCGGCGATCTGCGTCGTCGACAACCTCGCCAACGGGATCGGCGGCGCCGCGCTCAGCGCCGGGGCCTACGCTGCGGGCCGCAGCGCCAACCGGGGTCGCCTGGAGGCGCTGATCCCGGGGCTCCTCGCCGAGCTGAGCGGGGCGCCGGCGTGAGCCTCTGCGTCACCGGGGCCCTGCTCGACGGCGAAGCCGTCGGGCTGCGCTGCTCGGAGGGGCGGATCGGGGCGATCGGGCCGGAGGTCTCTCCGCAGCCCGGTGACGAGGTGATCGAGGCCGCCGGGGCGCCGCTCGTCGCTCCCCTGCTCAACGGCCACACCCACGCGGCGATGACCCTGTTCCGCGGCTACGGCGACGACCTGCCGCTGATGCGCTGGCTCGAGGAGAGGATCTGGCCGATCGAGGCCAGGCTCGAGGCGGACGACGTCTACTGGGGGACGCGGCTGGCCTGCGTGGAGATGATCCGCACCGGGACGGTGCGCTTCTGGGACATGTACTGGCAGGCCGAGGCCAGCGCCCGGGCGGTCCGCGACGCCGGCCTGCGGGCGACGATCGGGGCGCCGCTGATCGACGCCGACGGCGATCACGGCTCGCTGCGCGAGGCCGCGCTGGAGAGCCTCGATCACCTCACCGGGTTCGACGAGCGGGTGCGGCCCTCGCTGGCCCCGCACGCGATCTACACGGTCAGCGAGGAGTCGCTGCGCTGGATCGGCGAGGTCGGCGAGGAGCACAGCGTCCCGGTCCAGATCCACCTCTCCGAGACGCAGGCCGAGGTCGAGCAATGCGTCGCCGACCATGATCTGCGGCCGGCCCACTATCTCGACCGCCTCGGCATGCTCGGCCCGCGCACGCTGCTCGCCCACGGCGTCTGGCTCGATGCCTCCGAGCTCGAGCTGATCGCCGGGCGCGGAGCCACCGTCGTCACCAACCCGGTCGCCAACATGAAGCTCGCCGTCGGCGGCGTCTTTCCCCTGCCGGAGGCCCAGCGCCACGGCGTCGCGATCGGCCTCGGCACCGATGGCGCCGGATCGAACAACTCGCTCGACCTCCTCTCCGACCTGAAGGCGCTGGCACTGATCCAGAAGCACGCCGCCGCGGACCCCTCGGTGCTCGGGGCGGCCGAGGCGTGGGCGATCGCAACCGGCGCCCGGGCGGAGCTGCTCGGGGCCGGCACCCTCGCAGTCGGCGAGCCGGCCGACTTCCTGCTGCTCCGACGCGACTCCTACGAGCTGGGCCTCGGCGACCTTCGCGCCGGCCTCGTCTACGCCGCCTCAGGCTCGATCGTCGACACCACCGTGGTCGCCGGGCGCGTGCTGATGCGGGGCGGCGTCGTCCCCGACGCCGTCGAGGTCCTCGCCCGCGCCCGCGAGCGGGCGCAGCGGCTCGGGATCGGTTGAGGGATGAGCGACCTCCTCGGCACGATCCTCGACGGCCTCGAGCAGTCGCTGCTGATGGCCTACGAGGTCTGGTGGGCGCTGGTCCTCGGCTTCGCCATCTCGGGGATCGTGCAGGCCTGGGTCCCGCGGGAGCGGATCGAGCGGTCCCTCTCGGGCGAGGGCCCGAAGCCGATCGCCCTTGCCACCGGGCTCGGCGCCGCCAGCTCGTCCTGCTCCTACGCGGCGATCGCGATCGCCAAGTCGCTGTTCCAAAAGGGCGCCTCGGCGGTCACCGCGCTCAGCTTCCAGTTCGCCTCGACCAACCTCGTCTGGGAGCTGGGGCTGGTGCTCTGGGTGCTGATCGGCTGGCAGTTCACCCTGGCCGAGTACGTCGGCGGCGTGTTGATGATCGTCCTGATGGCGCTGACCCTGCGCCTCTTCGTCTCGCCCAGGCTGGAGAGGCGAGCGCGCGAGCACGCGCGGGCGGTCGAGAGCGGTCACCAGCACCACTCCGCGGGCGAGCGGATGGGCTGGCGGGAGCGGCTGCGCTCGGCCTCGGCCTGGTCTGACGTCGCCCACAACTTCCGCGCCGACTGGCAGATGCTCTGGAAGGAGATCTCGATCGGCTTCCTGCTGGCCGGATTCATCGGCCTGCTCGGCGACGACTTCTTCAACGGCCTGTTCATCGAGAACGCCCCGCCGGTGCTGACCGCGGTCGAGAACGTCCTGGTGGGCCCGCTGATCGCCGTGCTCAGCTTCGTCTGCTCGGTCGGCAACATCCCCCTGGCGGCGGTGCTGTGGTCCGGCGGCATCTCGTTCGCCGGGGTGATGGCGTTCATCTTCGCCGACCTGATCGTGATCCCGATCCTCCTCGCCTACCGCAAGTACTACGGGACTTCCTTCGCCCTGCGGATCACCGCGCTGATGTTCGTCACGATGGTGATCGCCGCGCTGATCGTCGACGGGCTGTTCAGCGCCGCCGACCTGATCCCGAGCGGGCCGCGGCCGACCCGGGAGGACATCTTCGGCTCGGTCGAGCTCGACTACAAGCTGGTCCTCAACCTGATCGGCTTGGCGATATTCGTCGCCCTCTTCGCGCTGACCGCGCGCCGCGGCGCCACCGACCCCGTCTGCGGAATGAAGGTCGACCGCGACAAGGCGATCCGGGTCGAGGAAGCGGGCCGGACCCTCTATTTCTGCTCGCAGGGCTGCCTCGAGCAGTATCAATCCAGGGAGGCGAGCGCCTCGCTGACCAGCTCGAGGTCGTGAGCGTAGGTGAGCAGCCGTGCGGCGCCGGCCGGGTCCGCCCAGCGCAGCTCGTCCACCTCGTCGTTGGGCTCGAACTCGCCGTCCAGCGGCCGCATCAGCCAGTAGCGGACCAGCTTCGAGCGGCCCTTGCGGTCGCTGTATGAGACCGACCCCAGCTCGCGACCCAGCTCGCAGCGCAGCCCGGTCTCCTCCTCGACCTCCCTGAGCGCCGCCTGCTCGAATCCCTCGCCGGGGTCGAGCTTGCCCTTCGGCAGGGTCCAGTCCCCGTACTTGGGACGGTGGATGACGGCGATCTCCGAGCCACCTCCGTCTGCGCGGAGGACGACGCCGCCGGCCGCCAGCACCTCCGCGGCCTCGCCCGGGTCGAGCTCCGTCCTCGCCATCGACCGCAGGGTACGGCGATCGCCGCCGGCGCGTTTCCGCGGTGCGGGCGACGGGTAGCATCAACCGCGCGTGCCCGACGAAGTGCCCACCTTGCGAGCACCGGCGCATGACGAGGTCTCGTCCCTCCGCTACGACCACGTCAGCAAGCGCTACGGGGACTCACCGGACCCGGCGGTCGACGACCTCAACATCGAGGTGCCGGCGGGCGAGATCTGCGTCCTCGTCGGGCCCTCCGGCTGCGGCAAGACGACCGCGATGCGGATGGCAAACCGCACGGTCGAGATCAGCGAGGGCGACATCCTCCTCGGCGAGCGCTCGATTCGCGACCGCGACCCGGCCACCCTGCGGCGGGAGATGGGCTACGTGATCCAGCAGATCGGCCTCTTCCCCCACCGGACGATCGCGCAGAACATCGCCACCGTCCCCCACCTGCTCGGCTGGAAGCGGGATCGAACCGATGCCCGGGTCGCCGAGCTGCTCGAGCTGATCGGGCTCGACCCGGAGATCGCCGGGCGCTACCCGGTGCAGCTCTCCGGCGGCCAGCAGCAGCGGGTCGGGGTGGCCCGGGCGCTGGCGGGCGACCCGCTGGTGATGCTGATGGACGAGCCCTTCGGGGCGATCGACCCGATCAGCCGGGAGCGGCTCCAGAACGAGTTCCTCCGCCTCCAGGCCGAGATCCGCAAGACGGTGCTGTTCGTCACCCACGACATCGACGAGGCGATCAAGATGGGCGACCGGATTGCGGTCATGCGCCAGGGTGGCCGCGTCGCCCAGTACGCGACCCCGGCGGAGCTGCTGATGGCGCCTGCGGACGACTTCGTCGAGGACTTCGTCGGCGCCGACCGGGCGCTGAAGCGGCTGGCGCTGATGAGGGTGGGCGACGTCGGGCTCTGGGAGGCGCCGCTCGCCTACGTCGGGCAGCCGACCTCGGAGGTGCGCGCCAAGCTCGAGCGGGCCGAGATTCCCTACACCCTGCTGATCGACTCCGAGCGCCGCCCGCTCGGCTGGCTCTCGGAGCACGACCTGGCAGGTGAGTTCGTCCCGGGGACGCCGGACTCCCCCCTCGGGGCCGTGCTCGACCGCGACGACGTGCTGCGCGACGCCCTCGCCGACCTGCTCCAGGCAGGAACCCAGTACGCCCCGGTAACCGACGCCTCGAGGCGGATAGCCGGGGTCCTCTCGGTCGAGATCATCTCCGAGTTCCTCGCCTCTGCGGCGGCCGAGAAGGAGGAGCGCGGCGCGGCGGAGCGGGCCAATGGGTAGCTCCGCCCTGCTTGCCGAGGTCGTGCTGCACAGCCGCAGCAACCCGGACTGCATCCAGCGCAACGAGCTCTTCTGTCCGGGCTGGGCGATCGACAACTTCGACCGCTACGTCGACCCCGCGATCCAGCACGTGATCCTCGTCCTCGCCTCGGTCTGCGCCGGTTTCGCGATCGCCTTCGGCCTCTCGCTGCTGGCCCACCGGCATCGCTGGCTGGGGCCCTCGTTCCTCGGCGCCACCGGCGTCCTCTACACGATCCCCAGCATCGCCTTCTTCTTCCTGCTGCTTCCAATCACCGGTCGCGGCCGCACCACGGCGATCATCGCCCTGACCGCGTTCACCCTGCAGATCATCTACCGCAACGTCACCACCGGCCTGAACAACGTTCCCCCCGACATCAGGGACGCGGGCAGGGGGATGGGTCTGAGCGATCGCCAGTTGCTGTGGCGGGTCGAGATCCCGCTGGCGATGCCGGAGATCATCGCCGGGCTGCGGATCGCCACGGTCAGCACGGTGGCCCTCGCCACCCTCGCGGTATTCGTCAACGGCGGCGGGCTCGGATCGGAGATCCTGACCGGGGGGAACCTGACCTTCAAGACCGGGATCGTGATCGCCGGCGGCCTGGCAGTCCTCATCGCCCTCGCCTTCGACCTGATCCTGGTCGCGGTGGGGCGGCGGGCGACACTATGGCGGCGGGTGGCGAGCGGATGAGCGGCATCGAGCTCCACCTTCCGTACGCTGCGCTGGGTCTCTTCGGGGACGCCTTCGACTTCATCTTCAACGCGCAGCCGGGGAACAACGTCCTCGGCCAGAACACGATCGGCGGGCTCGGCCAGGTCGGCGACCTCGCCTTCGAACAGCTCAAGGTCACCCTGGTCGCCCTCGGGGTCTCGCTGGTGATCGCCTTCCCGGTCGGCGTCTTCCTCGGCCACAGGGGAGCCGGCGAGGGCCTGGCGCTGGCGATCGGCAACGCCGGGCGGGCGATCCCCGAGCTGGCCCTGATCGCCTTCATGGCCGCCGCGATCGGGGTTGGCCTGGGCAACCTGATCCTGGCGCTGGCGGTGCTCGGCATCCCGCCGATCCTCACCAACACCTACGTCGGGATCAGCCAGGTGGACCGGAACGCGGTCGAGGCGGCGCGCGGGATGGGAATGTCGGACGGCGGGGTGATCCGCCGGGTCGAGCTGCCGCTCGCCGTGCCGACGATCATGGGCGGGGTGCGCACGGCGACGATCAACATCGTCGCCACGGCGACGATCGCGCCGCTGGTGGGGGTCCTCACCCTGGGCGACTTCATCATCTCCCGCAATGTCTACGGCGACAAGGGAGTGCTCGCCGGGGCGATCCTCGTGGCGCTAATGGCGCTCGCCCTGGAGCTGACCCTGGCGGGGATCCAGTGGCTGATGACCTCCCCCGGACTTCGCCTCAGGCGGGAATGAAAGGCTTCCAACTGCAACCCCACCTAAGGAGGAGTCTCGTCATGACGGAAAGCGTGCGAACACGGGCAGCGATCGCGGTCGCGGTGCTCGCCCTGGTGCTGGGGCTCTCAGCCTGCGGCAGCAGCGGCGATGGCACCACCGACACGGCAGGGAGCGGCGCCACGATCACCTCGAACCCCGCCAACGGCAAGGTCAACCTGACGATCGGCTCGAAGAACTTCACCGAGCAGATCGTCCTCGGTGAGATCTACTCACAGGCTCTCGAGGCCGCCGGCTACAAGGTCAAGAAGGACCTCAACCTGGGTTCCGAGACGGTGGCGCTGCAGGCGCTCAAGGCCGGCGAGATCTCCGGCTATCCCGAGTACGCGAGCACGGCGCTGACCTCGTTCTTCGGGGTCGACCCAGAGCAGGTGCCGGCCAACCCGCAGGCCGCCTACGCGAAGGCCAACGCGGACTTCAAGAAGGAGGGCCTGGAGGCGTTCCCACCGACCCCCTTCGCCAGCGCCAACGCGGTCGGGACGCTGCGCTCGACGGCGGAGAAGCTGGGGCTCAAGGACATCTCCGACCTGAAGGGCCAGTCCCAGGACCTGAGCCTCTACGGGTCGCCCGAGTGCCGGCAGCGGATCGACTGCCTGCTCGGCCTCGAGAAGTACTACGGGCTGCAGTTCAAGTCGTTCACCCCGGTCGACATCGCCCTGCGCTACGAGGTCCTCGACAAGGGCCAGGCGGACCTCTCGATCCTGTTCACGACCGACGCCCAGCTCGCCGCGCAGAAGAACAAGTACGTGATCCTCAATGACGACAAGCACGTCTTCCCGGCGGGCAACGTCCTCTTCGTCACCGATCCGGCGACGGTGAAGAAGGCGGGTCCCGACTACGAGAAGACGATCACGCTGGTCCAGAAGGGCCTGACGATCCCGGTGATGCAGGAGCTCGATGCCCGGGTCGACATCGACAAGCAGACGCCGGCGCAGGTCGCCTCCGAGTACCTCAAGGAGGACGGCTACATCAAGTAGTCCGGTGCCGATCGCGAGGCGGGCCGGGGAGCGTATCCCCGGCCCGCCGCCGCGCCGGCAGACGCTGAATAACTTGCGGCGGCTGCGCCGCCTTACATGCCTGTGCCGGCGTCATGTGAGCCGCGCCGGCAGACGGGAACCACTTGCGGCGGCTTCGCCGCCTGACATGCCTGTGCCGGCGCTAACACCGCGCCGGCAAACCAAACTTGGCCTATCTGTCAGGCTTGGCGGCGGTGGAGACTGCAAGCGCCACCCGAGTCCCGACCCTGCGCAACTACGTGGGCGGCGCCTGGACCGAGGCGGCGGCCCCGGAGGCCATCGAGGACCTCGACCCGGCCTCAGGCGAGGTGCTGGCGAGGGTTCCCCTCTCGGGCCGCGCCGACGTCGAGGCGGCCGTGCGCAGCGCGGCCGAAGCTCAACCGGCCTGGCGGGATGTCCCGGCGCCGCAGCGCGCCCGCGCCGTGCTCGACCTGCGCGATGCCCTCGTCGCCCATCGCGACGAGCTCGCCGCGCTGGTCACCGAGGACATGGGCAAGACGCTCGACGACGCCCGCGGCGAGGTCGGCCGCGGGATCGAGTCGGTGGAGTCGGCGGCCGCCGTGCCCCACCTGATGAAGGGCCAGAACCTGGAGGGCGCAGCGCGCGGGATCGACGTCGAGCTGGTGCGCCAGCCGGTCGGCGTCGTCGCCGCGATCACGCCGTTCAACTTCCCGGTGATGATCCCGCTCTGGTTCCTGCCCAACGCGATCGCCACCGGCAACTCGTTCGTGCTCAAGCCCTCGGAACGCGACCCCCGCCCGGCCGAGAGGATCGTCGAGCTGATCGATGCGATCCCCTCGATCCCCGACGGGGTCGTCAACCTCGTCCACGGCGGCCGCGAGGCGGTCGAGACGCTCTTATCCGACCCCGGCGTCGACGCGATCTCCTTCGTCGGCCAGGCTTCGACCGCGAGATTGATCGCCAGCCGCGCAGCCGAGGAGGGCAAGCGGGCTCAGGCTCTGGGCGGCGCCAAGAACTCGCTCGTGGTCATGCCCGACGCCGACCTGAAGACCTCGATCCCGGCGATCCTCGGCTCCGCCTTCGGCGCCGCCGGCCAGCGTTGCCTGGCCGGCTCGGTCTGCGTCCTCGTCGGCGACCCCGGGCGGCGGGCCGAGGTGCGCGAGGCACTCGCCGCGGCAGCCGGCGACCTGCGCATCGGCGCCGGCGCTGAGGAGGCCACCGACGTCTGCCCGATGATCGCCTCGGAGGCGCGCGAGCGGGCCGCCGCGGCCGTGGCGGAGGCCGAGGCGCACGGCGCCGAGGTCGTCCTCGACGGACGCGACCGGGGGGCAGGCCCGGCGGGCACCATCCTCGGCCCGACGATCGTCGAGACCACCGAGCACGAGTCCGACATCGCCCGCGAGGAGATCTTCGGCCCGGTGCTGGCGCTGATCGCGGCCGACGACCTCGAGGCGGCTCTCGAGTTCGTCAACGGATCGCGCTACGGCAACTCGGGCTCGATCTTCACCACCTCGGGCGCCGCGGCGAGGGAGTACCGCTACGGAGTCGAGGCCGGGATGCTCGGCGTCAACATCGGCGTGCCGGCGCCGGTCGCCTGGTTCCCCTTCGCCGGATGGAAGGACTCCTGCGACGGCGACCTGCACGCCAACGGCGAGGACGCCATCGAGTTCTACACCCGCAAGAAGGTGATCACCAGCCGCTGGTAGCTGCCGGCTCAGCGCCCGATGTGAAAGCCGATCAGCCCCGGCACCGCCGCCAGGCCGCGGCTGATCGGGTCGGGCTCGCGGCCCACCTCCTCGGCGCGCTCCTTGCGCAGCAGCCCGGCGCGGATCACCGTGCCGCCGAGCCAGCGCAGGGGCTCCGGCGGCACCGCTGCCGGCTCGGGCTCGACCAGGGCGAGGCGGGAGTGCGGGTCGCGGCGGTCCAGGGCCAGCGAGGCGAGGATCCGCCCGACCATCTGCGAGGGCCCGACGCCGTTGCCGGTGTACCCGAAGGCCGCGAACACCCTGCCGCCGGGAGAGGCGCTCACCGTTGGCAGGTGGGTCGGCGAGACGTCGATCGGGCCGCCCCAGGCGTGCTCGATCCGGCGGGAGGCCAGGGCGGGGAAGAAGGCGCGCAGGTCGCGCCCCACCTGAGCGATCACCTCCTGGTCGCGCTCGGAGCGCCCGCCGAGGCGCCCGCCGCAGGAAAGCCGGCCCCCGCCCCAGCCGAAGGCGATCCTCCCGTCCGGCGTAGTGCGCAGGTAGTGGACCATGGCACGGCTGTCGAAGACCGATTCGCCCCCGGTCCAGGAGGCCTCCTCGAGCACGTCCGGGACGGGCTCGGTGATCAGCATGTGGCTGGAGGTGACCGTGAGCCGGTCGCGGAAGGGAGAGCCGGCCGAGGCCAGGGCGCCGCCGATCGCCAGCACGGCTGCGGGGGCGATCACCTTCCCGGAGGGCGTCACCGCCTCCACCCCGCCGGCGGTCTCGCGCAGCCGCTGCACCGGCGAGCGCTCGAAGAGGGCGGCGCCGCGCTCGAGCAGCCGCCGGCGCAGCCCGGCGGCGAGGCGTGCCGGCTGCACG
This sequence comes from uncultured Actinomycetes bacterium, assembly GCA_963725315.1. Classification (GTDB taxonomy): domain Bacteria; phylum Actinomycetota; class Thermoleophilia; order Solirubrobacterales; family 70-9; genus JBBRHQ01. Next base: position 150,150 of record CAVRYA010000007.1, on the reverse strand, counting down.
GTGGCGGCGTCGGCGTAGAGCACGCCGCCGCGGAATCGGGGTGAGCGGCAGCGCTTCGCGACCTCGGCCTCCGAGAGCTCCCGGAAGCCGACCTCGGCGCCGGCGCCGCGCAGCGACGCCACGGCGGCGGCCACGGTCGCGTCCTGGGCGGGGGCGGCGGAGACCTGGAGCAGGCCGGCCTTGCGATACCAGGCGTCGACCTCCTGCTCGGCGCAGAAGCGGCCGATCGCATCAACCGAGTCCTCGGAGGCGCGGGCGATCGCCAGCGCCGCCTCGGAACCGTGGCGCCCGCACATCGTCTCCAGGCTGAGCCAGAGCGAGTTGACGAAGCCCCCGTTGCGCCCGCTGGGGCCGTGCCCGAAGCGATCCGCCTCGAGCACCACCACCCTCGCCGAGGGCTCGGATTCGAGCAGGTGCCAGGCGGCCCACATCCCCGTGTAGCCGCCGCCGACGACGAGGACGTCGGCGCGGGTGAGTCGCTGCTCGAGCGATCGCAGTGGCTCCGCGGGCCCCGCCTCCGCAAGCCAGTATCCGTGGGCATCGTGCTTCAAGGCGCCGCAGCCTACGACGAGCGGCGGGCGCGGAGCCCGCCGCTCATCCGGGGGGGGTGCTATTTGGTTGGGACGAGACTTCGGAGAGAACGCTAGGAGGGCGCCCTAAGGGGCTGGTAAGGATCCGCTAATTGCTTTCTCAGGCGCCGCCTCGCCGGCGCAGCGCTCCCGGCGCAGGCGCCCGAAGGAAACCTGGGCCGCCCAGGCCGCCGAGATGCCGGCGGAGGCCGAGAGCAGCAGCGCGACCCGGGGGTCATAGGCCTGCGAAAGCCATCCGGCCAGGGGCCCGCCGAAGGCGGTCGACCCGAGGAAGACGACCGAGTAGAGCGCCATCACGCGGCCGCGCATCTCGGCGGCGACCGAGAGCTGCAGCGAGGAGTTGATCGCGGCGGCGAAGGTGACGGCCGATGCGCCCAGCAGGGCCAGCACCGGCACCTCGAAGGCGAGGCTCGGAGCCGCGGCTGCGAGCAGCGAGAGGAGGCCGAAGCAGAGCGCCGCCGCGGCCACCAGCCCCGGGCCGGTGCGACCGCGGGCGCCGGTGATCAGCGCGCCGATCACCGCCCCGGCGCCCATCGCCGAGACAAGCACGGCGTAGGCGGAGGCGCCTCCACCGAAGCTGAAGCGCGCCAGCAAGGGCAGGATCACCGGGAAGTTGAGGCCAAATGTCCCGACCAGGGCCATCAGGGCCAGCGGCACCGCGAGCTCGGGGGTGCTGCGGACGTAGCGCAGGCCGGCGCGGACCGCGCCCGGCTCGCGGGGAGCGGGCGGGGAGGTGGAGAGCTCGGCCGGCCTCATCCGGGCGAGGGCGGCGATCATCGCGACGAAGCTGAGCGCGTTGACGGCGAAGCAGGGGGTGACGCCGACCGTGGCGATCAGGATCCCGGCCAGCGCCGGCCCGAAGATGCGTGCGGAGTGGACGATGACGCTGTTGAGGCTGACCGCGTTAACGACGCGCTCCGCCCCGACCATCTCGATCACGAAGCTCTGGCGGGTCGGGTTGTCCACCGAGTTGACCGCGCCCCGCGCGAAGACGAGCGCGTAGACCATCCAGGGCTCGACCACGCCGGTCGCGCTCACCGCCAGCAGCCCGAGGGCGGGCACGATCATCATCGCCTGGGTGGCGATCAGCAGGTTCCGCTTCGCGAAACGGTCGGCGAGCAGGCCACCCCAGGCGCCGAACAGCATGATCGGCACGAACTGCAGCGCCGTGGTCAGCCCGACGGCGACGCCGCTGTCGGTGAGCTCGAGGATCAGCCAGGACTCGGCGACCATCTGCATCCAGTTGCCCGACAGCGAGACCACCTGACCGGTGAAGTAGCGCCGGTAGTTCGGGACCGCCAGGGAGTCGAATGAGCGCCGCAGGGCCGCGGTCAACCGCGCTCACCCTCGAGCATGCGCTCGAGGATCTCGGCCGCACGCTCCAGGGTGCGGACCTCGTCCTCCGGCATCTCGCGCATCCGGCGGGCGAGGTAGGCGTTCTTGCGCCCGCGCAACCGCCGCAACCGCTCGCGACCGGCGGCGGTGATCGAGACCAGGGCGCTGCGGCGGTCAGCCGGGTCGGGGGTGCGGTCGACCAGGCCCAGGCGGGCGAGATGGCCCAGGGTCCGGGTCGCGGTCGGGCGCTTGACCCGCTCCAGCTCCGCCAGCTCACTCGGGGTCAGCGGCCCGTGGCGCTCGACCGTGGCCAGCGCCGCGGCCGAGGTCGGCGTCAGCTCCCCGGACGCCTCCTGGCGCAGGCGCCGGGCGGTCCGGGTGATCGCCAGCCGCAGGCGGGCGGCCGAGCTGCTCAAATCCGCGTTGCTCTCTTCCTTCAGCGCTTTCATCTTGATTAGCGTTGGTAATTAGTTTAGCGAACTACCTCTCCGGATGCAACCCGCCCGGGTGGGACCCTTGATGCACGACAAGGACATCTGAAAGGTCCCACGTCGTCAGAAGCGGGTCCGGAGGGCCCGGGCGGGGAGGCGGGCGGTCGCGGACGTCGAATCAGGGCGCCATGGACGCTCGCAGCGAGCGCGTCGCCGCGCGCCTCAACACGCCGATGATGATCGCCGCGGCCCTCACCCTGCCCGCGGTGGCTCTCTCGGAGACCCACGAGACCGGGGCGATGGCCAGCCTCGCCAACGCGCTGAACTGGATCGTCTGGCTGGCCTTCCTGGGGGAGCTGGTGATCATGCTCGCCGTGGTCCCGGATCGCCGCCGCTGGCTCTGGCGCCACCCGCTCGACGCCGTGATCGTCGTGCTGACGCCTCCGGTGCTGCCGCCGGGATTGCAGATCCTGCGGCTGTTGCGCCTCCTGCGCCTGCTGCGGCTGGCGCAGCTCTCGCGCCAGGCGTTCTCGCTCGAGGGGCTGCGCTACGCCGCGCTGCTGGCGTTGTTCACGGTGATCGCCGGCGGGGCGGCCTTCGTCGCCTTCGAGAAGCACAGCCAGCACCTCAGCGCCTGGGAGGGGGCCTACTGGGCGTTGACCACGATGACCACCGTCGGCTCGAGCATCTACCCCACGACGACCGGCTCGGAGGTCGTCGCCGTGGTGATCGTCCTGGTCGGAATCTGCTTCGTCGCTCTGCTCACGGGCGCCGTCGCCCAGCGCTTCCTGGGGCCGGAGCTGGCCGACGTCGAGGCGGAGATGGAGTCCGGCGTCCAATCTGCTGAGGCGGTGGCGATGCGCGAGCTGAAGGGCGTCCGCGAGCAGCTCCAGGCACTCGAGCTGGCGATGGAGCGCCTGCTCGAGAGCCGCACTCCGGACTGAGGTCCACCGGGGCGGGCCCGGGAGCAGTCCTTATCTAGGCTTCGCCGCGGTGAAGCGGTGAGCCAGAGCTGGAGCCCCTCCGACATCCCCGACCAGAGCGGGCGCCTGGCGCTGGTCACCGGCGCCAACAGCGGCCTCGGCCTCGCCACCTCGCGCGAGCTGGCCCGGGCGGGGGCGAGGGTGGTGATGGCGTGCCGCGACCCCGATCGCGGCGCCGATGCGCTCGCCGCGGTGCTCTCGGCGGTTCCGGGTGCCTCGGTGGAGCTGGCCTCGCTCGACCTCGCCAGCCTCGCCTCGGTCTCCGAGCTCGCCGGGAGGATGCTCGCCGAGCACCCCTCGATCGACCTGCTGATCAACAACGCCGGTGTGATGGCGACCCCGCGCCGACTGACCGAGGACGGGTTCGAGCTGCAGCTCGGCACCAACCATCTCGGCCACTTCGCCCTCACCGGGCGCCTGCTGCCCGCCCTGCTTCGCGGAGAGGAGACCCGGGTGGTGACGGTCTCCAGTGGGGCGCACCGCGGCGGGAGGATCAACTTCGACGACCTCGTCGGCGAGCGGCGCTACTTCCGCTGGGCCGCATACGGTCAGTCGAAGCTCGCCAACCTGCTCTTCGCCTACGAGCTCGAGCGCCGCGCCGAGGCCGACGGGGCGCCACTGGCGAGCATGGCGGCTCACCCCGGCTACGCGGCCACCGACCTGCAGTCCTCCGGGCCCGGTCTCGGCGGCGGGCTTTTCGCGGCCGCGAACACGGCCGCGATGGCGGTGGCCAACCGGCTGATCGCCCAGAGCGCGGACGACGGGGCGCTGCCCTCGCTCTACGCCGCGACCTTCCCCGGTCTGCCCGGGGGCTCCTTCGTCGGCCCCGACGGGCCCTTCGAGGCGAGGGGGGCGCCGCGGGTCGTCGGCTCCAGCCCGGCCTCGAAGGACGCTTCGACGGCGAAGCGGCTCTGGGAGGTCTCCGAGGAGCTGACCGGGGTCAGCTTCGACTTTGCCTGAAAAGCGCGGCGGCGGAGCGGCCGAACCACTCCAGGTCCGAGGCCGCCGATTCACCGGCGCGATCGAAGTCACCGGACGAGCGCAGGATCCCGAACACCCCCGCCGCCCCGGCCCCGACCTCATAGAGGGCGGCGCTGCTCTCGGCCACCTCCCCGGCCGCGACGATCGCCGGGACGCCGGCAGCGGCGGCCGCCGCGAGCACGCCGCCGGCGGTCTTGCCGAGCGCCGAGGAGCCGTCGACACGACCCTCGCCGGTGATGCAGAGCGAGGCCTCCGCGAGCGCCTCCTCGAAGCGGGTGAGGTCGCGGACCAGCTCCGCTCCGGAGACGATCGTCGCGCCGGCCAGGGCGACGAGCGGCGCGCCAAAGCCCCCGGCCGCGCCGAGCCGCTCGCGGTCCCCGGCCCCGAGGCCGAGCACTCCGGCGAGGTTGGCGAGCCCCCGGTCGAGCCCGGCCGCCTGCTCCGCCGAGGCCCCCTTCTGGGGGCCGAAGAGGAAGGCGGCGCCCCCCGGCCCGGCCAGCGGGCACTCGACGTCGACGGCAATCTCGACCGGGATGAGGCGGAGGCGCGGGTCGAGCCCGCCTGCATCGATCGAAGCCAGCCGCTCGAGGTCCGCCCCGGCGCCCTCTAGCTCCTCGCCGGCCCTGTCGAACAGTCGCGCCCCCAGCTCCCTGATCGCTCCCAGGCCGCCGTCCACGGTGGCGCTGCCACCGACGGCGATCACGAGCCGGCGGGCGCCGAGGTCGAGCGCCGCCGAGATCAGCCGGCCGGTCCCGGCGCTGGTGGCCCGCATCGGGTCGCGCTCATCCGCCGCCAGGCGCTCCAGGCCCGAGGCGTCGGCGAGCTCCACCAGGCCCAGGCCGCCGGGCAGCATCCCGATCCTCGAGCGCAGCGCCCGCCCGAACGGATCGGTGGTGGCGACGGGGATGGGCTCGACCCGGTGCGCGGCGAGGACCGCCTTCAGCGTGCCCTCTCCCCCGTCGGCAAGCGGGTGGGCCCGGGCGCGCAGCCCTGCGGCCTCGACCCCCCGGGCCAGCGCCCGAGCCGCAGCCGGGGCGGCGATCGTCCCGCGGAACTTGTCGGGACAGCAGAGAACCAGGGGTGCCTCCGCGCGCACCGAAGGAGGATATTCCGCCGCCGCGCCCGCGCCTGCTCTAATGGCCCGGTGCTCAGCCGCGCCTGCATCCTTGCCCTCGCCGCCGCCCTGATCGCGACAGGGGTAGCGCTGGCGGCGACCCGGACAGCGGGCCGTGACCCCTTCTTCCCCGGAAGCGGCAGCGACGCCTACGACGTCTCCCATTACGCCCTGTCGCTCTCCTACTTCCCCGCGGCTCGCGCCGGAGGCCGCGCCCGGATCGCCGCCCGGGCATCGATCCGGGCCCGAGCGAAGCGCACCCTGCGTCACTTCGAGCTCGACCTGGCGGGCCTTCGCGTGCGAAAGGTCGAGGTCAACGGGGCACGGGCGCGCTTCAAGCGGCGCCGGCGAAAGCTGATCGTCACCCCGGCCTCACCGGTCCCCGCCGGCGCCGAGCTCGGGGCCACCGTCTCCTACCGCGGCCGCCCCCGGACGCTGACCGACCCCGACCGCTCCAAGGAAGGCTGGATCGACCTGCCCGACGGCGGCGCCGTCGCGCTCGGCGAGCCGGTCGGCACGGCGGCCTGGCTGCCCTGCAACAACTCCCTGACCGACAAGGCGAGCTTCTCCTTCCACCTCGACGCTCCGGCCCGCAGTCACGGACGTCGGCTGGTCGCGGTGGCCAACGGGCGCCTCCGCTCTCGCGAGCACCACGGCGGGCGCGTCCGCTGGACCTGGGCCGAGGCCCAGCCGATGGCCCCCTACCTGGCGACGGTCGCCTTCTCCAACTTCCGCGTGCGCCGCGCCAAAGTCGACGGCGTCCCCTCCTGGACCGCGGTGGACGCCGACCTCTACCGTGACAAGGGTACGCTGATCCGCCGCGGGATCCGCAACCTGGGGGAGATCATCCGCTTCGAGCGCAAGCTCTACGGCCCCTATCCCTTCGACGCGCTCGGCACCACGATCACCGACGGCGGCCAGTATGCGCTGGAGACCCAGACGCGGCCGACCTATCCGGGCCCACCGCGGCGCAATCTGCTGGTCCACGAGCTCGCCCACCAGTGGGTCGGGGACTCGACCGGCCTTCGCCGCTGGCCCGACATCTGGCTGAACGAGGGGTTCGCGACCTTCACCGAGTGGTTCTACCGCGAGCGTCACGGTGGCCCCAGCGCGCGCTCGGTCTTCGCCGAGCTGCGCCGCCGCCCGTCCAGCGACCCCTTCTTCTCACCCCCGCCAGGGCACCCCGGGAGCCCAAGGAACCTCTTCGACGGGGCGATCTACGTGCGCGGCGCGATGACCCTGGAGGCGCTGCGGATCAGGATCGGCGACCGCGCCTTCTTCGGCATCCTGCACGCCTGGACCACCGGCCATCGCTACGGCAACGTCTCAACTTCCGAGTTCATCGCCTTCGTCAAGCAGCGCTCAGGGCGCCCGGGAACCGGCCGCCTGCTGAGGCGCTGGCTGTTCCGCCCCGGCAAGCCCTAGTAGGGCAGCCCGGAAGGCGGGTTCGACCCTCGCCTACCATTGTCGGGTGGCCACGATGCCCGAGCTCGATCCCGTCGCCGTAACCGAGATCGGGGAGCGGCTGCGCGACAGCATCCGGGCCGCGGTCAAGGTGCGCGACGAAGTGCTGGAGCAGCTGATCGTCGCGCTGGTGGCCGAGGGCCACATCCTGATCGAGGACCACCCCGGGGTCGGCAAGACGGCGCTCGCCCGCTCGCTCGCCCGCTCGATCGACGCCTCCTACGCCCGGGTGCAGTGCACGGTGGACCTGCTCCCGGCCGACGTCGTCGGGACCAACGTCTTCGACCAGCGAGACGCACGCTTCGAGTTCCACCCCGGTCCGGTCTTCGCGAACATCGTCCTCGTCGACGAGATAAACCGCGCCTCCCCGAAGACCCAGTCGGGGCTGCTCGAGTGCATGCAGGAGCGCCGGGTCACCGTCGACGGGCAGGCTCACGAGCTGGCCCGGCCCTTCCTGGTGATCGCCACCCAGAACCCGCTCTCCTACGAGGGCACCTACCCGCTGCCCGAGGCCCAGCTCGACCGCTTCATGATCAGGCTGGAGATGGGCTACCCGGACTCCGGCGAGGAGGCGGCGATGCTCGCCGAGCATGCCGGAGCCGACCGGGTGCTGGACGTCGAGCCGGTGATCGACGTGGCCTCGATCCTCGCCGCGCAGGCCGCCGCCGGCGCGATCCACGGCAGCGAGGCCCTGCGCGCCTACGTCGTGGCGCTCTGCGAGGCGACGCGTGCCGACCAGCGGGTCGAGCTGGGGGCCAGTCCGAGGGCCGGCCTCCTCCTCTACCGGGCCGCGCGGGCGCGGGCGGCCCTCGACGGCCGCGACCACGCGCTGCCCGACGACGTCCAGGCCCTCGCCCACGCCGTGCTCGAGCATCGGCTCCTGCTCTCCCCCGGAGCCGCGCCGAGCGATCGCTCGGCGGTCGTCGCCGACGCCCTCCTCCACACTCCGGCGCTCTGAGTGAGTGCCGTGAGGGCGACGACGGCCACCCTGCTGCTGGCGGCGGCCTTCGTGCTCTCGGCGGCCGCCTTCGGCACTCCCCCCCTCTACGTTCCCGGCGTCGCCCTCGCCCTGCTCGTGCTCGCGCTGCGGGTCTGGTCGGGGTCAGCCCTTCGACGGCTGCGGGCGGAAGCGGTACCGGGCCCGTGGAGTCTCAGCGAGGGCGACACCTATCCGCTCGGGGTCAGGATCGACGCGGGCATGCCCCTGCCGGGCAGCAGCATCGAGCATCCGCTCGCCGATCGCCCGCTTCAGACCGGAGCCCGGCCTTCCGGCGTACACACGGTCGGGCTGCGGATGCGGCGCCGCGGCCGATATCTGCTCGACCCCCCGGCGCTGGTCGTCTCCGACCCGTTCGGGCTGCAGCGCCGCAGCATCGAAGCCGGCGAAGGCATCCCGGTCCTGGTGCTGCCGCGGATTGAGCCGGTCGCGGCCCCTTCGGGCTCGGGGGCCGGAGCCGATCGCCTCCTCGGCTCAACCTCGCACGGCTCCGGCGGCGCCGGCCTCGACCCCGGCGGGGTCGATTTCGAGGTCGAGGGCATCCGGCCCTACCGGGACGGCACCCCGGCCTCGAGGATCCACTGGCCGACGGTCGCCCGCAGCGGCGAGCTGGTCGAGAGGAGGCTGATCAGCGGGGGCGGTTCGCCGCCGCTGATCGCGCTCGACGCCTCCGAGCCCGCCTCCGCCGAGGCGCTTGACCGCGCCGTGCGGGCGGCGGCCTCGATCTGCGCGCACCTCGCCGCTGACGGGGGTTGCTCGCTGCTGCTGCCGGCAGCCAATCAGCCGGTCCGCGTCGGCGGCGAGAAGGGGCGAATGGCGGCGGGCCCACGCGATGCTCGCTCTGGTGGAGCGCAGCGACCGGCCGCTCCCCGCTTCGGCCCTACGAGCGGCCGAGACCCTCTTCCTCGTCTCCGCGGCGAGCTCGCCGGGGCTTCCCGCCCTTCCCGCCTCGACCCGGCTCTGCCTGGTCACGGCGGCGCCGATCGACGGGATGCGGACGCTCTTCGAAGTTGCCGGTTGCCGGGGCCAGGCGCCGGTGAGCGGGACCGTGGGGGCACGGAAGGCGGCGTGAGCGGCGCGATCGACCGGGCCCGGCAGCTGCCCCTGGCACGGCTGGGGGCCTTCGCCGCGCTTGCCCTGTTCGTCGCCGTCCGCTGGGCGGCGCTGGTCGGCGATCCCCCCCTGCCCCGGATCCTGGCGGCGACCCTGGCCTTGGTCGGCCTCGCGACCGCCCTCGCGACGCTCGGCGCTCTGGCGCCGTCCGGGCGCTGGCGCTGGCCCGCGGCGGCAATCGCCGTGTTGGCGGGCCTGGCGGGCGCGGCGTTGGCCCTCGGGGTGCCGGCGCGGATGCTCCTGCCCGGCGGCTGGGACGATCTCGCATCCGAGCTGCAGGCGGGCCTTGATCTCGCCGCCGGCGCGGGCTATCCCTATCCCGGCGGCGGGGACGATTGGGCGCGCCTGGCGATCATGCTCGGACTGCCGCTGTTCGTCGCCACCGCCGCCGCGATCGCCTTCTGGCCATCGGCGGCGGCCACCGCGGCTCGGTCGATCGCCGGCCTGGCGATCCTCGTCGGCGCCTACGGCACCGCGGCCACCGTCTCGCCGCCCGCCGTCCCGCTGCTTCAGGGATTGGGCCTGTTCGCGCTGGTCGCCGCCTGGCTCTGGCTGCCGCAAGTCGCGCCGCGCAACGCGGCGATGGGCCTCGGCATGATCGCCGTCGCCGGCATCGCGGCGCTGCCGCTCTCCTCGAGGGTGACCGACCGCGAGCCGCTGCTCGACTACGAGCACTGGGACCTCTCATCCTCCCCCGCCGGCGGCACGGAATTCTTTTCCTGGAACCACTCCTACGGGCCGCTCGGCTGGCCGCGCCGGGGCGAACGGCTGCTGATCGTGCGCAGCCGCGAGCCCCACTACTGGCGGACCGCCGTGCTCGATCGCTTCGACGGCTTCCGCTGGCTCGAGCCGCTCGACCGACCGCCGCCGGCGCTCGAGCTGCCGTCGCTGATCGGGGGAAACGCTTCCGCCGCCTACCTTCGACCCGACTGGGTCCACACCGCCCGCTTCCGGATCGACGCCCTCAGCAGCGAGCTGGTGGTCGCCGCCGGCTCGCCGCTCTCGGTCCAGGGGCTGGGCCAGACCGCTGCCTCGAATGGCGGCATCGTGCGGGCGGACGGTGACGGGATCTCCGAGGGGGACAGCTACAGCGTCCACTACTACTCGCCCCAGCCGACCCCGGCGCAGATGCGCCGCGCGAGCTCGGTCCCCTACAGGGGGGCGATGCGCCGCTACACGACCCTCGCCGTCCCCAGGCGGTTCCCCGGCACCCTCGAGGCGCAGGACGGCAACCAGGTGCCGGTCGAGGCCGTGACCGAGCCGGTCGCCGTGCCGCTGCGAACCTCCCGCGGCAGCGGCTCCCCACCGGCCGCGGACCGCCGGCTGCTGGCCTCCCCCTACGGGTCCGTCTACCGGCTCGCCCGCCGGCTCAGCGCCGATGCCGCCACCACCTATGACGCGGTCGAGGCGATCCATCGCCAGCTCCTCAGCGGCTACTCCTACGACGAGAACCCCCCGCTGCGCCGCTACCCCCTGCGGGCCTTCCTGTTCCGCGACCGCGAGGGGTACTGCCAGCAGTTCTCGGGGGCGATGGCCCTGATGCTGAGGATGATCGGCGTACCGAGCCGGGTCGCATCGGGCTTCAGCCCCGGCTCGCCCGAGGAGGGCAGGAACCGCTTCGTCGTCCACGACTTCGACGCCCACTCCTGGGTCGAGGTCTACTTCGAGGGCATCGGCTGGGTTCCGTTCGACCCGACCCCAGGGACCTCGCCGGCGGCCTCCACGTCGCCCGGGCCCACCCTGCCGGTGCTGCGCACCCGGCGCACGCTGGCGCCGATCGCGGCCTCCCGCGCCTCCGTCCCCCGCGCGCCGGCCGAGGCCTCCGGCGGCGGTGGCTGGCTCGTCTTCGCCGGCCTCGCCGGCCTCGGGGCGCTGCTGGCGATCCTCGGCGCCGGCCTGGTGGCGCTCGCCCGCCGGCGTCACTCGCTCGAGGGGCCGGAGCTGGCCGAGGCCCAGGTCGCCGAGCTGCGCCGGGCCCTGGCGGCGATGGGCAGGCCGATGGCCGCCGGTCTCACCCTGCGGCGGCTCGAGCGTGACTCGGCGGCCCTCGGCAGGACCGGCCTCGCCGACTACGCGACGAAGCTCTGCGCCTACCGCTTCGGCGCCCGGCCGGCCCCGCCGGGGGCCGCCGAGCGCCGCCGCATGCGCCGCGAGCTGGCCCGGCGCGGGGGTCCATGGCGGGCGCTGCGCGCCCTGCGGGCGGTGCCGCCGCTCGGGCCCCGACCGGCGACCGCCTCAGGCGGCTGAGCGGATCAGGAAGGAGGCCAGCACCCGGCCGCTGCGGTCGGCGATCCAGATCCCTTCGCGGCTGCGGAGGATCGCCGCCTCGCCCGCCTGCGCTGCGCCGATGTGCTCGACCTCGACGTCGAGCGCCCCGGGCTCCTCGCCTTCGAGCAGCTCGGACTCGACCGCCTCCCAGTAGCGCGAGTTGTTGACGTGGCCGGCGAGGTCGAGGTCGGTGGCGCGGAAGCTCCAGGGTTCGGAGACGGCGTCGGCAGGGGGCCCCGGGTGGCGCAGGCGGACGCTGGCGCCGCGCCCGCGGGCGGCCTCGGCGTAGGTGGCGGTGAACCCGTCGTCGAAGCGCATCGGCGCCGAGCGCCGCGGGTCGAGGCAGACCCAGGTCGCCACCGCCTGCACCGAGGCCTCGGCACCCTCGACCACGGTCCGCCGCTCGGCGCAGAAGCGGCCGATGCCGCTGCAGAAGGTGCGGATCGTGAGGTCCTCCCCGAAGCGCGGCAGCCTCTCCGCCTTGATCCGGGTGCGGCGGACTATCCAGGTGCCCATCTGCTCGTAGCCAGCGTCGACGACGTCGAGATAGGCGACGTCCTGGAGCCAGCGGGCGACCGCGTCGAGCCGGACCCTGCCGCCGGGAGCGACGTCGGCGATCCCCGGGCGCATCCGCATCCCGAAGACGCGCCCCTCCTCGGGCTCGGGAACGATCTCGGGCGGCGCCGGCATCTCCGGCCTCATCGCAGGCCGATCAGCCCGACCAGCTCGATGACGGGGCGACGCGGATCGTCCAGCGCACCCTCGAGCCGATCGCCCGCCAGCGCGCGCCGCTTCGCCGCCAGACCCGCCTGATCGAGCGGGTGCCCGGGCGAGCCCCGGGCCGCCTCGACGCGAGCGGCCTCCTCGCCGTCGACCTCGAGCACGGCCTCCGAGGCGCCGAGCCGCGGATCGGCGCGCACTTCGACCGCGGGGGCGAGGCGAGCCGCCTCGGGCTCGACCGCTGCGAAGCTCCCCAGCCCGGGGGGTCCGTGCAGCAGGGTGTGGGCGGTCAGATAGGGGATCGAGAACTTCGCCTCGAGCCCGTTGGCCGGCGCCTCGATCGGCGCCGCCTGCAGGGAGAGCGGGTGAACTCTGACCCCGACCCTGCCGCCGCCGGCGCCGCCCGCCTCGCGAAGCTCCGCGGCGGCCTCGATCGAGCCGTGAGTCTGCAGGCAGCAGGGGTAGGCCTTGATCCAGTTCTCCTCGACCGCCGCCGCGGAGCCCTGCGCACCGGGCTCGAAGGCCGCGCCGAACACCTCCGAGAAGCCGGCGTATCCGCCGCTCACCGACTCCGGGTCGATCTCGGCTCCCGCAGCCGCGAGCCGCGCCGAGGCGACGCCGCTCGCGGCCGCCAGCCCGACCTGAAGGCTCTTGCCGGCCGACCCGAAGGCCGAGCGCATGCCCGCCGCCCTCAACAGCGCCAGCCCGCTCGCCGCTGCCTCGGTGGGGCCGTCGAGCCCGAGCAGCCGCGATGTCGCCACCGCGGCGCCGAGGCCGCCGCATACCGCCGTCGGATGCCAGCCGCGGTCATAGAGGGCCGGGTGCGCGGCCCTCGCCATCGCGCCCATCGCCTCGAACCCGGCGGCGTAGGCCTCCAGCGCCTCCCCCACGCTGGCGTCCCGCTCGGCGCCGAGGATCAGCGCCGCCGGCGCCGTCGCCGCGCTGAGGTGTGCGACGCCAGGCAGGTATGTGTCGTCGAAGTCGAGCACGTGCCCCGCCGTCCCCGCGGCGGCGACCCGCTCGAGCAGGCTCTCGCCGGCGCCTGCGGCGGCGAGCGCGGCCGGCTCCTCGGCGCCTCCGGCCGCGCAGGCGAGCCAGTCGAGGAAGGCGACCCGGTATCCCTCCGGCGGGTCCATCGGCTGCGGAGGCTAGCCCCAGCGTCGAACGGCCCGGGTTCCGGCCGGGAATCCGGTCCGGAGCGGCCTCAGTAGCCGCTGGGGTGGCGGGCGATGAAGCCGGCGGTCGAGGCCATGTCGGTGTGCCAGCGCGGGCCGCTTCCCGAGGTGTCCCCGGAGGTGTCCCAGCGCAGGCCGGCGATCACTGCGAAGGCGTGGCCGGAGTTGGCATAGACCGTGATCCAGCTCCCCGCCCCCGGCGAGCCCCAGGTCTCCAGCCCGGTCGAGTCGAGCGGGCTGGAGAGGAAGCCGCCGCCGTTGAGGGCGAAGCTGACGGCGCCCGAGCAGTCGTAGCCGGGAGAGCTGAAGGAGCCGTGGCCGCCGCCCCAGATGTAGGGCGTGGTGGCGATCGAGTTGGCCGCGGCGATCGCCGCCTTCACGGCCGCCGGGGCGCTGGCGGGGGCCGCAGCCTGGCCGTTGGGAAGCAGGGTCGCCGACTCGCCGGGGACCGAGGCCGGCGCCGGAGCAGGGGCGGGAGCGCTGGGCGCCGGGGCCGCGGCCTCGGCCGCCGCCTGCTGCTGGACCGCCTGCCGCTGGGCGATCTGGTCGGACACCGAGGAGAGGTTGTCGCGGAGTGCGGCAGCCTCGCCCTGCAGCGAGTCGAGCGCCTGCTGGCGGGCGCTCTGCGCCGCGACGAGCTCGGAGTGGCGAGCCTGCAGCGCCGCCTCCGTCCCGGCGAGCTGCTGCTCCTCGGCGGCGATCGCGTCGCGGGCGGCGGAGATCTGCTGCCGGGTGTTGGCCAGGCGCTTGACCGCCGCCCGGGTCTGATCGCGGATCTCCCGCACTCTGCCGACCACGGTGCCCTCGTAGTCCTTGATCTGGCCCAGGTACTCGCTCTGCGAGACGACGTCGGACCAGCTCGCCGAGTTGGCGATCACGCTGAGCACGTCCGGGTTGCCGGAGACGTAGACGGTCACCAGCCACTTGCGCAGCACCTCCAGGGCACGCCTCAGCTGGGCGCGGACCACCTGCAAATGCCGGCGCTGGCGCTCCAGCGCCGCGGTGGCGCGATCGAGCTCGGCCTGCTTTGCGGCAAGCTCCTGCTGGACCTCTGCCTGCCGGCTCTGGAGCGCGGCGACCTGCCCGATCAGGGCGTCGATCTCGGTGTTCTGCTGCTCGATCGAGGCGGAGACGGCGCCGCTTCGCTGCTCGACCCGATCGAGCCGGGCCTGGCCGCGGTGGAGCTTTCGCTGCAGGTTCTCCGCAGGGGCGATGCCGCCCAGAGCCACGAGCAGGAGAAGAACCGCGAAGAGCGTCGCGGCGAGCGCCGGCCGGCCTCCGCGGACCCGGTGGATCTGTCTGAAGGGAACAGGATTCATTCGCGCCGCCTCATCAATTCCCTCTAGGACACACGGCTACGAGGGGACCGGCGGAGCGCGACAGGCTATCCGTCACGCCCAGAGTGTGAGGAGTTGCTAATAAGCTGCAAACATCTTTGCAGAATTGGCGGCCCCCAGGGGGAGCTGCCGGTGCCCCCGCCCCGGGCGCGATTGACGGGGCGCAGCCGTGGCGTGCGGAAATACGGCAATACCGAGGTCGGAATACGCCGTGCACGGCGTGAAGTGCAGGTCGGCTCTCAGGCGCAGCGCCGGCCGTGGCTCAGGGTGCGATCGAAGCCGAAATCGGTGGTCACCTGCTGGCGGCCGGCGCGGCTGATCAGTAGGCGGGTCCAGCCGTTCGGGCCCCTCATCACGCAGCCGGCCTCCCCGTGCACCTGCCAGTAGGGCGAGAAGTGAAGGCGCACCAGGAAGCGGCCCGGCCGCCGGGCCTGGAGCGTGAACGAGTCCGGGCGCACGCTGAGCAGGCTGCCCGGGCCGCTGAGCAGGGGCGTCGCGTCGCGGACCGCGTAGACCTCCCAGTGCCTCGAGCTCCAGACCCGGTCGAGGTAGGAAGGGCGAGCGGCGATCGCACCGACCTCGGCCCGGGCGGACTCATCCAGCTGGGCGTCGGGGACGGCCACGTACCGCACCCCGGCGGCCCGCAGCCAGCGCAGGTAGGCGTCGGGGTCGAGCGCCTTGCGGTCCTGGTAGAAGATCGGGTTCCTCTCACGGTCGAGCTGGCGCTCCCAGCCGCGGGCCAGCATGAAGTGACGGGCGACGTAGACGGCCTCCCAATGCTGCTTGGTGAAGGGGATCTCGACCCGCGCCGGCGGCTCGTCATGGCGCGCCAGGAACGACTCGAGCGGCGCGTAGTAGGCGGCGCTGGCGCTCGGCCCGCCGACGTCCTCGAGGTCGCTGGCCGACGGCGCCCAGGACCAGAAGAGCAGCAGGGGTGCCGTCGCGGCCAGCAGCAGCGCGCGACGGCCGCGCAGGGCGCAGGCGAGCAGGGGGCCGACCGCGATCAGCGCCAGGCGGCCGCAGTTGTAGCCGAGCGGGCTGGGCACGAGGAAGGCCGCCACCGCGACCACCGCGTAGATCGCGAAGCCGGTCCGCAGCACCCGCTGCTCTGCGGGCAGCACCAGGGCGCCGGCGATCAGCGCGATCAGCAGCAGGACCAGTTCGGTGGCCGGGAAGGGGAAGGTGCCCCCCTCGGGGAAGGCGATCTGAAGCGCCAGCAGCGGCGCCAGCGAGGCGGCGACCAGCCAGGCGGGCGCCAGCTTTCGGCGGCCCAGCGCCCAGGCGGCGCCCGCGCCGGCCAGGAAGAGCCCCGCGAGCGGGCTGGCCAGCGGGCAGGCGAAGGCGAGCGCCAGCGCCGGCACCTGGCGGCCCCTGCGCGCCGCCAGCAGGGCGCCGAGGCCGACCGCGAGCCCGAGCGCGAAGGTGAGCCGGGCGCTCAGCAGGTTGAGCCCGGCGCCGACCGCGAACCAGATCGTCCCCACCCAGGCGCGGCTCCCGAACTCGTCGCGAGCCAGCCGGTCGAAGAGGACGATCGCCACCGCGGTGGCCAGCGCCCCGGCGAGCCGGACGCCGATCAGCGCCCCCAATGGCGGGAAGAGGACGCTGTAGGCCGGCAGCAGGTGACCGCCGTACCAGTTCGCGTCGTACAGGGCGAAGCCGTGACTGGCAAAGAGGTGGACCCGGTAGACCTGGGCGGCCAGGTCGGGTGTCGCAGGGGCGACCGCGAGCCAGAGGCTGGCGATCGCCGCCGCCAGCAGCAGGCCTCGCAGGGCACTACGCGGTGCGAGCAGCTCGCTCGTCATCTGCAGTGCGGCTCGGTTGTGCCCGGTGCGATCAACTCGGCGCGAATTGTCGCCGACCGCCACCCCGGAATGCGGCGCCGGCGCCCGGGACGCGGTGCGGCGGTTGCCAGACTGTCGCCGTGGCCGACGAGAAGGGACGCAACCCGACCCGGGGCAGGGGCGCCCGCACAGCCCGGCTGGGCCGGGTGGCGGCAGGCGGCGCCGTCCGCTGGGCCGGTGACCGGCTCGACAGCCGCGGGACCCCCGAGCAGCAGAGGCGCAGGAGGGGTGATCGCGTCGTCGCGACGATCGACTCGCTGATCGACCAGCTCGCGGTGATGCGCGGCGCGGCGATGAAGGCCGGCCAGGCCCTCTCGACGGTCGAGTTCCCGGGGCTCGAACCCGACCAGTCGGAGTACCTGCAGCGCCGCCTGGCCTCGCTTCGGGACGACGTCCCACCGGTCGACTGGAAGCAGATGAGGGAGGTGCTGAGCGAGGACTGGGGATCGGACCCGGGGCGGGTCCTGGCCGAGATCGACCCCGAGCCGGCGGCGGCCGCCAGCATCGGCCAGGTCTACCGCGGGCTGACTGCCGAGGGGCGCGAGGTCGCGGTCAAGGTCCAGTACCCCGGGATAGCCGAGACGGTCGAGTCGGACATGCGCAACCTGCGCCTGCTGACGCCGCTGCTGCGCCAGCTGATGCCCGGCCTCGAGATCAAGCAGGTGCTGGCGGAGCTCAGCGAGCGGATCGTCGAGGAATGCGACTACGAGCTGGAGGCGAGCAACCACCGGCGCGTCGCCCGCTTCTGGCGCGGGCACCCGTTCGTCTGCGTGCCCGAGGTGGACACCGAGCTGAGCCGGCGGCGGGTGCTGGTCACCGAGTGGGTCGACGGGGTCGGGGCGGGAGCCGTCGCCGAGCAGCCCGACGCGGTCCGCGACCGCTACGTCGAGATCCTCTATCGCTTCTACTACGGGACGGTGCGCGAGCTTGGCCTCTCCCTCGGCGACCCGCACCCTGGCAACTACCTGCTGCTGGCGGACCGCCGGGTCGCCTTTTTCGACTTCGGCATGGTCCGCCGCCTGCCGCCGGGCTACCTGGCCGACGAGGGCGAGATCGCCGCCGCGATCCGCGAGGGCGACGCCACGACCCTGCTGCGGGGCCTGCGCGAGCTCGGCTACCTGCCCGGCGAGGGATCCGACTGGGACGGGGAGCTGCTCCTCGACTACATGCGCGAGCTCTCCTGGTGGCTGAAGTCCGACGGCGTGCTGCGGCTAGCTCCCGAGGACCTCTGGCGAAGCTCCGAGCGGATCCGCGAGCAGCGCCGCGACCTCTTCGGGCAGCTGCGCCGGATGACCCTGCCACCCGAGGCGCTGCTGCTGCGCAGGATGGAAGGGCTGCTGTTCCAGATCGCCACGGCGATGCGCGCCGCGGCCCCCTGGGGCCTGCTGCTCCGCGAGCTGATCGAGGACGGCGATCCGGTCGGCGAGCTGGGCGCCGAGCACGCCGCCTGGCTCGCCCGCTGAGGCCGACCTCCCCGGGCCGAACGCAACCTTACGTGCCCATTGGGGCCCTAACCTTGCGTTCGGCGATCAGAGCTCAGTCGCCGCCGACCTTGCCGAGCAGGGGCGCGGCGAAGGACCTCGTCTGCGCCGCCCCGGCCTCGGCCAGGTGATCGAGGCCGAACAGGTCCTCGACCGTGCGCAGCAGCGAGTAGGGGCCGAGCTTCGCCCCCGAGGCCGTGTTGGTGCTGACGAAGGGGGAGAGCAGCAGAGCTCCAACCCGCTTCGGGTCCGCTGCTCCCTCGGGCGGGTCTGCGTCGAAGAAGCTGATGACCAGAAGCCCGTTCTTGCGATAGGCCGGCGTGGCGGTGATCCTCGGCACCCAGCGGGCCAGGAAGGCATCGGCGGCGGCCGGGCCATCGGGCTCTCCGGCAGCGCACTGCCCGGCCACCCCGGCGTCGCAGAGGTCGGGCGAGATGAACGAGTAGTTGGCGGTGGTGGCGATCTTCTTGGTGTCCTTGGCGAGCTGATCGAAGGGCACGTCGTTGAGCGCGCAGTCGCCGAGGTCGAGCAGCGAGCGGAAGTAGACGAAGGGGTTGCGCTGCACCTGATAGCCGCCCTTCTCGGGCTTCAGGACCTCGTTGATGTCGGGGTGGACGCAGTTGCCGGGGCCGAACTGATCGGCCATCGCGCCCACGTAGGCGTGCCAGCTGAACGAGGCGATCGAGAGCTGGTCGGCGATCGTCGTCGATTCGGCCGGGTAGATGCAGCCCTTGCCCTTGACGCGCCCCTTGGAGTCGGGCTTGGCGCTTGCCGGGAACTGCCGGTAAGCGGAGCAGCCGGCCCTGGTCAGCGGGTTCGGCGGCTGGCCGCTGACCGCGGCGATGTAATTGGGCATCGCCTCGGTGTCGATCAGCGAGTAGTTGGAGAGCAGCTCTCCCTGCGGCCGCAGCGTCTCCGCGAGGTAGGGCATTTGCGAGTCTGCGCCGAAGGTTGCGTCGTAGCCCGGGCTGGAAAGGGTGATGATGAAGACGTGCTTGATCCGCCCGGCCTGCGGCGGGGGTGCAGGCTGCGATGGATTGGACGGCGCCGATGGAGCGCTCGGTGCGGTCGAGGGCGGGGTCGGAGTCGGGGCGGGGGCTGACGGCGCCGGCCCGGGCGCGGCGGGGATCGGGATCGTCCTCGTCGTCGAGGCCGCCGGTGGCGGCAGCGAGGTCGGACCCGCGGCACCGCCGGCCCCGGCCGCGGCCGCCTGCTCGGCGCTGGCGCTGGAGGAGGGCCGGCCCGCGGCGAGCCCCTCGCCGAGCAGCCCCGCAAGCGGACCGTGGCCGCCCGCGGTGAAGGCGGCCGCGACGATCGCCGAGGTCGCCAGCAGCGAGGAGGCGACCAGCATCCCGAACTTGCGTCCCCGCAGGGTCGCGGCTGCCGCGATCGCATTGTCACGGATTCCGGCCGCCCGCCGGGCGAGGCGACTCATGGCGCCGCCTGACCCCCGACCAGGGACGTCCCGCACTGCGCGCAGAAGAGGACGCCGTGCGCGTACGGAGCGCCGCAGTTGCGGCAGATCCCGGCGGCGCCGGAGCGCTCGATTTGCAGGATCCGCTCGATCGCAAGCAGCTCCGCGTCGACCCGCTGGAGCTCCGCGGCCTTGCGGGTCAGCACGTCCATCCTCACGTGGTCACGGATCGCCATCTCATAGAAGGCGCCACCGAGATCCGACTGCATCACCGTGAACTTCTCCACCAGACGATCGCGCTGGGCGCGAAGCTCCCGCTCCTCGGACGGGTCGATTCCGTCGGGGTCGGTCGCCCGGCCCGGCTGCACGGGAGCAGCGGGCGCTGCCGGCTGGCTTGGACCCGCGGGCGCCGGGGCGCTGGGGCCCCGGCGCAGGATGCGGTCGATCGCCTCGCTCAATCCCCGCCCCCGGTCGGCAGTGACGGCGCGTTCGAGGGGTCGCCCCCGACGGGAATGATGTCCGGGAGCTGCTTCTGCTTGTTGATGTAGCTCTGGCCCGTTTCGTTGGCGATGTCGTTGACGATCTGGGTGCTCTTCTGAATCTCCTTCTGGGTCGGCTTGTAGGTGGTGACGTCGTGCACCTTCCCGTAGCGGGTCTTGCCAACGACCTTGCCGATGCTGTCGGTGGTCGGCTTCTTCACCTTCAGCACCTCGGCCCCGGCGAAGCCCTTGCCGAGTCCGGACAGCGCCCGGCTCGCCTCGGCCTTGCTGTTGAACTCGCCCGAGTAGAGGATGTAATTGCTCGTCCCCTGGCTGGGGGTGAGCTCGAAGTCGCTGGGATTGATGATCCCGACGTCCTTCGCCCCCTTCTTCTCGGCGGTGCTCTTCGCCGATTCTGCGGCGGCCTGGTCGGTGCTGGAGACCGGCAGCAGGTCGATCTTCACCGTATAGCCCTCCTTCAGCGAGAAGTCGCTGCTCAGCACCTTGGACGGACCACCCTGATCGGCGACCGTGCTCGCCGCCGCCCCTCCTGCGGTCGCGGCAGTCGGGACAATTGCCTGACGATCTCGCAGGGCGTGCAGGAGGGCTGCCTCGTCGGTGCTCGATCCGGAGCCCCCGCGCCCGATCAACACCCCGATCGCGACGGCGATCGGGAGCAGCGCGAAGAAGCCGACTGCGGCCGCCCGGCCCGTGGGCCGGTCCGGCTCCGAGCGGCGCTGCGCCCCGCGGCGACGCCAGCGGTTGGCGGCTGCGAAGTACTGCGAGGATGGGTTCTCGGCCTCGGGCCGCCGGGCTGCGCAGTTGACGCAGTAGCGTTGCTGGCGGTCCATCGGCGCGCCGCATTCCTGGCAGGGCTCGAAGGTACCGGCCGGTGCGGCGAGGACCTGCCCGGTCTCCCCGTGAGGGCCCGAGTGACCATTCGAATGCGCCGTTGACGCTCCCGAGGCCTGGCGCTGCAGCGGGAGGGTCGAGGGTGATGGGTGGCTTGTTCATGGTGGGGCTCTCCTTTATTCGAAGATCGTCGCTGGTGCGAAGACGTGGACAGGGGCGCTGCCGGGGTCACCGATCAGCTTCAACCGCACCCGTTCGCTCTCGCCGCCGTTGACCTCGTCCAGCGAGGCCCTGCCGGCAGCGAGGTAGCGGCCCCCCCGGCTCGCCCAGGCATAGACAGCGACGTTGTACTGCGGCAGGCTGGTGGGGTTGTGGATCACCGCGGTGAGGCTCCCGCCACGCTTTGCCGGCGAGGCGCTCACCCGCTCGACCTCGAGCCGCGGCACCTCGGAAGCCCGCGTCACCGGTCGACTCGGTGCCGCGCCGACCCGGGCCACCGCGGTTCCCCTGCCGAGCTTCTCGTGCGTCGTGAACACCCAGGTACCGTTCTCGCCCGGCGCGAGCGCCGGGGCATGAGCCTGGAAGTAGCTGGTCGGCTTGCGGTTCAGGGGCACGAAATGGCCGCCGCGGTCGAGGCCGACCTCCAGCGGCAGGTCGTTGATCGGCTTCGGGCCGTTGTTGCGAAGGGCGACGGCGACGGCTGCGCCGCCCGCGCCGCGCAGCAGGGAGGCCCGGAGCACCTTGACTCCCGGCGCCTTGCCGCTGACCTCGATCGGCCGCCTGTCGGCCAGGAGGCGCTTCGATCGCACCTTCAGCCGGGCCGCCGTCTGCTGGGTCGTGTTGCATGCCGCGAGAGCCCCGGCCAGCAGCAGGCAGATTCCGGCGCCGGCAACCAGCCGCGTCTTCAGTCGCTCAGCCGAACGCACCGCTCACGTACTCCCTCGTTCGCTGCTCCCGCGGCGACCCGAAGAGGGCCTGCGCGGGCGCGTACTCGACCAGGTCGCCGAGGTACATGAAGCCGACGTGATCGGCGACCCGGTAGGCCTGCTGGAGGTTGTGGGTGACGATCACCACGGCGACGTCGTCGCGCAGCCTGGTGATCAGGTTCTCGATCACCTCGGTGGACTGGGGGTCGAGCGCCGAGCACGGCTCGTCGAGCAGCAGCACCTCCGGGTTGGCGGCGAGCGCCCGGGCGATGCAGAGCCGCTGCTGCTGACCGCCGGAGAGCTTCAGCGCCGGGTGGTCGAGGTTGTCCTTGACCTCCTCGAACAAGCCGGCCCTGTCGAGAGCGCCGTGGACATCGGGCTCGAGCACCTTCTTGCGGATCCGCCGGGAACCCTGCTCGCGGATCACATAGGCGATGTTGTCGAAGATGCTCATCGGGAAGGGGTTCGGCTGCTGGAAGACCATCGTCACCCGGCGCCGTAGCGAGGTTGGCTCGATCGCGGCGATGTCCACCCCGTCGAGCGTGATCCGACCCCGCAATGAGGCGGACCGGGTCAGCTCGGTGAGCCGGTTGAGCGAGCGCAGCAGGGTTGTCTTGCCGCAGCCCGAGGGTCCGATCAGGGCCAGCACCTCGCCCTGGCGAACGGGGAGCGAGACCGACTTCACCGCCTCCTTCTGGTCGTAGAAGACCGAGAGCTGCTCGATCTGCATGCGATCGATCGAGACCTGCGGGGGACCGATCCGGCGGTGCTTCGCGAACGAGGCGGCGGCCGGCTCGGGAGCCGGTCCGTGCCCGTTGCTCGGAGCCGGCGGAGACGCCTGCCGAGCGGGTACCTCGTCGTCGAGCCGCAGCCGCCGCACCGGCGGCGGTGTCACGAACTCCATGTGCCCCTCCTTCGCGCCCGGCGGTGGACGACGTCGACCGCTGCGTTGAGAACCAGCACCATGATCAGCAGCACGAAGGCGGCGGCGAAGGCCTTGTTCGGCTGGTTGAGGTTGCCGGTCGGGGAGGCCTCGTAGACGAAGTTGGTCAGGGTCGTGCCCGCCCCGCGAAGGTAATCGACCGGGAAGGGGCCGTCGGCCGGCGCGAAGTTCTGGGTGGCGCCGAGCAGGACGACGATGATCGCCGTATCGCCGATGATCCGGCCGAGGCCGAGCATCGCCCCGGTGGCGATCTGCGGTCTGCTGGTCGGCAGCAGTATCCGGCGGGTCGTCGCCGCCTTCGTCTTGCCGACGGCGTAGGACGCCTCACGGACGTGCGCGGGGATCGCATTCAGCCCCTCCCGGGTGCTGGCGACGATCAGCGGCAGGGCGACCAGCGAGAGCATCGCCGAGGCGGCGAAGAAGGAGCGGCCGAATACCACCCCGTCCGAGGTCCGGCTGAGGAAGCCGAGAGCGGTGCTGCCGAAGATCACCGTGCCGAACAGGGCGAGGACGATCGAGGGGATGCCGGCGATCGCCTCGATCGTCGACTCGGTGATCCTCGCCAGGCCGGCCGGCCGGCCGTACTCGGTCAGCCACACGGCGATCCCGACGCCCATCGGCAGGGCGAGCGAGATCCCCATCACGGCGACGATCATCGTCCCCACGAGCGCGTCGGAGAAGCCGCCCGTCTGGCTCTCGCTGAACCCCGCCTTCGCCGGCGTCCACAGCATCGATGGCTTCAGGAACCGCAGCCCCTGGACCAGCAGGTAGACGACGATCGCGACCGCGATCGCGCAGAAGAGGAGGCCGAGCGCCCAGCAGATCGCCAGCCCGATCCGGTCGGAGAGCTGCCATGCGGCGCTCGAGTCCCGGGGCCCCTGGGGGGGCGCGGCCGGAGCGGGCGCGGGCTGCGCCGGCGCCGATTCCACGGGTGCCCTCACCGAAGTCTCCATCAGGCCGCTGCTCCGTACTTGCGCATCGAGCGCCGGGCGACGTATCCGGTGAGGGAGAAGAGCGCGGCGGAGAACAGCAGCACCGAGGCGATCGCGAACAGGGTCGCGTTCATCGGCTTGGCGCCGAGCTGGTCGATGTTCTTGATGATCGTCGGCGCGAAGGGCCGCGAGGGCTCATAGAGGAAGATCAGCCCGTCGGCCGGGTTGGGGGCGAAGGCGACCGAGCCGGAGACCATCGCCAGCATCACCGCCTCGCCGATCGCCCGGGCCACGGCCAGGACCGTCCCCGCGACGATCGCCGGGCGGGCGGTGCGGACGGCGATCTTCCACATCGTCCGCCAGCGGTTGACGCCGAGCGCCAGCGAGCCCTCCAGCCAGCTCGGGCGGACCGAGCGCAGCCCGTCGGAGAAGATCGAGACCATGATCGGGGCGATCATCACCGTGAGGATCAGCACCGCCGCCAGCAGGCTGTAGCCGGTCAGCGAGATCACCCCGGCGACCGAGCTCTTCTGCTCCTCGGTTACCAGGTGGTTGCCGATGAAGGGGACGATCACCAGCACCCCGATCAGGCCGTAGATCACCGAGGGGACGCTGGCCAGGAAGCGGACCACCGGCTGCAGCACGTTCTTCATCGGCTCCGGGGCGAACTCGACGATGAACACGGCGACGAAGAGCGAGGAGAAGAGCGCGATCAGGGTCGCGGCCCCGGTGATCAGCAGCGTGCTCCAGAGCAGCGGCCAGGCGTGAAAGGTGTAGACGTAGTTGCTCCCGGCCTCGCCCGAGAGGTAGATCGTGTTGAGCTGGTCCTCGACGTTGCCCGCCGCGCCGAACCAGGAGAGCCCGTTGTGGGCGAAGGACGGCCACCCGCGCAGGAAGACCGAGACGATCATCGCCAGCAGCAGGCCGACGACGAAGACGACCAGCGCGCCGAGCATCAGCTCGACGCGCCGGTCGGAGAACCGCAGCGGCGGGTCCTCCGGGAGGTGCTGCTCCTCATCGAGCAGCAGCTCCTCCCCGTCTGCGGGCATCGCCACGATTCCCTTCCTTCTTCGCTAGGAGCCCTTGTTGAAGGCGGGGACTCCGCCGGCCCTGGCGATCACCTTTCCGGCCGCCTTGCTGCGACGAGCCCACTGGGCGAACTTGAGCACGTCCTTGTTCGGGTTGGCGGTCGGGACGACGAGGAAGATGTACCTCGACAGCGGGTACTTCAGGTTCTTGATCTTGCTCGGCGCGCAGGGCACCCCGTTGACCTTGGTGGCGTGAAGCTTCTTGCTCCCCTGCCAGGCGAGCCCGGCGTAGCCGATCGCGTTGTCGTCCTGCTTGACGGCGTTGATCACCAGGCCGTCGGCGGTCAGCGCGTTGACGTTGCCCGAGGGCAGCTGGTTGTTGAGCACCGCCTGGAGGAAGAAGTTGTAGGTCCCTCCGTTGGTGTCGCGGCCGACCGGGTCGATCGTCGTCGAGAGGTTCGAGCCCGGGACGGCGTTCCAGTTGGTGGTCAGCCCGGTGTAGATGTCCCGCAGCTTGCCGATCGAGATGTTCTGCAGGTGGTTGGCCCTGTTGACGTCGATGCAGAGGCCGTCGAGGTACATCTTGATGTAGGTCGTCCCGGCATCGCTTGGAAGCGGCAGCCGGGCCTGGCCGGCGAACTGGCTCTTGCCGTTCTGGACGTCCTTGACCCCGGCGTTGCCGCCGTTGGCCGTGTAGACGATCTTGATGTTCTTGTGGAGCTTGTGGTACTTGGCGAACAGCGCCTCGAGGACGGGCTGAGCGGCCACCGAGCCTGAGCCGATCAGCGTCTTGGCGCCCGCCGATGCCGGCACGGCGAGCGCCAAGAGCGCGGCCACCGAGACGACGAGGGACTTCAGTCGCATTTCGTTGTCCTTTCGATTGCAGTAATCTGGAGTAAGTTGATCGACTTTAGCAAGGTTCTGCGGACGCAGGACCCCGACACGAGAAACCGGAGGTCTCATTGATCATCAGACGACTGTCCCTCAACCGGGTGCTGCCGATCGCAGCCCTGGCCGCGGTGCTCGCCATCGCGGTCGCGGTTGCCCCGTCGTTCGCCGGCTCCTTCCTCACCAGCAAGCGCGCGGCGCGGGTCTACCTCTCGCATAGAGAGGCCAATCACCTCTTCCTCAAGAAGCAGGGAGCGGACCAGAAGTACCTGACCCAGCGCTCCGCGAGCAAGGACTACGCGCCGCTGGCGACGGCGCCGGTCGCAGCCGCCTCGGCCAGCAACGCCGTCTTCGGGCCGACTGGCTCGACCACGCCGATCGACATCCCGACCTCGGGCACCAAGTTCGAGATGCCCGACACCGGTCTGGTGAAGCTGACGTTCACCGGCGCCTCCAACTGCACCGGAGACGTCGCTGGGGTCGCCTGCCCCGTGCAGATCCTCGTCGATGGCCTCAGCATCGGCCAGGTGCCGTTCGACATCACCGGCGCGCCCTCGCAGGCACACTCGATCACCCTGGTCACGGTGCTGACCGCGGGCGAGCACGTCGCCAGCGCCCAGTACGCGGGCTCGAGCGACACCAGCGTCAAGTTCAAGCTCTCGAGCTGGAACCTCTTCGCCGAGGGATTCCCCGGCCAGTAGCGCCCGCAGCGCGGAGGCCGCCGGCGAGCGGCCTCCGCGCCCTCCTCCCCTCCGCCGAACTGCACGTTCCGTGCCCATTGGGGCCCTAACCTTGCGTTCGGCCCGCGTTCCTTGCCGCTCCGAATCGCCGGGGGGCGTGTTCAGGCAGGATGAACCCGGGGCGGTCCGAAGTTCTAGGGTTAGCCCGGTCCCCCACGCCAGGAGAGAGCTTGAAGGCCCACGCCGCCCCGATCCGAATCGCAATTCTCCTCGCCGCACTCGCCGTCTTCGGAGCGGCATTCGCCGGGGGCGCCGCCGCCAAGGTCCGAACCGGACCTCCGGGGCTGGCCTTCTACAACCCGCCGGAGAAGCTCCCGCGCGGGCACGGCCACCTGATCTGGGCGCGCAAGGCGGACGGCCTCGTACCGCTGGCGAAGGCCGCCTCGACCCGCCTCGTCCTCTACACCTCCCTCACCCCGCAGGGCAGGCGCGCCGCGGTCTCGGGATCGGTCAGCGTGCCGAAGGGCAAGCCGCCCAAGCACGGCTGGCCGTTGATCACCTTCGCGCACGGCACCACGGGCACCGCCGATGTCTGCGCCCCCTCGCGCAACAGCAAGGGCAACCCGGCGCGGGCCTACATCTCCTACATCGACCCCGAGCTGAACGCCTGGTTGAAGGCCGGCTACGCCGTGCTGCGCACCGACTACCAGGGCCTCGGCACCCCCGGACCCCACCCCTACCTGATCGGCAAGGCCGAGGGGCGCAGCGTGCTCGACATCGTCCGCGCCGCCCGGGATCTCGACCCGCGGATCGGCAAGCGCTACCTGATCGCCGGGCACTCGCAGGGCGGGCATGCGGCGCTGTTCGCGGCCGGGGAGGCGAAGCGCTACCTGCCGAAGCTGACCCTGCGCGGGACCGTCGCCTACGCCCCCGCATCGCATCTCCGCGATCAGGCCGAGCTTCTCGACGTCCTCACCAGCCCCAGCCCGCTGAGCGGACTCGCAACCCTGATCCTTGCGGGAGCCGCCACCCAGTCCACCCCTGCCGCGCCGGTCAAGCCCGGCAAGCTCCTCTCCGACCGGGTGCTCGGCTACTACCCGCTGGTCAAGCAGCTCTGCCTGCCGCAGCTGAACACCCCCAACCGACTGGCCGGCATCCCGCCGTCGCAGCTGATCCGCAGCGGTGCCGACACCACGGCGCTGTTCAACCTGCTCGGCCGGCAGAATCCGGCGGTGAGGACCAAGGCACCGGTGCTGATCGCGCAGGGCGAGGCCGACTCGACGATATTCATGACCTACACCACCCAGCTCGCCTCCGAGCTCCACGACCTCGGAAACGCCCTCACCTACAAGACCTACCCCGGCGTCGGGCACGGCGACGTGGTCAGCGCGGCGGAGGGCGACGCGCTCGCCTTCTTCCGCTCCAAGCTGCCGCCGAGGCGCTGATCTGAGCGACGGCCCGCCGACCCAGGCCGGCAGGGGTGAGGAGGCGGCCGCCGATGCGCTGCCCCCGCCGCCCGGGACGGTCCGTCCGCAGCGCGTCCTGCCGAGGTTCCACTGGGAGCTGCTCGCCTGCGGGATCGGCGGCCACCTTCTGGTCGGGACCGACGCCGCCGAGATCAGGCCCTCCGACCGGCTCGTGGCCCGCGAGGAGGAGGGAGTGCGCTGGCACCGCTGCCTGCGCTGCGACAGCTGGCTGGGGATCGAACCTCCGTCCGACCCTGCCCGCCGCTTCCCACCCGAGCGCGAGGAGATCGACCTACCGCTGCGCGGGCGGCCGCTGAGAGACAAGTTCATCCTGCGGCTGATCGCCGTCGACAAGGCCTTCCGCTTCCTGCTGTTCACGGCGCTCACCGTCGGCGTCTTCCTGATCGCCGCCAACGAGACCGGGGTGCGCGACCTCTACTACCGGCTGCTGGCCGACTTCCGCGGCAACGGCGAGCTGCCACAGCACGGCCTCCTGCACGAGATCGACCGGCTGCTGAACCTGCGAACCGGGACCCTGGAGCTGGTCGGCCTCGGCCTCGCCGCATACGCGCTGCTGCAGGCGACCGAGGCGGTGGGCCTGTGGATGGCGAGGCGCTGGGCGGAGTACCTGACCTTCGTCGCCACCGGCCTCTTCGTTCCGCTCGAGGTCTGGGAGCTGACCGTCAGCCAGACGCCGCTGAAGGTCGCGGCGCTGCTGATCAACCTGGCGATCCTCGCCTACCTGCTGTGGGCCAAGCGCCTGTTCGGCGCCCGTGGCGGTGCCGCCGCCGACGAGGCGCTCGCCGCCCGTGACGTCGGCTGGGGGTCGCTGGAGCGAACCGCGCCGCGGTGAGCGCTCAGCTCTGCTTCAGCACCGCGTACCAGATCCGCTCGGCCACCCGGGCGAGCTCGTCGCCGGTGCGGGCGAAGCGGCGGTAGAGCTCGCGGCGTGCCGTGACCTCGCGGATGTCGGAGACCTCGACCAGGGCCGACATCGCCGCCCGGTAGGTGTGCTCGAGGTGCCGATGGGTCTTCACCGCCTTGTCGGCAGGCACCGTGGCGTCCGCGGCGCCGTCATGCTCGAGTTCGACGAATGCCTCCTCGAGCCTCCTCGTGCCCTCGGCCAGCTCCCGTGACATCTCGGCCATCGCGGCGTCCGGAGGCGTCCCCATCACTTCCGACTCCCCGACCGTGTTCTTGGCGCTGTTGAGGACCTCGTCGAGTCCGCTGGAGAGCTCGAATATGTCCTCCGGCTCGAGCGGGGTCGAGAAAGCGGTGGTCAGCGCCCTGCGCAACTCGCGCTTGTGATCGTCGGCACGGTGCTCGCACGCGCGGAGCCGCTCACTCGCATCCGGATCGCCCTCCGCCCAGGCGACCAGGGCGTCCATCCCCTCGACGGTGATCTCGGTCTGGCGCCGCAGCATTCCCAGCACGTCGGGAACCTCGGGCAGGAACCAGCGTCCAGGTCTCATCCGAGCGCTCTCCACACGACCAGAGTAACCCCACCCAGCGCGGCCGAGACGGGAAGCGTCAGCAGCCACGCGAAAGCGATCGAGCGCACCACGCTCCAGCGGACGTGGCCCCAGCGGCGGCGCCCGCCGCCGACGCCGACCACGGAGGAGGCGACGACCTGGGTGGTGGAAACGGGTCCGCCGAGGTAAGTGGCGGGGAGGATCACCGCGGTCGAGGCGGTCTGGCTGGAGAAGCCGTCGATCGCAGCCAGCCGGAAGATGCGGCGGCCGATCGTGCGGACGATGCGCCAGCCGCCGAGCGCGGTGCCGAGCGTCAGCGCCGCTCCGCAGCTGACCTTGACCCAGAGCGGCACGGTCAGCGAATCGATGTGGCCTGTGGCCAGCAGCAGCGCGGCGACCACGCCCATCGACTTCTGGGCGTCGTTGGCGCCGTGACCGAAGGAGAGCGCCGCCGACATCGCCCACTCCGCCCCCCTTATCGGTCGCTTGATCTCCTTCGTCGCCCGCTTCAGCGCCCGCGTGTTGATCCGCCCCAGAGCCACCCCGAAGCCGACCCCGAGGACCGGCGAGATCGCGAGCACGATCAGCACCCCGAGCACGCCCACTGGCTTGTGCCCCTCGAGCCCGCCCCAGTTGATCGCGCTGCTGCCGGCCTCGGCCAGCGCCGCGCCCACCAACCCCCCGACCAGGGCGTGGGCGGAGCTCGAGGGCAGCCCCCGCGACCAGGTGATCACGTTCCAAACGGTCGCGGCCAGCACTCCCGAGCCGATCACCGCCACGGCCTCGTCGGGCTCGACGCTGACGATCCCGGCGATCGTGTCGGCGACGGCGGTGCCGACCAGCAGGGCGCCGAGCATGTTGAAGGTCGCGGAGAGGACGATCGCCTGCCCCGGCCTCGCCCCCCGCGTGGCGACCAGGGTCGCGATCGCGTTGGCTGCGTCGTGGAAGCCGTTGGTGAACGAGAACGCGATCGAGAAGGCGATGGCGAGACCCAGCTCCATGGACCCATCATCTACCGGCCGTGCGATAGAACATATTTGTCTACCAAAGATTCAGGAGGTCGCATGGCAGAGAAGACGTGGGGCGAGGAGCCGTTCTGGGGCCTCGGATACGACTGGGACCCCGACTGGGTCCTGACCGATCGCCAGCGCGAGCTGCGAGAGACGCTGATCGGCCTCTGCGAGGGGGAGATGCGCGCCAACGCGAAGCGCTCCGACGACGAGCTGCTCTACCCGCGCCGCAATTTCGAGCTGCTGGCCGAGCACGGCTTCCTCAGCCTCACCGTTCCCGAGGAGTACGGCGGCCTGGGCGAGAACCACGTCGGCTTCGCGATGGTCTGCGAGACCCTGGCGCGCTACGGCTGCGCCTCGACCGCGATGTGCTACGTGATGCACATCGGAGCGGTCGCGACGATCATGCTCCGCCCCACCGAGGAGCTGATCGACCGCTACATCCGACCGCTCGACTCCGAGTGCCGGATCGGCACCCTCTCCTACTCCGACCCGGAGACCGGATCGCACTTCTGGTACCCGGTCTCCTCCGGCGCCGAGCGCTCCAACGGCGGCTACAAGGTCCGCAAGAAGGCATCGTGGACGACCTCCGGGGGCTTCGCCGACTTCTACGTGGTGCAGACGACCAGCCCGGACTTCTCGGGCTACGACGACCTCTCCGTCTTCGTCATCGACGGCGACGACGTCAAGGCGCAGCCCTCGCTCTGGGACGCGCTCGGCCTGCGCGGCAACCAGTCCGGGCCGATCGAGGTGGACGGGATCGAGGTTCCGGCCGAGCAGGTGGTCGGCCCCCTCGGCGACGGCGCCGGCTCCAACGACGAGGCGGTGGACCCGTGGTTCCTGGTCGGCTCCTCCTCGGTCTGGAACGGCATCGCGCTCGGGGCGATCGACATCGCAAAGCGCCACACCACGCGCAAGCGCCACGTCGACGTCGGCATGCGGGTCGCCGACTACCCGACCATCCAGGACTACGTCGGTGAGGCGGTGATGGACACCAACGCCGCCCGCCTCTTCGTCTACTCGGTGGCGCAGGCGATGGATCGGGCGACGGACGACAACACGAAGGTCCTGGCCCCCGGGGAGACGGCCCGCGCCGACTACCTCCATTGGGCCTGGCAGATCAAGTTCGAGGCGGCCAAGAACGTCGCCCACGTGGTCGACAAGATGCTCCACGCCTGCGGCGGGTCGGGCTACAAGCGCGACATGGAGCTGGAGCGCTACGTCCGCGACGCCAAGGCCGGCTGGGTGATGGGCCCGACCAACGAGGTGCTGCGCCAGTTCGTCGGCAAGGCCGTGCTGCTCGGCTTCGACGCACTTGACTACTGGAACCAGAACTACAACCGGCGGGTGGTCGAGAACGAGGTCAAGAAGCTCGATCCCGACGCCAAGCGTGAGCTCGCCACGAAGCTCGTCGAGGAGGCTGAGGCGGCCGAGGCCTCGACCGCCAAGGCCTGAGCATGGCGACGGCCCGACCTGCCTTGCTGGAGCGAGGCCTGCGCCCCCTCGACCGCTCGCTCGAGTCGCACTGGGTGAGGCCGGGGGCTGCGACGGCGGTGCGGCTGCATCCCGGCGACGTCCTGACCGTGATCAATCGCGACGGCGGCCAGCTCGCCGAGCTGACCGTCCTCGACATCGAGGGCGGCGAGGACGGCGCCGCGATTGGGGTGCGCGCCGACGCGGAGGCCGGCGTCCTGCAGGGGCTGGTCGCCGCCGGCGAGGCGGACGGGTTCCTCGGGGCGCTCCACGCCGAGGGCCTGATCCCCGGCGGGGCGCGCGCCCTGCGGCTGTTCGGCCGCGACGCGACGCGGGGAGAGTCGGAGTCGTTCACCGCCGAGCGCGAGGCGATCGCGATCGTCGCCGCGCCAGGGGGCCGGGTCGTCGACGGCGACTGGCCGGCCTCGCCGCTCCTGCTGGAGATCCGCAGGGCGACCCCGCGCGAGCCCGAGGAGACCGAGCTTCCGCCGCCGCTGGCCGAGCCGCGGCTCGACTTCCGCGTCGACCGCGCCACGGCGGCGGCCTACGAGGTCGCCGCCGGCGAGTACATCCAGATCATCGACGTCGAGGGCAAGCAGTGCTCGGACTTCCTCGCCTTCAACCGCGGCAAGCTCGAGCGCGGGCTGGAGCGCGGACTCGACGCGACCACGACCCGCACCCTGATGGGCTCCGCCTACCCGCAGCCGGGGCTCTATCGGCGCAGCTTCGACGCCGACATGGACCCGCTGGTCGAGGTCGTCCAGGACACCGTCGGCCGCCACGACAGCTTCTCCCTCGCCTGCACCGCGAAGTACTACGAGGACCTCGGCTACCCCGGCCACGTCAACTGCTCGCAGAACTTCAACGGGCAGGTAACGCCCTTCGGGGTCGCTCCGCGCAAGGGCTGGGAGGCGCTCAACTTCTTCTACAACACGGGCTTCGACCGCGACAACGCCTTGATCGCCGACGAGCCGTGGTCGCGGCCGGGGGACTACGTGCTGCTGCGAGCCGCCGACGACCTGCTCTGCGCCTCCTCGGCGTGCCCCGACGACATCGACCCCGCCAACGGCTGGGAGATCACCGACGTCCACGTCCGCGTCTACCGGCCGGAGAACCGGTTCTCGCTGGCGATCGCCCACCGCGTCACCCCGGAGGCTGAACCCGTGATGACCCAGGAAACCGCGTTTCACCCCCGCACCTCGGCGCTGACCCGCGACCTGGTCGAGTACCGGGGCTACTGGCTGCCGGACTGCTACCAGGGCGAGGGCACCCTCGCCGAGTACTGGGCCTGCCGCGAGGCGGCGGTGGTCATGGACCTCTCGCCGCTGCGCAAGTTCGAGGTGCTGGGGCCCGACGCGGAGATGCTGATGCAGCGCGCGGTGACCCGGGATGTCCGCAAGCTCTCGGTCGGCCAGGTCACCTACACCGCGGTATGCAACGAGACCGGCGGCATGCTCGACGACGCCACCGTCTACCGCCTCGGCGATGACAACTTCCGCTTCGTGGTCGGCGACCCCTACACCGGTGTCCACCTGACCGCGCTGGCCGAGGCCGAGTCGATGCGAGCCTGGGTGAAGCCCTCGACCGACCAGCTTCACAACCTTGCCGTGCAGGGTCCGAGGAGCCGAGAGATCCTCAGCGAGATCGTCTGGACGCCTCCGACCCAGCCGCGGTTGGAGGAGCTGCGCTGGTTCCGGTTGCTGATCGGGCGGATCGGCGCGCCTGACGGGATCCCGATCGTCGTCTCGCGGACCGGCTACACCGGCGAACTGGGCTACGAGGTCTGGTGCCATCCCGACGACGGGCCGGGCGTCTGGGACGCGGTCTGGGAGGCGGGCGCCCAGCACGGGCTGAAGCCGCTCGGGCTCTCGGCGCTGGACATGGTGCGGATCGAGTCCGGCCTGATCTTCGCCGGGTACGAGTTCGACGATCAGGTGGACCCCTTCGAGGCCGGGATCGGCTTCGCCGTCGCGCTCGACAGCGAAGACGACTTCGTCGGCAAAGCCGCCCTGGAGGAGCGCAAGGCCCACCCGCAGCGCAGAGCTGCGTCGGCCTCGAGCTGGCCGGGCAGGAGACCGGGAGCCCATGGCGACTGCGTCCATCTGCCCGGCGAGCCGCGCCTCGGTCGGTGTGATCACCAGCGCCACCCGCAGCCCGGTGCTGCGCAAGAACATCGCTCTGTGCCGAATCGCCGTCCAGCACGCCGAGCCGGGCACGGAGATCGAAGTCGGCAAGCTCGACGGCCAGCAGAAGCGGATCCCGGCGACGGTCGTGCCGATCCCCTTCTACGACCCCGAGAAGAAGCGCCCGCGCTCCTAGGTCAGCGGAGATCCCTCGCTACCGGGTCAGCACCCGGTAGCCGAAGGTCGACATAGGCCGCGGCCGGGCTGCCACTCGCCCCCTCCGACGCCGAAGTAGAAACCTCCCGTCGGAACCTTCACCGTCTGGGCGCCGCTGTCGCAGTTCCTGTCGGTTGCCCCGGTCACCGTGCAGGTGAGCGTTCCGATCAGGTTCCCGTCCGGATCCTCTCCGCCGATGCTGAAGGTGCGCGAGTCCCCCGCCCCCGGGGGAGTCGAAAGGCTCACCCTGAGGCCGGTGAGGATCAGCGGAACCGGCGACAGCCAGCGAATGCCGTCGGGGCCGAGACTGGTCCCGGCGGGCGCGCGCGAACTGGTGCCGCTGCAGGACTGCAGATTGCGCCACTGTCCGCCGAGTACGCCGGCCCCGATCCGGCTCAGCGTCGTCTCGTCGATGTCGACGCCGCGCAGGCTGCCATTGGCGACCCTTCGCGAGTTGACGGCGCCAATAGCGAGATCGGCGCGCCGCACGTTCTTCGCCTTGATGTGCCGGGAGCGAACGGCGTTTCGCTGGATGTCCGAGGCGCCGATCGTCACCGCCCACGCGGGCGCGGCGCCGAGGGCAACGAACAGCGCCAGGTATGCGACGACGTTGCTCCGAACGTGCTCACCTATCCGCCTAAAGAGCGCCAGGTCTCTCCTCCTCACAACCATCTTAGGGTCGGCGGGTCGTGAAGTCGAGCGGTGTTGGCCGGAAGCCTGACGGGACCGCCGCCCAGCTATCGGTCGAGAGCCTCGCGGTAGCGGCCGCCGTGGAAGAGCAGCGGCCGAGCCCCCTCGTCGTGGCATGCGTACTCGACCCGGCCGAGGAAGAGGGAGTGATCGCCTCCCCAATAGGAGCGGACGACCTTGGCGACGAACTGCGCCGCCGAACCCTCGACCAGCGGCGTCTCGTGGACGATCTCGAAGCTCGGCTCCGGGGCGTCCTCGGCGGCCCTGCCGGCGAAGCGGTCCGAGAGCGAGTTCTGATCCGCGGCGAGGACGTTGACCGCGAAGTTGTGGCCCTCGTGCAGCATCGAGCACATCTTGGTACGGCGGTCGATCGAGATCAGGACCAGCGGCGGCTCCATCGAGACCGACATGAATGCGTTGGCGGTCATCCCGTGGATCTGGTCACCGTGCCGCATCGTGATCACGGTGACCCCGGTGGCGAACATCCCGAGCGTCCGCCGCAGCGCGACGGCGGGATCCTCTCCCTCGATCTCGAGTTGCTCCGGATCGGGGACGACCACCGGAGCCTCGCCGATCCCCTCCGGACCGCTCCCCACCCAGGCCCCGGCCTCGGCAAGGGTCAGGTCGAACTCGTGAGGTGTCGAGGGTCGGTCGCCCACGGTCGCATTATCCAACCCGGAAGGCGCCCTGCGCCCATCGTATGTCCGTTGAGATCCCGGCAAGAGCCGACAGGCCGGTCTAGGATCGGAGCGGAAAGACCGGGGGAGGAAGTGACCGGGTCGGAGTAGACCATGTTCTCGAAACGGGTGATCGTGTCTCTGTTCGTCGGCGTCTCCCTGATGCTGCCGGGGATCGCCTCCGCCGCGGTGCAGGATCCTGAGCGCAACAGCACCGCGCTGACAGCCTGGCACTGGTGGCACGGGCGCACCGAGGGGCAGCTGAACACGCTCCGCAAGAAGTACGGCGAGCGGATCGTCGACATCGAGGTGGACAGCCAGAGCCCGCTTCGTTTCACCGCGGCGCTGGTCCGGAACAAGGGCACGTACAAGCGCAGCTGGTCGTGGTGGTTCGACCGCAGCGAAGCCGGGGTGAAGGCGAAGGTGAAGGCCCTGGAGGGCAGGATCATCGACCTCGAGCCCTACACGGTCAACGGCCATCGGCGTTTCGCTTTCCTGCTGGTCAAAAACAGCGGCGAGGCGAAGAAGGGATGGTGGTGGAACTACGACCTGACCGCGTCGCAGGTGACGGACGGGATCAACAAGCACAAGATTCGGCTGGTCGACCTCGACTCCTACACGGTGGGCGTCCACAAACGCCGGCGCTACTCCTACGTCGGGATCAAGAACAAGGGGGCCGATAAGAAGAAATGGTGGTGGTACCCCAGCGCCTCCCCGACCTTCGTCAAGGCGAGGCTGAAGGAGCACAAGGCCAGGCTGATCGACATTGAGCGCCCGTCGCCGGGGAAGCTGGCCGTGATCATGCAGCCGAACGACGGCAAGTACTGGTGGTGGGCCTACGGGGTCGACCAGGAGCGCCTGACCGAGCTCCAATCGACCCACGGGGTGCGGATCAGCGACATCGAGTCCTACCTGTCGAACGGCAAGCGCCGCTACGCCTTCATCGGGATCGATGACTCGAATGCGGAGACTCGGCGTCTGCGTGGCCTGATCGAGCAGGCCTTCGACAACCAGGACGCCTTCGGCGGCAAGGTGATCCGCGGCGTCTACGTAAAGCAGGTGGGCGGCCCGGTTATCGCCAACCTGGCGGCGCATCTCCGGTTCCAGCCGCTGAGCACGCTGAAGCTCCTCCCCTACCTGATCGCGATGGACCGCATTGACCGCGGCCTCGACAGCCTCAACTCGCTGCTGACCTGGACTCAGGCCACCTCCGATGATCCGGACACCGACGTTGATGAGCGCTACTACGCGAGTTGCCTGACCCCGGGGTCAGCGGGGACCCAACCTGGCAGGGCGCAATTCCGCGCTGCACTGCCGACGATGATGTGGGAGTCCCACGGCCGCACCCTCGACGCCTTCCTTTCCCGATACGGGCCCAAGTCGATCACCGATCGCGGCCACCAGCTCGGCCTGAAGGACACGGAGATGCATTTCGGCTGTCCTCAGGGCGACGTCAAGGCGCCGTGGGCCGCGAATCGCACGACCCTGGCCGACCTCGGGAAGATCTTCGAGGGAGTCGACCGCGGCACCCTGCTGAATCAGAGCCCGGGAACCCGCCAGCTCTTCTTCGACAACATGATCAACCTCGACTACAACGGCCTCGCTTACGCCAGCCCGATCACCCACAAGACCACCGGCCCTATCAACATTCAGGGTCTGCGGCCGATCGTCCAGCGCGAGGCGGGCCCCGCCAAGCAGGGAATCGTCGAGGACTTCCTCAAGGGAGTCCACGAGCGCGGCAAGGGCGGCAGCGGCGGCCCCAGCAGCAGCGAGTTCGGCTACTCGGACTTCCTCCACGTCACCCTGCCCTTCTACTCGGGGGGCGTCAAGGTGTTCAGGACGTTCGTCGTCGGCTGGTTCATCTACAAGCTGAAGACCCCGAGCGGCTGCCCGGAGAGCAAGGCGGGCGACGGCGGCACCTGCGAGGCGATCTGGAAGCCGGAGACCGACGCGCGCCAGAAGTTCAGGCTGGAGATGCTGGCGAAGCCGATCCGGATGGCCCTGAGCACCTGGCCCACGGCTCCCTGAGTCGAGCTCTCTACGCCGGCGGGGGAGGTTCCGCCTGCCCCCAGGCGTCCAGCCCGCCGTCGACGACGACGCTGGTTCCGTTCACGTAGCCGCCCCCCTCGCTGGCGAGGAAGGCGATCGTCTCCCCCACCTCCTCCGGGCGCCCCAGCCTGCCCAGCGGCACCTGCCGCCGCGAGGCCTCGAGCGACTCGGGACCGTAGGCGGCCATGCCCTCGGTCTCGATGTTTCCGGGGACGACGCAGACAGAGCGGATCCCGTGCCGGCTCCATTCCAGCGCCAGCCCCGCCGCGAGGTTCTCGACCCCGGCACGGAGCGCGGCCGCGTGGGCGAAGCCGGGGATCCCGCGCCGCGGCGAGAAGCCGAGGAAGACGATCAGCCCGCCCGAGCCCGGGATCATCGAGCGGTTGGCGACCTCGCGGGTCAGCTCCCAGACGGCGTCAAGGTTGAGGCGGCCGATCGCCCGCAGCCCCTTCGCGCTCACCTCCTCGGCCGGCGCGGTGAACTGACCGCCGGCGTTGTTGACGAGGACGTCAACGGCGCCGAAGCGCTCCAGGGTCGCGTCGAGCAGGGCGGTGACCTGACCGGGCTCGCGCAGGTCGCACGGAAAGGCGAGGCATTCCGCACCGTCGCGCTCCAGCTCCTCGCGGACCGCCTCGAGCGGCTCGACCCGGCGGCCGCAGATCGCCACCCCGGCGCCGGAGGAGGCGAAGGCGCGCGCCGTCGCCCGGCCGATCCCGGTGCCGCCGCCGCTGATCAGGGCGACCCTGCCCCGGTTGGCGTCGAGGCGCCAGGGCGGTCGTCATTCGCCTCGCCAGACGGGCTCGCGGTCCTCGGCGAAGGCGCGCGGGCCCTCCTCCGCGTCGGCGGAGGCCATGGCGCGATCATAGGTCGGGATGCGGCCGTCGCGCAGCGCCGCGAAGCCCTCCTCGACGGTCAGCTCCTCGCTCGCCGCCAGGGTCGCCTTGACCGCCCGCACCGCGAGCGGCGCGGCCGCCTCGATCCGGGCGGCGACCTCGCGCGCGGCGCCCAGCAGCTCCGCCGGCTCGACCACCCGGTTGACCAGGCCCCAGCGCTCCGCCTCGGCCGCGGTGATCGGCTCGCCGGTGAGCAGCATCTCCATCGCCAGCGGCTGCGGCATCCGCCGCGGCAGCCGGAAGATGCCGCCCGAGTCGGGGATGAAGCCGAGCTTCACCTCGGGCAGGGAGAAGCGTGCGCCGGGCACGGCGAGGACGATGTCGCAGGCGAGGACCAGCTCGAAGCCGCCCCCGGCGGCGTAGCCGTTGACCGCCGCGATCACCGGCTTGTCGAGGTCGAAGAGCTCGGTCAGCCCACCGAGCCCCCCGGAGCCAAAGTCGTCGGGGTCGCCGGCGGCGTAGGCCTTCAGGTCCCAGCCGGCGGAGAAGAAGCGCTCCCCGGCGCCGGTGACTATCGCGACCCGCAGCTCGGGGTCGTCGCGGAGCTCGACGAAGGCCTCGCCCATCGCCTTGCTGGTCGCCGAGTCGATCGCGTTCGCCTTCGGGCGGTCGATCGTCAGCTCCATCGTCGCGCCGCGCCGCTCCACCCTGATCCCGTCCATCGCGCCGAGACCCTACCCCTCAGCCGGCTCGCTCGGCCTCCTCGATCGAGATCGCCAGCCGGTCCAGGGCCTTGGGGTCCAGCGCCTTCTCGATCAGCTCGAACAACTCCCGCTCCTCGAATCGGACATGCTCGTCCAGGCGGCGACCCAGCTCCCGCAGCTCCTCGACCGGCACCGCACCGGCCTCCAGGCGCAGCACCTCGCGGCGGATCGCCAGATGGTCCTCCAGCATGCGCGCGACGGCGGGCCGGTCGATTTCGGCGTGGAGCGCCCAGCCCGGCAGCAGCACCTCCTCCTCGACCCGGAAGTGATGGCTGCCGTGCTCGTGCCAGAACTCGAGGAAGGCCAGTCGCGCCAGCTCGGGCTCGGCGGCGTCGCGCAGGGCCTTTGCCGCCACCAGAGCCGCGTGGTGATCGCGCGAGAGCGGACGCAGTGCCTCGGCTCGCTTCACGGGGCGGAGGCTACGAAGCGGCCGACCGCGCCGGCGTCCGCCCAGCGGACGGCGTGGGTGACGAACGGGTAGACGCCCGCCTCGGGGAAGGTCAGCTCGAACACCCCGCCGCCCCCCGACGGGACGAGCTGGGTCGACACTCCGTGCAGGACTCGGCAGGGTTGCCATCGTGCTCGAAGCTGTCGAAGATCGTGCCGACCACGTGGAAGTCGCTGTCCAGCGTCGGGCCCGCATCGACGAGATAGATCCGCACCGGCTCGCCGGCCGGGACCGCGATCGGGTGCCTGAAGTAGCGCTGGGCTCTCCCGTTGAATGCCACGTAGCGGGGGCTCTGGGTCCGCATCGCCTGCAGCGAAGGGTGCAGGAAGCCGCCCCGGACCCGTCCGTAGAACTCGCTCTGGACCAGGGTGATCTCCTTCGCCGGTGGCCGGGCCGCGAGCGGATCGACGATGATCATCCCGTACATCCCCATGCCGATGTGCTGGAGCAGTGGCGCCGTCCCGCAGTGGTACATGTAGACGCCCGGCCGGTGGGCGACGAAGGAGAAGGTGTGGGTCTTGCCCGGCGCCACGTCGGCGAAGCCGACACCCCGCATCGGTACCCGGCCACTCGTCGCCTGCGGTCCTGTACGGATCTCCCGCACCCGGGAGATGCCGGAGATACCTAGGGGACATCCCGAATAGACGGTGGGCCGGGCCCCTGGGACGCTGGAGATGCAACCACGATCATCGACAAGGAGGCATCTCCAATGAACGACGAAACTCCCACTATGAACCAGCCCGAGAGCGAGCGGCCGCGGCCCAGCGGGTCCGAGCCGCAGGAGGGGCAATCGCCCCGGCGGCTGCTGCGCTCGGCCAGCGACCGCGTCATCGTCGGCGTGGCCGGCGGGCTCGGCCGCTACTTCGGGGTCGACCCGATCATCTTCAGGATCGGCTTCGGGATCTCGATCCTGTTCGGTGGGGTCGGAGCCCTGGCGTACCTGCTGCTGGCGATCTTCGTCCCCACCGACGGAGAGCCCGACCGCGCCCAGAGGCTGGGCGAGCGCTTGCGCTCGCTCGGCTTCTGGCGCGGGGCAGGGATGGTCGCGCTCGCCGCCCTCGCCCTGGCCGGGCTCCTGGCCCTCGCCGGCGGGGCGGCGTTCGCGGTGGCGCTCGGCTGGGGCGTCCCTGTCGCGGTCGCGGTGATCGCGATCGGGGCCCTGCTGGGCCTCGCCGCTCTGCGGGGAGGGGCGAGATGGCTGATCGCGCCCGCCCTGGCGCTGGCGCTGGGCGCCGGGGTCGCCGCGGCGTCCGACCTCGACTTCCGGGGCGGGATCGGCAAGCGCACCTACCACCCACTCACCGTGCGGGCGATTCCCGCCGACGGCTACCGGCTCGGGATCGGCCGCCTCGACGTCGACCTGCGCGACCTCGAGTGGGGCAAGCGGCGCGTGGTCAGGCTGCGGGTCGAGCTCGGGGCAGGCCAGGCGAGCGTCTTCGTGCCATCGTCGGTCTGCGTGGCCGGTGACACCCACGTCGGTGCCGGCGAGAGCGAGGTCGCGGGCGAGGCCAACGATGGGCTCGACGTCGAACACGGCGCCGGCGCGGGAGCCCGCGCGACCCCGCGGCTGGAGATCGACGCGAACGTCCAGATGGGCCAGCTTCGGGTGATCAACAGCGACAGCGCCAGGGTCGAGGGCGCCGGCTACGGGCCGGGGCCCCTGCACGAGGACTCGGCACCGCAGCGATCGGCGGAGGCGAGGGCGTGCGCCACGGCATGAGGATCGATCCCGTCTCACTGGCGTCGGGGGCGGTGATCGCCGCCCTCGGCGCCCTCGTGCTGCTCGACGCCACCGGCGCGCTCGAGCTCTCGCTCGGCTGGATGGCGGTAGCGCTGATCGGCGCGGCCGGGCTCATCCTCCTGGTCTCGGGGCTCGATCGCGACGGGAACGGACACCGCGGGTGAGCCGGTGAGCGCGACCGCCACGCGGGCTCCCCTTCGCCGCGACACCGGTACGGGCCTGATCGGCGGGGTGATCTCCGGGATCGGGTCGCGGACGGGCATCGACATCACGCTCCTCCGGATCGGCTTCGTTCGCGATCGCGATCCTCAGCGGCGGCCTCGCACTGCTCGCCTACCTCATCGCCTGGGCCTCGATCCCGGCCGAGGGCGAGGGCGATGCGCCCCTGCGGCGGCTCGGCCTGCGCACCCGCTCGGGCGGCGGGGGCTGGAGGGTCGCCGCGGGGGTCGGCCTGCTCACCCTCTCGGCGCTGCTCGCCTTCCGCGAGCTGGGCATCTGGTGGAGCGACGCGCTCTCCTGGCCGCTCGTGCTGGCGGCCTTCGGCGCCGCCCTGCTGTGGCGCCGATCGCGGGCAGGCGAGCCGGCCGCGCGCCGCGCCCGCCTGGGCGGCGGCAAGCGGTGCGAGCGCAGCCCAGGCCGACGACGTCGGTGCCGGCGCGAGCGCGGCGCCCTCCTCGCGACTCGCCGAGCTCTACCGCGGCGTCTTCGGGGTGCTGCTGGTGATCGGCGCCGCGCTGCTCTTCCTCTCCTCGAACGACATCTTCGGGGGGATCCGTGACGCCGCGCTGACCGCGGTTGTGGTGGTCGTCGCCCTGGGGCTGATCCTCGCCCCCTTCCTCTGGCGCCTCGGGCGGAGCCTGGCGGCGGAGCGGGCCGAGCGGATCCGCTCCCAGGAGAGGGCCGAGCTGGCAGCGCACCTGCACGACTCGGTGCTGCAGACGCTCGCCCTGGTGCGAAAACGCGCCGACGACCCGCGCGAGGTGGCCGCTCTGGCCCGCCGTCAGGAGCGCGAGCTCCGGAGCTGGCTGGCCGGCGATCGGAACGGCGAGGCCGCCGGCAGCTTCGCCGCCGCGCTCCGCTCGGCGGCCGAGGAGATCGAGGACGACCACCGGGTGGCGGTCGAGACGGTGATCGTCGGCGACTGCGAACCTCGATGAGCACGCCGACGCGGTGATCGGCGCCGCCCGCGAGGCCCTGCTCAACGCAGCCGCGCCACGCTCCCGAGCCCGGGCCGATCCGCGTCTTCGCCGAAGTCGAGCCCGCCTCGATCGAGGTCTACGTCCGCGACCGCGGGCCGGGTTTCGATCCCGCCGCGGTCCCGGCCGACCGCCGTGGCGTGCGGGAGTCGATCCTCGGCAGGATGCGCCGCGCAGGCGGACGCGCCGAGATCCGCTCGGCCGGCGAGCGGCACCGAGGTCGTCCTTGCGATCTCCCGCGCTGACTCGGTGAAGGGCGGCGAGCGCCGGTGAGCACGGAGCGGCCCAGCGTCGTGATCGTCGACGACCACGCCCTGTTCCGCGCCGGCGTGCGGGCCGAGCTCGACGGCCTGGTCGAGGTCCTCGCCGAGGCGGGCGGAGTGTCGGAGGCCGTCGCGGCGATCGCTGCGCGGAGCAGCCCGACGTGGTCCTCCTCGACGTCCACATGCCCGACGGCGGCGGCGCCGAGGTGATCCGGCGGGTCGCCGCGGAGCGCCCGGCTCAGCGCTTCCTCGCCCTCTCGGTCTCCGACGCGGCCGAGGACGTGATCGCGGTGATCCGCGCCGGGGCCCGCGGCTACGTGACCAAGTCGATCTCCGGCGAGGAGCTGGCCGCGGCGATCGGCCGGGTCCGCGACGGCGACGCGGTCTTCTCGCCCCGGCTCGCCGGCTTCGTCCTCGACGCCTTCCACGGGGAGATCCCCGAGGCCGAGGTCGATCCCGAGCTCGACCAGCTGACCCCGCGCGAGCGCGAGGTCCTGCGCCTGATCGCTCGCGGCTATCTCTACAAGGAGATCGCCCTGCAGCTGGAGATCTCGCCGCGGACGGTCGAGGCACACGTCAGCGCCGTGCTGCGCAAGCTGCAGCTCTCCACCCGACACGAGCTCAGCCGCTGGGCCGCCGACCGCCGCCTGATCGAGTGAAGCGGGGGAGCTTGGTCAGCACGTGCAGGTGGAAGCGGGTCATCTCGAGCAGGTCGTCGACCTCGATCGCCTCGTCGGCGCCGTGGGCGGCGTCCATGTAGGCGGCCGGGTCGGTGTGGAAGACCGGGGCGAAGCCGTAGGCGACGGTGCCGTGCTCCCGGCGCACCCAGTGCGAGTCGCTGAAGCCGGGGGTGACGACGGGAAGGAGTGTGGCGCCCGGGAGGCGCTCGGCGACGTAGTCCTCGCAAGCGCGGTACAGCGGCGTGTCGATCGGGGACTCCGTCCCACCCTCAAGCGGCTCGACCAGCTCCACCTCGTAGGGGATCCCGGTGCCCAGCGCCCCCTCGACCTGCTCGCGGATCTCCTCCTCCCCGTCCCCCGGAAGCGCCCTGACGTCGCAGATCACGTCGGCGAAGGGCGGGATCACGTTGCTGGGCTCGGTGGTCTGCAATCCGGTCGGGGTGATCGTCATCCTCATCATCGCCGGCAGCAGGGCGCCGAGCACCGGGTGCTCCCCGGCCGCCCACTCCGCCGCCCGATCGGGGTCGAGCGGGGCCCCCAGAGCCTCGAGGCCGGCGGCCAGCGAGGGCGTGATCCGCGCCGGGGCGCGGTGATCGAGCAGCCTCTGAACCGCGCTCGCGGCGTGGGCCAGCGGGTTTTCGCCGCGACCCGGGACCGAGGCGTGCGCGGCGCGGCCGAGGAGGCGGACGCGAAGCGAGCTGACCAGCTTCTCCCCGGTCGAGACGAGGACGATCCGCCCGCCCCCGGCGAGCTCGAACAGCGTCCCACCGCCCTCGTTGAGGGCGAACTCGCAGCGCAGGTCGGGGCGCTCGCGGACCAGCCACGACATCCCCACGTCGGAGGTGTTGCGCTCCTCGTCCGACTCGGCGATCAGCACCACGTCGCCGGCCGGCCGGCCCCCACCGCGGGCGAAGGCGGCGAGCGCCACCGCCCGCGCCGCGAGCTCGTTCTTCATGTCGGTGGCGCCACGCCCGATCAGCCTCCCGTCCCGCAGCACCGCCTCGAACGGGGGCACCGTCCAGCCGGCGGCCGGAGCCGGGACCACGTCGGTGTGCGCCAGCAGCAGCAGGGAGGGGCCGTCGCCCGAGCCCTCGATCCTCGCCACCAGGTTGAGCCGCGCTGGGTCGGGCCCGACCAGCTCGCACTCCACCCCGGCGCCCCCGAGATAGGAGGCGAGGAGCTCCGCCGCGGGGGTCTCGTTCCCCGGCGGGTTGGAGGTGTCGAGTCGGATCAGCGCGCGGGCCAGCCCGACGACCTCCTCGCGGAGGTCAGGATCGCTGATCGCGGGCACGGGCGAGGCGCCTGACCTCCTCGATCGGGAACGCATCCTGCATCGTCCCGTCGAGCCGCTCGCCCGGCCGGGCCGGCGACGAGGCAGTTGTAGACCGCCTCGTGGGCGGCCTCGAAGGCCGCGGCGAAGTACGGGGTTGAGCTCCCCGTCGCGATGGCCGGTCGGCTCGGCGGTCGCGAAGGCGATGCCGATCTCGCCAGATCCGTCGGCCGCGTAGGAGCCGGCCCGGGCGAGCCCGAGCAGGGGCCGCAGCGCCAGGCGGCGCAGCTGCTGGGGGGCGAGCGGCGCGTCGGTGGCGCAGACCGTGATGCAGGAGCCGTGGGGCTCGGGCTCTCTCCGGCCTGCGGCTCGAGGTTGGTGCCGAGCAGGTCGAGGTACTCGCGGTCGCCGAAGTTGCAGAGCAGCAGCACCCCGACGTGGTGCGCGCCGACCGCGCGGGAGGCCGTGCCGATCCCGCCGGGAAAGCCGAAGCAGCTCATCCCGGTGCCGGCGCCGACGGTTCCCTCCGCGACCTCCGCGCCGAGGCTCTCGAGCGCCCGCTCGACGTCCCCGCCGACGACGGTCGCGCGAATCCGCCCTCGGCC
Source organism: uncultured Actinomycetes bacterium (assembly GCA_963725315.1). Lineage (GTDB taxonomy): Bacteria > Actinomycetota > Thermoleophilia > Solirubrobacterales > 70-9 > JBBRHQ01. The sequence continues at coordinate 105,202 of CAVRYA010000007.1, read as the reverse complement.
CGTCGTCGCACTCGCCCACCACCGGGCAGGACGACGTCGCCGGGCGCCCGGCCCGAGGCGAGCGACGGCGGCGTGATGGACGGTGCCGACGGCGTGCGAGCCGCAGAGGTAGACGGGCGTCTCGATCGTGCCCCGCTCGTCGATCTCGAGCTTCCCGGTCAGCTCGCCCATCCCGTTGACGCACCGCCGCGCCGGCCGCGGCCGGAAGCGACGGCGGGGCGACCACCGTCACCCCGGTCGCCTCGCCCGCTCGCGGCCTGGGCATGCCCGACGCGTGACGCCGGGGACGTCGGTGATCGCGTTGCGCGGACCGGTCGGCGGTGCAGCCCACCGGCCCGGCGATCTCGCGCCAGCGCTCAGCCATCGCCGGCCGTCCACCGCTTCGGCGGCGTGGCTCGGGATCGTGCAGGAGGCAGGCGGCCATCTGCTCGCGCCCGCCGATCGGGATCAGCGGCGGGTCGACGCGGTCGCAGGGCTCGAACCGCCGCGGGCAGCGGGGGTGGAAGCGGCAGCCGCGTCGGCACGTCGGTGGCGTCGGGCAGCTCGCCGCCGAGCAGCTCGCGCCTGCCGCCCCCTCCGGCGGTCGGCACGGGGATCGCGTCGACCAGGGCCTGCGTGTAGGGGTGGCGGGGTCGCTCGATCACGTCCACGGCGCTCCCCTGCTCGACCACCCGCCCCAGGTACATCACCGCGAGGCGGTCGCAGAGCGACCAGGCGAGACTGAGGTCGTGGGTGATGAACAGCAGCGAGAGCCCGCGGCGCTCCCTGAGGCCCCCGAGCACGGTGAGGATCTGAGTCCGCACCGACGCGTCGAGCATCGAGACCGGCTCGTCGCAGACCAGCCCCTCGGGCTCGAGCACCAGCGCAGCGGCGATCGCCACCCGCTGGCGCTGACCGCCGGAGAGCTGGTGCGGGATAACGATCGAGCTGAAACGCTCCGGGTCGAGCCCGACGTCCTCCAGGGCGCGACGCACCCGCCCCTCGTGCTCGCTGCGATCGACCTTCTGCACCACGAGCGGCTCGGCGACGATCGAGCGCACCCGCTGGCGGGGGTTGAGCGTCTGGTAGGGGTCCTGGAAGATCATCTGCACCCGGCGGCGCAGCTCCGCCAGGTCTGACCTGCCATCCACCCTGCCGCCGTGCAGAGCCACCTCGCCGGCGGCGGGCTCGACCAGCCCGAGCAGCGCCCGGGCCAGGGTCGACTTGCCGCATCCCGACTCCCCGACCACCCCGAAGATCTCCCCCGGGAGCCAGTCCAGGGAGACACCGTCCACCGCCCGCGTCAGCCCCCTCCTCACCTTGAAGGTGACCGCCAGGTCGCGGACCTCCATCAGCGGCTCGCTCATGCCCCCCTCCCCGCGGCGGCCGGAGGGGCCGGCTCGGGCCAATCGCTCCAGGGTGCGAAGTGGCAGGCGCTGGCGCGGCCTGGGCTCACCTCGCGAAGCGGCGGGTCCTCGAGGCAGCGCTCCGCCGCGTAGGGGCAGCGGGGGCGGAACCGGCACCCCTCGGGCATGTCGCCGGGGTCCGGCGGTCCGCCCGGGATCGGCGTCGCCAGGCCGCGGTCCCCACCGATCACCGGCAGGGTCTCGAGCAGCCGCTTCGTGTAGGGGTGCTGGGGAGCCTCGAAGACCGAGTCCACGCCTCCGATCTCGACGATCCGCCCCGCGTACATGATCGCGACCCGGTCGCAGGTCTCGGCCAGCACCCCGAGGTCGTGTGAGATCAGGATCAGCGCCAGGCCGAGCTGCTCGCGCAGGCGCTCCAGCAGCTGCAGGACCTGCGCCTGCATGACCACGTCGAGCGCCGTGGTCGGCTCGTCCGCGATCACCAGCGAGGGGCGGCAGGCCAGGGCCAGGGCGATCATCACCCGCTGGCGCTGACCGCCGGAGAGCTGGTGGGGATAGCGGTGCCCCAGCGCCGGGGTCAGCCCGACAGTCCTCAGCAGCTCGGCGATCCGCTCGCGGACCTCCTTCGCCTTGGCCCGCTCGTGCAGGCGGATCGCCTCGGAGATCTGGTCGTCGATGCGCTGCACCGGGTCGAGCGAGTTCATCGCTCCCTGGAAGACGAGTGAGATGTGGCGCCAGCGGACCAGCCCCATCCCCGCCTCGGTGCGCTTCTCGATGTTGATCGGCTCCTCCGCCTCGGGAGGCCGCAGGGTGAGGCGGCCGGACTGCTTCAGGGTCGGCGGCAGCAGCTTCATCAGCGCCAGGGCGGTGGTCGTCTTGCCGCAGCCCGACTCGCCGGCCAGGCCAAGCGCCTCCCCCGCCTCCAGGCTGAAGTCGACGCCGTCGACGATCGGCTGTCCGTCGTGCTCGACCCGCAGGTCGCTGACCTCGAGCAGGGCGCTCATCGCTGCTCCCGTAGGCGCGGGTTGACGTGCTCCTCGAGCATGTAGCCGAGGATCGAGACCGCCAGCACCAGGGTGGTGATGCAGAGTCCGGGCGGGATCACGTACCACCAGGCGCCGGCGCTGGGGGCGCCGGCGTTGAAGGCGTTCTCGAGCATCGAGCCCCAGGAGATCCTCGTCGGGTCGCCGAGGCCGAGGAAGGCGAGCGCCGACTCGGAGAGGACGGCGACCGCGATGATCAGCACCGTGTTGGCGAAGATCAGCGGCAGCGTGTTGGGCAGGATGTGGTTGCGGATGATGTAGGTGTCCCGCGCTCCCAGCGCTCGGGCTCGCTCGACGAAGGCGCGCTCGCGCAGGGTCAGCACCTGGGCGCGGACGATCCGCCCGGTGCCGGCCCAGGAGGTGAGGCCGATGACCGCGATCAGCACCCCCAGGGACGGGCTCGAGGAGGCGGGCCAGGACGATCATCAGCGGCAGGGTCGGGATCACCAGGAACCAGTTCTCCAGCGGGTCTAGGATGCGGTCGGTCCAGCCGCCGAAGTAGCCCCCGGCGAGCCCCACCGCCGCACCGAGCACCGCAGAGATCACCGCCGCCGAGAAGCCGACGATGATCGAGACCTGCGCCCCGACCAGGAGCTGGGAGAACACGTCGGAGCCGAACTCGGTCGTCCCCAGCGGGTGGTCTGCGCTGATTCCCTTCAGCACCTGCAGGCTGGAGGCGTTGGGGTCGTCGGGGGCGATCAGGCTGCCGAAGATCGCCATCAGCACGAACAGCGCCGACCACTCCGAGACCCAGGCGGCCACGCCAGGTGTGCAGGAAGAGGTCGCGGACGCTGCGCTCGGCCGCCGACGCGCTGGTCGCGGGGGCGACGGGTGCGTCGGCGGCGACGACGTCGGTCACCTCGGTCACTTCGACTGCACCCTTGGATCGAGGTAGAAGTAGAGGCAATCGGCGACGAAGTTGGCGAGGATCACCCCGGCCGAGAAGACCAGGAAGGTGCCCTGCAGGACCGGGAAGTCCTTGTCGTTGATCGCGTCGAAGCTGAGCAGCCCCAGCCCGGGCCAGGAGAACACGGTCTCGATCGTGATCGCGCCGCCGACCACGGCTCCGAACTGGATCGCCGAGAGCGTGACCAGCGGCAGCAGGGCGTTGGGGACCGCATGTCGGCGGACGACCCGCTCCCAGGGCAGGCCGACGGCGCGCTTCACCGTGATGAAGTCCTCGGTCAGCACGTCGACCATCGAGGAACGCATGATCAGGAAGTACTGGCCGAGGAGCATCAGGGTCATCGCCGTCGCCGGAAGCACCAGGTGGTCGGCGACGTCGAGCGCGTTGTCGAAGAAGCTCGAGAACTCGACCCCCGGGGTGACCTGCTGCCCGGCCGGGAAGATCGGGATCTCCACCGCGAACAGGATGATCAGGATGATCCCGATCCAGTACTCCGGCGCGGCGTAGGTGAAGAGGCTGAAGCCGAGCAGGCCGTCGTCGGTCCTCTTGCCTCGACGCGTCGCGGCGACCACCCCCATCCACGATCCGATCAGGGTTGCCAGCAGCGTTCCGGTGCCGACCAGGAGCAGGGTCCAGGGAAGCGCGTCCTTGATCTCGGTCCAGACGGCGCGGCGGCTCTGCTGGCCGGTGCCGAGATCGAGGCGCAGGGTGTCGCCGACGTAGTCGGTGAACTGGCCGAACAGCGGCTTGTCCAGCCCGTACTGCGCCCGCAGGCTCTTCAGCTCCTTCGGGGTCGCGTGCGGCAGCTTCGCGAGCTGCGTCGTCGGATCGCCCATCACCCTGAACAGGAAGAAGTTGAAGACGATCACGAAGGCGAAGGTGAGCAGCGCAGCCGCCGCCTTGCCCACCAACCAGCGCCTGTTCAAGCGAGCCCCCTCATCCCTGGGGTTCCAGCCCTCGGATAGCCCTCATTCCTCCAACTCCAGCGGCTCGCCCTTGCGACGGCGAGAGCGGACGATCAGGAAGACGGCGCCGGCCACGACCACCACGGCGATCGCGATGATGATCCCGGTGCTGCTTCCGCCGCTCGCGGTGTCCTCCCCGGTGGGGGTCAGGGTCGACAGCGGCGCGTAGCCGACCTGCTCGCAGATGATGTCCCCGGTGTCGTCCTGGGGGCATTGCGGGGAGACGTTCCCGATCCTGTCGGTGCGGTAGGCCTGCAGGTTCGGGTCCTGGGTCAGCACCAGGTAGGGGAGGTCACGCTGGCTGATCGCGATCATCTTCTGGATCGTCTGCTTGCGGGCCTCCGTGTCGAACTGGGTGGATTGCTTCTGGTAGAGCCGGTCGTAGGTCGGGTTCGAGAAGAAGGAGTCGGACGAGTTGCCGATCTCCCCCGTCGTCAGCAGGCTGAGCAGGAAGCTCGGGTCATACGGGTCGCCTCCCCAGCCCCAGATGAAGGTGTCGAAGTCGGGCGCCGGCTTGCCGTTCTCCGTCTGGGTCGTCAGCTCGGTCAGCTTGTCGGTGCTGACCACCTGGACGTTGAAGTCGACCCCGATCGCCTTCGCCTCCTCCTGGACCAGCTTCGCCGCCTGGATGTTGAACGGCGACTCCGAGCGGACGTAGAGGTTGAAGGAGAGGTCGTTGCCGTCCTTCGAGCGGACCCCGTCCCCGGAGCGCGTGTAGCCGGCGTCATCGAGGATCTGGTTCGCCTTGTCGACGTCCGGCGGTTCGTAGTCCATCGCCGGCTTCTCGTAGAAGGACTTGTAGAACTCCGGCAGCAGCCCGTGGCCGATGTAGGAGGTCCCCCGGGCGGCGATCTCGTTTATCCGGTTGCGGTCCACGGCATAGCCGATTGCCTGCCGCACCGCGCGGTCCTGGACCGCCGGGTTGAACTTGGCGTCCGGGCAGTTCTTCTCCGAGCAGAGGTTGAACGCCAGCTCGGTGAACGCAGGCGTCGAGCTGCGGAAGGTGTCGATGTTGGGTTCATCGCCGAGCGAGTTGTAGGTCGCGGCCTGGACCTCGAGATCGAGGTCGACCTCGCCCAGCTGCAGGGCGCGCTCAACCGCGTCCTGGCTGCCGTAGGTGATGAACTGGATCTCGTCGAAAGCCGGCTTCGGTCCGCTGAAATTGGGGTTGCGGTCGAGCTTGGCGATCTTCCCGCGCTCGAAGTCGGTGACCACGTAGGGACCGCTGCCGACCAGCGGCATGTCCGGCTGGTAGGAGCCGGTGAGCTGGTCGACCGGGACCTTCCCCCAGATGTGCTTGGGGATGACGTAGATGAAGAGACCGCCGACGATCCGCGCGTCGGGCTTGGTCGTCTTGATCACCACCGTGTCGGGGTTCGGGGTCTCGATCGACTTGACGTTGTCCGTGTAGCTGGTGAACAGCGCCCCGTTGCCGCCGAGGACCTCGAGCGAGTACTTGACGTCGGCGGAGGTGATCGGCTGCCCGTCGGACCACTTCGCGTTCGGGTCGAGCTTGAAGGTGATCGTCTTGCCCCCGTCGGAGATCTTCCAGCTCTTCGCGACGCCCGGCGAGGGTGAGAGGTCCTTGGGGCTGAAGTTGACCAGCAGGTCCCAGTTCATCGCCCAGATCGTGTAGGCCTCCTCGTCGAGGCCGACGAAGGGGTTGATCGTCGAGGGGTTCTGCGCCCAGCCGATTCGCAGCACCTTGTTCTGGGAGCCGCTGTCGCCGGTCGTCGAGTCCGCGGCACTTGCGGGCAGGACGATCAGGGCGACGCTCAGCGCGGCGATCGCGGTCAGCAAACCAGCGGCGGTCCAGATGCTCCTCAGCCTCATCAGCGGTCCTCTCCTCCTCGTTGATCCTGCGGCGTTGCCACCGCAGCCTCTATCACTTCCAAGGTCTTGGCGTCACCGTCGATCCGCACGGTCGCGCCGAGCGGCATCGTCGCCATGTGCTTACCGTGACCGACGGGCAGGTTGGCGATCGCCGGGATCCCCAGCGGAGCGATCAGCTCGTCGAGCATCTCCTCGATCGAGAGGGTCGACTCGGTGAACTCCGGGATCGTCTGCCCCTTCAGGTTGACGTCGGTGCCGAAGACGAATCCCGCGGCGCGCTCGAGCTTGCCGGAGCGGATCAGCTGGTTGAGCGCCGTGTCCACCAGGTAGACGTCGGTGTTGAGGTCCTCGACCATGACCACGCAGCCCTCGGTCTCAAGCTCGAACGGGGTGCCGATGCTCGCGGCCAGCAGTGTCAGGCAGCCCCCCACCAGCGGTGCCTCGGCGCTGCCCCCGCCGACCGTGAGCACGTAGGGGTTCTCGGGGTCCTCGAAAACGCGGCCGAGCGGCTCGGGCTCGAAGGTCCGATGAAACCACTTCTCCGTCGGCTCGGTGAGACCGTCCTTGTGGCGGGTGAAGCGCAGGAAGTTGGGGCCGTAGAAGGTGACCCACCCGGCGTGCGCGGCCAGGCCGAGGTGGAGCGCGGTGATGTCGCTGTAGCCGCAGACGATCCGCGGCTCGCCGACGGCGTCCCAGTCGATCAGGTCGTGAAGCCGCGCGGTGCCGTAGCCGCCGGCGAGCGTGTGGACCATGTCGATCCCCGGCTCGCTCAGCGCCCACTGCAGATCGGCGGCGCGCTCGGCGTCGGTCCCTGCCAGATAGCCGTGGACCTTGCGGTGGTTGGGGCCGAAGACGACCTCGTGGCCGCGGGAGGTGAAGTAGGCGGTCGCCTGCTCGATGTCCGAGCGTGTCTGCGGCGGGCTGGCCGGCGCGACGACCGCGATCGTCGCCTTCTCGGGCAGTGGGGGTGGCTTGATCCGCGCCATCGCTACTCGCGCTCCCCGGGGTCGAGCTCACGGGAGACGCCCGCGACCGCCTCGGCGACCAGCGCGTCGTCGGCTCCCACCGAGCCGAGCACCAGCTCGACGTGGATCTCGGCGACGCGCTCCAGCGCCAGCGGCCCGGTGGGGTCGAACCAGAGCGCCACCCCGGTGCACTGAAGGAGGATCGCGTAGGTGGCGACGGCGGCGTCGGAGACCCGCAGCGAGTCGTCCTCGAGCCCCTCGCGGATCATCGCGGCGAACATCTCCTGGTAGGAGTCCCGCTTGGCGATCAGGGCCCGCCGCGGCTCCTCGGTCAGCGCCCGGATCTCGCTGTCGGTGACGAAGGCGGCGCGGCGGTGGATGCCGTGGTAGACGACGTGCTCCCAGACCGCGGCTGCCAGCCGCAGCGCCGGGCGGCTCTGACGGCCGACCGCGTCGAGGACCTTCGCGGTCAGCCGCTCCATGAAGTCGTCCTGGAAGCCGACGAGGATCGCCTCCTTGCCCGGGTACCAGTGGTAGATCGCGGCCGGCTGCACCTCCGCCCCCGATGCGATCGCCCGCATCGAGGTCGCGTGGTAGCCGCGCTGGGCGAACAGCTCCAGCGCCGCCCGGTCGATCGCCTCGCGCGTCCCGGGCCCGCGCCTCGCCGAGGAGCGCCGGCCCTCGCCCGCCCCGCGGCCGGATCCGGCAGAGACGATCGCGCCGGGCTCAGCCAAGGCTCAGCAGCTCCGGGGTCTGGGCCTGGGTGGCGACCTCGCGACCCAGCGTCTCGGCGAGCCCCACGGCCATCTCGGCCAGCGCGGCGTTGGAGGGAGCGTGCACGCCCTTGCTGATGTAGGCGACGTCCTCGAGGCCGGTGCGGATTCCGGGCGCCCCGCGCAGCAGCGCCAGCCCCAGCATCCGCTGGTGGTGGCGGCCGATGCAGGTGACGGTCCAGAAGGCGTCCGGGGGGAGCGGGCGCACCATCGCCTCGAGCGCTTCCGGGGAGGCGTCGATCCCGCCGGGGACGCCGAACACCAAATTGATCCGCAGCGGCGGGGAGAGCAGCCCCTGCTCGAGCCAGCGCACGGCGCTGACCACGTGGCCGACGTCGAAGGCCTCGACCTCCAGCGCGATCCCCGCCGCGGTCGCCCGCTCGATGATCCCCCGCCCGGCCGGCGGCGGGGTGATGAAGGTCTCGTCGCCGAAGTTCATCGAGCCCGACTCGACCCCGGAGATGTCGGGCTTCGCCTCGAGGCCGGTGGTCCGTTCCTCGATCGTCATGTCGTTGGCGCCGCCGGTCGAGACCATGGTCAGCATCTCGGTCTCGGCCCGGATCCGCTCGATCACGTCGACGAAAAGCTCCGGGCGGCCGCTCGGGGTGCCGTCGTCCTCGCGCACGTGCAGGTGTGCCACCGTTGCCCCCGCCGCGTTCGCCCCGATCGCCGAGTCGGCGATCTCCTGCGTCGTGTAGGGGATGTTCGGGTTGTTGTCGCGGAACACGTCGGCGCCGGTGATGGCGACGGTGAGGACGACGGGGTTGCTGTTCCAAGCGCTCATCCGGGGGCCTCCTCGTTTGCTTTCAGCGCCGCGCGCTCCGCGTCGGTGATCAGCCGCGGCCCGCGCTGTTCGGGGTCCCACAGCACCAGTCCGAACTCGGCCTCGACCACGACCCGGCCGCTGTCGTCGAGGATGCGCTCGTTCGTCGTCAGGCTGGAGCGGCCCAGGTCGCGCACCGCGCACTGCACCGTCACCGAGCCGAAAGCCGGATCGATCTCCTCGTTGAAGCTGACCGAGCAGCGGCCGACGACGTACTCCTCGCGGCGGACCCCGCAACCGGCGAGCAAGGCATCGCGGCCTTCCTCCAGATATGTGAGGACAACGGTGTGGTTGACGTGGCCGAGGCCGTCGAGGTCGCGCCAGCGCATCTGCACCCGGTGCCCGCCGTTCTCGTTCATGCCGCCTCCTCCACCGGCACTCCGAGCGCCTCCCGCAGGGCCGGGGTCCGGCGCACCAGGTCGAGAGCATAGGAGCCGAGGTCGGGGGTGTAACCGGTGCCGACGACCATCCGCGCGTCGGAGGAGAGCCCGTCGCCGGCCAGCGCCGCGGTCGAGAACCTGGTCGCCATCGAGAGGAAGAGAACGGTGCCCCCGGCGGCGGTCTGCATGATCGCCGTCGGCTCGCAGCCGGGGGCGCTGGCGACCAGGACGGTGAGGTCGGCGAGCGGCGCGCCGGCGCGGCGCAGGGCCACGATCGCCTCGAGCGGGTCGCGCAGGTCGGCCCTCACCCCGATGTCGCAGAGCCCGACCCGGCTGACCAGCTCGACCGCCTGCGGGTCGACGTCCACGGCGATCACCGTGCCGTCGTCCATCGCCTCCCTCGCCGCGACCATCGCCAGCTTGCCGCCGTGGCCCGCTCCCAGCACGCAGACGGTGCCCGACCGCGGCGCCAGCCCGCGCACGTGGGAGGCCGCGGTGTAGACGTCGTAGACCTCGAGCACGGTCCGGAGGGGAAGGTCGTCGGGGACCGGCCCCCAGGGAGCGCGCTCGCAGACGAAGGCGGTTCCGGAAACCTCGACCTGTGGCGAGTTCGGCTCGAGCCGGGTGACCTGCTCGAGCCGAAGCGGCGTCAAGGTGAGCGAGGCGAGGGTGACGATCCGCGCCCCGATCGGCGGGGGCGAGCCCAGCCCCTCGCCTGCGGCCGCCACGGTGCCGAGCAGGACTCCCCCGGAGTCGGTCTCGGGGTTGTGCATCTTCCCCCGCGCCGCGACGATCTCGAGGATCCGCTCGGCCATCGCGTCGGGCGCGCCGCCGCAGCGCTCGCGGATCTCGCGGAAGGAGGTCGAGTCGATGTAGAGGCGCTCGACCGACACCTCGAACTCGAACCGGCGCACCGAACCGGAGGGGTCGAGCCGCTCCGCGGGCTGCGGCAACGCGCCGCGCGGCTCCAGCACCCGATCGGCGCCGACCCTCTGCTCCAGCTCCCCGTTCACTTCGCTCCTCATGAACGCTCGTTAGAACCTATAACGAACGTTCGCAATAAGTCAACTGCCGGCGCGGTGTTAGCGCCGGCACAGGCATGTAAGGCGGCGCAGCCGCCGCAAGATATTCCCGTCCGCCGGCGCGGCTCAAATAACGCGGGCAGAGGCATGTAAGGCGGCGAAGCCGCCGCAAGTGATTCCCGTATCCCCATACCCTGGCCGAGTGGGATTGGCGATGCCAGTTCTCTGGAGCGACCGGGTCCGGCTGCACGAGCCCGGGGGCGAGGTCTGGGTGGGGGTGCGCACCCCCGGCACCGAGGTTCCCACCCGCGCCGAGCGAATTCGCGAGGCGCTCGAGTCGGAGGGTGCCCGCGTCCTGGAGGCGCCGCCCGCCGGCGCGGATGAGCTGCTCGGCGTCCACGATCCCGAGCTCCTCGATTACCTCGCCGGAGCGTGGGAGGCCTGGGAAACCTCCGGGCTGAACCAGGATCCCGGCCAGGACCGCGTCGTCCCCTACCTCTTTCCCCACCCTGGCCTGCTCGGCGGTCTTCCGCTCCGCGACCCCGCGGCGCCTGCCGCCAGGGCGGGGCGCTTCGCCTACGACACGATGACCCTGATCGGCCCAGGCACCTGGGAGGGGGCCCTGGGAGCGGCCGGCGCTGCGCTCGCGGCGGCCGCCCTGGTGGCGGGCGGCGAGCCCGCCGCCTACGCCTGCTGCCGCCCCCCGGGGCATCACGCCACCCGCAGCGCCTTCGGCGGCTCCTGCTACCTCAACAACGCAGCCGCGGCGGCTGCACGGCTGCGCGAGTCCGGCCGCGGGCCGGTGGCCGTGATCGACGTCGATGCCCATCACGGCAACGGCACCCAGTCGATCTTCTACGCCGAGCCCGAGGTGCTCACCGGCTCCGTCCACGTCGATCCCGGCGCCGGCTGGTTCCCCCACTTCGTCGGCTTCGCCGCCGAGGCGGGCGCCGAAGAGGGCGAGGGCGCCAACCGCAACCTGCTGCTGGCTCCAGGCTCAGGCGATCGGCCCTGGCTCGAAGCGGTGGCCGAGCTCGCCGCGTGGGCGGGCGAAGGGGGAGCGCGCAGCCTGGTGGTGGCACTCGGCGTCGACGCGGCGGGGAGCGACCCTGAGAGCCCGCTCGAGGTCACGGCCGAGGGCTACCGCGAGGCGGGCCGCATCCTCGGCGCCATCGGTCTGCCCACGGTCGTCGTCCAGGAGGGCGGCTACGACCTGGAGACGATCGGCGATCTGGTCGTCGAGACCCTGCGCGGCCTCGAGCAGGGCCTCTGACCTCAGCCGAGCTCTCACCTCAGCCGAACTGCATGCTCCGTGCCCAATGGGCACGCTTTCTTGCGTTCGGCCACGCGGAGCCCTACAGGGCGCCCAGGCCGTCCCCGATCAGCTTGGCGCCGAGCAGGAGCAGGACGATCATCATGATCACCGCGCTGTTGTCGGACATGAACTGCTTCACGGCTCCGAGGGGACGCTGGGCCCGGCGGGCATCGACGAGGTAGAAGAGCACCGAACCGGCGACCGTCACCGACCCGAGCGCGATGAACACGGCGATCGCGATCGCGGTGTCGGCTCGATCGAGTCCAGCCTCGGAGACCGACGCGGTGGCGGCGAGGGTGAGCGCCAGGTTCTTCGGGTTGGCGGCCGACAGCCCGACGCCGAGCGCCACTGCCCTCCCCGGTGTCGCGCTTTCGACGGTGGACATCCAGGCCGGCGCGTCTGGCTCTTGGCCGTGCCGCGGGCGCTTCCTCCACTGCCCGGCGGCCATCAACAGGAACAGGGCTCCGATCGCGACCTTCAGCCAGTTGACGCCGGTCGCGGCATCGCCGTCGGGGTCGTTGCCGGTCCCGAGGACGAGGATCACGATGAGGCTCACCGCCAGGAGGCCGCCCACCCAGCCGAGCGCGAATGCCGGCCCGGTGGTTCGGGCCTTCGGCCCCGCGAGGACGAGGACGATGGCGACGATCGGGATCGGGCTCAGTGCGACGGCCAACGCCGAGGGGAGCAGGTCGCCGATCGCCTCGCTCAACACGGGCCGCGCATTATCCGCGCTGCAGAGGCGGAGATCAGGCCGGAGGCTTGTTTCTCAGGCACACACCCAGGTGTCAACACCTGCAAATAGCCCCCGGGTCTCTTGCCGCGGCGGGGGCGCGCGGTTTTGCTGGGGGAGAGCTTCCGCCCGGAAGCTCTTAGGTCCGGAAACCAACAAGGAGGACTCATGCAGCACGCTTTGAAGAGGTCGGGCGCCTGGCGGGTCACCGTCTCGGCCGCTCTCCTCGGCCTCGCGATGCTCGCCCTGGTGGCGTCATCGGCCCAGGCCAAGGTGGTCAAGGTCACTGGGGATGAGGCGACGATCGCGCCCTCGTCCCAACTCACCACGTTCCTCTCCGACCATGGGGTCGCGGTCGAGGCCACGGGCGCTGCGACGCTCGACGCCGGCGGCAACCTGACCCTGCCGATCGTCGGCGGCCGCATCAACACGAAGAATCTGCACGGCGTGCTGGTGACCAAGGGGGGCGTCAAGTTCTCCAAGGGGGGCGCCTCGCTGCGGCTCCACCGACTGGTCGCGGTCAACCGCGGCAAGGGCGCCTTCCTCAGCGCCAAGGTCGGTGAGCGCCGGGTGCGGATCGCCCGGCTCACCGATCGCAAGGCCGACCTCGCGAGCGGGACCGCCGAGGCCGACCTGCGCCTCAGCGGGAAGGCTGCGCGGCGGATCAACCACGTCGCCGGCGAGCACATCGTCAGCGCCGGCGCCCTGCTCGGCCACGTCACCGCCACCGTGACCACCGGCTGAGCACCTACCACCGGAACTGGCGGGCTGCGTCCCTGAGGCCCGCTGCAGAGAGTCCCCACCCGGGTGGGGGCTCTCGCGTTCCGGAGTCCCTAGGACGGGCCGTCCTCGATCGCCGAGCGCACCGCCGCGCTCACCGCCTCGGCGGTGATCCCGAGGCGCCGGAAGACCTCTGCCGCCGGAGCGCTGGCCCCGAAGCGGCGCAGGGCGACCGAGCCGTCCGCGTAACGCTCCCAGCCCTGCGGTACGCCGGCCTCGACCGAGACGATCGGCACCCCCTCCGGCAGGACCTGATCGACGTAGCTCTGGGGCTGCGCGTCGAACAGCTCCCAGGAGGGCATCGAGACAACCGCCGCCTCGACGCCCTCGGCGCCCAGCAGCTCCCTGGCCTCGAGAGCGACAGAGACCTCCGAGCCGGTGGCGACGATCACCGCATCGGTCGCGCCGGCAGCCGGGGCGAGGACGTAGCCACCGCGAGCCAGCGCCTCGGCCCCGGCCAGCTCGCTGCGATCGAGGACCGGCAGGTCCTGGCGGGTCAGGAGGATGCAGACCGGCCCATCGAGATCCTCCAGGGTCAGCCGCCACGCCTGCGCGGTCTCGGCGGCGTCGGCCGGGCGGATCACGGTCAGGTTGGGGATCGCCCGCAGCGCCGCGTAGTGCTCGATCGGCTGGTGGGTGGGGCCGTCCTCGCCGACTCCGATCGAGTCGTGGGAGAAGATCCAGGCGACCGGTAGGCCCATGATCGCCGAGAGCCGGATCGCCGGCCGCATGTAGTCGGAGAAGACGAGGAAGGTGGACCCGTAGGGCCTGACGATCCCGCCGTGCAGCGCCAGGCCGTTGACGGCGGCGCCCATCGCGTGCTCGCGCACCCCCCAGTGGACGTTGCGAGCCGATCCGGCGCGGCTGTAGCCGGGCTCCCCGGAGAACTCCGTCTTGGTCGAGCCCACGAGGTCGGCCGAGCCTCCGATCATCGTCGGGACCAGGTCGGCGAAGGCCTGCATCACCTTGCCGCCGGCGGCGCGCGTGGAGCTCTTCGGGCCCTCGAAGCTCGGCAGCCTCGAGCCGACGTCACCGCTCGGGCGGCCCGCCCAGGCGGCTTCCCACTCGGCCGCGGCCTGCGGCTCGGCGCCCTGCCAGCGCTCCAGGCGCTCCCGCCAGTCTCGGCTCTGCTCCTCGCCGCGCTCGCGGGCTGCGGCGAAGGCAGCCACCGCCTGCTCGGGCACCTCGAAGGTCGCTTCCGGATCGAGGCCGAGCGCCAGCTTGGTCTCGCGCGCCTCCTCGGCCCCGAGCGGCGACCCATGCACGCCGGCCGTCCCGGCCTTGTTCGGCGAAGGCCAGCCGATCACCGAGCGCACCCTGACCAGCGAGGGGCGCTCCTCCTCCTCGGCGGCCGCCCGCAGCGCCCCCTCCAGCGCCGGCAGGTCGTTGGCGTCCTCGACGGAGAGGGTGTGCCAACCGTAGGCGCGGAAGCGCGCCTCGACGTCCTCGCTGGAGAACGAGAGGTCGGTCGAGCCGTCGATCGTGATCCGGTTGTCGTCGTAGATGTAGACGATCCGCCCCAGCCCGAGATGGCCCGCCAGCGAGGCGGCCTCGGAGCCGACCCCCTCCATCAGGTCCCCGTCCGAGCAGATGCCGTAGGTCCGGTGGTCCATTACCTCCGCCCCGTATCGCTCGCGCAGGAAGCGCTCGGCCATCGCCATCCCGACGCCGTTGGCGAAGCCCTGCCCGAGCGGCCCGGTGGTCGTCTCGACCCCGGGCGTCTCGGGGCCTCGCTCCGGATGGCCCGGGGTCGCCGATCCCCACTGGCGGAAGCGCCGCAGCTCGTCCAGCGGCAGGTCGTAGCCGGCGAGGTGGAGGACCGAGTAGAGCAGCGCCGAGCCGTGCCCGGCCGAGAGCACGAAGCGGTCGCGATCGGGCCAGCCCGGGTCGGTGGGATCGTGGGAGAGGATCCGCGCATAGAGCAGGTAGGCGGCCGGCGCCATCGCCAGCGGCAGGCCGGGGTGCCCGGAGTTGGCCGCTTCGACCGCGTCGACGCAGAGCCCGCGGATCGTCGTGATCGCGGCCGCCGCGAGCTGGTCGGCGTCAGCAGGCGACGAGGGTGCGCGCGGATCGGCGAGGTCGCGGGGGGCCACCACCGGCACTATTAGCAAGAGCCCCGGCCGGGCGTCGCCTCCGGCGGCCCCCCGGACGCGGGAGGCCGATCGCGAGGCTGCCGGTGATTCGGAGCGCGATCGGCCGGGAGCGGAGGAGGCCGCGTATTCCGGCTAGCCGAGGTCCGCCTGGAGCGAAGCCACCCCGGGGACGTTGCCGTCGGTCGCCATCCTCCGCAGAGCCCGGCGCTTGCCCTTGAGGAAGCCGTCGAAGAAGTCGGCCGTTGTGCCGACGAAGGGCTCGAGCCAGGGGTCGAAGAAGAAGACGTGGGGGGCGTCCTCGAGAGTCAGGAACGCCTTCGGGGCCGGCGCCTGAGCGTAGCCCGCCGCGCTTCCGCCGTAGGGCAGGGTCCCATCGGACTCGCCGTGCACGAACAGGAACGGCCGGGTCGCCTCGGGGAAGAGACTGCCGGGCGGGAATGGCAGCAGAGCCCCAGACCACTCGGAGGCGGCGTCGATGCGGCGATCGAGGCAGCAGCTGTTGGCCGCCACGCCGAGCGTGGTGATCGCGCCGAGCGAGTGCCCGGCGGCCCCGATATCGCCCCGGTCGATCGTCCGCCGGAGGCCGTGACCCTGCCGCGCCAGCCGCAACACCCGGGTCAGCACGAAGCTGACGTCGGCCGGCTGGTTGACGTAGTCGCCCCCCTTGGGCCCGCCCGGGGCGCCCCCGCTGGAGAGAGGGAAGGTCGGGGCCGCAACCACGTATCCACGGCTCACGAAGCGGGCCAGCAGGAATGCGTAGGCGGGCCCGCTGGCCAGATATCCGTGGGAGAAGACGATCAGCGGGAAGCGGTGGCCACGGCGCCGGTGGATCGGCTTTGCGTCGGCGGTGATCGGGCCGGCCGGGTCGCCCTCCGCCGGGTACAGCACCATCGTCTTCAACGTCCGGCTCGGCGCGCCTGGGTAGCTGCCGTTGGGCGAGGTCGGCCGGCTCGTGTCGACGAAGGTGTAGTCCCTCCGCCCCACCGCGAAGGGCGCGCCCTGCGGCTTGCCGGTCCCGGTCGGGTGCACGGGACGCGGCGAAGCGCCCGCGGCCCCCGGCCCGGAGCAGGCGAGCAGGGCCCCCGCCGCAATCGCGATCGCGATACGTCTTCCTGCCATCTCACCAAACATAAACCCTGGACCGAGCCGGAGATGCGATGCTCTGGGCCGCAACCGAGTTGGCGGAGGGGTGAGCAGCATGGCGAGGAGAGGCAGGCCGAGCCGGATCGAGGAGCGCCCGCGGCGCCGGGCGAAGCTTGGGATGCTCGCCCTCGGCGCCCTGGCGATCGCCGGCCTTGCACAGGCTCTCGCGCAGGGATCAGGGGCCGGCGAGCGATTCGTCGTCAGGTCCAACCCCTACACGCTCGGCCAGGCCCCGGACTGGCTCGACTCGCGCCACGTCGTCTACCAGGAGGAAACCCCTGACGGTGACCGCCAGGTGTTTCGCTCGACCCTCCGCGGCACCGAGAAGAAGTGCCTCACCTGCGGTCTCACCGGCCCCAATCAGGTGCCCGTGGTGCAGCCGCACGGCAACTGGATCCTCTTTCACTCCTGGCACGATCACGCGGTGCGGATCGGGTCGCCGGGGTTCGGCGGCATCGGCTCGGACGTCTGGGTGATGAGGCGCGACGGCAGCAGCCGCACCAACCTGACGTCGAGCGGCGAGTTCCACGACAACTTCCACGCCTACTGGTCGCCGGACGGCCGCTACATCGTCTGGACCGCGCTCAACTGGAACGCCGACGAAGGGGGGAACGGCAGGTCAGACATCCGCGTCGCCCGCTTCGATCCCCACGGACCGAACGGGCCCCGCCTGGTCGGCGAGCACCGCGTCCGCCCACCCAACGGCCACTGGTACGAGACGCAGTGGTGGGCTCCCGACGGCTCCGGCTTCCTCTACACCGAGTCGGTCGACACCTCGCTCAATCACGAGCTCTTCTTCTGCCGGCTGCCCGACCCCGCCCGCGGCGCCTGCCGCCCGCAGCGCCTCACCCGGAACCCGGCCTGGGACGAGCAGGCGATCTTCACCCCCGACATGGACGCGATCATCTTCATGTCCACCCGCGACCATGCCGGCGCCTTCAACAACTGGACCCGGCTGGCGACCCTGCTCGACCTGCCAGCCAGATACGACTACGCGCTGGTCCTGCAGGTGTTCAGCGACGGCTTCCTGCAGCCTGTCTTCCAGCAGGCCGACGACCTCTACCGGATCGACCTCGACTGGAACTCCGACCGCACCCGCTTCCACCGGCGCGGGCCGGTACGGCGCCTCACGCATTCGGGCGCCAGGCGGCTGGATCATCCCCGAGTTCGCCTGGGACCCCGCCGGCCGGCGGCTGCTCTGGACGCAGGGAAAGCTGCCGAACCGGATCGACGAGCCGACGGTGCTGCGCGGGATCCGCGGCCAGATCGTCAGCCGGCTGCGCGGCGTCGACCGGATCAGCGAGATCCCATTCGACATCGCCTCCGACGTCCGCGAGAAGGTCGGCAGGGTGCTCGTCGACCCGGGCTCGTTCGGAGGAGGCGGCGAGCCCTCGGAGCTGATCCAGAAGACCGTGATCGGGCGCTTCGTCGGCGGCTAGCGGCGGCGACTCTTCAGCTCGTAGGAGCCGATGTCGCAACGCCGACCCTGAGGGCGCGCCACGCCCCTCGCATCGGCACCGAGGCAGGCGAACTCGCCACCATGGCTCCCCGCGTTGAGCGCGGGGCTGTCCCTCCTCAGCGCCATCGTCTTCACCGCGCCACCGTTTTGCGCCGGCGCCCGTAGCCGCGGCTTTCTGCCGAACCGGTCGCCGCGCTCCTTGGCGATCGCGCATTTCGCCGTGTTGCCGAGGAGGTTGAAGCCTCTGGAGAGCAGCGATCCGCCGCTGCTCGTGTCGGGGAAGCACTCGGGCGCGTGCGCGCCGCCGGACGATGCGTCGCGGTTGCCGGCGAGGATCGTGTTCCAGATCGTCACCTGGCCCCCGCAGCAGTCGGCGATCCCGCCCCCGTTGCCCGCGCTGGGGGCGCCGGCGTCGAAGTCCGCGACGTTGTCGCTGATCGTGACGTTGTTGAGGAAGTCGGTCGCGCCACAGCAGTTGTAGAAGCCGCCGCCGTCGGCGCCGGCCCGGTTGCGGGCGATGGTCACGTTCTCGAGCGTGCTGGTGGCGCCGCAACAGCTGTATAGGCCTCCCCCCGTCCCGACCCCGTTCGCGCGGTTGGCGAGCAGGGTGGAGTTGCGCAGGACGAGCGCGGCGGAGATGTTGGAGATCCCGCCACCGCTGCCGTTGGGCAGCGTTCCCCCCCTCAGGGTCAGGCCGGAGACCTTGACCAAGAAGGCACCCGGGAGAACGTCGAGCACCCGGTCGATGCCACGCGCGTCGATCTCGGCGGCCCGGGTCCCGTGATGGACGATCGAGAGCGACTGGGTCGTCACATCGAGGTCGCCGCTGAGGTCGAGATTCTCGCCAACCCCGGGCCGAGTCAGCGCGAAGCTGCCCTTGGGGACGACGATCTCATCGTTGCCCGTGCCTGCGGCACAGCCGCCGAAGGGGGCGTCGAGGTTGGCGGCGTTCACCGCCTCGCGCAGCGAGCACGCCGCCCCGGTGCCGAACTGATCGGCGGTCGTCTGCACACGGATCGTCGCGGCCTCGGCGGTGGTCGAGGCGATCAGAACCGCGGCTGCGGCGAGCGACGCGACCGTTGCCGAGCGGGCTGGCACAGCTCGCTGATTCGGGGGGCGCACGCCCGATCCTCCCCGCCGGGCGGGAGACGAGCCGGACGACCTAGGATCCGGCGATGGCCCGATTCCGACCCACGGTCGCCGCGGCTGCAATCGTTCTCTGCGCCGCCGCCCCGGCCGCCGTAGCGGCGGGCGGCCGGCCCGCCACGATCCCCGCGCTTCGGCACTGGAGTCCCGGCGAGGGCCATCTCTCCCTGCGCCGTGACGCCCGAGTCGTCTTCGGTGAAGGCGGTGGCGAGGAGGCCCAGACCCTCGCGGGCGATCTCGCCCGCCTCATCGGCCGGAGGGTGCCGGTGGCGCGGGGCGCGCACCCGCGACGCGGCGACGTCGAGCTCGAGGTCGGCGGCCGGCATCCCGGGCTCGGCCGCGAGGGCTACCGGCTGCGGATCGCCGGCAGCTTCGAGATCGGCGCCGCTCACGCCGCCGGCGCCTTCTACGGCGGCCAGACGCTGCTGCAGCTGCTGCGGGGCTCACGGTCGGTCCCGCGGGGAACGGCGGTCGACCGCCCCCGATACCCCGAGCGTGGGCTGATGATCGACCTCGGCCGGCGGCGCTACCGGGTCGGCTGGATCCGGCGCGAGATCCGCCAGCTCGCCTACCTGAAGATGAACCTGCTGCACCTGCACCTCACCGATGACCAGCGCTGGGGGATCGAGAGCGACCGCCACCCCGAGCTCGCCTCGCCCGGCGCATTGACGAAGCGCCAGATGCGCTCGCTGCTGGCCTTCGCGCGCCGGCGCCATGTCACCGTCGTCCCCGAGATCGACATGCCGGGGCATCTGGGGGCGCTGCTCGCCAAGCATCCGGGCCTTGCCCTGCGCAAGCCAGGCGAGCCGGCCGGCTCGCCGGCCACCCGGCTGGACATCACCGATCCCGCCGCCCTGCGCTTTGCGCGGAGCGTGATCGGCGAGTACCTGCCGCTGTTCCGCGGCCGCTACTGGCACCTCGGCGCCGACGAGTACATGCCCGACTCCGAGCTGACCGCCTACCCCCAGCTCGCCGCCTTCGCGCAGCAACGCTACGGCGCCGGGGCGACGGCCAAGGACGCCGTCCTCGGCTTCGTCAACGCGATCGACCGCTTTGTCCGGGCCCGCGGAAGGACGCTGCGCGCCTGGAGCGACGAGCTGGGGGATGGAGAGGCGGTCGAGGTCAACCCCGACGTGGTGGTCGAGTGGTGGACGCCGGCCTCACCGCTCTCCGACCTGACCCCGCCGAGGCCGGGGCAGCTGCTCGTCGCCGGGCACCCGATCCTCAACTGCGGCTGGTTCCCGACCTACTTCACCGGCGACGTCGGCCCGATCGAGGGCAGGCCCGACATGCGCGACGCCTATGAGAACTGGAACGTCAACCAGTTCGCCGGCCCGACGGTTGCCGGCGAGGAGATCTTCCCCCCCAGCTTCGTCTCCCCCTCGGACCGCCGACTTCTGGGAGCGAAGATCAACGCCTGGGAGAACACCGACCTGAGCGACTCCGAGCTCGCCGACGGGCTCCTGCCGCGCCTCGCGGTGATCGCTCAGAAGACCTGGGGCCCCCCGCCCCTGACCCGCAGCTACTCGGTCTTCGAGGCGATCGTCGCCGCGATCGGCCGCGCACCGGGAGCGAACCGGTAGTTGACACTGTGTGACACACCGTGTAGGCTGGTTCCGGTGAGACTATCGAAGGGCAGGCTGGTGAAGGCGGCGGCGCTCGCGCTGCTCGCGCTCTCCGCAATCCTCGGCTCCGCCGCCGGGGCCGCGGCGGCGCCTGCGAACGAGGCGAAGCACCTCCACAACGCGCGCTACTGCGAGATCATCGAGGTCAAGGGGACCCCACCGGACGTGGTGGTCACGGTCTGGAACACGATCAAGCTCAACAGCTGCCCCGCAGAGAAATGGGAGAGCCTCGACGCCACCGAGCTGGCCGGCGAGCTGGGCGACTTCCTCGTCGTCCTCAACGGACCCCGCCACTTCCTGATGGACTCGGCTGCGGCCGTCGTCGGCCGGGTGCGCTCCTTCCACGGGTTGCGGGCGCGGAAGGTCGCGACCATCCCGATCTCCAACCTCGCCGACCTGGTGCAGACGCCTTACAAGGAGCGAATCATCAACCGCGACAACACCTGGTCGTGGAAGCGGGGCCGCCTCGTCTACGAGCTGATCGGTCCCTGCGGGGCCCGCTACCTGATGCAGAGCTACTCGCAGATCCGCGACCCCGACCTGAGGATCGGGGAGCTGAAGTCGCTCGGCGAGCGGCTCGAGCTGCCGGCCGGGTGGCACTTCCGGGCGCGCCGCCTCCAGCACGACCTGACGCTGAAGGCGACGGGCCGGGCGACGATCATCCAGGACGAGCTGCTCAATACCTACCAGCGAGAGCCCGCCCGGTTCTTCTCGCCGCATCCGCGGCGCCACCGGGTCGCCGTCACCGGCAAGACCCGCACCGTAGGCGCCCCCTCGCCCGGCGTGCTCGAGGACAAGGGCACGATCTCCGGCGACCCCTTCGACACCGGCACGATCGACCTCCTCGTCACCTTCGACGGCCCCAAGGTCAGCGGGCCGTTCCGGATCGACTCACCCTCGGGCTCGGCGAGGGGCCGCTTCTGGATGGACTACACGATTGACGCCGGGGAGATCGACTTCGACGGCACCGCGTGCTTCGCCTCCGGCACCGGCGCCTACCGCGGAATCCGCGGCTCAGGGCTTGTGGCCCATGACCACAACACCTTGGACGGGCAGAACGGCGAGGTCTCCCTGAAGGGCTTCGCGACCTACTGAATCTCTACTTCTTGGCGCGAGCCGCCGGCTTCTTCTTGGCCGCCGGCTTCTTCTTCGCCGCCGGCTTGCGCCGTGCGGTGCGGGCCCGCTTCGGCTTCGAGGCGTTGGCCTTGCGGGCCTCCTCGATGTCGCGCTGGAGCGCCCGACCCAGCTTGCGCCCGTCGCGGCGGGCCTTCTTAACGAAATCCTCCACGTCACGGTAGAAGGCCTGTGCGCCCGTGCCCACATCCTTGCCCATCGCGGCAAGCGCGTCCTGGGCTGTGTCAAGGCCCTTGTTGAGGCGCTTGACGGCGGCCGGCTCGGCCGGGGCCTTTCTCGCGGCCGCGCGCTTCGGCTTGGCGGGCTTCTTTGCTGCTGGCATCAGGCAAGCTCCTTCGAGTTGGTGGACCGGCAGTATGTCATGCGCTCGCGGGCGTGTGATCCCGCCTCAGCAGGTCGAGCGGCGGCCACTCCGAGGGCGGGCCGGTCGGGCGCCGGACCCTTTCGGGGCGGCTGCCGGAGGGAAGCTCGGCGAGCAGCTGACGGTTCTCCGGGCGGCGCAGCTGCAAGGCGACCGTGCGGCGGGCGACCTCGATCACCTGGTTGCGGTTCTTGGTGCTCATCAGGTTGAGGCCCATCACCTCGAGATCCTCCTCCAGCGGCTGCACCAGGACCACCGCGGTACCGGCCGCGCGGAGCTTCTTCGCCTCGTAGCCGAGGCGGCGCCCCGAGGCGCGATGGAAGATCAGCCGTGCAGCCGCTCCGGGGTCCAGCGCCCGGATCGGGTGCAGCGAGGAGGTGGGGTTGAGGCAGATGACGAGATCGAGACCGTCGTTGCGCAGGACGTCGGCGTTCGATGCCGAGTAGACGCCGCCGTCGACGTAGTCACGGCCGCCGATCTCCACCGGCCGGTAGAAGCCCGGGATCGCGCAGGAGGCGGCGACGGCGTCGGCCAGCTCCGCAGGCGGCGCGGCCGCCGACCCGAAGGCGACCCGCCTGCCGGTCCCGTAGTCGCAGGCGACGATCCGCAGGTCCGGGTGGGTGCTCCATCCGGACGGCGCGACGCGGTGGACCTGCCGGCGCAGGGGGTCGGTCGAGACCATGCCGCGGGGCAGCCAGGCGCTCACGGCCGCGGCCGGGGTGTGACGGTCCGGGCGCCTCAGTGTGCGCAACAGCAGCGACCACGACCCCGGGCCGATGCCGGGAAAGCCCCGGTGAATGTGAAAGGCGGCGCCGCCTGAGCGGTCGGCGTCGGCGGCGGGGCGCCCCTCGGCGTCGGTGACGCCCTCGAAGGTCTCGCCGCGAGAGTGGGCGACCATGAACCACGGAGGTACGCCGGAGGCCAGGAGGGCGGCGATCATCGAGCCGGCGGACGTGCCGACAATCGAGTCCGCCCCGGCCGGGTCCCAGCCGGTCTCCTCGGCCAGCGCATCGAGCCCGCCGGTCAGCCAGGCGCCGCCCTTGACACCCCCCGCCCCGAGCACCAGGCCGATCTTCACCGACGGCCCTCGTCCGGCCGCTCCCGCTCGGAGCGGTCCTCGCCAGCGGAGGCCGGAAGGCGACTGACGAAGTGGAAGCCCTCCAGGTGCTCGAGCGAGAAGCCCTCGGCGGGGCCCGGGGCGACGTCGATCACCAATGCCGGCCTACCGCGGCTTCGCTCGTAGACCTCGCCGTCGACGAAGACCGGGGCGCCCCCGACCGTGCCGAGCTTGACGTCACGCTCCTCGGGGAGCAGCTCAGCCCTGGTCAGGCACTTCAGAGCTCCGGCTTCCGCACAGGTGCCCGATTGGAAGAAGGCGAGCTGTCCGTGCTTCTCCTGGAGGCGCTCGATCTTCACCTGAGCCTCGGGCGTGGCAAGAACACGGGAAGTCATCGAGACCGTACCCAATCATGTCCGGGGGGACGCCGCATCCGTGAAAACCCCCAGGATTTCCTGGGCGGAACGCTGATGCGGCTCCGGGCGCGGAGAGAGGGCACTACGGGTGTGAACTCCCCCGGGTCGTTGTGGGGAAACCCGGATGTGGGATCGTTGGGCGGGCGCTAGCGTTGCTCGGGTGGCGCAATCCGACGCTCAGCGGTCCATCTCGCCATCGCGGGTACTGCGCTCCACTCTGCCTCCGATCGACCGCCACTTCGCGGCGATCCTACGTTATGTCGCGCACGCCGCCACGCATCCTTCGATGCCGACTCTCCCCCACCGCAAGCCGCGCTCGGCAGCCCGAGTGACTCACTTCCGTTCGTGAGTCGGGTGCATACGTCAAACTGAGCGGCGCCGGAAGCGGCGGGATCGAACCGGTGTCCAGACCGAAAGGGGATAACCGATGACCGAGCAGACGATCACCCTGACGTTGAGCAAGAGCGATGCCGAGGTCCTCCTCGGAGTGCTCTCCTCCGAGCGCTACAACCCCGACGCCGAAGCGGTCTGCAGCGCCGTTCGCAAGCAGCTCGACGAGGCGCTCGGCAGGTAGCCGGCGGCGACGACGAACGCTTCGGAGCGCCGCCGTGGAGACGACTACGATCGAGCAGCGCCCCACCGCCACCGAGCGGCCCCCGAGCGGCCTGGGGGCCCTGATCGAGCGATTCGACCCCGAGGTCATGGATCTGCCAGGCGGCACCGCGCGGATCCGCCTGATCGTCGACGGAGACGGCGAGTGGGACGCCCTGATCGAAGCGGGCGAGATCAGGATCGAGCCCGCGAGCAGCGCCCAGCCTGACGCCCTGATCAGCGCCGGCGCCGCGACTTGGTCGCAGGTGGCCGCCGACGTCCGCGGCGGGATGACCGCATTTCGCGCCGGCCGGATGCGGATTCGCCAGAACCTCCATCTCGGGGTCGGCTTCCTCGCCGCCACCAGCGGCATCACCGATGAGCGGCGCCTGCGCTTCGTCTCGGTGCAGACGCGGGTCGGCACGATCTCGACTCTCGCCGCCGGCGAGGGGGACCCGGTGATCTGCATCCACGGCCTCGGAGCGACCAAGGCCTCCTTCCTCCCCACCGTCGCCGCGCTCGCCGACAGCCACCGCGTGATCGCCATGGACCTGCCGGGCTTCGGCGAGTCGGACAAGCCGATCTCCGCCCCCTACGACGCCCCTTACTTCGCCCGCGCGGTCACCGCGCTCCTCGACAGCGCTGGAGATCGAGCGCGCGCACCTGGTCGGCAACAGCATGGGCGGCCGCGTCTCGATCGAGATGGGCCTGCGCGAGCCGGAGCGGATCGGGAGGATCGCCCTGCTGAGCCCGGCGCTCGCCTGGCTGCGGGACCGCCGCTGGCGCTGGCTCCTCTCCGCGCCCCTGCCGAAGCTGGGCCTGATCCAGCCGGCCCCGCGGGTGATCACCGAGCCGATCGTCCGCAGCCTCGTGCCGGGGGGGAACGACGGCTGGTCGGCGGCCGGCGTGGACGAGTTCCTGCGCTCCTTCCTCACCCCCCGCGGGCGCGTCGCCTTCTACGAGGCCGCCCGCAACATCTACCTCGACGAACCGCATGGAGAGAACGGCCTCTGGTCGCGGCTGGCGGGCATGCAGCCAGGCTGCCTGTTCGTCTGGGGGCGCCACGATCAGCTCGTCCCGATCGGGTTTCGCAAGCACGTCGAGCGGGCGCTGCCGGTGGCGCGCCACCTGGAGCTGGACTGCGGGCACGTTCCCCAGATGGAAGCGCCCCGGCAGACGCACGCGGCCATCCTCGAGTTTCTTCGCCGAAGACGGCTGAGGGGCACCGCCGAGCGGCGGTGGCCCGTTCGCCTCAGCCCGCCGCCCTCAAACGCCCCAGCGCCTCGTCGGCAGCCTCATACCCCTGGCGGATCAGCCGGGGCCAGTGACTGCGGTCGAGGAAGAGGTCATAGAAGGAGGTCCCGTGAAGCTCGGAGTCGTCGACCGGGTCGATCACGGTCAGCCTCTCCCCCAGCTTCGCCTTCGCCCGACGGGCGATCTCGAGGTGATAGCCCTGCTGCATCTGCCGGCTGGCCTCGAACAGACCTCCACGGCGCTGCGGCCAGCCGCTGATGTCCTTGGGTCGGAAGCCCCTCGGGAGCATGAAGTTGACGCCGAAGACGTGGTCGAAGCCGCCCTCGTCGATCACCGGCTGCACCGGCCAGACCTCGATCACGCCGCCGTCGACGTAGAGGTGGCCGCCGACCTCGACCGACTCGATGAACAGCGGCAGCGCGATCGCGACGCGGACCAGGTGGCCGATCGTGACCGCGGGCGTGTTCTCGGTGCCGAAGTACTCGACCGTGCCGAGGTCCATGTTGTAGACGATCGTCTTGATCGGGATCGCGGTCTCACCGCAGGGCATCTCCCGCAAGCGCCGATCGAAGAGCTGCTCGACCGCCTCCCCCTTGGCGATGCCGCTGAACCCGCGCAGCGCCGAGAGCGCGAAGCGCGGCAGCGAGAGCCACTGCACGTCGATGTAGTCCTCGGGCCTCCAGGAGAGCGAGAACTCGGCCATCTCCTGGGCGCTCATCCCGGCAGCCCACATCGAGCCCCAGATCGCCCCGCCGGAGCAGCCGAGGATCTCGGCCGGCTCCAGCCCGGCCTCCTCGAAGGCGCGGGCGACTCCGATCAGCGCGACTGCGGCGCCGCCGCCTCCCGAGGCGACCAGCGCGAGGCGCTTCCCTTCCAGCTGGGGGATCGGGCGCCGCTCGAGCGGCGGGAAGATCCCCGTGGTGTCGACCTCCTCGGGGCGGTCGATCAAGCGGCATCGGCAGCAGCGATCGCCGCACCCGCCGCAGGAACCCGAGGTCGCCCGCAAGCTCGCCAAGGTCGAGCATCTCCGAGACCCGCTCGAACTGGGTCTTGATCGCGAACAGGTCGATGCGCTCGTCGAGAGGCATGGTCTGCGCCCGACACGGTAGCTGCCGGACGCCTGTCGGAGAGCCGGCGGCGGCGTGGTACGGTCACCCCACCTGGCGAGAGCAAACAGGCGCCAGGACGAGAAGGAGAAGAGATGAGTCGCAAGCTTTTGGCAGCGATCGCAGTGCTCGCCCTCTGCGGCGGGTTGGCAGGGTCGATCGTCTCGGCGGGCGCGCGAAGCGCCGCGAAGACGAAGGTGACGATCATCCCCGAGTCGGGTGGGTTCTTCGGCTACGTCTACAGCCCGAAGCCCGGCAGATGCGCGAACAACCGGGTCGTCCGGCTCTACAAGCAGCGGGGCTCGAAGCAGAAGCCGAGCGTCGACACGAAGATCGGCTCGGACATCGCGCAGGCAAACGGCAACCGCTACATGTGGTCAACCGGCAACACCGGCTTCCAGCCGGGCAAGTTCTACGCCCGGGCCGGCAAGGTCCCCGGCTGCCTGCCGGACTCGAGCAAGTCGATCCCGGCCGAGCACTAGGACTAGGGACGCTCCGCGCCACCCCGGGCAGCGCGACTGCCCGGGGTGGGAGCGCCGGGGCGCCCCGCCGGTTCAGCCGCCGCGAGCGATCCCCTTCAGGAAGGGGATCAAGTGATTGACGAAGGCGTTCTTCGGCGCTGCCGTGTTGGGATCGTTGTGCGCGTAGGTCGCCTGGCGGTTGACCAGGGTCAGGTTGCGCTTCGGGATGCCTGACTGCTCGGCCAGGACCGAGGCCGCATCGAGCACCCGCTGCCCGCCCAGAGCCGCTCCGAAGGCATAGATCCGCAGCTTCCGGGAGAGGTCGTCTCCGTGGATCGCCCGCACCTTGAGGATCGCCTGCGCCGGGTTCGGGTTGCCGGCCGCGACGGCGCCGGCGTCGATCGTCAGCCTCAGCGGGTGGTACCAGGCGGTGCCGTCGAGGCCCTTCAGGCCCCATCCCCCGAACGCCTTGGCGTAGCGTCGGATCGGGGTCAGCTCACCCGCCCGCACCCAGCCGCGGGGGCTGCCGCTTGCCGCGAGGTGGCCGAGGTGGGCCTGGGCGGCGGCCAGCCCGGCGCGGCGAGGTCTCGGTGTCGAGCGCGTAGCCGTACTGGCCCTCGTTGGTCGGCAGCACCGGCGGCTTCAGATTCGCCGGCAGCAGCGGGAAGTCGTACGCCAGCGACGGCGCGTTCGGGCGCGATCGATCGTCCGCCAGCGCCCCGGCGGTGTTGAAGAGGCCGGTGAACGGCGACGGGATCCCGCCGAACGTCAGCCACGGCGAGGCGAGGTCATTCAGGTCCTGCAGCGACTGGGTCGCCTGCTCGCGGGGTCGAGCGGAGTCGGGCCGCTGCCGCCGTCGATGTAGACGAGGCCCGGAGAGGCCCTTCGCCCCCGGCTTGCCGTTGAAGTCCCAGGTCGCGTAGGCGGTGGTGATCGAGCCGCCGAGCGAGTGGCCGCCGACGACGACGTGGCGCCCGCGTCGCCTGCGCCGCCCGGACGACGCGGCGCAGGTCGCCGATCTCGACCTTCATCCCCCAGTCCTGCGCGATAGGCGACGTCGGCGTCGGGGATCAGCTGGAAGTGCTTGGTGATGCTCGGATCGGTGAGCCAGCCGAGGTAGTAGTCGAAGACCTCCTGCGGGGTCGCCTTGCCGGCCTTGGCGCGGTTGAAGATCGACTGGTCCTCGAGCAGGTTCTCGCGGCGCTCCACGGCCCAGACCTGCCAGCCCTTCGTCTTGGAGACGATCGTCTTGGCGAGCGGCTCGAAGTAGGCGGCGCTGGCGGAAGTCCCGGGGTTGAGGACGAGGATGTTCGGGGCCCTGCGGGGCCCGGTCTTGAGGATGCCGACGCGGTCGTACTTGGCCGGGGTGCCCGGAGAGTCGACTCCCTGGATCCGATCGAACCTGACCAGGGTTCCGGCGCTCGCCGCCGGTGCCGCCACCGCGACGCCCAGCGCGACCGTCGCCGCCGCGATCCCCAGCCGAACGCCCATCCACTTGCCTGTCAGCATTCTTCCTCCTGTCCAGTCCCCGCCGGCGCTCCCTGCAGCGCGCTCGCCGCGCCAAGCCGGCAAACGATCGCCCGTCAGGCTACACGCTGTCCGCCCGAGCGGCGGCGCGGTGGCCCGGGGGTCTGGCTGTATCCTTCCGCGGCCGGTGAGGGAGTGACGAAGAGATTGCTGATCTGCCTCGGCGCGATCGCCGTAGTGGCGTCCTCCGCGGTCGCGATCGCCCTCGGCGACGGCGGTGGCCCGTCCGGCTCCGGCAGCGCGACCGGGCGCCCCGGCCCCCTGGTCGCCACCCTCGGAGACTCGATCACGGCCGGCTGGCCGAGATGGGACCCCGATCCGAAGTGGCGGGCCTGGCTGAAGCGCAACTGGCACCGCCAGATGACGCGGCGCAGCCAGTACGAGTACTGGGCCGACCGCCTCGAGCCGCGCCTTCGCTTCCGCAATTGCGGCGTCCCCGGCGAGCGCACCGACGAGATCGCGCTGCGGCTCGACGGCTGCGCCCAAGGAGCCGACGTGCTGCTGCTCCAGGGCGGCACCAACGACCTGCTCCAGGCCTACAAGGGAGAGCTGCCGCACAGCCCCCTCGAGCAGGTCGGAGTGGCCGCCGCCAACCTCCGGGAGATGGTCGGCAGGGCCCGCAGGGCCGGCGTCCGCAGGGTCCTGCTCGCCGACGTGCTGCCGATCGAGAAGACGACCCGGGCCCAGGCGGCCAAGGTCCGGCGGCTGAACCGGGCGATCCGGGCGATCGGGCGCTCCAAGGGCGTCCGGATCGTTCCCTTCTTCCGCACCCTCAGCGACCACGGCAACCCGGGTCGCTTCGCCCCCGGAGACAACGCCGACAAGGTCCACCCTTCCGTCACCGGCTACCGCAGGCTGGGAGCGGCGCTGGTCGGAAAGCTCCGCTGAGCATAAGACGCGGCCTCCTCTGCTCCCGGCCGATCGCGTCCCGAATCACTGAAGGCCTCGCGATCGGCCTCCCGCGTCCGGGGCCGCTAGGGCTCCATCTGCTCGAGGCCGCGATCGAGCTGATGCATCGTCACCCTGCGCCTGGGCACCGGGACGGCGCGGTATGAGTTGCCCCACCACAGCCTCCAGGCGACCCGGCGGTGCGTGTTGAAGGCGGAGACGAGGGTGGTGTCGCCGAATCCGACCAGCCAACCGCCCGGGATAGCCCGTACCGAGCCGCAGCAGTTCCCGCTGTGGGCCCGCCGATCGACCAGCTGCCCAATGTACTTCGCGGTCCGATGCTTGAGGTCCAGCCGGTAGACCACCCCGCGCGGGGGACGGGAGCGCAGGGTGCCGTTGTCGAAGACGCTGAGGGCGCCGTTCCCGTAGACCCTGACATCGTGCTCGCCGCCGAACAGCTCGTCGGGCGAGTAGGGGCCGCCGCTCATCGTCAGAGACTCGGGGGCGGGCGTCCCGCCGAGCTTCCAGCGGATCTTGCCGGTCTTGCGGGAGAAGCCGAAGATCGCGTTGGTGTGGCGGGTCGAGACCACCACCTCGTGGCCCCACGGGTCGATCGCGTTGACGTGGACCACGTCATAGGTCGGAAGGCCGCCGCGTCGGCGTCGCGGGTTGCCAAGGATGGTGGGCCACCAGTTCGACGCGGTGTCGCTGAGCGCGATCTTGTGGAGCAGGCTCCAGCGCCGCACCAGCCGGCCCTTGCGCGACAGCTCCTGGATCTCGGGGTAGACGATTGCCGCCCGCTTCGGCCCGCCGTAGGCCCTGAGATCGACCGGACCGTGCGGCACGTAGCTCTCGACCAGGAAATCGCGGTCCGACTCCTGGGTCAGCTCGTGCGGGTCGGAGATCCTCCCCCTGCTGGGCCTCAGCACCTGGAGAAGCTTGCCCGAGAGCGCGTGTATCTCCTGGGCCTGGCGCGGGTCGCGCCCGTAGCCGTCGCCGTAGGCGCGCGACCAGGCCACGGTGCCGCCCCGGAGCACCTGAACATTGATCGGCCGCGTGCCCGACTGATACCACCAGCGTGGGGTTCCCGAGCTGTCGAAGATCGCCACCCACGGGGGAATCCCCTTGGCCGCCCGCGAGCCAAGCGCGATCAGTCCGGGCTTCGGCGCCTTCGCCTTGAGCCGCTGGAAATGCCACTTGGGGAAGCGCTTCGGCAGGCAGCGGACCTCATACGAGTGCCTCTTGTGGTGCCGGGTGACCCTGACCCTGAAGTTCTGGCCGGGCTCGACCCCGAGCCTGACCACAGAGCGCCCCGGGCGCGGTGTCGAGCTGCCCGCCGAGATCCGGTAGGGGCCCGCGGCGCGCATCCTCACCTTGACCGAGCCGTGCTTGCACTTCGCCACGTAGTAGTGCCGCCCGGCCTCGAAGCGCGGGTAGAGGCTCGGTGCCGAGAAGGAGACCTTCCCGGCCCGAGCCGATCGCGCCGGGCCGGCGCCGTCGCTGGTCACGGCCACCATCGCCAGGACGACTCCGACGCCCGCTGCGCCGGCTGCGATCGCGAGGCTGTTCCGTGCGGTCATCAGGCGCACTGAGTCTCCCCGATCGGGCCCGGAGGTGTCACCGAGACTTCGGTCCAGCCGCCGCTTCGCAGGGTCAGACCTGCTGCGTGTAGGCGAACTTGATCCGCCTCGAGCCGCGCTTGCAGGAGACGTTGACGCTGTACTGGATGTGGGGGGCGATGGTGCGCTTGCCCTCGCCGCACTTGAAGCGCTTCACCTTGTTGGGGCAGTGGCCGTTCAGCCCGCCGTGCTTGTAGCGGCATTTGGTGTAGCCGTTGACCACCGACTTGCCCTTGGCGCAGGAGGTGTGGCGCACCGAGAGCGCTGTGAGGTACATGTTGTGCCCGTAGCCGCGGCGGTCGAAGTTGCAGCCCTTCGAGGCGCTGGCACTCGGCGCCGCGCCGGCGGGCCCTGCCAGCGCCGCGGTGGCGGCGATCGCCGCGAGGGCGAGGCCGATCGCGATCCTTAGCGTGCTCTTTCTCATCTTCTTTGGGATTCCTTTCTCCCTGGCTTGTGCAAAGGGTGCGGCATCCTAGCGAACAGCGATCCCTGAAATCAGGGCTCACAAGCGGTCCGGTGCTCGAGGTTGGTGCAGGTGTCCCGGCGGGGGCCGCCATCGCCGTAGTCGCCGGCCACCTCGGCGCCGGAGCCGCCGTTGAGGAGGTCCTCGCCGCCGATCTCGCAGGAGGCGCCGGCGCAGGGCTGGATGTCGCCGAAGAGGCGGTCGTCGCCGCGCAGCCCAAACAGCCGGTCGTTCCCCTCGTCGCCGGCAAGCTCGTCGTTCCCCGATCCGCCTGAGATCAGGTCGCGCCCGCTGTAACCCTCGATCGAGTCGCGGCCACGGTTGCCGTAGAGCCGGTCGTTGCCGTAGTAGCCGAGGATCCGGTCGTCCCCCCCGTCGCCGTGGACCCTGTCCCCGGCTGGGCCGCCGTTGATCAGGTCGTCGCCGCCGGCGCCGCTGATCCGGTCCGGGTCGGCCGAGCCCGAGAGCAGGTTCGCGCCGCCGTCGCCGACGATCTTGTCGGGCAGGGTCGAGCCCATCACCCCCTCGATCCCGACCAGCCGGTCGAGGCCCTGGCCATGGGCGATGCCGCGGCCGAGGTTGACGCTGACCGGGGCCAGATGGCCGGCAAAGGCCGCGATGTCCGCCCCAGCCGGGGTGCGGGCGTCGGCGCCGCCGATGATCAGGTCGCCGCCCCCCGACCCCGCCAGGTAGTCGATCCCGCGCTGGCCGCGCAGCCTGTCTCGGCCCTCGTTGCCGTGCAGCGAATCGCGGTTGTCGCCCCCGTCGATCCGATCTCCTCCCGGCCCACCGAAGACGAAGTCCTTGCCTCTCCCGGCGCAGATCACGTCGTTGCCGCCCCTCCCGTGGATCTCGTCGTCGCCGCCGCGAGCCGCGATCACGTCGCGGTGGTTGGTGCCGGAGAGCAGGTCGGCGTGGGGCGTTCCCCTGATCGTCACCGCCTTGCCCTGGCAGCGCACCGCGGAATCGGGCCTCCGCGAGCCCGAGGCGAGCGAGGCCAGCAGCGAGCCGGCCAGCGCGATACCGATCAGCAACGAGGCCGTGCCGACCGCGATCCGGCGCTCCTTCAGAGACAGCCTCATCTATACCCGAAACCCCTTCGCGCGTCGGCAGTTGCGGAAGGTCGAAATCCTCCCGCCGGGCACCCCGCGTCCTCGACCCGGCAATCCTCTTGCAAGCGGCGATGGGAAGTCAACCGGCCGTCCCCGATAGGTTGGGAGTCCTAGGAATTGCCTCAGCCGAGCGGACCATGAGATACAGGCGATCGCCAAGACCCGCAGCGCGCCTTGCAGCGCCCCTTGTGACGGGGCTTGCCGCCCTGATCCTTCTCGCGATGGCGCCGACGAGCCTGATCGCCAAGCCCCGCATTCCCTCAACGGTCGGCGCCAAGGAGCGCTTCGACAGCAGCAGCTTCGAGCTCGTCTTCTTCGGGCATGTCCATTCTCGGAAGGCCGGCTGCAGGCGCGGGCGCGTGGTGAAGCTGAGGGTCATCAATCGTTTCGGCGGGGAGCCGCCGGTCACCCTGGGAGCGGACAGGACGGATGAAACAGGGCGCTGGGAGATCAGAATGCCCTCGGACGGGCTGGGCGGCGATTACGTGGCCGTGGCGCTGCGTAAGTCGACGCCCGGATTCATCTGTAGGTCGGCGCGCTCCGCCCCGGTCGACTTCGGTCCCCCCACCTAGCTCACAGCCAGCCGGCGATCCCCAGGGCAAGCCCCAGTGCGACGTCGATCGCGGCGAGGCCACCGACGACCGTCAGCTGGCGCCGGCGATCGTCTCCCATGTCGTAGATCCAGGCGGCGATCGCGAAGAAGGTCATGTATCCGAAGACGATGATCAGGGGAACGAACGGGGTGTTCCACCACCAGTAATCCCAGCTGAAGTAGCCGGTCGAGTGCAGGAACAGCTCGACCGCGACGCAGGCGCAGGAGAAGGCGAAGACGAGGAAGAGGCGGTTCGGGACCCCGAGGATCCGCATCTGCGGGTCCGCGGGAAGCTGCTTGACGAAGGCGACCCCGGCGACCAGGAAGAGCAGCGAGATCTCGATGCCGAGCCCGATCAGGATCAGGTAGCTGGTGTCGCCGGTCACGACCCAGAGCGGCGCCCGGTCGCTGGCGTGGAAGATCGCCGAGTTGACCAGCTCGTTGAACCAGTCCATCAGCCAGAAGCCGAGCCCGGCGAGGATGATGTCCCAGCGGCGGCGCTCGACCTCGACCGCATAGACGTAGACCACCAGGCCCAGCAGGGTCACTGTGGACCAGCTGAAGGTCGAGCCGTCGCGGAGGATGCCGAGCGCCTCCTGGGCGGCATCGGTGATCGCCGGGATCAAGTCGCGCGCCGCCCCTCAGCCGGGCACATGCTCGAACCTCCAGTCGTGCTCGGGGATCTCGATCCGCGACCGGGTCGCCTCCACCGTCACCGTTTCGAAATCGCCCCGTCCCCACTTGATCTCCCCGTACTGCATCCGCGGCTCGCCGTCGAGGCCGCGCGCCCGCGGCGTCTGGCGAAGCCCGTCGACGGTGTAGAGGCGGTAATCGCGGACCTTTCCGTCCTCCTTCCAGCGCAGGGTCGCCGGCGAGCAGTAGACGTTGTAGTTGGTGAGCGTTGCGGTGATCGGGCCGGCATGCATCCGGTAGCGCCTGTCCTCGCCGCGGGCCAGGCCCCGCCCCGAGGTGTCCCCAGGCGGGTTCGGGAGCAGCTTGCGGGTCAGCGGAGCGCCGGTGCGGTGGAACCGCCACCCCTCCGCCCGTGGCGAGGCGAGGTCGCGCTGCCAGAAGCCGGTGTGCCCTCGGCGCACGCCCTCGACCCGAAGGATGCGGTGGACCGAGTCCACCCCGACCTTGTCGATCGAGATCGCGGAGGTGATCCTGCCGTGGATCTTCGGCTGTCGGGTCCATCCTGCCGGCGGCAGCTGGATCGGGGCGCCATCGCCCTTTCCCCGCTGGTCCTCATATGAGTAGTCGAAGAAGATCGGGTCGTGCCCGGAGATGTCGAAGTCATACAGCCGCGTGAACATGTCGCCGAAGCGGCCGATCACGAACACGTATGAGCCGGCGGCCGAGAGGTTGACCGCGCGAAAGCGCCCCCGATGCGGCCCGCACATCTCATAGCTCTGGTCGAGCGGCAGCCAGGGGTCCCAGAAGGTCAGCCGCCGCCCGCCCGGGCGCAGGCCCCAGATATGGGAGACCTTGCCGGCCCCGATCGCCGTCCGGTTGCCGGCCGGATCGGTCCAGTTGTGATCCTCCAGCGGCGAGACCACCGACCAGGACCAGGCCTTGGTCGGCGGCAGGGTGAGCCCGGGTCCCATCCAGAGCGGCACGCTCCAGTGCCCCGTCCAGCTGAACTCGGAGCCGTTGTCGAGCGCCCGGTTCATCGTGAACACATGGCGCCGCTCGTCGAGCGCGATCATCTCGTCGTCATCGACGGAGATCTGAGCGACGTGGCCGGCGAAGCACGCCGGCAGCGGTAGCCGGCGCCAGGGGTGATCGCCCTGTCGCAGGCGGGCGTAGATCTCGCCCCTGCGGGTGGCGAAGTCATAGAGGCGGTTGAAGCCCTCCCTCTGGGTGCGGAAGTGGACCTGGCGGGGCAGCAGCCCCGGAGCGGCCTTCATCCAGCCGGCGGGAATCCCGGGCGCACCGCCCGCGGGCTCGCCCGGCTGTGGCGGCTGAGCCTGGTAGACGGCATCGCAGCTCTGCCCGGCGGCGCCCGCGAGGGCCCCGGCCCCCGTCCGTCCGATCGCCGCCGAGGCCGCGACGAGCGTCAAGCAGCCGGCAACCATCCCGACCTTTGCCCATCTCGCCGCCATCGGGGCGGCACGCTACCAACCCCAACCAGGGCTCAAGGTCGGGGGAGGGGGCTGCCGATAGAGGCCGGATTCAATTGCGGCGGCTTCGCCGCCTGACATGCCTGTGCCGGCGCTAACACCGCGCCGGCGAACACAACTAATGAGGAGTGCCCTTGCTGAAGTCCCTGATGTCCCGACTGACCTTCTCCAACGTCCTCTCGCTGATCGCGCTGTCCGTCGCGTTGGGCGGCGTTTCCTACGCCGCCGTGACCCTGCCCAGGAACAGCGTCGGCCCGGCGCAGCTTCGCCGGCACGCGGTCAAGCCCAACAAGCTCGCCGCGGGCAGCGTCCGCAAGCGGTCGCTGTCCAAGGGGGTCCGCAAGCGACTCCACGGCGCCCCTTCGCGCCTCCACTTCTCCGCGGACGCCAAGCCCGGTTCGCCGTTGCGGACGATCGGGACGATCAGCGGCCTCACGCTGCGCGCGGCGTGCCGGAGCGCCGGTGGGGGCACCCGCCTGGTCTTCGCATTCCGCTCGAGGCGTCCCGGCACGATCCAGGAGAACTTCCAGAACGATTTCGGAAGCAATCCGCACACGCCCGGCACGCTGAACGCCGGCAACCTGCAGATCGACGTCCCTGTCGGCAGCGCCGTGATCGGGGGCCCGCCGCCGGTGACCTCGGGGAACTACTTCCGCACGATCGCCAGCCTGGTCTTTACGACCAAGCGGGACACCTCCACCCTCAACATGGCGACGATCGCCAACGACGCCACCAAGCACTGCAACGCCGACGGCCTCGGGTTCCAGGCCGGCCGCTGACCCTCACGCCGGCCGAGCGGGATCGCGCATAGACTGAGCGCGGGGTTCCGATCGGCTGGTTGAGGAGGCCGGTTGCCTGATCGAATCGAGACCGAGGTAGCGGTTGTGGGGGCCGGCATCGCCGGCCTCACGGCCGCGACCGCGCTCGCCCGAGAGGGCGTGGACGTGGTCGTGCTCGAGGCCCGCGACAGGGTCGGCGGGCGGGTATGGAACACCGAGATCGGCGGCGAGGCGAACGAGCTCGGCGGGCCAGTGGGTCGCCCCGTACCAGTCGGCTCTGCATGCCCTGCTGGGCGAGCTGGGCATCGACCTGTTCCCGAGCTTCCGCGAGGGCGAGCACGTCTACATCGATCCGGCCGGCAAGGCCCATCGCTATCAGGGGCATGACGCGCCCCTCGGGAGCGCCTCCGAGCGCGCCTTCGAGCAGGCCGACTCCAAGCTCGACGCGCTCGCCAAGGAGCTCGACCCCGAGGCGCCCTGGAAGCACCCCGACGCGGCCGAGCTGGACGCGATCACCTTCGAGGCGTGGCTGCAGCGGGAGGTGGGCGACGAGATGGCCCGCGACCTGCTGCGCGCCTGGCTCGCCGGGGGCTTCCTGGCGAAGCCGGCCCACACCTTCTCGCTGCTTCAGGGGCTGTGGATGATCTCGGGCGCCGGGGGGACCTTCGAGCTGTTCGAGCCCGAGCAGTGCCTGGCCTACCGCGTCGTCGGCGGCTCGCAGCTGATCCCGATCCGGCTCGCCGAGCGCCTCGGCGAGCGGGTGGTGCTGGAGGCCCCGGCCCGCGAGGTCCGCTGGTCCGATGAGGGGGTCGAAATCGACGCCGGCTCGGTGCAGGCGAGCGCCCGCGCCGCGATCCTCGCCGTGCCGCCCAACCTGACCGCAGCGATCCGCTTCCGCCCGGCTCTCCCCGCCTGGCGCCTGCGGCTCGAGCAGGGGCTATCGCAGGGCAGCGTCACCAAGATCCTCGCCGTCTACGAGCGGCCGTTCTGGCGCGAGGAGGGGCTCTCGGGCCAGGGCTTCGCCCCCTACGAGCTGGTGCGGGAGCTCTACGACAACTCCCCGCCCTCGGCCTCGGCGGGCGTGCTCTGCACCTTCCTCGCCGGTGAAGTCGCCGAGCGGGTGGGGCGGATGGATCCCGTCGCCCGGCGTGAGGAGGTGCTCGAGGGGATGGCCTCCTACGTCGGGACGCCGGCCACGCGTCCGCGCGAATACATCGAGACCGAGTGGTCAGGGCAGGAGTGGACCCGGGGCGCCTATGGGACCAGCTTCGGGATCGGCGGGCTGAGCCGCTTCGGCGAGGACCTGCGCCGCCCGGTCGGCCCGATTCACTGGGCCTGCACCGACATCGCCGGTGTCGGCCACATCCACATGGAGGGAGCGACCCGCTCCGGCGCCCGGGCCGCCGAGGCCTGCCTCGAGCTCCTGCCCGCCCGCACCTCCGGGGGCTGAGCCGCCGCGGGCCCCTCCGATGGCGCGCACGGACCCAATCTCCGGGCTGATCGGCAGGGCAAACAGTTTCGCCTTCAAGGCGCCCTACACGCCTGCTGGAGTGCTGCGCCGGATCCGCAGCGGCTCGCTCGAGGACGCCGTCCGCGACAAGGTGGTGATGATCACCGGCTCCTCCTCGGGGATCGGCAAGGCGAGCGCCCTGCGGATCGGCGCGGCCGGGGGCACCGTCCTGCTCGTCGCCCGCACCGCCGAGGCGCTCGAGGAGACGCGAAGCGAGATCGCGGCGGCCGGAGGCCGCGCCCACGTGCATCCCTGCGACCTCTCCGACCTCGACGCGGTCGGCGAGCTTGCCACCGGCGCGCTCGAGCAGCACGGTCGCGTGGACGTGCTCGTCAACAACGCCGCGCACTCGATCCGGCGCTCGCTGGAGCTCTCCTACGAGCGCATGCACGACTTCCAGCGAACCATGCAGATCAACTACTTCGGGGCTGTGCGGCTGATGCTCGGCCTGCTCCCGTCGATGCGCCAGCGCCGCACGGGCCAGATCGTCAACATCTCCTCGGCCGGGGTGCAGATACACACGCCGCGCTTCTCGGCCTACCTGGCGTCGAAGGCTGCGCTGAACGCCTTCTCGGCCTCGATCGCCTCGGAGATCCGGGCGGACGGCGTCCACGTCACGACCGTCTACATGCCGCTGGTCCGAACCCCGATGATCGCCCCCACCAAGCTCTACGACACCTTTCCGGCGATCAGCGCCGAGGAGGCTGCGGGCATGGTCGCTGACGCGATCGTCACCCGCCCGATCCGCATCTCGACGCGCTTCGGCAACGCCTTCGAGCTCGCCAACGCGATCAGTCCGGGCACGGTGGAGACATTGCTGAACGCCGCCTACCGGATGGGGCCGGGCGCCCGTGGTTGACCGCCGTCCGCAGATCTGATTCGATCGTCGAGATGACCACGATCGCCCCGACGCCCGGCCTCGCCGATCTCGACGTCAGCGATCTCGAGCTTTGGAGGGACGGCCCGCCGCACGAGGTGTTTCGCCGGCTGCGCCGGGAGGAGCCGCTGCACTGGAGCGAGCTGGGCGACTTCCCCGAGGAGGGCGGCTTCTGGTCGGTGGTCCGATTCGAGGACATCGCCGCGGTCGGCCGCGACCACGAGACCTTCTCCTCGGCCCGCAGCATCATCCTGGTCGACAAGCTCGCCTCCGAGCCGGGGGCGCCTGACCCGATGGACGTCGCGGCGAACATGATGATCACGCAGGACCCGCCGCGCCACGACCGCCTCAAGGCGCTGGTCCAGCGCGCCTTCACCCCGAAGCGGGCGCTCGATCACACCGAGCGGATGCGGGAGATCATCAACCTGGTCTGGGACCGGGCCCTGGAGAGCCACCCGGACGGCAGCCTCGACCTGGTCGGCGACGTCGGCGTCCACGTGCCGGCGATGGTGATCGGCGACATGCTGGGGGCGCCGCGCGAGGACGCCGAGCGCCTGGTCGATTGGACCAACCGCACCACGGCCTTCCAGGACCCGAACCTCTCGCCGGACCTCGGCGACGTCTGGAAGGCGCTGGAGGAGTTCATCCCCTACGTCAACGACGATGATCGAGCGAGCGCGAGGCGAACCCGACCGACGACCTCACCACCGCCTTCATCGAGGCCGAGGTGGACGGCGAGCGGCTCTCCCACGAGGAGGTACTGATGTTCTTTTTCCTCCTGATGGTTGCTGGCAACGACTCCACCCGCGCGGTCTTCACCTCAGGGATGAAGAACCTGATCGAGGACCCCGAGCAGATGGAGCTGGTGCGCTCGGGGGCGGTGCCGCTCGAGCAGGTGGTCGAGGAGTTCGTTCGCTACAACCCCGCCTTCGCCTACATGCGGCGCACCGCGACGAGCGACACCGAGCTGGCGGGCAAGCAGGTCCGCGCCGGCGACAAGCTCGCCCTCTGGTACGTCTCGGGCAACCGCGACGAGGAGCGTCTTCTCCGACCCGCACCGCTTCGACGTGCCGCCGCGACCCCAACCCGCACCAGGGATTCGGCGGCGGCGGACGCCACTTCTGCCTCGGCGCCGGGACTCGCCCGCCTCGAGCTGAAGCTCTGGATCGAGGAGACGCTGCGGCGCTTCGCGGCAGATCGACGCTCGACGGCGACTGCGAGCGGGTCAGCTCGACCTTCCTCAACCAGTACCGGACGATGCCGGTCGCGGTCGAGCCGGCCTGAGCTACGCGCCGATCACTGCGGCGAGCGGGAACCGGCCCGATCGACGAATCGCACGCCCTCCGGCTCCTCCAGCGAGAAGCCGCCGGCAGCCCCGGGCGCCACGTCGATGAGGAAGTCCGGCTCCCGCCAGCGGCGGTACTGCTCGCGGTCGACGTAGAAGGGCGCGCCGCCGATCTCACCCAGCCTCAGGTCGTTGGCTCCCGGCGGCAGGTCGTCGGCCCGCAGGCACATCGCGGCGCTGCCGTCGCAGCAACCCCCGGACTGGTGAAAGACGATCGGGCCGTGCTTGCGGCGAAGCCGATCGATCAGCTCCTCCGCCTCAGGGGTCGCTGCGACTCGACCCATCTCAGAAGAAGCCCAGCGGCTTCGGGTCGTAGCTGACCAGCAGGCACTTGGTCTGCGAGTAGTGGTCGAGCATCATCCGGTGGTTCTCCCGTCCGACGCCCGAGATCTTGTAGCCGCCGAACGCCGCGTGCGCCGGGTACTGGTGGTAGCAGTTGGTCCACACCCGCCCGGCCTTGATCGCGCGCCCCAGGCGGAACGCCCTGTTGCCGTCACGGGTCCAGACGCCGGCCCCGAGCCCGTAGAGGGTGTCGTTGGCGATCTTCAGCGCCTCGGCCTCGTCCCTGAAGGTGGTGACCGACACCACCGGGCCGAAGATCTCCTCCTGGAAGACCCGCATATCGTTGGTCCCCCGCAGGACGGTCGGCTCGATGTAGTAGCCGCCCGAGAGCTCGCCGTCGAGGTCCGGCCGCTCCCCGCCGATCAACACCTGGGCGCCCTCGTCGCGGCCGATCTGGACGTAGCTCTCGACCTTGTCGAGCTGGGCTGCTGAGACCTGCGGACCCATCATCGTCGCCGGGTCGAGCGGGTTGCCCTGCACGATCGCCCCGACCCGCTCCAGCACCCGCTCCATGAACCGGTCGTAGATCGACTCCTGGATCAGGGCCCGCGAGGGAGCGGTGCAGACCTCGCCCTTGTTGAAGGCGTAGAGGACGAAGCCCTCGATCGCCTTGTCGAGCAGCTCGTCGTCGGCCGCCATCACGTCCTCGAAGAAGAGGTTGGGCGACTTGCCCCCGAGCTCGGTCGTCGACGGGATGATGTTCTGGGCCGCGTACTGCATGATCAGGCGCCCGGTGACCGTCTCGCCGGTGAAGGCGATCTTGGCGATCCGCTTGTTGGTCGCCAGCGCCCGGCCGATCTCGGCGCCCGGGCCGTTGACGACGTTGAGGACCCCGGGGGGCACGACATCCTCCACCACCTCGGCCAGCTTCAGGATCGACCACGGCGTCGGGCTGGCCGGCTTGATCACGGTGCAGTTGCCGGCCGCCAGCGCCGGGGCGATCTTCCAGGCAGCCATCAGCAGCGGGAAGTTGAAGGGGATGATCTGGCCGACCACGCCGAGCGGCTCGTGGAAGTGGTAGGCGACCGTGTCCTTGTCGATCTCCGAGATCCGCCCCTCCTCGGCGCGAGCGGCGCCTGCGAAGTAGCGGAGGTGGTCGACCACCAGCGGGAGGTCGGCAGCCAGCGTCTCGCGAACGGGCTTGCCGTTGTCCCAGCTCTCGGCGATCGCCAGCATCTGCAGGTTCTCCTCGACCGCATCGGCCATCGCATCGAGCACCGCGGCCCGCTCGGCAGGCGAGGCGTCCCCCCACTCGTCCTTGGCTTCGTGGGCGGCATCCAGCGCCAGCTCGATGTCATCCGGGGTCGAATCGGCTACCCGGCTGAAGGCTTCCCCGGTCGCCGGTGTCAGGTTGTCGCGGTACTTGCCCTCGCTCGGGGCAACGAACTTCCCGCCGATGAAGTTCCCATAGCTCTCCTCGAGCCCGACCTCGCTCTCGGGCCGGCCGGGCGCCTCAAACGTCTGCGGCTTCTCAACAGTTGCCATCGCCTCTCTCCTTCACCCCGCCGTCGTTACCCAAAACCGATCAGCACAACTCAAGCACCCTCGCGGAGTGATCGCATCCGTGGAAAACCGCAATCGGGGTGCCTCTTTTCCGCGTTGCGGTGGTCCCGGCGCTTCCTCTACTCCAGCGCCGCGGCCGCGGCGGCGCGCCCGGTGCGCACCGCGCCTTCCATGTAGCCGCAGACCCACTGATCCGAGCCGCAGACGTAGAAGGGCGGCTCATGCGTCCCGTGCAGCGGGCCCACGGCCATCACGTCGCCAGGGCGCCAGGAGGTGATGTAGCCCTGGGTCCACGGGTCGACGCCCCAGCGGCGCAGGAAGAAGGCGACCGGGCTCCCGGCCCGCTCGCCGAAGGCGGCGGCCATCTCAGCCGTCAGCTCCTGCTGGACCAGGTGCTCGGGGGTGGCGATGAGCGGCGCCAGGCGCTCGGGCGGGACCAGGGTCGAGATCACCCCTCCCGCCTGCGCCCAGGCGCCACCGATCAGCCCCGTCTCGGAGTAGAGGTCCCCGTTCTGCCCTCCCTCCTCCCAGAAGGCCGACTCGTAGGCGAAGACGGGCTTCGCGGCGAGGGCGTGGCGCTGGCGGTGAAGCGAGCCGAGTCGCTCGTCGGAGACGCCATCGACCACGACGTCGCGCAGGGGCCCGGCCGGGAGGGCCGAGACGACGATCTCCGCCTCGAAGCGCTCCCCCGCGGAGGTGGTTACCGAGCAGCCCGCGGGGCTGATCCCGATCCGCCTCACCGGGGTCGCGTAGCGGACCCTGTGACCCAGCTCCTCCGCCATTCGCAGGGCGACGGTCGCCGAGCCCTCGGCAACCCGCTCGGCCTCCCAGGTCTCGTAGCTGTAGAAGCCGCTCGCGCCTGCGGACGCCTCCTTGCGCAGCTCGGAGAGCAGCGACGTGCGCTCGACCGATTCCGAGGAGAGCGCCAGGGCGAAGAGGTCGCGGGCCCGCACGGCGTTGCGGGTCGCGCCGACGTCGCGCATCCACTCCCCGATCGAGAGGCGGTCGAGTCGCTCCGCCTCGGGGTGC
Organism: uncultured Actinomycetes bacterium; assembly: GCA_963725315.1. Classification (GTDB taxonomy): domain Bacteria; phylum Actinomycetota; class Thermoleophilia; order Solirubrobacterales; family 70-9; genus JBBRHQ01. Next base: position 62,768 of record CAVRYA010000007.1, on the reverse strand, counting down.
GACCAGGGGTCCTCGGGATCGACGGTCTTCGCCAGGCGGGCGAACTCCCCCTCGGCCTTGGCGTAGCTGGCTCGGTCCTCGTCGCTCATCCAGGGATGGCCATCGCCAACGAAGCGCCCCTCGGCGAGGAGGTAGGTCTCCTCGCCGGCATCGGCGACGAAGGAGGGCTCCAGGGTCAGCCCAAGCTCCTCCACCAGCCCGCGGTAGGAGGACTGGTAGGGGCCGGTGAGCTCGCCGCCGAGCTGCACCAGGCGGCCGTCGGAGAGGGCCGTCTGGAGGACCCGGCCGCCGGGGCGATCGCGCGCCTCGAGGACGACGACGTCGGTTCCCGCCGCCGCCAGGTCGCGGGCGGCCGATAGGCCGGCCAGACCGGCCCCGACGACGATCGCGTCAGGCACGGGCCCCGCTCGCCCGGTACTTGAGGTGGGTAACGCCCGGGGCGTCGATCACCCGGGCGATCTCCAGTGCCGTCCCGGCCCCCGCGCCCCCCTCGAAGAGCCGGGCGCCGCTCCCGAGCAGGACCGGGACGACCGAGAGGTTGACCTCGTCGATCAGGCCCGCGTCCAGGTACTGGCGGGCGGCGCTGCCGCCGCCGATCGCAACGTCGCCGTCCCCTGCCGCGGCCCTGGCCTCCTCAAGCGCCACCTCTGCTCCCTCGGTTACGAAGGTGAAGGTGGTCTCCCCCAGCTCGAGCGGCTCGCGCGGATGATGGGTGAGCACGAAGACCGCCGTCCCGAACGGCGGCTCCTCTCCCCACCAGCCGTTCCAGGGATCCTCTCCCCAGGGGCCGGGGCCGCCCCCGAACATGTTGCGCCCCATCAGGGTGGCGCCAACGCCCTCACGCATCTCCTCGACGACCTCGGTGCTGGCGTTCACCGCGCCGCCCTCCTGCCCGTGGGGGTCACGCCAGGCGGCCAGCTCGAAGGCCCACTCGTGCAGCTGCATCCCGCCCTCCCCTAGCGGGTTCTCCTCGCTCTGGTTGGGGCCGGCGACGAAGCCGTCGAGCGAGATCGAGATGTGGAGTCTGACCTCTGCCATCCCGCGCTCACGTTATTCGACCGCGCCGCCCGGGACGAAGTCGGGGATGATCGCTGGCGTGAGCGCGACCGCAGGCACCTGCGAGCTGATCACGATCCCGATCAGCCACTACTGCGAGAAGGCGCGCTGGGCGCTGGAGCGCGCCGGCGTCCCCTACGAAGAGCGCGCCCACCTGCAGCTCCTCCACCGGGTCGCGGTGCGCCGGGCCGGGGGCGGCACGACGGCTCCCGTCCTGGTCTGCGGCGAGACGGTGCTGGGCGAATCGGCCGAGATCCTCGAGTGGGCAGATGAGCAGGCGCCGGCCGAGAGGCGCCTCTACCCCGACGACCCGGAGGACCGCGAGGAGATACTCCGGCTCGAGCGAGACTTCGACCGGCGCCTCGGGCCCGAGGGGCGCCTCTGGATGTACGACCAGCTGCGCGGCTGCCGCGAGATCGCGATCCGCTACGCGCCGACGGGGGTGCCCGGCTGGCAGCGGCGCCTGCTGCCGCTGCTCTACCCGCTGGTCTGGCGCGGCATCGACCGCTACCTGGACGTCACCCCCGCCGCTGCGACCCGCGCGGAGGGCACCGTCCGGGCGAGCTTCGACGAGGTCGCCGCGCGCCTCGGCGACGGGCGTCCATTCCTCTGCGGCGAGAGCTTCACCGCCGCCGACCTGACCTTCTCCGCCCTGGCGGCCTCGGTGCTGATGCCTCCGCAGTACGGGGTGCCGCTGCCGCAGCCCGCCGAGCTGCCGCCGCGCACCGCCCGGACGGTGCGGGAGCTGCGCGAGCACCCAGCCGGGGCACACGCGATGCGGATGTTCCGCGAGCAGCGGCGCTGAGCGGATAGGGTCGGCACGTGGCGCATGCCGGCCAGGAGATCCACGGGCCCGACGGCTTCCGCCTGCTGCTCCTGAAGACCGGCGAGGAGACCGGCGGCGAGCTGCTGGAGATGGAGGCCAGCTACGCGGGCACCGGCAACCTGCCGCCTAACCACATGCACCCGAAGCAGGTGGAGCGCTTCGAGGTGGTCGAGGGATCGGTGCGAACGATCATCGGCGGGGTCGAGCGCGACTACGGGACCGGCGAGAGCTTCGAGGTGCCGGCCGGGGTGGCGCACCAGATGACCGCCGACGTCCCGGCCCGGGTCCGCTGGCAGGTCACCCCCGCCCTCCGCACCGCCGAGTTCTTCGAGCGCCTCTACGCGGCGATGGCAGGGCAGGGCGGCGAGAACGAGGACCTGCTGGCCGAGTTCGGCGACGAGTTCCAGCTCGTCACCGAGCCCTGAGCCGGACGCCTCAGGTCGCCACCGGCGACTCCTCCCGGTCCTCCGCCGGGCATCTGCCCGGGCTCAGGACTGCTCGGCCGGGAAATGCTGGATGTAGACATCGGAGCTTGGGAAGAGCTCCGACTCGTGCCCGTCCTCCCAGCGCACCAAGTAGGGCGGGCCGCCATCCTCGCCGCGCACCTCGATCACCTCGCCGTCCCGGACCGGCTCGCCCTGATGGTGGCCCCGGACCACCAGGCGGTCGCCGGGCTCCGCGCGCAGGGTTGGCTGCTCGGATGACGTCATCGTGCTCCTTTCCGTGGGTTGGCGCCGACTCGCTCTCGGCGATCAGGCCCGACTACAGCACCCCGGCAGGCGCGTTCCATCCGTGAAATCCCGCACACCTGCGACGGATTTTCGCTGTGCCGCCCGCCGGTTCCTATCGTCTAGACGACGTCCCCATCCGACCCCGGCTGCGCCTGCGCCTGCGCATGCCAGGTGATGTCGGTGGCGCGGCAGTTGGTGCCGAACGCGGTGCCCCTGCGGCGGGAGAGCACGCCGGAGGCCTCCGATCCTGAGAGCTTGCCGTCGACGTGGGCGATGCCCCCCGTCTCGAGCAGGCCTCCCAGGGAGAAGACGCCGTAGTGGATCCGGGCGCGGTCCAGCGCGATCGTGTTGGTGTGGACCTGGCCGTCGGCGCATCTGGCCCGCCAGGCGAACCTGACCGAGCTGACTTCCCCGGGGGTGACGACGAAGCTGATCGGCAGCCCCTGGCTGGTCACGCCGACGTAGCTGCCGGGGACCGGCTTCCCGCCGGCCGCGACGGTCGATCCGCCACCATCCCCGCAGGCGGCGATGGTCAGCGCGGAGAGCAGCAGGGCCGCCAGCGCAGCCCCGGGAGGCCGGCGAAACGGTTTCCGGGCGCCTCTGCGCTTCGTGCGGAACATTCCTGACCGGGATCGGCCGGATCTCGGCTTCCCTTGAGGCCTGCGGATGCGGGGCCTCGCTACCGACCTTCGCCGAGCCCTGCTGTCAGGGCATCCGCTTCCTCGGCCGGCCCTCCCGGGAGCAGCGTGACGCCATCGATCGCGCCCGCCCACTCGACGCCACCGCCGCCGAGCCCGACCTTCACCTCCGCGGCCAGCGGTCCGAGCAGGCTCGCCACCTCTCCCAGGGGCCGGCCCTGCGAGGCGGCGAGCACCAGCCACTGCGGGCCGAGGCCGGCGATCGTCGCCTCGAGCGTCTCCGCCGGCGTGTCGGGACCGAGGTAGGCGATCCGCCATCCCCGTTCCCGCAGGCAGAGGCCGAAGCAGATCAGCCCAAGGTCGTGGAGCTCCCCGGGTATGCAGGCCAACACCGCAAGCGGGCCGGAGCCGCCTCCCCAGCCGCGCGCGAGCCCGAGCAGGCGACCGCGCACAAGCGCCGAGGCGAAGTGCTCCTGGGCGACCGTGGCCGCACCGCGCTCCCAGCGGGCGCCGATCTCGGCCATCGCCCGCAGGACCACGCCTTCGACAAAACGGTCCAGCGAGAGGCCGGCAAGGGACTCGTCGAGAATCGCGTCGGCCCGGGGCTCGTCGAAGGCCTCCAGCGCGGCCAGCAGGCGCATCGCCTCGACCGCGGGGTCGAGCGCTGCGCCGGAAGGCGCCGCGGGCGCCACGCCGCCTCCGGCGCGGGCCAGCTCCGCCGCCTCCGCCGCGGCGAGGCCCTGCCCGGTCAGCCGGCGCATCGCGCGCACCACCCGCTCGTCGGCCTCCGAGTAGAGCCGGTAGCCGGCCGGGCTGCGCACCGGGTCGAGCAGGCCGTAGCGCCGCTCCCAGGCTCGAATCGCGTCCGGCCGCGCACCGGTGCGCCGGCTCAGCTCGCCGATCCGAACCAGGCCTTCAGACATTGGACAAACTCTCGACAATTCTCCACATTGTGCTAGCGTAGCCTATTACAAACCCTGGACAGACTCTCGACAGTCTGCGCAAGGGACCGCTCGGCCGAGCGGGCGAGGAGGCGGTCTGCGCGCCGGATTCGCCCGCTCGGCGGAGCGATCCGCGCGCCGGCCCTGATCCGAGGTCCCCCCACCCGACGCAGCAGAGGAGAACCGATGGCACGATTCGAGGCGACCGTAACCTCTCCCGAGAGCCGCGACGCGGCCTTCGACTACCTCGCGGACTTCCGCTCCGTGTCCGAGTGGGACCCGAGCATCCGATCGGCGCGTCTGGCCCGCGGCCAGGCCGGCGTTCCCGGGGCCGAATTCGAGCTGGTCGTCGGCTTCCTCGGCCGCGACGTCCCGATGACCTACACGGCGGAGGTGGTCGATCGTCCCCGCCGCCTGCTGATGGTGGCGGAGACGCCGACCGTCGTCTCGCGGGACGAGATCACCTTCGCCGAGACCCCGGGCGGCCGCACCGCGGTCACCTACGCGGCCGACCTTCGCCTGCGCGGGGCGCTGCGGGTGCTCGACCCGATCCTCGGCGTGCTCTTCAAGCGGCTCGGCGGGCGGGCACGCGACGGCCTCGCGGCGCGGCTGCTCGGCCCCCTGCACCCGTGCCGCGACCGCGAGGCCGCGGCACGATGAGCAGACCGGGCGGGGGCGCCCCACTGCGGATCGCCGTTGTCGGAGCCGGGGTCTCCGGCCTCGTCGCGACCCACGAGCTGCTCGGCGCCGGGCACGACGTCCACCTCTTCGAGGCCGGCGACCACGCAGGAGGGCACGCCAACACGATCGCCCTGGAGGACGGGGCAGGCCGCTTCGACGTCGACACCGGCTTCGTCGTCCTCAACGACCGCAACTACCCGAACCTCGAGCGCCTCTTCGCGGATCTCGGCGTCGCCACCCAGCCTGCGGACATGAGCCTCTCGGTCTCCGACGGGGCGGGCCGTTTCGAGTGGGCGAGCCGGCCCCTGGGGCTGTTCGCGCGCCCCGCCCACATCGTCGACCCCCGCTTTCATCGCATGCTCGCCGACCTGGTCCGCTTCAACCGCGAGGCCAGGGAGCTGGTCGGGTCCGGCGGCGGCCCCTCGCTGCGCGAGTTCCTCGCCGGGCGCCGCTACTCCCCCTACTTCGTCGAGCGCCTGATCGTGCCCCAGGTCTCGGCGATCTGGTCGGCCGACCCGGCCGAGCTGTGGTCGTTCCCCGCCGGCTTCATCGCGGAGTTCCTCGCCAACCACGGCGCGCTGCAGCTCCGCGGCCGGCCTCGCTGGCGCAGCGTCAGCGGCGGATCGAGGCGCTACGTCGAGGCGCTGACGCGCGGTTTCGGCGGACCGCCTCCGCCTGCGCGCACCGGTGCGGCGGATCGAGCGCCGGCACGACGGGGTCGATCTGGCGCTCCCCGGCGGAATCGAACGCTTCGACCAGGTGGTCCTGGCGGTCCACTCCGATCAGGCGCTGAGCATGCTGGCGGACCCGAGCCCGGAAGAGCGCGAGGTGCTCGGGGCGATCCCCTATCAATCGAACGAGACCGTCCTTCACACCGACCAGCGCCTGCTCCCCCGCCGCCGGCCGGCGAGGGCGAGCTGGAACTTCCACCTCTGCGAGCGGCCGGCCGGTCGCACGACCATCACCTACGACATGACTCGCCTGCAGGCGCTGCGCACCGAGCAGCGGTTCCTTGTCACCCTGAACCGCAGCGAGGCGATCGACCCGGCCAAGGTGATCCGCCGCTTCACCTACGCGCATCCGATCTACACGCGCGCCGGGGTCGCCGCGCAGCGCCGCTGGGCCGAGATCAGCGGCCTCCGCCGAACCCACTACTGCGGCGCCTACTGGCGCTGGGGCTTCCACGAGGACGGGGTCTTCTCGGCGCTGCGGGTCTCCGAAGCGCTCGGCGGCCGCGGGCCGATCGCCGCCGGGAAAGCCGGGTCGCCGGAAGCGCCGGTCGCGCTCCCGCTCGGCGATCCACAGCCGGACGAGCTGCCCCTCGCCGCATGAGCACGGCTTCGGCGATCTACGAGGGATGGGTCAGCCACCGCCGCCTGCGCCCGGTGCGTCACGAGTTCTCCTACCGGATCTTCATGCCGCTGCTCGATCTGTCCGAGCTGCCGCAGGTGCTCGACCCCCACCCCCTGTGGTCGGCGCGCCGGCCGGCGCCGGCGCGGTTCCGGCGGGCACGACTTCCTCGGCGACCAGGAGGTCCCGCTGCACGAGGCCGCCGGCGCGCTGCTGGCCGAGCGGCTCGGCCGGCGGCCCGCGGGCCCGGTCAGGCTGCTCGCCCTGCCCCGGTTCCTGGGGGTCTCCTTCAACCCGGTGAGCTTCCTCTTCTGCCACCGGCCTTCGGGCGAGCTCGACGCGATCGTCGCCGAGGTCACCAACACCCCGTGGGGAGATCGCCACGCCTACGTGCTCGACGCCCGCGAAGGCCGGCCGACAGCCGACGGCACCGTCGGCGGCCGCCTCGAGAAGCGCATGCACGTCTCCCCCTTCATGGGCACCGAGCAGGACTACGAGTGGTGGTCCAGCCCTCCGGGGGACTCGCTGCGGCTCGGCTTTCGCAACCTCGAGGACGGGGAGGCGGTCTTCGAGGCCTCGCTGGCGCTGCGCCGCCGAGAGATGGATCGCCGCGTGATGGCGCGGCTGCCGCTCACCTATCCCCCGATCACGATCGCGACCCTCGTCCGCATCTACTCCCAGGCGCTGCGGTTGCGCCTCAAGGGCATTCCCTGGTTCGCCCACCCGCAGGCCGACGGCTGAGCGCCCGGCGCTCGGGTCCAGGGCCGTGGCTAGGCTTCGCGGCTTGACCGCGCCCGCCGTCGATCTCGATGCCGGATTCCGCCCCTAGCCCGATGGCCCGGCGCCTCGCGGGCGCGATCACCGGGCGCCGCGGCCGCTGGGTGGCGATCGCGATCTGGATCCCGCTGGTGATCGCCGGACTGATCGCCCGCGCCCACATCGACGACGCCACCTCGGCGGGGCAGAGCAGCTTCCTGCCCTCGGGGGCGGAGTCGACCCAGGTGGCCGATCAGCTCCAGCACGACTACAAGGGCGGTGACAACGTCCCGGTGCTGATCGTCTTCGACAGCCCTGCCGGGCTCGACAAGGCGGACCTGGCGGTGATCGCCAGGCTCGGCGAGGGCCTCGACAGGCTCAAGATCACCGGCGCCACCCCGGTCTTCGACCCGATCACCGACCAGACCAGCGGACCGCTTCGACAGCTTCACCGAGTTCGCCCGCGGGATCGGCCCCGTCTCCCGCAACGGCAAGGCTGCCTTGGTCGCGCTGGCGATCGACGCCAACGACCGCGGCGCGATCCTCGCCGGGGTGAAGAAGATCCGGGCCTACCTCGACCAGCACCAGCATCCCGGGCCTGCAGGCCTATGTCACCGGCCCGGGGGGCATCGCCGCGGATCTCGAGGAGGTCGCGTCGGAGGCGGGAAGGACGCTGCTGATCGCGACCCTGGGGCTGGTCCTGATCCTGCTGCTCGCGGTCTACCGGGCGCCGATCCTCGCGCTCCTGCCATTGCTGGTCGTCGGCGCCGCCTACCTGCTCGCGGTGGGCATCACCTACCTGCTGGTCAAGGCCGGGCTGATCACCGTCAACACCGAGGGAACGATGCTGCTGCTGGTGCTGGTCTTCGGCGCCGGCACGGACTACTCGCTGCTGCTCGTCCACCGCTACCGCGAGGGGCTGGGCGCCGGCCGAGCGGCCGGGGATGCACTCCCGGAGGCCCTCGCCGAGAGCGCCCCGGCAATCGCTGCGTCCGGCGGCACGGTGATCGCGGCGATGCTGGTGCTCCTGCTCGCAGATCTTCAATCGACCCACTGGCTCGGGCCGGTGCTGGCGATCGGGATCGCGGTCATGCTGGTCGCCTCCTTCACATTGCTTCCGGCCGTCCTCTCGCTGCTCGGCGAGCGCGCCTTCTGGCCGTCGCAGGGTTTCGTGACGGCCGAATCGAACGCCCGCTGGGCGAACGTCGCGGCGCTGGTGCGGCGACGGCCACGGACGATCGTCGCCGCCGTCTCCGCCCTGCTCCTCGTGCTCACGCTCGGGAACCTGATCAACCACGGCACGATCGGGTTCGGGCAGGGCGAGACCCGCCCGACGAACTCGAGCCGGGGCACGGCCGTGCTCGACGCGAACTTCCCTCCCGGCCTCGGCTCGCCGCTGACCGCGCTGGTGGACCTCAAGGAGGTCGGCGCTGCGCTGAGGGGCCTGAAATCGCTGTCCACCGTGAAGCTCGCCCTCCCGGTCCCCCCGACCGGCGACGCTCCCAAGGCCATCCTCCCGATCATCCTCCGCGGCAACCCCTACTCGGGCGAGGCCGCTGACGCCGTCAAGGAGATCCGCGAGAAGCTCTCGGAGGTCGCCCCGGGCTCTTTGGTCGGGGGGATCCCGGCCGAGAACTACGACATCGAGACCACCAACGCCCGCGACACGAGGGTGATCGTCCCCTGCGTGCTGCTCGTCGTCGGGCTGATCCTCGCGATCGTCCTGCGGGCTCTGGTCGCTCCCGCCTACCTGATCGTCACCGTGGTCGCCTCGTTCGCCGCGACCCTCGGCCTGATCACCTTCGGCTTCACCGAGCTCCTCGGCTCGAGCGGCATCGCCTTCAACCTGGTGCTGCTCGCCTTCATCTTCCTGGTCGCCCTGGGGGTCGACTACAACATCTTCCTGATGGCGCGGGCCCGCGAGGAGGCGGCCGCCTCCGGCACCAGGGAGGGCATCCTGGTCGCCCTCGAGCACACCGGTGGGGTGGTCACCGGCGCCGGCCTGATCCTCGCAGGTACCTTCGCGACCCTGACCCTGCTGCCGCTCGAGGAGCTGGCCCAGATCGGCGCCACGGTCGCGATCGGCGTCCTCCTCGACACATTCGTCGTCCGGGCATTGCTGATCCCCGCGATCACCTACCTGCTCGGCGACCGCGCCTGGTGGCCGGGGCACGCCCGCTCGAGCGCCCGGCGCTTCGGTCGCCACGGGGCCAGCTCGCCGGGTGGCAGCACGATCCCCCCGCGCGGCACGGCGAGCGCCCCGATCACCCCGAGCTGAGCTGCAACGGGGTTGGAGCGCCGCGCAGCGGGTAGTCGGAAGCCATGGTCCCCTTCTTCATCGCCATCGCCGTGGTCATCCTCGCGGTCGCCATCGTCGTCGTGCAGGCGCTGCGTGAGAAGCGAGCGCGCGCGGAGCGACTCGGACGCCGCGACCCCCCGGGTCCACCGCCCCGAGTCAACCGTCTAGCGGATCCGCTGGAACAGGTAAATGGCGAATAGGACCAGGATGATCACGACCAGGATTCCGACGATCGACACTGACTCTCCTTTGCTCGGTGGACGGTGCCTCACCCACTTGCCCCCGACTGCGTGGGCCCAAACAAGTCATTTCTGCGCCTTCGCCGGGACTTGACCGCGAGGACGTGGGTGGATGAAGGGGCCGCGCCGCAGGCCCTGGTGGTCGAGTGAGCTGGCCTGGAGGGCTGAAGCCCCACCCTCCCAGTGCTCCGGGCGGCCGGGATGCCCCGGCCGCCCGGATTACCGCGTCGGATGCTCAGTGAAGCGGGCCGCGCTCGAAGACGTCGAAATCGACGCCCGCGTCGCCGCCGGTGAACTGACCCGGCGAGCCGAAGGTGACCCAGTGGCCGTCCTCGGAGATCGAGGGCTGCTGGCTGTTGTAGGTCGGCTCCTGCTGACCGTTGGACTTGATGCTGACCCGGCGGGTCTTCCCCGTCTTGCGGTCGTGGACGTAGACGTCGTCCGCGTTGTTCGTATCGGAGGAGACCAGCGGGGCGTTGGACTCGAACGCAACGTAGCGTCCGTTGCCCGAGATCGACGCCGGGTTGTTGGCGCCACTCGACTCGGGGAGCTCGTCACCGCTCGAGGTGATGCTCGCCCTGGTGGTCTTGCCCGACTTCAGGTCATGGACGTAGACGTCGTTCTCCGCGTTCATGTCCTCGGGCACGAATGTGCCGTGATCATCGGCGCTGAAGGCGACGAAGCGCCCGTTGGCCGAGATCGCCGGCTTCTGGTTGCTCTGGTTGTCGTTCGGGTCCGCCTCGGTGCCGTCTGAGCGGAGGCTGGCCCGGGTGGTCGTCTTGGCCTTGACATCGCGGACGAAGACGTCCGAGTCGACCGCGTTGGCGTAATCGGTGTCGTCGGTCAGCGACCCGTCGAGCGAGGCGAAGGCAACCCTGTTGCCGTCACCCGAGATGCTCGGGTCGGTGCTGTTCTGATCGGTCTGATCGCCGTTGGAGCGAATGCTGATCCGGATTGTCTTGCCGGTCTTCAGGTCGTGGCGATAGATGTCCTCGACCCCGTTCGTGTCGGAGCCGACCAGGGCCCCGTCGGTGACGAAGGCCACGTAGCGACCATCGGCGGAGATCGAGGGCAGGCCGCTGCCGGCCGGGATCTCCGACCCGTCGGACTTGACGCTCGCCCGGACGATCTTGCCCGACGACATGTTCTTCACGTAGACGTCGGGGTAGCCGTTGTTGTCGCTGCCGACCATGGCGCCATCACAGGTGAAGGCGACGAGGTTGCCGTTGGCCGAGATCGAGTGGTTCAGGCAGTCCTGGCCGTCGACCTCCTTGCCGTTCGACTTGAGGCTGGCGCGCCGGGTCTTCCCGGTGAGCCGATCGTGGACGAAGACGTCGTAGTCGGACCCGCCGTCTCCGTGGGTGTACTTCCCCTGCGAGGGGAAGGCGACGTAGCGGCCGTCGGCCGAGACCGAGGCGCCGAAATCGTTGTCGACGTTGATCTCCTGGCCGTTCGACTTGACGCTGACGCGCTTCGTCTTCGGGGCCGAGTGGGCCTGGGCCGCGGTCGCGGGCACGAGAACCGCGGCGAGCGATGCCGCGAGAACCAGTGCCCGGGTGATCGTGCTGGTGATGGACTTCATGACTGTCTCCTTGGTCGAAGTTGGTCTGGGGGACCTGTTCGAACCAAGGGTCGACCCGCCGGGGCGGGCTTCACAGATGCCCAAGGGCGGGAGTCACCGCCGCCGGGGGGTGGAGTCACTCACACCCAGGTCTGGGCTGGGATGATCGAACGGTGAGCCGCAGGTCGTTCCGGATCGTCGAAGCCGGCATCGCCGACGTCGAGCGCGTCGAGCCGCTCTGGCGCTCGATGGTCGAGCATCACGATCGCGTCGCGGGGAAGGATTGGCCGGTGCGCTCGCCTGGAGATGCCTGGGAGCTGCGTTCCGCCCAGTACCGCGAATGGCTCGAGGCTGGGGACACATGGCTGCTGATCGCCGTTCCGTCCGACGAGCCGCGGGGGGAGCCGTGGGGCTACGCCGCGCTGCGGCTGCATGAGTCGGGCCCGAGCTGGGAGCTGGGCGAGCGGGTCGGCGAGATCGAGTCCCTGGTGGTCGCGCCCGAGGCCCGCGGCGAGGGCATCGGCAGCTCGCTGATCGAGGCGGCGCGCGAGATCCTCCGCAGCCGCGGGATCCTCTACTGGGCAGTCGAGGTGGTCGAGAGCAACGTCGACGCCACCCGCCTCTATGAGCGGCACGGCTTCCGCGGTTACTACAGGCGACTGCTGGCCGAGACAGGCGAAGTGGACCGGTAGGGCCGGGCGCCTCGACTTCCCGGCTCGCCCACCCTGCCTACTGCAGGCCGGGCCTGGGGCTGTAGCGGAGGATCAGATCGCGCGTGCAGCTCTCGCACGAGCACTCGGGGATGGTCAGCCCGGAGTGCTCGCAGCGCCCGGCCGGCTCCACGGCGGGCGGTTCCATTCCCCCCACCGAAACGCCGATGTGGCGCAGCTGGATCAGCAGGTACTCGAAGTCGGGATCCTGGGCGCCGGGGTCGAGATCGCTTGCCATCGCAGGCGATCGTGCCGGAGCCGCGTTGCCACGCCGCATCCGCAGCGTTTCAGTCGAGCCGCTGCCTGACCTAGCGGACCCGAACCCGCTCGCAGCGCCTGACCAGGTCGCCGCGGTCCACGGTGGCCCTGTCGCCTCCCGGTCCGCAGTCGACCAGATCCGGGCGCGAATCGGCAGCCTTGAGCAGGTCCGAGCCGGGGCCGCCCAGGAGAAGATCATGTCCCTTGGCGCCGAACAGCCGGTCCGCTCCCTTGCCCCCCAGGAGATGGTCGAAACCGGCGTGCCCGCGCAGCGTGTCCCTGCCGAGACCTCCGTTCAGCAGGACGTCGATGCTGGCGGGAAGCACCTTGAAGCCGCTTCCGCTCAGCGCCGGATCGTGGGCATCGAGCCGGGCCGAATCGTCGCGGTCGCCGAGAACCAGGCTGATCATCAGCCAGGGCGCGGGGAATCCAGCGCATGAGAAGTTGAGGTTGAGCGGGTCGCCGATGCCGTCAGTTCCGGTGTCGACGAAACGCACGTTGTTGTCGGATGCCCGGTACCCGACCTTCAACCTGTTCTTGTCCCCCGGCTCGCCGGCGACGTTTCCCATCGAGATGATCGGATTCCCCTGGCAGCCCGCGACGTTCGCGTCGGCCGGTGGCGGCGAGGGCACCACCGCGGCCGCGCAGGCGGCGACGGTAGCCGTGAGGCACCAAGCAAGCCGGCGCCTGTGAACGGGATGCAGCACGTCCCGCGCCAGCCTAGTTCCGCGCCCACGGCGCCCGCAAGGGGAGCGGACGGATTGGCGTCATGCTGAACGTCGGCTGCCCGATCAGCGGTGGTGGGCGGCCCTGACTCGGGCATCCAGCGACAAGTAGCGGGTGCCGACCACCGGACGGGCGAGCTTGTGGGGCTTGGAGGTGATCAGCTCGACCTCCGGGGCCATCGGCAGGTTGCCGAGGTTTCGCACCGTCACCGTGTAGGTGACGGTCTTGCCCTTGCGGATCGACTTGGCGGAGCGACCCTCCTAGTCGCCTGCGACCACGACCGCCACGCGCTGCACCTCGTTGTTCGCGTAGCCGCCGAGGTTCCAGGCGGCCTTCAGCGGCTGCACGTTGCCGGCGCTGTCGGTCGCCCGGCAGCAGAGCTCATGGGCTCCGGCCTGCGCCGGGTCCCACTCCCACTCCCATGAGCGCCAGGCCCACCTGGGGGGGTCGGGGCCGAGCCGGGCATCGCTCCAGCTCGAGCCTCCGTCGGCGCTCACCTCGACCCGTTCGATCGCCCCGAGGCCCGACCAGGCGCGCCCGCGCAGCGTTGCACGGACCGGGCTGCAGGTTGCGCACCCGGGTGGCGAAGTCGGGCACGCCGGGCGGAACCATCAGCGAGCGCGGCAGTATCCGGAACACCGGCTCGCCGGGCTCGTCAGGATGCTGGCGCAGGCGGTAGCCGCGGGCCTGCTGGTAGCCCTCGAAGGGGCTATCCAGCACGGTGATCGCCTCCAGCCACTTGACGCTCGCCATCCCGTAGGAGCCGGGCACCACCAGCCGCAGCGGGAAGCCATGCTGGGGCGGCAACGGCGCGCCGTTCATCGCGTAGGCGAGGAGGACATCCTCGGACATCGCCTCCTCGAGCGGCAGGCTGCGCTCGTAGCTCTGCTCCTCCCCTCCTTCCAACCCCCGGTCGAGACCCCGGAAGAGAACCTCGGAGGCGCCCTCGTCGACCCCGGCCTCCTCGAGCAGGCCGCGCAACGGCACCCCGGTCCACTCGGCGTTGCCCACCGCCTCCAAAAGCCACGGCTGGCTCAGGGGTCGCGGCGAGAGCCGGGCGCGGCCGTTCCCCGCGCACTCCATCGTCACCTCGAGGCTCTTCGCGGGGCGGGCACTGATCTCCTCGAGGGACAGCGACAGCTCCCGGTCCACCCGGCCGCCGATCCGCAAACGCCAGGCCCCGGGGTCGACCACCGGGATGTCGTAGTGGACGAGGAGGTAGTGGAGCCCGACCGGGGTGACGTCGTAGGCAAGGGCCTCGAGCGGCAGCCCGTGGTTGCGGGTCGCCAGGCGCAGCTCGGCGGGGGAGATCTGCTCCGACGCCTCGACGCCGGGCAGCTCGGAGCGAGCTTCTGTCGGTGTCGGTTCGCTTGCCGTCAGGCGATCATAGGCGCTGGGCTCGCCGCTCCGCTTCGGATCGGGTGGCGGCGAGCGAGTCCTCGACCGTGCGCTCCCAGGGCCCGGCGACGCGATCCGCCCACCACTCCCCGAGGCGCCAGAGGTCGGCGCCGATCTCGCCGGCGTACTCGAGCGCGGTCCCCTCCTCGGTGCGGTGAAGCTCGAAGCGCTCGACCACGTGCGGGACCGGGCCGCGGACGAGCCGGAACCCGATCCTCTCCGGCCGCTCGAAGCGCACCGTCTCCACGGTGGTCGTGGTCAGCGGTCCCACCTCGGTGTAGTGGGCAGCAAGGACCATGTCCTCGCCGCGCTCGAGGACCTCGAGCTTGGCCCCCATGGCGCGCGGTGTCTTGTCCAGGTACGGGGCGGCGATCACGTCGAACACCGTCTCCGGCGGGGCGGCGATCGGGACCCGGATCGGACCGAGCGGGCGAACGCGGCGCCCGAGGTTCAGATCGATGGTCAGATCGCCTCGCACCACCAGTGCGTAGCCGAGCGCGCAACCTGAGACCGGGATGGCGAGTCGAAGAGCACGCATGAATTGAGCCTACTTCGCGGGTCCCGCCTGCCATACGGGCCCGTTGACCCGCGTTCGGGCGACGATCCCGCCCGACGCGCAACTCGTCCGGCGCGAGAGGTGTTTATGTAGATAGATGTCTCGTCGCCATTCCTAGCTCGGACTCGCCGCGATTGATGCGGTATCGGCGGCAACCCTCTTGTGGTGCTCAGCCGCAATCGCCGCGGGCGGATCCCGGGAATGCGTTGGCCGACGTGTGATCGGGTAGGTTCGGCTCGAGGAAATGCAGCAGCTCTCCGCACTCGACGCTCAGTTCCTGGCGCTGGAGACCGACCGCAACTACGGCCACGTCGGCTCGCTGGCGATCCTCGATCCCTCAACCGCCCCCGGCGGGTCGATGACGATCGAGGCGCTGCGTCGGCTGCTCGGCGAGCGGCTGCACATGATCCCTCCCTTCACCTCACGGCTTGCCGAGGTCCCTCTCGGGCTCGACTGGCCCTACTGGGTCCCCGACGATCACTTCGACCTCGGGTACCACTGCCGGGAGCTGGCCCTGCCGCCGCCGGGCAGCATGGAGCAGCTCGCCGAGCAGACCGCCCGCATCTACTCGCGCCGCCTCGATCGCTCGCGGCCACTGTGGGAGCTGTACCTGATCCACGGCCTCGAGGGCGGCCGGGTGGCACTGGTCACCAAGATCCACCACGCCGCGGTGGACGGGATGTCCGGGGGCGAGATCATGACCATGCTCTACGACCTCAGCCCGGAGCCGCGCGAGGTCGAGCCGCCCGACAATCGGGCCGCCGCGGAGATGCCACCGGGGACGGGCTCGATGGTGCTCCGCGGGGTCGCCGCGCTGCCCCGCTACCCGTTCACGGTCGCGACGCGCTTCACCCGTCTCCTCCCCCACATCGACGTGATCCCCTCCCTGCTCGGGATGCCCGGCAGCGAGACCGCGAGCCGCTGGCTCTCGCGTGCCCGGCGCACGGTGAGCCGCGATTCGCACGCCCACATCATCGAGCGCCCGGCGATGCACGCGCCGAAGGGGCCCTACGGGTCGCGGCTCTCCCCGCACCGCATCTTCGGCCTCGGCTCGGTCTCGCTGAGCGACGTCAAGCGGGTCAAGAACCACTTCGGGGTCAAGGTCAACGACGTGGTAGTCGCCCTGGTCGCCGGCGCGGTCCGCAACCACCTCGCCGCCCACGGCGAGCTGCCCGAGGAGCCGTTGCTCTCGCAGATCCCGGTCTCGGTGCGAACCGAGGAGGAGCGCGGCACCTTCGGCAACCAGGTCTCGATCATGATCGTCCCGATCCCCACCCACCTCGACGATCCGGCCGCCCGGATCGCCTTCGCCAACGAGAAGCTCTCAGGCGCCAAGGAGCGCCACAGCGCCCTGCCGGCCAAGGCGCTTCGGGACGTCACGACCTTCGTCCCGCCGGCGCTCCACACCCGGGCATCGCGAGTGATCTTCGGGCTGACCGCGAGCCAGCTCACCCGGCCCCTCTTCAACCTGGTGATCTCCAACGTCCCCGGGCCGCCGATGGACATCTACAGCGGCGGCGCCCGGCTCGAGGCGCTCTACCCGCTCTCGATAATCGCCGACGGAACCGGCCTCAACGTCACCGTGATGAGCTATCGCGACGCGATCGACATCGGGATCACGGCCGACCGCACCCAGACTCCCGACGTGCAGACGATCGTCGAGGGGATGCGGGACGAGCTGGCCGATCTGGTCGCGCTGTGCGGCCCGCTGGAGGAGAGCTCCGAGCCCGAGGCCTCTGCGGTCGGCTGACCGCATTGCCGACGCCAGGTCCGCAGCACAGCCAAAGTCTCCGCGTGGGCGGTTCCGCGGAACCGCCTCAGGAGCCGTTGCGCACCAGCCCCAGCGCGTACTGCGGCCACCACTGCCCGGCCGGGGGGCCTCCGCGGCAGGTTCCGTCGCTCTCGCCCGGCGCCTTGACCCAGAGGTAGGCGTCCACCCGGCGCTGGCCCGTGTCCGTGGTGGGGTCGTGACCCAGTGCCCGGCCCGGCGGGTTGCACCAGTTGGATCCGGCGACGCGCTTGCCCGGCGTCCCGTTGCCGTTACGGCTGGTGTCGATCACGAAGTGGGCGCCGCCCAGCCGGCCCGAGAGCGCGCGCCCGTAGCCGAGGGTTGTGCCGGTCCGGTAGAAGTTGCTGACGTTGAGGGCGAAGCCATCGGCCGCACCGATGCCGGCCCTGCGCAACGGTCCCACCAGTCGCGAGGAGGGGCGAATCCAGCCGGCGTTGCCGGCGTCCAGGTAGACCCTGGTGCGGGGGCGGGCGGACAGCGTGCGAACCGCGAAGCCCAGCAACCTGTAGCGCTCGGCGCGCTCGGCCCGGGTCAGGCAGCCCTGGATGGCGTGCGGGATGGCGTCGGGTTCGAGGATCACCACGGCGCGGCCGGAGCCGATCCCGCTTGCGTAGGCGCGCACCCAGCTCCGGTAGGCGCGCGCCGACGCCGCGCCCCCGGCCGAGTAGCTGCCGCAGTCGCGGCCGGGGATGTGGTAGGCGACCAGCAGGGCGGTCTTCCCGGCCCGGTTGGCGCGCTGGGTGAGCGAGCGCACCCGCCCCTTGACCGCGCCCCCGTCGACGATCCAGGTCGCGGTCGGGCGCCTCGCCAGCCGCGCCATCGCCTTCGCGTCCTGCCCGCGGCCCCCGGCTCTCCAGGCGTTCGCCTGGCGCGCTGCGTGGCTGGCGGGATCCACGTAGAAGGACTGGCCGGCCAGCGGGTTCAAGCGCAGCTCGGCAGCCGAAGCAGTGGATTCGCCAGACGAATCGGCCCCGTTCGACGAGGAGCAACCGGCCAGCATCAGCGCCACGGAAGAGAGGGCGAGGGCGCAGAGAAGCGCTCGGCGGTCTCGACGAAAAAGCCGCACCGAGCGAGGATAGCCCGGCCTTCTCGCCGGCCGCCCGCAAAGGGGCCGACAGTTTTCGGGTTGGCCGCGCGTTCGGGGGATACGGACGTGTCCCGGCGTGGCCCGCTCTTGACCCTAGAGGCGGGACGGTCGCCGGTGCGCCCGAAAGCCCCCAAACACATAACGCCATTTCAAGGACCGAATACGACTACGAGGGCAGGAGCCAAGCCGCCGGCCCGGTGACCGGGCCGCCCGTGGACGGCCGCTACCGCGTCCGCTTCCGCCGGCTCGATCGCTCCCGGCCGATCCGCAGCACCCTGCTCGTGCTGGCGGCGCTGTTGCTGCTCGGCGGATTCCTGGTCTGGCTGATGCTGCCCAGCCACTGGCCCTCCAACGAGGCCGGAACGGTGATCAAGGTCGCCTCGATCGTGATGACCGTGACCACCGGGGTGATCGGCGTCTTCGCCTTCCTCAACCTGGCCACGCTCTGCCGGGCGACGCTGCTGGCGCGGGACCCGATCCCGGTGCGCGCCGAGCCCGGGCGGCGGGTGGCGTTCGTGACCACGATCGTGCCCTCAGCCGAGCCGATCGAGCTGGTCGTCCCGACGCTCGAAGCCGCCCTGCAGATCCGCTACGAGGGCGAGATCGACGTCTGGCTGCTGGACGAGGGGAACGACCCGGCGGTGAGGGAGACCTGCGCTCGCCTCGGGGTGAGCCACTTCAGCCGGCGCGGGGCCGCCTGCTGGAACACCCCCTCTGGACGGTTCAAGACGAAGAGCAAGCACGGCAACTGGAACGCCTGGCTCGACGCCCATGGCGAGGAGTACGAGTTCGTGCTCGGCGTCGACCCCGACCACGTGCCGCTGCCCAACTTCGCCGAGCGGCTGCTCGGCTACTTCCGCGACCCCGACGTCGCCTTCGTGGTCGGGCCGCAGGTCTACGGCAACTACCAGGGCTTCGTCGTCCGCGCCGCGGAGTCCCAGCAGTTCCTCTTCCACTCGCTGCTCCAGCGGGCGGGCAACCGCTCGCGCAGCCCGATGCTGGTCGGCACCAACAACGCGCTGCGGGTCAGCGCGCTGCGCCAGATCGGCGGCTTCCAGGACTCGATCACCGAGGACATGGCCACCGGCCTTGCCCTGCACGGCGCTCGCAACCCGAAGACCGCGCGGCGCTGGACCTCGGTCTACACACCCGACGTGGTCGCGGTCGGCGAAGGCCCCGTCCTCGTTCACCGACTACTTCAGCCAGCAGGACCGCTGGTCACGCGGCACCGACGAGGTCCTCACCGGCAAGCTCTGGCGCGTGGCGCACCGGCTCTCGCCGCGCGCCCTCGCCAACTACTCCTACCTGCTCTGCTACTACCCGACCGTGGCGGTCGCCTGGGTGCTGGGGGCGCTCAACGGCCTGATCTACTTCTCGCTCGGGGCCGGCGGGGTGCAGGTCCCGGCTCACCTGTGGCTGATGCTCTACCTCGACGCCGCCACCCTGCAGGTCGGCCTCTACTTCTACAACCGCCGCCACAACGTCAGCCCGCACGAGGAGGAGGGCTCGGCGGGGATGATGGGCCTGCTGATCTCGGCCCTCTCGGCCCCGGTCTACTGCCGCCTCCCTCGCGGCGGTGCTGCTGCGGCGGGCGACCGGGTTCGTGATCACGCCCAAGGGCGGCGCCGGGACCCGCGACGAGCTGAGAACCTTCCGCAAGCACCTCCTCTGGGGCCTGGTCTTCGGCGTCCCGCTGGCCCTGGCGATCGTGCTGGGCCACGACCACGCCTCGATGCGCGTCTGGTCGCTGCTCTCGCTGGCGGTCTGCCTGCTGCCGGTGGCGATCTGGCAGGACCCAGAGAGCATCCCAGCGGCGAGCCCGTCGCGAGGCCGCCAAGGTCCGGCGGCCGCGACGCAAGGGCACCGAGGTTGAGACGCCGGAGCTGAGCTGGAGCTCGCTCGAGGAGGTCGGCTCGTGAGCGAGCGGGCGCGCCGGCGGATGTTCAGGCGGCTCGCCGCCCTGCTGGTCCTGGGCGGCCTGATCGCGGTCAACGGTCCGACGCTCGTCTCCGCCGCGCGCCATGCCCTGCACGAGTACGAGATCAACACCCAGGGCTATAAGGAGAAGAACGGCCATTGGTCGATGCTCAACGTGCCCGAGGACATGCAGGTCAACGCGATCCATGCGGCGCTGCTGCGCACCGGCAAGGTGCTGCTGATCGCCGGCTCGGGCAACGACCGCCAGCAGTTCGACGCCGGCAAGTTCGAGACGCTGCTCTGGGACCCGAAGACCGACGAGTTCAAGAAGATTCCCACGCCGTCGGACATGTTCTGCGCCGGCCACGTCTTCCTGCCCGACGGCAAGCTGCTGATCGCGGGCGGCACCCGCCGCTACGAGGTCCTGCCCCAGGACGTGAAGCGCGCCGCCGGGGTGATGACGATCAAGAACGAGGAACCCGGCGGCCGGCCCCTGCGCCTGGCGGCCGGAACCGAGCTGGTCTCCCCCAGCGGTCAGGCCTTCCGCACCCGCAACAAGGTCGTGGTCAAGCCGGCATCCAAGCAGGTCGCCGCCGACGGCAGCACAACCGTCACCGCCAGCCAGATCGGGGTATGGGTCAAGGCCGAACAGCAGGGCGAGGGGTCGGTCGTCAAGCAGCCGACCCAGTTCAAGATCTCCGGCGTCCCCGCCCGCCAGAGCCACGCCATCTACGGCTACTCGGCCTCGCTGGCCAGGGACAAGCAGGAGTACTGGGGCGACAACAAGTCCTACCTGTTCGACCCGGTCAAGGAGCGTTACGAGAAGGTCGACAACATGGACCTGGCCCGCTGGTACCCGACGCTGGTCGGCCTCAAGGACGGGCGCGTCCTGGCGGTCTCGGGTCTGGACGGGTTCGGCCGCATCATCAACGGCCGACAACGAGATCTTCAACCCGAAGACCAAGCGGTGGACCACCCATCCCGAGCTGCAGCGCACCTTCCCGACCTACCCCTCGCTGTTCCTGATGCCCAGCGGGAAGCTCTTCTACACCGGCAGCAACTCCGGCTACGGCTCGGCCAAGGTCGGTCGGCACCCCGGGATCTGGGACCTGAGCAACAACTCGTTCCAGAAGGTCCCCGGCCTCCGGGTGCCGCACGCAGACCGAGACCAGCGGCAGCGTCCTGCTCCCGCCGGCCCAGGACCAGCGCTACATGATCGCCGGCGGCGGCGGGATCGGCTCATCCAAGAAGTCCACCGACCGCACCGACGTGATCGACCTCAAGCAACCCTCTCCGCGCTTCAGGCCCGGGCCCGACCTGGCCGAGCCGGTCCGCTACCCGAACCTGGTGATCACGCCCGACGACAAGGTGGTGGTCACCGGCGGCTCGACCGGCTACCGGGGTGAGGGCGCCAGTGACGTTCTGCTCTGCCACCTCTACGACCCGAGGACGAACAAGCTGAAGAGGGTCGCCGACCCCAGCGTCGGGCGCGACTACCACTCCTCGGCGCTGCTGCTGCCCGACGGGCGGGTGATCACGCTGGGCAGCAACCCCCTCTACGCGGACGCCGACAACTCGATCCCGGGCACCTTCGAGAAGCGAATCGAGATCTACTCCCCGCCCTACCTCTACGCCAACGATCGCCCCAGCATCGAGGGCGGCCCGCAGCTGGTGCGCCGCGGTGAGGGCGCCACCTTCGAGACTTCCGACCCGGGCGCGATCAAGGCCGCACGCCTGATCCGCCCCAGCGCCGTCACCCACGTCACCGACGTCGAGCAGCGCTCGATCGCCCTCAGCTTCACCCGCACCGATGACGGGATCAGGGTGACGATCCCCCACAGCGCCGGTCTGGTGCCATCAGGGTGGTACATGCTGTTCGTCGACAACGGCGCCGGCACGCCTTCGGAGGCGCGCTGGGTCCAGGTCGATTAGCTGGAGCCGCCAGCGACGAAATCGCTTCGGTCCCGGCGCCGTAGCATCGGCGGCGATGCAAGTGACATCGCCCGAAACTTTGGGCGGCGGGCCGCAGATCGACACGGCGAGGGTGATCGCCGACCTCCGCGAGCTTCAACGCCGCACGGCTGGGCCGGACGGCGCCGAGCGGCTCTGCTGGGGGGAGGGCTGGAGGGAGGCGCGCGCTCTGCTCGGGGAGCTGGTCGCCGAGATCGGGCTCTCGTCGGAGATCGACGAGGCCGGCAACGCCTGGGCCTACCTCGAGGGTGAGTCCGAGCCCGCTCTCGTGCTCGGTTCGCATCTCGACTCGGTGCCCGGCGGCGGCTGGCTGGACGGATCGCTCGGAGTGATGGCTGGGCTTGGGTTATTGCGCGCCTGGGCGAAGGAAGGGGGCGGGCCGCCGCGGACCCTTGCTCTCGTCGATTGGGCCGACGAGGAGGGGGCGCGGTTCGGCCGCAGCCTCCTCGGCAGCTCTGCCGTCGCCGGCGGCTTCGACCCGGCGGAGATGGCGGAGTTGCGAGATCAGGACGCACGCCCCGCCCGCGAGGTCCTCGCAGAGAACGGGGTCGACCTCGATCGTGTGCCCGAGGCGCGCTCGCGCCAGCAGCGGATCGGCACCTACCTCGAGCTGCACATCGAACAGGGCCCCGTGCTGGACCGAGGAAGGTTGCCGACCGCGGCTGTGGCCGGCTGCGTCGGGATCGAGCGATGGCGACTGCGGTTCACCGGGCAGACGTCGCATTCCGGCACCACTCCGATGGGGGATCGCCGCGACGCCGGCCTCGCCGCCGCCGCGGCGGCGCTCCGGATCGAATCGATCGGCGCCGAGACCGGAGGAACCGCGACCACCGGGCAGCTATCGCTTCGGCCAGGGATCGCCACCGCGGTGCCGGGCCGGGCGGACCTGATCGTCGACCTGCGCCACGCGGAGTCGGAGTCCCTGGCGAGGATGCTGAGCGAGGTGGAGAGCGAAGCGCGAGCGGCGGCCGAGGAGCGAGGCTGTGGATTCGAGGCCGGGCTCATATGGCGTACCTCCCCCACCCACTTCGATCCCCGCCTCCTCGCCGCGGCGCGGGAGATCGCCGCTGGTCGAGAGCTCGTCAGCGGGGCGCTCCACGACGCCGCGGAGATGGCGCGCGTGGTTCCGGCGGCGATGCTCTTCTGCCCCTCGATCGGAGGCATCAGCCACGCCAAGGAGGAGGACACCGCCGAGTCGGACATCCGCATCGCGGTCGAGTCCTTCGGCGCGCTGGTGGAGGCCGCGATGGCCTCGATGGCGCCAGGCGGGAGCTGGGGGGCTGCCCGGGTACCGCGATCGGAACCTACGGGCGGATCGGCGCCCGATCCCTGATCTTCAGCGGGATCAGGGGTCTGCCGTCGCTCCACCGCCCCATGGAGCGGTGCTCGGGGGTGTTGCCGAGCGCGTAGCGGCACCACTTCCGGGAGTAGGCGCAGCTCTGAAGGGCGTCCCAGACCTTCCAGCAGAAGTTCCAGTCGTAGGCGTTTGGCACCCCGAACGCGATCGTCGGGCGACCAGCCGCGCAGACGCCGTGGCCGGAGGAGAGGGTCGGCAGACCGTGGTCGTCGGTGTGGGTGAGGACGAGATCCTTGTTCTTCGCCGGGATCGTGGTGAGCTTCGGGAACACCGAGTTGCAACTGCCGTTCGCCTTGTTCGCTTCGGAGATCACGCCGTCGGCTCCCGAGTGGCATTGGAAAAGCGTCGTCGAGGGGATGCCCGCCAGCGAGTCGTCCAGCGCCGGCTCGTCGTAGCCGACCAGGCCTCCGTCGTGCGGGTCGTCGAGGAAGACCGCCCGCGGCTTTGGCATCCGCAGCGACCTCCAACGGTTCGCCAGGTTCGTCGTGATGATGCCCCCGAAGGAGAATCCGAAATAGCTCGTCCGCTTGACTCGAGGCTGGACGCGCCCCTCGCCGGCGCGGAGATAGGCCAGGGCCCCGCGGATGCCGTTGACCTCGGACTGCATGCACGGCTCGATGTTGATCGGACCCGGGCAGGGGGTGGCGATGTCGGTCTGCCAGCGCGGGTAGATCACCACGTGGCCCTTGAGGACGGTGTGGCGGATCAGCGCGAATAGCTGCTCGTAGCCGGAGAACTCGTAATAGCCATGGGTGATGACCGCCAGGGGCGCCCTGGCCGGCCGCGGCCTGGTCGGCTCGAAGACATACCAGGCGTCGCTGCCGCTGCCGCCGGAGTGGACGCGGAACCCGTGGTGCGGGTAGTTGCTCCCGCCCGGACCCAGCTTCGGCTGGGGAGGCTGCGTGATCGCCGCCGCGGCCTGGGAGGCCTCCAGGCCGGCAACAACGCCAAGGCCGGCGCCCACGACTGCGACAAGTCCTGCCAGGACCGCCAAACGACTCACGGGCTTTGCGGCGCCGCTCATGACCTCAGCGCACCATTACCAGACCCTCAGCGGTGCCTATCGCCACCGAGATGATCGAGGAAGGCCCGTCGACGACCCGAAGCGGAATCTCCGAGGGGCCGAGCCAATCTCGCAGCTCCGAGCCGTCCGCCGAGACCTCGACCCATTCGATCCCGAGCGGTTCGGATCGGTGCTCCACGGCGGTCGAGCCGGGATGCGCCTCGGCCGGGCCGTCCCACTCGACGAAGAACGGAAACCCGTTCGACCCCATCGCCTCCTCGAGGCCGGCGAGCCTCCAGGTCAGGGTCGAGCCGTCCGGCCTCGCACGCGACCCGCTCGTGACCTCGAGCCCGAGACGGCGGCCGATCGCCTCGATCTCGTCGGTCGCCACGACCCAGCCGAGGAGCTGCTCGCCCCCGGCCACCGTTTCGGCGACGTGGCGACCGAACCAGGAGCCAGAGGCCGCCTGCTCATCCACGACCGCCATCAGCTCCAGATAGGTGGCCCCGAGGGGGACGATCCGGTTGCCGGTGCCCCAGGCCGGGTGCGCTCCGCCGGCGACCGAGCCGAGCCCGAAGCGGCGCTCGATCTCGGCGCCGGCCGCGTCGAGGTCGCGCACAGCGAGGACTGCGTGGTCGAGCCAGACCGGGCTCATCGCGCGAGCAAGCCTAAACCTTCGCTGGACCTCATCGCTCGCCTCGAGGTCCCCAAATAGGATGGACGCCGATGAGCGGGCGAGTGACCGTACTGGGGGCCGGCTTCGGGGGCCTGGAGCTGAGCACGATGCTCTCCGAGGCGGCCGGCGACGCCGTCGAGGTGACTCTGATCGACAGGGCCGACGCCTTCGTCTTCGGCTACTCGAAGCTCGACCTGATGTTCCGGAACGCGAGTGCCGAGCAGGTCCGGCTGCCCTACAGCGAGATCGCCAAGCCCGGCGTCCGGGTCCTCCGCGAGACGGTCACCGAGATCGACCCCGCCGCCCGCCGGGTGAGGACCGAGGCCGGCGAGCACGAGGCCGATTTCCTGGTCATCGCGCTCGGCGCCGAGTACGACTACGAGGCCACCCCCGGCCTGCTCGAGGGCGGCAACGAGTTCTACTCCGTGCCCGGCGCCCA
Source organism: uncultured Actinomycetes bacterium (assembly GCA_963725315.1). Lineage (GTDB taxonomy): Bacteria > Actinomycetota > Thermoleophilia > Solirubrobacterales > 70-9 > JBBRHQ01. The sequence goes on along the minus strand of CAVRYA010000007.1, from coordinate 37,803 downwards.
ACGTCTGGCCGAGATCATCCCAACCTTCTCGCGGGGCCACGCGCTGATCGGCGTCTGCGACGCGCCGTTCAAGTGCCCGCCGGCGCCGAGCGAGTGCGCCCTGCTCCTCGACGACGAGCTGACCGCCCGCGGGGTGCGCGACGCCTGCCGGATCTCCTTCGTGATCCCCCTCCCCGCGCCGGTGCCGCCCTCGCCCGAAACCTCGGCCGCGCTCTCCGAAGAGTTCGAGGAGCGCGGTATCGAGCTGATCACCGGCCGCCGGGTCAGCGCCATCGACCAGGGCCGCGCCGTGGCTGTGCTCGACGACGGCGCCGAGCTGCCCTTCGACCTCTTCCTCGGCGTGCCAAAGCACCGCGCCCCCGAGGTCGTGATCGCCAGCGGCATCACCGAGGATGGCTACATCCCGGTTGATCCCGCGACGCTCGCGACCCGCTTCCCCGGCGTCTACGCGGTCGGTGACGTCGCCACCGCAGGGGTGCCCAAGGCCGGCGTCTTCGCCGAGGGCGCCGCCCGGATCGTCGCCCAAACCCTGCTCGCGGAGCTCGGGCTGGGCGAACGGCCCGGCCGCCATCTCGGCCAGGGCACCTGCTACATCGAGTTCGGCGATGGGCGGGTCGGCAGCGTCGACATCGACTTCCTCTCCGGTCCGGAGCGCACCGGAACCTTCAACCCCCCGTCGACCGAACTCGTCGCCGAGAAGGAGCGGTTCGGCTCCAGCCGGCGCGAGCGCTGGTTCGGGGCGTCGGCGCCGGCACTGCGGTAGAGGAGCGGCCCGGCCCGGTGCCGATCGGCGCATCGATCCTCGCCGCATAGGGTTCTACGCGTGCACCCGATCGCCGAGGAGAGTCACTCGATGCCCACCGTCCTTTCCCGCCGCGCCCGCCGGCTGTTCGCCCCGGCTCTCGCCCTGGGGGCCACCCTCGCCGTCGGTGCCGGCCCAGCCTCAGCCGCCTATGACCCGAGCGACCCAGTCCAGAAGGCGCAGTACGACGCGGCGCTGGCGGTGGCGGCGCAGGGCTACGAGTACGGCATGCCGGTTCTCAACATGGCACGCACCTTCCGCACCAGCACGAGCGTCAACGTCCCCAACGGCCGGGGTGCCGGCCGGGTCAACCAGTTCAGCCACTTCACCACGCTCGCCGACGCCAAGGATCGCACGGTCGTCGCACCCAACAACGACACGCTCTACTCGATGGCCTGGCTCGACCTCCGCAAGGGGCCGGTCGTCATCCACACGGCCAAGGGCACGAAGCGCTTTCACGTGCTCGAGCTGCTCGATCCCTGGGAGACGAACTTCGCCAACATCGGCTCCCCCGCACACAGCTACGGCGACGGCGACTACCTGGTCGCCCCGAGGAGCTGGAAGGGCCGCACGCCGAAGGGGCTGAAGAGGATCAGCTCGCCCCAGAACCGGGTGTGGGTGATCGGGCGCACCCTGATCTACGGCAAGGCTGACCTGAAGAACGTGCGGAAGATCCAGCGCACCTACAGGATCGTCCCGTTGAGGAAGTGGAACCCCAAGCATCCCTACGCGTACACACCGCCAAAGCCGAAGAAGCCCGACCGCAAGGTCAACCAGGCGCACGTCCCCGGCACCGGGACGGGCGAGGACCCGGCGATCTTCTTCGACGCGCTGGGCAAGCAGCTGAAGCGCTTCCCGCCGCCCAAGGCCGACGCGCCGATGCTGGCCAAGCTCAGGACCCTGGGTATCGGACCGGGCCTTCACCCGGTGGCCAGCGGCAAGCTGAGCGACGCGAAGCTGCAGGCCCTGCGCGACGCGGTCACCCAGGGCCCGGCAAAGGTGACGGCAAACATCCTCGCCAAATACCTCGAGAAATTCGACGCCCTGAACGGGTGGCTGGCCACGAGGACGGGCAGGTACGGCACCGACTACGCGAAGCGCGCAATGGTCGACCAGGCCGGGCTCGGCGCCCCGCTGCCGTGGGTGTCGGTCTACCCGCTCGCCCTGTTCGACAGTACGCGGGCCCCGCTGACCGGCGCCAAGCGCTACGTCGCCCACTTCTCTCCGAGCACGTCGCACCCGCCGGTGAAGTTCTTCTGGTCGATGACGCTCTACGACAGCAACGCCTTCCTCGTCGACAACCCGAAGGACCGTTACCTGGTCAACGACCGCAGCCACCTCAAGTACAACCCGGACGGCTCGCTGGACATCTACATCCAGCCGACGATGCCGACCAACCCGGTCCAGGCAAGGAACTGGCTCCCGTCTCCCCCGGCCTCGAGCCCGACCCGCGGCTTCCGCCTGCTGATCCGGCTCTACGGCCTCAGCGACAAGGGGATCGCGGGCGTCGTCACCGGCAAGGGCTGGCACGGCCCGACCCTCCTGCCGTGTGCGAGCGACGGCACGACGTCAGCCGGCGTCGACTGCGCCAGCTAGCCGGGCCGGTTGTTCACTCCGACTCAAGCAAGAAGACTTCGCTAGCCAGGTCATTGACAGGGTCAAAGCCGCTTACGGCGGCGATCACAGGGCGTCCGGTTTCGCGGGCGACCGCCGAGCGGAACCGCTCGTCGGTGGCACTCTGCCATTCCATGCGCGTGGCAAGAACTGAGTTGACCTTGCCACGATCGACCAGCAGGTTCTCGGCAACCGTGAAGACGTCGCGCAGAAGCGTCGTCACGACGTCTCCGTTCAAGAACGTCTCGGTGTGTAGGGGGCCCTTTCCGAAGGTGTCGAGATAGAGTCGCGCGACACTCTCCGAGATTCTGCTCTCTCCTCTGCTCCTCCCTCGAAGTGGCATCGCAAGGCGGAGTAGCCAGAGTTCCCGACGAGGCCTTTCGAGGGTAGCGCGAACCGCCCAACGAAACGCTGGATAGACCTTCGGCTGAGCTACGATCTGCTTCGGTCTTCGATCGTCTAGCCGAGATGCCAAGAGCAGAGACCCAGCACCCAAGCAAGGCGCACGGCGCAGTCCTCAGCGAGATCTCCGACGGCATGGTTGCGCTGCTGAAGGAGTACTACGGGGTCGGCCCCACGCAGGCCAAGACCTATTACCAGGATGACCTTGTCGTATGTGTGCTCCGCGGAGGCTTTACCCGGGTCGAGCAGACGCTGCTCGACGGCAACCGGGGAGGGGCGGTGATACAGCAGCGGATGGCGTTCCAGGAAGTGATGCGGGGCCGCTTCGAAGCTGTCGTCCAGCACGCAACCGGACGGGCGGTGATCGGTTTCATGAGCGGCAACCAGCAGGATCCCGACATGATCTGCGAGGTGTTCGTTCTCAGCCCGAGCGACCTCGTCGACGAGGTCCAGATCCTCGGTGCCGAGGGCTCCGGTAGCGGCTGAACGCTGCCGGACCCACCGGGGGACTCAGCGGGGGCGCCCGCCTCGTCTGAGCGTGGGTCCCGGTCCCGCCCTCCGGCGCAAATCGCGCAGGGCAGTTCTGACGCGATCCAACCTTGGGGCGCGCTTGACGCGCTTTGTTTGTGGGCTCATCTGGTGCCGCTCTTGCGTTTGGCCTTCACTCCTGAGGCGGCCTCATTGAGGCGGCGGGCCTCCTCGGACGCAGTCAGCACACTTTGCTTCGCATCCAGCGCTTCGCTCTTCTTCTCAACCGCCGCGAGCCGCTCTGGCTTGTTGCGCTCCGCTACGGCCTGCTTGCGGTTTTGCGCGGTCCTCTCGGCGCTTTGCTTTCTGCGGCGCGATGTCGTTGATGCTTCTGCCGTTTTCGCCACACGCCGCTTGCCCGCGCGTTGCTTCTGCTGCTTCGCCGATCGGTCTGCATTGCGGCGGAGCTTCTGTGCCTCGTTTCTTGCGGTCTCCACCGCTGCATCACCTCGATCTTCGCGGTATTCGGCCTCTGACTTCAACCGCAGCGCATGTCTACGCTCATTCGCCGCCGTCTTGCGTCGCTCGGCGTCTTCTGCCAAGCCTTCATCCCGAAGAAACAAGCCCGCGTGTTCGCGAATACCTGCGTCGGCCCGGTCGACCATGACTCTTGCAGCCTTGGTCGAGTCTCCGCCGAGGCGCAGGGTGCCATCGAGCGGAACTCGGATGATCCTCAGCGTTGAGCTGAGCAGGGCGCCCGGAATCGATTGCAGGCTCATGACTGCTCCTTCGGGTCGATCTGATCGGCTCGATGCTGGGCCCGGCGGGCATCCTGTGTGAGAGTCGCCGCGGCTCCCTTTTCGCGGCGACGATCCGCCAGTGCCTCGCGTTCTCTTCGGTCGGCTTCCCTCTCCGCAGACGCTACGCGCTGCTCAGCGGATTGCTTCTCGCCGGCCTCTTCCAGGTTGGCCTTCCGGTCGACCTGGCGACGCTCGCGGTCGGCATCCTCGGCCTGCTTCTGAGCGTTGACCTCGGCCTGCAGCTGTTCACGCTTCGTCTCGGTCTCGAGCCTCTCGGCTTCCAAGTCAGCTTCGCTGTCTTTCTGCTCGGCTTCTCTGCGACTGACTTCAGCTTCGCCCTCGGCCTCGGCTTGAGCCTGCTGGAGCCGGCCTTCTCGAGCGAGCTCGTCGTTGTCGAGCGCCTCGCCGGCGGTCTCCTTGAGCTTGCCGGCAACCTTGCCGACAAGGCCGCCTCTCGTGGTCTCTTTTCGATCGCTCTCGGTCATTGGGCCTCTCTGTTTGAGCCTCTCTGTATTCGTGTTGGCCTTCGGCCCGCCCCCGGGGGCCATATCACCCCGCGGGCCCCAATCTCCGAAGGCAGTTAGCTGAATCCGGAGACGCCGCACCTGGTTATTAAGAGGGGCGCGACCATGGGTCACACCTAAGGTCTAAGTACCCGGAAGCGCGATTCCCAATCTCTAGACGTGCGAGAGCGCGGCTGCAACCGCGAATCCCGACGACGGGAGAAGCGCAACGCTGACGCCGCGACCACCCGCGAGCCCAACCCCAAAGAACGAGCTGCTCCGGAACGCCGTCCAGGAATGAGCCAAGAGCGAGACCCACTCCCGATTTCGGCCCGCTGGCTCTACCGGCCTTTCCGGTGCCCGTCTTGGTACGGCGCGGGGTCCTGCCGCCTACGCCTCCTCCAGCCACCCCCGGCGCTGCCTGTGCCGCAGCTCAGCCTCGGCGGTTGAGACAGCCTGGAGCGCTCGGGCCTGCCTCCAGGTGAGCAGTCGGCCGCTCTGGCGGTCCACCAGCTTGAGCCGGACCGTGCGGAAGCCGTCGCCGAGGCTCATTGCAGGTACGTCAGCGAAGATCTCGTTCTCATCGTGGGCCCGCTGGAGGTTGTAGTTGGGGATCTTGGCGCTGAGATGATGGACGTGGTGCAGACCGATGTTGCCGCTGAAGAACTGGAGAATCTTCGGCAGCTTCAGATGCGAACTGCCTTGCAACGCCGCGTCGGCGTAGCTCCAACGCTCTCCGCTCTCCCAGTAGGCGTCCTCGAACTGGTGCTGCACGTAGAACAAGAACACCCCCGCGGTGCCGGCGAGAACGGCGACTGGCATCTGCACCAGCAGCCACGCCTGCAGACCGACAAGCCAAACGGTCGCCGCGATCAGAAGACCCAGGGCAAGGTTTGTGACGAGGACGCTGCGGCGCTGATGCGGGCGCATGGCGTTCGACCAGATGCGCGGGCCGATCATCAGCGACCAGATCGGCCCAATTCCGAACATCACCAGGGGACTGCGAAAGAGGCGATAGCCGAGCCGACCCCCCCAGGAGCGGGACGCATACTCCTCGATGGTGAGCGTCGTCACATCACCGGTCCCCCGCCGGTCCAGATCGCCCGCGGTGCCGTGATGGACGGCGTGAGCGTGGCGCCAGTTGGCGAAGGGCTGGAAGACCAGCAGGCCGGTGAGCCGGCCCAGCCAGAGGTTGCCCCGCTTGGTCGGCAGGAACGAGCCGTGGGTGCAATCGTGAAAGACGATGAACGTCCGCAGCAGAAAGGCCGCCGCCGGGACCGCGATTGCCAAGGTGAGCCAGATCGAGACGCCGAGACTGAGGTACATCGCTGCGAGCAGCAGCAGGTAGGGCACCACGGACGTCACGAGGTCGAACAGCGCGAGGTTGATTGAGGCCCGCTCGTACGGGGCCACGGAATCGCGCCAGTAAACCCGGTCGCGACTCCCTCTTGGGGCATTCATTCCTTGGGGCAACTGAGACCTCCAGGCGGGGACCGGCTTGAAGCTGGAAGTCAGTTCGTGGTGCCGGCCCGCGGGCCGACCTCAGGTAGTGCCCTCCGACGGCAGGGTAGCGGATCAAGCGCTCCACGCTTCCGCCCTTACCCTCCCCTCAAGCGCCGTCGGGGCCGGTGGGAACGGATGAGGGGGCGGTTAGAGTGAGAACGGATGGGAGAGACAATCACCCAAGTGCTCGGCGCCACCCGCGCGACCGCCTCGGCAATGGCGCGGGACCTGCTCGGCTCCCGAGCCGAAGACCCGCTGGCCGAGCGCGATCCGCGGTTTATACGCGAGACCCTGCCAGGTTTAGGCCGCCTGGCGCAGCTCTACTTCCGTCCCAAGGTGCGGGGGCTAGAGCAGATCCCGGACGAGGGGCCGGTGCTGCTGGTCGGCAACCACTCGGGGGGGACGCTTATCGCCGACACTTTCGCCTTCGCCTACTGCTTTTACAACCATTTCGGGCCCGACCGGCTGTTCCACCAACTCGCCCACGACCTCGTCTTCCAGGTGCCAGGTCTCGCACCCCTGCGCAGGTACGGCACGATCCCCGCCAACCACGAGAACGCGGTGGCGGCGCTGGGGAAGGGCGCCGCGCTCCTCGTCTACCCCGGCGGGGACCACGAGACCTACCGCCCCTCCTGGCACTCGGGGGAGATCGACTTCGGCCATCGCACCGGCTTCGTTCGTCTGGCGCTTGCGGCGGACGTGCCGATCGTCCCCATCGTGGCGATCGGCGGCCAGGAGACCGCCCTCTTCCTGACCCGTGGCGAGCGGCTCTCTCACTTCCTTGCCCTCGACCGGCTGCTGCGTCTCAAGGTCCTGCCGATCCAGATCGCGCCTCCCTTCGGCGTGACGGTGCTGGACCTGCCGGGCCGCGTCCCGTTGCCCTCCCAGATCACGATCCAGGTCCTGCCCAGGATCGACCTGCGCCGCCGGTTCGGCCCCGACCCTGACGAGGAGGCGGTCTACCACGCGGTCACCGCGATGATGCAGGAGGCGCTCGACGAGCTCTCGGCCGAGCGTGACCTGCCGGTAATCGGCACACTCGGTCCCCGCGAAGAGGAGAGCGAGGTTGTCGAGGACCTTGAGCACGGCGGCCTCGAGCGCGAGGTCGAGGCCGCGATCGAGGCCGAGGGCCCCCGGCACGGCTAGTTCGGCCCTGCCGGACCTGTCGGGTGCTCAATGGCGATTCAGGCGGTCTGGAGTGCTCTGACGCTCTGAGATTCGCTCAGTTCGGTAGGTCGCGGAGCTAGCGGGTCTTCAACGCGGTGCCCTGACCCTGGCCTGCGGGCGCGCCGGCCTCGGCGGCGAAGCCCTCGCGCCAGCTCGGATAGCGCGGCTGCCAGCCCAGCTCCTGCTTTGCCTTCTCGTTCGAGGAGCCGCGGATCGTGGTCATCATCATCACCGGGACCTCGCCCGCGACGATCCGGCCGAGCCACGCCGGTACCCGCCGCGGCGGCTTTGCGCCGATCACCTCGGCCAGGTACGGGATCCACGCCCGGGCCGGCGCCGGATCGTCGTCGACGACGTTGTAGATGCCCGGCGCCCCTTTGTCGAGCGCGGCGGCCGTGGCCGACGCGGCGTCGGCAACATGGACGAATGACCACACGCCGGCGCCGCCGCCCACGATCGGGAACTGGCGCTTGCGTAACAGCTCGAGCGCCTCGCTCGACATCATTCCGGTGTCCGGCCCGTACAGACCGCCGTAGCGCAGCACGACGCCCTCAAGGCCCTCCGCCGCCGGCACCGTCCGCTCGATGTGGCGAAACGCCGCCATCGACTCCCGCATCCACTTCGGCGGATTGGGGTCGAGGGGGTCCTCCTCGGTCTTGACCGCGGCGCCCTCGCGGATGGTCGGCCAGCCCGCGTAGCTCTGCACGATCACCCGCCGGGCGCCGGCCTCTCGCGCCGCGCGAATGAGGTTGTCGGTGCCCTTGGTCCGAAGCTCGTTCGTCTTCGCAAACATGCGGTCGAAATGGCGTAGGTCCGCCTTGCCGGCGAGCGCCGTCATCTCGTGGATCGCCACCGCGGGCCCAGCCCGCTTCACCGCCTTGACCATCCCGCCCTCGTCGAGCCCGTCGACGATCGCCGGCTCGGCGCCGAGCTCCTGCACCGCCTCGGCACCCTTCGCGGAGCGCGTCGTCGCCACGACCTCGTGGCCCGCGTCGACGAGCTGGGCGACGAGCTGCTTGCCGATCGCTCCGGTTCCTCCTGCGACGAAGACCTTCATCGTTCCTCACCGCCGTCGGAGATCTCCTCCAGCGTGTAGGTGCCGCGCGTCCGCCGCTTGCCCCCGGCGCCGATCGACTCCTCGGTCGTCGTGCGTGGCCGCTCGCCCGAAATGACCGTCATGTCGAGCGAGTCGTTGGGCCCGGGGCTCTCGCCGCGCATGCGCGCGCGGGCGCCGACGCCCGCGATGGGGCCGGAGAGCTCCCAGTCGACCAGGAAGTGGTCGGTGAACCGCTCGTGGTTGGCGAGCCCGTCCAGGAAGTCGAAGACCTCCTCGCGCGGCTGGGGAACGGTGACTGCGGCGGTGACCGGTTTCATGAGAGCCTCCTCTCGGGTCAGCCTCGCTCCAGGGATTCCACCAATCGGAAGTACCCGGTCACCGTGCCGGCAATCGCATTCTTGCGGCGCAACCGACCCGCAGCCGTCAGATACCTGCTTTGGACGAAAACAGCGGCTCCCACTTGGGAGGCAGAGGTCCTACATCGGATTGCGCGTAGGAAGGCGCACTCGGGTCTATCTCGACTGCGATCACTCCTGAGCGCGGTTGATGACCGTGGTCGACGCCACCGGCTCCCCCATCGATCTGATGCGTGTCCTCCACGGGTTGATCCCGGGCATGCCGGGGAATACAGTCGATATCAATCTCCGATCTGAGGAGGCGTGATGGCTTGGCATCTCTCTGGTTCGTATTTCGAGACGTGCTCGTGTGATGTCGTCTGTCCCTGCACTGCCTCGCTATCGCTGGGGGCCACCAGGGACCGTTGCAACGTAGTCCTGGTCTTTCGCATCGAGAGCGGCGACGTGGATGGCACAGACGTCGGGGGGCTGACGGTCGCCGCGGTCGCCGACACCCCGAAGGTCATGAGCGAAGGGAACTGGCGCCTTGGCGTGGTCATCGATGCGGCAGCGTCCGATGACCAGGCGGAGAGGCTCGGCGGCGTCTTCTCGGGGGCCCTGGGTGGTCCGATGGAAGCCCTGGGGCCGCTGGTGGGCGAGAACCTGGGCGTGGAGCGCCTGCCGATCGAAGTTCACGAGGACGGCATCAAACACTCGATCCGCATCGGAGATGAGGTTGATTTCGAGATCGAGGACGTTGTCCCCTTCGGCGTGGAGACCGGCGAACCCGCGAGGATCACCGGGATCTTCCATCCGGCCGGCTCCGAGCTCACCATCTCGCGCGCGACGCGCTCGAAGATCAATGCGTTCGGCATCCAGTACGAGGCCAAGGCGGGATTCTCGGCCTCCGAATTCTCCTGGGCCGCCTGAGCCGGCGGAATCCGAATCATGGAATCAGCGACGATCCGTCGCGCTCCGCCACTTCCCGGCCTGATCCAGCTCGGCCTGATCGGGCTGCTGATCGTGCTCGCCGCTGTGGCCTGGGCGATCACCGACGACCAGATGGCCGGCATGGATGCAGGGCCCGGGACGGATCTGGGCGCGCTCGGGTTCTTCATCGGCGTCTGGGTCGTGATGATGGCCGCGATGATGTTCCCGTCGATCGCGCCGATGGTCGTCATGTACGTTCGGATGCAGGAGGGGCAACGGGCGGGTGGGCAGGGCAGGATCGCTACGGGGACCGTGCTGTTCGTGGCCGGCTACCTCCTCGCCTGGACGGCGGCAGGCTTGGTCGGCTACGCGATCTACCAGCTCGGCAGGGAGGCGACCGGGGACGCCTTCTCGTGGGGCAACGCCGGCCCGTATCTCGCCGGCGGGATCATCGCCGCCGCCGCCGTCTATCAACTCACGCCGCTTAAGGACGTCTGCCTGCGCCACTGCCGAAGCCCATTCGCCTTCCTGATGAGGCATTGGCAACCCGGGCCATTGGGAAGCCTGCGCATGGGAGTGGCCCACGGCGGCTGGTGCGTCGGCTGCTGCTGGGCGCTGATGGCCGCACTCTTCGCGCTCGGAGTGATGAGCCTCGGCTGGATGGCGCTGATCGCGGCCCTGATCGCGGCGGAGAAGCTCCTGCCGTGGAAAGCGCTTGCGAATCGCGGCATCGCCGTGCTGCTGCTGGTCCTCGGTTTGAGCGTCGCCTTTGTTCCGGCCCGCGTGCCGGGGCTGATCCTCCCCGGCTCGGCCGAGGCGATGGACGCCATGCAGAGCATGGGCTCGATGGGCGGTGGTTCGCAGCCGGGCTCGATGCACCACGAGCCGATGAACGGCAATCCGATGAACCGCGAACCGATGCCGGACGAGCCGATGAACGACGGCTCACAGAGCATGAGCCCGATGCGCTGAGCCGGTCCGCTCAGACCTGGTCTGGTCCGGACCAGTCGAAGGGGAAGTGCTTGCTGGAGCGGCCGGGCCAGCTCCACTTGAAGCCGAAGGCCTCCACCTCGTCCTCTGTGGCGGTGGCCCAGGTGGCGACCTGGCCAGGACCCACCTCAGCTCCCGGCGCGTTGTGCACCTCCACGCGCGTCCCCTCCGGGCTGGTCGGACCCGTCAGCGCCTCTGCGCTCCCCCTCGCCTTGCCGGGGACCTCGACCCGCCAGCGGCCGAGGTCGTCGGCGATCTCGAACTCGATCGGCGCGTACTCGATTCCGCGAACCTCGTCGATCAACTCGGCGAAGCCCGCCGGCCAGCCGCCGGCATCACCACCGAAGATGGCCTGGAGAGCGTTTCGCTGGCCCTCGTCAGCCCGCTCGTCGATGAAGAAGCCCATCGCGGGCGCGGCCTCCCCGGTCCAGATGTTGCCCTCGAATGAGCCCACGGCGACGACGTTCAGCCCGTCGAGCGCCACCTCTCCGTAGCTCCCCTCGCGCACGTGCCAGGCGAGTAAGCCGTCGCACTGGCCGTCGTCAGGTGCCTGCGCAAAGGTGCAGGCGCACGGCACCCGGCATCTGCAGACGTCGAACCAGTCTCCGGCGAGCCGCCATTGGGGGATTTCGGCCATAGCGCCACTCCTTTGCTTCGACAGTGGACCGAGTCTACGCCCGTCACCGAGGCCCGTCGGGAGGGAATGACACTGCGACGACCGCGACGAGGCCCTCGAGGCCGACGGGCTGTCCGCGTAATCCGCCAGAGCAACTCGGAACGCCTCGGGGTGTGCGGTCCTGACCCTGTGTGAGGACCTGCACTCAACGCCGAGGCGGACTGCCCCGTATCCGTGAGTGTCACCAACCAACCAGCGGCCATGTGACGGCGCACCCGCCCAGAACCGCAAAGAGACAGGAGCACCACAGATGTCCCATTTCCGAGTCAGAGTCGCGGCCACCGGAGTCGCCGCCGTGCTCGCCCTTGCGCTCGCGGCTTGCGGCGGGAGCTACTCAAGCGGCTCATCGACCTCCGCATCCGCACCGCAGGCGGGCAGCGCGACCGCCTCTGGCAACTCGAACGCGATGGCATCCGCCCCCGTCATCCCGCAGAACGATGGCGGCGACCACGACGCCGACAACAAAGGCGGGCCGAGTGACGGCGACGGCAGCATCTAGCCGCCTCCGGCGCCACGGACCCGTCCGACGATCCGATCGAAAGGAGAAATCATGCTCTCGCGAACACGAAACCGCCTGGCGATCCTGAGCGCTGTCGTGCTCGGGACCGGTGCCTTGGCACTGGGCCCTGGGATCTACGGCGCCGAGATGGCGAGCGCCCATCACCACCATCACCATCATCACCACCACCACGGCATCCAACAGCACAACGGTGGCGACCACGACGCCGACAACAACGGCGGGCCGAGTGACGGCGACGGCAACATCTAGTCGCCGCGCGATCGTCGCTGCGCTGAGCATCCTCGGCGCAGCGGCGATCGCAGGCTGTGGCTCCTCGACGAACAAGGGCGCACACCCCGCGGCGAGCGGCCCGGGGTCGTTGGCGAGTCTGAAACCCGCGAAGGCACCAGCAGGTTGGGCGCTTGCACGGCTCCCGCACGGCGGTATGACCCTGGCCTACCCGCCAGGCTGGCGGAGGGCCAAAGCCGATCCGGGTGCGGTCTCTGCGGCCCTCAGGTCCCGGCGCGGCCGGATCATCGGCTACCTCAACGCGACCCCACAGGAAGGCAGGGAGACGCTTGCTGACTGGCACACCTTCCGGCCCGCCCACAACGCCGATGAGGGTGACCGAATGGTCAGACTCCGCGCCTCGGCCACCGGCCTTCGGCTGCGTGGGGGGCGCAGCTCGTGTGTGATCGACGACTACACGACCTCGAGCCGGCAGCGCTATCGCGAGCTGGCCTGCATCGTCTCCGGCGCACACTCGACAACAGTCGTCGTGGGCGCGGCCCCTCCTCCACGCTGGGATCGGTCACGTCCGATCATCAATCGGGCGATCGAGGGTCTTAGGGGCTGATCATGACTGCACGCAAAGGTTTCGCGAAGAGCCAACGGCTCGGCGACGAGAAAGAGGGGTTGGGCGGAATGACATCGAGGACCAGTGGAAGGCTGAGCAAGCGGCTCGTGGGCATCGCGACGTTGGTCGCCGCCGCGGTCGCCATTCCGGCAGCGTTTCCTGGGGCGCCGACCCGGGGACCCTTGACGAGTCGTTCTCCGGTGACGGCTGGGCGACGGCGCCGATCAGCGGTGGAGACGGCGTCGACATCGCCCAGGGGGTTGCCGTCGAGCGTGATCGAAAGATCGTCGCGGCCGGCTACTCGGGCCCGTCGGTGCTCCGTACCGACGTCTCGCTAGCCCGCTTCAATCCGAACGGAAGCCTCGATCGCAGCTTCGCTGGGGATGGCACGAGGAGGTTCAATCTCGCCCCGGGACACAACAACGATGCGGCCGCGGACGTGGCGGTCCAGCGAGACGGGAAGATCGTCGTCACCGGCTTCGCCACGCAATCGCCCACGAAAGACACCCTGCTGGTGGCGCGATTCACGCGCTCCGGCAAACTCGATCGGACCTTCTCCGGTGACGGGCGGGAGACGATCTCCTTTCCCGGGCGCCCGGAGAGCGGCGGTGAGAGCCTGGCGATCCAGCCGAACGGCCGGATCGTCGTCGCCGGCTCCGCTGCCCCCAGGATGACGTCGGGCGACATGGCGGTCGTCCGCCTGATGCCGAACGGCAAGCTCGACCGAAGCTTCTCGCGTGACGGGCGCCGGACGATCACCTTCCCCAACGGCACAGGCGACTCCGAGGCCCTGGGAGTCGGCCTGCAAGGCGACGGCACGATCGTCCTCGGCGGCTACTCGAGCCAGGTCGGCCATGGTCGCGACTTCGCCGTGGCCGCGGTCCGGCCCAACGGGAGCCTCAGCAGCAGCTTCTCGCACGACGGCCGCGCCACCTTCGGATTCGGCAACGGGGGCAACGACGACCAGGCGGTGGCCCTGGCGGTGGGGCGACACGGCGGGATCGCGCTCGCCGGCGCGGTGGCCCCGAGCGGTGCGACGAGCGCCGACTTCGGAGTGCTGCGGCTGCACCGAGACGGAACCCTCGATCGCTCCTTCTCGGGCGACGGTCGCGAGACCTTCGACTTCGACAACCCGGGCGAGGGCGATGTGGCGACCGGGATCGCATTTCAAGCAGACGGCAAGCTGGTCGTAAGCGGCCTTTCACACCAGGGTCTGCACGGGGCAGAGTTCGCGGTGGCGCGGCTCGACCGAGCCGGGGGATTCGACGCCGGCTTCTCGGAGGACGGGCGCGCCATCGAGGAGTTGTCAGCCGGCACCGCCGACGACGACGCCAACGCGATGGCGATTCAGCGAAAGGGCGGGATCATCCTCGCCGGGGAGTCGACGCCGAACACCACCAGCGGCTTCGACTTCTCGCTCGCTCGCTTCCTGGGCCAGTCGGGATAGGATCGCAACATGGTCAGGGAGCACGTCACGGTGGAGCCGTCATCACCGCCGTATCGGGTACACACTCTGGTGCTCGGACTGATCGGCTGCTGCGCGATCACCTGCGCCTCGCTCGTGGCGCTGAGCGTTCCCGGACGCGCCGACGGCGCGAGGGTGAGGTGCGACGAGGGACGCCTGGTTGCTGCGATCAACAAGGCCAACGGGACTCCCGGCCCTGCGACGCTCGCCCTCAAGGCCGGCTGCAAGTACAACCTCACGGCGCGTGACAACACCACCTTCGGTCCAAACGGACTGCCGGTGATCAGGAGCAAGGTCACGATCCTCGGCAACGGCGCGACGATCCAGCGCAGGGCCGCAAAGCCGTTTCGCCTGTTCACCGTCGAGACCTCGGGTCACCTCGTGCTCAGAGATCTGATCCTGAAGGGTGGCCTTGCGCGGGGCGGCAACGGAGGCAGCGGGGGGACCAACAACGGGGGCGGTGGCGGCGGAGGCGCCGGACTCGGAGGCGCTATCTATAACCGGGGCAAACTGACGATCGCCCGCAGCCGTCTCGCCGGCAATGGCGCACGCGGCGGCAACGGCGGCGCCGGTGGCACGGCCGGCGGCGGAACCTCCACCGGCGGCGGAGGCGGAGGTGGGGGCGGGGGCCTGGGCGGCAATGGCGGCAACGCCGGGCAGGGCGAGGTCCAGGGCGGCGCCGGCGGCGGCGGCTTCTTCGGCAACGGCGGCACCGTCTTCGCCGATGGCGGCTCCGGCGGCGGCGGCACAGTGGCGGATGGAAGCGACAGCACGAGCGACACCGGAGCCGCAGGGGGCGACGCGAACGGAGGCCGCGGCGGCGACTCCCCGCTCGGCGATGGGGCTCCCGGCGGTCGCGGTGGGGGCGGTGGCGGAGGCGGGGACGGGGGACTTGGCGCCGGGGGCGGTCTCGGCGGCGGCGGTGGTGGTGGGGGCTCCAACTCTCCCGACCCGGCCGGCCGCGGCGGTCTCGGAGGCGGCGGTGGCGGCGGGGGCAGGAACGCCGACGCGGGCGACGGTGGCTTTGGCGGGGGCGGTGGCGGGGGCGGCGGCTTCCTCAACGGCGTTGGGGGCTCGGGCGGAAGCGGCGGCAGGGGTGGCGGCACCGGTGGAGCAACGACGGCCTCCCCAGAAACGGCTGCTGGTGGCGGTGGTGGTGGCGGGATCGGCGGAGCAATCTTCAACGAGCGCGGCAGGCTGACGCTGGCGAAGACCACCTTCTCCCGGAACCGCGTCACGGGAGGCACGGGCGGCCTCGGCCCGAGCCCCGCTCAGAGTGGCAACGCCGGCAAGGGGATAGGAGCGAACATCTTCAACCTCAAGGGCACGGTCAACCGGCTCTCGGGGCATTGACGGCCGCTAGACCCCTCCGGCAACCACTGCTCATGCTGAGTCCTGCTACGGGCGGATCCCCCAACCCGTGGGATAGCTGCTGGAGTCATTCGGCGTCAGGCGATGCTGCTTGGAGCCATCAGCGTTCATCACGAACACCTCGAACTTGCCGCCGACGCCTCCGTGCGCTCGAGAAGACGATCTTCTTGCCGCTCGGGGAGAACTTGGGGTTGGCACTGCGTACGGAGGGGCTGGTGAGCGGCCTTGCGTGGGTGCCGTCGATCCGCGATATGACAATTCACTGGTTGGCCATGCCGATGGTGCGGTCGAACACCATCCTGCGGCCGTTCGGGGAGATGTCCGGGTACTCGTCGTAGGCGGTGGAGTTCGTCAGCCGGTGAAGGTGACTGCCGTTCCTGCGCATCATGTAGATGTGGCCGCTGTTGTAACCCGAGAAGACGATTCTCTTCCCGCTCGGGGTAATCACGGGGCCATCCTCTTCTAGACCGTTCAGCTTCACCGGATGCGGGTGGCGGCCGTCCGCGTCCATCGCCCAGATCTGGCGGCTCCCGCTGCGCTCGCTGACAAACGCGATCTTCTTGCCGCTCGGGGACCAGGTCGGATAGTAGTCAAGGCCTGGAGAATTCGTGATGTCGTGCTGGCCGGAACCGTCCGCGCGCATCAGCAACAAGTCGGACTCTCCCGGCCCCAGCGTCTGGCTGTAGGCGATCCTCTTTCCGCCCGGGGAGAGAGTTGCCCAATCCTCGTAGAGGTCGTTATCCGTCAGTCGGTGAACGCGGGTGCCGTCTGGCTTCATCGAATAGATCTCGTAGGAGCGCCCGTCGCGATCGCTCTGGAACAGGATGCGCCCGTCCTTTCCGGCAAACGCAGCCGGTGCCGGAGGCGCGGAGGCGAGGGCAGCGACCACGAGACACAGCACAATGAGCAGCACGCCGATGCCGGCAAGCGCCGCTGCATTGGTCGAGCCCGCTCTCACCCCTCGCAACCCCAAGAAGCTTCAACTATAGAGCCAGGCGGATTCGAACCCGCGATCTTCGGGTTGCTTGGCTATCAAGTCGACATCAGGACGTCCGGTCCCCGCCCGGCCGCCTGACAGCGTCCGCACGGGACGAGATACCCGAACCAGGGCATCCGCCCGGCGCGCCTCTCGGGATCGAAGTGCTCGCTGAGGGGGCGCCGCACATTCCCGTCGTGGCAGTAGCGGCAGGGAATCGACTCGCAGCGACAGCCGAGCTGTCTCGTGTCGATCATGACCCCGCCGCTCGGCAACATGTTGATCTTGCCGCGGAACTCTCCGCAAGCCTCGCACTGCCCTTCGAACCGATAGCAGCGCGGGGTGTCCCCGCCGCCCGACATGACGATCCGCGCCCTGACGTTTCGGCGGCCGCTCGCCGCCTCGCCGCTCGTGCCCGAGCCCTCGCCCACGGCGACGAAGGCGATCGTCCCGCTTTCGGCCCAGGACTCCTGGGCCAGAGCCTCACGGAGGTGTGTGAGCGCTTTGTCTGCCTCACCTGGCAGCGTGCAGTAGACGTGAAGCTCGCTGTCGCCTAACTCCGCGCCCTGAAGACCGCGGCCGGCGTCACGGACTTGCTCATCGTCTTCGAACCGGGCGCTGACGACCGCGTGCTCACCGTCGGGATCCTCGGTGAAGACCAGCAGGTAGTCGGCGGGCGCCTGGGTTACCCATGCGAAACTGCTGCCTGACATTCCGATGCACCTCCATCGCTTCCGGCGTTGCCACCGTGCCCATCGGCCGGTTGGCGCGGGGTCGCTGGGCCGGATCCCTCACCCGCTCTGGATGGTTATGACGCGCGACGACGTTACCAAGGGCTGGTGGCCTTGCTGGGGTCACCCCGAGGGGGCTGACCACCGCTTCGAAGCCCATCCGTCAGCGAGCGCGCAACCGCTGCAGCGCCCTGACGGCGCCGAGTCCGTCGGCGATCCCGCCGGAGACCGACCGGCCCTTCCATGCAGGCGAGGGACGCGCGCCGGCGATGATCGCCCGCCTTACCTGGGCCGGCGAGGCGTTCGGGGCCATGCCGAAGAGGATCGTGGCGAGACCCGCCGCCGTCGGCGCGGCCCAGCTTGTCGCGCAACCGGTGCCCGCGGTGAAGCCTCCGCCATTGGCGGTGGTCACGTTCTTGCGTGTCGGCACCGCGACGTCGACGACCTTCGGGCCGTAGGCACCGCAGTCGAGCCCTCCGCCCGGCGAGCTGGTGCTGACGCAGAGCACGTTGGCGAGCTTAAGGCCGCACGGGAACGGGTGAGTGGGGTCGGAGTTGAAGGTGCCGCCGTTGCCGGACGGGATGGTCACGAAGAGAACCCCTGGATGCCTGGCGATCGAGCGCTTGACGGCGGCGTCGAAGTCGGCGAGCCAGCTGAGGCTGACCACCCGCACACCGCGCTTTGCAGCCCAATCGAATGCATCGGGCTGCAGATACTGGTAGCACTGATCGCCGTCCCAGCAGGTCCGCAGCGCGACGAAGCGCGCGTTCGGTGCCACGCCCCGCCCCCCCTTGCCGTTGTTGCCGGCGGCGCCGAGGATGCCCGCAACGGCGGTCCCGTGACCAGAGCCGCCGGCCGGGTCGCTCGGGTCGGCATCGGGGATGACGTTGGGCGGCGCGTCGGTGCCGAGCAGGTCCCAGCCGTGACCGCCTGCCGGGATCGTCGGCGGATGGCCTCCGTAATAGCCTCCCGAGTCGGGCGCCCTCGTCGCCCGCCCAAGCCTGAACAACCGTCCGCGAAGGTCGGGGTGATCGAGGTCGAGCCCGGTGTCGGCGACCAGGACCCTGACGTCGCGAAGGTGCCCGGCGCGGTGCAGGGCGCGTTCGACGTGCATGATCCGCAGCGGCTGTTGCTGCCCCGCAAGCGGGTCGGCCGCGCCGGCGCCGCTCGCCGATCCGGCCAGCGCGGCCGGGAGCGCGGTGGCGAACAGCAGGGCCAGCATCATTCGCCTCACCTGAGCGACGCTACCACCCACGCGCGCCGGAGCCGGAGCTGTTGTTCCGACGGTCTAGTAGCCGTAGCCTCCGCCCGTGGTGGTGCTCCCGCCGGACGAGCTGCTCCCTCCCGCAGACGTGCCTGCCGGAGCGTTCGAGCCATTCGGCTGAACGGCGTTCCATATGCCCCCGAACGAGTTGATCCCGTTGCCGCTTACCTGGCCGGGGCCCGTGTCGGCCGTGTAGGTGTAGAGGGGATGCCCGGCGTAGGTGACCTGCATCGTCCCGTCGCTGCGCTTCACAGTGCCCAGTTTCGAGGCGCTGACGCCGGTGCCGGCTTTCGGGCTTGCCGTGGTGTCCGGCGGCCAGATGCTGGCGCAGCTGCCCGAACAGCTTGACTGGCCGCCCGTGTCCTTCTGGAACAGGTAGAGCGTGCTGCCTTGCCCGTCGACAAGGATCGGCCCGAGCTTCGGATTGCTGGCGACGTCGACGCTCGCCGCACTCGCCTGTCCCCCCGACACCGTCGAGCCGCTGCCGGCATTCGTCGTGCCCCCGCTACTGCTGCCGCCGCATCCGGCCAGTGCGACGAGGGCGATTAGGCCCAGGGACGAGGCAAAGGAGAATCGTGCCGTCATGAGAACCTCTTTCGGTCAGTGATCCGGAGGGCTCGGCGGGACTTCGAACGCCGCGCGAGCTTCTTGCCGGTTTACGGTCTCCAGGTAATCGAGGTTCACATTCGCGGCTCAACTCAGATCTCATTCGGGGTTGACGTTCGGTACCAAGCGCAGCTGGTAGGGCGCCCAAGACTTGACGGCAGGAACCAGCCTGCCGATAGAAGGAACAATGAGCTCGGTAACTCATGCCCCGCCTCCAGGCGACTTGCCCGCCGGACTCATTTCTCCGAGCGGCCGTGCCCGTTCCGAGGGCAGCCGAATCGGCGATGTCGTCGTCGAGCTTGGCTTTGCCGACAGGGACACAGTTGAGCACGCAGTCGCCGAAGCGCGAGCGAGCGCGCGCCCGCTCGGTCAGGTCTTGGTCACGTCGGGCGCGGTCTCGTCCGAGCAACTCTCCCGCGCGCTGGCCGAACGCAACAACCTGCCATTCGTCGATCTCGAGGTCTTCGAAGTCGACAAGGGCGCCGCGAGCCTCGTCAGCACACAACAGGCCCGGCATTATCAGGCAATCCCGATCCGCTTTCTGGACGAGCGGACGATCCTCATTGCGACGTCGAACCCGGCGAACCTGGTCGGCCTCGACGACATCGCGATCATCACCGGCTACAACGGTCGGCTCGCGATGAGCTCGCCCGAGAAGCTGGAAGCGGTGATCGACCAAATCGCGGGTAAGTCCGACCCGTTGTACGAGGAAGATCCCAGCCCTGCGCCAGACCAGTCGAACGTGATCGAGCTGCGAGAGTCGGCCGATCAGGCCCCGGTCGTAAAGCTTGTTCACGGCCTCATAGCGGATGCCGTCACCCGCAGAGCCTCGGACATCCACTTCGACCCACGCGACGGTGACATGCGAGTCCGCCAACGAATCGACGGAATCGTGGCGGATTCGACCACAGTTCCGGCCAGCCTCGTTCCGGGCCTGGTGTCGCGGATCAAGATCATGGCCGAGTTGAACATCGCGGAGCGGAGGATCCCCCAGGACGGACGCATGCGCCTCACGATCGAGGGGAGGTTTGTCGACCTTCGGGTCTCGACGCTGCCAATCATGCGCGGCGAGTCGGTGGTCCTCCGGATCCTCGATAAGGATCAGGGTTTCGTCGATCTCGATCACCTCGGGATGGGCCCCGGCGAGCGCGCCCGTCTGGAGCACGCGATCAGGCAGGTGCAGGGGGCGGTCCTGGTCACGGGGCCGACCGGCGCTGGAAAGACCACCACACTCTATGCCGCCCTCGATGCGGTGAACACGCCTGAACGCACCCTGATCGCCATCGAGGATCCCGTCGAATATGAACTTGACGGAATCAAGCAGGTGCAGGTCAACCCCAAGGCCGGACTCACGTTCGCCTCCGGGTTGCGATCCATGATCCGCTCCGATCCTGACGTGATGATGGTCGGCGAGATCCGCGACCGCGAAACCGCTCAGATCGCGATTGAATCGGCGCTCACCGGACATCTCGTCTTCTCCACTCTGCATACAAGCGGCGCGCCGATGGCGCCCGCCCGGTTGATCGAGATGGGAATCGAGCCGTTTCTCGTCGCGTCCGGCATCCAGTGTGTGGTAGCTCAGGGCCTCGCCCGCAGGCTCTGCGAGGCCTGCCGGTCACCCGTTCACGTCACTGCCGCTGAACTCGAGCGAAGCGGCCTCGGCTCTCACCCGGGGGATCTCGACGCCTTCGAGCCGGTGGGTTGCCTTCACTGTCGGGGCTCGGGCTATTTGGGACGCATCGGAATCTACGAGGTGATGACACTCAACGATGAGATCCGCGCCTTGATCCTAGAACGCGAGTCCGCAGCCGAGATAGCCGCGGCCGCAAAGAGAGCCGGCATGAGGACGCTCAGCGATGACGGCCTGGAGAAGGTCCAGCAGGGCATCACCTCGGTGCAGGAGATTCTGCGCGTCTTCGGGGGCTGAAGACTCTCTCTCAGTTTGGTAGCCGCTGGAAGGGCTTGGTACCCGGCGGTACCTTGCGTCTCTCGCGACCACCCGCAGATTGTCGAGCGGGCCGCCGACGATTGCGAGCCGGCCGTGAGGTGATGGCATCCGCTCACAACGCGGGGCCCTCGCCGAGCGGCTCAGAAAAGCGGGGTCCGGTCACTATGTTTACGTAGTGCGACCTCTTCGATATTCCATCAACGTCACATTGGACGGATGCTGCGATCACCGTGCAATTTCCGCGGACGAAGAGACACATCGGCACGCGACGAAGAATCTCGACCAGGCCGACGCTCTCCTCTTCGGCCGGGTGACTTACGAGATGATGGAGTCAGCCTGGCGGTCGCCGGGGCAGACGGAAGCGATGCCTGATTGGATGGCGCCTTTCGGCCGGACGATCGACGCGGCAAAGAAGTACGTCGTGTCGAGCACCCTGGACCGGGTCGATTGGAACGCGGAGCTCGTGCGCGGGGATCTGGGAAAAGCCGTTCAGGAGCTGAAGCGGGAGTCGGGTAAGGGACTGTTGGTGGGAGGCGTGAAGCTTCCGCTGGCGTTGGCGGAGCTGGGGTTGATCGATGAGTACGAGTTCGTGGTGCAGCCCAGGCTGGCGGGCCACGGGCCGACGTTGTTCGCGGGGCTATCGAAGCGTGTCGACTTGAGGCTCGTGGGCCGGCTGGAATTCGGCTCAGGGGCGGTGGCGATGCGGTATGAGCCTAGGGCTTCCTAGAGGCGCCTGCCGTTAGAAACCTGTGCCGTCGAAGTGCTGGCTTTCACGCGAAAGTAGGAATGCCGGCTAGCGCTTCTTCAACCAGCGTTCGATGCGTTTTAGTTCGTCCTGCCGCCTGTCCGTCTCCGGCCAGAGGGCATCCGCTCACACGCGGGGCTCGCCGAGCGGCTCAGATCCGCTCTCAGAGCCCGGTTTTCAACCGGCCGCGCGAAATCCAGCCCGGCTCACCCGTTGCGCTCGCCTGCGGCTCGCTCCGCGGGTGGGCCGACACCGCTATAGGTTGGCGGTGAAATCACCCTGGACTCTCACTTGGGGTGGACTGAAAAACGGGGTCCGATCAGTTGCGCCCGATAAGGCGGACTCATGTGGTCTCGTCTCCACCGAGCCGCGAGAACACCCGCTCAACACTTACCCGAGTTCCTCCAGGCGCGAGACGGTCATCTCACAGACCTCACTCGCCCAGGCGGGCGGGTCCGGGACTCTGTTCGAGACCCAGACCTTTTCGATGCCGAGCTTCGCCATCGCATCCATCCGTGAGAGGAACGCGTCGACGTCGTCAAGGGGATTGCGGCCGAAGAGGATTGTCTTCTCGATCGAGCCGTAATCGCGGTTCTCGGCCTCGCAGTGGGCCTTCAGGACCTCGAGCTTATGGGCGACGACGTCGAGGTCGTTGCCGAAGAGATTGCAGGCGTCGGCGTAGCGGGCGACGAGGCGCAGGGTCTTCTTCTCGCCTGCGCCGCCGATCATCAGGGTCGGCCGCGGCTGCTGGACCGGTGGCGGTGAGCACAGGGTTTGGGCGAGGCGATAGTGCTTGCCCTCGTAGGGTCCGTCGTCGTCGCTCCACATCTGGAAGCAGATCTGGATCGCCTCCTCGAGCCGCTCGAAGCGCTCGGCGATCGGCGGGTAGGGGACGCCGAGGCCGACATGCTCCTTCTCGAACCAGGCGGCGCCGAGGCCGAGCTGGGCGCGCCCGCCGGAGAGAACATCGAGCGTCGTCACCGTCTTCGCCAGCAGACCCGGGTGGCGATAGGTGACGCCGGTAACCAGCTGGCCGAGGCGGATCCGCTCGGTCTGGGCGGCGATGTAGCCGAGCGAGGTGTAGCCCTCGAGCATCGGTTCCTCGGGCGAGCCGACCGGGGGGATTTGGAACCAATGGTCCATCAGCGTGTACTGGTCGGCGCCACCCTCCTCGGCGGCCCGGGCGGTCGCCGCCAGCATCGGCGCGATGCTCTTGGGGCCACCGGAGTAGGCGAACGAGGGATTGTGGATCGCAAGCTTCAAAGACCTTTCCTTTCGACCAGGGTTTCCACCTCCCAGCCTAGGGAGCGGCGCTCTCCGGCCTGACCCTGGCGGCCGGCACTCGCGGTACCAAGTTCGATACCACGGTTCGGGGAGACAGGACTCGAGCCTGCGACCGCACTGACGCCAACTAATCCCCCGTATCTAGAATCGTGAGACTGGACCGCCGTCGTACCCGACCGCAAAGGAGAACACCGTTTTCTCCTTGCGTACTCTCGCTGGTTCCGCCTAGCCCGGCATGACGGCCCGATTCGTCTCTCGCGACCACCCACGGATCGTCGAGCGGGCATGCCTGAGAGCTTGAATTCGGACTATCGCTCGCGGCCTCCCGCGCAGGAAGGCACCCCGCGCTAGGACTTGGTGTCTCCTCGCCAGCCGAGAGCTCGCCTCTCGGCTTGAGGTAGCTTGCTCACGACCAGGTCGTAGGAGTCCTCGATCATGTCGCAGATTGTCTCCTCTGGTAGCGAACCGCCGATGATCACGGTGTTCCAATGACGCTTGCTGAGGTGATACCCAGGGATCACTTCCGCATGCGCCGCCCGCAGCGCCTCGGCAAGCTGCGGCTCACACTTGAGGCTCACCCGGAGCGATTCCGCGGCCAGCTGGGACAACGCGAACATCTTTCCGGCGACCTTGAACACCGAGGTCTCAGGGCCGAAAGGGAAGGTCTCCTCGGTTCCCGTAAACGCAAGACAATGGTCGCGAAGCTCCGCCGCATTCATCGCCGAGCAGTGATCATAGGAAGCTGCTCCGCCTGATCGCCGAGGCTCCCCGCAAGCTGGGCGATCTGATTATCGTCCCCGACGGCGGTACCCGCGAACTCCTCTACGGCACCGTGTCGGGAGATTACGAGTACCGCGCCGAGGCGCCTGTCGCCGATTTCAAGCACGTGAGGAAAGTGGACTGGCTCGGACGGCGCAATCGCGACGAGCTTCCGGACCGAGTCCTCTTCTCACTTGGCGGACTGCAGACAGTCTTCGAGCCGTCAAGCCAAGAGGTCCTGGCGAAGTTCCTACTCACCGGGGAGGTTGTCGAGCAACCCAAGGAGGAGGTCTCGATCACCGCAGACGACGGCGACTCCTCGACCAGCGCCGCCGAGCAAGGCGCTCGAACCGCGAGCTGATCGGGAAGCAGATTGCCGGGCTAGGCTGGGCCGAGGACGACGAGCTGGCCGAGCAGCTGGAGAAGTTGCCCGATCTGAGCAAGGTCCTAGCCGAGGCGCCGCCCGAGGTCCAGCGCCAGGTCTTCGAGGCTTTCGAGTTGCAGATCGCCTACGACAAGGTCGGAGGGCGTGTTGAACTCTCGGCGACCGTGTCGGAGGCGGTCGCAGATGCCTTCGAGAACACGAAAGCCCTCCGCAAGGAGGGCTCAGTGGTGGTCGTGAGAGACATAGCGGGGGCCCGATTCGTTTCTCGCGACCACCCACGGATTGTCGAGCGGATGGCCGCGTGAATGCGGCTATGCCAGCGTGAGGTCCCGCGCCGGGTTCCCCTGCGATCCGCCGCCGGGCTGCTCGAGCCACCCGTGCAGGCGCTCATAGACCTCGGGGTGGTTCAGCAGCGCCAGGTGGTGGGCGGGGCTGACATGGTGCCCGTGCTCGGCCTCGAATGGCATCTGGCGGGTGCGGCCCTGTCCGGAGGCGCTGGGCGTCAGCACGAGGATGTCCCCAAGCAGGCGCCCCAGGGGATGGCGCGGACTACGGGTGATGGTGGCTGAGACGAAGCAGTGCGTCGCTCCCTCCAATAGCGGCACCTCCTTGCACGCCGCCGCGCGCAGGGCGCTGGGGTCGCGGCCCCGCCAGTCCTCGTCGACCAGCGAGCCGTAGCGGAGGTCGCGGATGCCGGCAGAGCGCCGGCGCAGGAAGGCGCCGAGCATCCGCGTCTCGGGCAGCGCGTAAAGCGCCTCGGCGGCCATGTGAGCTCCCCGCTCGAGCGGCGCGCCCAGGTGTGGCGTGCCCAGCGAGATCATTTGGCGGACGCGCTCGGTCCAGCGTTGGCCGCTCTCTGATCCCTGGTGGCCGGCGCTGCGCGCTATCAGACCGCCCATCGAGTGACCCACGAGCGCGATCTCTGAAACCTCCACCGGCCACGCGCCCACGAGCTCCTCGAGCAGCGCCGCGACGGACCGACCGTTTTCCGAGACGTGCAGGCCGGTGTTGTAGCGCAGATATACGGGGGTGTAGTCAAGATCCGAGGCCAGACGTGCGCCGTAGTTGTCGCCCGGATGGTCGCCACCCCAATCCCAGTAGAACTCGGTCCCCATCAGGCCGTGCAGGAACACAACGACACGCGCCGACGCGTCGGGGAACGCCGCACTCAGCGAGTCGGCGTCAAGCGCCACGGCCTCGCCGTCCACGCGCACCGAGGTCGGCTGGTGAAGCTCGCTTCCCGAGCGCTCTAGCCGGTCGCCGATCAGGCCGTTGAGAGCGGCGACCATGGCGCTCCCCTGGCGCGTGGTCGAGAGCAGGATCTCCTGCCCAATCCCCCGCCTCTCCATAGTTGCGTCGGCGGCCCGTCCCAACAGCGCAGCGCCGGACGCGATCGCGTCATAGGCGCCGCGCGAGAGCGCGTCGTGGATGACCTGGACGGGGCGGCCCGCCGGCCCCACGCCCCGGAACGCGCGCTGGGCGATGCCCAGGTGCATGTCGCGGATGCCGGCGGGAAAGCCCCGCAGCTCCTCGAAGGCCAGCGCGCTCAGGGCCCGCACCTCGTTCGGTCCGCGCACCCCCGTCTCGGGGCTGCCCCCAACATCAGCGCTGGTCAAGTCGGTGCCGGTCATGCGGATCCTCCGATCCGGCCTCGATGCCGATCAAGGTCACAGTACTCCCCGACCCAGTCGGCGCGGCCTACGGACGGTTGCGGCCGAAGCGGTCGTGCGCCTTGACCCATTCCTCGACGAGGATTGCCCAGCCAAGGGAGAACTCGCCACAGAGGACGGTCGCCGCGACGATCTCGGCCAGCTTGCGGACCTTCCCCGTGCCGTAGCAGCCGAGCAGCTCCAGGCACTCCCGCTGGGTGGCGAGCCCGGTGCCGCCGCCGTAGGTGGCGACGATTAGCGACGGGAGCGTGATCGAGCCGTAGTAATCGCCGTTGGGGAGCGGCTCGCTGAAGCCGAGAGCCGCCGAGGACTCCGCCACATTTGCGGCGTCCTGGCCGGTGGCGATGAACAGGGCGGCTATACCGTTGGCCGACTGCAGGGCGTTGTTGTTCACACCGGACATGAAGCCACCCAGGTTCGACACTTGGCGGGCTCGGGCCAGTTTCTCGGCCGTTGTGTGCATGTGCTCTTCGATCAGGGCAGCCGAGATCGTCACCTCCGCGACGACGCGCTTGCCCCGAGTCCGCAGCACGTTGACCTGTGAGCTCTTCTTGTCGGTGGCGAAGTTTGACTCCAAATAGAAGCTGGTGATGCCCTCGTAGTTGGACGTGATCCACGCGCAGGCCGCGGCGGTCGCCTTGCTCGTCAGGTTCTGCCCCGCGGCGTCTCCAGTCGTGTAGTCAAAGCGCGTAAACAGGATCCGGCTCGCGGAGTACTGCTCGATGCCGCGCAGCCGACCGACACTGGTGCTGCTCTCCGCCGCCTGCTTAATATCGGCAAAGTGCTCGGTCAACCATTCTCCGAACGCTCGCGCGTGGCGAGCGCTCTCGAACACGAAGGCGGGGGCCCTCTGCATCGCGTCGTCCAAGACCGTCGTCGTCACACCGCCGGCCTCACGGAGGATCTTCATCCCTCGGTTGTAGCTCGCGACCAGCGTGCCCTCGGTGGTGGCCAGGGGAACGTAGAACTCGCCCTGCGCGTGTTCTCCGTTGACCAGCAGGGGGCCGGTGATGCCGATCGGCACCTGCGCGACCCCGGTGAAGTGCTCGATGTTGCCGGGGAGAACCGATGGCTCGAACGAGTATTGGGAGACGTGCTCCAGTCCCACACCCGTCTGCTCACCTAGGAAAGCCCGGCGCGCTTCCGCAACCTCGGGCGTGTAGTCGTCATCGGGATCACGCGGGATCTTCTTGCGTCTCGCCCGAGGGGTTGTCACGTCGATGGCTCCTGTTATCGCGCGATCAGTCTTTCCTCCGAATCCGGCAGGCCCCACACCGAGACGACAGGTGCAAACCAAGCACCCCCGCAGACGCTGAGGACCATTCCGAAACTCGTAGACCTGCGCTCCGGCCCTATTTCGCGCTCAGGGACTTCCCGGCGCTGTCTACGACCTTGCGCATGAAGTCGTACTGCGTGTGGACCAAGCGGTCGGACATCTCCAGGGCGGAGTCGATGATTTCCTGGCGCCTGGACGGGCCCTCGTCGTGCGGCAACGCTGGCAACACTCGGTCGACGCTGTCGACGAACTTCTGCACCGCCTCGATCGCGGCCCGCTGGCCGTCCTCGACGGATTGGAGTACCTCCTCGGACAGCTCCACGACCTGATCGGTCCCGGTCTTGGACTCGGCCTTGGTCTTGGCCGGCGCTTTTGTCTTCGTGCTTCGTTGAGTCTTGGTCGCGGCCATTGTCAAACGCCCCCTTCAGGAGTTCGGTCTGTTAGCCAGGACACTACGGCGAGCTGAGGGTGGCCGACAAGCGTATTTCGCCACCGACCGACTGTGGAAGGCCCGCATGCCTCGAGTAGCTTCTCCTGAGTCCCCAGCTGAAGTCTCGGTGGGACGCATCCGAGCAGCCGATCTCGTTGATCTCCAGAAGTGCTCAATTAGCAGGCACCTCTTAGGGCGGTCGCGAGGACCGATAGGCGGCCCGATTCGTCGCTCGCGACCACCCGCGGATTCCTACTGACCCTTGTCGTACTTGAACGAGATGCCGAGCCGCACCCGGAACTCGGAGACCTTGCCGTCCTCAATCGTCACATCCTGGCGGACGACCTCGGCTATCCGCAGCTCGCGCACGGACTGGCCCGCAGCCTCGACGGCGTTGCGCGCCGCCTGCTCCCATGATTCCGAGCTGACGCCGATCACTTCAGTGACTCGATAAACGCTGTCTGACATTCTTTCCTCCTTGGTTGGGGATTCTTGGTCCTGCTCCCTCGCCCTGCTGGCACTCTCGCTTCAGCCACATCCTCGATGCTTTGAGCGAACTCCGGGAAGCCTGCACAGACCTTACGGGAGACGAATCGGCAGGATCAGCTTGCTGATCCCGCGAATCTGATTTGATGCCCGCGGGAGACACTGACATGCGTCCCCAAACAGCGGAGGCGGGATTCGAACCCGCGACCTTCGGGTTATGAGATCGCCTCCAGCGGCTCTGCCGGGTGCTTCGTGGCTCTGTGATGCGGTCTCGGGTGGCCTGAGGTGCTCTGAGATTCGCCCAGTTCGGTACCACGACTGGTACCTGAAAGTGTGCGCGTGAGGTCCTTGTATAGACCGTGGCAGCCTGCTGGACGGGTTCGGCGTCAGGCGATGCTGGTGGGAGCCGTCGGCGTTCATTGCGAACACCTCGAAGTTGCCTGACGCCCCGAGCGTTCGAGAAGACGATTCTCTTCCCGATCGGCGAGGTCCCCGGGATCAGCTCACGCTCGCGCTGTTCGGGTCCATGACTGGTACCTACGGATGTGCACGGGCGACGAACACGTACCAGATCAGCACCAGGATCAAGACCACCAGGGGAAACACCGTCGAGAAGACCCCCGAGAAATGCGTGTAGCCCGCGGCGGCGATCAGCTGAGGGATGGCGTCCATCCGTTCCGGCTCCTTCTCATGGGCTTTGCGGCACCGAGCCGATCCCGGGCCGTCTCTTCGCCGGAGCGCGCGGCTCCAGCCAGCGGTAGGCGATCACGACCAGCGCGATCGCGAAGGGAAGCGACCCGGGCACCCACATCACCCCAGCGGCGAGCTGCTGGTCGGCGAGTGCCGAGATGCCGCCGGGGCGGGTTGCCTGGTCCGCGTACGCAGAGTAGATCGGCGACTGGGCCAGTGCCAGGACGACTGCCAGCACCCAGCCGGCGATCATCGTCGTGCCGAGATAGACGAGCTTGCCGGCCTCGCTGAGCGGCGAGCGCCAGGGCGGCGAGTAGACGACGCGGGTCCAGAACAGCAGCGCAGTGGAGAAGAACAGCGCGTGCTCGAGCGCGTGGATCGCCGAGTAGCGAAGCGCCGCATCGTAGAGCCCCGGCAGATGCCAAGCAAGGAAGGTGACGTTGAAGATCAGCCAGGAGGGCAGTGGCGCGGCGGCGAACCGGGCGGTGCGCCGCAGCGCGCCCAGCCGCGGGTCCCAGGTGACGGCGCGGGCGATCGGGCGACGCAACTCGAGCGGCAGCCCCCGCCACATCCGGTTCCAGGGCCGCGCCAGCGCCAGCAGCGGCGGCGCCACCGCGATCACCAGCACGTGTTGGACCATGTGGACCCAGAAGAGGCTGTCGGCGAGGCCGTCGACCGGGGAGCCGAGCGCGGCGACGATCGCGACCAGCCCGAGCACGAAGGAGGCGAGCCTCCAGCGATCGGCCCCTGTCTGAGTCCCGGCGGCGCCGCGGCGACCGCCGAGCCAGTAGAGCGTCGCGGCGCAGATCACCCAGGCCATCGCCGGGCCGCCGGTCCAGTCGAGGGGCGCGGTGATCCCGTCCATCAGCCACTCAGACCAGGTAGAGGATCACGTAGGCCAGAACCCCGAGGCCGGCCAGCAGGCTCCAGTAGAAGGAGGCGGGCCCGAACCCCGTCGGCATCTGCGGGTCGGGGTCGCGCCGGTGCCGCACCCCGGCGGCGAAGATCGTCTGCACCTGGTAGAGGGAGAGCAGGACCACCACCGTGTAGAGCGCGGTCCAGCCGATGAAGACGCTGGCGTAGCCGCCGGTTTGCGGACCGAAGGGGATGTGGGCGTACTCGAAACCCTGCGCGACGCAGGCGGCGAGTCCGAGAACGACGGCGATACCCGCCGCCGCCACCCAGGAGCGCTTGGCCTTTGCGGCCCGGTCGGCGTAGCCGAAGGAGGCCGCGCTGAGCACCAACGTGACGACGACGAAGATCCCGTAGCTCTGTGGCGGATCGGTGCCGTGCGGGCGCCAGAGGTCATGGTTGTTCAGCGAGCGCAGGTAGAAGTAGGCGAAGACGAAGCCGAGGAAGAACATGATCGTCGCGCTGGCGATCAGCCGGAATCCGACCCGGTCGATCCGCTCGTGCAGCTCCGGCGTCTCGGCGTAGGGGTCGCTGACTGTCTGGGTGACGTCTTCCATCGGCTATCCGGGTGCGGCCGCCGGCGCCTCGGGGGCCGCGGGTGGAAGCGTCGCGGGGACGCCGTAGTCGTAGAGCTCGGAGTCGATCACCGGCGGTCGATCGAAGTTGTGGACTGGAACCGGGGTCGGGGTCTGCCACTCCAGCGACTTCGACTCCCAGGGATTCGCCGGCGCCTTCTTGCGCACCAGGATCAACGAGTAGACGACGTTGTAGAGGAAAACCAGCATCGAGGCGCCGAGCACGAAGGCCGAGATCGATACCCAGTCGTTGAGCGTCTGCAGGTGCGGCGCATAGGTGACCGCGCGGCGCGGCATCCCCATCAGGCCCAGCGCGAAGAGCGGTGCGAAGGTCGAGTTGAAGGCGATGAACATGATCCAGAAGTGGATCTTCCCGAGCTTCTCGTTCAGCTCCAGGCCGAACATCTTCGGCACCCAGTAGTAGATCGCGGCGAAAAAGGCGAAGACCAGCCCGCCCATGATCGTGTAGTGGAAGTGGGCCATGACGAAGAAGCTGCCGTGGGTGGCGACGTCGCTGGGAACGTCGGAGAGGAAGACCCCCGTCGCCCCGCCGATGAAGAAGTTGAAGAACCAGGCGAGGCAGAACAGCATTGGCACCGAGTAGCGGATCTTCGCCCGCCACAGGGTTCCCATCCCGCAGAGGAAGATCAACCCGGTCGGGATCGAGATCAGCTCTGTCGAGAACATGTAGAACGGCCGTAACGTCGAGTTCAGCCCGCTGACGAAGAGGTGGTGTTGCCAGACGAAGAAGCTGAGCAGCGTCACCCCGAGCAGGCCGGCAACGGCCAGCCGGTAGCCCCATACGGGCTTGCGCGCAAAGACCGGCAGCAGCTCGAGGATGATTCCCATCCCGGGCAGGGCGAGGACGTAGACCTCCGGGTGGCCGAAGAACCAGAAGAGGTTCTGGAACAGGTAGGGACTGCCACCGGCGCTGGAGAGGAAGAACCCGGTCTGGGCGCCGCGGTCGAGCGCCACCATCAGCAGCGCCGCGATCAGCACCGGCGCCGCCAGGACCATCAGGACAGAGGTGCTGAGAGCCCCCCAGCAGAACAGAGGCAGCTTCCCCCAGGTGACTCCGGGCACCCGCATCGTCACGATCGTGGCGATCATGTTCAGCCCCAGCAGGGTCATCGAGATCCCGACCAGGGCAAAGAAGAAGATGTAGGCGTCGAAGCCCCAGTTGGCCTGGTCGTTGAGCGGCGCGTATCCGGTCCAGCCGGTCGGGAAGCCGCCGAAGAAGATCGTCGTCACGAAGATCGTCCCCGCCGCCATCAGCAGCCAGAAGGTGACGGCCTCGACCCGCGGGAAGGCCATCCGCCTCGCACCGATCATCAGCGGCACGAAGTAGTTGGCGAACGGGCCCATCACCCCCGAGGTCATGATTCCCATCATCATCGCCCCGTGCAGGCCGACCAGGGTCAGGTAGTTGCCGGCCCCGAAGATCTGCGGTGACGGCTGCAGCAGCTCGGCCCGGATCAGCATCGCGTTCAGCCCGCCGATGAAGAAGAAGAGGCCGATCCCGCAGAGGTACTGGATGCCGACGACCTTGTGGTCGGTGCAGAGGCCGAAATAGCGGCCGATCCCGCCCTCCTCGTTTTCGATGTGGGAGCGCTCCTTGCCGAGCATCCTCGAGATCGGGTACTTGGCGAACCCCAACCCGACCAGGAAGCCGATCGTGAAGAACAGGTAGCCGAAGATCAGCGCCAGGTCGTTCTGGTTGGTGTCCTCGAAGTAGGCGATGCTGTTGGCGTGGATCTGGTGGCCCAGCCACCAGCCGAAGTAGAAGCCGATGGTCCCGAGCACGATCCCGGCCAGGAGGTTGAAGCCGATCAGCCGTCTCCATAGCGGTGGTGTGGCGGCTTCGCTCATCCGCCCCTCCTCTGGGGATCGGGGAAGTAGTGGGTTGCGTAGGGAGGCAGCTGCTTGCTGATCGGCGCGTAGTTCGCCTGCTGGCCGCGAATCCAGGCCGCGAAGGCCGGGCCGCTGACCACCTGGCCGTGGTCGTACATGTAGCCGTGCCAGAGTCCGCAGAGCTCGCTGCAACGGATGTCGAAGGCCTGCTTCGTGGTCGGCGTCATGTAGGCGACGTTGTCGACCCCAGGGTTGGCGTCGACCTTGATCCCCAGCTTCGGCGCCCAGAAGGAGTGGATCACGTCAAGCGAGGTGACGTGGAAGGCGACCTGCCGACCCACCGGCAACTCCAGGTGGGGGGTCTCGACGCCGCCGTAGGTCGGGTAGCGGTATGTGAACTCCCATTGCTGGCCGATCACCTGCACCGGCATCGAGTCTCCGTCAGGCTTGAAGGCGGGGATCGGGCCCTCACCGCCGCCTGAGCCGGCGTCGGCAAGCTCAACCGTGCCGTAGACGGCGAGGAAGAGGACGATCACGGTGGTGATCGCCAGCCACGGGACGTGCACCCGCGGATCACCGCGGTCGGCGAGGCCCTCCGCGGGTTCGGAGCCGCGTCGCCGGAAGACGATCAGCGCGTAGGCGAAGTAGACGATCATCAGTGCCGCGATCGGGGTGACAACGCCGAGCAGGACGGTGTTGTCGTGGACCTGGCTCGAGGAGGCGCTGGAGCCGTTGTAGGGGGGCAGATCGGGGGCGATCACGACGACGACGACCGGCGTCGCGATCGCGGCG
This sequence comes from uncultured Actinomycetes bacterium, assembly GCA_963725315.1. Taxonomy (GTDB): domain Bacteria; phylum Actinomycetota; class Thermoleophilia; order Solirubrobacterales; family 70-9; genus JBBRHQ01. The sequence goes on along the minus strand of CAVRYA010000007.1, from coordinate 4,985 downwards.
AGGATCACCCAGCCGATCGCGATCCGGGCCAGGTGGTTGGGCTCTTTGCGGGGCTCGTTCAGCGGTCGGCCTCAGACAACGTGCAGGAATCCGTCCATGTATCCGATCGTCTGCATCGGCCCGCCGAAGCCGGCCAGGAACCCCGCCGCGCAGGGCACGAAGCATTGCCAGCGGTAGCGTCCCGGGGCCCCTGTCCGGAAGGTGAAGGTGATCGTTTCGTGCGCCTGCGAGGTATTGCAGGGACCCTCGTCGCAGGGGTTCTTGGCCGAGTCCGGGATACCGAGCAGCGGCACCAACAGGTCCAGCCCCGGGACCGCGAAGGTATGCGACGCGGTGTCGGGGTTGATCGACTTCATCGTCTTCCCGTTGACCTTCATCGTGCCACCGATGGTGCCCTGGACCTGGGCGAGGAAGGGGTTGCGAAGGCCGCTTTGGCCGTCGTACTGGTAGACGGTGACGTGGACCAGCGAGTGGGCCGGCAGGTTGAAGTCGGTGCTGTGGACCCAGTCGCCGTTGTCGTTCTTGACGAGGTAGGAGACCCAGGACTCGTTCGCTCCTTGCGGGCCAACGGCAGCCTCCGTCTTAAGGGTCAGATTGACCCTGTGCGGCCCGGCCTGCTGGGCAGAGACGGGCGTCGGCGATTTGACCAGGCCGGAGACATAGAAACCGATCGCGACGGCGGCGATCGCGACCACGGCGAGTACCGCCACGATCCTCCCGGCCATCGAGAGTCTCATCCCCCGATCGCCCCCTCTCGCAATCTCCGTGCAGGCCTACGGTCCCAATTGGGCTCACCCCCTCCGGTGAGCATCACCTCGGAATCGCAGCAGCTGCGGAGTACCGGCACAAGCCTCCTTCCGGCCTCCCGCCCGGGGGCGGTTGTCACGCCAACCCTAGTTCAGGTTCCGGCGCCAATCAAGTTCGGCGCCAATCAAGTTGTGCGAGCCATGTCAGGAGACCACGCTGTCGGCGGCCATGGCGACGAACAGCAGCGCCAGGTAGGCGAGCGAGGAGAGGTAGAGCCGCAGCGCGGCGCGGCGGCTGGGCCGGGCCCGCAGCCGGATCGCCAGGGCGCAGAAGCCGACGCCGAGCAGCACCGCGGCTGGCCAGGTAGATCGCCCCGAAGAGGCCGGTGAGGACGGGGGCGATCGTCACGGCGACGAGGATCAGCGAGTAGACGACGATCTGGCGCCGCGTCTCCGCCTCGCCGCGGACGACCGGGAGCATCGGCACCCCGGTGCGGGCGTAGTCGTCCTTGATCAGCAGCGAGAGCGCCCAGAAGTGCGGCGGGGTCCAGAGGAAGACGATCGCGAACGGCCAGAGGGCCTCGGCGCTGAGGCCGCCGGTCGCCGCCGCCCAGCCGACCAGCGGCGGCACCGCTCCGGCGGCGCCGCCGATGACGATGTTCTGCGGAGTCAGCGGCTTCAGCCACAGGGTGTAGACGAAGACGTAGCCGAGCAGCCCGGCCATCGCCAGCCCCGCCGCCGCCGGGTTGACCGTGAGCCAGAGCTGGACGAAGGCGATCGCGCCCAGGGCGATGCCGAAAATCAGGCCATGGATCGGCTCGATCCGGCCGCTGACCAGGGGCCGCGAGCGGGTGCGCGCCATGCGGGCGTCGCGCTCGCGGTCGATGTAGTGGTTGATCGCGCCGGCGCCTCCGGCGGCCAGGTAGCCGCCGAGCATGGTTCAGAGGATGATCGAGAGCGGCGGGCCGGCCGGGTCGGCGACGAACATCGTCGCCACCGTGGTCAACAGCAGCAGCGAGATGATTCGCGGCTTGGTCAGGGTGACGTAGTCGCGGAGGAGGGCGAGGGCCTGTGCCCGGGGGACGGGTGCGGCCGCGGCCACCTCGGCAGTCGAGGTCCCCGCCGGCCCAACGCCCACAAAGGCATCCATGTGAGCAGGCTACCCGCTCGGTGGGCGGGCGTCGAGCCCAAATCCGCCAGGGGATTTGAACGATTCTTAGAAGTCTCTAACCCAGTTCTTGGTGTCTCCTAAGCCACAGTGGGAAGAGTGATCGGAAGACGAGACAAGAAGACACAAGTGAGGTAATGAGAGATGTCACTAGCAACGATCCTGATTCTGAATGTGGCCGTGGCAACAGCTCTGCTGCTACTGCTGGGACTAACGATGCGGCTTCCCTTCCGCCTCCAGTTCTCGGCCGAGGGGGCCGAGCAGCGACGGCTCCTGCGGCGCAGCAGAGAAGGGGCTCGTGCGGGCTCTGCGGCCGAGGCCGGGCGGCGCCAGGCCGAGCGTCCCCACCTGGGTGAGCCTGCCTACTCCAGCGACTAGCACCCCAGCGACTAGCACCGGTGAGAGCGTGGTTGGGCCGCTCGCCGGAGCGCGAGCGCGCGGCGGTCAGTGGCGAGCTGCGTCCAACGCGTGACGCAGATCCGCCGCTGTCTGCGGCCCGCGCAGCAGTTCGACGAGTTGGCCCCGCGGGTCAATGACCCCTGTCACCGGCAACCCAGTCAGGCCGTAGCGATCCCCGACGGCACCGTCGGAATCGCGAAGGGTCGGATAGGTCAGGTGGAACTCGCGGATGAAGCCCCGGGCGCTGCCGAGGCTGTCGGTGTAGTTGACGCCGATCAGGCGCCCTTGCCCATGAAGCGTGCGTGCGAGACGCTCGAGTTCGGGGGCCTCATGCCGACACGGATCACACCAGCCGGCCCAGAAGTTGATCGCCGCTGCCTTGCCGCGCAGATCTGCAAGTGAGACGCGCGGCCCGACGAGGACATCCGTGGGCAATCCCGGAGCCGGCCCCAGATTGGTCCCGTTCGAACTACCGGTCGCGACCTCGATGGCGATCAACGCCGCAACCGCCGCAACGGCAACATGGGCGCGGCGAACCGGCGCATCACCTACTGTGAGGCCAGGATCGGGACGTCGTGAACGATCTGCGCCGGCGTGAAATTGGCGGGGTAAAGAGTCATCACCTTTCCGCTCGCGCTGATCCCGTAGATGAGCGCCGAGTGCTCGACCAGGTCGCGTCCGCTCTTTGCCGGCCTCGCGACAATGTTCCAGTCCTTCCAAACGCGGCCGAGCTGCTTGCGTGACCCGATCAGGTAGTCCATTCGCCCGGTCATTTCATGGGCCCGCAGGAAGGACGCGACGGTCTTTGGTGTATCCCCCCGGGGATCGGTCGAGACGGCGATGATCTGTAGCTGCCTTGCCCTGACCCCGAGCTCGGCTTGCGCGGTATGCAGATGGCTGACGATCAGCGGGCAGACATCCGGGCAGTGGGTGTAGATGAAGGTCACCAGGGCCGCCTTGCCCCTGAACTGGGCGAGGTTGACCGCCTTGCCAAGCGAGTCCTGCAACGAAAGCGGCGGCGCCGGTTTCGGTGGAGTGGCCGCCGTGCCAGCGAATTGGGAGCCATTGCCCCTCACCTGGCCCTTGGGAACACCCGTGGCAGCCGCCGACGGAGACGATGAGGAACCGCAGCCTGCGAACACGGCAGCCCCAATGAGTGCGACAAGCGGAATTGGCCAACGCGGGTGACGTGGGTGGCGGCCTGGGCGGAATCGGATCATCTCTCGCCTCGCCTCCATACGTTACGGGGCGCTTGATGGCGGCGTTCAGGTTGCAGGCCCATCGCTCTGCATGCCATGCTCGTGCAGGCCGGTTCTGGAGTGAGCCCCGCCTGAAAACCACCGCCTCAGCCCGGGAAGCGGAAAGCCCGCCGTGGCGGGCTTTCCGTCCTATAGCGGGGGCCCGATTCGTCTCTCGCGACCACCCACGGATAGTGGAGCAAGCACGCCTGAAGTCCTGAACGCGGGACTACCGCTTCTCGTCCAAGGCGGCAGTCGTAGCCTCGATCGGGTGGAACAATCAGTCCGACGAGTACTCGAAGGTCGCTTCATAGCCGCAGCGATCGGTTAGGTGGAAGCTCAAGGGCTGCTGCTCCTCAACAGTGATCCGCTCGGCCACCAGTTCTCTGCCGGAGCGATCGTGGCCGGGGATTACGCAGCTGACCGCAGCCTGCTTCTCGAAGGGCCCGCTGATCCTCACCACGACCACGCCGCCGGCTTTGAACCAGCCGCGACCCGGCGTGTGATCGATCTCGATCTCCACTTGCTCCACGCCCACCAGGTCGCTGCTCTTCCAGGCCCACGGAAATTGCCGCTGGGGAGTGCCCCCGAGCTTGCCAGCCCAGATCTGCTCCAGCGCTCGGCGCTGACGGTCGTCGGCGCTCTTCTCCAAGAACAGCATCCAAGACCAGGGTGAGCCTTCCTCGTCGTCGTGGTAGCGCGATGCGATGACAATCTGCAGACCAGACAGATCGACCGCCCCGGCCTGGCCCCGCTCTACCCGCCATGAAAGCGCGCCAAGGCACTCCCCGAAGCTGGAGCGGCCACCCTGCACCCCGTCGATCCTTCGACAAGGGCAGATCGGAAGACAGTTGCAAGCCTCGAGGTAGGTCCCGGTGAGGCGCCAGGGCAAGAATTCGCTGACCGGCTCGATCGTGGTCACTTCCCAGGAATCCGATCGCCCGAACCACTCTCCGTGCCTGAGCCCATTTTCTTCGCAGCCCCAGGCGCCGGTCCCAGTGCCTTCATCGCCCGCATCGCCTCGTTGCCGAATGAAACGACAGGAAGTTGCGCTCGACATCGGCGACGAGCTTGCTGGTCCGCACAATAGCGGGGGCCCGAATCGTCTCTCGCTACCACCCGCGGATGTCGAGCGAATGGCAGGCTTGATCGCCTCGGGTCTCCCAGAACGGTCACCGGCTCCGTGTCGATGCAGAACGATGCATGTCTACCGGCCGATCGGATCCGGCGACAGCCTCGGCCAAGAGCGAGCGTTTGCCAGGTGCCTGGTGACGCCGGAGCAAGGTCACGCCGTTTCAGCGTCCGCGGCCGGGGCAACGTCGAAGCTGAACATCATTCCGCACTCGGTGTGCTCGGCAATATGGCAGTGGGCCATCCACAGACCGGGATTAGTCACGTCGAGGAGTATGTCGATCGTCTGACCGGCGCGTAAAA
>CAVRYA010000006.1:0-149861 GCA_963725315.1 uncultured Actinomycetes bacterium | reverse complement strand
GCGGCATGCAGCGCGGCGGCCCTGCGCGGCGGCCTCGGATCTTGATCCAGGCGGTCGCGGGTTCGAGGCGCCGACGGGGTTGCCTCCACCCCCGACGCGAAGAGACACCGCGAGGCGACATGTCGCAGGAGAACGTGGAGATTGTGCGGACGCTGGCGGAGGGGTTCCAGCGCCGGCAGCACGAGCAGGCGTTCGAGTTCTACGATCCGGAGATCGAATGGGACGCGTCGGCGATCGCGGACGTCTACCCGGAGATCGCCGGCGTCTACCACGGCCACCAGGGCGTTAGAACCTACTGGCGAAACTGGCTCTCGGCGTGGAGCGATCTCCAGTTCGAGATCCAGGACGTGGTGTCGGTCGGCGACGAGGTGGTGCTGCTGATCCGCAACCAGCGGCAATGGGGGCGGCACAGCGGCCTCGAGACGGAGTTCGCGCCGTACGGGATGGTGTTCACAGTTCGCAGCGGCAAGGTCGTTCGGTGGCGAAACTCTCCCGACCAGCAATCTGCCCTCCAAGCCGCCGGGCTTGAGGAGTAGCCGATGTCGCCGGAGAACTTCGCCGGTCTTTTTGGGGGGCCGAAACGTGAGTCGGATAGGGTCGGATTGACCCCAAATAAGAAGGAGTGACAGATGAGCATCGTTGTCCGCTTCGCCCCGACGTCTCCGGTGACGACCGAGCAATACGACGAAACCATTCGCCGCTTGGAGGGCGATGGCGGTGACTTTCCTCCGGAGGGGCTTGATTATCACATCGCCTTCTTGGTGGACGACGGTGTTCGCGTTAGCGAGATCTGGGACTCGCGGGGGCAGTGGGAGGCATTTGGCGACCGTCTGATGCCAATACTGGCCGATGTCGGGATAGAGCCAGGCGAGCCGGAGGTGTTCGAGGTCCACAACACCATCAGGCGCTAGCCAAAGAAGCCTCGTTAGGCCCGAAGCCGCCGGGGGTTCGAAGTAGGCGATGTCGCAGGAGAATGTGGAGATCGCCTGGAGGGCGTCCAATGCCTGGAACGAGGGCGGGATCGAAGCGCTGCTGGCATATCTCGACCCCGAGATCGACGCCGAGTGGGCCTGGCCGATCAAGATGCGCGACGGGAAGGGCATCGAGGTCCGGATCTTCACCGATCGAGCCCAGGCCCTCGCAGCCGCCGGGTTGTCGGAGTAGGCGATGTCGCGGGAGAACGTGGAGGTGCTTCACCACGAACGGCTCGGAAGCCGTAATGCTGATGCGATGTCGGACCGACAACGGGCTCGGGCGGCGTGAAGGTCGGCGTACACCTGCCGCTGATGGATTTCAGGGGCGAGGGCCTGTCGCTCTCGAGGGTGATGGGTGCCGTTGATGCCGCCCGGGATTGCGGCCTCGCTGCCGTTTCCGCCAACGACCACTTCCTCTTCTCCACTCCCTGGCTCGATGGCCTCACGGCCCTTGCCGCCGTCATCGAGCGCTCCGGAAGGATGAAGCTTGCGACAACGATTTCGCTCGCGGCCCTCCGGGGTCCGGTCCCGATGGCGAAGACCCTGGCCGCGCTCGACCTTCTCTCGGAGGGTCGCCTGATCGCGGGACTCGGCCCAGGCTCATCCAGGGGCGACTACGACGCGATGGGAATTGAATTCGACGAACGCTGGAAGCGCTTCGAGGAATCCGTGGTGATTCTGCGGGCGCTGCTGCGAGGAGAGCTGCCCCAGGAGACTGAACATTTTTCGCTTCCCGAGGAGAGGCTGGCCCCTCGCCCTTATCGGGAGGACGGCGTCCCCATCTGGATCGGTAGTTGGGGCTCTGACGCGGGCCTTGCGCGCGTCGCACGCCTCGCCGACGGCTGGCTCGCTTCCGGATACAACACCACTCCGGATCAATTCGCCGCCGGGAGGGAGTTGCTCGCGCAGCAGCTCGGCCAACGCGGCCGTCAGGCAGATGGCTTTCCCAACGCGCTGGTCACCATGTGGACCTGGGTGAGCGAGGACAGCGCCGACCGGGATCACATGCTCAACGACGTCCTCGCTCCCCTGCTGAGGCGTGATGCCCATGAGCTGCGCGACCAGGTATGCGTGGGGTCGGCCGAGCACTGCGCCGAGCTTCTCTCACGGTACGCGCGGGCCGGGTGCCAGTGGGTGCAGCTATGGCCGCTGGGCGATGAGCGGCGTCAGATTGAGCGCGTCGCCGCACACGTGATACCGCGAATCGAGCATTCGGTGGAACGCAAGTGCGCGAAGCGGACCTAACCCTCGAAGTCGCCGGGCTTTCGGAGTAAGACGATGTCGCAGGAGAACGCAAGGATCGTCCAAGCTCGTTAGGCGTGGAGCCGGGGGGACTGGGACGCAGCGGTGAAGAACTCAGCTCCGGACGCGGAGTTCGACTGGTCGAGGGCCTACGGACCGTACCGGGGCGTATCGCGCCTCGATCAATGGCGGCAGTTGATCGAGGACTTCTACGGAACCTTCGAGTCGGCTCGAATCGAGGCGCGGGAGTTCATCGATGGCGGCGAGCACATCCTCGTATCGGTCACCACCCACACCCGAGGGCGAGATGGGGTCGAGGCGACAGCCGGTGGCTCGCATGTCTGGACGATCCGTGACGGCGCCATAGCCCGCGTCTGTTACTACCAGGAGGGCCAGCGCCTGGAAGCCCTCGAAGCCGGGCTTTCGGAGTAGCCCCGCAATGTTCGCCACCTGGTGCGGCAGGTCGGCGAGGCGTTCTTCGATCGAGCCCGGCGCGTGCCTCGGCTCAGCTTCGGCCAAGAGGACGACCCCCGCCGCACGCGTTCACTCGATGCGGTCTATTGCCGGATCTGGCTGCTGGCCGAGGTGCTCGACCCATCGAGACCTGACGCAGGGGTAGTGCTTCGCCGCCTCGACGAGGTCCATGAACCCTGCGATGTTGCGCTCGAAGCGCTCCGCCAGTCCGGCTCCAGGATTTCGGCCCTCATCGAGAGCCCGATGGGCCTGTGCGAGGGAGAACATGTCGGGATAGACGCGAGCACCGAGGTGCTCGAAGGGAATCCGCAGGGTCCAGAGCGAGCGATTCCCACCGACCATCGACGGCGATGCCGAGAGCAGGAGGGCGTGCTTCTCGTTGAAGGGCTGGGGACGAAAGCGCGATACCCAGTCGATCGCGTTCTTGAGCAGTCCCGGCATCGAGGCGTTGTATTCCGGGGAACTGACGACGAACGCGTCGTTGGTGTTGATGCAGTCGCGGAGCTGCTCCGCACCGGCGGGGAACCCTTCCCCTTCCTGCCTGTCCTGGTCGTAGGAAGGGCAGTCGAACTCCGACATGGTTCGATGGTCGACGGAGCCGCCGTTCTTCTCGATGGTCCTTGCAGCCAGTGCCGCAAGGCTCCGGTTCAGTGAGTCCGCGCGCAGCGATGCCGAGAAGACCAGGTAGCGCACCGGTTCGCGGCTCCCGCTTGAGGTTTCGCTTGAATCGGCCATGGCGCTTGCCTCCTTGGTCGGGTTTCCCAGTGATTGAAATCCTCTAGTGCGGGTGCAGGGCGGCGGCGGATCGAAATCCTCAGTCGCCCAGCACCACCGCAGCCTCGATCGTGGTCACCAAGGTGCGTGAGGAGGGCAGCTCGGTGATCGTCTCGCGCGGGAAGCCGGACTCGCGCCAGGTATCGAGCGCCGTCTCCGCGTAGGCCAGGTCACCGGTGAGGGCGATGCGGACCAGCTCCGGTGGCTCCTTGGTGCCGAGATGGTTCGCGGGAGACGCTCTCGATCACGAGGCGGTGGTAGCGATCCCCGATCGCTACCAGCTCGGGGTCACCCCCAGTGCGAGCCTGACGCGGTAGAGGCGCCAGGCGTCGGATGGCTCCGCGGCGTGATCGATGATCCGAACGAAGTTGCGGGCGAGGCGCTCGCTGAGCGGGATCGACTCGTCGGGTGACCCAGTCCCCCGCCAGGATCTGCCCGGCCCGCTCGAGCACCGCCGGGTCGAGGTCCCGCCGCCCTTCCGGGAAGTAGCGGTACGGCCAGAGAGGGTTCTCGCAACCCCTGCGCGCTCGGCCACCTCCTCCAGTTCGAGTCTCCGATATCCGCGCTCCGCGGCTACCTCCAGGGCAACCGCGGTGAGCTGCTCTCGTCGCTCGGCCGGCGGCAGCCGCTTGGGCGGGGCAGCGGACTTCTCGCGCGAGGCCATCAGCTCAATCTCCGGGCCACCTGCAGCCGAGCAGCAGGCTTGTTAGCTAACAGAAAGTCATCTTGACACACGGCACCGCCCGCCCCGAGGCTCTGCTCGCCGCCGCGGACGCGCAGCTTCTGGCCGCGAAGGACAGCCTCTGCGGCCGCACCGACGGCTGAGTGCAGACAAGGTCCGCCGGCCGGCGCGGCGCCGCGATGCGAGCGCCGCGTGGCGTGTGTGCGGACCCGCGACCTCGCGGGGTCGGACTACCTGAGAGGACCGCCGAGCATGCAAGGACATCTCCGTTGCGCAATCGCGCCACTCGCCGCGCTGTGCGCCTGCGCCCTGATCGCCGCCGGGTGCGGCGGCGGCGGAAGCGACACGACCGCGACGACCACCTCCGCCGGGGGCAACGCGCAGCAGCGGATCGATGCGGCGGTCAAGTCCTGGACGCGAAGGCCCAGGATGTCGGCGGCACCACCGGGTCCACGCTGCAGGGTGCCTGCAACCTGGTCGGCGCCTCGGCCAAGCAAGCCGTGCAGCAGGGGGGCGCACAGGCCAAGCAGGCCCTGTCCCAAGCCGCCAACTCCTGCCGCGCGGCGGTCAAGCAGTTGCCCTCGACCGAGGCGCAGGATGCCATGACGAGCCTCTGCGATGCGATAGGAAGCGCCGGCTAGCCAAGCGCGGAGCGCCTCCTTTCCCCTGATCGGGCCCCGGTCGTCGGGCGCGCCTTCGACCGCGGCTACGTCCTCTCGGGACATGCGCTGAATTCGGGTTCGGCCATCAGCCGGTGGCTCCCGCAACGGGGTGGGTGAGGTCGGGCACGCCGGGCGATCCCTGTGCTGGAGTTCGGCTAGCCCGGGTCGGCGACCATCGCCTCCACCTCGACCCCCTCTTCGGGCGGGACCAGGATTGCCCCCTCGCCCGAGGCGTAGGCCTCCTCCCCGTGGTGGACGAAGTCCATGCCCAGGGCCTCCTCGCGCTCGGATCCGCGAAGCGGCGTGAACAGCGCGATCGCCCTGAGCAGGAGGTAGGTCGCGACAAAGGCATAGGCGGGAATTGGCTCATCTATGGTGAGGCCCACACCCGAACGCAAGCAGAAAGAAGAGGTCATGCCCAAGCAGACGGCTACATCCCAGGAGTCCCCTGCTGGGTCGACAGAGCCAGCCCGATACAGGAGGCCGCCGTTCGACTTCTACAGCGCTGCTCTTCGGCTCGCGGTTCGAGGACGTGATGCCCCCCGGCTCCGAGGGCAAGTACTTCATCGCCCGACTTCGCGGCGGAAGGGTGGCCGCGGTCGGGTCAATTCCGGAAGCTGCGCCGCCGATGGCGATGTGGAACACGTACGTCTCGGTCGAGAGCACCGACGAGACGGCGGCCAAGGTCGGCGAGGCAGGCGGGTCCGCTGTGATGGAGCCCTTCGACGTCATGGATGCCGGTCGCATGGCCGTCCTAACCGATACCGAGGGGGCCGCCTTCTGCGCCTGGCAGGCAAAAGAGCACCGGGGCGCGCAGATCGTCAACGAGCACGGCTCGCTCAACTTCAACGGCCTGGCGACGCGCGACGTCGACGCCGCCAAGAAGCTCTATGGCGCGGTCTTCGGCTGGACGACGCTCGCCCTCGGCGGCGGGGCCGAGATGTGGACGCTGCCGGGCTACGGCGACCACCTCGAGCGCGACAACCCCGGCATTCGCAAGATGATCGCCGAGGTTGGCGGCCCGGAGGGATTCGAGGACGTGGTCGCCAGCATCAACCCGATCCCCGACGAGGAGCCCGACACGCCGCCCCACTGGAGCGTCACCTTCGCGACCGACGATGCCGACGCCACCGCGGCGAAGGCCGGCGAACTGGGCGGCAAGGTGATCGCCCCGCCGTTCGACGCTCCCTGGGTGCGGATGACAGTGATCCAGGATCCGCAGGGGGCGGTGCTGATCGCCAGCAAGTTCGTGCCCGAGAACCGGGGCTAGGCGCCGAGGAAGCGCAGGACCTCCGGGATCGCGCGCTCGGGGGCCTGGTCGAATGCGAAGTGACCGACTCCATCGAGCGCGACGAGCTCGGCGCCCGGGATCTCGCGCTGGAAGCGGTGGGCGCCGGAGATCGGGGCGAACTCGTCCTCGGCTCCCCAGAGCAGCAGCGTCGGCACGCCGAGCTCGGCCAGCTTGCCTTCCCAGGGCGCGAGCTTCTCCATGTCCATCGAGCGGTAGAAGCCGAGGGTGGCGGCCTGGCCGCGGCCATCCTCGAACGGCTTCCAGTATGCGGCGATCGCCCCGTCGTCGAAGGCATCGCCGCCGGCGTTGAGCGCAGCGGCGAAGCCCTCGGGCTCGATCGCGGCGACGATCGCCTCCCCGTCCTCGCCCCGGATCGCCTTCGCCGGCCCGTGCCACCTTCCGTCGCTGAAGAAGCCGCTGTTGCTGATCACCAGCGAGCTGACCCGGTCGGGGTGATCGCACGCCCAGGCGAGGCCGATGAACCCGCCCCAGTCGTGGACGATCACGCCCACCGGGCCAGGTTCGCGCATCTCCATGAACTCCGTGAAGGCCGCCAGGGTGCTCTCGAAGCCGATCGGTCCCTCGACGGTCGAGTCGCCGAGCCCGTAGAGGTCCGGGTGCGACGCTGCTCCGCCCCGCCTCGCAGAGTGCGGCCATCAGCGGAGCCCACATCCGTGAGCTCTCGGGGAACCCGTGGAGGAGGACGACCGGATCGCCGGAGCCCTGCTCGGCGATGGCCTCGCGGTAGGCGAGGTTCGCCTCGGTCCGCAGGCTGACGTTCGCCAGACCTGCCGCGATCCCCTCAGCCCGCCGGCAGGGACGCCTGCCGGAGGCTCGCGGCGTAGGCGAGCGGATCGGCGAAGCAGCGATCGGGGAGGACGCCCTGGTAGCGGATCGCCTCGGCCACCGAGGGCCGTCCGGCCTGCTCGGCCAGCCGGTAGCTGCGACCGCCTTCTCGATCCGCTCATCGACGTCGCTGAAGTCGCGGAAGAAGAGCAGCTTGAGGCGGGGGAAGTAGCCGAAGCGGACGACCGGCTTCAGCACCAGCCTGGTCAGCACCGGGCAGTCGAACTTCGCGACCTCCTCCTTGACCTTCGGGCCGACCGTCTTCTCCTGCTCGAAGAGGAGCGCCGTCTCGAACACCCGGGCCCGCTCGTCGGCCGCGAGCCGGCGCCCGCCGCGGGCGGCGTGGTGGACGCGGTTGAGCGCCTCGAGTAGCTGCGGCGGGAGGATCTCCTCGGCGCCGGGTTCCTCGCCGTGGTGCTTGCTGAAGAAGTAGTTCGTGTAGGTGTCGATGAAGACCGAGCGGTTGGCCTCCTTGAACCCCTGGGAGAACTCGAACAGCATGTAGGAGCGGTGGGCCCGCTCCTCGCGGTCGTGCAGGTAGCGGTAGGCGATCATCCTGGAGACGGCGCCGCGCCGCTCGTAGAAGGCGTAGGCCCAGAGGGCTCCGTGCAGGGCCACCTCGGGGAACGCGTGGCCGCCGCCCGAGTCGACGAAGATCGAGTGAAGCAGCGCCACCCGCTGGGGCATGTCGCCGGGCCCGCCGGCGAGCCGCACGGCCTCGTCCCGGATCCGAGCGTGGGCGGCGACGAGGTTCTCGGCCCCGCTCCGCTGATCCACTCCGGCCCCCATCTCCGGTCAAGAGTAGACCTCAGCAGCGGTGGGTGGGGGCGGCGCTGCGGACCACTTCGAAGGCGCGGCCGGGAATCCGCTTCAGCTGGTCGAGGTTGTGGTCGTTCCAGCGCCGGTCGCTGGTGCCGCCGAAGAACCAGTTGGAGCCGTTGTCCGCGACGATCGCCCCGTAGCGCTTCAGCGCCCTCGCGATCGCCTTCGCCGGGCCGCTGAAGCGGCCGAGCCCGTAGCTGCGGCGCAGGCGCAGGCGCAGGCCCATCGGCGGGGCGTTGTGGCTGGAGGTGTCCCCGGCGCAGTGCGAGGCGGGGTGGATCCAGGCGTCCCGGGTGACGTCGAAGGTGATCCGGATCGCGTGGTCGACGCGGCCGCGGCGAGCCTCGTCGTAGCGGAGGAGCCCGGGGAAGATCGGCAGCCCCGCGGCGTCGGCCGAGGTGTCGCCGTTCCGTCGCAGGCCCTTCGAGCGGAGGTTCCACTCGACCCCGGAGCCGGCGTTCCAGTGATCGCGACCCCGCCGCACGAAGAAGGCGCGGTAGAGCTCGTAGAGGCGGCAGCGCGAGCGGTCGACCACCAGCAGGTGGCGATCGCCGTTGCTGCGCCGGCCGCCCTCGATCGGCGCCCGCTTGGGGATCGGGAAAGGCCCGCGATCGCTCTCGCCGCCGTAGGAGGTGTAGTGGATCGGCAGTTTCGGTTGGTGGCGGCCGACCACCGCGTAGGGGAAGCCGTATGCGCGGGGGGAGCCGAAGTCGGGATGCAGGTGATCGCCGCCGTGGGCGTTGATGTAGGCGATGATCGCGCCCGAGCGCCGTGCGACCGGCGCCCTGGAGACGTCCTGGTTCCAGGCGGCCTGGTTGGGGAGCGATGGCGCCCGCGGCCGCAGCGAGGCGGGCGGGGCGGGAAAGACCGGGCAGCCCCCGAGGGCCGGGTAGGGGCCGAGGGCGCTGGCGCCGGCGGCTCCGCCACCGGCCAGAGCAACCGAGCCGAGCCCGGCGGCCATCACCGCCGCGGCGGCCCCCAGGCCCCCCCAGATGGCAAGCTTTCGCATCGGGGGATTGAACCAGCGAACCGAGCGGAGGAGGACGGATGACCCAGACGATCTTTCCCTCGTTGCGCTATCGCGACGCGAGCGCAGCGATCGAGTGGCTCGAGGAGGCCTTCGGCTTCGAGCGCCACGAGGTCCACACCGACGGCGAGACCGTCGTCCACGCCGAGCTTGCCTACCGCGGCAGCCTGGTGATGATGGGCTCGGTCAAGGACGACGACTTCGGCCCGCACGAGGGCCAGGGGTGGCAATACCTGGTCACCGAGGATCCCGACGCCCTGTTCGAGAGAGCCGCCGGCGCCGGCGCCGAGGTGGTCCGCGGCCTCAGTGACCAGGACTACGGCTCGCGCGACTTCTCGGTCCGCGATCCCGAGGGCAACCTCTGGAGCTTCGGCACCTACCAACCAGAGATGTAATGCCGGCGCGGTGTTAGCGCCGGCAGAGGCATGTAAGGCGGCGAAGCCGCCGCAAGTGATTCCGAAAAATGCCGGCGCGGTGTTAGCGCCGGCAGAGGCATGTAAGGCGGCGAAGCCGCCGCAAGTGATTCCGAAAAATGCCGGCGCGGTGTTAGCGCCGGCAGAGGCATGTAAGGCGGCGAAGCCGCCGCAAGTGATTCCGAAAAATGCCGGCGCGGTGTTAGCGCCGGCAGAGGCATGTAAGGCGGCGAAGCCGCCGCAGGTGCTCCGGCTCAGGCGTCCTCGCGGACGCCGCCCATCTCGCTGAACACCGCGGTCATCTGCCCGGGGCCGCCCTCGCGGCGCTCGTCGGCGATCACGTGGGAGACCGCGTTGATCAGCGCCAGGTGGGTGAAGGCCTGGGGGAAGTTGCCGAGGTGGCGGCCGGAGACCGGGTCGAGCTCCTCGGCGTAGAGGTCGAGCCAGCCCGCCGCCTCGAGCAGGCGCTCGCACAGCGCCCGCGCCCTCGCGCTCTCACCGATCTCCGAGAGGGCCGAGACGAGCCAGAAGGAGCAGATCAGGAAGGTCCCCTCCTCGCCGCTCAGGCCGTCGTCGGTCTCGCCGGTGATGTAGCGGAGGACGAGGCCGTGGGCTGTCAGATCGCGCTCGATCGCCAGCACCGTCCCCCTGATCCGCTCGTCGTCGGGCGGCAGGAAGCGGAGCAGCGGGATCAGCAGGGTCGAGGCGTCGAGGGCATCGGTCTCATAGTGCTGGCGAAAGACGCCGTCGCGCACGCCCCGCTCGAGGATCTCGGCCTGGATCTGATCGGCGATCTCCGCCCAGCGCTTCACCAGTTCTGGCTCTCCACGCTTACTCGCGAGCCGCCGCCCGCGGTCCACGGCGACCCAGATCATCAGCTTCGAGGAAACGTAATGCTTGGGCTCACCGCGGGCCTCCCAGATCCCCTGGTCGGGATGGGGCCAGGCCTCGATCGCCGCCTCGACCGTTCGCACCAACATCTCCCAGAGCCGGTCGGGGACGGTGCGGATCGCCTTCGCGTGCAGGTAGACGGAGTCCATGATCGCCCCCCAGACGTCGTTCTGACGCTGCGAGTAGGCGCCGTTGCCGATCCGGACCGGCCGGGACCCCTCATATCCGGAGAGGTGATCGAGGGTTTTCTCGGTCAGGTCCTTGCGGCCGTCCACCGCGTACATGATCTGCAACCCGGGGTCCTCGGACAGGATGCGGACCAGGAACTGCATGAAGTCGCGGGCCTCTTCGTCGAAGCCGAGGGTGTGCATGGCCCACAGCGAGAAGGTCGAATCGCGGATCCAGGAGTAGCGGTAGTCCCAGTTGCGCTCTCCGCCCGGCGTCTCCGGCAGCGAGGTGGTCGCGGCCGCGACGATCGCTCCGGTTGGGGCGTGTGTGAGCCCCTTGAGGACAAGCGCCGAACGTTGCAGATGTATCCGCCAGGGGTGGTCGGGGAAATCCCCATGGCGCAGCCACTCCCGCCAGAAATCGCGGGTCGACTCGAGCCGCTCGAGCGCCTCCGGGGCGCTCCGCGGCCCACCCAGGTTGGGATTCCAGTCGATCGCGCAGAACGCCGATTCGTCTTCACGCAGGTGGATCTCGCCGTGGGCCGCCGGGCCGGAGACGCTCAGCTCGAAATCTGTGTTGACGGTGAGCTGCACCCCCTCTCCCTCGGCGACGGCGATCCCGAGCTCGCCGCCGCTCCAGGCCGGCGCCACGGCCCCGTAGTTGAAGCGGGGCAGACACTCGAGCTGCATATCGACCTCGCCGTCGATGCAGTGCGCGACCCGTAGCAGCGAGCAGTCCGACTCGTGCCCGGTCTGCGGGCGCCCGCTGTCGCCTCCCTCGGGTGCCCACTCGCCGATCGAGAGCGAGTCGCTCACAACCACCCAGCCGGTGTCGGTCACCCAGGTCGTCTCGATGATCAGCGTCCCCGGCTCATAACGGCGGCTGATCGGGACCACCACTCCCTTCGGCCAGAGGCGAAAATGCCCGGCGCCGCGGTCGAGCAGGGCCGCGAACACGCTGGGGGAATCGAAGCAGGGCAGGCAGAGCCACTCGACCGAGCCGTCGTAGGAGACGAGGGCGCTCGTGTGGCAGTCGGAGAGGAAGCCGTAGCTACCGATCCGCGGGAAGCCGCGACTGTCCTCGCCCCCCATGACGTCGGACCCGCCGCCCCGCGGTCTAGGCCAGCCCCTCGGCCTCGTACTCGCGCAGGAAGCCCTCGAAGAGGCGCTTGTGGCCCTGCTCGTCGTGGAGGATCGCGATCACCATGTCGTTGGTAACCGGGTCGATCTGGTCGGTCTCCTCGACGATCCGCGTGTAGAACTCGATCGCCCCGGACTCGGCGGCGATCACACCCTTGATCACGTGGACGATGTCGGTCTGATGCTCCGGCGGCTGCAGGAAGTCCTGCTCGGCGCTGAACTGCATCGACCCGGGCACGACGCCGTATAGCTCCTTGATGCGGTCGGCGAACTGCTGGGCGTGGCCGAGCTCCTCGGTGATGTCGGCCTTCAGCGACTCGATGATCTCCTGGGCGCGGACCCCGTCGGGGTTGACGGAGTTGGCGATGTAGCTCATCACCGTCTCGATCTCCATCCAGTACGCCTTGGAGAGCATCTCGATGATCTGGTCGCGCTTGTCCTGGTTCTCATCGGCGAGGATCCCCGCGCCGGCTGTCGTCTGGCTCAACTGAAGCTCCTTTTCGGGTGTCGGCAGAAACTACCAGCGCCCTACCCCGGCGCCGCTAGGCTGAAAACCGCGACCCCCGGCGCCGCCTCGGCGAGCGGGTCGCTCACACCCCAGATTGAGAGCTTCGAGGAAGACCACGCGACACCGAGTCCGGCTCCGATGAGCGGTGAAGCGACCCGAGCGGGCGGCTCGCGGAGGCTCTTGGATTCCGCCGGGCAGACGCCGCTTTGGGTTCGGGTCCTGGCTCCCTTCGTCTTCGTCGCCGCGGTTATCGGCGCCGCTGCCGGGGAGGGCTTCCCCCACAGCCTCAGCGGCACCGGGAGCGGAGACTCGAGCCCCGCGGTCGTCTCCGGTCCGCCCTCCGGCGTCGGACCGATCGGGGGGATGGCCGGTCGGCCCGGGGCCCGCCGGGATGCGAGCTGCCCAGCCCGAAACCCGATCGTCGAGGAGAACCGCTGCCACCAGGGAACCCTGCGTTGGCGTATCGACGACTACAGCGCCGAGCTGGGCGGGTACACGACCCGGACCAGCGTCGAGCTCGGCGAGGACGTGGTGTTGAAGATCGGCCGCGACGAGCCGGTCTCCTCGAAGGCGACGGTCGACGTCGCGGTCTTCCGCATGGGCTACTACGGCGGCTTCGGAGGACGCCTGGTGGAGCAGGCAAGGGGCATCCCGATCAACAACGACTACAACTGCCTGCCGATGGACGCGACGACGGGTGAGGTCGATTGCGGCAACTGGCGCCCCACCTATTCGATACCGGGCGCCGCCTTCCCCACTGCGGGGATCTACCTGGCGAAGCTGACCGCCTCCACGGGCGAGCAGACGGCGGTCGTCTTCACGGTCCGCGACGACCGACGCCCGGCCAAGCTGCTCTACGTCCTTCCCGTCAACACCTATGAGGCCTACAACCTGTTCGGCGGGAAATCCCTCTACTTCGGCGTTCGCGGCGGCAACACGGTCTCGGGGACTGGCCGCGCCGTTAAGGTCTCCTTCAACCGACCGCTCAGCCTTGCCGGTGGGGCCCAGAACTGGTTCTTCGGGCCCGATTTCAACCTTCTCTTCTGGCTCGAGAAGCAGGGATACGACCTCTCCTACACCGACGACGTCCATCTCAGCTCCGACCCCGGCGAGTTGCGCCGCCACCGCGTGGACGTCATCTCGGGTCACTCCGAGTACTGGAGCGCCGCCCAGTTCTACGGCATCAGGGCGGCCCGCGACGCCGGCGTCAACATCGCTTCATTCAGCGCCAACACCGCGTATTGGAAGGCCCGTTACGAGGATGGTCAGCGGACTCTCGTCTGCTACAAGACGGTCGAGGGCAGCGGCTCGGCCGGGTCCGGTTCGGTGGCGGCCAACGATTGGGGTCCGGACGGCATCAGGGGAACGGCTGACGACGCGCTTGGCCCCGACGGGGTCGCCGGCACACGCGACGACAATCCTCAGAACGCGACCACGACCTGGCGCGACAACGGTGCGCCCCCCGGGGCCCCGGGTGCGCCGCCGGGAGGGCGGGTCGGACCCGATCAACCCGAGAACCAGCTCTTCGGCGTGATGTACGCCGGGGACAACGACCGGCGGGCCTTCCCCCTGACCGTTCCCCCCGGCAACGCGCGTGGGGAGTTCGCCGCCGACCGGATCTGGCGCAAGACCGCGATCCCGCTTCACCGCTCGAGTCAGATCGGGACGAAGATCGTCGGTTGGGAATGGGATGCGATCCCAACGCAGCCGCAGTACCTCTCGCGCCAACCGGCGGGCGTGATCAGGCTCTCGGCGACCAATGTCGGGACCTCATCCGGGAACGCCTGGATCCAGGATGAAGGCCGGCTGCGCGGCACCGCGCCCCCGCCCGGCCAGCCCGGCACCGTCAACGCCGTGCGGTACCGCGCCGGCAGCGGCGCCCTCGTCTTCGCCAGCGGGACGATGCAGTGGTCCTACGGGCTCTCCGCCCAACCGGACGAGCGGATCGAGCAGGCGACCTACAACCTCCTCTCCGACATGGGGGCACAACCGCGGACCCCGTCCGGGATCGCACCCGATCGGGGGCGCTCCGGGCTCCTCGCTGCCGGACCCACCCGCCCGACGTCCTGAGCCGATGCCGGCACCATTCGTCCAGGGCGGACGCCCCCTCGGGGCCGGCGCGCTCAGGTTCCGGATACGCTCGCTGCCTCAAGCGATTGAAGGGAAGAATGAGGGAATCGCTCAGAGCTGTCGCGATCCTCGGCTTGTCGATGGTCGTGTGCTCGTTGTTCCTCGACTGGTACCGCTTCGACGAATTCGGCTTCACCATCACCCAATCTGGGTGGAAGGCGTTCCACAGCGCGGACATCGCCCTCTTCGCAATGGCCACCGCGGGCCTCGCCCTGATCGCGAAGGACGCGCTCGGGGAGACGAGAAAGGGCGCGCTGGCCCTCGCCGGTCTGATCGGGTTGGCCGCCGTGGCGCTGAGTCTCGCGAAGATGCTCTCGCCTCCTGCCCACGTCGACGGGACCGAGTTCGGCGCCTACTTCTCGCTGGTCGGATCGGCGATCTGGGCGCTCGCCGGCTTCGCCGAGCTGATCAACGTCCCGGGAACCCTGCCGACGGCGAAGGACTGCCCGGACTGCCGGATGGCGATCCCCCGGACGGCAAGCGTCTGCCGTCATTGCGGATACCGGTTCGGGCCGGCCCCCACCGTTGGCGGTCCCCAACCGCCGGAGGCATAGCCCGGGCGCCGCTAGGCTGAAAACCGTGAACCTCCCGCTCGCCCACGTCGGCGGCGCCTTCGCGCCCTTGGAGCTGGTTCCGATCACGCTCGCCGCGGTGCTGTATGCGAAGCGAGCGCTGACCCTCGCGGCGAAGGGCAGGCCCGTCCCCGTCTGGCGCCAGGTCTGCTTCGCCTCGGGCCTGGTGGTGATCGGCATCGCCCTCTTTTCGCCAGTCGGCCACATCGCCGACGAGCTGGTCCTCGCCCACATGTCCGAGCACCTGCTGATCGGGGACATCGCCCCCCTGCTGATCGTCCTCGGCCTCACCGGGCCGCTGCTGCAGCCGGTGCTTGCCATTGGCCTCTTCGACCGGCTCCGGGTGCTCGCCCACCCGGCGGTCGCCTTTCCGCTGTGGGCGCTCAACCTCTTCTTCTGGCACATCCCGGCGATCTACCAGGACGCCTACGGGACGGCGCCGGTCCATGCGCTCGAGCACGCCGCCTTCCTCTCCTTCGGCTGCCTGATGTGGATGCCGGTGTTCGGGCCGCTGCCGAAGCCCGATTGGTTCGGGGCCGGCTGGAAGGTCGGCTACGTGATCGCCGTCCGCTTCACCGGCGCCATCCTCGGCAACGTCCTGATGTGGTCGGGGACGGTGCTCTATCCGATCTACGCGCCGGGCGAGCGCTACTGGGGGATCTCCCCGATCGCCGACCAGAGCACCGCGGGGGTGATCATGATGGTCGAGGGCACCTTCCTCGCGCTCGGGCTGCTCGCCTGGGTCTTCTTCGAGGTCGCCCGCGAGGGGACCGAGAAGCAGCGCCTGCTCGACCTCGCCGCCGAGCGCGGCTACCCGCTGGAGGAGGCGCGAGCGGGGCGGGCGGTTGCCGCGGGGCAAGGTGAGCTGCTGGAGAGGAGGCTCGCGGCCGCCGGCAGAGAGCATGAGCCGGAGGCGGGCTGACCCGAGGGCCTGGCTCGTCACCGGTCCCCTGGGGCGGGCGGCGGCCTTCGCGATCGATCTCGCGGCACTGCTGTGGAGGGAGGCGCGCGGGCGGGGCTAGCCGCCGTCCCCGATTGCTCTAGATTCACCCGCCGATGCAGACCACCGTCTCAGAGCTGGAGGACTCGCGGGCGCGGGTCGAGGCCGAGGTCCCGGCGGACGACGTCGATCGCCGGATCCAGCGCGCCGCCCGCGCCCTGGGGCGGGAGATGCGCCTGCCCGGTTTCCGCAAGGGCAAGGTGCCGCCGAAGCTGGTCCTCCAGCAGCTCGGTTTCGGACCGGTGTTCGAGCAGGCACTGCGCGAGGCGCTGCCGGAGTGGTACGAGCAGGCCGTCCTCGATTCAGGCGTGAGCACGGTCGGCGACCCTGAGATCGAGATCACCTCGGCGCCCGAGGAGGAGGGCCAGCCGCTCGGCTTCAAGTTCGAGGTCCGGGTACGCCCCCGGGCGAAGCTCGGCAACTACAAGGGCCTCGAGGTGGGAAGGGCCGACCCCGAGGTGCCCGATGACGTGATCGAGCGGGAGCTGGAGCGGATCCGGGAGAGCATGGCGCGGCTGGAGCCGGTGGAGCGGGCGGCGGCCGAGGGTGACGTTCTCCTGCTCGACTTCGCCGGCACGATCGACGGCGAGCTGTTCGAGGGGGGTGAGGGCCACGACCAGCTGCTCGAGCTCGGCGCGGGGCAGTTCATCGAGGGCTTCGAGGAGGAGCTCACCGGCGCGGAGCCCGACAGCGATCATCAGGTCGGGGTCACCTTTCCCGAGGACTACCGTGCCGAGCACCTGGCGGGCAAGGAGGCCAGCTTCGCGGTCAGGGTCAAGGAGGTCAGGGAGAAGGTCCTGCCCGACCTCGACGACGACTTCGCCTCCGAGGCCTCCGAGTTCGACACCCTCGACGAGCTGCGTGCCGACATCTCCGAGAAGCTCGCCGAGGCGGCCGCGGAGAGGATCGATCAGGACTTCCGTATGGCGGCGATAGACGCCGCCGCCGACGCCGCGACCGTCGAGATCCCAGACGAGATCGTCGACGCCAGAGCCGACGAGCGCTGGCAGGACGTCGAGCGCCAGCTGGCGAGCCGGGGGGTCGACCCCAACACCTATCTGCAGGTACAGGGGCGGAGTCGCGAGCAGCTGATCGAGGAGTCGAAGCCGGAGATCGAGCGCGACCTGCGCCGCGAGGCGGTGCTGGCGGCGGTGGCCGATGAGGAGGCGATCGAGGTCTCCGAGGAGGAGATGGTCGAGGCGCTCGAGCACACCGCGCAGCACGAGCGCACGAGCCCCGAGAAGCTGCTGGAGCGGCTGCGTCGGGAGGGCCGCGACGCCCTGGTCAGCCGCGACCTCCGCACCCGCAAGGCGATCGACGTGATCGTCGACTCGGCCAAGCAGATCCCGATGGCGCAGGCCGAGGCGCGCGAGAAGCTCTGGACTCCGGACGACGAGCGCGAGCAGGCGGGCTCGCTCTGGACCCCGGGCAGCGACCAGGAATAGGCCCCGGGAATCGCGTCCCCGGGAATCGCGTCCGAGGCTGAACTGTTGCGTCTGGCGACCACCCCTCGGTCGCGAAACGCGTCAGTTTGCAATATTCGCCGTCGAGGCTGACCTCATCCCATCGTTGCCTGACTCAGCTCCACCTCTTCCACCGCGATCGGCCTGAGCTCCACCGGGATCCCGTTCAGGACCGCGTTGCCCGAAAGCGGGTCGACCAGGTCGGAGCGGGCCAGCACGTTGCTGTTCGAGCCGGGGTGCTCGCGGGCGACCGAGAGCTCGACTCCCTCGCCGCCGTGGCCCCAGCCGTGGGGGATGCTGACCACGCCCGGCATCACCGCGTCGGTGACCTCGACCGGGACGTCGATCGAGCCCGCCTCGGAGCTGACCCGCGCAGGCTCGCCGTCGAGGAGGCCGAGGCGCTCGGCGTCACCGGGGTTGACGTGCGCGGTGCACTGCGGCGGGCCGCTGACCAGGCGGGGGACGTTGTGCATCCAGGAGTTGTTGGAGCGCAGGTTGCGCCTGCCGACCAGGACCATCCCGCCGTTGACCGAGCGCCCCAGGGCCTCACGCAGCCTGGGCAGGTCGGCGAGGATCGGCTCGGGCGCCAGCTCGACCCTGCCGCTGGCGGTGCGCAGCGCTCCGGGCAGCCGCGGTCGCAGCGGGCCGAGGTCGATGCCGTGGGGCGAGTCCTCCAGCCGGGCCAGGGTCAGCCCCTCGGGGTCCTCGCCGAAGCGATCCCCGTATGGGCCGGCGCGGAGCATCAGGTCAAGCAGGCGCTCGGGGCCGCTCCGCGGTGCCAGCGCCTCCAGCAGCTCCGCCGGGTCGCGGCCGGCCAGCCGGGATCCGGGCATCCCGACCTCGCGCCTGACCGCCTCGGCGGCGACGAAGTCGTCGATCGCGTCGACGTCGGCAGCCGGCCCCTGGCCGGTGACGATCCCGGTGAGGCGCAGGATGTTTCGCCACTCGTCCGGAAGGGCCGGGTCCGGCGGCAGCACCGGGGGGGAATAGTTGGCGACGTTGCGGATCGCCAGCTGGTAGAGCGCGACGTCGTAGTGGGGGCGGCGGAGCGAGGAGGGCCCGGGGAGGATGACGTCGGCGTGGCGGGTGGTCTCGTTGACGTAGACGTCGAGGCTGACCATGAAGTCGAGCGAAGCCAGGGCCTTCGCGAGACGCCCCGAGTCGGGAGTCGAGAGCGCCGGGTTGCCGGCCATCGTCAGCATCGCCCTGATCTGGCCCTCGCCCGGAGTCTCTATCTCCTCCGCCAGGCAGGCGACGGGGAGCTCCCCGAAGGCCTCGGGCAACCCCCGCACCCGGCTCGCCCAGCGGCCGGGGAGGAAGCCGCGGCCCCGCCCGGGGTCGCCGCTGGAGTTGCTCTGCCCGGCGGCAGCCTCGGTGAACATCGCCCCGCCCTCGCGGTCGAGGTTGCCGGTGAGGACGTTGAGGACGTCGACGAGCCAGCTCGCGAGCGTTCCGAACTCCTGTGTGCAGGTGCCGATTCGCCCGTAGACCGCGGCACGGTCCGCCGCCGCCAGCTCCCGGGCCATGCGGGCGATCTCTTCCGCCGAAATCCCGGTCGGCCCCGCGACCGCCTCCGGCGCGAAGGGCCGCGCCGCCTCGCGCACCTGCTCGAGCCCGTTCAGATGCTCGGCCAGCGCCCCGATCTCGACCAGGTCCTCGGCAAACAGCAGGTTGGCGATCGCCATCAGCAGCAGCGCGTCGGTGCCGGGGCGAATGAAGTGGTGCTCGTCGGCCTCCTCGGCGGTACGGGTGCGGCGCGGGTCGATCACGACGACCTTTCCGCCGCGCTCGCGGATCCTGCGCAGGCGTCCCCGCATGTCGGGGGCGGTCATCAGGCTGCCGTTCGAGGCGAGCGGGTTGGCGCCGAGGATCAGCAGGTGCTCGGTGCGGTCGACGTCGGGGATGGGGATGCTGAGGGCGCCGCCGAACATGTGGGCGGATGAGACCTGCTTGGGCATCTGGTCCACCGTCGTCGCCGTGAAGATGTTGCGCGTCCCCAGCGCCTTGAACAGGACCCGCCCGTAGAAGAGCGCGGCCATGTTGTGGGCGGCGGGGTTGCCGACGTAGACGCCGATCGAGTCGCGGCCATCCTGCTCGAGGATCGGCGGCAGCCGGCGGTCGATCTCGGCGAAGGCCTCGTCCCAGCTCGCCTCCTCGAAGCGCCCGTCGCGCTTGATCAGCGGGGTGCGGATGCGGTCGGGGTCGGACTCCAGCGCGGCGACGCTGGCGCCCTTGGGACAGATGAAGCCGTGGCTGAAGACGTCGGCCTCGTCGCCACGCACCGAGGTCACCTGCTCGTCCGAGAGGTTCAGCTCCAGACCGCAGGTCGCCTCGCAGAGGGGGCAGGTCGCGTGGGCGGTCGTGACTTCGGTCACGAGAGGGAGTCTAATCGCGGCCGACCGCCTTCTATACACTCGCCCACCGATGAGTCCCCTGGTGCCAATGGTCGTCGAGCAGACCTCCCGCGGTGAGCGGGCCTTCGACATCTACTCGCGCCTGCTCAACGAGCGCATCGTCTTCCTCGGCACCCCGGTGACGGAGGACATTGCCAACCTGATCGTCGCCCAGCTCCTCCACCTCGAGTCGGAGGACCCCGACAAGGACATCAGCCTCTACGTCAACTCGCCCGGGGGCTCGGTCTATGCCGGGCTGGCGATCTACGACACGATGCAGTTCATCAAGCCCGACGTGCAGACGATCTGCGTCGGGATCGCGATGAGCATGGGCGCGCTGCTCCTCGCCGGCGGCGCCGAGGGCAAGCGGATGTCGCTGCCAAACTCGAAGATCCTCATCCACCAGGTTTCCTCCAGCTTCCAGGGCCAGGCGACCGACATCGAGATCCACGCCAAGGAGATCATCGACGTCCGCCGCCGCCTCGACGAGATCCTCGCCAAGCACACCAAACAACCTTTGGAAAAGGTCGCCAAGGACACCGAGCGCGACTACTTCATGAGCGCGGAGGAGGCGAAGGAGTACAACCTCGTCGACCGCGTCATCGAGCACCACTGAAGTACAGCGGCGATTGCTGCGAGAACCGCGGCGATTGCTCCGCTCCCGCGTCCGCATCGCCTTAGCCGAACAGCGACATGGGTATTGCTGGCCGTCTGCACCTGGCTGCTCCTTCTTGCAACGGCAGTCGGAGCCGAGCCCGGCACTCCTCACTTCCACCTGACCGCCGGCTCGGCGCGGCCGCATCACGCCTTCTTCGCGGGCCGGCCGGTGCGGATTCGCTTCTCCTTCAGCGCCCGGCGCGCCGTGGACGTCGAAGTGCGGATCGTCGAAGCCGGCAGCGGCCGGGTGGTGCGGGCATTCGTCCTGCGAGAAGCCGAGCCGGGGCGCCACCACCTGCTCTGGGCGGGCAGGACCGCGGGCGGCGCGGAGGCTCCTGAGGGGCACTACCTGGTCACGGTGGGACGGAGGGGGCACAACCTGAAGCGGGCGGCCGGCTTCGCCTTCCACGGTCACGTCTTCCCGGTCCGCGGGTGGCACGGGGTCCGCGGAGCGATCGGGCGCTTCGGGGCGCCGCGCTCGGGCGGCCGCACCCACGAGGGCTTCGACGTGGTCGCGGCCTGCGGAACGCCACTCGAGGCCGCCCGCGGGGGGCGGGTGCTGAGGCGCGGCTTCGACCCTGTGCTCTACGGCAACTACGTGCTGATCCACGGCCGCGGCGAGCACCGCAGCTACTTCTACGCCCACATGCCCCGCCCATCGCCGGCCCATCGCGGCGAGCGGGTCCGCACCGGCGAGCGGATCGGCAGGGTGGGGGAGACCGGCAACGCGATCAGCGTCGGATGCCACCTGCACTTCGAGATCCACGTGCGCGGCATGCCGGTCGACCCGGAGCCCTCGCTGCGCCGCTGGGATCGGTTCAGCTGAGCGGCGATGGCCCGGCCCCGACCGTCGAGTGGACGATCTCAGGAGAAGGGGGCGTGATTTCGGCCACTCGATGCGGAGTGGGAGTCAGGCGCCCAGCTCGTAGTTGACCCAGGTGGAGCGCTCGGCGCCGGTCGAGTCGTAGAGCCGCTGGGCGGTGTGGTTGTCGGGAGCGGTGTTCCACTCCAGGTGGCGGGCGCCGCGCTCGCGGGCGACCTCGAGGCTGGCCTCGATCAGGGCACGGCCGATCCCGTCGCCGCGCCTCGAGGGCTCGACGAAGAGGTCGTTCATCAGCACCGTCTCGGCCGCCTGGGTCGAGCTGAAGAACCAGTAGAGACAGGCGTATCCGATCAGCCGACCCCCGTCCCAGGCCCCCAGCAGCAGGCCATCCTGGCTGGGGTCGATGAAGCGGCGGAAGAATTCCCGGTTGCGCTCCCCGTCGATGTCAGACACCTCGTAGAAGCGCTGGTAGGCGGCGATCATCGGCAGCAGCGTCTCGTACTGCTCCGCGGTGATCGGTTCGATCCGAAATTTGTCCGCCATCGCGGCCAACGGTATTACCCTGTTGGGGATGGGTGCCAGGGAGACGCTCAGAATCGTGCTTGCCGCCGCGACGGCTGCCGCCGCCCTGCTGATCGCCGTCCCGGGGGTCTCCGCGGGCGGCAGCAAGGTGCTCCAGGTCCACCCGGGCCAGCTGAAGTCGAAGCTCGGCGCAGCGCAGGACGGCGACACCCTGGTCGTCCATCGCGGTCACTACCGGGGAACCTTCGTGATCACCAAGAGCGTCACGATCGCCGGGGCGAAGGGGGAGCCGCGCCCCCTGATCGACGCCGGCTGCAATGCGCGCGCGGCGATCCTCATCCACGACGCCGGGGTCGTCCTTCGCCATCTCTCGGTCACCGGGGCCGACGAGGGCCACGGCTCCTTCCCCTCCGAGGTCGACTTCAGCGGCATCCGCAGCGGCCGGGCCGCCGACCTCAGGGTCTACGACACCTGCGACGCCGAGTACGGCATAAACGTCTTCGGCAGCAGGGAGATCGACGTGGTCGACAACCGCGGCAGCGGCTTCAGCGACTCGGCGATCTACATCGGCGGGATCACCACGACCGGCGACGGCGTGCTGCGGGTCAACCGCAACGAGGCCCTCGGCAACAACCGCGGGATCATCGTCGAGGACTCCGCCGGCGGTGATCTGCGCTTCAAGGACAACGAGGTCCATGACAACAGCAGCGCGGGCGAGGGCGAGCCGAGCGGCATCTTCGTCCACAACTCCGACGGTGTGCTGTTCTCGGGCAACAGGGTCCACGACAACGGCAAGTACGGCATCCACATCGACGCCAACTCCGACGGCAACCGCTTCTTCGACAACACGGTCAGCGGCAATCCCGGGGCGAACTTCTTCGACGAGGGCAGCGGCAACTGCGGGTCGGGCAACCACCCGAACCCGTTCCCCGCCTGTCCCTGAGAGCGCCGATGCGCGAACCCGGGCGCGGGCAAGTTTGCGCCCGGCAGCAGGGTCGGGGCTGCGGGCGGAGTAACTGCGATGCCACAGGGCCGGCGCAGCGCTGTCTCTAAGCTTGAAGCGCCGGCGAGCCGATCACCAGCAATAGGAGGGGAGACCTCTGGCACGCCCGACAGATTCCAACGAGCAGCTCCTCTGCAGCTTCTGCGGCAAGTCGCAGCGCCAGGTCAAGAAGCTGATCGCCGGCCCCGGCGTCTACATCTGCGACGAGTGCATCGATCTCTGCAACGAGATCATCGACGAGGAGCTCACGGCGCCGCCCACCTTCGAGCTGGAGAACCTGCCGAAGCCGCGTGAGATCCACGAGGTGCTCGAGGAATACGTGGTCGGCCAGGAGCACGCCAAGCGCGCCCTCGCCGTCGCCGTCTACAACCACTACAAGCGCGTCCAGATGAAGCAGTCCGACGACGCCGAGATCGAGCTGGAGAAGTCCAACATCCTCCTGCTCGGCCCCACCGGCTGCGGCAAGACGCTGCTCGCCCAGACGCTGGCCCGGATCCTCAACGTCCCCTTCGCGATCGCCGACGCGACCGCGCTGACCGAGGCCGGCTACGTCGGCGAGGACGTCGAGAACATCCTCCTGAAGCTGATCCAGGCCGCCGACTTCGACGTCAAGCGGGCCGAGACCGGGATCATCTACATCGACGAGATCGACAAGATCGCCCGCAAGGCGGACAACCCGTCGATCACCCGCGACGTTTCGGGCGAGGGAGTCCAGCAGGCGCTGCTGAAGATCCTCGAGGGCACCACCGCGTCGGTCCCGCCCCAGGGGGGGCGCAAGCACCCCCACCAGGAGTTCCTGAGCATCGACACGACCAACATCCTGTTCGTCTGCGGTGGCTCCTTCGCCGAGCTCGACAAGGTGATCGAGAGGCGGATGGGCGACCACGGCATCGGGTTCGGGGCCGCGATCCATTCCCGCGAGCACCGCGACACCGGGGAGTGGTTCGAGCACTGCCTGCCGGAGGACCTGATCGAGTACGGCCTGATCCCCGAGTTCATCGGACGGCTGCCGGTGGTCGCCGCGATCCACCAGCTCAGCCGCGCCGACCTGATCACGATCCTCACCGAGCCCCGCAACGCGCTGACCCGGCAGTTCCAGCGCTTCTTCGAGTTCGACGACATCGAATTGGTCTTCGCCGAGGATTCGCTCTCGGCGATCGCCGACAAGGCGCTCGAGCGCGAGACCGGCGCCCGCGGCCTGCGCTCGATCCTCGAGCAGACCCTCCAGGACGTGCAGTTCGAGCTGCCCTCGAGGCGTGACGTGACCAAGTGCGTGGTCACCCGGGAGACGATCGAGAAGTCGCGGAGGCCGACCCTGGTGACCGAGGCGGCGCCCGAGGACATCTCCCCCGGGGACGAGCTGACCGAGGAATCCGCCTAGATCTAGCGGCGGACCATCCGGTCCTCGAGCACCTCGGCGGGCATCGGCACCGAGATCAGGAAGCCCTGGGCGTAGCGGCAGCCGAGGTCGCGGAGGCTGGCGAGCTGCCCGGGCGACTCGACTCCGCTGGCGATCGTCGCCAGGCCGAGCTCGCGGCCGAGCGCGATCGTCGCCGAGGCCAGCTCCACCCGCTCCTCGTCGTCGGGGATGCCCTCGACCACCCGGCGGCTGATCTTCAGGGCGGTGGTGGGGACCTCGCGAACCAGCTCGGCCGAGTCGGAGCCGGTGCAGTCATCGATCGTCAGCGAGACACCGAGGTCGGAGAGGTCGCGGAGCTTGCCGAGGCTGCGTCCGCCGGCCTCGACCAGCGCCCGTTCGGTGATCTCGAAGCCGATCCGATGGGCGGAGGCGCCGCTGGCGCTGGCCGACGCGCGCACCGCCTCGGCCAGGTCGGTCTCGAAGAGATGCTCCTCGGAGAGGTTGAGCGAGATCGTCAGCTCGGAGGCGATGCCGGTGCGCCAGGCGGCGAGCTGCACGAAGGCTGCCTCGATCGCCCAGCGCTCGAGGTCTCCCAGCATCCCCCTCTCGGCGGCGATCCCGATGAAGTCGCCGGGGGCGAGGATGCCCAGCTCGGGGTGCGGCCAGCGCGGCAGCGCTTCGAGCATGGTCGCCGAGCGGTCCTGAAGGGAGACGATCGGCTGGAAGTAGAGGTTGAGTCGCTGCTCGGCGATCGCGATCGCCAGCTCCCGCGCGATCTGCTCGTCTCCGCTCCCGTTCCCTTCGGCGTCTCCACCCATCGCGGACGATCGTAAAACTAAACTCGCGCTCCGTGCCCAACGCCCGCCGCAAGCTGGAGCAGATCACCCGCTACGACCCCGCCGAGGTCGAGCAGCGGGTGTTCGCCGAGTGGGAGCGGGGGGGCTACTTCCACCCGCCGGCCGAGGGCTCGCCCGAGGAGAACTACTCGGTGGCGATCCCGCCCCCCAACGTGACCGGGGTGCTTCACATGGGGCACGCGCTGAACGGCTCGATGCAGGACGCGCTGGTGCGAATGCAACGGATGCGGGGGCGCAACACGCTCTGGATGCTCGGCACCGACCACGCCGGGATTGCAACCCAGGCCGTGGTCGAGAAGGAGCTGCGGGCGGAGGGAACGGATCGCCACGACCTCGGTCGGGAGGCCTTCGAGGAGCGGATCTGGGCCTGGAGGGAGCGATACGGGTCGAGGATCGTCGAGCAGTACAAGCGCCTCGGCGCCTCCTGCGACTACCAGCGCGAGCGCTTCACCCTGGACGAGGGCTACGTCGCCGCGGTCCACCGGGTCTTCGTCTCGCTGTATGAGAAGGGCTACATCTATCGCGACCATTACCTGGTCAACTGGGACCCGGGCTCGCGCTCGGCGATCTCCGACCTCGAGGTCGAGAACCGCGAGGTCACCGACACGCTCTACTCGATCGACTACCCGGTGGAGGGCTCCGACAGGACCCTGACGGTGGCCACCGTGCGCCCGGAGACGATGCTTGCCGACACCGCGGTCGCCGTCAACCCCGGCGACGAGCGCTACCGCGATCTGGTCGGCGGGCACTGCCTGCTGCCCCTGGTCGGCCGCCGCCTGCCGATCATCGCCGACGAGCACGTCGACCCGGAGTTCGGCACCGGGGCGCTGAAGATCACTCCGGGTCACGACCCCAACGACTTCGAGATCGGCCGCGCCCACGGGCTTGACGAGATCGGCGTGATCGGCGAGGACGGGCGAATGACCGCGAAGGCCGGGAAGAGCTTCGAGAGGATGACCGCCGCCGAGGCCCAGGAGGCCGTCGTCGCCGCCCTGCGCGAGCAGGGCTCGCTGCGCGGCGAGGAGCCCTACACCCACTCCGTCCCGTTCTCGCACCGCTCGGGGGAGAGGATCGAGCCGCTGATCTCGCTGCAGTGGTTCTGCCGCATGGACGAGCTGGCGCAGCCCGCGATTGAGGTGGTCGAGCGCGACGAGGTCCGATTCACGCCACCGCAGTGGAAGCGGGTCTACCTGGAGTGGATGCGGGGCATCCGGCCCTGGTGTGTCTCGCGCCAGCTCTGGTGGGGGCACCGGATCCCGGTCTGGTATTGCGACGACTGCGGCGAGACGATCGTCGCCGAGACCGAGCCCCAGACCTGTGCTGGATGCGGCGGGGCGGAGCTGCGCCAGGACCCCGACGTCCTCGACACCTGGTTCAGCTCGGCGATCTGGCCCTTCGCGACTCTCGGCTGGCCCGAGGACACTCCCGAGCTTCGCGCCTTCTACCCCACCGACTTCCTCACCACCGCTCGAGAGATCCTCTTCCTCTGGGTGGCGCGGATGATCATGGCCGGGATCGAGTTCGCCGGCGACGTCCCCTTCGACGATGTCTACGTGCACGCGGTGATCCAGGCTCGCGACGGCCGGCGGATGTCGAAGAGCCTCGGCACCGGGATCGACCCGTTGGATGAGATCGACGTGCACGGCGCCGACGCCCTGCGCTTCGGCCTGCTGGCGATGTCCTCGACCCAGGACGTCCGCTACTCCGACGCCAAGGTCGAGCAGGGCCGCGACCTGGCGAACAAGCTCTGGAATGCCAGCCGCCTGATCCTGCTCAATGCAAATACGCCGCAGGACCAAGGTCCGGCGGCGGCTGCGGGCAGCAACGAGCCATCGCAAAGGCCATCCCGCCACCCACCGCGGCAGGGGCTTGACCCTGCCGCGTTGTGTTTGGAAGACCGCTGGATCTGCTCGCGGCTGGAGCGGGCGATCGGCTCGGTCACGGCGAAGCTCGAGGCATACGATTTCGCGCACGCGGCCCTGGAGGCCTACTCCTTCCTCTGGTCGGAGCTCTGCGACTGGTACCTGGAGATCGTCAAGCCGCGGCTCTATGAGGGCGAGGCGGAGGTCTCGGCGGTGCTGCTGCGGGCGCTGGAGCGGATCCTGGCGCTGCTGCACCCGATCATGCCCTTCGTCACCGAGGAGATCTGGAGCTATCACCCGTGGCGGCAGGGCCACCTCGCGGTCCATGCCTTTCCAGAGGCCGATGAGTCGCTGATCGACGAGCGGGCGGAGGCCGAGGTCGGCGAGGGGATCCGGTTGACCAGGCGGCTACGTGCCTGGCGGGACCTGGCCGAGGTGCCGGCCGCCTCGGTCCTGCGGGCGCGCCTCGACGGCGAGCCCCCGGCCGAGTTCGTCGGGCGCCTCTCGCGCTTCGATTTCGGCGAGGACCGCGGCGAGCCGGTCGCCTCGGTCGGGCCGGTCGAGGTGCTCTCATCTGCCGAGCTCGACGCCGAAGCCGTCGCCGGACGGATCGAGGCGAGGCGGGAGGAGCTGCGCTCCGAGGTGGCCCGGGCCGAGGGCAAGCTCGCCAACGAGTCGTTCGTCGCCAAGGCGCCGCGGGAGGTCGTCGAGGAGGAGCGCTCGAAGCTCGAGCGCTACCGGGCCGAGCTGGGGGAGCTGGGGGGATAGGGGAGCCCGCAAGAGCCGGCGGCCTCGACCCGGAGGCCCACCTCAGCTCTCTGCAGCCGATCGGCTGGAAGCTCGGGCTGGAGCGGATGCACCGCCTCACCACCCTGCTGGGAATGCCCCAGCACCGCTTCGCCTCCATCCACGTCGTCGGCACCAACGGCAAGTCCTCGGTCGCCCAGATGACCGCGGCGCTGCTCGAGGCGCACGGAGTCGGCGCCGGGGCGTGTCTCTCGCCGCACGTCACCCGCTGGGCCGAGCGGGTCAGGATCCACGGGGAGGAGATCTCCCCCGTTGACTTCCGCGCCTCGGTTGCGCGGACCGCCCAGGCCGCAGAGGTCGTCAACCGCTCGCTGCCGGAAGGCGAGGAGGTCACCCAGTTCGAGGTCGCGACCGCCGCCGCCTTCGTCGCCCTGGCGGCCGCCGGGGTCGAGGCCGGGGTGATCGAGGCCGGGCTCGGCGGTCGCCTCGACGCCACCAACGTGCTGCCCTCACGGGTCACGGTGCTGACCTCGGTCGGCCTCGATCACACCGAGTGGCTCGGCGACACCGAGCTGGAGATCGCGGCCGAGAAGCTGGCGGTGCTGCGCGATCACTCGACCCTGGTGATCGGGCGCCTCAGCGAGGAGGTCTCGGCGCTGGCCGAGCGGACGGCCGCCGAGCGAAGCGCGAGGCTGGTGCGGGCGCCGGAGGATCCCGGCGCCGGGGTCCCAGTGCGAGCCGCGGGCCCCTTCCAGCGCCGCAACTTCTCGATCGCCTGCGCCGCGGCGGGATCCTTCCTCGGCGGGCTCGACCCGGACATGGTTCGCGAGGTGGGAGCATCCCTCGTGATTGCCGGCAGGTTGGAGCAGATCGCCGAGAACCCCCCGACGGTGATCGACGCCGCCCACAATGCCGATGGCGCCGCGGCGCTCGCCGAGGCGATACCCGAGATCGGGAAGGGGAGGCCGGTGATCGCCTGCATGGCGGTCCTCGCCGACAAGGATGCGGCGGCGATGCTGGGCGCGCTGGCGGGAGCGACCGACGTCGTCTTCTGCACCGAGCTCGACACCGCGCTCCTGCGGGCCTCCGGGCGGCCGGGCGCGCGACCGTGGCCGGCCGGCGAGCTGGCGGAGCTCTGCGGGCGGGCCGGGGTCGAAGCGGTTGCCGAGCCCGATCCCCTGGCCGCTCTGCAAGCAGCCCGAGCTGAGGCGACCCGGCGGGGTGGCCTGTTGCTCGTCGCGGGCTCGCACTACCTGCTGGCCACCGCCCGCGGCCTGCTGGAGCGGCCCGGGCCCGCCTCGACCGAGCAGCGGAGAAAAGGGGGTTGACAGCGCCCGACCTGGAAGTTAGTCTAGCGTCTTAGTCAAACGACTAAACCAGCGCCAGTCAGGTGAGGAGATGGCCCGGAGCAAGGCGGACGGCACCACCAGCACCCGCGAGCAGAACGTCACCGCGCTGATGGACGCTGCCGAGCGCCTCCTGGTCCGGGTCGGCACCGCCGGAACCACCACCCGCAGCATCGCCGCCGAGGCCGGCCTCAACCACGGCCTCGTCCACTACTACTTCGGCTCGATGGAGGAGCTGCTCCTGCAGGTTCTGGAGCGCTTCACCGAGCGGCTGACCACTCGACAGCGAGAGATGTACGGGGCCGATGTTCCCTTCATCGAGAAGTGGCGCCAGGCGATGGGGTTCCTTGACGAGGACCTCGAGGCCGGCTACCCGAAGATCTGGTTCGAGCTGCAGTCGCTGGCCTGGAACCGCCCCGAGCTTCGGGATCGCCTGATCCAGGTCGAGGCCGGGTGGCGGGAGCTGCTCACCGATGCCTTCGGACGGGCGCTGCGGGAGGAGTACGGCCTCGACTGGCCCGTCGACGCGGTCGTCTCGCTGGTGGTCACCTTCAACCTCGGCCTGCAGACCGAGCAGCTGGTCGGGATCCGCACCGGTCATCGCGAGCTTCTGGAGTGGATCGACGGTTGGCTGGTCTCCCTGGAGACGGCCAAGGACGGGGATGGGAGCGGATGAAGGACTCCGAGCAGACCCGCGCCGCCTACCCGTCCGAGGAGGGGTTCGTCGAGCGCGACGGCGTGCGGGTCTTCTGGGAGGCCTA
The DNA here is from genome assembly GCA_963725315.1 of uncultured Actinomycetes bacterium. Classification (GTDB taxonomy): domain Bacteria; phylum Actinomycetota; class Thermoleophilia; order Solirubrobacterales; family 70-9; genus JBBRHQ01. The sequence continues at coordinate 120,452 of CAVRYA010000006.1, read as the reverse complement.
CGGCGACGGCGAGGAGACCCTGCTCCTGCTGCCGACCTGGTCGCTCGTCCACTCACGGCAGTGGAAGGCCCAGATCCCCTACCTAAGCCGCCACTTCCGGGTCGTCACCTTCGACGGGCGCGGCAACGGCCGCAGCGATCGCCCGCCCGACCGCGACGGCTACGCGGAGCGCGAGTTCGCCGCCGACGCGGTCGAGGTGATGGAGGCGACCGGGACCGAGCGGGCAGTGATCGCCGGCAACTCCCGGGGGGCGCAGCGCGGCATGCTCCTCTGCGCCGAGCACCCCGAGAGGGTTGCCGGGGCGGTGTTCATCGGCCCCTGGTTCCCGGTCGCCCCCCTGCGCGGTCTGCGGTGGCGGCTGATGACCAACCCCCGGGTGATCGCCCTCTTCGAGTCGAGGCGGCCGATCTCGACCCGCTCCTGGCTGAAGTTCAACGCCCAACATATGCGCAGCCACTACCGCGACTTCGTCGAGTGGTTCGTCGGTCGCTGCCTCCCCGAGGCGCACTCCACCAAGCAGATCGAGGACATGGTCGGCTGGGCCGAGGAGATCGGCCCCGATGCGCTGATCCTCTCGGCCACCGCCGAGCGGGCCGCCCCGAGCGATCGCCGCAGCCAGCTCGAGCTGGCGCGGCGGGTCCGCTGCCCGGTGCTGGTGATCCACGGCAAGCACGACCGGATCACCCATGTCGCCAACGGTCGCGCCCTGGCGCGCGCCACCGGCGGGGAGATGATCGAGCTCGACGACGCCGGGCACGTGCCGCACGGGCGCCGGCCGGTGCCTGTGAACCTGGCGCTGCGGGAGTTCGCCGAGCGGGCCTTCGGCCGCGACGGAGCATCCGTGGGCGGGGATCGGCCGGCTTCCGGGGAGCGCCGGGATCCCACCGTGCATCGCTCCGACGGCCGGCGGCGCGCCCTCTACATCTCCTCGCCGATCGGGCTCGGGCACGCCCAGCGCGACGTGGCGATCGCCAGGGAGCTGCGCAACCTGGTCCCCGACCTGCAGGTCGATTGGCTCGCCCAGGATCCGGTGACCCGGGTGCTGGAGCGCGAGGGCGAGACGATCCACCCGGCGAGCGCCCACCTGGCCAACGAGTCCAAGCACATCGAGTCGGAGTCGGCCGAGCACGATCTGCACTGCTTCGGCGCCTGGCGGCGGATGGACGAGATCCTGATCGCCAACTTCATGGTCTTCCACGACGTCGTGCGCGAGGACCGCTACGACCTCTGGATCGGCGATGAGGCCTGGGAGCTCGACTACTACCTGCACGAGAACCCGGGCGAGAAGCGCGCCAACTACGCCTGGCTGACCGACTTCGTCGGCTGGTTGCCGATGGAGGACGGGGGCCCGCGCGAGTCGCATCTGACCGCCGACTACAACGCCGAGATGGTCGACCACATCGCGGCCCACCCCGAGGTGCGCGACCGGGCCCTGTTCGTCGGCAACCCCGATGACATCGTCGCCGAGCGGCTCGGCCCCGACCTGCCGATGATCCGCGATTGGACCGAGCGCAACTTCGACTTCGCCGGCTACGTGCAGGGGTTCGACCCGGCCGAGTTCGGCGACCGCGAGCGTCTGCGCGCGGAGCTCGGCTACAAGCCCGACCAACAGGTCTGCATCGTCACCGTCGGCGGCTCGGGGGTCGGGGAGCACCTGCTGCGACGGGTGATCGACGCCTACCCGGGGGCGAAGCGCGAGGTGCCCGACCTGCGGATGATCGTCGTCGCCGGCCCGCGGATCGATCCCCGCACGCCTGCCGGCGGCCGAGGGCCTCGAGGTCTGCCCCTACGTCCACAATCTCTACCGCCACCTGGCCGCCTGCGACCTGGCGATCGTCCAGGGCGGGCTGACCACGGCGATGGAGCTGACCGCCAACAAGCGCCCCTTCCTCTACTTCCCGCTGCGCCACCACTTCGAGCAGAACTTCCACGTGCGCCACCGACTCGAGCGCTACGGGGCCGGGCGCTGCATGGACTTCGACGACACCGGGCCGGGGGAGATCGCCGCCGCGATCGCCGATCAGATCGGCCGGGAGGTCAGCTATCGCGACGTGGAGACCGACGGGGCCAGCCGGGCGGCCGCCCGGCTGGCGGAAATGCTCTGAGGAGCGAAGGAGAGGAGTTGAGGATGGCAACCACCAACGGCACCGGGTACGAGCTCGAGGGCACGCTGCTCGAGGCCTGTTCGTGCGGGGTGCTCTGCCCCTGCTGGATCGGCGAGGACCCCGACCACGGCACCTGCGAGTCGATCAACGCCTACCGCTTCGACAGCGGCACGATCGCCGGGGTCGACGTCAGCGGGCTGGCGATGGTCAACGTTTGCCTGATCCCCGGCAACGTGCTGACGCCCGGTAGCTGGCGGATCGTGATGCTGATCGACGAGCGCGCCAGCGACGAGCAGCTGGAGGCGATCAAGGCCGCCTTCGGCGGCGAGCTCGGCGGTCCCCTCGCGGATCTCGCCGGACTGGTCGGCGAGGTCATCGCGATCGAGCGGGCCCCGATCGTCCACGAGACACGGTCCGGCACGGGAACGCTGAAGATCGGCGAGGCGGTCTCCTCCGAGATGCGCCCCTACACCGGTCCCGACGGCTCGAAGACCACCCTGCGCGACTCGGTCTTCTCGACCGTCCCGGGATCGCCCGCCTACGTCGCTGTGGCGGACCACTTCCGGGTGGACCTGCCCCAGCACGGGATGCAGTGGTCCTTCGAGGGCCGCAACGCGATCCAGGCCGACTGGCACATGTCACACGCGGGCTAGCGATGGGTCAGGAGCACGCAGCGAGGCGAGAAGGGGGGCTGTGGCGGCCGCGAGGTCTGCCGCCGGCTGTGCCCGCGGCGATCGCCGGCGCCTGGGCGCTGGCGATCGCCGCGGAGGCGCTCGGGCTCGGCCGGGCGCCTTCACCACGACGCGCTGATCGAGGGCGGCCCCGGGGTGCCGCCGGGGCTGCTGCTCTTCCTGGTCGCCTGGCAGGCGATGATCGCGGCGATGATGCTGCCCTCGAGCCTGCCGCTGATCAGGCTGTTCGCCGGTGCCTCGGCCGGGCAGCGACGGCCGGGTGTCGCCCTGGCGAGCCTGATCGGCGGCTACACGGCTGTCTGGAGCGGCTTCGGGGCCGCCGCCTTCCTCTTCGACGCGGGGGTGCACGCTGCGGTCGACGCGAGCCCCTGGCTGCAGGCGAACCAGGGCTACATCGGCCCGGCGGTGCTCGCGCTGGCCGGCGCCTTCCAGTTCACCCCGCTCAAGGACGCCTGCCTGCGGAGCTGCCGCCACCCCGCCCAGTTCCTGACCCGCTACTACCGGCGCGGGGCGGGCGGCGGCTTCCGGCTCGGGCGCCCGCCACGGCGCCTTCTGCGTCGGCTGCTGCTGGGCGCTGATGCTGGTGATGTTCTCGGTCGGGGTCGCCAGCCTGGTCTGGATGGGGGCGCTGACCGCGGTCATGGTGCACGAGAAGACCAGGCCGCTGGGCAGGGAGATGGTCCCGGTCACCGGCGTCGCCCTGCTCGGGTTGGCCTCCTGCCTCGCCGCCTACGCCGCCTACGTCAACGCCGCCTGAGGGCCGCCGCTGTGCGAGGATTCGCCGATGGATCGCGAGGCCCGCTCGGAGCTTCTCTCGATGATGGGATTGGTCGCCGCGGTGGTCGCGATCGTGATCCTCGTCTTCTTCGGGATCGGCTTCCTGTTCGGAAGACTGTTCCTCTAGTCATGTTGTGCCGGCGCGGTGTTAGCGCCGGCAGATGCATGTAAGGCGGCGTAGCCGCCGCAAGTAATTCCCGAAGGGCCGGCGCGGCTCACATGACGCCGGCAGATGCATGTAAGGCGGCGTAAGCCGCCGCAAGTAATTCCCGAAGGGCCGGCGCGGCTCACATGACGCCGGCACAGGCATGTCAGGCGGCGAAGCCGCCGCAAGTTATTCCGGTTACCGGCGCGATGGCGGCGAAGCCGCCGCCACAGGTTTCGTGACCGGCGCGACGAAGTAGACTGCGCCCGCCCGCGCAGGCGGGTTTCCCCATGCCAGCCGCCATCTTCGGGATCACCAACAACGGGCTCAACCTCGCGGTAAGCCTGTTCGTTCTGATGCTCGTCGTCGTCTGGCTGGCGCTGATCGCCTACACCTTCCTCGACGCGCGGCGGCGGATCTCGGACCCGGTGCTGGTCGCCTGCGCGACCGCCGCCTCCATCTTCCCCTACATCGGCACGATCGTCTACGTGATCGTGCGCCCGCCCGAGTTCATCGAGGACGCGCGCGAGCGGGACCTGGAGATGAAGGCCTCGGCGCTGCGGGTGCGCCAGCTCGCCGAGCTCTCCTGCCCCAACTGCGACTACCCGATCGAGAAGAACTTCCTGCGCTGCCCCCATTGCCAGCGACGCCTCAAGGACCCCTGCCCGACCTGCGGCAAGCCGGTCGACCCTCGCTGGGCGCTCTGCCCATACTGCGAGGCGGCGCTGCCCGGACGGGCGCGCCAGCAGCCCTCGACGGAGCCGAAGAAGGCCGCCGCCCAGCAGCCGCGACGCCAGCAGCGCTCCGAGCCGGCCGACGCGCGCCCCGAGCCGAAGGCGAAGCAGCGGCCGCGGCGCAAAGACGCAGCGACCCAGGCGGGCGGCGACGGTGGCGACTCCCCGCCTGAGCGGTCGAAGGCGAGCGAGCCGCGACCGCCCTCGCGCCGCTCGAAGTCCCAGAGCGGGACCTCGGCCCAGTCGCGCGAGCGCAACTCCTGATGTCCCGGAGCCTGATCCTCGTCAAACCCGACGCCTTCGAGCGCGCCCTCACCGGGGAGGTGTTGGCGCGGTTCGAGCGCAAGGGGCTGCGGATCGTGGCGCTGAAGATGATGACCGCCGACGAGTCGATCGCCAACGAGCACTACGCCGAGCACGCCGAGAAGCCCTTCTTCGGCGAGCTGGTCGCGTTCATAACCGGCGGCCCCCTGGTCGCCGCCGTGCTCGAAGGGCCCGAGGCGGTGGTCGCGGCGCGGCAGCTGATTGGGGCAACCAACCCGGTTGAGGCGACGCCGGGGTCGATCCGCGGCGACTTCGCCCTCGAGGTGACCTACAACATGGTCCACGGGTCGGACTCCGACGAGTCGGCCGCTCGCGAGATCGCGATCTGGTTTCCGGAGCTGACCTAGGTCAGACGGGCGTCGTCCTCGCCTCCCGCTCACCTCAGCGGCGGGAGATCCTGGCGCGGCTGGGGATTCGCTTCGAGGTGGTGCCGGCCGGCGTCGAGGAGTCGAGCGGGGGAGATCCGGCGATCGAGATCCCCCGCAACGCCCTCGAGAAGGCCCGGGCCGTGGCGGAGGCCGGGAGGCTGGTGATCGGCTGCGACACCGACGTCGTCCTCGGGGGCAGGGCGCTGGGGAAGCCTCGCTCAGAGGGGGAGGCGCGGGATTTCCTCGACCTGCTCTCCGGCCGCCCCCACGAGGTGCTCAGCGCCCTGGCGCTGATCGGGCCGGGGGAGGGGCAGGAACGCACCGGCACCTGCTCCTCCCGGGTCACCTTCCGCGAGATCGGCGAACCCGAGGTCGAGCGCTACCTGGCCTCGGGCGAGTGGCGGGAGCGGGCGGGCGGTTATGCGATCCAGGGTCTCGGCTCGACTCTCGTCGCCGCGGTCGAGGGCGACATCGCCAACGTCATCGGCCTGCCGGTGGGCCTGCTGCTCGAGCTGGCACCCGAGCTCCGGCCCCGACCAAGCCCGCCCGGGCGTGGCCGGCGCCGTGGATGACATACAGGTGCCAGGTCGGCCACGTAGCCCAGCGGGGCTGGGTTTCCCGGCCTTTTCCGGCAATGATGATTTGTGTCGATTCACACCCGGAAATCCGCAAATTGGGGACCCCCGTTGGTTCGCTAGACTGGGCGCGCGTCGCCCGATACCCGCAACACCCGGCGATCCGCCGGCGGCCCCCCGCCAGGCTGGAGAGCAGGGACCTCACCTATCGCTGTGATCTAAACCCCCACCATGGGAGTACTCAGTTACCTGACAGGACTCGGCGGCCGCGACATGGCGGTCGATCTCGGCACCGCGAACACGCTGGTCTACGTGCGCGGCCGCGGCATCGTGCTCTCCGAGCCGTCGGTGGTGGCGATCGACTCCCGCAACGGCCAGGTCCACGCCGTCGGGCTCGAGGCCAAGCGGATGCTGGGCCGCACCCCGGGCACGATCACCGCGATCAGGCCGCTCAAGGACGGGGTGATCGCCGACTTCGACATCACCGAGCAGATGCTGCGTCACTTCATCAACAAGGTCCACCAGAACCGCTTCGCCCACCCGCGGGTGGTCGTCTGCGTGCCCTCCGGCGTCACCGGCGTCGAGAAGCGGGCGGTCGAGGAGGCCTGCCTCTCCGCCGGCGCCCGCAACGCCTACCTGATCGAGGAGCCGATGGCGGCCGCGATCGGGGCCGGCCTGCCGGTCGGGGAGCCGACCGGCTCGATGGTCGTCGACATCGGCGGCGGCACCAGCGAGGTGGCGGTGATCTCGCTCGGCGGGATCGTCGTCTCGCAGTCGATCCGGATCGGCGGCGACGAGCTCGACGAGGCGATCATCAACCACTGCAAGCACACCTACAAGCTGATGATCGGCACCCAGACGGCGGAGGAGGTCAAGCTCGAGGCCGGCTCCGCCTCCCCCCTCGCGGAGGAGGTGCGGGCCGAGATCCGCGGCCGCGACCTCGTCTCGGGCCTGCCGAAGACGATCACGCTGACCTCCGAGGAGATCCGAGAGGCGCTCGACGAGCCTGTGGGCCAGATCGTCGCCGCGGTCAAGGACACTCTCGACCGCACCCCGCCCGAGCTCGCCGGGGACATCATGGACCGGGGGATAACGCTGGCCGGTGGGGGGTCGCTGCTGCAAGGGCTCGAACAGCGGCTTAGGGACGAGTGCCAGATGCCCTGCCAGCTGGCAGAGTCACCATTGACGTGCGTGGCGGTCGGATCGGGGATCTCGCTCGAGGAGTTCGAAACGATCCACCGCGCGAGCAAGAATTCGGGGCCGAGGCGCTTTGCTTAGCCCGCCTTCAACCCGAGCCACCAACTTAGGTCGTAACCGTGTACCGAAAGCAAGTTCGCCGCCGTAGAGCGGTCCTGGCGCTGCTGGTGATCAGCTCCTTCGTCCTGCTCACCGTCACCTATGCCCAGACCTCGGGCGGCTTCCAGCGGGGCGTCAGCACGGTCTTCGGCCCCCTCCAGGACGTCGCCGACCGGGCGCTGAAGCCTGCCCGCGACCTCGTCAACTGGGTCGATGAGACCTTCGACGCCCGCGGCGAGAACGACCGCCTGCGCAGGGAGGTCCAGCAGCTGCGCAATCAGGCGGCGGGCGGCGAGGCGGCGCTGCAGGAGAACGAGCAGCTCCGCAAGCTGGCCGGGCTGCGGGCCGACATTCCCTCGGGCTATGACACGGTCACCGGGCGGGTGATCGCCCGCTCGCCGACGATCTGGTACTCGAGCGTGACCGTCGACATCGGCACCGGCGACGGGGTCCGCCCCGAAGACCCGGTGATCAGCGGCGACGGCCTTGTCGGCTCGGTCGTCTCGGCCACCGGATCGACCGCCCAGGTGAGGCTGATCACCGACCCTCAGAGCGCCGTCACGGGCAAGATCGTCCCCAGTGGCGTCGAGGGCGTGATCAGGCCCGAGATCGGCAATCCCGAGGATCTCTCGATCGATTTTCTCGATTCGTCCAAGCGGGTCGGCAAGGGCCAGACCGTGGTCACCGCCGGCTGGCGCGGGGAGGGCCTTTCCTCGCGCTTCCCGCCCAACATCCCGGTGGGGAGGATCACCGAGGCTTCGATCGCCGAGCAGGAGGCGAGCCAGACCGTCCACATGCGGCCCTTCGCCGACATGCGGCAGCTCGACCTGCTCCAGGTCCTCACCGGTGGCAGCCGCTGATGATCGTCACGCCGAAGATCCTCGCCCGCCTGGTCGCGATCGTCTTCGCGGGGGTCCTTCTGCAGCTCTCCTTCTTCTCCCAAGTCGAGCTGCTGCACACCAGCCCCGACATCCTGCCGGCGCTGGTCGTCTCGCTCGGCCTGCTGGGCGGGAGCATGACCGGGGCGGTCAGCGGCTTCTCGGTCGGCCTGCTGATCGATTGCCTGCTGGTTGCGCCCCTCGGGGCGACCTCGCTGGTGCTGCTATCGGTCGGCTACCTCGCCGGCATCTACCGCGAGCGCTTCGACATCACCAGCTCGTTGACACCGCCGCTCCTCTGCATGGGTCTCACCCTGCTCGCCGAGCTCGGCTTCGGCGCCGTGCAGCTGATGCTCGGCGTCGACGCCCCGCTCAGCCCGCTGGTGATCCGCGACGTCCTGGTCAAGAGCATCTACGCCTTCTTCCTCGGCTGGCCCATCTACATCGGGATCCGCCGCATCCTGCGCCCGGCCCTGATCACCGAGCGCGCGGTGCGGCGTCGCACTCCCGGTCCGACCGTGCTGGGAGCGTAGAGAGCGATGACTGACACCACGACCCCACGCACCCGGCTGACGCGCGTGGCGCTTCGCATATCTTCGTCCTCGGGCTCGCCTTTGGCACCACCAAAGGCTTCGCCCTGCGTCCTCGATCTGCTCGGCCACGCGCGCCCCCGGTCACGCACGGCCATGGAGTCAGTCATCTGATGTACATCCGCTCCGAGGAGAGGCGGCCGCAGCTCAACACCGGGCTCGCCCTGCGCGTGGCGATCATGGGCGGGCTCGGGCTGGTCCTCTTCGCGGTGATCTTCTTCCGCCTCTGGTTCCTGCAGGTCCTCTCCGGCGACAAGTACCTGGCCGAGGCGAACAACAACCGCACCCGCGAGATCCGCGTCCCGGCCCCGCGCGGCGAGATCCTCGACCGCAGCGGCGGCGTGCTGGTCGGTAACCGCACCTCGCTCGCCCTCCAGGTCGCCCCGCAGAAGCTGCCAACCGATCCGGCCGAGCGTCGCCGCGAGCTGGCCCGCCTCGGGCAGCTCATCAATGAGCCGCTGCGCAAGGTGCGAAGGACCCTGCGCGAGGGGATCAAGGTCTCCGGGACCGCGCCGGTGACGCTGCGCCAGGACGTCGGCCACACCCTCGTCTACTACCTGCAGGAGAACCGCTCCGACTTCCCCGGGGTCGAGGTCGCCTCCGTCTACATCCGCCGCTACCCGGGGGGGACGCTGGGGGCCCATCTGGTCGGCAGCATCGGCGAGATCAACTCCAAGGAGCTGAAGGAGCCCCGCTACCGCGGGCTGAAGCCGGGCGACGTGATCGGCAAGGGCGGGGTCGAGTACTCCTACGACCGCTACCTGCGCGGCCTTCCCGGGCTGATCCGCAACCAGGTGAACTCGCTCGGCGTCCCGACCAAGGGCGGGCAGCTCAGCAACACCCCGCCGGAGCCCGGCTACAACCTGAAGCTCAGCATCGACCCGACCGTGCAGGCCGCAGGCGAGGCGGCACTGGCGGCCAGGGGGCTGCCGGGCGGGTTCGTGACGATGAACGTCCACAACGGCCAGATCCTCGGGATGGGCTCCTTCCCGACCTACGACCCGACCGTGTTCACCCACCCGATGACCCAGAGCCAGGTGAACGCGCTCTACCGCGACCCGGTCTCGGCGCCGCTCACCGATCGCGCCTCACAGGGGCTCTACCCGACGGGCTCGACCTTCAAGCTGATCACCTCGATGGCGGCGCTGAACAGCGGCGTGATCACGCCCTCGACGACGATCTACGACGGCGGCACGCTGACGGTCGGCGGCGAGTCCTTCCAGAACGCCGGCGGCGCCGCCTACGGCGCCCTCACCCTGGTGCCGGCGCTGCAGGTCTCCTCCGACGTCTTCTTCTACACGCTCGGCCTGAAGATGTGGGACACCGGAGCCCTGCAGCGCTGGGCGCACATGCTGGGGATCGGGCGCCCCAGCGGCCTCGACCTGCCCGAGCAGGCGGACGGCCTGCTGCCGACCCAGCAGTGGCGCAACCGGCTCTACAGGAAGGGCCTCACCGACCGTCCGTGGTCTGCGGGCGACAACATCCAGCTCGCCACCGGGCAGACCGATCTGCAGACCAACCCGCTGCAGATGGCGATCGCCTACGCGACCGTCGGCAACGGCGGCACCGTGGTCACCCCCCACGTCGGCATGGAGGTCGACGACGCCGCCGGGCGCGTCGTGCAGGAGATCGACCCCGGGCCGCGCCGCCACGTCAACGTCAACCCGGAGTACCGCTCGGTGATCCTCGAGGGCCTGCACGAAGCCGCCCAGGCTCCGGGAGGCACCTCCTATGGCGTCTTCGGCGGCTTCCCGATCCCGGTCGCGGGCAAGACCGGCACCGCGCAGCGCCCGCCCAACCCCGACCAGTCCTGGTACATCGTGCTCTCGCCCTACCCGAACCCGAAGATCGTCACCGCGGTGACGATCGAGCGCGGCGGCTTCGGCGCCGACTCGGCCGCCCCCGCAGCGCTGCAGATCCTCTCCGCCTACTACGGCAAGCACACGACCGGCCCGGCGGGCCCCAACGGCGGAAGCCCAGGCTGATGTACGCAACCCGCGCAGCGCGCTCCCGACCGGAGCCCTTCACCACCCGGCCCAGCATCGGCGAGCGGCTCGGCTTGCCCTATGTCGACGGGCCGATGGCCTTGACCGCGATCGCCCTGGTCGGGTTCAGCATCTTTACCCTCGCCCAGGCGACGTTGGGCGACGTTCCGGGCGACCGCTACTACTACGTCGAGCGCCAGGCGATCTATGCCGGCCTCGGGATCCTCGGGATGGTGCTGCTGACCCGGATCGACTACTCCCGCTTCCGCGAGCTGCGGGTCGGGATCTACACCTTCCTCTGCGCCAGCGTCTCCCTGGTCTTCGTGTTCGGCTTCGCCGCGCGCGGCTCGAGGCGCTCCTTCGACCTGCCCTTCTTCAGCTTCCAGCCCTCCGAGCTGGGCAAGGTGCTTCTGGCGCTGGCCCTGGCGGGGTTCGTGATTGACGGCGCCAGAAGGGGCTCCGAGGTCCAGCGAACGGCCCGCTACCTCTTCCTCGGGCTGGCCCCGGCGGCCCTCGTATTCCTGCAGCCCGACCTCGGCACATCGCTCGTCTACGGGGTGATCACGCTCTCGGTGATGTTCTTCGCGGGGATCCGCTGGACGCACTTCGTAGCCATCGGCGCCGGCTTCCTCGCTATCGTGACTGTCGTACTCGTGGTCGCCCCGATGTTCGGCACACCCGTGTTGAAGGGCTACCAGGAGGAAAGGCTTACATCTTTTCTGCATCCCAGCGCGGACCCAAGCGACGCCGGCTACCAACAGAATCAGGCCAAGATCGCCATCGGCTCCGGTCAGAAGACCGGCCGCGGCGACAAGGCCACACAGACCCGGCTCGACTTCGTGCCCGAGCGCCACACCGACTTCATCTTCGCGGTGATCGGGGAGCGCTACGGGTTCATGGGGGCCGCGTTCGTCCTGTCCCTCTACGCCCTGCTCATCTGGCGGGCGCTGCGGATCGTGACGCTCTCAAAGAACTTGTACGGGACCCTCGTCGCGGGCGGCTTGGCCGCCATGCTGATGTTCCAGGTCTTCGTCAACGTCGGGATGAGCCTCGGAATCATGCCCATCACCGGCATCCCATTGCCGCTGATGAGCTACGGAGGCTCGTCGGTGCTCGCCACCTTCTTGGCGGTGGGCGTCCTACAGAGCATTCACATGCAAGCGCGACTCAGCCAGAAGAGCCGGTGGGCGTACTGACCCATCAACTGAGCTGAGGTAAATGAAGAAGACAATCCTGGTTTCCGCGGACCGCGGCGAAACGCGCGTGGCCGTGCTCGAAGCCAAAAAGCAGGGATCGAAGCGGGAGGTGGCGGAGCTCTACATCGAGCGCCGCGGCCGCCGCTCGATCGTCGGCAACATCTACAAGGGGAAGGTCGACAACGTCCTTCCCGGAATGGAGGCCGCCTTCGTCGACATCGGCCTGGAGCGAAACGGCTTCCTCCACGTCGACGAGATCGTCCTCCCGGGGGGCGAGCAGGCGCCGCGGCGCGGCCGCGGCAAGGGCCGCCGGATCGACGAGCTGATCAAGCCCGGGCAGGAGATCGTCGTCCAGGTGGTCAAGGACCCGCTGAAGACCAAGGGCGCGAGGCTCTCGATGAACGTCTCGATCGCCGGCCGCTACCTGGTCTACGCGCCGCAGGGCAGCGGGGTCGGCGTCAGTCGCCGGCTCGGCGACAAGGAGCGCGACCGGCTCCGCAAGATGGTCGACCGCAGCTACAAGGGCCCGGGCGGGCTGATCGTCCGCACCGCCGCCCACGGCGCCAAGAAGACCGATTTCGTCCGCGAGATCGGCTACCTGCACAGGCTCAACGAGGTGCTCGACCGCCGCACCGAGCAGGTGAAGGCGCCGGCGCTGGTCTTCCAGGAGGCCGACCTCTCGGTCAGGGTCCTGCGCGACGTCTTCCTCAGCGACTTCGAGAAGGCGATCATCGACTCACCGAAGCAGCGCGACCGGGTGACCAGCTTCTTCCAGCGGACGGCGCCGGAGCTGGTCTCCGGAGTCGAGCTGTACGAGGACCCGAAGCCGCTGTTCGAGCGCTACGGGATCGAGGAGGAGATCAACTCGACCCTCAGCCGGCGGGTCGACCTACCCTCCGGCGGCTACCTGATCATCGACTACGCCGAGGCCTTGACCGTGATCGACGTCAACAGCGGCAGCTTCACCGGCCGCGGTAAGGGCGGGCTCGAGGAGACGATCACCAAGGTCAACACCGAGGCGGCCGACGAGGCGGTTCGCCAGCTCAGGCTGCGCGACATCGGCGGGATCATCGTCATCGACTTCATCGACATGGCCCGCGCCCGCAACCGCGACAAGGTCCTCACGGTCCTTCGCAAGGCGCTGGACGCCGACAAGTCGAAGAGCTACGTGGTCGAGGTCTCGCCGCTGGGGCTGGTCGAGATGACCCGCCAGAACGTCACCGACGGGGTCCGCGAGATCCTCACCGTGCGCTGCCCGACCTGCGAGGGCGAGGGCGTCGTGCTCTCGGCCGAGACGGTGGCGCTCGAGGGGCTCCGCAAGCTGCACGACATCGTCGCTGAGAACCCGGAGCCGCAGGCCTTCCTGATCCGCGTGCATCCGAAGGTGGCGGCGGAGCTGATCGACCCCGAGAGCGGCCTCGCGGATTTCGAGGCCGAGACCGGCAAGCAGTTCCACTTCGAGGGCGGCGAGGCGCTGCCGATCGACACCTTCGAGCTGACCGAGTCGGGCAGCCGGGCGAAGATCGAGGAGCGGGCCCTGCCGTTCAAGGTGGGCGAGGAGGTCCTGGTGAGGATCGACGAGCCGCACATGTACAACGCGGACGACGCGGTCGCCCGGGTGGACTCCTACATCGTCAGCGTCAGCGGCGGCGCTCCCTTCGTCGGCGAGCGCAAGCTGGTGCGGATCGAGCGGGTCGAGCGGGCGGCGGCGGTGGCCTCGCTGCCGGGGGTCGAGTCGAGCAACGGCGATGGCGCCGCGGCCCCGGCGGAGAACGGCTCCGAGCAGCTAGAATCCTCCGACTCTGGCAGGCGCCGCCGCGGCCGCCGAGGTGGTCGGGACCGTTCGCGCGCCGCGAAATCGGACGACTGAGAGAACCGCGACCCGGGACAATCATGTACGCAGTGATCGAAAGCGGAGGCAAGCAGTACAAGGTCGAGAAGGGCACCGCCCTGCTCGTCGATCGCCTGCCCGAGGAGGAGGGGGCCAAGGTCAGCCTGCGCCCGGTGATGTTCCGCGACAAGGAGGTCGTCGCCGACGGCTCCGGCCTGGAGAAGGTCAAGGTCGAGGCCACAGTCGCCGAGCACCTGCGCGGTCCCAAGATCAAGGTCTTCAAGTACAAGGCCAAGAAGGGCTACCGCCGGCGGGCCGGCCACCGCTCGGAGTTGACCAGGCTCGAGGTCACCGAGGTGAAGATGCTGACCCGCAAGCCGGCGGCGAAGAAGGCCGAGCCGAAGCCGAAGGCGGAGGCCTCCGGCGCCGAGGTGAAGACCGCCGCCGAGAAGGAGGCGCCGGAGAAGAAGCCGGCCGCCCGCAAGCCCGCGGCGAAGAAGGCTGCGCCGGCCAAGAAGCCGGCTGCCAAGCCAAAGCCGGCGGCGAAGAAGCCGGCTGCCAAGAAGCCTGCCGCGAAGAAGCCGGCTGCCAAGAAGCCGGCGGCGCGCAAACCGGCCCCGAAGGAGGACGGCGATGGCTCATAAGAAGGGGCTCGGCTCCAGCCGCAACGGCCGCGACTCGAACCCGAAGATGCTCGGCGTCAAGGTCTTCGCCGGGCAGCGCGTCAACGGCGGCGAGATCATCGTCCGCCAGCGCGGCACCCGCTTCTGGCCCGGCGATGGCACCGGCCTCGGCCGCGACCACACGATCTTCGCCACGCGCGCCGGGGTCGTCGACTTCAAGCAGGCGCGCCGCGGGCGGATGATCAGCGTTCTGGAGGACTAGGGACCAGCGCCCCGGCCGGCGGGTCCTGTCATGGATGGGACCCACCATTGCCTGCGCTCCACGGCGGGTGCTCGGCAATGGGTCCTCCCATCCATGCCACCCGCCGGAGGAACGGGGTTGCCTCGTCATCATCTACGCCGATGCTCCACGACCGGGCCAAGATCTTTGTCGAGGGCGGTGCGGGGGGAGACGGGTGCGTCTCCTTTCGGCGCGAGGCGCACGTGCCCAAGGGCGGGCCCGACGGCGGTGACGGCGGGCACGGCGGCGACGTCGTTCTCGTCTGCGATCCGTCCCGGCGGGATCTCGGGGCGCTGCGGGGGAGCAAGCATCTCCGGGCACGGTAGGGGACGCCACGGCGAGGGGTCCAACCGTCACGGAGCCAGAGGCGAGGACCGCGAGATACCGGTTGCAGCCGGGAACCTCGGCGATCGCCCTCGACGGAGCTGCGATTGAGCTGACCGAGCCGGGTCAGCGGGCGGTCGTCGCCCGCGGCGGGCGCGGCGGGCACGGCAACAAGCGCTTCGCCACCTCGACCAGGCAGGCGCCGCGCTTCGCCGAGCGGGGGGAGGCGGGCGAGTCGGGCTGGATCGAGCTGCGCCTGCGGCTGCTCGCCGACGCCGGTCTGATCGGTCTTCCGAACGCCGGCAAGTCCTCGCTGATCGCCCGCCTCACCAGGGCGGCGCCGAAGGTCGCCGACTACCCCTTCACGACGCTGGAGCCGTTCCTGGGGACGATCGAGACCGACGAACGCCAGGCGGTGATCGCCGACATCCCGGGCCTGATCGAGGGCGCCGCCGCCGGCGCCGGGCTCGGCCACGAGTTCCTCGCCCACGTCGAGCGCTGCTCGGTGCTGGTCCACCTGGTCGAGATCGCCCCCCCCGAGGGCGACCCCGTCGAGGCCTACGAGATCGTCCGCCGCGAGCTCTCCTCCCACGGCGCCGGACTCGACGGCCTCCCCGAGATCGTCGTCCTCTCGAAGTGCGACCTGGTTCCTTCGGAGGAGGTCGAGCGAATGGCGGAGGGGTGGCGCGAGCGGCTGGGTGACCGGGTCCTCGGCGTCCTCCCGGTCTCCTCGGCCACGGGGGCCGGGACCGGAGGAGCTGAGCCGGCTGATCGTCGCCTCGCTCCCGGACGAGGCTCCCTCCCCGCCGGTCGCCGCGGCTCGCATCCGACGGGTTCGAGGCCGAGCACCGCGTCTATCGCCCCGCCGGAGAAGGGGGCTACGACGTCGTCGCGGAGGGCGAGGGGGCCTTCCGGGTGACCGGGCGCGGAGTGGAGATGCTGATCGAGCGTCACGACCTCGCCAACGAGGAGGCGCTCTCCTACCTCGAGCAACGGCTCACCGAGATCGGCGTCATCGCCGCCCTGCGCTCGGCGGGCTTCGAGCCCGGCGACGAGGTGCGGATCGGCGAGCACGAGTTCGAGCTTCATCCCGGCTGAGTGCGAGCGTGCCCGCGAGCCCACCGCGCTGGGCGCATGGCCGCTTCCTAGACTTGGGCGCCCATGACCCTTGTAGTCAAGCTCGGCTCCTCGATCGTCGCCGCCGATGACGGCGAGCTGCGCTCGGACGTACTCGACACCGTCTGCGGCCAGGTCGCCGCGCTGGAGTCCGACGGCGAGCGGGTCGTGATGGTCACCTCGGGGGCGATCGCCCGGGGGATCCGCCTGATGCGGCTATCGGCGCGGCCGGCGGCGATGGACGAGCTTCAGGCCGCTTCGGCGATCGGCCAGGGCGACCTCTTCCGCGCCTACGAGTCGCGACTCGACGCGCAGGGGGTCCACGCCGCGCAGGTGCTGCTTACCGCATCCGACATCGCCGCCCGCACCAACTACCTGAACGCCCGCCAGACGCTGCGGCGGCTGCTCGAGTGGGGGGTGGTGCCGGTGATCAACGAGAACGACACCACCGCGACCGATGAGATCACCTTCGGCGACAACGACTTCCTCGCCGCGCAGGTGGCGATCCTGCTCGACGCGAAACTGCTGGTGCTGCTGACCGACATCGACGGCCTCCACAGCGCCGATCCGCGCCGGACGCCCGACGCCGAGCTGGTGCGCGAGGTGCGCGGCTCAGAGCAGCTCGAGGGCCTCGAGATCGGGGACCGGACCTCGGCCTTCGGCTCGGGCGGGATGCGGAGCAAGGTCGCCGCCGCGGAGATGGCAGCGGAGGCGGGAATCGGGGCGGTGATCTGCAACGGGACGCTCGCCGGGACGCTGCGGGAGGCCGCCGGCGGAGAGGCTGTGGGCACCGCCTTCGCGCCCCGGGGCGGCAGGACGTCCAGCTTCAAGCTCTGGCTCAAGCACGCCAAGCCGGCCCACGGACGGGTCGCGGTCGACGAGGGCGCGGCGCGGATGCTGCGCGAGAGCGGATCCAGCCTGCTGCCGGTCGGCATCGTCGCCGTCGAGGGCAGCTTCGACGCGGGCGATGCGATCGAGGTGACCTCGGGTGAGGAGGTGATCGGCAAGGGGATCGCCAACTACTCCTCCGAGGAGGTGGAGCGGATCAAGGGGCTGAAGAGCTCCCAGGTGCGTGAGCTGATCCCGCACGCCGCCGAGGAGGCGGTGCACCGCGACTACTTCGTCCTCGCCTGAGCGGGCGGCGGCTACCCTAAGGGCCTATCCCCGCAGGAGATCGCACACCCACGCCCCCTACCGGGATAGGCCCTGGCCGCTGATGGCCACGACCACGACCAGCGTCGCCGACGCCTGCGCTTCCGCAAGGGCAGCCTCGCTGGAGCTGGGCCGGACGCCGACCGAGGTCAAGGATGCAGTCCTGGAGGAGACGGCGCTGCTGCTCGAGCGGCGCGCCGAGGCGATCCTCGAGGCGAATGCGGCAGACCTCGCCGATCCCCGGGCCGGGTCCCTGACCGCGGCGCTGCGGGACCGGCTCACGCTCACCGGTGAGCGGATCGAGGCGATGGCCGCCGGGGTGCGGGCGATCGCCGCCCTGCCGGATCCCGTCGGTGAGGAGATCGAGAGGCGCGAGCTGGAGAGCGGCATCGAGCTGCGCAAGGTGCGCGTCCCGCTGGGCGTCGTGGCGGTCGTCTACGAGGCCCGTCCCAACGTCACCATCGACTGCGCGGCGCTGACGATCAAGAGCGGCAACGCGATCGTCCTGCGCGGCTCCTCCTACGCAGAGCGCTCCAACGGAGCCCTGGCCGCGATCGTCCGCGAGGCCCTCGCGGAGACCGGGCTTCCAGCCGACGCCGTCGTCCTGCTTCCGGCCGGTGAGCGCCAGGGACTCGCCGAGCTGGCCACCCAGGACGGCCTCGTCGACCTGCTCATCCCCAGAGGAGGGGAGGGGCTGAAGGATGCGCTCAAGAAGGTCGCCACGGTGCCGGTGATGTATGCGGCGGCGGGGAACTGCCACGTCTACGTCCACTCCGAGGCCGACCTCGAGATGGCGCGGGCGATCGCCTACAACGCCAAGGTGGATCGCCCCGGGGTCTGCAACTCGGCCGAGACCCTGTTGGTGGACCGCGAGGTGGCCCCCGCCTTCCTGCCGCCGGTCCTCGCCGACCTCGCCGCGGCGGGGGTCGAGCTGCTGGGGGACGCCGAGACGCGTGAGAACGCGGGCGGGGCGGAGGTGGCGGAGGCCGCGGCCGAGGATTGGGACACCGAGTACCTCGACATGAAGATGGCAGTTGGCGTGGTCGACGGGCTGGAGGCCGCGATCGAGCACGTCAACCGGCACGGCAGCGGCCACTCGGAGGCGATCGTCACCTCCTCCGAGCAGGCGGCCGACCTGTTTATTGCGGGCGTCGACGCAGCCGCCATCTACGTCAAC
This sequence comes from uncultured Actinomycetes bacterium, assembly GCA_963725315.1. Lineage (GTDB taxonomy): Bacteria > Actinomycetota > Thermoleophilia > Solirubrobacterales > 70-9 > JBBRHQ01. The sequence goes on along the minus strand of CAVRYA010000006.1, from coordinate 102,284 downwards.
GCCTCGACCCGGTTCACCGACGGCTTCGAGTACGGGATGGGGGCCGAGATCGGCAACTCGACCCAGAAGCTGCACGCGCGGGGCCCGATCGGTCTGCGGGAGCTGACGACCTTCAAGTACGTCGGCCGCGGCCAGGGCCAGGTGCGTGGCTAACGGGCCGGGTGCCGGAATCGGCGTCCTCGGCTCGGCCTTCAACCCGCCCCATCTGGGGCACCTGGCGCTGGCCCAGGAGGCGCTCTGGCAGCTGGGCCTCTCCGAGGTGCTGCTGGTCCCGACCGGGGAGGCCCCGCACAAGCGGATCGCCGAGGACCCGGGGAAGGAGATTCGGTTGGCGATGACTCGGCTCGCCGCCTCCGATGACGCCCGCTTCACGGTATCCACCCTGGAGGTCGAGCGCGAGGGGCCGTCCTACACCTCTGAGACCTTGGAGCTGCTTGCCGAAGAGAAGGGAGACACCGAGCTGGTGTTCGTGATGGGCGCCGACGCCGCCGTCGGGCTGGAGAGCTGGCACCGGCCGGAGAGGGTGGTGGAGCTGGCGCGACTGGCGGTGGCGCGGCGCCAGGGCGTCTCCGACACGGAGGTGGCGGCGGTGATGCGCAGCCTCGGGGCCTCCGAGGGCGGCACGATGCTGGAGATGCCGCAGTTCGGGGTCTCCTCCTCGGCGGTGCGGGAGCGGGCGGCGTCGGGACGGCCGCTGCGCTACCTGGTCCCGGAGCCGGTGGCAAGGTTCATCGAGGAGCGCGGGGTGTACTCGGGATGAGCCGCTCCTCCTCCGAGGCGCTGGCCCTGCGGCTCGCGGAGCTGGCCGACTCGAAGAAAGCGGCCGAGATTGTCGTACTCGACATGCGCGAGCTCGTCTCTTACACCGACTTCCTGGTGATCTGCACGGCCGGGAACGAGCGTCAGGCGAAGGCGATCGTCGACGAGGTTCGGTTTCGGCTGAAGCGGGACGAGGCCCTGATCCCCGGCCAGGTCGAGGGGGAGGGGGCGGCCGGCTGGGTCGTCCTCGACTACCTGGACTGCGTATTGCACGTCTTCACCTCCGAGGCGCGGGAGCGCTACCGCCTGGAGGAGCTGTGGCGCGACGCGCCCCGGCTCGAGCTCGAGCTGCCGGGCCGCGCCCCGCGCGCCGCCAGCGCCTGAAGCGAACAGGCGTTCGCGGGATGGATGTGGGCGCGAAATGGCGTCCGAAGGCGCGCCTACGGTTCTCGCCCATGGGTAGCTTCCGGAGGGCGATCCTCGGCTACCGCCGCAGCGAGGTCGATGCGGCCATGAGCGCTTGGGGCGAGAAAGCTGTCGAGCTCGACCGCGAGCTCGCCTACATGTCCGGGCTGATCGTCGAGCGCGAGCGCGAGATCCGCGACCTGCAGGAGGAGCTGCGTCTGGCGACCGAGCGCCGGGACCGCAGCCTCGACTCGATCGAGGCAATCTCCCTGCGCCTCGAGGAGCTCCAGGCGCAGGCCCGCGGCCAGGCGACCCGGATCCGGATGAAGGCTCTGAGCGAGGCGGTGGAGGTGAGCAAGAAGGTGCAGGACCTCGCCGGGCGCATCGGTGCGGCCGAGGCGGCCGAGGCCGAGGGATCCGGGCCGATCGCCGAGGTGGCGGCGGTCCCCAATCGCAATGGCCACGCTACCGGCGGCGACCCAGGTGGGCTGTTCGAGGGCCGGGTCGAGGTCCAGATCGGCCCGCTCGGCGATTTCTCGCAGCTGGTCTCCTTCGAGGATGCCGCCGGTCAGATCGACGGAACCTCGGAGATCTCGGTCGAGCGCTTCTCCGAGGGCCGCGCCACACTCTCGATGCGTCTCGACGAGCCGGTCGATCTGCTGCGCGAGCTGGAGGAGCGCTCGCCGCTCGAGTTCAGAGTCCGCCACATCGCAGACGAGAGCGTCGTCCTCGACGTCGACGACGAGCCGGGCCCCCAGCAGCGCGCCGCCTGAGCGGACTCGGTCGCGCATCGAGCCGAACTGTTGCGTCTGCCGCCCGAGGGGTGGGCGCGAGACGCGACAGTTCGCAGGTATCGGCCCTCTCCTCCGACTTCGGGACACTCGGAACAGGCAGGAGGCGGCGATACACTGGGCCGCCGATGCTTGGGGCTGTAGCTCAGCTGGAAGAGCGACGCGCTGGCAGCGCGTAGGTCACGGGTTCGAGTCCCGTCAGCTCCACTCCCGAGTCGCGCCTAACGGGCCTTCGCTCGTCTGATCCCCCCAGACGGCTCTTCTGCCGAGCCCCATCCGATCTTCATTTGCTCGATCTCGCGTGACTCAAACGGGTACGCCGGGCTGCCGATGATCCCTCGGTGAGCGCCAACCAGTACGTATTCACCGAGGGGGTGCGGGCGACCCGCTCCACCTTCGAGCGCTGGAGCGACGACCCCTGGCCGGTCCTGCGGGGATGGCTCGCCCTCAGCCTGGCGATCGCGCTCACCCTGCTCGGCGCCGTCTGGTTCGTCTCCGGCCTGCTCACCCCGGATTTGAGCCCGATCCACCTGGCCGGCCTCACCGAGCCCGCCGAGCCCACCGACCTCGGTCCGATCCTGTTTCGCAACTCACTCGTGCTGGCGCTGCACGCGACGGCCTGCGTCGCCGGGTTCATCGCCGGCGCCTCGATGCCGATCGCGGCCGCGCAGCGCAAGGGGTTCTCGCGCTGGGTCCACGTCAAGGCGGGCGAGCTGGCCATCGTCTTCGTCGCCGCCGTCACCCTGTTCTCGCTCAGCACCCAGGCCTTCTACCTCGGCTTCCAGGGCGCGACGATCTCCTCCCAGCTCGACATCTCGCGGGCGGAGCTGATCCTCAGCGTGCTCCCCCACGCAGTGCCCGAGCTGATGGCCCTCTTCCTGCCCCTCGCCGCCTGGCTGATCGCCAGCCGCCGCGGGGAGTGGAACCAGCTGTTGGCGGCGACCGTGACCACGGTGCTGATCGCGATCCCGGTGCTGGTCCTCTGCGCCGTGATCGAGGTCTATGTCTGGCCCCACATCCTCGAGGCGATGTCCCCGAACGGCCCGCATACACTCGACATGTGGGGCCCCTGAGCGACGGCTACATCCGCCTGGTCCACTGGAACGAGGAGGAGGCGCCGGAGCGCGCCGCCCGGCTCGAGCGCCTCGGATACGAGGTCGAGGCCACCGTCCCCGGCACCTCGATCGGGATCCGCGAGCTGAGCGCCAACCCGCCGGCGGCCTTCGTAATCGACCTCTCCCGCCTGCCCTCCCACGGGCGCGAGGTGGCTCGGGCGGTGCGGCAGTCGAAGGGTCTGCGAACCGTCCCGATCCTCTTCCTCGATGGCAGGCCCGAGAAGGTCGCGCAGGCCGAGGACGAGTTCCCCGACGCCTCGTTCTCTGCGTGGGAGGAGGCCGCCACCGCGCTCGAGGAGGCGATCTCCCATCCGCCCGCCGATCCGGTCGTGCCGGTCTCGACCTCGGGGCCCCACTCCGGCGTCCCCCTGGCCAGCAAGCTCGGGATCAAGCCGGGCTCGACCGTCGTCCTCCTCGCTCCGCCCGAGGGCTTCGAGCAGACCCTTGGCGAGCTGCCCGATGGCGCGGTCCTGAGGCGGCGAAACCGCGGCGCCCGCGAGATCACCCTGTGGTTCGAGAGATCCGCGGCCGCGCTGCGCAAGCGGACCGGCGCCGTCGCCGAGGCGGTGGGCGAGGGGATGCTCTGGGTCGCCTGGCCGAAGGGATCCTCGGCGATTGAAACCGATCTCTCGGAGGGCGAGGTGAGGGCGACCGGCCTTGCCGCCGGTCTGGTCGACAGCAAGATCTGCGCGATCGACGAGGATTGGTCGGGGCTGAGATTCACTCGGCGTCGCGCCTGATCTCCTCGTCGGATTCTGTAACTTGACACTTACGTAAGTATCTGCTTACCTACCGGCATGGCGACTGAGCTCAGCGGCCCGGGGACCGACACCGACGCAGTTGCCCGCGCGATCGCCGAGCCGCGGCGCCGGCAGATCCTCTCGCTGACGCGTGACTCCGAGCTCAGCGCCGGCGAGATCGCAGCCGGCTTCGAGATCAGCCGGCCAGCCGTCTCCCAGCACATCGCAGTCCTCCGCGACGCCGGCCTGCTGGCCGAGCGTCGCGAGGGAACCCGTCGCCTCTACCGGGCCCGGCCCGAGGCGATGGTTGGCCTCCGCGACTTCATCGAGGAATTCTGGACCGATCGCCTCGAGCGGCTGAAGCTGGCCGCCGAGCTTGAGCAGCAAAGGAGGAACAGGAATGCCAAGCACAGGGACAACCGCCGCGGTGGAGATGGAGACAAGGATCGAGGCAAGCCCTGAGGCCATCTTCGGCTTCTTCACCGAGCCCGACAAGATGATTCAGTGGATGGGGCGCGAGGCACAGCTCGACCCCAAGCCCGGTGGTCTCTTTCACTGCGACGTCAACGGGCGGAGCATCGCCTCCGGCTCCTTCCTCGAGGTGGATCCTCCGCGAAGGGTCGTCTTCAGCTTCGGCTGGGAGAGGGGGGAGAGCGTCGTCGAGCCGGGCACCAGCACGGTGGAGGTGACCCTCGAGCCGGACGGCGACGCGACAACGGTTCGCCTCGTCCACCGCGACCTGCCGAACGAGGACTCGGCCAGCTCGCATCGCGAGGGGTGGAGTCACTACATCGACCGCCTCACCATCGTCGCCGCCGGCCGCGACCCGGGCGAGGACCCCTGGGCGGACCCTGACCGGGCGGGCGCCTGATCGGAACCCCAGCACCAACGAAAGGAGCATCGAAATGACAAGCGGAGTCACCTGGTTCGAGGTAGCAGGCAAGGACCGCGAGGCCCTGAAGGGCTTCTATTCGGAGCTTTTCGAGTGGAAGCTCAACGACATGGAGGAGATGCCTTACACCGGCGTCGAGGCCGCGGACGGGGGCATCCCGGGCGGCATCGGCCAGGCCCCGGACGGTCACCCCGGGCACGTGATCTTCTACGTCTCGGTAGGCGACATCGACGCGGCCCTCGCAAAGGCCGAGTCCCTCGGCGGGAAGTCCGAGATGGGCCCGATGGAGATCCCCGCCGGCAAGATCGCCCATTTCAGCGACCCGGAGGGCCACACCGTAGGCGTCTGGGAGCAGGCTGAAGCCAGGGAATAGCGCCTCGGCCGGCGGGTCCTGTCATGGATGGGACCCACCATCCCCTGCGCTCCACGGCGGGTGCTCGGGGATGGGTCCTCCCATCCATGCCACCCGCCGGAGGAGGCGTTGAGTCCTCCGAGTTAAGCTGGCGCCTAAGATCGCCGCGTGGAGCACTACGACGCGCGCGCGATCGAGGCCAAGTGGCAGCGGACCTGGAACGAGGAGGGCACCTGGGAGGTAGCCAACCCCGGGCAGCCCGGGTTCGAGGACGAACGACCGAAGGCCTACGTGCTCGAGATGCTGCCCTACCCCTCGGGCGAGCCCCATGTCGGCCACCTGAAGACCTACGCGGTCGGCGATGCGGTCGCCCACTTCCGCCGCCGCCACGGCTTCCAGGTGATCCACCCGATGGGCTACGACTCCTTCGGGCTGCCGGCGGAGAACAACGCGATCAAGACCGGCGAGCCTCCGCGGGCCGCGACCGAGGCCTCGATCGAGTCCTTCCGGCGCCAGTTCAAGGAGTGGGGCATCTCGCTCGACTGGACCCGCGAGATCTCCACCCACTCTCCCGACTACTACCGCTGGACACAGTGGATCTTCCTGAGGCTGTTCGAGCAGGGCCTCGCCTACCGGGCGATGGCGCCGGTCCAGTGGTGCCCCAAGGACGCCACGGTGCTCGCCCACGAGCAGGTGGTCGACGGGCGCTGCGAGCGCTGCGGGACGCCGGTCGAGCAGCGCAACCTCGAGCAATGGTTCTTCCGCATCACCGAATACGCCGAGCGCCTGCTCGCCGACTTCGACCGCCTCGAGAGCTGGCCCGAGCACGTGATCACCATGCAGCGCAACTGGATCGGCCGCTCCGAGGGAGCCGAGGTCACCTTCCGCTGCGAGGAGCTCGGGGTTGACTTCCCGGTCTTCACCACCCGGCCCGACACCCTGTTCGGCGCCACCTTCTTCGTCCTCGCCCCCGAACACCCCGAACTCGAGGCGATGGTCGCCGGCACCGCCGCCGAGGTCCCTGTGCGCGAGTACGTCAACCAGGTCGCCCGCGAGGCGCCGGAGGCGCGCGGCGACGAGGGCCGGCCGAAGACGGGCGTCCCCCTCGGGCGCACCGTGACCAACCCCGTCAACGGCGAGGAGATCCCGGTGTTCGTCGCCGACTACGTGCTGATGGACTACGGCACCGGCGCGGTGATGGCCGTCCCCGCCCACGACCAGCGCGACTTCGACTTCGCCCGCACCTATGACCTGCCCATCCGCCAGGTGATCGACTCGGGCGACGCCGAGCTCCCCTACGTCGGCGACGGCGAGATGCGGAGCTCGGGCCAGTTCGACGGGATGGGGAACCGCGATGCCTTCGCCGAGATCGTCGGATGGCTCGAGGACCAGGGAAGGGGATCCAGCGCGATCAACTACCGGCTCCGCGACTGGCTGGTCTCGCGCCAGCGCTACTGGGGGGCGCCGATCCCGGTCCTCCACTGCGAGCAGTGCGGGATCGTTCCGGTGCCCGACGAGCAGCTCCCGGTCGTCCTCCCCGAGGTCGAGGACTACTCGCCCCGGGGGCGCAGCCCGCTGGCCGCGGCAGAGGATTGGGTGGCGACCGAGTGCCCCCGCTGCGCCGGCCCGGCCAGCCGCGAGACCGACACCATGGACACCTTCGTCGACTCCTCCTGGTACTTCCTTCGCTACCTGGATCCCCGCAACGAGCAGGCTCCCTGGGACCGCGAGGTCGCCGGCTACTGGATGCCGGTGGACCAGTACATCGGCGGGGTCGAGCACGCGATCCTGCACCTGATGTACGCCCGCTTCTTCACCAAGGCGCTCGCCGACATGGGCCACCTCGACGTGCAGGAGCCCTTCGCCAACCTCTTCGCCCAGGGGATGATCACCCGCGACGGGGCGAAGATGTCGAAGTCGCGCGGCAACACCGTCAGCCCGGCCGAGATCGTCGAGCGATACGGCGCCGACAGCGCCCGTACCTACATCTGCTTCATGGGCCCGCCGGAGCGGGGCGGCGACTGGACCGACGAGGGGGTCGAGGGCGTGCACCGGTTCCTCGCCAGGCTCTGGAGGCTCGGCGCCGAGGCCGCCGAGGCGGCGGAGGGCGCGCCGGTGGCCGAGGCTGCGGAGGGGGAAGAGGAGGGGGCGGCGCTGGCGCTGCGGCGCAAGGCCCACTGGGCGATCGACAAGGCGACCCGGGATTTCGAGCGCGGCTTCCAGTTCAACACGGTGATCGCGGCGGTGATGGAACTGGTCAACGAGGCCTATCGGCTGAAGCAGGATCTGCTCGGCGAGCCGGCCGGGGTGGCCGCCCTCGGATTCGCCGCCGCCACGGCGGCCTCCCTGATCCAGCCCTTCGCCCCCCACCTCGGCTGCGAAGTCTACGAGCGCCTCAGCGGCGAGCGGGTCACCGAGAAGCCCTGGCCGCGGGCCGACCCGAAGCTGCTCCAGAGCGAGACCGTGACCGTCGCAGTCCAGGTCAACGGCAAGCTGCGCGACCGGATCGAGGCCCCCACCGAGGCCTCCGAGGCCGACCTGATCGAGCTTGCAAACGCCAGCGACAACGTCCGCCGCCATCTCGACGGCAAGGAGGTCGTCAAGCGGGTGGTGGTGCCGGGGAAGCTGGTGAATCTGGTCGTGCGCTGACAGCGTCGGGCCCGCCCCTCTGGTAGAAGTCGCGCAGTGCTTGTCAGGAGACTTGACGAGGCGGCCGTCGAAGAGTGGCACCGGCTTCGCGCGCGCATCCTCATGGACGCGGGAGAGATGGGATCCCGCAACATGTCGGTGACCTGGCTCGAGGTCCCCGCCGGAGCCGAGCAGACGCTCCACTCCGATGAGGAGGCCGAGCAGGTATACGTCGTCGTCCGCGGCGCCGGGCAGATGTCCGTCGCCGGCGACGAGCAGGAGGTCGCCGAGGGCGACCTGATCCTGGTCCCGCCGGCGACCGATCACGCGGTCACCAACGGCGGCTCCTCGGACCTCGCCCTGCTCTCGATCCAGTCGCCGCCGGTCGCAGCCGCCGAGCTCTACGGGGCGCGCCTGGCCGAAGCCGCCGGCTACGACGACGAGGACGATTTCGGCTAGGCACCGGCTGGTGACGCTCTAGGCGCATTGCGCGCGCCATCCGCTCGCTGCGGGGCGGGACCCTGGCGCGATGCCCGAGATCTCCCGCTCCCAGGTCGCCGTCTACGGCGCCGTCGCGATCGCCGTGCTGCTGATCGGGGTCCGGGCGATCCGCGCCGAAGGGGGTGAGAAGGGTTCGGGGAGCGGCTCGTCGTGGGGCTCGGGCTCGGGTTCCGGGGGGAGCTCGTTCGACCTCAGCTCCCAGGGCTCCGGCGACCTGGTCGTCGACGTCGCGGGGGCCGTCGCCCGCCCGGGCGTCTACCGGTTGCCGTCCGGGGCCAGGGTGGTCGACGCCATCCGCAGGGCGGGCGGGCCGCTTCGCTCGGCGCTGCTGAGCGCCGTCAACCGCGCCGCCCGGCTGGCGGACGGCCAACAGGTGGTGATCCCCGAGCGCGGGCCTGGAGGAGCCACGGCGGCAACCGGTTCGACCGCGAGCGAGGACGGGCCGATCTCGCTGGGGACCGCGACGGCCGAGCAGCTCGACACGATCGACGGGATAGGCCCGGTGACGGCTGGCGACATCATCGAGTTCCGCGACCAGCACGGAGGGCTCGCCTCGGTCGAGCAGCTCAACCAGGTCAGCGGGATCGGGCCAGCGACGATGGAGGCGCTGCGAGACCGCCTTCAGCCCTGAGAGCCGATGAGGGGCGGCTGGCGAATCGCAGCGCTCTGCGGGCTGAGCGCAGGGCTCTCCGTCTCACCCCTGGCTCCCTCGGCGGGGGGCCGCGGCGTCGCCCTGGCCCTGGCGGCCTCATGCCTGGCGCTGATCCTGCTTCGCCCGGGGGAGGGGCGCGGCCGCTTTGCCTGGCTGGCGCTGATCTGCCTCGCCGCGGCGCTCGCCGGGCTGCTGGCCGGAGCGGCGCGGATCCGCGCAATCGATGCCGCTGCCTACAGCGGCGAGGCTGGGTCGAGGACGAGCATCGCGGGCTACGTCGTCGCGGTCCCCCGCCGCAGCGACGGAGAGGTCCGAGTCCAGGTCGAGACGCATCGGGGCCGCCTCCTCCTCTGGGCGCCCGAGCCCGTCCCCGACCTCGAGATCGGCGCCGCGGTGCGGGCCACCGGACGGCTGGCACGCCCGCCCGACTACTACCTCGGGACACTTCGGCGCCAGGGGATCTCGATGGTCCTGCGATGCGGGGAGATCGAGCCGACGGGGGCGGCGCGAGGTGGCCTTGCCGGGCGCCTCGACGCGATCCGAAGCCGTGCCGAGGCGGGCCTGGGCGAAGGGATGCCCGAGCGCGAGGCGGCGCTGGCGCGCGGCTTCGTGCTCGGCCAGGACGACCGCATCGACCCGGTGACGATCGAGGACTTCCGCCGCTCCGGCCTCGCTCACCTGCTCGCGGTTTCCGGTCAGAACGTGGTCCTGCTGGCGCTGCTCGCGATCCCCCTCCTGGCCGCCCTCGGCATACCGCTGCGCGCCCGGCTGCTATGGACCTGCGCGCTGATCGCCGCCTACGTCCCCCTCGCCGGCGGCGGGCCATCGATCCAGCGCGCCGGCGTGATGGGCGCAGCCGGGCTCATCGCCACCCTCGCCGGCCGCCCGGCCTCGAGGGCCTACGCGCTGCTGCTCGCGGTCGCCGTGACCCTCGCGCTCAATCCCCGAGCCAGTGGCGACGCCGGGTGGCAGCTCAGCTTCGCCGCCGTCGCCGGCATCTTCCTCCTCGGGGCGCCGATCCGGGCCCGCCTGGCCGACTTGCTCGGGAGCGGCGGCTGGCGAGGGGCGCTCTGCGATGGCGCCGCGGTGACGATCGCCGCGACGATCGCCACCGTCCCGCTGATGGCGAATCACTTCGGCACCGTCTCGGTCGCATCGCTGACGGCGAACCTGCTGGTGCTCCCGGCCGTGGCGCCGGCCATGTGGCTGGGGATGCTGACCGCGGCCGCCGCCCAGGTGCCCGGGCTGCCTCTGGCGCCGCTCAACGCGGTCAACTCGCTGCTGCTCGGCTTCATCGCCCAGGTCGCGGCCTGGTTCGGCCGCCCCCGCTGGACGGTCCTCGACCTGACCCTCACCGGACCGCTCCAGGTCGGAGCAGCCTATGCGCTGCTGCTCGCCACGACAGGGCTGGCGCTGCGCGGCCTTGCGCGACTCCCTCCGCGCCGCGGGCGCCATCCCCGGCGCCCGGTGGCCGTCCTGGCGGGCGCCGCAGGCACGATCCTCCTGGCGGCGCTCTGGCCGGGCGGGGGCGGAGCGACGGCGGGCGCCCCAGCCCGGGGCCTGAGGGTCGAGGTCCTCGACGTCGGCCAGGGTGACGCGATCCTCCTGCAGCCAGCGGGAGCGCCGGGGGTCCTGGTGGACGGCGGTCCCCCTGGCGATCAGATCGGTGAGAAGCTGCGCTCGGCGGGAGCCGGGAGCCTCGCCGCCGCGATCCTCACCCACGATCAGTCCGACCACGCAGGCGGCATCCGCGAGCTGCTCGGCACCCTGCCCATCCACCGTTTGGTCTACGGCGCCGCCCGGCCCGGCCTCCTACGCCGCTCAGCCCGGGCCGGAGCGGTTCCCTACCGCGTCGCCGAGGGCAGCGAGATCCGCTCCGGGGCGCTTCGTCTCGAGGTCCTCTGGCCGCCCCGCTCGCCCCTCGATCGCCCGCCGCCCGGAGCGGACCCGAACCTCAGCTCGCTCGTCATCCTCGCCCGCTGGCACTCGTTCTCGATGCTGCTGACCGGCGACGCCGAGGCCGAGTCCGTGCCGATCGACCCCGGGCCCATCGACGTGCTCAAGGTCTCCCACCACGGCAGCGAGGACGCCGGGCTCGCTGCGCTCCTGGCGCGAGCCGTGCCGCGGTTCGCGGTGATCTCGGTCGGCGAGTCCAATTCGTTCGGCCATCCCACCCCCGCGACCCTCGCGACCCTGGCGCAGCACCGGGTCAGGGTGCTGCGGACCGACCTCGACGGGACAATCGAGATCGACGCCGACCGACGGGAATTCACGGTGACCGGCGACGGATGACCGGCGGGTCGCGCCTCTACACTCGCCGGGTGGCCGACGAGATGCTTCCCGCCTACCTGATCGCCGGAACCGACTCGGCCAAGATCGACTCCACGCGGGCCCGCCTGCGCGCCCGGGCCGAGACCGAGGGGGGAGCCGCCGCGCTCGAGGTCTTTGAGTCGGGGGCGGGGCGCGGCGCGCCCGATGCGACAGCCCTGGTCGCGGCGATCCCGGCGATGTCGCTGACGGCCTCCCGGCGCTACCTGCTGGTCGACGGCGCCGAGCGCTGGAGCGGGGCCCAGCAGCAGGAGGTCGCCGCGGCGCTGGCGGCGATGCCACCGGAGCTGACCGTCGTCCTGATCGCCCGCGGCAAGCCCCCGTCCGCCCTCTCGAAGGCGGTGGGTGCCGCCGGCGGCGAGGTGCGTGAGTACGAGGCGCCGAAACCTCGGGAGCTGCCGCGCCGGCTCGCCGAGGGCGCCCGCCGGCGCGGCTTCCGGCTGGACCCAGCCGCCGCCCGCGCCCTGATCGAGCGGATGGGCCCCGGTCAGGTCCGCCTCGAGAACGAGCTCGACCGCCTCGCTCTCTGGGCAGGCCCCGGCGGGGAGGTGGGCGAGGGGGATCTCGAGTCGATGGTGACGAATACCTCCGAGGCGGCCGCCTGGTCGCTCTCCGATGCCCTGCTCGAGCGGGACCCGGCCCGCGCGATCGAGATCTGCGAGCGCCTCGTCTCCCAGGGAGAGAACGTCACCGGCCTCGTCTACGCGCTCGCCTCCAGGCTGCGCAAGGCGAACCTCGCACTCGCGCTGCTCGAGGGCGGCAAGACGCCGAAGGAGGTCGAGTCCTCGCTCGGCATGCACCCCTACGCGGCCAAGCAGCTGGTGGCGCGCCTGCGCGACACCTCGGCCGAGGAGTTGCGCGAAGCGACGATCGTCCTCGCCGATCTCGAGATCTGGTGCCGCGGCGGCTCGGAGTACGGAGAGGAGCTGGCGCTCACCCTGGCCATGCGCCGCGCCGCGGGTGCCGCCGAGGTCAGCCGCGCTGCCTGAGTCAGCCGCGGTTGCGGCGCGCCGCGAACCAGCCGGCAAGGGCGCCGAGGCCGAAGAACAGCAGGATCACGATCAGCAGCGAGGTCTCCCAGGTGCCGATCACCCAGTGGACCTTGACGGAGTCGAGGTTGAGGACGGCGAAGAGGACCGCGAAGACGACCAGGGCCCAGAGCAGCGCGGCGCGCACCGGGCTCCTCTCAGAGGGTCCACCTGGCTCGCTCATCGGATCGGCGCCCGGGTCAGGGCTTCGACGCGATCCTGGCGGCGCGGGACTTCTTGCGGGCGCCGTTCCGGGGATGCAGCGCGCCCCGCTGCACCGCCTTGTCGATGCGCGATACGAGCGAGCGGTGCTCGCTTTCGAGCGCGTCGGCGTCGTCCTCGGAGGCGGCTTGCTCGAGCCGGCGGAAGTGGGTCTTGACCGCGCTGGTCAGCCGCCGGTTCTCGGTGCGCTCGCGCTCGCTGCGTAGGATCCGCTTCTTCTGTGAGGCTATGTTGGCCATGGTCAAATGCCTGAGCGGGCGGGTCTCCCCACGCGACCGGGCGAGCGCCGACTATAGCGAGTGAGACCTGGCTTGGAGACTACCCGGGCAGACGACACACCCGAGCGCGAAGGCGCTGCAACCACGGAAGGCGCAACCGACGGCATCGCCACCGCGGAGGAGGCCGCGCTCGCCTCCGACGCTGCCGTGCGGGCCGCCGAGGCGTTCGAGCCCGGCGAGGAGCCGGTCGCAGACCCCGCTCCCGGCCGCCAGGCGGGCCGGATCGCCCGCTCGACCGCCTTCTTCTCGATTGCCACCGCCGCCTCGCGGGTGGCGGGGCTGGTGCGCGAGATCTTCGCCGCCAGCTACTTCGGAGTGAGCGGGCCGATGTCCGCCTTCACGATCGCCTTCCAGGTCCCGAACCTGATCCGCAGCCTGTTCGCCGACGCCGCCCTGCAGCCGGCCTTCGTCCCGATCTTCACCGAGCAGCTCGAGAAGCGCAACTACCGCGAGGCGTTCCGGCTCGCCTCGACCCTGCTGCTGCTGGTGACGATGGTCCTCGGCGCGATCACCGCCGTATTCGTCGTCTTCGCCCCGCTGATCATGCCGCTGTTCGCCCCCGGGTTCAGCGGTGAGATCCAGGACCTCACGGTCGCCCTCTCGCAGGTGCTGTTCCCAATCCTCATCCTGCTCGGGCTGAGCGGCGTCGTCGTCGGAATCCTCAACAGCTACGACCGCTTCGGCGCCTTCGCGATCTCGCCCTTCTTCTGGAACGTGGCGATCATCGTCGTGACGGTCGCGCTGGTGCCGCAGTTCCACGGCGACGACCGCATCTACGCCTATGCGATTGGGATCGTCGTCGGCACCCTGGTGCAGCTGCTGATCCCCGCCTTCGACCTGCGCAACACGCCGTTCCAGTTCAAGTGGAGCTTCGCCTGGCGCAACCGCGACGTGCGCCGCGTCCTGCTGCTGATGCTGCCGGTGACGATCAGCCTCGGGCTGATCAACTTCAACCTGCTGATCAACAGCTTCTTCGGCAGCCTCGTCCACGGCGAAGGGGACCTGGCGCCGGCGGCGATTGACAAGGCGTTCCGCATCTACCAGCTCCCGCAGGGGATCTTCTCGGTGGCGATTGCGACGGTGCTGTTCCCGACCCTGGCCCGCTTCGCTGCCCGGGGGGCGATCGCCGACCTGCGGGCGACGATGGCGAACGGGATGCGGCAGATCGTCTTCGTCCTGCTCCCGGCCGCGGCCGCGGTCCTTGTCCTCTCCGAGCCGATGATCCGCCTCGTCTACCAGCGCGGCGAGTTCACACCCTCGCAAACGACCCTGGTTGCGACGGCACTCTTCTGGTTCGCCTTCTCGCTTCCCACCAACGGCCTCTTCCTGCTCCTCACCCGGACCTTCTTCAGCCTCCAGAGACCGTGGGTGCCGACCGGGATCGCCGCGGCAAACCTGGCCGTGACCGGGATCGCCGCAGCCCTTCTCTACCGCCCCTTCGGGGTCGGTGGGATCGTCGCCTCGACCGCGATCGCGACGCTGGCCAGCGTTTTCGCCCAGTGCGTGATTCTCCGCCGCGAGCTGCGGGGGCTCGAGCTGGACCGCCTCGCCTCCTCGACCGTGCGGGTCGCGATCGCCGCGGCGGCGCTCGCCGCGGTCAGCTACGCCGTCTGGGACGTCCTCGACCGCCAACTGGGACGCTCGGTCGCCCACCAAGCGATCTCGCTGGTGGCTGGACTTGCCGCGGGCGGCATCGTCTATCTGGGCGCGGTCTGGGCAATGCGGGTCCCCGAGCTCGAGCAGATCGGGCGGCTGCTGCGGCGCGGCCGTTGAACGGCAGGCCACTGCGGTGCTGAGCGCCTCCCGGTATCTGCTCGGCGTCGCCGAGATCGCCGTGCTGGCGGGCGCCGCCGGCCTCGGCGCCGCCCGAGTGCGCTCCCGGCTGCTGACGGGCTTCAGCGGCTCGCCGGCCTGGCTCGCCACCACGCTCCTCGCGATCGCGATCCTGCTTGGATCGGCCGAGCTGCTCGGCGCCGTCGGGCTCTTCAAGCCGGTCCCCTACCTGCTCGCGGTGATCGCCATCGGTCTCGGCCTGCGCCTCGGGCTCGATGCCGGCAGACGCTACGGCCCGAGCCCGGCCGCGCCCGATCCCGGCCTGCCGATGCGCCTCTGCGGCCTGGCGATCGCCGCTGTCGTGATCGGCCACTTCTGCATCGGCCTGAGGCTGCGGTTGAGCACGGGCATGACCGGGTTCGACACGACCTGGTACCACGCGCCGTTCGCCGCGGACTTCGCCCAGAGCGGCCGTACCTTCGACATCCACTTCATCGCGCCGCAATTCCTCACCTGGTTCTATCCGCAGAGCTCCGAGCTCCTGCACGGGGTGGGGATCCTCGCCTTCTCCAGGGACCTGCTCTCGCCGCTCCTCAACCTGGGCTGGCTCGGCGGCTGCCTGCTCGCGGGCTGGTGCATCGGGCGCCCCTACGGGGCCGCGCCGGTCTCACTGGCCGGGGCGGCTCTCGTCCTCGGCAGTGGCGCCTTCGCCGACCAGGCCGGGGAAGCCCGCAATGACGTTGTCGCCCTCTTCTTCGTCCTCACCGCCGTCGCGATCCTCGTCAACGCCGCCGGCGTGCGGCCCGCAGCCGGGGTGCGAAGGGTGGGAAATTCGGCGATTCCCGGTGGCGCCATCGCCCTCGCCGGCCTCTCGATCGGTCTCGCCGCCGGGACCAAGGTCAACTTCCTGGCGCCGGCGCTGGCGCTGGTCGGCTCGCTGACGCTGATCGCACCCCGGGGCGAGCGTCTCCGGGCCCTCGCCACGGCTGGGATGCCGGCCCTGGCGGGATGCGGCTTCTGGTACCTGCGCAACCTCGTCCACGCCGGCAACCCGCTGCCCTGGGTCAAGCACCTGGGGCCGCTGGCGTTGCCCTCTCCCGAGCAGGCGATCGGCGGGCGCGAGGGATTCGGGGTGCTCCACTACCTGACCGACCCGGGGGTCTGGTCGGACTGGTTCGCTCCGGGCCTCCACCAGGGGCTCGGGGTGCTGTGGCCGGCGATCATCGCAGCGGCACTCGCGGGGACGCTTCTCTGTCTCGGGCCCACCGCCGGGCCGGCATTGCGGGCCAGCGCGATCGTCGCCCTGGCCCTGCTCGCGGCCTGGCTGGTCGCCCCAGCCTCGGCCTCGGGCCCCGACGGAGAGCCGCTGGGCTTCCTCTCGGGGCTTCGCTACCTGGTGCCGGCACTGGCCCTCGGCCTGGCGCTCCTGCCGCTTGCGCCGCGCCTGCGCTCGGTGGGGGCGCGCTGGGCGGTGCTCGGCGGCCTTGCGCTCGCCCTGCCCTTCACGGTCGCCTCCGGGGACCCCTGGTACTCGGGCTACCTGGCCGCTGCCGTGCTCGCGGGGGCGCTCGCGGTCGCCCTGGCGGCCCTGCTCGGGTCCAGGTGGCCGGCCGCCCATCGCCGGGCCGCGGCGGGCGCCGCGCTCGCCGCCGCGGCGCTGATCCTCGCGGCCGGCGAACGGGGCCAGCGGACCTATTTCGAGAACCGCTATGCCGACCCCGGCTTCGCCGCCCCCGGCCTCGACGCCGCCTTCAGGTGGGCCCGCCCGCTCTCGGGTGAGCGGATCGCGACCACCAGCACCCGGCAGTACCCGCTGTTCGGCACCGACCTCTCCAACCGCGTCAGGTTCGTCGGACTGCACCGGCCCAACGCCGGCTACGTGCGCCCGAGCACCTGTCGCTCCTGGCGCCGGGCGCTGAACGAGGGCGGATACGACTACGTGGTCGCCAGCCTCGACCGGATCGAAGCCGGGCACCCCGCGTTCCCTCCAGAGGCCGGCTGGACCGCCTCCGATCCGGCGGCGCGGGTCGTCCTGCGCAGGCCCCCCACCGCCGTCTTCCGCCTCCGCGGCCGCCTCGACCCGGCCGGCTGCCCCTGACCGCACCGCCGAGCGCATCACTTGCGGTGGCTGCGCCGCCTGACATGCGTTTGCCGGCGCTAACACCGCGCCGACAAAGGCATCCACTTGCGGCGGCTGCGCCGCCTGACATCGCCTGCTGCCGGCGCTAACACCGCGCCGGCAAACATACGGCCGTGCCCATAGGGGACCCAAGGTTGCGTTCGGCCCGCGGGCGGATCGCCATACTGATCGCTCGCATGGAGCGCATCCGCAACTTCTCGATCATCGCCCACATCGATCACGGCAAGTCGACCCTGGCCGACCGCATCCTCGAGGTCACCGGGGCGATCGACCCGGCGAAGATGCGCGCCCAGGTACTGGACTCGATGGACCTCGAGCGCGAGCGTGGGATCACGATCAAGGCCCAGGCGGTGCGGGTGGACTACGCGGCCGCCGACGGGCAGGCCTACCACCTGCACCTGATCGACACCCCCGGCCACGTCGACTTCTCCTACGAGGTCTCGCGCAGCCTCGCCGCCTGCGAGGGAGCGCTGCTGGTCGTCGACGCCGCCCAGGGAGTGGAGGCGCAGACCGTCGCCAACACCTACCTGGCGATCGAGAACGGACTCGAGCTGATCCCGGTGATCAACAAGGTCGACCTCCCCGGGGCGGAGCCGGAGCGGGTCGCCGGGGAGATCGCCGACCTGCTCGGCGGCGACCCGGGGGAGATCCTGCGGATCTCGGCGAAGACCGGGGAGGGGGTGAGGGAGGTCCTGGAGGCGATCGTCGCGCGGATCCCGCCTCCCGGCGGGGCACCGGCGTCGCCGGCCAGGGCGCTGATCTTCGACTCGGAGTTCGACCAGTACCGCGGCGTGATCGCCTACGTGCGCCTGGTCGACGGCGGCTTCGAGCGGCGCGAGCAGATCGTCGCCATGCAGACCGGGACCGAGGCCGAGATCGACGACATCGGCTTCTTCCGCCCCCAGATGTCCCCGGCCGAGGGGATGGCCGCGGGCGAGGTCGGCTACGTGATCACCGGGATCAAGAACGTCGCCAGGCTGCGGGTCGGCGACACCCTGACCAGCCGCGCCGAGCCGGCCGCCGAGCCGCTGGAGGGTTACCGCGAGGTCAAGCCGATGGTCTTCTGCGGGCTCTACCCGATCGACACCGACCGCTACGAGGACCTCCGCGACGCGCTCGACAAGCTGGCGCTCAACGACGCCGCGCTCTCCTATGAGCCAGAGACCTCCGAGGCGCTGGGCTTCGGCTTCCGCTGCGGCTTCCTCGGCCTGCTGCACATGGAGATCGTGCGCGAGCGGCTGGAGCGCGAGTACGACGTCGACCTGCTGGCGACGACCCCCAACGTCCGCTACCAGGTCCACCTGATCGGCGGAGAGGATCTCGACGTCCACAGCCCCACCGGGATGCCGGACCCGGCCTCGATCTCAGAAATCGACGAGCCCTACATCCGGGCGACGATCATCGCCCCGTCGGAGTACGTCGGTCCGGTGATGGAGCTCTGCCAGAAGCGTCGCGGCACCCACGTGGACATGCACTACCTCAGCCCCCAGCGGGTGCAGATCCGCTACGACCTGCCACTGGCCGAGATCGTCCTCGACTTCTTCGACCTGCTCAAGTCCTCGACCCGCGGCTACGCCTCGCTCGACTACGAGCCAATCGGCAACCGGCCATCGGACCTGGTCAAGCTCGACATCCTGCTCGCCGGAGACAAGGTGGATGCGCTCTCGATCGTCGTCCACCGCGACTCCGCCTATGAGGCGGGCAAGATCCTGGTCGAGCGGCTGCGCAAGACGATCCCCCGCCAGCTCTTCGACATCCCAGTGCAGGCGGCGATCGGCTCTCGCGTCCTCGCCCGCGAGACCGTCAAGGCTCTGCGCAAGGACGTCACCGCGAAGCTCTACGGCGGCGACGTGACCCGCAAGCGCAAGCTGCTGGAGAAGCAGAAGTCGGGGAAGAAGCGGATGAAGCAAGTCGGCCGGGTCGAGGTCCCGCAGGAGGCCTTCCTGGCGGTGCTGGAGATTGATGAGTAGCGCCGGCGAAATCGGCGACGAGCGCGGCCAGGAACTCGTCTCGCTGGCCGCCGCTGCCTTCGCCACCTTCGCCGAGCAGGGTCCGTCGGCCGCGACCGAGTTCCTCGATCCGGAGGTCGAGGTCCACTCCAACCAGACCCTGGCCAACGCCGGCACCTTCCGGGGGATCCCGGGATACCTGCGCTGGTCCGACCGCTGGTTCGACGCCTGGGAGGAGTTCGAGATCCGGGTCGAGATGATCGAGCCGGTGGGCGAGCACCATGTCGTGGTCAGCTGCATCCAGTCCGCCCGGGGCGTATCGAGCGGGATCCCCGTGGAGATGGACGCGATCTACATGTTCGAGATGTGGGACGGCCGGGCGCGGCGCTTCCACCTCTACAACACTCGCGAGGAGGCGCTCGCCGAGGCCAGGCGAGGAGAGGCCGGCGAGCCGACCGTCTTCGACTAGATCTAGGGCTTCGGCGTGGCCTTGACGGCGGTGCCGTAGGCGCAGATCTCGGTCCAGGTCGTCCCCAGCTCCGAGGTGTCGAAGCGGAAGGCGAGGATCGCGTTGGCGCCCTTCGACTCGGCCTCCTCGACGAGGCGGTCGGTGGCGTGCTCGCGTCCCTCGGCCAGCATCTTCGTCATCCCCTTCAGCTCGCCCCCGGCAAGCGACTTCAGCGAGGCCCCGATCTGGGAGCCGATGTTGCGGGAGCGGACGGTGAGGCCGAAGACCTCGCCCAGGACCTCGTCGATCTGATAGCCCGGTATGTCGTTCATGGTCGAGATCAGCATGTCCGCGACCCTACCAATAGAGTCCGCCGCGATGGCCGTGAAGACGGACGCGATCGGCAAGAAGTGGCCGGCCGCCACCTACGAGGTCGGGCGCGAGAAGATCCGCGAGTACGCGAACGCGATCGGCGCCGAGAACCCGGTCCACTTCGACCGCGAGGCCGCGCAGGCCGCCGGCTACCGCGACGTGGTCGCCCCGCCGATGTTCTGCGTCGTCTATGCGGCCCCGGCGATGGGCCCGGCGATCCTCGACCCCGAGGTCGGCATCAACCTCGCGGCGATGGTCCACGGGGGCCAGGAGTTCGCCTGGGGCGAGCCGGTCTGCTCGGGCGACGCGATCACCACCACCGCCCGATGCGCCGAGATCTCCGAGAAGGGAGGCATGGGCTTCTACGTCTTCGAGTCGACCTCGGTCAACCAGGACGCCGAGATGACCGTGAGCGGCACCTGGACGAACATCGTCCGGGGGGTCTGAGTTGGGCGAGCTGAGCCCCGGAGATGCAATCCCCGAGCTGCGGGTGACCCCCGACAAGTACCTGCCCCATCGCTACGCGGGCGCCTCGGGGGATTTCAACCCGATCCACATCGACCCCGAGTTCGCCAAGGCGGTTGGCCTCCCGGGCAACATCCTCCACGGCCTCTACATGATGGGCCTGGTCGCGAGGGCCGGCACCGCCCTCGCCGACGGCGACCCGAGGGCGCTGAAGCGCCTCTCCGTGCAGTTTCGCGGCATGGGGGCGCCGGAGCAGGAGATCGTCGTCACCGGCACCGTGCGCGAGGTCGACGGCAAGCGCGTCCTCGTCGACACCGAGGCCGCGCAGGGCGAGAACCGGGTGATCCGGAACGCCGAGGCCGAGCTCGAGCTCTAGCCCGGAGGCCTCGGGCCGCGGGTCCTCGCCATTGCGCTGAGGGATTGATTCCTCCCCCTGGCAGAAATCGCCCAAACTGCCTGGAAACGGGCCGGTTATGCCCCTGCGACCTACGCTCTGGGCATGCGACGGGGGCTCAGTCCGTTGGCCGTGGCCGGGTTCTCTGCTGCCCTCTGCCTGTTGCTGGCCCTGGGCCTGGCCGGGTTCGCCGCAGCGTCCGGGCTGGCCGGCGACGGCTGCCAGGGGCACGGGCTCGGGCGCAGCTACCACCAGAGCTTCTCCCTAATGCCGATGGGCACCGCCTGCGACTACTTCCAGCGCTCCACCGGCGAGACCTCGACCGAGCTGGTCGTGCCATGGGCGCCGATCGCCTGGCTCGTGCCGACGCTGATCCTCAGCGCCATGGCCTTCCTCACGATCGGGGTCCTGGGGCAGCTGCTGCATCGCCACGCGGACGCCGAGACGATCCCGAGCCGGGGAACCTAGCCCGGATCCCGGCAGCGCCGGCGGTTTCTAGGATGTAGGCATGCTCTCCGAGCGCCAAGAGCTGATCCTGCGACTGGTCGTCGACGCCCATCTCGAGTCGGGCAAGCCGATCGGGTCGAAAGTCATCTCCGAGCACACCTCGGTCGAGTGGGGGTCCTCCACCGTTCGCGCCGAGTTGGCGGCGCTGGAGGAGGACGGCTACCTGACC
Source organism: uncultured Actinomycetes bacterium (assembly GCA_963725315.1). Taxonomy (GTDB): domain Bacteria; phylum Actinomycetota; class Thermoleophilia; order Solirubrobacterales; family 70-9; genus JBBRHQ01. The sequence continues at coordinate 81,376 of CAVRYA010000006.1, read as the reverse complement.
CATCCCCATACCTCGGCCGGGCGGGTGCCGACCGACGCCGGCTACCGCAGCTACGTGGACTTCCTGCTCGAGTCGGGTCCGCTGCCGGCTCGGGGGGCCGGGGTGGAGCTCGAGCTCTCCGAGCTGCGCCGCGAGGTGGACGAGGCGATGCGGGAGACGACGGCCGCGCTCGCCCAGGTGACCGACCTGATGGCGCTGGTCACGGCGCCCGCGATCGACTCGGCGACGATCCACAGGATCGAGGTCCTGCTCCTGCAGCCGAATCTGGTGATGGTCGTCGTGATCACCTCCTCCGGCTCGGTCACCAAGCGTGTCTTCGGCTTCGAGAAGACGGTGGACCCCGGCCTGGTGGAGTGGGCCGCGAGCTACCTGAACGAGTCGCTGGCCGGAATGGGGGTGGGCTCACGAATGATGGCGGGCAGGCTCACCGACGACGAGCTCGCCGCCTCCGAGGCGAGCTTCCTCGCCAGCCTCGCCGCCGCCTTCACCCAGCTCGATCGCGACCGGGGTGAGGCCCTCTACGTCGAGGGCGCCGCGCGGTTGCTTTCGGAAGCGCATTTCGCCGATCTGCCCCGGGTCGACAAGCTGATGACTGCCCTCGAGGGGCGAGCCAACGTTCTCGGGATGCTCCGCTCGGCCCTCGACCAGCAATCCGTGTTCCTCTGGATCGGCACCGAGAATCCGCAGCCGGAGCTGCGCTCGGTCAGCGTGGTTGGGGCCAACTACGGCCTCGGGCACCGCAACCTGGGCTCGGTCGGGGTGGTGGGTCCGCTGCGGATGGACTACGCCCACGCGATCTCCTCGGTGCGTGAGGCCGCCCGGGAGCTCTCGCACTACTTCGAAGACGTCTACGAGCGCTGAGCACGGACCCGATGCCGCGCGACTACTACGAGGTCCTGGGGGTCGGACGCGACGCCTCCCCGGAGGAGGTGAAGAAGGCCTTCCGCCGGCTGGCTCGCGAGCTTCACCCCGACGTCAACGCCCACGATCCCGAGGCCGAGGAGAAGTTCAAGGAGGCCGCGGAGGCCTATGAGGTCCTCGCCGACGCTGAGCAGCGCGCCACCTACGACGCCTTCGGGCACGAGGGGCTGAAGTCCGGCGGCTGGGCGCCTCGGAGCGCGGGTTTCGGCTCGATCGAGGACATCTTCCAGGCTTTCTTCGGCGGCGACGCATTCGGCTTCGGGGGCGGCGGGCCGGTGGGGGGTGGAGACATCGGCGCCAGCGTCGAGCTCTCTCTGGAGGAGGTTCTGAACGGGGCCCGGCGCGAGGTTGGCATCGAGGCGGTGACGACCTGCGAGCACTGCAACGGCAACCGGGCCGAGCCCGGCACGCCGATCCGAAGCTGCGAGCGCTGCGCGGGTGCCGGACAGCTCCGTCAGGTGACCCGGACGGCCTTCGGGCAAATGGTCCGCGCCGTGGTCTGTGATCAGTGCGGGGGAGACGGCAAGGTGGCCGAGACTCCCTGCGAGGAGTGCTCCGGACGCGGTCGGGTGACCGCAGTTCGCCAGTGGGAAGTGGACGTCCCGGCTGGGATCCAGGACGGCCAGCGGGTGCGGATCACCGGCGCCGGGCATGCCGGCGAGGCCGGCGGCAGGTCCGGGGACCTCTACGTCGAGGTCCGGGTCGCCGAGGACGAGCGCTTCCAGCGCGACGGCGATGACCTCGTCACGCTCGTCGACCTCGCCGCGACGGCGGCGATGACCGGCACCACGGTTAGCGTCGAGACCCTGGAGGGTCCCAGGGAGGTCGAGGTAGCCCCCGGGACCCAACCCGGATCGGAGTCGGTGCTTCGCGGGCTCGGGCTGCCGCGCCTCGGCGGCGGCCGGCGCGGCGACCAGCGGCTGATCTTCGCTGTGATCGTGCCCTCCAACCTGAGCGAGGAGCAGCGCCGGCTCGCCTTGCGGCTCGAGCAGACGATCGGCCCCGAGAACCTCGAGCCGGAGGCAGGGGGCGGCATCTTCTCCCGGGTGCGGCGGGCCTTCGGTTGATCCGGCTCGCGGTCAGGTGCCGGCCGCAGCTAGCCGAGATGGTCCTCGCCGAGCTCGCGGTGCTGGCCCCCAACGGAGTCGAGGAGGAGCGCGGGCCCGGCTACGTCGAGTACGCGATCTACGGTGGCGAGGGCGAGCTGCCCGACGTCGGGCAGCTCGAGGCGGCAGCGGGGGAGGGGCTGGTCGAAGTCAGCGCCGGCGAGGTGCCCGACGACTGGGCCGACCGCTGGCAGGATTTCCACAAGCCGGTGCTGGTCGGAGGCCTGCTCTGGCTCCGCCCCTCCTGGGAGGCGCCGCACGAGGAAGCGGTCGACATCGTCGTCGACCCCGGGCAGGCGTTCGGGACCGGGGCCCACCCGACGACCAGGCTCTGCCTCGAGCTGCTGGTCGAGCACGATCGCGCCGGCAGGGAGAAGGGCGGGCTGAGCGATCTCGGCACCGGCTCGGGCGTGCTCGCGATCGCCGCCGCCAAGCTCGGATGGAGCCCGGTGCGCGGATACGAGCACGAGCGGGCAGCGCTGGACTCGGCGGCCGCCAACGCGACGGCGAACGGGGCCGAGCTCGTGCTCGAGCAGGTCAACCTGCGCGAACGGCTGCCTGAGCTGGAGGAGACGGTCCTCGCCAACCTGACCGCGCCGGTGCTGCTCGCGGTGGCCCAGCGGCTGGCCGAGGTCTCGGTGCCGCGGACGCTGATCTGCTCGGGGGTGTTGCCGGGCGAGTGCGACGCTGTCAGCGCAGCCTTCGCGGCCGCCGGCCTGGCCGAGGCCGAGCGCCGCCGGGACGGAGACTGGGCCGCCCTGGAGTTGCGACGGATCGAGTGACTGACAGATCGAGTGACTATCTTTGGCCGCCATGCCGACCCTGCCGCTGGCGGTCACCACCTACGAGCTCTCGGTGTTCGTCCACATCACCGCGGTGATGGTCGGCTTCGGAGCGACCTTCGCCGAATCGATCGCCTTCCCGGTGGCGATGAGGCTGAATCCGCGCCATCTGCCCTACGTGCATCGTCTGCAGCTCGCGATCAACCAGTACCTGGCCACGCCGGCGCTGGTGATCGTCCTGATCACCGGCATCTACCAGGTCGACAAGGGCAACTGGGACTTCGGCTCCGCCTGGGTCAGCGGCGCCTTCCTGATCGTGATCGTGATCGGGGGCCTGCTCGGCGGCTACTTCATCCCCGCCGACCGCCGGTTGGGGCCGATGGTCGAGGCCGAGCTCGAGGCCGCCGGCGACGGCGAGGTCGTGCTCTCCGACGAGTACCAGCGGGGGGCGCGGATCGAGGGCATCGTCGGCACGATCACCGGCATCCTGCTGATCGTCGCCGTGTACCTGATGGTGGTCAAGCCTGGGGCCTGAGGGCGGCGCCGGGAGCCGAGGCTCGCGGGAGCTGCCGATCGCCGTCTTCGATTCCGGCGTCGGCGGCCTCACCGTCCTGCACGAGTGCCTGGTCTCGCTGCCGGCCGAGGACTTCCTCTACCTGGGCGACAGCGCCCGTTTTCCCTATGGCACCAAGCCCTCGGCGGAGCTTCGCGAGCGGGTCCGCGAGGTGTCGGGCTACCTGCTGGCGCGAGGCTCGAAGCTGCTGGTGATCGCCTGCAACTCGGCGACCGCGGCGGGCAGCGGCGCAGCCCGCGAGGTCGCCGCCGCGCACGGGGTCGAGGTGGTCACCGTGATCGACCCCGAGGCCGAGATCGCGGCGGCGATCACCGAGAACGGCAGGGTCGGGGTGCTGGCGACGCCCGCCACGGTCGAGGGCGGGGCCTACCACCGCGCCCTCGAGCGCCAGGGCCGGACCCTCGAGGTGACCGAGGTCGCGGCCCCCGACCTGGCGCCGATCATCCAGCACGGCTTCCCCTTCGACGAGAGCGTGATCGAGACCGTGCGCTCCTACTGCCGACCGCTGAAGCGGGCTGGAGTGGACACGCTGATCCTCGGCTGCACCCACTACCCGCTGGTGGCGCCGATGCTGCAGCGGATGCTGGGGCGCGACGTGCGCCTGGTCACCGCCGGCCACGCGGTCGCCGGGGCAGTGCAGCGACACCTCGAGGCGGCGGACCTCGAGATGCGCGGCGCTGAGGAGGGCGATTACCGCTTCCTCTGCACCGGCGACGTCGTCTCCTTCGGCGAGCTCGGCACCCGCTTCCTGCAGATGCCAATCGCGGGGCGGGTGGAGCACGTCGAGGTTTGACCGGAAAGGACTGCACCGGCCATCTGCGGGCTCTCGCTCCGCGTCCGGGGGCTGGGGATAGAAGCACTTCGCCCCGGACGCGCTCGGGGCTGCCGGGCTGCCGGCGTCGGCGGACGCGGATTGAGAGAAGCTCCGCCGAGCAACGCCCGGTGCGGGATACTCGGGTCCTGATGTCGGAGGAGAATGTCGATTTCGTAAAGGGCCTTTACGAGGGTGTCGAGGCGATGGACAGGGAGCAGCTCCTCGACGCGCTGCCGGAGCTGATCGCGCAGACCTGCGACCCGGAGATCGAGTGGATCGAAGACCCGAAGCGGGCCGACTCCCGGACCTACAGGGGGCACGATGGGGTGCTGGCTTCCTGGAAGCGCTGGCTGGATGGCATTCGACCAGTACGGCGCGGTCCTGGAAGAGGTGGTCGACTGCGGCGACTGTGTCCTGGTGTCGAGCCGTGAGAGCGGCAGAGGCGCGATCAGCGGCGCGACGGTCGACGCGACGAACTACCAGGTGCTCAGCTTCCGCGACGGCAAGTTGCTGCGCTACCAGGAGTTCTACGACGAGGCCGATGCTCGGCGGGCGGCCGGGCTCTGAATTGTCCGGGGAGAACGTCGAGCTCGTCCGCCGCTGCTTCGAGGCGATCAACGGGATCGGAAGGACCGGAGCCGCCTTCGTCGATCCCGAGGAGGTGGCCGCTGAGGAGTGGGGATTCCTCTCGCCCGACTTCGAGCTGCACGAGCGCCCTGACATGCCCGACGGGACCGTCTACCGGGGGCGCGAGGAGGCCAAGGGCTTCTGGCGCAAGACCCAGGAGGTCTTCGCGGAGATTCGCTGGGAGCCCCTGGAGTTCACGGACCTCGGTCACGCGGTGTTGGTGCAGGCGCGGGTCTCGGCCACCGGTCGAGGCAGCCAGGTGCCGACCGAGTTCGACGAGACGGACGTGTTCTGGTTCCGAGACGGCCAGATCGTCAAGCTGCAGGGCTTCGGGACGAGGCAGGAGGCTCTCGAGGCGGCCGGGTCAGGCGACGGGCCGGTCGCCTAGCTGCCGGGGTCGGGGTCCGCGGGACCTGCATGCGGCGGCTTCGCCGCCTGACATGCCTGTGCCGGCGCTAACACCGCGCCGGCAGGAGTATCTAGGCTTTCGGTGTGGTCGCAGCGACGATCCTCGAACAGGTCCAGGCGGACGTGCGCACGGCGATGAAGGCCGGCGAGCGCGAGCGTGCCTCGGCGCTGCGGTTGATCGTCGACGCGCTCCAGCAGGACGCCAAGCTCGGCAAGGGCGATGAGATCGCCGTCCTGCAGCGTGAGCGGAAGAAGCGGCTGGAGGCCGCGGATGCCTTCTCGAGCGGTGGCCGCGCCGAGCAGGCCGCCGTCGAGCGAGCCGAGGCCGAGCTGGTCGAGGCCTATCTGCCCGATCAGCTCTCCGACGAGGAGCTGGGGGAGATGGCGCAGAAGGCGATCGACGAGGCCGGGGCCAGCGAGCAGCGCGACATGGGCAAGGTGATGGCGCTGGTCATGCCGGAGGTCGGCGGACGGGCCGACGGCAAGCGGGTCAGCCAGGCGGTGCGGGAACGGCTTGGCTCGTAGGCAGCTGACCCTCGAGAACACCGTCGCCGCGGAGCTGGCGGGGTCCGAGGACGCCGTGATCAGGGCCCTGGGCGGGCACCTCGGCTGCGACCTCCATCTGCGGGGCAACGTGCTGACGCTCGACGGCGCCGACGCCGACGTGCAGACCGCCGCCACCGTGGTCGACGAGCTGGTTGAGCTGATCGAGCAGGGGCACGAGATCGCCCCCGGCACGATCGAGGCGGTGACCGGGGCGCTCGACGCCAACGAGAGCCCGGCGGCGATCCTCGAGGACGTCGTCTGGCGCCACCGCAACACCAAGGTCGCGCCGAAGACGGTCAACCAGAAGCGCTACGTCGACTCGATCCGCAACCACACCATCACCTTCGGGATCGGCCCGGCCGGGACCGGCAAGACCTTCCTCGCAGTGGCGATGGCAGCGGCGGCTCTGGCCGAGCGCGAGGTGCAGCGGATCATCCTCACCCGTCCCGCAGTCGAGGCGGGGGAGAGGCTGGGGTTCCTCCCCGGCGACCTGCAGGCCAAGGTCGACCCGTACCTGCGACCGCTGTTCGACGCCCTATTCGACATGCTCGATCCGGACCGCGTCAACGGCTACTTCGATCGGGGGGTGATCGAGGTGGCGCCGCTGGCTTTCATGCGGGGTCGAAGCCTCAATGACTCCTTCGTGATTCTCGACGAAGCGCAGAACACCAGCCCCGAGCAGATGAAGATGTTCCTCACCCGGCTCGGCTTCAACTCGCGCATGGTGGTCACCGGGGACATCACTCAGATCGATCTGCCCGCCGATCAGCGCTCCGGGCTGATCGTCGTTCGCGAGATCCTCGAGCAGGTCCGGGACATCTCCTTCGTCCACTTCGGCGGCGAGGACGTCGTCCGCCACAAGCTGGTGCAGCGGATCGTCGCCGCCTACGGCGAGCACGCCGAGCGCGAGCGTCCGGGCGGCGGTTGAGCGCCGAGCTCACCGACGTCCCGGCCGAGCTGCGCGACGCGGTCTCCGCCGCGCTCGACGCCGCCGGGGTCGAGGACGGCCACATCGCGCTCGAGCTGGTCGAACCGGAGCGGATAGCCGAGCTCAACCGCCGCCACCGCGGCGTCGAGGACCCCACCGACGTCCTCGCCTTCCCGCTCGACCGCACCGGACCGGTCGCCGGGCCACGCGAGCTGGGGGACGTCGTGATCTGTCCGCAGCGCTGTGAGGACTTGGTCGAGGCGGCGGTCCACGGGACGCTTCACCTCTGCGGCTTCGACCACGAGGCGGATGATGGGGAGATGCTGGCGCTGCAAGCCGAGGTGATGACGCGCCTGGCGGAGTCCGGGGGAGAGGACGGCTGGTGACGAGATCGGGCTTCGTCGGCCTTGCGGGCAGGCCCAACGTCGGCAAGTCGACCCTGGTCAACGCGATCGTCGGGGGGCACGTGGCGATCGTCTCCCAGCGCCCGCAGACGACCCGCCGCGCCGTCCGCGGGGTCGCCACAGACACCGCTGCCGGCTGGCAGCTGGTGCTCGTCGACCTGCCCGGAGTGCAGCGACCCCGCGACGTCCTCACCGAGCGCATGCAGCGGCGGGTCGAGCGCGAGCTGGCCGACTCGGACGTCGCCCTGCTCGTCGTCAACGGCGAGGAGGGGGTCGGGCCCGGCGATCGCTTCATCGCCCGTGCCCTGCTCGCCGCCAACGCGGAGGTGCCGGTTGTCTGCGTCGTCAACAAGGTCGATCGCCTCAGCCCCCAACAGACCGTCGCGGTTCTCGATGATGCGGCGGCACTCGAGGTCGTCGGCGAGGTCTTCCCGGTCAGCGCTCGCACCGGGGCCGGGCTGGAAGGGCTCGTCGCCCGGCTCGCGGAGCTCATCCCCGAAGGCCCCTACATGTACCCGCCCGGGGAGCTGAGCGACCAGCCGAGCGAGCTGCTGCTGGGGGAGCTGATCCGCGAGCAGGTTCTGAACCGCACCCGCGACGAGATCCCCCACTCGGTCGAGGTCTCGGTCACCGAGGTCTCGACACGCGAGGACGGGCTGATCACGGTGCGGGCCGAGATCTGGGCCGACTCCGAGTCACAGAAGGGCATCCTGATCGGAGCCCGGGGGCGCAAGGTCGGCGAGATCGGCACCGCCGCCCGCCGCGAGCTCGAGCGCGAGCTGGGTGCCCGCGTCCACCTCGATCTGCAGGTCAGGGTGCGCCGCCACTGGCGCCGCGACGCCTCCCTGCTCGACCGCCTCGGCATCGAGTAGGTCACCCACCCGCCCCTAGACTTGCCCGCATGCTCGAGGGAGTCGAATTCGGAGACGGCAGGCTGATCCCCTGCGTGGCCCAGGACCAGGCGACCGGCGAGGTGCTGACGCTCGCCTACATGAGTGAGGAGTCGCTGCGGCTCACGGTGGACACGGGAGAGGTCCACTACTTCAGCCGCTCGCGAGGTGAGATCTGGCACAAGGGGGAGAGCTCCGGCAACACGCAGCGGGTTCGGAGCCTGCGCTACGACTGCGACGGCGACGCGATCCTCGCCCTGGTCGAGCCGGCCGGCCCCGCCTGCCACACGGGAGAGCGCACCTGCTTCTACCGCGACCTCGGGGGCTCGGCGGCGACGACCCCGGACGCTCCCCGCGCCGATGGGGAGCCCGCGCCGGTCGCCTTCGAGGCGCCGGCGCTGCTCGAGCGCACGCTGCGGTCCCGCGCCGCCGAGCGCCCGGCCGGCAGCTACACGGTCGAGCTCCTCGACGACCCGGGGCGGATCTCCGAGAAGGTCGCCGAGGAGGCCGAAGAGGTGACTCGCGCCGCCCGTTCGGAGAGCGACGAGCGCGTCGCCGAGGAGGCTGCCGACCTCCTCTACCACCTCTCGGTGCTGCTGGTCTCACGCGGCGTCCCCTCGAGCAGGGTGATGGAGGTGCTCAATGCCCGTCGGGACTGAGCCCGAGCTGCGGCTCGAGCCGAGCCTGGAGCGGGCACGTGAGCTCGCGGCCGAGGGGAATGTGGTGCCGGTCAGGCTGACGGTCGTCGACGACTGTGAGACTCCGGTCTCGGCCTTCCTCAAGCTGACCGGGGGGGACGCAGGGCCCTGCTTCCTGCTGGAGTCGGCCGAGCAGGGCCAGGTCGGGCGCTTCTCCTTTCTAGGGGTTCGCCCGCGGGCGATGCTGCGCTGGAGCGATGGGGTGCTCTCGGAGTGGAGCGAGGGCACGGCGAACGGGGGCCAGCCGAATGAGTCCTGGGACGCGCCCGATCCCTACGCAGCCCTGGGCGAATACATGTCGCGCTTCCGCCCGGCCCCGGTCGAGGGGCTGCCGCCTTTCGCCGGCGGCGCCGTCGGCTTCTTCGGCTACGACCTGGTCCGCACCGTCGAGCCCCTCGGAGAGCCCAATCCCGACCCGCTCGGGCTTCCCGACATGGCCCTGATGATCACTGACGTGATGCTCGCCTTCGATCACCTCCGCCACGAGCTGACGATCCTCGCCTGCGCCTTCTGCGACGACGACGGCGGCATCGATGCCGCCTACGCGCGAGCGGCGGAGGCGATCGCCGACGTCCGCCGCGTCCTCCGCGGCCCGGTCCCGGCTCCGGCTCAGCCCGTCGTGGTCTGAGCCGGCGCGCTTCGTCTCGAACATGGAGCGCGAGGAGTTCGAGGCCGCGGTGGCGAGGATCATCCGCTACATCCACGCCGGGGACGCCTTTCAGGTCGTGCCCTCACAACGGTTCTCGGCCGAGCTGCCAGGTGAGCCGTTCTCGATCTACCGAGGGCTGCGCGCGGTCAATCCGTCGCCCTACATGTACTTCCTCGAGTTCGGCGACTTCCAACTCGCCGGCGCCTCCCCTGAGCCGCTGGTCAAGGTGATCGGCCGCCGGGTCGAGACACGGCCGATCGCCGGCACCTACCCCCGAGGCGAGAGCGAGGAGGCCGATCGCCGCCTCGCCGAGCGGTTGGTCAACGACCCCAAGGAGCGCGCCGAGCACGTGATGCTGGTCGACCTCAGCCGCAACGACCTCGGCCGTGTCTGCGAGTTCGGCTCGATCAGCGTCGACGAGCTGATGGTGGTCGAGACCTATTCCCACGTGCTCCACATCGTCAGTCAGGTCTCGGGCACGCTGCGTGAGGGGGTCGGGGCGATGGACGTGCTGCGCTCGGCGCTACCCGCCGGGACCCTCTCGGGCGCTCCCAAGGTGAGGGCGATGCAGATCATCGACGAGCTGGAGATCCACAAGCGCTGCTCCTACGGGGGGGCGATCGGCTACCTCTCCTGGGGGGGCGACCTCGACACGGCGATCCACATCCGCACCGTCGTCGCCAAGGACGGGCGCGTCCACGTCCAGGCCGGCGGCGGCACCGTCGCCGACGCCGAGCCCGCCTACGAGTACAACGAGTCGGTGAACAAGGCCAAGGCTGTCTTCAGGGCGGTGGAGATGGCCTGCGAGCAACCGGACTGGGGGTGAGCCATGAGGGTGCTGGTGATCGACAACTACGACTCCTTCACCTACAACCTGGTCCAGTTTCTGGGGGAGCTGGGGGCCGAGCCCGAGGTCGTGCGCAACGACCGCGCCACGGTGGAGGAGCTGCTCTCCAGGAGCCCCGACCGCCTGGTCGTCTCCCCGGGGCCATGCACCCCGGCCGAGGCCGGGATCTCGGTTGAGGCGGTGCGTGCCTTCGCCGAAGCGGGGACGCCGGTGCTCGGGGTCTGCCTCGGCCACCAGTCGCTGGTCGAGGCGTTCGGGGGCCGGGTGATCCAGGGGGAGCCGATCCACGGCAAGGACGCCGAGGTCAGCCACGACGGACGCAGCGTCTACCGGGGGCTGCCGAGCCCCTTCGTCGCCGGCCGCTACCACTCCCTGATCGCCGACCCCGACTCAATCCCCGAGCCGCTCGAGGTCACCGCCACCCACGAGGACGTGGTGATGGGAGTGCGCCACCGCGAGCTGCCCGCGGAGGGGGTGCAGTTCCACCCCGAGTCGGTGCTCACCCCGCTGGGGAAGGAGTTGCTGGCGAACTTCCTCTCGGACGGTTGAGCCCCGGGCTTCGCGCCCAGGCCGTAGCATCGCCGCCGTGCCGAACGAGATCCTCACCCGCGCGATCGATGCCGTCTGCGACGGCGACCACCTGACCGCCGATCACGCCTCGGCGGTGCTGGCCGAGGTGATGGAGGGCCGCGCCGGCGAGGTGCAGACGGCTGCCTTTCTGGTCGCGCTGCGGGCGAAGGGGGAGACCGTCCCCGAGCTGGTCGGGCTGGCGCGGACGATGCGCTCGCTGGCGGAGCCGGTCAGCGCCGGCCGCGCCGACCTTCTCGACACGGCCGGGACCGGCGGCGGACCCTCGACCTTCAACGTCTCGACCGCGGCGGCGCTGGTTGCGGCGGGCGCCGGCTGCGCGGTCGCCAAGCACGGCAACCGCTCGAGCACGAGTCGCTGCGGGTCCGCCGACCTGCTGGAGGCGCTCGGCGTCTCGATCGAGCTGAGCCCTGAGCAGGTCGGCCGCTGCATCGACCAGGTCGGCTTCGGCTTCATGTTCGCGCCGCGTCACCACCGCTCGATGGCTCACGTGGTCGGCGTGCGCAAGGAGTTGGCGGTGCGCACGATCTTCAACTTCCTCGGCCCGCTCACCAACCCCGCCGGTGCGAGCCGGCAGCTCCTCGGCGTCTCCGACCGCCGCTATCAGGAGACGATCGCCGAGGCGCTGGTCGGCCTCGGCAGCGAACGCGCCCTGGTGGTCGCCGCGGATGACGGGCTCGACGAGATCTCGGTCTCCTCGCCGACCAGGGTGATCGAGGTCAAGGAGGGGGGAACGGAGGAGTGGTTCGCTGACCCCGCCAGCTACGGCATCGGCGCGGCGCCGCTGGAAGCTGTCGCCGGCGGTTCGCCGGAGGACAACGCCGCGGCCGTGCGGGCGGTGCTGGAGGGCAGGGAGGGGCCAGAGGCCGATCTCGTCCTGCTCAACGCCGGCGCGGCGATCTACCTCGGCGGCGGGGCCGGGGACGTCGAGCGCGGCATCGCCGCCGCGCGTGAGGCGATCACCTCCGGCGCGGCGCTGGGGGTTCTCGACCGGCTCGTCGATGCCACCGCCGAGATGGCCAGCAGCGTCTAGGGTTCGGACCGTCAAGTGGGAATCATCGAGCAGCTGATCGCCGCCGCCCGCGAAGGGGTGGAGCGCCGCCGCCAGCAGGTACCCGAGGCGGAGCTGGAGTCCCAGCTACGCAGGCGTGCCGAGGATGACCGGCCGTTCGGCGAGGCGCTGGTCCGGCCCGGCCTCTCGCTGATCGCCGAGTTCAAGCGGCGTTCGCCCAGCGCCGGCGAGATCGCCCCCGGGACAGACCTCGCCGCCCAGGTCGAGGCCTACGAGCGAGGCGGCGCCGCTGCGCTTTCGATCCTCACCGACGAGACGCACTTCGGCGGCTCTCTCGCCGACCTGCAGGAGGCGAGGCGCGCCTCGAGGTTGCCGATCCTGCGTAAGGACTTCCTGGTCGATCGCTACCAGCTCTACGAGGCGGCCGCCGGCGGAGCCGACGCGGTGCTGCTGATCGCCCGGGTGCTCTCCGACGAGGCGCTCGGGCGGTTGCAGGCCGAGGCCGAGGCGCTCGATCTCGACTGCCTGGTCGAGGTCCACGACGGCGAGGAGCTCGAGCGCGCGCTCGAGCAGGGGGCCGAGGTGATCGGGATCAACAACCGCGACCTCGACTCCGGCGTCGTCGACGTCGCCACGACCTACGAGCTGATGCCCGACGTGCCGGCCGGCCAGACCGTCGTCGCCGAGAGCGGCATCTCGGATCGCGCCCAGCTCGACGAGCTCGAGCGTGTCGGCGTCGACGCCGTGCTGATTGGGGAAGCGCTGATGCGTGCCGGGGACGCCGAGTCGATGACCCGCGAGCTGGCCGGCTCCGACGAGGGCACACGCGAGCAGCAGCTCCCATAGGTGTTATGCCGGCGCGGCTCGCTACGCCGGCACAGGCATGTAAGGCGGCGAAGCCGCCGCAATTCACCTCTTTAGGAACTATTTCGGGACCGTTTAGGAAGGCAACAGCACCCCTCCCGATCATCTGGCCCGATGAGCAGGGTCAGGGCCTTCTTCCGCACCTCCTTCGGGTCCGCCGTCCTCGGCGGGGCGCTGGTCGCCGCCTGCGGGCTGCTGGCCCTCTCGGCCGGCTGGGTCGACGCCGACGCAGGGGGGACGACGATCTCCGCTGCGCCGCTCGCGGCGCCGGCCGTTGACACGCATGGCGGCGGCTCCACGAGCACCGTCCACCAGATCTATGAGCGCGACGGCCAGGGGGTCGCCTTCATCCAGGCCCAGCAGCCGGCGCGCCAGGCCTCCCCGTTCGATCCCTTCGGCGAGTCCGGCGGCGGCGTCGCCACTGGCTCGGGCTTCCTGATCGACACCGACGGGCACGTGCTCACCAACAACCACGTCGTCGCCGGGGCAAAGCAGATCCAGGTCAAGCTCGGCGACTCGGAGACCACCTACGACGCAAGTGTTGTCGGCACGGACCCGGCCACCGACCTCGCGCTGCTGAAGATCGACGCCCCCTCTGACCAGCTGCACCCGCTCGCCCTCGGGGACTCCTCGGAGGTCGAGGTCGGCGACCCGGTGGTCGCGATCGGCAACCCCTTCGGCCTCGACCGCACCGTCACCAGCGGCATCGTTTCCGCTCTGCAGCGCCAGATCCAGGCGCCCAATGGGTTCGCGATCTCCAACGTGATCCAGACCGACGCCGCGATCAACCCCGGCAACTCCGGCGGCCCGCTGATCGACGCGGCCGGCCAGGTGGTCGGGATCAACTCGCAGATCGAGACCGGGGGCGGCGGCCGCGGCAACGTCGGCATCGGCTTCGCGATCCCGATCAACACCGCCCGCGACGTGGTCGGCCAGCTCGAGTCCAGCGGCGAGGTGAAGCACGCCTACCTCGGGATCACCGGGGCGACGATCGACTCCACCCTGGCGAGGGCGGTCAACCTGCGGGTCTCCGAGGGTGTCCTCGTCCAGGAGGTCGTCCAGGGCGGACCCGCGGACAAGGCCGGGATCCGGGGCGGTGACACTTCGGCGACGATCGACGGCGCAAGCCTCAGCCTCGGCGGCGACATCATCACGGCAATCGACGGCAAGAAGGTGTCGACCATGGACGACGTCGTCAACGTCGTCAACAACGCCAAGCCGGGCGACACGATGGACGTCACGCTGCGCCGCGGAGGCTCGACCAGGACCGTCACGGTCACCCTCGGCGACCGGCCGAACTCGATCAAGGCCGCCTCCCCGGTGCCGAGCTCCCCCTAGGAACCCGGGCCGAGGGCCTCCAGCCGCTCGCGTACCCTTGACCGCGTGAGGGTGAAGATCTGCGGGATCACCGATTTCGACGACGCCGCCGCCGCGGTCGAGCTCGGCGCCTGGGCGATCGGGCTGATCCACCACGAGCCGAGCCCGCGCTACTGCGAGCCGGGCAGGGCGGCGGCGATCGGAGCCGCATTCCGGCGGCGTTGCGAGGTCGCCGGCGTCTTCGTCAACCCGACCCTGGACGAGGTCGCCCGCGCGGTCGAGAACGCCGGCCTGACGCTGGTCCAGCTCAACGGCGAGGAGGGACCGTCGCTGTGCGCGGAGATCGCCCGCCGCACCGGGGCCAAGGTGGTCAAGGGGATCCACCTCTCCAGCGGCGCGGACCTGCAGGCGGCGGAGGCCTATCCCACCGACTTCCACCTCTTCGACTCGCGTCGCGGCTCGCTCCGCGGCGGCACCGGCCGGGCCTTCGACTGGAGCCTCCTGCGCGGTCGCCACTCCGAAGTCCCGACGATCGTCGCCGGCGGCCTGCGGCCGGAGAACGTCGCCGAGGCGATCGAGGTGACCCGCCCGTTCGCCGTCGACGTCGCCAGCGGCGTCGAGGCCGAGCCGGGCCGCAAGGACGGGGCGCTGCTGAGCGCCTTCTTCGAGGCCGCTAGCGCGGCCAGCCCGGCGACCGCATGAGGGCAACCACCGAGGTCGAGGCGAGGTTCGGTCCCTATGGGGGCCGCTACGTCCCGGAGACGCTGATCCCGGCGCTGGACGAGCTCACGGCCGCCTGGGCGGAGGCCCGCGAGGATCCGGGATTCCGCGACCGCCTGGCGCAGCTCCATCGCGACTTCATCGGTCGCCCGACGCCGCTCTACCGTGCCGAACGGCTCTCGGAGCGCCTGGGGAGGACCGTCTACCTGAAGCGGGAGGACCTCGCCCACACCGGCGCCCACAAGATCAACAACGCCGTCGGCCAGGTCCTCCTCACCCAGCGGATGGGGAAGCCGCGGGTGATTGCCGAGACCGGCGCCGGCCAGCACGGGGTCGCCACCGCCACGGCATGTGCGCTGTTCGGTCTCGAGTGCACCGTCTACATGGGCTCGGAGGACATCCGCCGGCAGGCGCCGAACGTCGAGCGGATGGCGTTGCTCGGCGCCGAGGTGGTGGCGGTCGAGGCCGGCGCCAGGACCCTGAAGGAAGCGGTCAGCGCCGCGATCCGCGACTGGGTCGCGAACGTCGCCTCGACCCACTACGTGATCGGCTCGGCGGTTGGCCCGGCCCCCTTCCCGGCCCTCGTCCGCGACCTGCAGCGTGTGATCGGCGACGAGGCGCGCGAGCAGGCGCTCGTCGCCGAGGGGTCCCTGCCCGCGCGGGTCATCGCCTGCGTCGGGGGCGGCTCCAACGCGATCGGGACCTTCACCGCGTTCCTCGATGACGAGGTCGATCTGATCGGGGTGGAGGCAGCCGGGGAGGGGATCGAGAGTGGTCGCCACGGGGCATCGCTGGGGGCCGGGCACACCGGCGTCCTGCACGGATCGCTCTCCTCGGTGATCTCCGACTCCGAGGGGCAGATCCTCGAGGCGCACTCGGTGTCCGCCGGGCTGGACTACCCGGGGGTCGGCCCCGAGCACGCGGCCCTGCGCGACAGCGGTCGCGCCAGCTACTTCTCGGTCACCGACGAGCAGGCGCTGGCGGCCTTCCACGAGCTCTCGAGGCTGGAGGGGATCATCCCGGCGCTCGAGTCCTCGCACGCGATCGCCTGGCTGCTGGAGAACTCCGACTTCCAACCCCGAACTGCGGAATTTGATCTGGTCTGTTTGTCAGGGCGGGGCGACAAGGACCTGGCCGAAGTCTCCGAGCGCAGTGGCGGCTGAGCCGATCGGGGCCGCCTTCGCCGCGGCCCGGGAGCAGGGCCGCGCGGCCCTGATGCCCTACATGATGGGCGGATTTCCCGATCCGGCCGGCGCGGCGGCGATCGCCGCCGCCTACGCCGATTCGGGCGCCGACCTGATCGAGCTCGGCGTCCCCTTCTCGGACCCGCTCGCCGACGGCCCGGTGATCCACGCGGCGGCGACCTCGGCGCTCGCCGCGGGGGCGACCCTCGAGTCGGTGCTGGATACCTGCTCGGCCGTCGCCGAGCGGCTCCCGGTGGCGCTGATGGTCTATTCGAACATGGTCCTTGCGAACGGCGCCGAGGATTTTGCCCGCCGGGCGGTCGAGGCAGGTGCCGCCGGGGTGATCGTCCCCGACCTCCCGCTCGGCGAGGCGGGGGAGATTGGCGCGGCGCTGGCCGCGGCGGGGCTCGCCGGCATCCCGCTGGTCGCCCCGACAACGCCCCCCGAGCGCCGCCGGCGGATCTGCGAGGTGGCGAGCGGGTTCGTCTACGTGGTCTCGGACGTCGGCACCACCGGGGAGCGGGCTGCGCTGCCGGCGGAGCTCTCAGACCTCGTCGCCGAGGTCAAGCAGGAGGCCGAGGTGCCGGTCGCCGTCGGATTCGGGATCGGCACACCCGAGCAGGCCGCCGAGGTCGGTGAGATCGCCGACGGGGTGATCATCGGCAGCCGCCTGGTCCGCCTGGTCGCCGAAGCAGATGGTCTCGACGCGGCCGTGGCCGCCGTCTCCGCATTCCTCAGCCGAACACGCGACGCCCTCGTCATCTAGGATTGCCGCCCGATGGGACTGGTCGTCACCCTCTTCCTCGCGCTGATCGCGATGACCCTTTCCTACGCGATCGGCCAGGGCGGCCCGGTCGCAGGCGTGGTTTTCCTGACCGTCCTCTTCATCGGCGCGGCGCTGCGCGTCTCGAAGCCGCTGATCGAGAAGCTCAAGCCTTAGTCGCGATCACCTCGAGGTAGTCGGCGGGTAGCACCAGCGCGCGCTCGCCCGCGGCGTTGGTGCGCTCCAGCAGGGCGCGCAGGTCGGCCTCCAGCGCGTCCTCGCCCTCCGGTCCGACCCGCTCGAAGGCGACCTTGGTCGGTCCGAAGTAGGTGCGGAAGACCTCGAACCAATGATCGGAGGAATGAAAGCGCTGGCGGACCGTCCGTCGCTCGACCCGCAGATCCGAGATCCCTTCGCCGAACAGATCACGCAGCCGCTCCTCGGTCCCCCAGAGAACTGGGGGGTCGATGCCCGGCGGCAGCGGGGCATGCTTGGCCGTCGTCACGAACATCTCGCCGATGAAGCCGTCCGGGACCCAGTTGGCCATCCCGACCCGGCCGCCCGGCTCTGCACACCCGCATCAGCTCATCGGCGGCCCTCTGCTGGTTGGGGGCGAACATCGCCCCGAAGATCGACATCACGACGTCGAAGCTCTCGTCCTCGAACGGCAGGTCCTCGGCGTCGCCTTCGACGAACTCGATCTCCAGCCGCTCGGCCGCGGCCCGCTCGCGGCCACGCTCCAGCAACGCCGGGACGAAGTCGGCACCGGTGGTGTTGCCCCAGGCCCGGCGGGCCGCGGCGATCGCGCCGTTGCCGCTGCCGCAGGCGACGTCCAGAACTCGCTCGCCGGGGACGATGTCCAGCGTCTCGGCCAGATCCTCGGCCGCCGTCACGACCAGGCCGGCGACCTTCGAGAAGTCCCCCTCCGACCAGACCTTCTGCTGGACCTGCTTGACGACACCCAGGTCGACGTCCGTGCTCATGGGATCTCCCTCCTCTTGCGGTCCTTGCTCGGCTCACCATGATTATGACGGCCGAGGGATCGTGGCGTTACTCTGAGCGCCCAACCAATGGAGGCTTGCGGGATGCGCATCGGGGTACTGACGGGCGGCGGCGACTGCCCGGGGCTGAACGCCGTGATCCGCGCGGTCGTCCGCAAGGGCGTCGAGCGAGTACGGCCACGAGTTCGTCGGCTACCGCGACGGGTGGCGGGGGCCGCTGGAGGGCGAGGGCCGCCCGCTCGGGATCGCCGAGGTCCGCGGAATCCTGCCACGCGGCGGAACGATCCTCGGCACATCGCGGACCAACCCGGCCGGCGAGGCGGACGGGATCGAGCGGCTGCGGGCGAACCTCGCCGACGACGGGGTCGACGGCCTGATCGCGATCGGCGGTGAGGACACGCTCGGCGTGGCCCGCAGCCTCGGCGAGGCGGGGATCAACGTCGTCGGCGTGCCGAAGACGATCGACAACGACCTCGGGGCGACCGACTACACCTTCGGCTTCGACACCGCGGTCAACATCGCGATGGAGGCGATCGACCGGCTGCACACGACCGCCGAGAGCCACCACCGGGTGCTGATCGTCGAGGTGATGGGCCGCCACGCGGGCTGGATCGCCTTCCATGCCGGCCTCGCCGGCGGCGCCAACGTGATCCTCATCCCCGAGCAGCAGTTCGACATCGAGCGGGTCTGCAACTACATCGAGCAGCGCTTCAAGAGCCAGTACGCGCCGATCATCGTCGTCTCCGAGGGCGCCGAGCCGGTCGGCGGCATCCCCGATGCGGACGAGGCGCCGACCGACGCGTTCGGCCACGCCCGCCTCGGGGGCATCGCCCACTGGCTGGAGGCGGAGATCGCGCGCCGCACCGGCGAGGAGGCCAGGGCGACCGTGCTGGGGCACGTCCAGCGCGGCGGCACCCCGACCGCCTTCGACCGCGTCCTCGCCACCCGCTTCGGCCTGCACGCGATCGACGCCGCCCACGAGGGAGCCTGGGGGAAGATGACTGCGCTGCGCGCCACCGCGATTGAGCTGGTCGATCTCGCCGAGGCGACCGCGGAGCTGAAGCTGGTCCCGGAGTCGCTCTACCGCGAGGCGGAGGTGTTCTTCGGCTGAGCCGCTCGGGCGCCCTCCTCGGGGTCCTCGGCGCCGCCCTCCTCTCGCTCGTGGCCGGCTGCGGCAACGGCTCCGGGAGCGGCAGGGCGACGCTGGCCATCTACGTCAGCCTGCCCCTTCACGGCGAGCGCGCCGCTGAGGGTCGGGCGGCCGCCGAGGGCGCCCGGCTGGCCCTGGCACAGGCCGGGGGGAGGGTCGGCTCGTTCAGGGTGAGGGCGGTCTACCTGGACGACACCGGCGGTGGCACCCGCTGGGACCAGGTGGCGAGTGCGGCGAACGCCCGCCGGGCCGCGCAGGACTCGACCTCGATCGGCTTCGTCGGGGACATCGACTCCGGCGCGACGCGGGTTTCGCTGCCGATCACGAACGAGGCCGAGATCCCGCAGATATCTCCGGGGGCGACTGCGCTCGACCTGACCGGGGAGCGGTACCGGCCCGGCGACCGCCAGACGTTCGCCCGGGTGGTGCCGAGCGCCACCGTGCTCGAGCGCGCCGCGGCCCGCCTGGCCCGGAGGGTCGGGGTGGCGCGGGATCGCGTCGCCGTGGGAGCGCCCGGCTCGACGACGTTGCCCGGCTGCCATGGGGGCGGCTCTCTCCGCTACCTGATCTCGCCCTACCGCGAGCCGTCGCGGTCCGGTCAACGCGGCCGCGCCTTCGATCGCGCCTACCGCGCGCGCTTTGGTCACGATCCCCGGCCCGCCTCCGCCTACGGATTCGAGGCGGTCTCGCTGCTGCTCAGCGCGATCCGGCGCTCGGGAGGCGACGGCGACGATCGCAGCTCCGTCGCCGGCCGGGTGCTCGCCACCCGCGGGCGCCGGTCGGCGATCGGCGAGTACTCGATCCGGCCCTCGGGCGACACCACCCTGGAGGTGGTCACCGCCTACTCGGTGCGCGGCTGCCGCCTCGCCTTCTCCACCGAGGTCATCGGGGCGCGCCCCCTGATGCTCAGGCGAGCAGGTCGCGCAGGGCCGGCTCGAGCTCGGGGTGCTCGAAGCCGTAGCCGAGGTCGAGGGTGCGGCGCGGCATCACCCGCTGGCCCCCGCGGACGGTCTCGGCGAACTCGCTGCCGAAGCGGAGGTTGAGAGCAAAGCCGGGCACCGGCACCGCCGCCGGGCGGTGCAGGACCCGGCCGAGCGTCTTGGAGAGCTCGCGGTTGGTCACCGGGTTCGGGGCGGTGGCGTTGACGATGCCGCTGACGTCGTCGCTGTCGAGCGCCCAGAGCAGGACCCCCGTCTCGTCGTCGATGTGGATCCACGACATGTACTGATCGCCGCCCGCCACCGGGCCGCCGAGGCCGAGCCGGAACGGGGTCAGCAGCTGCTTCAGGAGGCCGCTGGCCGGATCGAGGACGAGGCCCGTGCGGACGATGACCAGGCGTACGCCGGTGCCGCTGACCTCGTCGGCGGCACGCTCCCACTCCTTGACGACCTCGGCCCCGAAATCCTGACCGGGGGGCGTGGACTCGTCGACCAGGCTCTCGCCGCGGTCTCCGTAGTAGCCGATCGCCGACTGGCTGACCAGCACCCTCGGCTTGCGCTCCAGGCCCGTGATCGCCTGCACCAGGTTGCGGGTGCCGGTGCGGCGGCTCTCCATGATCGACGTCTTGGCTTCCTCGGTCCAGCGCTGGGCGATCGGCTCCCCGACCAGGTTGATCACCCCGTCGACCTCGTCGAAGGCCTCGGCCGGGGGGCGCTCCATGCGCGGCTGCCAGCCGAACCAGTGCACCGTGGGGTTGGTATCGCGGGCCCGCTCGGGGTCGCGGGTCAGCCCGACGACCTCGTCCCCGCGGGCGAGCAGCGCGTCGCAGGCTGCGGAGCCGAGCGCGCCGCTGGCGCCGCTGACCAGGACCCTCACGCCGGCACCGTCTGGAAGGTCCCGGTCTGGTCGCTGAAGCGGGCGATGCCGGCGCTCTTGGCCTCCTCGACGACCGCGGCGGCGACGGCTGGGGCCACGTCGCGGTTGAAGACCGAGGGGATGATGTAGTCCTCGGAGAGGTCGTCATCGGTGACCGTCTCCGCGATCCCCTTGGCTGCCGCCAGCTTCATCTCCTCGGTGATCCGCGGGGCGCCGGCGTCCAGCGCTCCCCGGAAGATCCCGGGGAAGCAGAGGACGTTGTTGATCTGGTTCGGGTAGTCGGAGCGCCCGGTGGCCATGATCCGCACGTAGGGAGCGGCGTCCTCGGGCATCACCTCGGGGTTGGGGTTCGCCATCGCGAAGACGATCGCGTCCTCGTTCATCCTGCCCAGCGACTCCGGGGTGATGATCCCCGGCCCGGAAAGCCCGACGAACAGGTCCATTCCCTCGATCACCTCGTCGGGCTCGCCGAGCAGGTGGTCCGGGTTCGAGCTCTCCGCGTACCAGCGCTTGATCGCCGACATCTCGCCCGACTCGTAGTCCGGGCGGGTGGTGGAGAGCGCCCCCTTGCGGTCGCAGCCGACGATGTGGGTGACGCCCGAGGCGAGCATCATCTTGGTCACCGCGACGCCGGCGGCGCCGAGGCCGACCATCAGCACCCGCAGGCTCTCGATCGGCTTGCCGACGATCTTCAGCGCGTTGAACAGCGCCGCCGTCGTGACCACCGCGGTCCCGTGCTGGTCGTCGTGGAAGACGGGGATGTCGAGGGAGTCCTTGAGCCGCTCCTCGATCTCGAAGCAGCGAGGCGCCGAGATGTCCTCGAGGTTGATCCCCCCGAAGGTGGGCGCGATCAGCTCGACGACTCGGACTATCTCGTCGGCGTCCTGGCTCGAGACGCAGATCGGGAAGGCGTCGACGTCGGCGAACTCCTTGAACAGCATCGCCTTGCCCTCCATCACGGGCATCGCCGCCTCGGGGCCGATGTTGCCGAGCCCGAGCACGGCGCTGCCGTCGGAGACGACCGCGACCGTGTTCTTCTTGATCGTGTACTCGAAAGCCTTCGATCGGTCGGCGTGGATGGCCTGGCAGACCCGCGCGACGCCCGGCGTGTAGGCCATCGAGAGGTCGTCGCGCGTCTTCAGCGGGTACTTGTTGCGCTGCTCGATCTTGCCGCCGCGATGCATCTGCATCGTCCGGTCGGTGTAGTCGAGCACGGTGGCGCCCCGGGTCGAGCCGATCGAGCGCAGGATCTGCTCCCAGTGCTGCTGGTCTCGGGCGTCGATCGTGAACTCCCGAACCCGCTTGCCCTCACCGCCGGCGCCCGGAACGAGGTCGACCCCCTGCAGCTGCCCGCCCGCCTCGGCGATCGCCGCCGTCAGCTTGCCCAACGGCTCCTGACGCGCGTCGAGCTCGACCCGGATCGTGACGCTGTACTGGGCGCTGACGGCCATGGCGGCGGATTCTATGCAGGCGCGAGAGGCCGACCCCCGCGTTCGATCCCGGGGCGAACCGGTCCGTGGGGCGACTTGTTGTCGCCATGCGAGAAGAACTCGCCCCGGATGCTCAGATCGCCGCCGTCGCGGCGCGGCAGTTTGGAGTGGTGACGTATCGGCAGCTGACCGCAGCGGGTATCGATGCCCAGGGAGTCGCCAGGCGGGTCCGCGCCGGTCGCCTTCATCGCCTCCATCGCGGCGTCTATGCGGTTGGTCACCGCGGCGTCAGCCGGGAGGGCAGGTGGCTGGCGGCTGTTCTTGCATGCGGACCTGGCTCCGTGCTGTGTAACCGCGACGCAGCCGCGCGCTGGGGTCTGCTGGCGCCTGTGGAAGGCCCTGTGCACGTGGTCGTGCCCGGCCGTGGGGGCCGGGCACGGCAATCCGGGATCCGGATTTCCCGCCCGAGGTGTCTCCGGGCGGGCGACGTCACCCGCCATCGCGGCATGCCGATCACGACCGTTGCCCGCACGATCGCCGACCTGCGCCGCGTCCTCGCCCCGCCGAAGGTCCGGGAGGCGATCCGGCAGGCGGAAATGCGCGGGTACCCGCTCGGCGGCGAGGTCGAGACCGATCACAGCCGAAGCGAGCTCGAATGGCGCTTCCTCCGCCTCTGTCGACGCCACGGCCTGCCCGAGCCCGAGGTCAACGTCCGCGTCGGCTCCCACCTGGTCGACTTCCTCTGGCGCGAGCAGCGCCTGATCGTCGAAACCGACGGCTTCCGCTACCACCGCGGACGCCAGGCCTTCGATGATGACCGCAGCCGCGACCTCGAGCTGCGCCTGCTCGGCTTCGAGGTGATCCGGCTCAGCGCCCCTCAGATCCGCGATCAGTCCGCGGCCGTCGCCTCGCTGCTCTCCCATCGGCTCGAATCGCCTTCCACTGACTAGAGTCAACCCGTGGGCGCAAACGGCGACAAGGAAGGCAAGGAGCTCTTCCTGCTCGACGGCAACAGCCTCGCCTACCGGGCTTTCTTCGCCCTGCCGGACACGATTGCAACCTCCGACGGGCGGCCGACCAACGCGATCTTCGGCCTCGCCTCGATGCTGGTGAAGATCCTCACCGACCATCGTCCGGGCGGGCTCGTGGTCGCCTGGGACGCCGGAATGTCGGGCCGCGAGGTCACCTACGCCGAGTACAAGGCGCAGCGCTCCTCCCGGCCCGACCTGCTGCGCGAACAGTGGCCGCACCTGCTCGAGGTGGTCGAGGCCTTCGGCTACGCCAACGTCAAGTCCGACGGCTATGAGGCCGACGACGTGATTGCCTCCCTGACCAAGGAGGCGAGCGAGCTGAAGATCCCGGTGATGGTCGTATCGGGCGACCGTGACGTCTACCAGCTCGTCTCCGACGGGGTTCGGGTGATGACCACCTCCAGGGGCGTCACCGACACCAAGGTCTATGACCGCGAGGCGGTGATCGAGCGCTACGGAGTCGCCCCCGAGCTGGTCCCGGACCTGATCGGCCTCAAGGGGGACACCTCGGACAACATCCCTGGAGTCCCCGGCATCGGCGACAAGACCGCTTCTGCCCTCCTGCAGCAGTTCGGCACGCTCGAGGGGGTGCTGGAGAACGTCGATCAGGTCTCCGGCGCGAAGCGCAAGCAGAACCTGGTCGAGCACGCGGACGACGCCCGCATCTCCAAGGAGCTGGCGACGATGAAGTTCGAGGTCGAGACCGGCCTCGACCTCGGCGAGGTGATGGCGACGAAGGCCGATCGCAGCTCGCTGCGCGAGTTCGCGCGCGAGTTCGAGTTGCGGGCGATCATGGAGCGCCTCGAGGAGGGTCTTCCCGACGACGATGCGGTGCCGGGCCGCCGGGTCGAGCGTGAGATCGAGGTCGAGCCGCTCGAGGGCTCACCGCGCGAGATCGCCTCAGCCAAGGTCCCGGTCGGGATCTCGATCTCGGGCGGGCGCTGGGCCGGCGCCGACTCGGAACGCGTGATCACCGGCGAGGCGGACCTCGACGAGCTCGCGGCCGCCTTCGACGGTTGCCCCCTGATCGCCCACGACGTGAAGTCCCTGGGCGGCGGACGGCACGGCCTGCTCGCGGCCGCGGCCCGCGAGGAAGCCGAGATAGTGATCGAGCACGACACGATGCTCGGTGCCTACCTGCTCGAGCCGCAGCGGCGCAGCTACGAGCTGCTCGAGCTTGCGGCTGACGCGGGAATCGGGATCGCGGAAGCCGCAGACGGAGCAGCGAAGGGCGATGCCGGGGAGGGGGAGCAGCTGGCCCTGGGCGAAGAGGGAGAGGCGCGGCTGGACCCGGCCGAGGAGGCCGGGATCGTCGTCGAGCTGGCGCGATGGCAGCGCGGAAGGCTGGAAGAGTGGGAGCTGGATCGCCTGCTTCGCGAGGTCGAGCTGCCGCTGGTCCACGTCCTCGCCGCGATGGAGCGGGAGGGGCTGAAGCTCGACGTCGAGCACCTGGCCAAGATCGGCTCCGGGATCAACGAGCAGGTCGCACAGCTCGAGGCCGAGATCCACGACCTCGCCGGTCACGAGTTCACGATCGGCTCCCCGCAGCAGGTGGGCCAGGTGCTCTTCGAGGAGCTCGGCCTGACCCGCAAGCGCCGCGGCAAGACCGGGTTCTCGACCGACGCGCGGGTGCTCGCCCAGATCCGCGACGAGCACCCGATCGTCGAGAAGATCGAGACCTGGCGGGAGCTGACCAAGCTAAAGAGCACCTACCTGGACACGCTCCCCGACCTCGTCGACCCCGACAGCGGCCGGGTTCACACCACCTTCAACCAGGCGTCAACCACGACGGGCCGCCTCTCGAGCACCAACCCGAACCTCCAGAACATCCCGATCCGGACCGAGATCGGGCGCCCGGTGCGTGCCTGCTTCATCGCCGAGCCGGGGGCGCGCCTGCTCTCGGCCGACTACAGCCAGGTCGAGCTGCGCGTCCTCGCCCACGTCGCACATGAGGACGTGTTGAAGGAGATCTTCCGCGCCGGCGACGACGTCCACGCCGCCACCGCGGCCGAGGTCTTCAACATCCCCCGGGACCAGGTGGACATCGGCCAGCGCTCGAAGGCGAAGATGGTCAACTTCGGGATCGTCTACGGCCTCACCGGGTTCGGCCTGGCGGATCGGCTCAACATCCCTCGCGGCGAGGGCGAAGAGTTCGTGGCCCGCTACCTCGAGCGCTTCCCGGCCGTTGCGGCGTTCCGGGAGGAGACGGTCGAGCGCGCCCAGGCCGACGGTTACGTGACCACCCTGATGGGTCGTCGCCGCCAGATCCCCGAGCTGCGCTCCCCGAACCCCAACACGCGCCGCCTCGGCGAGCGCCTGGCGGTCAACACGGTGATCCAGGGGACCGCGGCCGACATCATCAAGGTGGCGATGGTCCGCTGCCACACCGCCCTGCGCGAATCCGGGGCCGAAACGCGCCTCGTCCTGCAGATCCACGACGAGCTGCTGTTCGAGGGACCGCCGGGCGAGATGGATGCGGCGACCGAGACCGTCAGCCGTGAGATGTGCGCAGCGCAGGAGCTGGACCCGCCGCTCGAGGTCGAGGTCGGCGTCGGGGAGAACTGGCTGGAGGTCAAATGAAGAGGCGCCCCCCGGGGCGCCTCTTCACATCGTTTCTGCTGCTCTCGCTCAGGGCGCCGAGTCGCTGTTCTTGATCAGCTTGATCTCTTCGAACACTGCGCCGTCGCCGCCGACCCGGATCTCGGCCTCGTGGACGACTGCGCCTTGGACGAGATCGTCGACGCTGCAGGCGTTCTCATCGCCGTGCTCGCCGTGGTTCTCGCCGTCCTCGCCGCTCTCGTCGCCGGAATCGTCGTCGCCCGGGTTGTCCTCGCCGCCCTCGTGCCGTGTGCTGAGACGGTTGTGGCCCTGCCGGTCGCTGCCCGTCGACTCCTGGCCGGAGTGGTCGCCCTCGGTCTCGCACTTGATCTCGGTGCCGTCCGTGACCTGGCCGGAGACGCTCCCGCCGGCTGCGAGGTCGATGGTCAGCGTGGTGCCGTCGAACGAGGCGACGGTGCCGGCGTTCTCCTCACCGTCCTCGGTGCCGTCGTTGTCGCTGTCGTCGTCCGCGGGGTTGTCGCCGACAGCAACTTCGTCACCGTCGTCGATGCCATCGCTGTCGCTGTCGGCCTTGCGCGGGTTGGTGCCGTGGCGGAACTCGCCGAGGTTCTTGAGGTGGTCGCTGTCCTGGTCGCGCCGGGTCTGCTTCACCGTCAGCGAGAGGTGATGTCGCTTCTCCCAGCGATCCGGGATGCGGTCGTTGTTGCGGTCCTTGGCCGCGGCGATGCTCGGCAGCGCGAAGATCGCGAGCACTCCGAGCGACAAAGCGACCGTGATGCGGATCGTGCGGTAAGGACTCGTTCTGGGGCGTTCGATTCTCATCTTCCCTCCTTCGGCGCCCTGCCTGCGCAACCTGAGGTCGGGAAGACCTCCTGGACGGTTCGCCGACGGACGAGTGTGCGTTTCGGGTCAGGAACCCGAGCCGGGGACGAGGATCACGCCGGTCACCGGCCGACCTCGAATGAACGTCCGCCCTCAGTCGCCCTCGGGGCGGGTCGGCTCGGGGTTCGAGCCGCGATCGGAAGGCTCCGGGCCCGAGTGGTCCTCGCCACCGGATCCTCCGCTGCCCGAATCGCCTCCGGACCCGGATTCCCCGCCGGACCCCGATCCGCCGTGCTCCGTCCCGCCGCCCGACTCCCCTTCCGTCCCGCCGGAGGATCCTCCGCCGTCGTCCCCCGATTCCGTTCCGCCGTCGTGATGCTCCGATCCCCCGCTGCCCTCGTGGCCGCCAGAGCCACCGTGAGACCCCTCGTCGCTGCCGCCTCCCCCGGAACCGTCACTGCCCTGATTGCGGCCGGGACCGCTGCCCTCCGAGTGTCCCTGGGCCGGCCCACCGTGCTGCGCGGCCGGGGTGCCGATCGCGCGCAGGGATCCGCCGGGCCCCTGGTCCGATTCGTGCCCAGGCTGCGCGCCTGCGTGGCTGCGGGCGCCGGACTCGCCGCCGCGGCCGCCATGGTGGGCGGCGGAATCGGCATGTCTCGCTGCAGCGGCGGAGGAACCGTGGCCGGGAGGAGCATCGGCCTCGGCGACGATCCCCTCAGCCTTCGCGGGAGGCTCGGAGTGCCGGTGCAGGGCAACCCCGGCTCCGACCGCGCCACCGACGGCCAGCAGGCCCACCGCCGCCTTCGCGGCCAGTGCCCCGCCGGCACCCGTGCCGGCCGCGGCGGGAGCCCCCAGCCCGTCCAGGAGCTGCCTCATCACCGGCATCGGGATCAGGGCCCCGAGCCCCTCGCGCAGCGTGAGGCGGCCGCGGTGGATCAGCTGCCTGGCGGCGGCGACCGAGACCCCCATCGCCGCCCCGATCTCGGCGTGGCTGCGGCCCTCGATCTCGCGCTTGACCAGCGCGTCGCGTTGGGAGTCGGGAAGCGCCTGGACGCCGGCCACGACGGCGGCGAGCTCCTCCCGCCGCTCGAGCGCCTGGGGCGGCTGTTCGACGCCGTCGAAGTTCTCGTCGAGATGATCCGTTGCCGGGCCGGCGTCGCGGATGTTGTTCAGCGCCGCGTTGCGAACGATCGTGTAGAGCCAGGGACGGAGGTGAAGCTCCGAGTCGCCGTCGCAGAGCGCCGGCAGGGCCCTGGCGATCGAGTCCTGAACGACGTCGTCGGCGCGGTCGGGTGGGACGATCGTCGCCGCGTAGCGGACCAGCGCCGGCCGGTAGCGGCGCACGACCTCCTCCACGGCGGGCTCGTGGCCCTCGCGGGCGAGCGCCACCAGCCGCCGATCGGGCTGAGCGCGGAGCGCCGGGCCGACGAGGATTCGAGCCGAAAGGCGGGGAGGGGTCATCTCGGCTTGCTCATCGGCATCGGGGCGGGGAGGCGCGACGGTCTTTGCAGTGCACTAGGCGCATGGACGATTGGATACGGGATACGGCGGCGCAACCGGAAAAGCTCAATCGTCCAACCCGGCCGGCGGCCCAAGATAACGCCGGCCCCGACTCCGAAGATCGCGCCGCGCTCAGGTCCGGCCGACCGCCACCCGGGCGGGGGCGGTGGGTTCCCCGTGAAAATCCTGTCGAGCGGCGAACTCCGGCGGCGCGATCTGCAGGTAGTGGCCGAAGGACCAGTCGACGAAGCGCTTGCTCTGCATCCCCTCCAGCAGGCGGGCCAGGAGGCGGGGCGGCACCCTGGGAATGAGCTGCTGCACGCGCAGCAGCGACTCGAACTTCCAGCGGTGTGAGCCCGAGAACTGCTCGTAGTCGGCCAGGGCCCGGCCTCGGGCCTTTGCGGCCTTCGAGCACGGCTCGCAGCTCGCGCCCGCAGGCGATCGCGAAGTAGAAGGCGGTGCGGATGCCCTCCGCGGTCAGCGGCAGGCAGTGCCCGGCGGAGTCGCCGGCGAAGAAGACACCGGTGTCGGTCGCCGGGCGGATCCGGTGGGGGATCCAGTTGCCCTGGTAGCGGACGCTCTCGACTCCGAGCCGCTCCGCCAGCTCCACGGTCGGCTGCTTGACGTGGAAGCGAGGGTCGAAGGAGCCGACCCCGACCCGGACCTCGTCCCCGGCCGGGAAGCTCCAGCCATAGCCGGCCGGGACGACGCCCCGCTCGATCCAGATCTCCAGCTCCTCCGAGGCGCTCCATGGATGGACCTCGAGCCCCCGGGAGAGCCGCGCCTCGGGGGGTTGCACGTTCTCGCCGCTGCCGAGCACCCGGCGCCAGCCCAGGCAGTCCACCACCAGGGGCGCGGAGATCACGCCGCGATCGGTCGAGATCGCGATCGCGCCGTCCCCGTTTGCCGCCTGCAAGCGCCCGTCCACCTTGGCCGTCTCGAACTCGGCCTCGCAACCGTCCCAGAGGATCTCGCAGAGGGTGCGGTAGTCGAAGGTGGAGAAGGTCCAGGGAAGCTCCATGCGGGCCGTGGTGTGGGGTGTGTGGATCACCAGCCGGCAGAAGGTCTGGCGGATCGAGTCCTCGAGGCCGAGCGCCCTGAGCCAGCCGGTCGGGGCGGCGCAGGCCGAGGTCTGGCGCTCGCCGATCTCGTAGCGGTCGCAGACCAGCACGTCGGCGCCCGTGCCGGCGAGCTCGCGGGCAACCGTCAGCCCGGCGAAGCTGGCCCCGCAGACGACCACGTCGCGCGAGCCCCCGATTGGGGTGCGATCCTCGCCGCGCTTGGTCTCTCGCCGGGGCATTCGGAGAGAGTAGACGCTGGCCGACCGGTGACTGTAGTTCTCCTTCTGCCACAATCTCCGCCGTGTCCCCAGCCGACGCATTGACCGTGCCTGCCCCGGAGGGCACCCCCGTCGAGGGCTCGGACGGACTGCTGCTCAACATCGACGGCCAGGTCGTGCCCAACTACGCCGCCACGATGGTCACCTTCGACGAGGGCGACGTCGTCACCGGCAACGTGGTCCGGATCGACAAGGACGAGGTCCTGGTCGACATCGGATACAAGTCGGAGGGGGTCATCCCCTCGAACGAGCTCTCGATCCGCAAGTCGGTGGACCCCTCGGAGGAGGTCGAGCTCGGCGAGGAGGTCGACGCCCTGGTCCTGACCAAGGAGGATCAGGAAGGGCGCCTCATCCTCTCCAAGAAGCGGGCGCGGTTCGAGAAGGCCTGGCGCCGGATCGAGGCGGCCGCTGAGTCGGGCGAGCCGGTCGAGGGGACGGTGATCGAGGTCGTCAAGGGCGGTCTCATCCTCGACCTCGGGGTGCGCGGCTTCCTGCCGGCCTCGCTGGTCGACATCCGCCGGGTCCACAACCTCGATGAGTTCATGAGCCAGCAGCTCGAGTGCAAGGTGATCGAGCTCAACCGCAGCCGCAACAACGTCGTCCTCTCCCGCCGCGCCGTGCTCGAGGAGGAGCGCAAGGAGGTGCGGGAGCAGATCCTCGGCAGGCTGCAACCGGGCCAGGTGGTCGAGGGGAAGATCTCCAACATCGTCGACTTCGGAGCCTTCGTCGATCTCGACGGGATCGACGGCCTGATCCACATCTCCGAGCTCTCGTGGAGCCACGTCAACCACCCCTCCGAGGTGGTCGCGATCGGCGACACGGTCCGCATCAAGGTGCTCGACATCGACCGCGACCGCCAGCGGATCTCCCTCGGCCTCAAGCAGACCCAGGAGGACCCCTGGCAGCGGGTCGTCAGCACCCACCGGCCGGGCGACGTGCTCGAAGGGAAGGTGACCAAGGTCGTCGCCTTCGGCGCCTTCGTCGAGATCCTCCCGGGCGTCGAGGGCCTGGTCCACATCTCCGAGCTGGCCGACCACCACGTCGAGAACCCGAGCGAGGTGGTCGAGCCGGGAGCTGTGCTGAACGTGAAGATCCTCGAGATCGACGAGGAGCGCCGCCGGCTCTCGCTCAGCATCAAGCGGGTCGAGGGCCAGAACATGCCGCTGAAGGACCTCGGCGCCGCCGTACAGGAGGCGCAGGCGGCCACGGTCGACCCGGCGCCGTCCGAGACGCCCGACCTCGACCTCTCCGAGGAGGTCTTCGCCGAGCCTCCGCCCGAGCCGGTCGAGGAGGCGCCTGCCGACGACTTGGCCGCGGGTCCTGTCACGGGGGAGGACTCCTCGTCCTCGCAGGCTGCGGACGAGGAGCCCGCCCCGCGCCACCCGCGGAAGAGGAGCCGGAGGTCGCCGAAGCGGCTGCCGAAGAAGCGGAGCCCGAGGCTGTCGAGAGCCCCGACACGCCCGGACGCGAAGCGGAGGACGTGTCGGGCAGTAATTCCTGAGCGGGCGCTATGGCCCCGCTGAAGATCGGGCTGACCGGGGGAATCGCTGCCGGCAAGTCCGAGGCCCTGGCCGCGTTCGGGCGGCTCGGCGCGGCGACCGTGTCCAGCGACGCGATCGTCCACGAGCTGCTCGACGACGAGCCGATGTTGAGTGCGATCGCCGAGCGCTGGGGGGAGGGCGCGATCGTCGACGGCGCCGTCGACCGCTCCCGCGTCGGCGAGATCGTCTTCGCCGACCCCGAGGAGCTCGCCTGGCTCGAGGCGAGCGTCCATCCCCTGGTCGGCGAGCGGATCGCCTCCTGGCTGGACTCGCTGCCCGCGGACACGCCCGCTGCGGTGATCGAGGTGCCGCTGCTGTTCGAGACCGAGATGGAGGGCCTGTTCGACGCTACGGTCACCATCCACACCTCCGACCCGGTGAGGAAAGCGAGGGCGGGGGATCGCGGCCACAGCATGGTCGAGGAGCGCGAGACCCGCCATCTGCACCCCTCGGAGAAGGCGCGCCGCGCCGATCATGTGATCTCCAACGACGGCACGATCGCCGAGCTGGAGGAGAAGCTGTCCGCCCTGATCGACAGCCTGAGCGGGTCCGGGCCGGCCCCCGGACCGGACCAGCTACAACAGTGAGTACCCGATGGCCGCGTCCAGCACCCAAAGCCGGTCGGCGCGCAGCCGGCCCTCGTCCCGCTCCGCAGCTCGCCGGAGGCGAATCCGGCTACGCCGTGTGGTCGCGCTTGGAGCCGTCGCCCTCGTTGGCGTCGGGGCCGTGTATCTGATCGTCAACGGCAGCGTCGAAAAGGCGATCGAGGAGCTGACGCTTCCGCTGCGCCACGAGGACATCATCCGCCAGCAGGCCGCCGAGAAGCACGTGGACGCATCGCTGATCGCCGCCGTGATCTACGCCGAGTCGCGGTTCAGTGACCAGACCTCCTCCGCCGGGGCCCGCGGCCTGATGCAGATCACCCCGGCGACCGCAAAGGACATCGAGAGGCGAAGCGGCGGCACGACCTTCACCGTCAAGGACCTCTCCGACCCCCAGATCAACATCTCATACGGGACCTACCACCTCCGCGATCTGCTCCAGCTCTACTCCGGCAACGAGATCGCGGCGCTCGCCGCCTACAACGCCGGGCCCGGCATGGCCGACTCCTGGGGCGGCTCCGAGATGACCCTTGACGACATCGGCTTCCCCGAGACCCGGGCCTACGTCGAGGACGTCCTCGACAAGCAGGACGCCTACCGCCGCAAGTACGCGAAGGAGCTGGGGTACTGAGGCGCTGGGCGCTGGCGCTGGCCGTGGGGCTGGTGCTCGCAGACTCCTCGGTCGTCGTCCTGGCGCTGCCGGACATCTACCGCGAGCTCGACACCTCGGTCTCCGGCGTCACCTGGGTGCTGGTCTCGTTCAACCTGGTCCTCGCCCTGGCAGCTGTCCCTGCGGCGATCCTCGCCCGCCGCCTCGGACCCGGCCGGGTGGCGGCGGGCGGCCTCGCGGTCTTCGCCGGTGCCTCGCTCGCCTGTGCCGCTGCCACCGGCCTGGAGACGCTGATCGCTGCCCGCTGCGTGCAGGCGATCGGCGGGGCGGCCGCCGTCACCGCCGCGCTGGAGCTGATGCCGGGGGTGGTCGGCTCGGAGCGCAGTGCGGCTGCGTCCTGGGCCGCCGCCGGTGCCACCGGCGCCGCGCTCGGGCCGGGGATCGGCGGACTGCTGACAGAGCTCGTCTCCTGGCAGTCGATCTTCATCGTCGCCGTTCCCCTGGCGCTGGCCGCCGGTGCGCCGCTGCTCGTCGTGGCCCGCGAGGAGGGCGAGCCGGGAACCGTGGAGCGGGAGGTCGGCCGCGCCGGCCGCCCCCATCTCGCCGCCAACGTCGCTCTCGCCCTCGTCTCCGCAGCGATCGCCGCGGCCCTCTTCCTGCTCGTCCTCCTGCTGATCGAGGGCTGGCGGCTGACGCCGATTGCGGCGGCGGTGGTGGTCACCGCAATGCCCCTCGCCGCGCTGGCGGGGACGCGGGTCTCGGCACTGGTCCCGAGCGCTCGCGCCCGGGCTGCTGCCGGGGCGATCCTCGTGGCGGGAGGCCTCGCCGGCCTCGGATGGCTGCCCAAGGCGACGGTGCTGCTGACCCTGCCGCCGCAGGTGCTGGTCGGGGTGGGACTCGCCCTCGTCCTCTCGGCGCTCACCGAGTCGGCACTCGAGGGTCGCTCGCCGCAGGCGATCCACGGCGGCTGGACGATCTCGGCCCGCCATGCCGGGGTCGTGGTCGGCCTGCTGGCGCTGACCCCGGTATTCACCGCCGACCTGGCCGAGCAGCGCCACAACGCGATCGACGCCGGCACCGCGGTCCTCCTCGACGCGCGGATCGACCCCGTGCTGAAGATCGACCTCGCCGGGCGGATCGCCGACCGGCTCGACCGGGAGCGCGGCAAGGTGCCGGTGATCGATCCGGCCTTCGAGCCGCTGCCCACCGATCCCGCCGAGCGCTCCGACGTCCTCACACTGAAGGCGGACCTGCAGGACCAGCTCGACCGCGCCGCCACCCACGCTTTCAGCGCCTCCTTTCTGATTGGCGCTCTGCTGGGCCTGGCTGCGCTGGTCCCGATCGGTCTCTCCCGGAGGGTCGAGCTGTGAGCCCGGCGGCGCGCTCGAGGGCACTGGTCGGCGGGGCAGCCGTCGCCGCCGCGCTGGTGGCCGGCGGGTACCTCGCGGCCGGCGGCGCTTCCTATGAGCCGGCGAGGACGCAGGATCCCTGCAAGCCCCGCGCCTGGCGCTCCCCGGAGGGAATCAAGGAGATCGTCGAGCAGTTCTCGCTCTCGGCCCTCGACGGCGCCGCCTGCGAGCTGGGGGTGAGCCGCGAGACCCTGGCGCGCGCGCTGGCCAGCGAGGAGGCGCGCAGGCGCTTCGCCGAGCGCTACGGGATCGACGACGCGAAGCTCGAGGACGCGGTTCATGCCGGGCTCGTCCGCGGCATCGACGACGCCGAGCACGCCGGGGCCCTGAGCCCGATCGTCGCGGTCCCGCTGCGCGAGCTGGCCAACCGGGTCCCGGTCGAGGAGGGGATCAAGCTGATCAACGACGCCAGCCCGCTCTTCGACGACGCTCAGGGGCTGCTCGAGCTGCTCGGCGGTCGGGACCTGGGAGGCCTCGGGCAGCTGATCCCCTGACTCTTCGACGGGTGGAATCCGTCCACCATATGGACGGATTCCGCCCACCGGCGACGATCAGCCCCGGGTCGCGCGCCAGACCCAGAGCATCGCCAGGGGCTGCAGCGGCAGGCGGGCCCAGAGCAGCCAGCCCGGGACGTTCTCGAGCCCCCTGATCCGCTCCCGGTTGACCGCCATGTGGATGTTGGCGGGGAAGACCGCGACCAGCAGCCCGATCAGCCACCAGCGCGCCAGGGGGCGGGTGCGCGCTGAGGTCACCGCGGCGGCACCGGCCATCTCCGCGAGGCCGCTGATCGCAACGGACTCGCGGTGGGCCGGGAAGCCGGGTGGCATCATCGCCAAGTAGCGCCGCGGGACGACGAAGTGCATCGCCCCGGCGAAGGTGAAGAAGGCGGCGAGGAGACGCTGGGAGCGATTCACGCGTTGGGATTCTGCCAGCGCGGAGCCTCGCCCCGGAACTGAATCCATTTACGGCCACCCCTCTGCCAGAGAGGGCGTCAGTTGCCGGGCCGGGTGGTTGTCGGGGAGGCCTCGCGCCTCTACAGTGGAACCACAGTGCGAGGCCTCGCTTCGCCTCTTGGAGGGATCGCGGCCCGGCGCCGCCCGGGGGTGGGGGTGGCTTTCGTCCTTTTCGTGCTCGGCCTGCTCCTCTGCGCGCCGGCAGGGGCCAAGCCCAGCCATCACCACAAGTGCAAGCGCAGCCAGGCGACGGTGAAGATCCGTGGCAAGAAGCGGTGCAAACCGATCAAGTCGGTCTTTCCCAAGCCGCGGGCCGGCGACGAGCGGATCGCCGCATGGCGGACGGCGCTCGACCCCGCGCCCGGCCTGCGTGACCGCCACGGCCGCAAGCTCGCCTCGCTGAACCGGGGTCACGGCAGCGCCGGACGGAAGATCTACGCCGTGATCGCCGCCACCATGCCGGAGGCCTTCGCCCGCCTCGACGCGCTCGCCGCCGGATCGCCCCGCACTCTGGCTGGGCGGGCAACGGTTTCGGCCGCGGGCTGCGGGAGGACAGGCGCTCCCACGGCGGACAGCTTCAGCCGCACGGTCAGCGGCGTCCGCGTCGACGCCTCACTGACCACCTCCGGCGACAACAAGTCGATGGTGTTCAGCGTCAAGTCCGGTGACGACTTCCTCCGCACCTCGGTCGACGAGGACACGTGCTCCCCGCTGAGGATTCCTCAATGCCCGACCGCAGCCGGCGCCGTGGACAGCAAGGGCCCGTGGGTGAAGCGGATGCAGATCAAGGTCCTCTACTTCAGAGACGCAGAGCTGATCTCGCAGCTGGTCCTGACCGAGACCCGCACGACAAGGGCCCGCGGCCAGACCGCGGCCGACGCGAAGCTCGATGACCTCGACATCGACGACGCCCTCGCAGTCTCGATCTTCTCGACCCACTCGGGGACCGAGGGCGGCACGCACGAGAACTTCGAGCTGAAGCGCCGGCTGCGCGTCAACATGCGGTCCCGGCCCGAGTCCTACTCGCCCGGCAACTCGTCATCCGAGACCTTTACGGGAGCGGCTCCAAGGCTCGCCGGCTGGGACGACACCGGCTTCGCCAATCTGGTCTCCGGGCTGATCGGCAGCTACAGGAGGGTCGAGATCGGGGGCGGCTTCGCCGACACTCCCGGCAAATGCGCCGAGCTGAAGTTCTCGCCGGCTTCCGACACCCTGAAGCTGAAGAAGGGGCAGACCGGCAAGGTCCAGGTCAGGGTCGAGTCGAACGGAACCGCAGACAACCCGCGGGCGACGGCTGCGAAGAGCGTCATCGATCTGACCGGCCAGGAGAACGCGACCGTCACGCCGTCGAGCGCGAGGGGCGATGTAGTGCCTTTCGAATACAAGGTCACCAAAGCCGGAAAGGACATCAAGGTCAGGGCCGGCTTCAAGGCCACCTCGACCGCCGGGCTTGCCGCCGAGGCATCCTGGACGCAGCCGACCGATGCGGAGGCCCCGGTGAAGCGGATCAGCGGGACCTTCAGCGGCAGCGCCGATACCCCCGAGTCCGGGAACTTCGATTGGCACGGAACGATCACCTTCACACGCGACAGTCCCGACGACCCCGGGGCGGCAGGGAGTTACACGCTCAGCTCCGCGGACTTCGACCTCACCGCCTCGGGTCGCATTGGCCCTGCCGTCAATAACTGCGAGATCAGCGGCAGCAAGCATTTCCACCTGGTCATCGGAGAGAGAGCTTCGGCCGTCACCGGCAGTCCGCCGACGGGCGAGGCGCCTTACACCTACAACCTCTATGCCGTCCCGGATCCACAGACGCCGATAACCGTGACCTACTCTTCCTGCACCTACCCGCAGGACAACGGCAAGACCCAGGACTATTACCCCGCCTTCACGCTTCTCGCAACGGATGACGGGACCGGGCCTCCCACCTCCGCCGACGGTCTCACATACGTGGGGAGCGCTTCGGTCCCCGGGACCACGCTGAGCCAGAGCTGGACCTGGTCCCTCCACGGCGAGACCTCCTGAGACCGCGCCCGCTCCCGCTATCTTCGACGGGTGCCCGAATTCAAGCTCAACCCCGCCTACACGGCGACCGCCGACCAGCCGCAGGCGATCGAGGGGCTGGCCGAGGGCCTGGCCGGGGGAGAGCGCTTCCAGACGCTGCTCGGGGCCACCGGCACCGGGAAGACCTTCACGATGGCCGGCGTGGTCGAGCGGGTGCAGCGGCCGTCGCTGGTGATCGCCCACAACAAAACGCTCGCCGCGCAGCTCTGCAACGAGTTCCGCGAGTTCTTCCCCGAGAACGCGGTCGAGTACTTCGTCAGCTACTACGACTACTACCAGCCGGAGGCCTACGTCCCCGCGCAGGACCTCTACATCGAGAAGGACTCCTCGATCAACGACGAGATCGACCGCCTGCGCCACGCGGCGACGGCGGCGCTGCTGGCCCGCCGCGACGTGCTGATCGTCGCCTCGGTCTCCTGCATCTACGGGATCGGCTCCCCGCAGCTCTACCAGCAGCAGATGCAGCTCTTCAAGCTCGGCGACGAGATCGACCGCGACGACGTCCTGCGCAAGCTGGTGAAGATGCAGTACCAGCGAAACGACGCCAATCTTGCCCGCGGCAGCTTCCGCGTTCGCGGCGAGGTGCTCGAGATCATGCCCGCCTACGCCGAATCCGCCTACAGGATCTCGCTGTTCGGAGACGAGATCGAGGGGATCCAGCACTTCGACCCGCTCACGGGCGAGATCCTCGACGAGATCGACCACGTCGCCGTCTGGCCCGCCACCCACTACGTCACCGCCGACGAGACGATCGAACGGGCGGTCGCCGAGATCCGTGGCGAGATGGAGAGCCGCACCGCCGAGCTCGAGGCGGAGGGCAAGCAGCTCGAGGCGCACCGTCTGCGCCAGCGCACCCTCTACGACATCGAGATGATCAAGGAGCTGGGTTTCACCTCGGGGATCGAGAACTACTCGCGGATCCTCGACGGCCGGCCGGCCGGGAGCCCGCCGCACACCCTGATCGACTACTTCCCCGACGACTTCGTCGTCTTCGTCGACGAGTCCCACCAGACGATCCCGCAGATCGGCGGGATGTACGAGGGCGACCGCTCCCGCAAGCAGACCCTGGTCGACTACGGCTTCCGGCTGCCCTCGGCGATCGACAACCGGCCGCTGAAGTTCGCGGAGTTCCTCGACCGGGTCAACCAGCTCGTCATGGTCTCGGCCACCCCGGGCCCGTTCGAGCACGCTGAGGCCTCGCGGACCGTCGAGCAGATCGTCCGCCCGACCGGGATCGTCGACCCGGAGATCGAGGTGCGCGAGACGCGCAACCAGATCGACGACCTGATGAACGAGATCAAGCGCCGCGCCGAGGCCGGGGACCGGGTGCTGGTTACCACGCTGACCAAGAAGATGGCCGAGGACCTGACCGCCTACCTGCTCGAGTACGGGATCAGGGTGCGCTACCTGCATTCCGAGGTCGACACGCTCGAGCGGATCCAGATCGTCCGCGACCTGCGGCTCGGCGAGTACGACGTGCTGGTCGGCGTCAACCTCCTACGCGAGGGCCTCGACCTGCCGGAGGTCTCGCTGGTGGCGATCCTCGACGCCGACAAGGAGGGCTTCCTGCGCGGAGAGACCAGCCTCGTGCAGACGATCGGACGGGCGGCACGCAACGTCGAGGGCAGGGTGCTGATGTACGCGGACAAGGAGACCGAGGCGATGCGGGCGGCGATCGGTGAGACCGACCGGCGGCGCTCGATCCAGCTCGCCTACAACGAGGAACACGGCATCACCCCGGAGACGGTGCAGAAGGGGATCTCGGAGATGACCGAGTTCCTGGCGATGGAGGACCGCGCGCCGCGCAAGCGCCGCCGCCGGCGGGAGGACGACTTCGCCGGCCCCGAAGAGCTGGAGCGGACGATCGTCGAGCTGGAGGAGGAGATGGTCCTCGCCGCCGAGGATCTTCGCTTCGAGGAGGCGGCGCGGATCCGCGACGAGCTGCGGGAGCTGCGCCGCGACCTCGAGGGGATGCGGGCAGGGACCTAAGCCCTTCCAGGCCGGCGTCAGTGCGGCGCGGTGTAGGCTCGCCCCCGGATGACTCTCTCGCGCGACGAGATCCTCGGTCAGGTCTCCGCGGCCATCGACGCCGCCGAGGAGAGTGCGACGGCGATCGAGCAGGAGGCCCGCGAGAAGGCCGAGGCGATAGTCGCCGATGCCCGGGCGGAGGCGAAGCGCGTCCTCGAGCGGGCTCAGTCAGCGGTCGCAGGCCTGGCCGCCGAGATCACCGGGGAGGTCCCCGAGCCCCCCGCACCGGTCCCCGACCCCGTACCGGAGCCTGACCCCTCCGCCGACCCCGAGCCTCCCCTCGATCCCGTCCCGGAGCCGACACCGCTGCCGGAGCCTCCCTCCGAAGAGCCGCCGCCGGCCGCGACCACCAACGGGAACGACGCGGGCGCCCGCCTCGTGGCGATGAAGATGGCGCTGGAGGGCACCCCCAGGGAAGAGGTGGCCGCGCACCTGGCCGACGTCTACGGCCTCGACGACAGCGACGCCCTCCTCGACGACGTCTTCACCCGCGCCGGCAGCAGCTGAGAGGGGCGGCGGCGTCCGCGCGTTCGCCTGCGATGTAAGGCACCGCCACGGGAGACGATGAGCTGATTGGGAGCGGCGGGGCGGGGAGAGCCAGACCGCCCACGAATGGGAACAGCCGTTCGCCCCCGTAGACTGGCGGGGATGCCTCGTTCCGACCGAATCGTCGTCTCGGGCGCGCGCGAGCACAACCTCAAGGACGTCGAGGTCGAGATGCCGCGGGATGCGCTGATCGTCGTCACCGGGCTCTCCGGCTCGGGCAAGTCGAGCCTCGCCTTCGACACGATCTACGCCGAGGGGCAGCGCCGCTACGTCGAGTCGCTCTCCTCCTACGCCCGCCAGTTCCTCGGCCTGATGGAGAAGCCGGACGTGGACTCGATCGACGGGCTCTCGCCGGCGATCTCGATCGACCAGAAGACGACCTCGCGCAACCCGCGCTCGACGGTCGGCACCGTGACCGAGATCCACGACTATCTGCGACTGCTCTGGGCGCGGATCGGCACCCCGCACTGCCCCAACTGCGGTGAGCCGATTACCGGTCAGTCGCTGGAGCAGATCACCGATCGGCTGATGACCCTGGAGGAGGGCAGGCGCTTCATGGTCATGGCCCCGGTCGTCCGCGGGCGCAAGGGCGAGTACGGAAAGCTGCTCGAGCAGATGCGGCTCGAGGGCTACTCCCGGGTCAAGGTCGACGGCGAGCTGCGCCGGCTCGACGAGGAGATCAAGCTCGACAAGAAGTACAAGCACGACATCTCGGTGGTCGTCGACCGGCTGGTGATGAAGTCAGACCTCCGTCGCCGCCTCTCGGAGTCGGTCGAGGCGGCGGCCGCGCTATCGGGCGGCTTGGTCCAGGCCGAGCTGGTCTCCGAGGGCGGCTCGGTGGACGAGGAGCTGGTGTTCTCCGAACAATTCGCGTGCCTGAATTGCGGTACCTCGATACCCGAGCTCGAGCCGAGGATCTTCTCCTTCAACTCGCCCCACGGGGCCTGCGAGCGCTGCCATGGCCTCGGCTTCCAGCGGGTGATCGACCCCGAGCTGGTCGTTCCCGACCCGACCCTCTCGCTGGAGGAGGGCGCTCTGCAGCCCTGGCGGCTCGGCCACTCGCGCTACTGGAAGCGGGTGGTCGAGGCGGTGGCCGAGAGCAACGGAGTGGACACGACCACGCCCTGGCAGGAGCTGACGGCCGACGAGCGCGAGATCTTCCTCTATGGCACCGGCTCGGAGCGGCACAAGGTCAGCTACCGCAACCGCTTCGGCCGCAGCCGCTCCTACAGCGTCCGCTTCGAAGGGATCGTCAACAATCTCGAGCGCCGCTACGGAGAGACCGACTCCGAGCGGGTCCGCGAGCGGATCGAGGGCTACATGGCCGAGCAGCCCTGCCCCGAGTGCGACGGTGCCCGGCTGCGCCCCGAGAGCCTCGCGGTCAAGGTCGGCGGAACCAGCATTGCCGAGTTCAGCGCGCTCTCGGCGCGGGCGGCTGGCGAGTGGATCGAGGCGCTGGAGATGAACGAGACCGAGCGCGCGATCGCCCGCCTGATCGTGCGGGAGATCACCGAGCGGCTCTCCTTCCTGGAGAACGTCGGCATCGGCTACCTCTCGCTGGCCCGCTCGGCTCGCACGCTCTCCGGCGGAGAGGCACAGCGGATCCGGCTGGCAACCCAGATCGGCTCCAGCCTGGTCGGGGTGATGTACATCCTCGACGAGCCCTCGATCGGCCTGCACCAGCGCGACAACGCGAAGCTGATCGGGACCCTCGACCGGCTCCGCGACCTCGGAAACACGGTGATCGTGGTCGAGCACGACGAGGGGACGATGCGCGCCGCCGACCAC
Source organism: uncultured Actinomycetes bacterium (assembly GCA_963725315.1). GTDB lineage: Bacteria > Actinomycetota > Thermoleophilia > Solirubrobacterales > 70-9 > JBBRHQ01. Next base: position 40,546 of record CAVRYA010000006.1, on the reverse strand, counting down.
CTGATCGACCTCGGGCCGGGCGCCGGCGAGCACGGCGGCTACGTGATCGCCGAGGGGACCCCTGCGGAGGTTGAGGCGAACCCCGCTTCGCTGACCGGCCAGTTCCTCTCCGGCGAGAGGCGGATCGAGGTCCCCTCCCGGCGCCGCAAGCCGGCAGGAGGCCTGACGATTCGCGGCGCCCGCCAGCACAACCTCAAGCAGATCACGGTCGAGGTCCCGCTGGGGGTCTTCTGCTGCGTCACCGGGGTCTCGGGGTCGGGCAAGTCGACCCTGGTCAACGAGACGCTCCACCACGCGGTTGCGAACCGCCTGCACCAGGCGAAGCTCCGGCCGGGCTCGCACGACGGGATCGACGGGCTCGAGGCGATCGACAAGATCATCAACATCGACCAGTCCCCGATCGGTCGCACCCCGCGTTCCAACCCCGCCACCTACACCAACATCTTCGACCACATCCGTCAGCTCTTCGCCCAGACCCAGGAGGCCCGCGCCCGCGGCTACAAGCCGGGCCGCTTCAGCTTCAACGTCAAGGGGGGTCGTTGCGAGGTCTGCAAGGGCGACGGCCAGATCAAGATCGAGATGCACTTCCTGCCCGACGTCTACGTGCCCTGCGAGCAGTGCCACGGCAAGCGCTACAACCGGGAGACGCTCGAGGTCCGGTTCAAGGGCAAGAGCATCGCCGACGTGCTCGAGATGTCGGTCGCCGACGCGGTCGAGTTCTTCGAGAACGTGCCGAAGATCGCCCGCCGGCTGCGCACCCTCAATGACGTCGGCCTCGACTACATCAGGCTCGGGCAGCCCGCCACCACCCTCTCCGGCGGCGAGGCGCAGCGGGTGAAGCTGGCCACCGAGCTCTCGAAGGTGGCGACCGGCGACACCCTCTACATCCTCGACGAGCCGACCACCGGCCTGCACTTCGCCGACGTCCAGAGGCTGCTCGACGTCCTCGGCCGCCTCGTCGAGGCCGGCAACACCGTGGTCGTGATCGAGCACAACCTCGACGTGATCAAGACCGCCGACTGGCTGATCGACCTGGGTCCCGAGGGGGGCGAGCAGGGGGGAGAGGTGGTCGCGACCGGCACTCCGGAGGACGTCGCGGCGATCACCGGCTCCTACACCGGCCGCTTCCTCGCCGACCTGGTCGAGCCGACGGTGAAGCGCACCCGCAGGCGCAGGCGCGAGCCGGTCGCCGCCTAGGACTCGCCGGACCGGCGACCGATCGCCCGCCGTTGCTCGGCGAACTCCGCGGCGACCGATTCGCGGTTCGCGAGCTCGGGTTCAAACCGCACCGGGCTCAGCGCTTGAACAGCAGCGAGGCGCCGATCGCGCCGCCCAGGTCGCCCAGCTCTGCGACCAGCACCTTCGGGGGGCGGTCGTCGGAGAAGAGGTGCTTGCCCATCTCCCGCTCGATCTGCTCGGTGAAGCGCTCGCCGAAGCGGACCCCGAGCCCGCCGCCGATGATCACGCACTCGACGTCGAGCAGGTTGACGGCGGAGGCGATCCCGGTGCCGAGGTAGCGGATCGCTCGTCTGATCAGGCTCTCGGCAAGGTGATCCTTGTCGCGAAGCGCGTGCTCCCAGACGGCGCTGGTCAGGCGGTCCCTGCCGCGGTGCTCCATGATCTTGAAGAGGTCCGTCTCGACGCCCGCCTCCTGCTCGCGCCGGGCCTTGGCCTCCATCGCCGCCCGACCCGCGTAGGCCTCCAGGCAGCCCCGCCGCCCGCAGGGGCAACGCGCCCCGTTCCGCTTCACGACGGTATGGCCGATCTCGCCGGCGGCGCCGCGTCCCAGCCACGGCTTGCCGTCCAGGATCAGGCCACCGCCGACGCCGGTCCCCCAGAAGACTCCGAGCAGGGAGTCATACGGCTTTCCGGCGCCGAGATGGAACTCGGCCTCGGTCGCCACCTGGACGTCGTTTCCGATCCGCACGTCCGTGCCGAGCGCCTTCGAGAGGTTCTCGGCGAGCGGGAAGCTGCCCCCCCAGCCGGGCAGGTTCTTGGCGGCGCTGACGACGCCCGTCTTCTCGTCGGCGTCACCCGGGGAGCCGACCCCGACGCCGGCGAGCGCCGACGTCTCGACCCCCGCCTGTACGGCGGCTTCGCGCAGCGCCTCCGCCATCTCGCGGGCGACGTCCTCGGGCCCGCCCTCGGTCGGGGTGGGGCGGCGGGACTGGCCCGAGATCCCGCCGCGGGGGCCGACGATCGCCGTCTGGATCTTGGTCCCGCCGAGGTCAATGCCTCCGCGGAGCTTCGCCGCCGGACTCACGGCTCCACCTCCTCGCGCGTCGTCACGCACCTTCCCATGCGCGGACCCTCCTCTAGATTGCGTGCGGACCCTACTGCCGCCGGCTCTGGAAAGCTAGGCAGATGGCCGAGATGCGGGGTTGGAGGTTGTGGTGGGCGAAGCGCCGCCACTACGAGCGGAACCGGCGTCCGCTGCGACGCTGGCGGATCAACCGCCACATGGCGCGGGCCGGCGCCTTCATCCGCTTCCCGGTGGAGGGGGAGGTGCTGGAGGCGCTCGACGAGGGGAGGTTGAGGATCGGCAGCGGGACCCTGCTCGAGCCGGGTTGCTGGATAACGATGGCGCCCCAGGCCTCGATCGCGATCGGCGAGGGGTGCTTCCTCAACCGCAACACGATGCTCGCAGCCCACCGGCGGATCGAGATCGGTGACCACGTGATGTTCGCCAACGGCTGCTTCGTCGGCGACGCCGCGCACCGCTTCGACGATCCCGACCAGCCGATCACCTGGCAGGGCTTCACCTCGAAGGGCCCGGTCCGGATCGGCTCCAACTGCTGGTTCGGGGTCAACTGCGTGATCACCGACGGCGTCACGATCGGCGAGCGCTGCGTGGTCGGCGCCAACTCGGTGGTGACCGAGGACCTGCCGCCGCGGACGATCGCCGCCGGTGCCCCGGCGAGGGTGATCCGCGAGATCGAGTTCCACCGGCCCGGAGATCCAGGAGCAGGGTGAGGCGAGTTTCTTGCGCATAGCGGCAAGAAGTCGCCTCACGGTCGCAGCCACGCTGGCGGTCTCGGCAGCGCTCGCCGCCTGCGGCGGAGGGAGCAGCGACTCGGTATCCAGCGGCCCGAAGCCGCTGGATACGACGACGAGCACCGAGGGATCCACCCCGACGACCACGGGCGCCCAGACCACGACCCCGTCGCATCCGGGGACCTCCTCGATCATCGTGCCCGGGGATCCGGAGAAAGCAATAAGGGTGGCGATCGGAGCGGTCCTCGCCCCGCACCCGCCGGGCGCCGCCAGCGCTCAGACGGCCTGCGGGTTCTTCGTCACCGATCGTTACCTCAAGAGCACCTACGGCAACCGCCAGGGCTGCATCCGGGCGCTGGTCCCCGGCAGCGCGGCCGACGCGGTCAAGGTCTCGGGCGTGGTGATCGACGCAGATCGCGGCTTCGCCCGGGCGATCCCCCGCGGCGGCCCATCGAGTGGCGAGACGATCGCGGTCAAGCTGGTGCGCCAGGGGTCGGTCTGGAAGGTCGACTCGCTTCGCTCCAACGCCCCGGTCGGCCCTTGAGGCGCTGCCCCGCGGCCGTTCAGGCGACCACCTGGACCAGCACGGTCCGCTCCCGTGGTCGGTCGTCGAAGTCCACCAGGACAAGCTGCTGCCAGGTCCCAAGCGCCAGGCGGCCGCCGCTGACCGGGACGACCTCGGAGGGGCCGATCACCGAAGCCCGCTGGTGGGCGTGGGAGTTGGTGTCGTGGTTGAGCCGGTTGTGCTCGTAGTCCCCGGTGGTCGGGATCAGGCGCTCGAGCATCGCGCCGAGGTCGTGGACCCCGCCCGGCTCGTACTCCATCGTCGTGATCGCCGCGGTCGAGCCGCGCACGAAGGCGAGCGCCTGCGCCATCTCGACCCCGGCCCCGTCGACCACCCGCTGCACCCCGGCGGTGACGTCGATGACATCCCCATCCCCCTGGGTGGAAACCCGGATCTCACCTGTGTGAAGAGCCATCGCCGGAAGCTAACCAATCACGCCAGGACCGCGGCTGTGATTGGCACGCCTCTCGGGCGGGTGGCATGGATGGGAGGACCCATCCGAGCCCGCCGTGGAGCGCAGGCAATGGTGGGTCCCATCCATGACAGGACCCGCCCGCCAGGCGCGTTCGACCCTGCACCCTTCGGCCCCAAGAGCCCTAAGGCAGCGGTTCCCAGTCCCAGCTGGCCGAGGAGCTGAGATCCCCCTGGTCGAGGTAACGGGTCAGCTCCGAGAGCTCGCCCGGCTCGACCGCGTAGGCGTGCTCGGGGCCGGGGAACTCGCCGGCCCGGACCTCGGCGACGTAGTCGCGTACCCCCTCGACCATCGCCTCCCGGGTCTCGGCGTAGCGCTTCACGAACTTGGGCAGACGACCCTCGGTGATCCCCAGTAGGTCGTGGAATACGAGCACCTGTCCGGCGGTCGCCGGTCCGGCGCCGATCCCGATCGTCGGCACCTCGAGCCGCTTGACGATCTCCTCGGTGACCGCCGCGGGGACGGCCTCGAAGACGATTGCGAAGCAGCCGACCGCCTCCAGGGCCATCGCCTCGGCGGCCAGCCTCGCCGCGCGCTCGGCGGTCCGTCCCTGGGTCTTGTAGCCGCCGAGCGCGGTGGCGCTCTGCGGGGTCAGGCCGACGTGGCCCATCACCGGGATGCCGGCGCTGACGATCGCCCGGGCACGGTCCACGGAGGTGCCACCGCCCTCGAGCTTGACCACCCGGCAGCCGGTCTCCTTGACCAGCCTCTGGGCGCTCTCGATCGCCTGCTCGTTGGAGACCTCGTATGAGCCCATCGGCATGTCGCCGACCATCAGCGGGGTCTGGAGGCCGCGGCGCACCGCCTTCCCCAGCATCGCCATCTCGTCCATCGAGACGGGCTCGGTCCCCGAGTAGCCGAGCACGGTGACCGCGGCCGTGTCGCCGACCAGGACGATGTCCACGCCGGCCTCCTCGGCGATCCGGGCCGAGGGGAAGTCGTAGGCGGTGACCATCACGATCGGTTCGCCGGCGGCCTTCATCTCCGCCAGCCGCGGCAGGGTCACCGGTTGGCGCTGGTTTCCGTCGTCTTCTCTCATCAGTCTCCCTTTCAGCCGTTCAGGGCTCTACAAGGACGTTGTCTATGAGGCGGGCGCCCCCGACGCGAGCCGCCACCGCGAGCAGCACGGGGCGGCCGTTCAGCTCGGTCACGGGGGTGAGGTCATCGGGGTCGCGGGCCTCGAGGTAGTCGGGCTCGATCCCGGCGGCGCGCAGCTCTTCCCGCGCCGCCTCGAGCCCGCCCTCCAGCGACCCCGCCCGCGTGCCGCCCGCCGCGACCAGCAGGGCGCGAAAGATCGCCGTTGCCCGCTCGCGCTCGGCCGGGTCGAGGTAGGCGTTGCGCGAGCTCATCGCGAGGCCGTCTGCCTCGCGAACGGTCGGGAGCACCTCCACCCTGACCGGGAAATCGAGGTCGGCGGCCATCCTCCGGATCACCGCCGCCTGCTGGGCGTCCTTCTGCCCGAAGTAGGCGACGTCGGGATCGACGCTGTTGAAGAGCTTCGCGACGACGGTGGCGACGCCGCGGAAATGCTCCGGGCCCCGATTCGCGGGATCGCCGCAGAGGACCTCGGCCAGGCCCCCGACCTCGACATGGGTCTTGAAGCCCGACGGGTAGATCTCCTCGACCGCGGGTGCATAGACGAGGTCGACGCGCTCCTGCTGCGCGAAGGCGAGGTCACGCTCCTCGTCGCGGGGGTATCGCACGAGGTCCTCTCCGGGGCCGAACTGCTCGGGGTTGACGAACAGGCTCATCACGACCACGTCGCAATCGCTGCGGGCGCGGCGCAGCAGCGAGAGGTGGCCCTCGTGCAGGAAGCCCATCGTCGGCACCAGGCCGGTGGTCGCCCTCGGAGCCCGCAGACCGGCAAGCTCGGAGCGCAGCTCGGCGTTGGTCCGGACCGTCCTCATCCGATCGCCTCCCGCTGGGAGCGCCCGGCCACCGCCGCCGTCCGCTCCGCCAGGGTTCGGTAGAGGTCGAGGAGGTCGGGGTCGGCCTCGGCCAGCGCCGCGAGGTGGCGTGCCACGGTCGCCTCGTCGCCGCGCGCGATCGGCCCGGTCAGCGCCTCAGGGCCGTGCTCGGCCCAATTGGCCGCGGTGCGCAGGACCAGGGGCGCCAGAAGCTCGCGAGCGTCGTCGACCCCGCAGCTATCGAGCAGCTCGGCCGCCGACTCCTCCAGGGCGACGAGGAAGTTCGAGGCGATCGCGGCGGCGGCGTGGTAGGCGGCGCGCCTCTCCTCGGCGACCTCGAAGGGGCTCATCCCCAGGCAGCGGGCCAGGTCCTCGGCGAAGTCGATCGCCTCTCGATCGGAGCCGGAGACGGCGCAGAACGCGCCGGCGAGGTCGGAGGCGTCGCCGCGGATCGTCTGCAGCGGGTGGATCGAGAAGACCGAGGCTCCCGCCTCTGCCGCGGCGGCGAGCGCCTCGAGGCCGGTGGCGCCGCTGGTGTGGCCGACGAAGCGCGTGCTGCCGAGGCTTTGGGCGAGATCGCCGCAGGCCTCCTCGATCGAGGAGTCGGGGACGCAGAGCAGGGCCGCCTCGGCATCCGCCGGCGGGCCGGCGGGCCACCCGCGGCCGACCAGCGTCGCCTCGATGCCTCCGGCGCCGGCGGCGGCAGCGATCGCCCTGCCCACCCGTCCCGGGCCGACGATTGTGAGCGCGGTTGGCGCTCGCGGGTTTCGTTCTCTGTCCCGTTCCAGTTCCCGCATGCGAGATACCAGACGGAGCTCTTGAAGCTCGTTTTGCCGCTGCTATTGCCGGCCAACCCGGCGGGTCCACGCCTTTCGGTCGCGGCCGCAACGGATTATAGAAGCGCGGGTGCCCGATCCGGGCCGACTACGATGAGCGACGGGAGCGCCGAGCATGCCGATCTACGAGTTCCAGTGCGAGCAGTGCGGGGCCCGCTTCGAGGAGCTGGTCGGCCCCGAGGCAGACCGCGTCCCATGCTCCGAGTGCGGCTCGGAGGAGACCCGGCGCGCCTTCCCATCCTCGATCTCACCGCCGGGGCGACTGCCCCGCGGGGCCGGGGTGCGTGACAGTGAGTCGCGCCGTCGCGAGCGCGAAGCGGCGCGATCCGAGCGCCTGGCCGAGACGCGCAAGCTTCGCGAGGGCGGCGGCGTGCCGCCGCCCCGCCAGGGGGCGAAGAAGCGATGAGCGCGGGGCCGGCGCCGGCGGAGCGGCGCGAGAGGCTGGTCGAGGTCTTCAACGAGGCCTCGGGATGCCTTCGCTGCCCGCTCTCGGAGACCCGCACCAGGGTCGTCTTCGGCGCCGGCAACGCCGACGCCGACCTGATGTTCGTCGGGGAGGCGCCCGGGGCGGAGGAGGATCGCCGCGGGCTACCCTTCGTCGGCCGGGCCGGGGGCCTGCTGAACGAGATGCTGGCCGGGATCGGGATGTCGCGGGACGACGTCTTCATCGGCAACGTCCTCAAGTGCAGGCCTCCCGGGAACCGCGACCCGCAGCCGCTCGAGATCGAGTCCTGCCGCCCCTACCTTCTCGAGCAGGTGAGGCTGATCGAGCCGCGCGTCGTCGCCACCCTGGGGAACTTCGCGACCAAGCTCCTCAGCGGCAACCCGACCGGGATCACCAAGGTGCGGGGCACACCGCAGATCCATGAGCTCGGGGGCCGCACCGTGTTCCTGCTGCCGCTCTTCCATCCCGCCGCCGCACTGAGGACGCCCGCCGTGGCCGAAACCCTGAGGGGCGACTTCGAGGCGATCCCCGACCTCCTGGCCCAGCCGCTGCCCGGGCTCGGCGAGGAGGAGCCCGCACCCGAAACGACCGAGAGCCTCGAGATGGCGGAGCCGAGCGCGCCCGAGCCCGACCAGCTCGGGTTCTTCGGTTGAGCGCCGCCCAGACTCTCGAGACCTCTTCGGCCGAGGAGACCGAGGCGATCGGTGCCCGGATCGCGGCCGGCCTGGGACCGGGCGACGTCGTCGTGGTCAGCGGCGAGGTCGGCGCGGGGAAGACGACCCTGATCCGCGGCGCATGCCGGGCGCTCGGTGTCGAGGGCCCGGTGACCTCGCCCACCTTCACGATCGGCCGCCGTTACGCGAGCGCCGGGGCCCCCGTCTCCCATCTCGATCTCTACCGTCTCGACAGCCTCGACGAGGAGGACCCGGCGCTGCTCGAGGACTACCTGACGCCGGACTCGGTGGCCTTCATCGAGTGGTCCGCCCCGGCGGAGCCCCACCTGCAGGGGCGGCCGCTGCGGGTGGCGCTCCACCACGCCGGCGGCGATCGCCGCCGGGTCGAGATCGCCGACGCCGGCGCGGCGGATCAGTAACCGGAGTTGTTGAGCGCCTTGTCGGCCTGCTTCTGGGCCTTCTCGATCGCCTTGTTGGCCTTGTTTTCGGCCTTGTTCAGCTGCTTCTGGGCGTTGGGCACCTTCTTGTTGAGCTTCTTCTGTGCCTGGTTGAGCTGCTTCTGGGCTTCATTGATCGCCTTGTTGCCCTGCTTCTGGACGGTGTCCAAGGCGCTGCTCACGTCCTTGCTGCTGCCGCAGCCGGCCAGCGCCAGCGCGCCCCCGACGGCGACGAGGGACAGCACCGCCGCCGTCCTGGACTGCCTGTTGCGTCTCATCGGACTCGACCTTTCAGATCTCGGTTTCGGCCCGGTTTGACGCGCGCCGGGGCCCGGGAATGGCATCAGCGTACACAGCGTGACGGGCGCACCTTTGCCGTCCCGGCAGTGTTCGATCAGGTGCCCGGTAGCATCAGCCGCCGGCGTTTGGAGAACGCGACCGCATCGAGGGATCCAGGCAGTGAAGCGAGCCACGACCATAGCCGTCGCCCTGCTGCTTGGTGGGGTCCTGATGGCGTCCGGAGCCTCCGCTGGAGCCAAGCCGGCCGCCTACAGGTTCTATGTCGTCTGCCCGCAGCTGCCCCCGCAGCCGACCACCGCGCAGATCAAGCGGAAGATGGCGATGGCGCGCCCCAAGCACCGCTGCGCGGCCACGACCACCAAGGCGGCGATGTTTCGCAGCAACCTCCGGGACGTCTCCTACAAGATCTGCATCAAGTTCCCCTCACAGGCAAATCGACCGTGCGCATCCGAGCAGGCCACCAAGGGCGTCCTCTACTACAACATCATCAACTCGAACGTGCCGGGTGTGCACAGGGTCACCTGGTTCGTGAAGGGGAAGCGGATCGGCCGCAGGAAGTTCCGGGTGCTGCCTTCCCGTTGAGCGGCTCCGGGATGCTGCGGAATCCGGGGCGCCGATGCTCGTAGTCGGCTTCGACACGGCGACCGACGACACCGCCGTCTGCGCTTCGGAGGACGGCGAGGTCGTCGACGAGGCCGTGATCGGCTCCGGGCCGGCCGGGACCCGGCCCGTCCACGCGGCCGCCCTGCTGCCGGCGATCGAGCGCGTCGCGGAGGCGGCCGGCGGATGGCCCCGGGTGGGGAGGATCGCTGTCGGCACCGGCCCCGGCTCGTTCACCGGCCTGCGGATCGGGATCGCCACCGCGCGGGCGCTCGCGGCGGCCCTGGGGACGCCGGCGGTCGGAGTCGGCACCCTCGACGCGCTCGCCCTCGGGATGCGCGAGGCCGCCGGCGGGCAACGAGATCTGCTGGCGGCTCTGGATGCGAGGCGGGGTGAGCTCTTCGCGGCCTTCTACGGGGCCGATGGCTCTCCTCTGCGGGAGCCGTTCCTGGCCACGCCCGGGGAGCTCGCCGAATTTGTCTCGGGGCTCTCGGGTTCGCCGCTGGCCGCCGGTTCGGGGGCGCTACGATTTCGGCGCGATCTCTCTGGCAGCGGCGCCGAGATCCCGGGCGAGTCCGATCCCGTGCATCGAATCGCCGCCCGGCACGTTTGCGCCCTCGGCGCAGCAGGTGCCGGGGAGGGGGCGCTCGAACCGAGATATCTGAGACCACCCGACGCGAAACGCTGGCGTGAGCGAGACACTCCACCGAGATCCCCGGACTGATACCGGCAACCGAGATCCGGCTTCGGCGGCTCTCCTATAGCGACCTGCCCGCGGTGATCGCGATCGAGCGGCGCTCCTTTCCGACCGCGTGGTCGCTGGCGATGTTCGTGCTCGAGCTCTCGAAGCCCTCGGGGATCTGCCTCGCGGCGAGCGCCGGCGACCGACTGCTCGGGTACCTCGTCTGCTCTCGCTACGAGCAGGTCTGGCACCTGATGAACGTCGCGGTCGCCCCCGAGGAGCGCCGTGGCGGGATCGCGACGCGGCTTATCCACCGCCTCCTCGAGGACGCGGGCGAGGGCCTTCCGTTCACCCTCGAGGTGCGGATCTCCAACCGCGAGGCGATCGCCATGTACGAGGGCCTCGGGTTCCGCTCCGCCGGTGTCCGCCGCCGCTACTACCACGACAACGGCGAGGACGCGCTGATCATGTGGCTGGATTCCTGACCCGGGCGTGATCCTTGCTCTGGAGACGTCGTGCGACGACACCTGCGCCGCGGTGATCGACGGCCCGCGGATCCTCTCCAACGTGATCTCCTCGCAGGCCGCCGCCCACGCCGGCTTCGGCGGGGTCGTGCCGGAGGTCGCCGCCCGCCATCACCTCGAGCTGGCGGTGCCCGTGGTCGAGGCGGCCCTGAGGGAGGCAGGGATCGGGATCGAGGAGGTCGACTCGGTCGCGGTCACCGCCGGGCCGGGGCTGATCGGCGCGCTCCTCGTCGGCCTCAGCACGGCGAAGTCGCTCGCCGCTACCCGCCGCCTGCCGCTGATTCCGGTCGACCACATGCAGGGCCACGTCGCCGCCAACTTCCTCGAGCCTGAGCCGCTCGAGCCACCCTTCCTCTGTCTCCTGGCCAGCGGCGGGCACACGCTGCTGGCGGCCGTCCGCGACCGCCGCGGCCACGAGGTTCTCGGCCAGACCCTCGACGACGCCGCCGGGGAGGCGCTCGACAAGGGGGCGCGGATGCTCGGGCTCGGCTACCCCGGTGGCCCCGCCCTGGAGCGGCTGGCGGCCGAGGGGGACGAGACAGCGATCGGCTTCCCGCTGGCGATGAGCAGGGACCCGGGGCTCGACTTCAGCTTCAGCGGGCTGAAGACGGCGCTCGCCTACCGCTGCCGCGACCTCGGCCCGGAGGGCGTCGCCGAGCAGCGCGCCGACCTCGCCGCCGGGTTTCAGGCCGCCGTCGTCGGCCAGCTCGTCGCCAAGCTCGAGCGCGGCCTCGCGGGTGGTGAATGGGAAGCCGTGGCGCTCGGCGGTGGGGTGGCCGCCAACGGGCCCCTGCGCCGGCGCGTCGCCGACCTCTGCCGCGATCGTGGGCTGCGCCTCAAGCTGCCGGCGGCCGAGCTCTGCACCGACAACGCCGCGATGATCGCCTCGGCGGCCCGATTCGCGACGCCGATCCCCTACCCGGACTACCTCGACTACGACGCCTTCGCCTCCGATCGCGAGCGCGCCGCCGCATGATCCTCACCGTCTACTCGCGCCCGGATTGCCACCTCTGCGAGGAGGCCGTCGAGGCGATCCTCGCCCTGCGGGCGGAGGGCTACCGCTTCGAGCTGCGCGAGATCGACATCGATTCCGACGAGCGCCTGCTGCGGCGCTACCTCGAGCGCATCCCGGTGGTGCTGCTCGACGGCGAGATCGTCTCCGAGCTGGTGCTCGATCCGGCCGCCCTGCGGTCGAGTCTCGATACTGTGACGGCATGATCGATCAGGGCACGATCGGAACCGTCGGCGACGGCGCGGGGTTCACGGCCGACGGTGAGCGGCTCTCGTTGGGCGTTGCGGCGCGGCTCTCCCGTTACCTGCAGGTGCTGACCCAGGCGCGCAAGATGGGCCGGGAGACGATCTCCTCGCAGGAGCTCTCCGAGTACACGCACATCAACCCGACCCAGATCCGCCGCGACCTCTCCGGGTTCGGGAAGTTCGGCAAGCGCGGCGTCGGCTACAACGTCGACTCGCTCGTCTCGGAGATCCGCAAGATCCTGCGGACCTCGGGCAAGCACAACATCGCGCTCTTCGGGGCCGGCAACCTGGGCCAGGCGATCGCCAGCTCCGACATCTTCGCCGACCACGGCTTCCAGATCGTCGCGATCTTCGACGTCGACCCGGAGCTGGTCGGCATGCAGGTGGGGGAGATGCGGGTCCGCGACTTCGGCGAGATCGACGCCGTCGTCTCCGAGGAGGAGATCGTGGTCGGGGTCCTGGCGGTCCCCGCGGATGCCGCCCAGGCCGTCGCCGACCGCCTGGTCGAGGCCGGCGTCAAGATCATCTTCAATTACTCCGAGCAGCTGCTTCACGTCCCGCCGGAGGTCACCGTCCACACCTCCAGCCCCGCCGTGGACCTGCTCTACGCGCTCTACTTCTACCTCGCCTGACCACGTTGGCCGACGCTGGCCTCGACCTCGACCGCGCCCGCGAGACCTTCGAGGCTTCGGACGATTTCACGATCGGCCTCGAGGAGGAGTTCGCGCTCCTCCACCCGCAGTCGCTGGAGCTCCAGAACCGCTTCGAGGAGCTCCATGCGGCCTGCCTCGCCGACGAGGTGCTCGCAGAGTCCGCCGCCGGGGAGCTGATCGCCTCGGAGATCGAGATCCGCTCGGGCCGCTCGGAGTCCTTCCCGGAGGCGCTCGAGCGCCAGCGCGAGCGGCGCAGCAGGCTGTTCCGCCTCAGCACCGAGATGGGAATAGTCCTGGCGGCGACGGGAACCCATCCCTGGGCCGACTACCTCGAGCAGGTGATCATCGACACTCCGCACTACCAGCGGCTCCGCCACGACCTCGGCTGGGTCGCGCAGCGCAACAACACCTGGAGCATGCATGTCCACATGGGGATCCGCGGCGCGGACCGCGCGATCGCCGTCTGCGACTGGCTGCGGGAGCTGCTGCCGCTGCTTCTCGCCGCCTCCGCAAACTCGCCATTCCTCGACAACCGCGACACGGGCCTGCACTCGGTCCGCACCGAGATCTTCACCCGCACCTTCCCCCGCTGCGGCATTCCCGGCTGCTTCCGGAGCTGGGAGGAGTACCAGCGCTTCGTCTCGACCCTGGAGCGGGTCGGATCCGTGGTCGAGTCCACGCAGCTCTGGTGGAGCGTGCGCCCGCACCACAAGTTCGGCACGGTCGAGGTGAGGATCTGCGACGCGCAGACCAGGGGAGAGGAGTCCTTCGCCCTGGCCGGGCTGATCGCCGCCTGCATCGCCCAGACCGCGCTCGACTACGACGAGCACGGTTACGACGGGGCCGGATCGCCGCTGCTCGACCGTGAGATCGAGGAGAACCTGTGGCGCGCGATCCGTTACGGGATGGATGGCGAATTGATCGACTTCCGGCGCGGCGAGACCAAGCCTGCCCGGGCGGTGCTGGAGGAGGTGCTCGCCTGGACCTCGCCGGCCCGCGAGCGCCTCGGGATCGAAGTCGCTCTTCCCGAGGCCAACGGCTCTCAGCGGGCACGGGCGGCGGTCGCCGAGGGGGCCTCGATCGAGGAGATCTTCCGGGATGCCGTCGCCGAGACCGGCGCCAGCTACGGGATAGGATCGGTGGTCAGATGAGATTGCGCATGCCGGCTGGGCCCGGCGCCGAGAGATGAGCGAGACCGGGGAGGGCACGCCGCCCGGGACCGAGGGGCAGGCGCCGACCGAGGAGGAGATGCGCGCCGCCCTCGAGGAGCAGATGCGCCAGGTGCGGGTCGAGGACCTGCTGCTGCAGAGCGTCGCCAGCATCATCAACCTGACCGCGCGCCGGATCGCCAAGCCCGACGAGCGCGACCTCGGCCAGGCGAAGACGGGGATCGACGCGATCACCGCGCTCGCCGAGCTGCTCCCCGAGGAGGCCTCCAAGCAGGTCCGGAACGCGCTCTCCGAGTTGCAGGTGCTCTACGCCCAGGCTGCCGGCGGCGCCGAGGGCGAGGGCGGCGAAGAAGAGTCCGGTGGCGGGGATGGCCCCGCCGGCGGAGGGGAGAGCCCGCCCGGGGGAGGCCAGCAGGCCCCGCCTTCGCAGTCCCGCCGGGAGCCGCCGCCCGGGCTCTGGATCCCGGGCCAGTGAGCGGTCGCAGGGCGCGACGACCCCCCTCGCAGATAAACTCTCGCGCCGCCTGACCCGGGTCCCTGCCCCGGGGTACCCCACCTAGGAGCCGAACTTGACCGATTTCCTCACCGACTACGGAGTTGTCGTCGCGCTCGTATGCGCCGCCGCAGCTGTCGTCTACGGATTGCTGATCACTCAGCGCCTGCTCGCCCGCTCGCCGGGCAACGAGCGGATGCAGGAGATCTCGCGTGCCGTGCAGGAAGGCGCCAGCGCCTACCTGCGCAGGCAGTACCAGATCATCGGCCTGGTCGCGATTCCGCTGGCGATCCTGTTGTGGATCGTCCAGGGCGACGTGCTGCCGGCGATCGGGTTCGTGATCGGGGGCGCGCTCTCCGGGGCCACCGGCTTCATTGGCATGAACCTCTCGGTCCGCGCCAACGCCCGCGTCGCCGAGGCAGCGCGGGGCGGCGTGCCCCCGGCGCTCGACGTCGCCTTCAAGGGCGGGTCGGTGACCGGTCTGCTCGTCGTCGGGCTGGCCCTGCTCGGGGTCGCCGGCTATTTCGGCGTCCTCGTGCTCACCGACCACACCGACAAGGAAGCGGTCGACGCCCTGATCGGGCTCGGGTTCGGCGGTTCGCTGATCTCGGTCTTCGCCCGGCTCGGCGGAGGGATCTTCACCAAGGCCGCCGACGTTGGCGCCGACCTCGTCGGCAAGGTCGAGGCGGGGATCCCCGAGGACGACCCGCGCAACCCCGCGGTGATCGCCGACAACGTCGGAGACAACGTCGGAGATTGCGCCGGCATGGCGGCCGACCTCTTCGAGACCTACGCGGTCACCTCGGTGGCGGTGATGCTGCTCGGCGTCCTCACCTTCACCGGCGAATTCTCACGTGAGGTGGCGATCTTCCCGCTGGTGATCGGCGGGGTCGCGATCATCGCCTCGATCATCGGGGCCCTCTCCGTGCGGACCAAGTCCGACCGGGTCGAGGGCGCCCTCTACCAGGGGCTGATCGTCTCGGGCATCCTCTCGATCGCCGCCTTCTACCCGGTCACCGATTGGCTGATGAGCGACCCGCTGCGGCTTGGCTTCGCCAGCGCGGGCGCGGAGGCGGTCAGCGTCACCGACCTCTGGCTCTGCGCGGTGATCGGGGTCGCCGTCACCGCCCTGCTGTTCGTGATCACCGACTACTACACCTCGACACGCTTCCGTCCGGTGAAGACGATCGCCGCCGCGTCGGAGACGGGGCACGCGACCAACATCATCCAGGGACTCGCCCAGGGGCTGCAGTCGACCGCCGCTCCCGCACTGGTGCTCGCCCTGGCGATCCTCGCCGCCAACGAGTTGGCCGGGATCTACGGAATCGGGGTGGCGGTGATGGCGCAGCTCTCGCTGACCGGCCTGATCGTCGCCCTCGACGCCTTCGGGCCGATCACCGACAACGCCGGCGGGATCGCCGAGATGGCCGATCTGCCCGAGGAGGTCCGCAACGTCACCGACCCGCTGGACGCGGTCGGCAACACCACCAAGGCCGTGACCAAGGGGTACGCGATCGGCTCCGCGGCCCTGGCGGCGCTTGTCCTGTTCGCCGCCTTCAAGAGCGAGTTGAGGAGCGAGGCGCCCGCCAACTTCGACCTCAACGGCCTCTTTCACCTGACCTCGCCCGACGTCCTGATCGGCCTGATCATCGGCGGGATGATGGTCTACCTGTTCACCTCGCTGGCGATCGAGGCGGTCGGCCGTGCCGGCGGCCAGGTGGTCGAGGAGGTGCGCAAGCAGTTCCGCGAACACCCGGGAATCATGGAGGGGACCGAGAAGCCCGAGTACGGCAAGACGGTCAGCATCGTCACCCTGGCAGCGCAGAAGGAGATGATCCTGCCATCGCTGATCCCGATCGCGGTTCCCGTGGTGGTCGGGTTGCTCAGCGTCGATGCCCTCGGCGGCCTGCTGATCGGCGTGATCATCGTCGGCCTGTTCGCGGCGATCTCGATGACCGCCGGAGGCGGCGCCTGGGACAACGCCAAGAAGCTGATCGAGGACGGCGCCTTCGGCGGCAAGGGCTCCGAGGCCCACGCCGCATCGGTGACCGGGGACACGGTCGGCGACCCCTACAAGGACACCGCCGGCCCGGCGATCAACCCGATGATCAAGGTGGCCAACATCGTCGCGATCCTGATCATCCCGATCGTGCACTTCTAGGCGCCTAACGGGGCGGCCGCCGCCGGTTTGCGAGGGTAGGGTGCGCCCGTGAGCGAGCCCTGGGAGACGGCGGTCAACCTTGCCGACTTCGAGCGGATCGCCTCGGAGCGGCTCGACGCGGGAACCCTGGGCTACTTCGCCGGTGGCGCGGCCGATGAGATCACCCTCGCCGACAACGTCGCCGCCTGGCGCCGTTGGCGGCTGCGGCCCCGGGTCCTGGTCGACGTCAGCGAAGTCGGCACCGGTATCGAGCTGCTCGGCGGCCCCGTCTCGATGCCTGTCTGCGTCGCCCCCGTCGCCTTTCAGCGGCTGGTCGACCCGGACGGAGAGGTGGCGATGGCACGCGCCGCGGCCGCGGCGGGGACCGCGATGTCGCTCTCGACGATCGCCACGGCCCGGCCGAGCGAGGTCGCGGCCGGCGCCCCGGGCGGTCGGCGCTTCTTCCAGCTCTACAGCTTCCGCGACGAGGGCGTGACCAGGGCGCTGATGGATGAGGCGATCGATTCCGGGTTCGAGGCGATTCTGCTGACCGTGGATGCGCCGGTCGCCGGTCCGCGCGAGCGCGACAGGAGGACGGGGTTCAGCGTGCCCGCCGACATCCGTGTGCCCAGCCTCGACGCCGCCTTCGGCGGCCGGACCGCCTTCGTGCCCGAGGTCTTCGCCCAGGTCAACCCGGCGCTGGACTGGCAGGACCTCGAGGATCTCGCCTCGGATTGTGCGGTCCCGGTGCTGGTCAAGGGCGTGCTGACCGCGGAGGACGCCGGGCTCTCGATCGAGCACGGCGCCGCGGGCGTGGTCGTCTCCAACCATGGCGGGCGCCAGCTCGACTGCGTCTCGGCCACGGCCGACGCCCTGCCCGAGGTGGTCGAGGTGGTGGACGGGCGCGGAACGGTGATCGTCGACGGCGGCATCCGCCGCGGAACCGACGTGGCGATCGCCCTGGCACTCGGCGCGGATGCGGTGCTGGTCGGCCGCCCGGCGCTCTGGGGCCTGGCGGCGGGAGGCGAGGCGGGCGCGCGGCGCGTCCTGGAAATGCTGCGTGACGAGCTGGCGCTGGCGCTGGCGCTCTGCGGTTGCCCCTCGCCCGCCGAGCTCGGCCGCAGGTCATGTCGTCAGGGGGCCTGCCGGCATCCGTGCGGCCGAACCTTGGCCGATGAGCACCGATTCGGAATCGACCGGCCAGCGCGAATGGGGCCGCTGGGCGGCGTATATTCGGTCTGGATGGCAGGCCTTTTAGGCAGCTCCGATGGCTAGGCGGATCCCGCAGGACGAGTCGCTGAGCCGCGTGCACGGCGTCGGCGCCCTGTTCGCCGCCGCTTACGGCAACGTCGGCTCCTCGATCTATTACGCGCTCGGGGTGACCGCCGCCTTCGCCCTCGGGCTGACCCCGATCGCCTTCGTCATCTCGGGGCTGATCTTCATGTTCACCGCCGCCACCTACGCCGAGGCGACCGTGATGTACCCCGAGGCGGGCGGGTCCTCGAGCTTCGCCCGCCACGCCTTCAACGAGGTGATCAGCTTCATCGCCGCCTGGGGGCAGATGCTCAATTACATCATCACGGTCGCGATCTCGGCCTTCTTCGTCCCGCATTACCTGGCCGTCTTCTGGGGTCCGCTGGGGCACGGGCCGGGAGACGTGATCGGCGGCGCCGTGCTGATCGTCATGCTCGCCGCCCTCAACGTCAAGGGCACCCAGGAGTCGGCCAAGCTCAACCTCGTCCTCGCTATTGCCGATCTCGCGACCCAGGTCGTGCTGGTCCTGATCGGGCTGTTCCTGGTCTTCAGCCCCCAGGTGCTGGTCGACAACGTCGATCTCGGTGTCGCCCCGACCTGGGGAGACTTCGCGCTCGGAATCGCGGTCGGGATGATCGCCTACACCGGGATCGAGACGATCTCGAACATGGCCGAGGAAGCGAAGGACGCCTCGAGAACGATCCCGCGCGGCGTTGGCCTGGTCGTGCTCGCGGTCCTCGGCCTCTACCTGCTGATTCCGATGATCGCGCTTTCGGCGTTGCCGGTGACCCAGAACGCGGCCGGTGATTTCACCACCCAGCTTGGCACCACCTTCGCCGACGACCCGATCCTCGGGATCGTCGAGAACCTCGGCCTCGGGGCCGGGCTCACCGACATCCTCCGCGTCTATGTGGGCGTCCTCGCCGCGGTGATCCTGCTCATCGCCACCAACGCCGGATTGATCGGGGTCTCGCGCCTGACCTACTCGATGGGCCAGCACCGCCAGCTTCCCGAGGGCCTCCGCCAGGTCCACCCGACCTACCGCACCCCCTACATCGCGATCATCATCTTCTCGGGGATCGCGATCCTCACCCTGCTCCCGGGGCAGACGACCTTCCTGGCGACGATGTACTCGTTCGGGGCGATGCTCTCGTTCACGATCGCCCACATCTCGGTGATCAGGCTGCGCCAGAAGCAGGCGGACATCGAGAGGCCGTGGAAGCCACCGCTGAACTTCCGGGCCTTCGGGATCGAGGTGCCGCTGACCGCCGTGCTCGGAGGGATCGGCACCTTCGCCGCCTGGATAGTCGTCATGGCGCTGGAGCCCCGGACCCTGTTCGTCGGTTCGGCCTGGATGGTCTTCGGGATAGTCCTCTACGTGCTGTACCGCAAGCGGCAGAAGCTGCCGCTCGCGAAGACCGTGAAGGTCAAGCTGAAGGCTCCCCTCGGGGTCGAGGACATCGAGTACCGAAGCGTCGTCGTCGCCTTCGAGGACGGGCAGCCGTTCTCCGAGGAGATGGTGGCGACCGCGGTGAAGCTCGCTTCGACCCGCCGGCGCGGGATCCACATCCACTCGATGATCGAGGTTCCCAGCCACCTGCCGCTGAACGCCGAGATGAAGCGAGAGGAGGCCGAGGCGCAGAGCAAGATCGAGCAGGCAAAGCTGATCGGCGGGATGCGGGTCAGCGGCCACGTCGAGCGGGTTCGCCCGGGGCAGGCCGGCTACTCGATCTCCAAGGAGGCCGAGATGATCAAGGCCGTCGCCGTCGTGGTCGGGCTGCGCTACCGCAACGGCGCCCCGCTCTACGGCAAGACGCTGCAGACGGTGCTGGGGGAGCGCCCCTGTCGCGTGATCGTCGTCTCCGAGGGCACGGGGCAACCTGCTCCGGGGCCCTCGCCCGTCCTCGTCGGAGCCTGAGGCCCGGCTCCCTTTCTAGAATCGCGACGATGGCATCGCCTGAGGGGATCTATCACGGCAGCGTGCGTGTCTTCTCGGTCGTCTTCATCGCGATCGGGGTGGTGGTCCTGGTGGTGACGCTGGCTGCCGGCGGAGGGCCGCTCTCGATCGGGATCCTCATGGGGGCCGCGTTCATCGCCGTCGGCGCCGGTCGCCTCTGGGCGGCATCGCGGATGCGCCGGTGAGCGAGCCTGCCGACGGCCAGGACGGCCAGGCCAAGGTCGACGGCTCCCCTCCGGAGGAGGGGCCGCCGCGCGCAGACCTGCCGAGCCGGGGCCTCGGCGTGCCCTGGCTGTTCGCCGCTGTCTACTCGGCGGTCGGCTTCTCGATCTATTTCGCGCTGGGCGTGGTCGCGGACCGCGGCCTCGGGCTGACCCCGCTGATCTTCCTCGCCTCGGGCCTGCTGTTCGCGGTGACGACCCTCACCTACGTGGAGGGCGGGACGATGTTCCGCGAGCGCGGCGGCTCCTCGACCTTCGCGCGCTATGCCTTCAACGAGCTGATCTCGTTCATCGCCGGATGGGCGATCCTGATCGACTACCTGATCGTCATCGCGCTGGCGGCGATCTCCGTGCCTCACTACCTCGAGCCGATCTCCGCCGACTTCAGCGAGCCGGGCTGGGAGGTGGCGGTGTCCGCGGGGGTGATCGCTGTCGCCTGCCTGCTCAACGTCCGCGACGTCAGCGGCGGCAAGCGCCAGCGTGCGCTGGCCGGGCTGGCGCTCGCCGACCTCCTGGTGCAGCTCGCCGTGATCGTGGTCGGAGTGCTGGCCGTCTGGCACCCGGACCGGCTGACCGCCGAGCTCGACCTCTTCACCAGCCCGGACTTCGTCGACATCGTCTACGCGGCTGTGCTGGCGATGCTCGCCTACGCGGGGATCGAGGCCGCTTCCAACCTGGCCCCGGACATCGAGCTCACCCGCCACGACCTGAAGCGGATCGTCTCGGTCGGCGCGGTGACGGTGCCGGTGATCTACGCCGGAATGGCGGCGATCGCGCTGATGGCGGTCCCGGTGGTCGCCGGGCCGAGTGGTCCGGAGACGGCGCTCGGGACGAAGTTCGTCGAGGACCCGGTCCTGGGCGTCGTCTCCTCCTATCACCCCGGTTGGCTCGCCGATCTGATGAGGTGGATCGTCGGGCTGGTCGCCGCGGCCGTGCTGTTCTCGGCGGCCGCGACCTCGATGCTCGGGGTCTCGCGCCACATCTACACATTGGCGATCAACCGCCAGATCCCGAGCTGGCTGGGCAAGCTGAACAGCCGCTACTCGACACCGCACGTGGCGATCGCGATCTCTGGGGTGATCGCCGTCGGTCTGGTGGTGCCGACCGACGTCAAGCTGCTGGCCGGGATCTACGCCTTCGGCGCCACCCTGGCGCTGACCATCGCCCACCTCTCGGTGATCCGGCTGCGCCTCACCGATCCCGACCGGGAGAGGCCGTTCAGGATCCCGCTGGGGATGCCGTGGAGAGGGCAGGAGCTGCCGATCCCGGCGGTCCTCGCGGCGCTGGCCAGCGGCCTCGCCTTCGCCAGCGTCATCCTCTACCACGACCGCGCCCGCTGGGTCGGCGGCGGCTGGATGCTGTTCGGGATAGTCGGCTACGTCGTCTACCGGCGCTTCTTCGAGCAGACGAGCCTCACCCGGCGGGTCTCGGTCAGCCCCGAGGCGCTGACCAAGCAGGTTCCCGAGGTCGAGTTCCGCAACATCCTCGTGCCCGTGTTCGGCACCGACCTCGACGACGACATCGTCGGCACCGCCGGCCGGCTGGCGGCGGCGGAAGAGGGTGACGAGCACGGGTTGAGGATGCCGCACGGGTTCGGCAAGCGCCCCAAGGAGCGCACCGGCGCCTCGCTGACCGTCATGCACGTGATCAAGGTGCCGCTGAGCCTGCCCGAGGACGCCCCGCTGCGTGAGGAGGAGGCGGAGGCCGAGCGGATCCTCGAGCGGGCGCGGGAGGTGGGCGAAGAGTACGAGAACGTCCGGGTGAAGAAGCTCGACGTGCGGGGGCGGGAGATCGGGCCGAAGATCGTCCAGGTGGCGCGCGACCTCGGGGTCGAGGCGATCGTCATGGGCGGCGAGCCGCCGTCGAAGATCCGCGGCGGCGCCATCTTCGGCGGGATCGGCGGGACGAGGCCCCCGGAGGTCGGGGCGGCGACCGAGTACGTGCTGAAGAAGTCGCCCTGCCGGGTGCTGCTGACGGCGCCGCCGGAGAGCGTGACGATGGACACGGGTGAGGAGAGCGCGGAGGCGGGCGACGACGGCGCGGCGGCCGAGGCCGGGGTGCCCGGGGAAGGCAGCTCGGCTACCGATTAGCGCCCGCCCGCCTTCTCTAGTATCCGCGCAATGTTCATCGTGATCGTCGGCTGCGGACGGGTCGGCTCCAACCTCGCTCGCAACATGCTCCAGGAAGGCCACGAGGTGTCCTGCCTCGACGAGGACCCTGAGGCGGCGGCGCGGCTCGAGGTCGGACTCGAGGAGAGCTGGGAGGACTCGGGAGGCCAGTTCACGGTCGGCACCGCGCTCGAGACGGACGCGCTCGATGCTGCGGGGATCGCCAGGGCCGATGCCTTCATCGCCTCCACCAACGGCGACAACACCAACATCGTCATCGCCCAGATCGCCCAGCGCCGCTACAACGTGCCGACCGTGATCGCGCGCATCCTCGATCCGCTGCGGGCGGAGTGGTACGCGCACCAGGGGGTGAACACGGTTTGCCCGACGAAGGTCGCGATCGAGATGCTCGGCAGCGAGGTCAGGGCCGCCGCGGAGAAGGCCGATGGAGCGTCGGGCGCCGGAGAGGCCGCCTGAGGACGGGGAGGGGGCAGACGTGTACATCATCATCGTCGGCGCCGGGAAGGTGGGGTGGAACCTGGCCAGGGAGCTGCTCGACAAGGAGCATGAGGTGACCCTGATCGAGAAGGACCGCAACCGCTACCAGACGGTCGAGCAGGAGCTGGAGCACAACGTCCAGTACGGAGACGCCTCCGAGCTGTGGGTGCTCGACAGGGCCGGGGTGCAGCGGGCCGACATGATGATCGCCGTCACCGGCGATGACGAGGACAACATGCTGATCTGCCAGGTGGCGCGGGAGAAGTACATGATCAGCCAGGTGATCGCCCGCGTCAACAACCCGCGCAACCGCCCCCACTTCGACCTGCTGGGAATCAAGCCGACGGTCTCGGCGACCGACCTGATCCTGCGGTTGATCGAGCACGAGGTGCCGGAGTACGGGCTGGTGCACCTGCTCGACCTCGAGGAGGAGCGGCTGGAGATCATCGAGATGCAAATTGGCGAGAGCTCTAACGTCTCCGACAACCGGGTCGGCGACCTGCGGATGCCCGAAGGCAGCCTGCTGATCTCGGTGCTGCGCGACGGGCGCGGCTTCGTCCCCGGCCCGGACACCGTGCTCGAGGTGGGGGACGAGGTGCTGGCGGTGCTCGATCCCGGCAAGGAGGACGAGCTGAAGGCGCTGTTCGGCCCCGACGGCGAGTCTGCGGACGGCTGAGCAGGCCGTGGCGGACCGCGAGGTCGAGCACCTGCTGATCGGCGGCGGTATGGCCTCCGCGAACTGCGCGGCGGAGCTGCGGCAGCGCGGGGCGGAGGGGGCGGTGACGCTGGTCGGCCGCGAGCCGGAGCCCCCGTACGAGCGGCCGCCGCTCTCGAAGGAGTACCTGCGGGCGGAGGCGACCCGCGCGGACGCCTACGTCAACCCGCCCGAGTGGTACGAGGAGAACGACGTCGAGCTGCTGAGCGGGCGCAACGTGATGTCGCTGGACGTCGAGGGGCGAGTGGCGAAGCTGCAGGGCGGCGAGGAGGTCGCCTTCTCCAAGGCGCTGCTGGCGACGGGCGCGATGGTCAACATCCTGCGGGTCGAGGGAGCGGAGAACGAGGGGATCCACTACCTGAGGGCCTTCGGCAACTCGGATGCGATCCGCTCCGAGGCCGAGGGCGCCGGCCACGTCGTCCTGATCGGGGGCAGCTACATCGGCACCGAGGTGGCCGCGTCGCTGACGGCCACGGGTACCCGCTGCACGATCGTCTGCATGGAGGACGTGCTGCTCTCGCGGACCTTCGGACCCGACGCTGGGCGCTGGTTCCACGAGCTGGTGGAGTCCAAGGGCGTCACCGTGCACGGCGGCGAGGAGCTGGAGGCGTTTGAGGGGGACGGCCGGGTCGGGGCCGTGGTGACCAAGAGCGGGCTGACGGTCGAGTGCGACGCGGTGGTGGTCGGGGCCGGGGTGCGGCCCGATGCGATGCTCGCGCAGAAGGCGGGGCTCGAGGTCGACGACGGGATCGTCTGTGACTCGAAGCTGCAGACGTCGGCGCCGGGCATCTACGCCGCCGGCGACTGCTGCTCCTACGAGAGCGTCGTGCACGGGCGCCGGCTGAGGGTCGAGCACTGGGACGTGGCGATGCAGCAGGGGATCGCCGCCGCCGGCAACATGCTCGGCGACGAACGCGACTACGACGTCGTCCCCTACTTCTTCAGCGACCTCGCCGACTGGGCAAGCCTCGAGTACGTCGGCCCGGCGTACGAGTGGGACGAGGAGATCTGGCGCGGCGACCGCGACTCGGGCGAGTTCTCGGTCTGGTACCTGAAGGACGGGCGGGTCGCGGGGGCGCTCAGCGTGGAGCGATCCGAGGACCTGGCGGAGGCGCGGCGGATGCTGGCCGACGGGGTGGACGTGTCGGGGGCGAAGGACGCCTTGGCCGATCCCGATAGCGAGCTCAGCGAGATCGGCTGAGACCCCGTCCCATCGGGTCGCACCCCGCGAATCAGCCGATATCGTTGATGAGGCGTCGCATTGTTTTGACATTGCCCGGTCGTCTAGTGGCAAGACACGCGGCTCTGGACCGCGGAACGGTGGTTCGAATCCATCCCGGGCAGTTCGAATCGACTCCCCCGACGCAACTATCCCGTCCGGCTGTGTTGCGAACATATGTTCGGTATGCGAAGTCGAATCGAAGAGCTGCTGGAGGCAGGGTGGTCGAGGCAAGCGATCGCCCGGGAGCTCGGCATCGACCCCTCGACGGTCACCCGAGAGGCTCGCATCCTCGGATTTCCAGACGTCGTTCATCGCAGCTCGCCGTTCGATTGGGAGGCAATCCAGCGCTACTACGACGAGGGGCACACGATCGACGAATGCAAGGCGAAGTTCGGGTTCTCCTACGGCGCCTGGGACAAGGCGGCGGTGAGGGGGGAAATCAGGTCCCGACCGAGGTCCGAGCGGCAGTTGAGCCACGCGACTCGCGATCGGGTTGAGCAGCTGATCGCCCGGGGCTACACGCAGAACCAGATCGCTGCCGAGCTCGACATTTCGAAGTCCACCGTCGCCTACCACTGCCGCAGATCGGGGCTGCGGGCCGATCCGCGTTTCGCCCGGCGCTACGACTGGAGCGAGGTGCAGAGGGCAATCGATGCAGGAGGGACTCTCCCGGAACGCCTGCATCCGGCGGTTTGGATTCTGCGGCGAGACCTGGGCCCGAGCGGTCCAACGCGGGGACGTACTCCCAAGACCTCATGTGACGCCAATCGACGAACTGCTCGACAGCTGGGAGGACGCGGCAACGAGGGCACCTCAAACGTCGCCTTCTGGAGGCCGGCCTGAAGGACGGCCGTTGCGAGACTGCGGTATCTCGGAGTGGAACGGTAAGCCCCTGAGCCTTGAGCTTCACCACATCAACGGCGACGGGGATGACAATCGCCTGGAAAACCTGATGCTCCTCTGCGCGAATTGCCATGGCCAGACCGACAACTGGGGAGGTCGCGGCGTCCGGCGAAACGGCCCGCGGCCAGATCGAGGAGTGACGCGAAAAGACCCCTGCTAACTGCGCGATTTGACTCTGCTACCTTCGCCGTCCGATGAGTGTCCGCGCATTCTTCGTCGCCTTGATCGCAGTGGTAGCGATCGTCGCTGCCGGCTGCGGGCTGCGGTGGTGGCGGCGACTCCTCCGACACGGTGGTCGCCCCCAGCACGACTCCCTCCGGCGGGACCCTGACCAAGGACCAGTTCATCCAGCAGGGCGACGGCATCTGCGCCGAGGTCAACGCCGCGATCGGCACGATCGAGACCTCGAGTGCCGATACCACGGCGAAGCTGAGTCAGGAGGCCGACCTCTACTCCGGGATGATGGAGCGGCTCAAGGGCCTTGGCACGCCCGAGGACTCCTCCGGTCTCGACGCGGTTCTCAACTCCGGCGACGACCTCGTCCAGGCCCAGAAGGACGCCCAGCTGGCGGCCGAGCGGGGCGACAGCGCCGCTCTGACGAGCGCCCAGGCGAATGCGGCCTCGGCGCTCGGCTCCTTCCAGGATGCCACCGCATCGTTCGGCTTTGAGGAGTGCGGCCAGGCCGCTTCCGCTCCGCCGGGCACGAGCACGGCCCCGACCACCTCCGCCGCGCCCACTGCGCCCGCCACGCCCACGACGACGACCCCCGCGGCACCCGTCACCCCTGCGCCAGCGCCGGCCCCCGCGCCGCCGACAGGCGGCGGCACCCCGGGTGGCACTAGCGGCGGCGCCACGGGCGGCGGCACCAGCGGCGGCGCCACGGGCGGCGGAGGCAGCAGCGGCGGCGTCGGCCCGGGCTAGAACGCCGTCCTGAGGCCGGTCGCCGGCGGTTGGGCGAATCGCGCCGACATAGAGGCCGAGAGGCCGAAATCAGCCCAACCTCCTCGTCGATTGAACTCAGGCGCTCAAGCTGCGGCCGATTCCGCCCAGGCGCCGTAGAGGCTTGCGTAGGCGCCGCCGGCCGCGATCAGCTCCTCGTGGGTTCCCTCCTCGGCGATCCGGCCGCCCTCGAGGACGACGATCTTCCCGGCCCGGCGGATGGTCGAGAGCCGGTGGGCGATGACGATCGCGGTGCGGCCGATCAGGAGCCGCTCGAGGCCGCTCTCGATCACCTTCTCGGTGCGGACGTCGACGTTGGAGGTCGCCTCGTCGAGGATCAGGATCCTCGGTTCCGCCAGCAGCGCCCGGGCGAAGGCGACGAGCTGGCGCTGGCCGGAGGAGAGCTGGACGCCGCGCTCGCCGACCTCGGTCTCGATCCCGTCGGGGAGGGCGGCGATGAACCCCGTCGCTCCGACGTTCGCCGCCGCCGCCTCGATCTCCTCGAGGCTGGCGCCGGGGCGGCCGAAGGCGATGTTCTCCCTCACCGTGCCGGAGAAGAGGAAGCCCTCCTGCGGGACGATCCCGAGCTGCTCGCGCAGTGCCTTCTGCTGCACCCCCCGGAGGTCGTGGCCGTCGATCCTGACCTCCCCGGCCTGCGGGTCATAGAAGCGGGCGACCAGCTTGGCGAAGGTCGACTTGCCGGCGCCCGTCGCTCCGACCAGCGCCAGCGTCTGCCCGGCCGGCACCAGCAGGTCGACATCGCGCAGCGCCCACTCGACGTCCTCGCCAGCCGCCTCGCGCTCGAAGGCGTCGTCGATGTAGGAGAAGCTGATCCCCTCCATCTCGATCTCGCCGCGCAGCTCGCCGGGATCGATCGCACCCGGGGCGTCAACCATGTCGGGCTCGGTCTCCAGCAGGTCGAAGATCTTGTCCAGCGCCGCCATCCCCTGCTGGTAGGTGGTGTAGAGCTGGGAGAGCTGCTGGATCGGGTCGAAGAAGGTCTGCAGGTAGGCGACGAAAGAGACGACGACGCCTACCTGGATCGCGCCCTCGATCGCCTGGGTGCCCCCGTAGAGCAGGATCACCGCGGTCCCGACCGCCGAGAGCAGTTCGACCGCCGGAAAGTAGGACGCGTTGAGGTAGACGGTCTTCATGTTCGCCTCGCGGTTGAGCTCGTTCAGTTCCGTCATCCGATCCCGGTGCCGGTCCTCCTGGCCGAAGCTGCGCACCACCCGCACCCCGCTCAGGGTTTCCTGGAGGTAGGCGGTGATTGCGGCGATCCGCTCCCGAGTCGCCCGGTAGGCGCCGGTCGAGTAGATCCGGAAGACGACGCTTGCGATCGCCAGCAGCGGAAAGGTGAGGAAGGTGACCAGGGCCAGCTGGACGTCGAGCAGGAGCAGGATCACGACCACGCCGAGCAGCGTCAGGGTGCTCGAGAAGAGGGTCACGATGCCGTCGGTGACGAGCTGGTTCAGTGCCTCGATGTCGTTGGTCATGCGCGAGATCAGCACTCCCGGGCTGCGCCGCGTGAAGAAGCCGATGGACATCCGCTGGATGTGGATGAATATTCGCCCGCGCAGGTCCTGCAGCGCCCGGGTCCCCACCCAGCCGACCAGGTAGGTCTGAGCGTAGGTGGCGAGGGCATAGACGAGCGCCGCCCCGATGAATGCCGCCACGGTCCTGTTCAGGGCCGCGCCGTCCCCGGGAATAATCCCCGAGTCGATCGCCCTCCCCGCCAGGTAGGGAGGTGCGAGGCCCGCCGCGGTCGCGATCAGCAGGGCAACGAACATCAACGTCACCCTGCCGCGGTAGGGGCCCAGCAGGCCGACCAGCCAGCGCACTTTGCGCCCCCGCTGATCGTCGCCCCGCAACAGCCGCCAGAGCGCCGCGAACAGCAGGAGAACGTTCTGCAGCCGGTTTCGCTCAGGCGAGTAGGCAGCCTGCTCCTCCTCGACCTCTTCGGCCGCGCGGACCTCCTCACGCTGCTCGGCCTCGAGCGCCTCTCGCTGTTCGTCCCGGGCCCAGCGCAGATCGCTCTCGCGCTCGCGCTCGCCGCCGTCCGGCGCCGGCTCGGGTGGCGCTCCATCCCTCTTCCTGTCGCGCCCGCTCACAGCCTCGCCATCTCCTCGCGCTGCTCGAGGTCCCGTTGCAGGAAGACCGAGTCGGCCAGGCCGTGCTCGGCGATCTCCGTGTAGAAGCCGCAGCGTTCGAGCAGCTCTTCGTGCGTGCCCCGATCGACAATTTGCCCGCCATCCATCACGACCACCTCGTCGGCCAGGGAGACGGTCGACAGCCGATGGGCGATGACGAAGGTCGTGCGCCCCGCCATCACCTCGCGCAGCCCTTCCTTGATCGCCCGCTCGGTGGTCGCGTCGACCGAGGAGGTGGCGTCGTCGAGGATCAGGATCCGCGGGTCGGCGAGCAGGGCGCGGGCGATCGCAACCCGCTGGCGCTGGCCGCCGGAGAGCGTCAGCCCGCGCTCCCCGACCACCGTGTCGTAGCCGTCGGGCAGCTCGGAGATGAACCCGCCGCCTGCGCCCGCCTCGCCGCCGTCTCGATCTCCTCGCGCGTCGCGCCGGGACGCGCATAGCCGATGTTCTCGGCGATCGACGCGGAGAAGAGGAAGCTGTCGTCGGCGACGAAGGCGATCTCGGAGCGCAGCGAATGCAGGTCGACGCTGCGGACGTCGGCTCCGTCGACCAGGACCGCTCCCTCACTGGGGTCATACAGGCGCGCGATCAGTGCCACCAGGCTGGTCTTGCCCGATCCCGAGGGACCGACCAGGGCGACCGTCCGACTGGGCTCGATCTCGAGGTCGACCCCGCTTAGGGCCGGCTCGGAGCCGTCGTAGCGGAGGGAAACATCTTCGAGCCGAACCCTTCCCCCTCCCGGCGGCAGCGGGGGCGCCCCCGAGGGGCTCTCGATCTGCGGCTCGCGGTCGAGGATCTCGAACAGGCGGTTGCCGGATGCGACCGCCCGTTGCGCCATCCCCAGGGTCACCCCGAGCATCCGCATCGGCGCCGCCAGCATCACCAGATAGGTGTAGAAGGCCGTGAGGTCCCCGAGGCTGAGGCTGCCGGAGATCACCTCATGCCCCCCGACCAGGAGCACCAGCGCGGTTCCGAGCTGCGGCAGCAGCCCGATCAGGGGTGAGAAGAATGCGGCCAACCGTGTCGTGTAGATGCTCTGGTCGAAGACACGGCTCACAGCCCGCTGGAACCGGTGGAGCTGGTGTTCCTCCCGGGCGAATGCCTTGACGATGCGGATCCCCGAGACGTTCTCCTCGGCCTCCGCCGTGAGCTCGGCCAGCCGCTGCTGGACCTCTTGCAGGGCGGGGCGCGAGAGATTGCTGTACCGGGCGGCGGTGAGGACGACGAGCGGGGCTGGGGCCAGCGCCAGCAGCGCCAGGGGCGGGCTGATCACCACCATGACGGCAGTCGCCAGGGTGATCGTCAGCAGGTTCTGGGTGATGAAGATCAGCCCGTAGCCGAGGAAGAAGCGGATCGACTGCAGATCGACCGTCGCCCGCGACATCAGCTGGCCGGTCTGCTGGTGGTCGAAGAAACCCAGCTCGAGTGCCTGCAGGTGGGCGTAGAAGCGCTGGCGCAGGTCGAACTCGACGGCGAGAGAGACCTTGCCGGCGACGAGGCGGCGGACGACCGTCAGCCCAACCCGCAGGATCGCGGCGGCGAGGATCGCCAGTGCCAGGGGCAGCAGGTCGGGCTTGTTGTGGTCCTCGATGGCGTTGATCGCCTGCCCGACCAGCCAGGGGATCAACACGGTCATTCCCATCGCCAGCCAGGCGAAGACCAGCGATCCCCAGAGCTGCGCCCGGTACGGGCGCAGGAATCCCATCAGTCGGCGTAGAGTCCCCATCCCGATCGACTATACAAAGTGAAGTAAAGGCGGCAGGCAGTCTCGTCAATGCCGGCGCGGTGTTAGCGCCGGCACAGGCATGTCAGGCGGCGCAGCCGCCGCAATGGGTTCCCCCCTCATACTCCGCCCATGCACGGGAGCGATGCCGGGCTCTGCGACAGCTGTCGCCACCAGCAGCTCGTCGCCAACACCCGGGGCTCGACCTTCTCGCTCTGCCGGCGCTCGCGCGAGCAGTCGGAGTTCCCGCGCTACCCGCGCCTGCCGGTCCTCCGCTGCCCGGGCTACGAGGCGCGACCGGATGGCCGCCGCACCTAGCGGATCGCCTCGGCGGCCTTGGCGCTCGAGACCTTCCCCATGCAGTCCTTCGCCGGGTCTGAGCGTGGCGGATCGCGGACGATCTCGAAGTTGGTGACGGCGTGGTAGGGGGTGAAGGCGCCGTTGTTCTCGGCCAGCGTGATCACCAGCCGGTAGAAGCCACTCGGGAGCCCTTGGTAGAAGATCTGCGGCCTGGTCGCCGGTGAGTAAAGGCCGGCGGTGCCGGTCCGCTCCGCCAGCACGCCGTTGGGCCCCGAGTACTTCGGGAAGTCGTAGGAGCGGCCGATCAGCCGGCCGCCGCTGGTGGGGCTGGTCAGGGCCCGCTCGAGCTTGGCCTTCTCGACGCAGTCCGGGACGCGGTTCAGAGCGAAGCGGATGTGTCCCTCCCCGAGCTTCGGGGCGTCGCCGAACCGCCGCGGCGCCAGCTGGAAGTTGGCGACGTCGACCTTGACGACGACCGCGTGAGCGGGCTGCGTCGAGCCGTTTCGCGGCGAGATCACCGAGACGGTCGGCCTCCCCGGGACCGGCTCGGTGGCCGAGTGCTGCCCCTCTCCACCGCCGGCGGTGAGCGCTGCGACGAGCGCCCCCGCGGCCATGGCGAGGAGCGCCGCTATCGCGATCCAGAGCTTCAAGGGAGCGGGAAGGTTACGCGCCGGGCTGCTCCCGATCGGGTAGGTTGCGCCTGACCCCGAGGGAGAGGACGGATGGACGCCACCCAGCTGAAGAGAATCCGCATTTTCGAGGACGTCCCGGACGAGGATCTGAAGGTCGTCACCACGTTTGCCACCTCCGACGAGGTCCCGGAAGGGACGGTGATAGTCAAGGAGGGCGACTTCGCCAACGAGTTCATGGCGATAGAGGAGGGGACGGCGAAGGTGACCCGTGGCGGCGAGGAGGTCGCCCAGCTCGGCCCTGGAGACATCTTCGGGGAAGTTTCGCTGATCGAGAAGGAGAGGCGGGCTGCGAGCGTTGAGTCGACCTCACGGGTGAGGCTGATCAAGATCGAGCGCTGGGAGCTGCAGCGGATGAAGAAGGTCCTTCCCGACGTCTTCCGGCGGATCGAGCAACTCGCGGGCGAGCGCAGCGAGTCCTAGGCCCGACCAGCTCACCTGGTCGCAGCTGCGGCCGATCCTGGTCGCGGCGCTGCTCTTGGTCGACGCGGTCGTCGTCGTTGCGCTGGCGATCGCCCGGCCGGCGGGTTGGGTTGCGCCCCTGATCGCCTTCGGGGCGATCCTGATCGGCCTGGTCGCGCTCCTGGGTTGGTCGCTGCGTCACCGCGGCGACGGCTAGGGCAGGGCGGCGCTCAGATGCAGTAGGCGTAGGCGCTGAAGAAGCTGTTGGCGTTCAGCGAGACGCCGGTCGAGGTCCAGCGGCGCTCCCCGACGGGGTGCGAGGTGACCGGGATCATCACTCCGCGCGCCGCCCCCATCGGGTAGTGGGCGAGGAAGCCGCCGCTGGCGGCGCTCATCCCCCGCGGGCAATAGCGGGGTGAGGCGGTTCGGGCTGGGCCGGCGGGAGGTCGGGAAGACCCGCGAGATCCCGCGCTTGTAGGGGCGGTCGGGGGTGCAGTACGCGTAGGCGGTCAGCTTCGACTCGCCGCTGGGCGCCAGCCTGGTCGCGGTCACGGCCCACTCGCGCCCTTCGGCGCGCGAGCCGAAAACGACCGCCGCCGGCGAGGAGTTGGGGCCGAAGCGCCCGGGGACCGTCAGCTTGAAGCCGCCGGAGAGGGCGAAGCGGCCGCCTGGGCAGCGAGGCCGCAGGGTGCGCAGGGCGACGTGGCCCGGCGGTGTCGGCACGGTCGTTCTCGCGCTGGCGCTCGGCAGCGGGCCGGGGTGCTCGCCGCACTTTGCGTAGGCGGTGAGGCGCAGCTTCCCGCGTCCGCCGCCGATCCTGTAGGCGGAGACGCGCCAGCTCCGTGGCCCGGTGCGCATCGAGACATGGGGCAGCAGGGCACCCGAGCTGAAGGTCGAGTCATAGCCGCCGGAGAGCACCCTGGTGCCCCGCGGGCAGCGGGCCGTGGCAGCGCCGGTCGCGCCGATCGGGCCGCGCACGACCTCTTTGGCGCTCACGGTGACGATCGCCGGCGCCTCGGCCGCCGACGCGACGGCGGGCGCCAGGGCCGCTGCCACCAGCGCCGTGAGGCCGGCCGCGGCGATCCTCTTGGGGAAACGGGGCGCTGCCATCACCTTCGCCGCAGGCAGTAGGTGAACCCGTTCAACGGCGCAAAGTCGCCGTTCACCGCGACCGCGCCGAAGCTCCAGCGGCGGGTCCCCCTCGGGATCGAGGAATCGACCAGAACGCTTCCCTGGCCCGGGCCCATCGGGAAGCGGGCGGAGAAGCCGCCGCTGACCGCGTACCAACCACGGGGGCAGCGCGGGGTCAGCAGGTGGTCGTTACTGGTCGGGGTATGCGGGTACATGATCCCCACCTTGGGCCGTCCGAGCGGGCGCACCGGGTAGCAGTAGGCGAAGGCGGTGAGGCGCGAGCGGCCGGTGCCGATCCGTGCGCCAGTGACGGCCCAGGCACGGGCCACCGCGCGGGAGCCGAGGATCCCGCTCACCGGCGGCGAGTCGGAGGGATTGGTCGAGCGACCGTTGATCGAGATATGAAAGCCACCGGCGACGGCGAAGGAGTGATGCGGGCAAGGTGCGGTGGCATTGCCGGGGTTGGGATTGTCGGGCACGGCAGCGATGCTGATCTTCTTCGTGCGGACCATCGGCCGGCCCAGTTTGGAGCTGCAGTTGGCTGTCGCGGTCAGCTCGACCTGATCGCCGCCTCCCAGCTGGTAGGCGGTGATCCTCCAGGCGCGGGGCCCGACCCTCCTCGAGGTATTGACCAGCAGCACCGTGGCTGAGCCATTGGGATGGAAGACGTTGGTCGGGTCGTAGCCTCCGGAGACGACCCGAGTGCCGGCCGGGCATCGAGCGGTCGCGCTCGCCACGGTTCCGGTCGGGCCATTGACCGGCGTGGTCGCGCTGACCCGCTTCAGCCCCGCGGCCGCGGCCGAGGGCGGGCTCGCGGCCGCGATGCCGGCGAGGGCGATCAGGCCCGCGAGGGCTACGCGTGCCGGGCGATGCGCTGGAATGGCTGCCGAGAGCGCTGCCATCGGGCACCGCATCGGCTGCTTCGCGCGGTGGCTTGAGCGAGGAACGGCCGCTGGCGCGGGAATAGACTCCCGCCGGTGCTGTCGAAAGCGGAGGAGCCGAGATGCGGCGCGTGATCATCATGGGAGCCGGGGGACGCGATTTCCACGACTTCAACGTCGTCTATCGCGAGGATCCCGAGGTGGAGGTGATCGCCTTCACCGCCACCCAGATCCCGGGGATCGCGGACCGCGTCTACCCGGCGCCGCTGGCCGGAGCGCGCTATCCGCAGGGCATCCCGATCCGCGCCGAGGAGGACCTGGTCGAGCTGATCCGCGGCGATGAGGCCGACGAGGTGGTCTTCGCCTACTCGGACGTCAGCCACGAGCACGTCATGCACACCGCCTCGACCGTGCTCGCCGCAGGAGCGGACTTCACCCTGCTCGGTCCCCGCTCGACGATGCTGCGGAGCAGCAAGCCGGTGGTCGCGGTGTGCGCAACCCGGACCGGCGCCGGCAAGAGCCAGACCAGCCGCGAGGTGGGCCGGATCCTGCGCGATCGTGGCCTCAGCGTCGGCCAGGTGAGGCACCCGATGCCCTACCACGACCTCGAGGAGATGCGGGTCCAGCGCTTCGCCAACCTCGAGGAGATCGACGCCTCGAACCCGACCGTCGAGGAGCGCGAGGAGTACGAGGCCCCGGTGGAGATGGGGATCGTGACCTGGGCGGGGGTCGACTACGCCGAGATCCTGCGCCAGGCCGAGGCCGAGGCCGACGTGGTGATCTGGGACGGCGGCAACAACGACTTCCCCTTCTTCGAGCCGGACGTGATGATCGTCGTCGTCGATCCGTTGCGCCCCGGGCACGAGTTCCGCTACCACCCCGGCGAGATGAACCTGCGGATGGCCGACGTGCTGGTGATCAACAAGACCGACAGCGCCTCACCCGAGCAGGTGGAGGAGGTCCTCGCGGGAGCCAGGGAGGCCAACCCGGAGGCGACCGTGATCGAAGCGCGCTCGCCGGTCACCCTCGACGAGGGCCCGTCGCTGGAGGGCAAGACGGTGCTGGTGGTCGACGACGGCCCGACGATCACCCACGGCGGGATGCCCTTCGGTGCGGGAACAGTCGCCGCGCGCCAGGCCGGCGCCGCCACTCTGGTCGACCCGAGACCGCACGCCGTCGGCTCGATCGCCGAGACGCTGGAGCGCTTCCCCCACATCGAATCCTGCCTCCCGGCGATGGGCTACTCGAAGCAGCAGCTCTCCGACCTGGAGGCGACGGTCAACGCCACCGAGTGCGACGCGGTGGTCAGCGGGACGCCGATGGACCTCGGCCGCCTGATCGATTCTCGCCACCCGATCCGCCAGGCGACCTACCGCCTCGAAGTGGTCGGCGAGCCCACCCTGGAGCAGGTGCTGGAGCCGGTGATCAACGCGGCCACCGCAAGTGGCGGCGTCGCCTGAGGCGGCGTTTGATCGGGAGGTACCAGGGGCGATGTCGCAGGAGGCCGTCGAGCTGGTCAAGGAGATGTACGCGGCGTGGGGGCGCGGCGACATGCAGTGGTTCATGGACCGCTCGCACCCCGAGATCGTCCTCGTCCAGCCGCCCGAGGTCCCCGACGCCAAGAGCTATCACGGCCACCGCGGAATCGTCGAAGCGTTCGAAGACTGGCCCAGTCAGTGGGATGAGTTCGAGGTCGAGCTGGTCGATGTGATCGAAGTTGACGACGACCGAGTGATTTCGGTGAGCCGCCACCGGATGAAGGCCCGGGAGGTGGAGGTCGAGCAGGAGGTCTGCTACCTGCACATCAGCAGGGACGGCCTCGCGACGCGCCTTGAGATGTTCTTCTCGCGAGAGGCGGCCCTGGAGGCCGCCGGGATTGCCGATGGCGACGCCGGCCCATCGACGGCCGCTCAGGACCCACCCGCCTCTCAGTAGCGTTCAATCCTCGCGGCGACGCTCACCCCGCTTGATGCGGAAGGGGCTCACGGCGGGGTCCCCGCGGTGGCCAGCGTCCGGTTCAGGTAGGCCCCCTCGCCGGTGACCTCCTCGCCGAGCCAGTCGAGCTTCTCGAATGAATCCGCCGCGGCCTCGTCGGGGAACTCGACCTCGGCGATCATCAGGCCGTCCAGAGACCCTTCGTAGACGTCGACCTCGACCTCGAGGTCTCCGAGCGGGATCAGATGCCGCATCTTGCTGAGCCGGCGCCCCTCGGTCAGCGGCCAAAGGGTGTCGAAGTTCGCGGACTCGAGCGAGATCTCCACCTCGGTGCGCGATCGCCCCGCGCCGCCCTTGATCGTCAGCAACCGCTCGTCCCCCTTGCGACGCAGCCGCACCTCCACGCCGGAGCGCTGATCGAGCGCCAGGTATCCCTGCTCGATCCGAACCGCCTTCGCGCCCTCGAGGGGCGGTCGCTCTGCGACGAGGAACTTGCGCTCGATCTCCATTGCTGTGCACTTCCCGGTTAGCTAGCTGATAGCGATCTCGGCAAGAGCTTGGGCAATCCGGCCCTCCTGCGACATTGCCTACTCCTCAAGCCCGGCGGCTTCGAGGGCCTCGGCGCGGTTCATGTATTCGACCGCTCTCGCGGCCTTGCCGTCACGCATCGTGTAGAGGTGGGCAAGCTCCATGTCAAGCGGGATGCCGCTCGCCGCTCCGTGCCCGATGAACCGGACCCACAAGAGGACCTTGTCCTCGTTCGCCTTGGCATCCAAGACCTCGACCTTCAGATCGGGATAGGCCTCCAACCAGCTGGCGAACTGCCGTCTGATGGCGTCGATCCCACGATGCACGGCGGAGTCCGGGTCCTCTCGGGCGGCCTGGTACTCGGCATCCTCATGCCAGAACCACAACTCTGGGACCTTCTCGCCTGCGTTGAACCGGGCATAGGCACCGAGAACGATCTCCATGTTCTCCTGCGACATCGCCTACTCCTCAAGCCCAGCGGCTTCGAGGGCTTCGGCACGGTCGGGGTATGTCTGAAATCTCTCTATGAGGCCATCTCGAAGGTGTGCCACCCATCCGGCTCGGCTGTCGATGGCGGCCCCGCTCTCGCGTCCCCGGCCGCGGATGTGCCCCAACGCAAGGGCCCAATCGTCGCCATCTCGCATCTCCTCGACGTCCCAACTGAGGTCCTCCCAGCGCTTTTCGACCGCAGAGCAATACTGCGTGCCGGCCTTGGCACCGCGATAGATCGTGCCCTCGAGCGCGAATCGCACGGGAACAATCGCGGCGTCTCCGGTGAGCAGGGCATCGAACCCCTCCCCGTCGCGTCGGTTGAACGCCTCCATCGCCGTCCGCATGACCTCCACGTTCTCCTGCGACATCGTTGCCCAGTATCGCTCCGAATAAGGCTCCGCGCCAGGGCGAATGTCCCGATGGGTTGCCCAGGTGCCGCGAGAAACCACGATCAGCCGGGCCCCGGCGTGACCCGGCCGATCGGCGACGCTCAGCCGCCGGGGTGGTTGCTGGTCACCTGGTAGCAGGCGACGTCGTACTGCGACACCGCATGCTGGTTGCCGTGGGCCGCCGAAGGGGTTCCGGGGCTGCCCGCGTAGTGGGCCTCTGCATTCGCGAACCCTCCAGTCGCGAATCCATTCGGTTGGCTGGTTGCCCCTGCCGAGCCGCATGAGGCACCTGGCTGACCAGTGCCGCTTGGGTTGGGAGCCGCCACCGCGCCGGCTGCGGCAAAGCCGACGACGGCCGCGGAGACGAGAGCGGTAACGATGATTCTGCGCATCGAGCACCGTCCTCTCGGAGTAGAGCACCGCCGGTTATCGGCGACGCAATCGGACTACGGTGGGAGCGCGGGCTGGGTTCAGATCGACTGGCGGGTCACTCGCTTGGGGCTCCGCGAGCCGCTATTTGATCCGCGGGACGACGAAGCTCAGGCGACCAGTGTCGCCGCTGCAGCCGCCCGTGCCCCGCAGGCGGAGGGTGCCGACGATCTTCTTGTTGTGATTCGCGAACCGGCCCTTGATCGTCACGATCAGGTTCGGCGTCGGCGGCCAGTCAGCGTTGCCTGCCTGGCCCGGGTGGCCGCTGCCGAAAAACTTGAGGCGGTTGTTGACCTTCATCGAGTGGAAGAAGATGTTGGAGCCGTTGCAGGGGGTTCCCGTGGGCACGTTGTGGAATTCGACCTCGGTCACCTTGCGGGGGTGGCCGTGTCGCAGGCTCACCTTGATCTCCACCCCGTCGTTGTTCACCTGCGGCACGAAGGGCCCCGAGTAGAACCCAGCGACGGCGGTCGCGGGCAGCGCCAGGGTGATCGCGATCGCGATCGGAATCATCAGCCGCTTCATTGGTGCTCTCCTGCCCCCCGAGGTTGATTGACGGAGAACGCTACTGGATAGCGCCTTGTTGCCAAACCCGTCGAAGCTGCGCAGCTGCTCACGTACCTGCGCCGACATCGCCTACAACGGTGCTCGGCAGACTGGCTGCCCTGGGCGAAGGTGCTCTGCTTCGTCTGTTCGAGTCCCGCGAGCCGGGCTCTTGCATTCAGCCGATACGGGTGTAGGTTTGGTCTGGCACCAAGGAAGGGTCTCGTCCATTGCGATCCCACGCGCTCAGGCGGAGGCTTTACTCGATCGGCCTCGTTCTCCTCGCGGCAGTGGCCGGCTGCCTGGCGTCGTCGGCGGGCGCAGCAAAGAAGCCGCCCAGGCCGAAGCCG
The DNA here is from genome assembly GCA_963725315.1 of uncultured Actinomycetes bacterium. Classification (GTDB taxonomy): domain Bacteria; phylum Actinomycetota; class Thermoleophilia; order Solirubrobacterales; family 70-9; genus JBBRHQ01. The sequence continues at coordinate 2,639 of CAVRYA010000006.1, read as the reverse complement.
GACCTGATCGTTTCGGGCAAGCCCGTCGTGGGCCCCGACGACATCCTCCTGGGGGCTACAGGAGTCCACTTCAAGGCCCGGACCGAAAACAGGAAGAAGGCAAAAGCGGTGGCCCGCGCCTCGGAGACCGCGCTCGTGCTCGTCCACCCACCTGACCAGCGCCCAGTGCACGGCGATGAGATTGTTCTCGGCCGACGTTCCGAAGCTGAAGCCGGGAGCGTCGCATCGCGTCGGGGCCCGCGGGAAGGCGCGAGGTTTTGAGTTCGGCGAGTACAGGGCGAAGATCTGCGCCGATTTCGAACAGCAAGTCAATGAGTCGAACGAGCACAACAATTGCTCCGACGCCGGCGATGTCTACGTGATCGCGGGCTCTTGGACCGGCACCTTGCAGGGAACCAGCCCAGTCGACACCGGTGTCACCGAGACATGGACATCCGAAGACGCGGTGTTCGTGTGGGACGGGGGGAAAGCCCCCTCCAAGGGACGGGGCAGGTTCGCGTACACGTTCCGCGGTTCACTGCACTACGCGATCTCGGGCAGCGATCCCGATGGATGCGCGTATAGCGGCTCGGACATGACGACTGTCGATGGTTCTGAGGACCTAATCGGCGACGGGCTGATCTTCGACTACCGCAGGGAGGATTATTTCGGGGACCAAGACATCACGTACCCCGGGTTCACCTGGTACGTGACCTGCCCTGGTGATCCACCACAGACCGTCGAAGGGCCTTATGACTTCGCTGCCGATTTCATAAACGTAAACCCGAAGGGATTCGACACAAAGCCCATGCCTTTCGGGACGACCGAGCTCACCGACTCGGCGACAGCGGTGGGCGGCTCGGGCTTCCGGTTCACCTGGAGTTGGGATCTCTCAGCAGACCCTGAGTGGCCGCCTTAGCAGATGCTTCAAATTTGGGCGTTTGATCCGGACGCGCCGACGACACCGAACGGACAGTGCGCGCGCTTCGACCCCGTCGAGCCCTCCCTCTTCCGCATGGACGCAGACCCGCGCGTCCCGCCTCCCGACAGCGCCCGTGTCCGCCTCGATTCACCCCAGGACTGGATAACACCCCCCGGTCTTGCGCGGATTGGCCCTCCTACAATGCACCCCGTGACGGCTGACTACTTGACGAGCTCGTCGAACGGCCGCCGAGCACGATCTCGGTGCACGGAGCACCTCTGGAGACCCTGACCGGAGAGTCCGAAACCTACGATCTGCAGGGGAAAGTCGATGCCGGGAGGGACTCGAACCCCCGACACGCGGATTATGATACGCTCGATGAAGCATATCTGGCGTGTCCAAGCGTGTTGTAGAGTGACCAAGAGGTGCGCTTCGAGTTCACGTAAAGTATTAAGTTTGGACACGGTTGCGAGGGCGCCGCTCTGGCCAACCGCACAATAATCTGACGGGTCGGCTACAGCCCTCAAGCTCCGCGTCGATTTCGCGGAGGCAAAACCGGTTTCGAGAGCCGTTCAGCCGCATCGTTCGCGCACATGGTCGACGTCAGGATCATCGTCGTGGCGATCTTGGCGTGAGCCCAGTATCGGCTTGAACGTCGCGCGCAGAGACACCTGCGCGAGTGAGGTTGCCGAAGCTGTGGCGCATCGTAAAATCGAAGGCGATTCGATCCCGAGAGCGCGCACAGCGACTCGAAAGTACCTGCGGTGCGAGCATCATCGCATAGTGGCCGGTCAAAGGGAGGGAGTTGGATCGTCACTTCCGATGAACGCTGCAGCAGAACAGTCCCTCGAGTGCCTGCGCCGCCTGGTCGATCAGCGAGACCAGCAGAACCTGCCGCTTCGGACCTGCTCGCCCGGCGACGATCGTTGCGGCGACATGGACCGGTCCAGGTCCAATCGATCTCCGCCGCGCAGCGCCACGGCCACTGGCCCAGCAGAGCCCGTGAATACAGCGACCGCGTCAGCCGCTTCCTTTGGGTCAGCGACGGCCCAAGTCACGACTCGTCGAGATCGACACGGCGTACCGACCAAAAAAGGTGACGTCCGTCCGCCCCTCGGCCCCCGCTACGAGTTGCGGATCACCTCGAGGCGGCCCGACGCTGCGAGGAGGCGCTGGTCGGCGACCGTCGAGAACGTCCAAGCGACAGCGGCGGCGGCAACGTCAGCCTCGGCCAGGTGGTCGCACTGCAACGCCTAGTCGAGACGCTCCTGGCGCAGGAGCACCCAGCGGCCCCAGCATAGAGCACAGCCTCGAAGGCGGCCGGGCGTCCGGGTCGTCGTCCTTTCAGGCCTCCAGCTCGACGGATTCAAGGTCATTACGTGGAGGCCCCGCCCGATGGCTTGCTCGCGGGCGCTGGCGGCGGCGTCGAGGTCCTCGGCGGCATCGTGTATCCACTCCAGGATGTCTAGCCGCTCAGGCACAACGGCGGGGTCAATTCCCGCCTCGATCAGGTCCGTCGCTACGTCCTCCGCCATCTCGCCATCAAACACGGGAAAGCTCCGCCGGTTGCGGGGCGGCCTCGAGGTCCCGATGCCCCGGCCTCGCCGTCGCTGACGATTTGGGGAGAACCGGTCGGCGGCGTCATGGGCCGGGACGTGGTGGAGGTAGATAATGGCCACACCGACATCGCAACGACCAGGCCGAGGAGCCCTTCAGGGCGGCTGGCCTCACGCTCGGG
>CAVRYA010000005.1:0-253662 GCA_963725315.1 uncultured Actinomycetes bacterium | reverse complement strand
GGGCGATCCAGCGGCGCTCGCCTGTAGGAAGAAGCCGCTGAGCATCGAGCAAGGCCGGGTAGCAGAGGACGAGGGCGACCCTGCCCGCCAGCCCGGGCGCCGGAGGTGGGCATCACCAGCTCGCCGAGCCCGACCAGCGCCGCGGAGACCGAGACGATCCTCGCCAGCCTGCCCCACTCGTAGGGGACCGGGAAGAGACGCTGGGTGAAGACGTACATCAGGACCAGCACCACCAGGTAGGAGGCGACCAGCGCCAGCCCCGCCCCGACGATTCCCAGTGACGGCACCAGGGCGAGGTTCAGCGCGATGTTGACGACGGTCGCGGCTAGGGTCGCCGGGAGGTTGAACTCGGTCCTACCGGTCCGCCCGAGGATCACGACCAGGACCATGTAGAGCGCGTAGAGGGTGACGCCGGTCGTCACCAACCCCACCGCCTTGAACGAGCCGAAGAAGTCGGGCGCGGCGAGGGCGCGCACGATCCAGCGAGCCAGCAGCCACATCGCCGTGACCGCGAAGGCGCATCCCGCAGTGAACAGGGTGACGACGACCGAGTAGGCCGAACAGGGCCTCGTCGTCGTCGCGGATCGAGTAGGCGAGCGGCGGCCAGGCGAGCTGGAAGCCGCGGACGAAGACGTTCGCCCCTGTGCCGAACTTGATCGCGAGTGAGTAGAGCCCGGCCTCGGCGAGCCCGGCGGAGCGAACCAGGATGATCCGGTCGATGAAGTTGAGCGAGAGCGAGAGCTCCGCCGGCATCGTCGGCAGGCCGAACCGCAACAGTCGGCCGAGGACAGCCCTTGCGCGACTCGCAGCGCGAGGCTGCGACGGTGCAGGACGATCAGGCCGGCGACGAACACGGCGCCGGTCCCGTAGCTGCCGATGGGCCGCCGCGGGCGCCCTCGTCGGCGCCGACCACGAGGGCGACGGTCACCGGGATCGTCACCAGCACGTTGGCCATCGTGGTCGCGAAGAAGGCCCGGGCGCGCTCTTGGGGCCTGAAGATGGTCAGCCAGAGAATTGAGCAGGGTGAGCACCCAGAGCCCGCCGATCGCTATCCGCACCAGCCCGGCGTCCGGCCGGTCGAGCAGGGCTTCGGAGATCGGCTCGCGGGCAAGGGCAGGGCGATCAGGGCCCCGGCACTCGTCGCCCCAGAAGAGCATGCGAACCAGCTGGAGAGCACCGCCCCGGGGTCCTCGTCCTCCTTGTAGTAGAAGCGCAGCAGCGCCTCGATCGCGCCCAGCCGCACGACGATGCTGGCGGCGACCACGGCGGCGAACAGCACCTCGGCCGCCCCGTAGTCGGCGGGGGTCAGGTACCGCGTATAGAGCGGCAGCAGGGCGACCGCGATCAGCTTCGAGAGGATGCGCCTGTATAGGCCGCGCCGGTGGTCGCCCAGCAGCGCCAGGTAGCCGCTCATCGGCCCGAGCCTACGCGGAGGGGCGGATCGCCAGCGACCCCGCGATCGCCAGCAACACCCAGGTGATCGGGTCCTCGTAAAGCCAACCGCGTAGGCCAGGGTGTGGACGATCAGGGCGATGAACATCGCGAGGACCGCGGCCCGCGCGACGACGTCGGCGCCGACCGAGGCGACGGTAGATCCTCGCTCGGAGGGGCCCTGCCAAGACCCGGCATCAGGCTCCGCAGGCCGGCCATTCGTCCAAAGGGCCACCGCGAGAAGGCCGAGATAGAGGATCAGGCCGATCAGGCCCTGCTCTGCGGCGATCGTGATCGGCTCGGTATGGGATTCGGTTACCGGCGCCTTGCCGCCGGCCTGGTGGCGGAAGGCGGTCGAGAACGAGCCCGACCCGTACCCCTGCAGGGGCCGGTCGGCGAACAGCTCCGCACCGCCGGAGATCAGGTTGGCGCGCCCGGCGGTGTCCTTGTTGACCGTCCCGCCGGAGGAGAGGTCGATCTTCAGCGAGCCGCCGGCGGCGAGAACGAAGGCGACGGCGCCGATGGCCGCGCGCGGCGCAGGCGAGCGCCGTCCGGCGAGCTTGCAGCGCAGGGCCGCCAGCACGGCCGAACCCGGCGAGGAGCGCGGCGAAACTGGACTGCGAGAGGTCATCGCCAGCCCGAGCCAGAGGACGGATCGCCGCCGCCAGCACTGTGGCCGCCCTGCGCTCGCGGGCGAAGAGCACGGCCGCGCTGAGGGCGACGATGACCAGCGCCAGGTAGCGGCCGTAGACGTTCGGGTCCCAGAACAGCGAGTTGACCCTGAAGTAGACGTGGAACTCGTTGGAGCGGATCACCGCCCGGTTCCAGAGCAGGTCGCGGCTGGCGTACTCGATCAGCCCGACCGCGATCTCCGGCGGCGCCTCGGCGACGATGATCGCCAGCGCCGTGACCAGCAGCCGGCGATCCCAGCGGACCTCGAGCAGCAGCGCGAAGGCGATCGAGAACGGAACGACGAAGAAGCAGACGTTCTGAAGCCCCTGGGAGAAGTCGTCCGAGTAGAGCGTCTGGAGGGCGTAGACGACGACGATCGTCGCGAGGATCCAGGGCAGCCGGCCCGCGGGGTCTGCCGCGGATCGGACCCGCGCCCCCCGGCCATCCGTCTCGGCGGCGCGCCACTGCGCGAGGGCGGTGGCCACGACCCCGCCCGCTATCACCAGGTAGATGGGAACAGCAGGTTGGCCTGGTCACCGCCGGCGTGCCAGCGGTATGCGGAAGGGAAGCGCGGCGACGATCGCCATCGGAAGCAGGCGAGGCCGGCGGCCGAAGAGGACGGCCAGGGCAGCGATCGCCACGGCCCCCAGCAGGGCCAGCGCCAGCAGCCTCGACGGGCTGTGGCGGAGATCGGAGATCGCCGCCGAGTGCCACTGGTCGCCGGCGATCAGGACCGGGAGGAGGGCCAGGGCCGCCAGCATCGCGATCGAGCGCGCCCGCGAAGGGACGAGCAGGATCGCCGCCGCCGCGGCGGCGGCGGCCGCGACCACGCCGGCGCCGGCGAGTGTGCTCAGGACCGCCCTGCCCCCGGCCCGCCCAGGGCGCGTCGGTCGGCTTGGGCTCGGCCAGGTGGAGCCGCGGGACGAGTCCGCCCGGGGTCAGCGTCCGCTCCTGGCCGATCAGGACGACCCGCAACTTGTAGCGACCGGGCGGAGCGCGCTTGCCGAAGCGGTCGCGGCCGTCCCAGTGGAAGGTCGCGAACCGGTAGCGCTTCAGGAAGCGGTCCCTGGCCAGGGTGCCGCCAGCTTCCCGTCGGGATCGACGATCTGCACGTTGGCGTGATCGGAGCGGGTGACCCGGAAGCGGATCCGGCCGTTGTCGGCCAGGCGGTCGGCCAGTTCGGGCTGAACGCCGTCAGGTGCCTGACCCTGCCGTCGGCGGTGACGAAGACGTGCCCGAGGGTCACCTTGTCGAGGATCAGCGGCTCGCGCTTGAGGCGCTGCGCGTAGGCGAAGGCGCCGACGGTCGCCAGCAGCAGCAGCGCGAAGACGGCCGGCGCGAAGGCACGGGACAGCGGCGCGCGATCGTCTGCTGGCTCCACGGGCGGGTCAGATTACCCGCGGCAGGGGCCCTCGGCGGGCCGGGCTCAGCTCGAGGCGCGGTCCTCGCCGACCACCACGGCAATCTCGGCACTGGCCGCGGAGGCAGGACGATCTCCGGTCTCATCGGCCTCAGCTTGGGGATCTCGACCGCCTTCGAGACCTCCCTCGCCTCAGGCCCCCGGCCGCGGCGGTACATGACCACGCTCTGGGCGAAGCTGGAGGGCGTGTCGGTGACCGCATCGAGCGTGTAGCCCTTGCGGTCGAGCTTATCCCCGTAGCGCCCCGCGAGGCCGGAGACGGCCGTCCCGTTCAGCACGGAAACCTTGATGTTCTTCGGCTGCAGCGAGAGCTCGTCTTCGTCGTCTTGCCGTGCTTGCCTCCCTCGGTGCCGAGGAAGTGGGTCGCCGCGTAGGCGACGCCCGCCCCGAGGACGATCACCGCTGCGGCGATCAGGACCAGGTAGCGGGGCTCGGGCAGTGCCGCCCGGATCCGCTCCATCCGGGTCAGCTCCGGCAATCCCGCATCACGGCGCTCGCGCCGCACCTCGCGCTTCGAGGCCTCCTTCTGCTCTGCCTGGCGAACCTGCTCGATCTCCCGCAGCTCCTCGGCCCTGGAGGCCGCAAGCTCCGAGCTCGCCTCCTTCGCCTGGGCGTCGCGCTCCGGGGCGCTGCCCGCCCAATCGCGCAGGCGGCGGATGTCGCGTCCCTGCGTGAACTGTAGGAAGATCAGGAGGGCGAGGCCGACGAAGGCGACGAGGCCGGCGTAGGAGCCCACATCCCGGGCTATCTCGAGCAAGGTTTTCTCACAAGGGCGTCGCCCGCGATCGGTGTCTGGTGCGGGGCAGCGATCGGCGGGATCTTAGAAGGGCCGGGGGACCGCAGGCGCGACCGGGCTCAATCGTCGTGGGCGACGGGCGCGGCCTCCGCACCCGGCGCCGTGACCATCGCCACGACCTTCTCGGAGAGGTCCGCCTCGTCGCCCGCGAGGATCAGGATTTCCTCGAGCCCGTTGATGGTCTCCTCCAGCCAGTCCGGGTCCAGCGGGACCTGCCGCACGGCGCGCAGGATCCGCTTCGCGGCGGTCGGCTGGGAGCGCTCGCCGGTGCCGAAGAGCATCTCGTGGAGCTTCTCGCCGGGTCGCGGCCCGGTGAACTCGATCGCGATGTCGCGCTTCGGCTCAGAGCCGGCGAGGCGGATCATGTTGTGGGCGAGGTCGACGATCTTCACCGGCTCGCCCATGTCGAGCACGAAGACCTCGCCTGCCCGCGCCGATGTCGCCGGCCCTGAGCACCAGCTGCACCGCCTCCGGGATGGTCATGAAGTAGCGGCGTCATCTCGGGATGGGTGACGGTGACCGGGCCGCCGCGCTCGATCTGACCGCGGAAGATCGGCACCACGCTGCCGGAGGAGGCGAGGACGTTGCCGAAGCGGACGCTGCCGAAACGGGTGTGAGGATGGCGGTGCCCCGCAGCCTCGACGATCCACTCGGCCATCGCGCTTGGACGCCCCCATCACGGTCTGAGGGTTGACCGCTTTGTCGGTGGAGATGAGGACGAAGCGCTCCGCCTTCGAGGCGGCGGCGGTCTCCGCGGTTATCCGCGTCGCGACGGCGTTGTTGCGGATCGCCTCGAGCGGGTTCGACTCCATCAGCGGCACGTGCTTGTAGGCGGCGGCGTGGAAGACCACCGCCGGCTTGAAGCGCTGCATCACCTCCAGCATCCGGGCCGGCTCCTTGCAGTCGGCCAGCACCGATTCAGCCCGGGTGAAATGGCGCTCCTCGACCATCTCGCGGTCGATCAGGAAGAGATTGTCCTCGGCGTGGTCGAGCATCACCAGCAGGCGCGGCCCGACCCGGGCGATCTGCCGGCAGAGCTCCGAGCCGATCGAGCCCCCGGCGCCGGTGACCATCACCACCCGGTCCCCGAGATAGGCGCCGACCCGGTCGAGCTCGACCACGACCGGGTCGCGGCCGAGAACGTCCTCGACCTGCACCTCGCGCAGCTGGCGGTTGAGCTGGACGCCGCCGCGAAGCAGCTCGAACACGGTCGGCAGGGTGAGCACCCGGATCTCGCGCTCGCGACAGGCTGCGACGACCTTCGCCCTCAGCGTTCCGGGCGCGGAGGGGATCGCGATCGCCACCTCGTCCGGCTCGGTCTCGTCGAGGATCACGTCGATCTCCTCGGTAGAGCCGAGCACCTTCAGCCCCAGCATCCTCATCCCGCGCTTGCGGGGATCGTCGTCGATGAAGCCGATAGCCGTCTTCCCGAGGTTGGGGTTGAGCTGCAGCTCACGCACCACCATCTGCCCCCCGGAACCGGCGCCGACGACCAGCACCTCCGGGCCGGTCGGGATCCGGGCACCCCCGTCGGGACGCTCGATCACCAGCCTGACCGCGAGCCGGGCGCCGATCAGCAGCACAAGGGTGAGGATGAAGTCGGTGACCACGACGGAGCGCGGCAGGTTGTAGTCGAAGGGCTTGACCACCGTGAAGACGAGGACCATGACAAGGCTGGCAACGGCGACCGCGCGGAGGATCCCGGGGTAGTCGCGGGCCGTCACGTAGCGCCACCACTTCTGGTAGAGGCCGAAGGCGAAGAGGATCGCCACCTTGCCGATCGCGACGAAGGCGATCGACTGAGCCAGCAGGGTCGAGTAACGCTCGGGGATGCCGTGCGCGTCGTCGAGGAAGCGCAGCTTGAAGGCACAGTAGAACGCGATCGCCACCAGCAGCGCGTCCGCCACCATCTGCATCGTCCGCGCGCGGTACACGGGGTGGTTCAACCGGTGCATGGGGCTGGGCGAGTGTAGTGCCTGGGAGTGCGTCAGAACGGCGAAACGGATCCGTGAAGGCGATCCTCCCATGCTGGGTTCCCTAGGATCCTCGCTCCAAATGCAGACCCTGCTGCCAGCCTTCGCCAGCATCTCCGACAAGGTGGTCGACCCGATCGTCAACGTCGCCACCGACTTCATCAGCTCGACCGGGCTGCCTGCCGTGTTCGTGCTGATGACCCTCGAGTCGGCCTGCATCCCGGTTCCGAGCGAGGCGATCATGCTGTTCGCCGGATTCAGCGTCTCCAACGGCGACCTGACCCTGCTCGGGATCATCGTCGCGGGCGTCCTCGGCAACCTCGCCGGCTCCTGGATCGCCTACGCCGTCGGCTACTACGGCCGGCTCGAGCTGCTCGAGCGCCACCACGTCTTCCATGTCAACCCAAAGCACCTGAGCTGGGCCGACCGCTGGTTCGAGCGCCACGGCGAGGCGACCGTGTTCTTCGCCCGGATGCTGCCGATCATCCGCACCTTCATCTCGCTTCCCGCCGGGGTCGCGCGGATGCCGTTCTGGCGCTTCACAGCGTTCACCGTCGCCGGCTGCATCCCCTGGGTGGTGATGCTGGCGATCGTCGGCCGCGAGGTCGGCGACAACTGGGAGAAGTGGCGCCACAACCTCGCCTACCTCGACTACGTCGTCGTTCTGGCGCTGGTCGGCCTCGTCGTCTACCTGATCCGGAGGCGGCGTAGCGGCGGCTCCGGCGAGGACCAAGGGGGCTCGGCGGACGGGGACGGGGCGGCCGAGCCGGCCGGCGCCGGCCGCGCTTGAGCGAGGCCCGCGGAGCTGGGATACCGGCGCGCCGAGCGGTCGCGCTGGGGATCGTCCAGGGCCCGGCGGAGCTCCTGCCGGTCTCGAGCTCGGCCCACATCGTCCTCATCCCCTGGCTCGCCGGGTGGGACTGGGAGGAGCTGGACCCCGAGGTCCGCAAGAGCTTCGAGGTCGCCCTCCACGCGGGCGCTGCGGCGGCGCTGCTGCTCGGGCAGCGCCGGGTGATCGCCGAGGAGCTGCGGGCCTTCGACCCGCGCCGGGCTTCGGTCCTACTCCTCTCCTTCCTGCCCCCGGCGATCGCTGGATATCTCTGGGAGCGGCCTATCGAGCGGCGCCTCGGCGGCCCCCGGGCCACCGCCGCGGGATTGATCGCCGGGGCGGCGATCATGCTCCTCGCCGACCGCCGCCCGCAGCGGCGCGGGCGTGGCGAGGCCGGAGCGCTCGACGGGCTGGCGCTCGGGTTCGCCCAGGCGGCGGCGCTGGCGCCGGGCATCTCCCGCAACGGGGCCACCCTGGCGGCGGCCCGCTGGCGGCAGTTCTCCCGCGACCAGGCGAACCTGCTGTCCCGCACCGTGGCCCTGCCGATCATCGTCGGCGCCAGCCTGCTGAAGGGCGCCCGCCTGGCCTCGGGTCGCGGCCGGCTCGGCATCCGCCGCCCGCTGGGAATCGGCGTCGCGGCGTCCTTCGCCTCGACCCTCGCCTCGCAGGGCCTGATACGCCTGGTCGAGCGTGACCGGGCACTGTGGCCATACGCCGCCTACCGGCTCGGCCTCGCCGCCCTGGTCCTCCACCGCCTGAGCCGGGCGCGCCGACCGCCGGCTGATGTTGAATCGGCGCCGATGGCCCCGACAGCCCCCAGCGCGACTCGATGAGCGACGGGGACGCCTACTCACGGGCGGGGGTCAACCAGGGGGTCGCCGACGAAGCCGTCGGGCGTCTGGTCGAAGCCCTGCGGGCGGGAGGCCCCGGCGAGTCCCGCCAGGTCCCGCTTCCCGGCCACTATGCGAGCGTGATCAGGCTCGATGCCCGAACCGGGATCGCGCTGTCCACGGACGGGGTGGGGACCAAGCTGCTCGTCGCCGAGCAGACAGGCCGCTATGACACCGTCGGCATCGATTGCATCGCGATGAACGTCAATGACGTCGTCTGCGTCGGGGCCGAGCCGCTGGCGATGCTCGACTACATCGCCGTGGACCGGGCGGACCCCGAGGTCTGCGCGGAGATCGGCCGCGGGCTGGCGCGCGGCGCGGAACTGGCAGGGATCGAGATACCGGGCGGCGAGCTGGCCCAGCTTGGCGAGATGATCTCCGGCCTCGACCTCGCCGGCGCCTGCGTCGGAACAGTTTCTCTCGACGCGATTGTCGACGGCTCGGCCGTGATCCCGGGGGACCCCGTGATCGGCCTCCCCTCCTCCGGCCTTCACTCCAACGGCTACACCCTGGCGCGGCAGGCCCTGGATGGGGTCCCACTCGACGACCAGCGGCTCGGGAGGCCGCTCGCCGACGTCCTGCTCGAGCCGACCGAGATCTACGTCAAGCCGGTGCTGGAGCTGCTGGGTTCGGGGGTCGAGGTGCGCGGGCTGGCCCACATCACCTCCGGCGGGCTGGGCAACCTGCTGCGCCTGCGGGCCGAGGTCGGATACGAGATCGACGATCCACTCGAGCCGCAGCCAATCTTCGAGCTGATCCGAGATCTCGGCTCGGTGCCGGAGGAGGAGATGTACGAGGTCTTCAACATGGGCTGCGGCTTCTGCTGCCTGGTCGCCGCGGCCGACGAGAAGACGGCCCTCGAGCTGCTCCGCTCCCACTACCCGGCGGCGAGGACGATCGGCCGCGCCGGCGGCCGCGCCGGCAGCGTGCGAAGGCGCCCGGGCTAGGATCTTCCCGTGCAGACCGCGATCCTGATCTTCGAGGGCCTCACGGTCCTCGATGCGATCGGCCCCTATGAGGTGCTGCGCTCGGTGCCCGGCTGGGAGGTCACCTTCGTCGCGCCCGAGGCGGGCGTGCAGCGCGCCGACAGCGGGGCGGTCGGGCTGATCGCCGACAGCGAGCTGGAGGAGGTGGCCGAGCCCGACATCGTTCTGGTCGGAGGCGGAGCCGGGAACCGCGCCCTGCTGAGCGACGAGCGGGTGCTGGACTGGCTGCGCTCGGTCGACCGGAGCAGCCGCTGGACCACCTCGGTGTGCACCGGCTCGCTCGTCCTCGGGGCGGCCGGCCTGCTCGAGGGGAAGCGCGCCACCAGCCACTGGCTCTTCCTCGAGCGCCTGCGTGAGTTCGGGGCCAAGCCGAGCCCCGAGCGCGTGGTCGAGGACGGCAAGCTGATCACCGCCGCCGGGGTGTCGGCCGGGATCGACATGGCCCTCGGACTGGTCGAGCGCGAGCTCGGCCCCGAGGCGGCGCAGGCGATCCAGCTGGCGATCGAGTACGACCCGCAGCCCCCATACGACGCCGGCTCCCCGGCGAAGGCCCCTGATGCCGTCGTCGAGGCGGTCAGCGCCGCCTTCGCCGCCTCCGGCGAGTGGCCGGAGGCGCGGGCCGGCGGAGGCGCGGGCTAGCCCCTCCCCGATTGCGGCTGCTCAGGCCTTCTCCCAGATCGTCCCGGTCAGGGCCCGCACCGGCCGCAGCCGCCAATCCTTGGCGAGGTTCCAGAGCTCGGCGCAGATCAACGGGCCCGGGTGGCCGCTGAGGACCTCGGCCTCCTTGGTGGTCAAACGTCCGAAGCGCTCGATCGCCTCCAGCGGTCCCAGCGATCCCTCGTTGACCGGGCCGGCCCCGGCCGCCACGGCCGCCTCGCGGTAGTCCTCGAAGGGCTTCCAGCCCCAGACGGGATGGCGGGAGCCATCGGCGGCGATGAACACGGCCGAGGGCATGCTGACCCGCTCGCGGCCCTCGGTCGTGCGGATCTTCCCCTCGATCCGCGCCGACTCGGGTACGTCGCGGACCTCGTCGAGGTCGGCGCCGAAGGCCTCGAGGATCGCATGCGAGTCGAGGTCGCGCCGGAAGCGCTCGCTGTCGAGCCCCGCCGGGCCCGCCTCGGCGGAGAGGGCTTCGGCGTGATCGAGTTTTCGCCGCTCGATGAAGATCCCCTCGCGCAGCCTTCGCAGATAGCGGTAGCCGGCCTCCGGGCCCTGCTCGCAGGCCGCCTTGACGGCCATGCAGGCTGGGTAGGTGCTCGACAGCGGGCACTCGGTCCAGATTCTCGGGTCGGAGGGCATCTCGGTCTCCCCTCCGACGTTGAGCCAGTGCGCCATCAGGTCGGCGAAGCAGCTCGGGCCGGAGCCGATCGAGCCCTCCTCGTCGCGGTACTCGGGCCCGAACCGGCGGGCGAGACCGCCCATGATCCAGCGGAAATCGAGCTCCCCGGAGAACTCCCACATCAGCCTGCGAAGCTTGGGCTCCGCACCCCACGACCAGGAGCAGGCAGGATCTGTGTAGTAGCGAACCTCTACCGACACGGGCCGCTGACAATATCCCCACGCAGATGAACACTCGCTCGACCTCAGCCCAGATGATCGGAACGGTTCTCTCGGACCGCTACCGGCTCGAGGCGAAGCTCGGCAGTGGCGGCATGTCCACCGTGTATTTGGCCCGCGACGAGACGCTCGACCGCCCGGTCGCGGTCAAGGTCATGCACCGGGAGATGTCGGAGCAGGCCGACCAGCTGCAGCGCTTTCGCCAGGAGGCGAGGGCGGTGGCGAAGATCTCCCACCCGAACGTGGTCGCGGTGATCGACGCCGGGGAGGACGGCGGCCACCCCTACATCGTCTTCGAGTACGTGGAGGGCGAGACCCTGAAGCAGCGGATCGCCCGGGTCGGAGCCCTCGACGCCCAGGAGGCCCTCGCCTACTCGATCGAGGTCGCCCGGGCGCTGGCCCTCGCCCACGCACGGCAGCTCGTCCACCGGGATGTCAAGCCCCAGAACGTGCTGATCGACGCCGAGGGGCGGGCGAAGCTGACCGACTTCGGGATCTCGCGCCAGCTCGAGCAGGCCGGCCTCACGGCGACCGGCAGGGTGCTGGGTACGACCGACTACGTGGCGCCCGAGCAGGCGATGGGCCAGGGGGCCGACCCCCGCTCCGATATCTACTCGCTCGGGGTCGTCCTCTACGAGATGCTGACCGGCGAGGTGCCGTTCAGCGCCGACAGCCAGGTCGGGGTCGCGATGAAGCACGTCAACGAGGAACTGCCCGATGTCCAGCGGCGCCGGCCGGGGATCTCGGCTGCGGCCGCCCTGGTCGTCGAACGGGCGACCTTCAAGGCTCCGGAGCGCCGCTACCAGAACATCGACGAGATGATCGCCGACCTCGAGACGGCGCTCGAGGTGGAGGCCGCCCGGGCGGGCTCGACCAGCGGCGAGGCGACCAGCGTCCTCGACGCGGTGCCACCCCCGCGTCGGCGGCTGGCCCGCGGCTTCCGCTGGTCGTGGTCGGCGTTCGGGCTGCTGCTGGTGCTGGCGGCGATCGTCCTGGCGCTCGTATACGGGATCTCCAGCGGCTGGTTCGGCGGGGGCGGGGCCGGCGCGGGCGGTCGCGCCGGCGGCGGGATGACGCCCATCAAGGTCACCTCGGCCACCGACTACGACCCGCTGGGAGACAGCGGCGAGCACCCCGAGCTCACCTCGAAGGCGATCGACGACAACCCGGCGATCACCGGTGGCGCCTGGACCACCGAGACCTACGACACCAACTTCCCCGAGGGCAAGTAGGGTGTCGGGATCTATCTGACGACCGCGGCGCCGGCCGCTGCCAAGTCGCTGCAGGTGCGGTCTGCCAAGGGCGGCTGGGATCTGCAGGTCTACGGCGCCCCCTCAGCTCCGGCGCCGAGCGCCTCGGACCCGCTCGGCGGCTGGACGCCGGTGGGCGAGAAGGCCGGGATGGCGACCAACCAGACGGTCGCCCTGGACACGGCGCGGCGGAAGTTCCGCGACTACCTGCTCTGGATCACCAAGCTGACTCCGGTCAGCGACGGCTACCGGGTCGAGATCACCGACGCGCGGCTCTTCGACTGAGGGCCCGCACTCAGAACTCGTAGGAGCGGGCGCTGCGGTGACGTTCGAGGGCAAGCTCGACCAGGCGGTCGACGAGGCGCGGGTAGGGGATGCCGCTCGCCTCGAACAGCTTCGCGTAGACGCTGGTCTCGGTGAAGCCGGGGATCGTGTTGATCTCGTTGACGAGGATCTCGCCGCCGGGCTCGATGAAGAAGTCGCAGCGCGCCAGGCCGCTGCAGCCGGCGAGCTCGAAGACCTGGGCGGCGAGCTTCCTGACCCGCCCGATCGCCTCCTCGCCGATCGGCGCCGGGACGACCAGGTCCATCCCGCCCTCTGAGTACTTGGCCTCGAAGTCGTACCAGTCTGCGTGGGCGACGATCTCCCCCGGCTGCGACGTCTCGGGCTGCTCGTTGCCGAGCACCGAGCACTCGACCTCGCGACCGCCCGCCGATGCCTCGACGATCACCCTGCGGGTCATGGCGGCGGGCGAGCGCCACCGCTTCGTCCAGCTCCCTCTCGGACGAAGCCACCTTGCTGATCCCGACGCTCGAGCCGAGCCGGGAGGGCTTGACCCAGAGCGGCAGGCCCATTCCGGCGGCCTGCTCGCGCCAGCCCGGCTCGCCGGCCGCGACGAAGTCGACCTGGGGAATCCCCCGCTCGGCGAACAGGCGCTTCAGGGTGAGCTTGTCCATGCAGAGGGCCGAGGAGAGGACATCGCAGCCGACATATGGGACGTCGAGGCACTCGAGCAGGCCCTGGACCGAGCCATCCTCGCCGAACGGGCCGTGGAGCACAGGGAAGACCACCTCGACGCCAAGCAGACCGGCGCCCGGCATCACCTCGATCGTCTCGCCCCCGCTGCTCCATTCCCCGTTCGGGGAGATCAGCACCTCGGTCACCTGATGCCCGGCCTCGGCGAGGCCCGCGGCGACCGAGGCCCCGGAGCGGAGCGAGACGTCGTGCTCGCTCGAACGACCGCCGGAGAGCACCGCGACCCTCACGGCGTCGTCGGGGTGGTCGCGGTCGGAGAGGTTGGGGTGGTCGGCGGCGGGGTCAGCTTCCCGACGAAGATCGTCACCTCGCGTGCCCTTCGCCTGCGCCGAGCCCGGGGCGGGGAACTGGTCGGTGACCCTGCCGTCCTGCTGCGGCACGCTGGTGTCCTGGAGGTTGACTGTGACCGAGAAGCCCGCCCCCCGCAGGGTCGAGACCGCGCTGGAGCGTAGGTCGCCGATCACGTTCGGCACCTTCACCTTCTGGACTCCCTGGGAGACCACGATCGCGACCGCTATCGCCGACCGCGACCCGGGTGCCGGCGTCCGGTGACTGCGAGAGCACCGTGCCGCTCGGCTTCCCGCTCTGCTCGAAGCTGACCGAGTAGTTGAGCCCTCGCCCGCGGATCGCCTGCTTGGCGGCATCCGAGCTGCGGCCGACGACCGCTGGCACCGAGACCTGCCGCGGCCCGCTCGAGACGGTGACCGTGACCAGCGAGCCGCGCTTGGCGCTGGTGCCGCCGAGCGGGTCGGTCGAGATCACCTCACCCTCGGGAACGGAGCCCGAGGGCCCGGTCACGAAGGCGCCCCGGAACCCGCTCTTCTCGAGGGCCCTCTTGGCCTGCGAGCGGGAGAGCCCGCGCAGGTCCGGGACGGCGGCGCTGCCGGGCCCCTCGCTGACCGAGAGCGTGATCGTCGGCTTGCTGCAGAAGAAGGTGAGCAGGGCGCAGTCGAGCGAGGCCTCTTTGTTGCCGACCGGATTCTGCTCGAGCACGTAGCCCTTCCTGCCCACCCGGGTCGTCGTCTCGACCACCTTGAACCCCTGGCTCTCCAGGTTGTTCTTGGCGATCGGCTCCGGCAGGCCGGTGACGTCGGGAACATCCGTGGTGGTGCCCCGGGTCAGCGCCAGGCCGGCGAGGACACCGAGCAGGGCGGCGATCCCGATCAGGATCCAGCGCCGGCGGCGGCGCCTTCGCTCCTCCTCCTCGCGATCTTCCTCGCCCTCGGCGTCCGCGTCGGCGGGCAGCGGCGCAACCACGGGGGGGAGCGGCGCGAACGAATCGGTTCCGTCGCCGGGGCCGCCGGCGTCGCGCTGGGCGGCCCGCAGCGCCGCGATGAACGCGTCGGCATCGTGAAAACGGCGCGCCGGGTCCTTCTCCAGGGCTCGCATCACCACCGCATCCATCGCCGGGGAGACCGCCGGGTTGATCGCGCTCGGGCGGAGCGGGGCCTGTGAGACCTGCTTCAGCGCCACCGCGACCGCGCTCTCGCCCTCGAACGGGACGCGTCGGGTCAGCGCCTCATAGAGGATCACTCCGACCGAGTAGAGATCGGAGGCGGCGGTCACCTCCAGGCCCTGCGCCTGCTCGGGCGAGAGGTAGTGGGCGGTTCCCATCACCGAGCCGGTCTGGGTGATCTCCGAGACCCCCGGCCCGGGCGATGCCGAAGTCGGTGACCCTCGCCCTCCCCTCGGAGTCGACGATCACGTTCTGCGGCTTCAGGTCGCGGTGGATGACGTCGTGGCGGTGGGCGAACTTAGCCGCCTCGAGGACCTGGATGACCAGAGCCGAGGCCTGCTGCGGCGTCAGGCCGGCGTCGATCAGCTCCTTCAGCGAGCGGCCCTCGACGAACTGCATCGCGATGAAGTAGGTGTCGTCGATCTCGCCCCGGTCGAAGACGGCGACGATGTTCGGGATGCTGGAGCGAGGCGGCGGCCTCGGCCTCCCGCCGGAAGCGCTCGACGAACTCCCTGTCCTGGGCGAAGCGCTTGTGGAGGATCTTCAGCGCGATACGACGTTGCAGGTGGGTGTCCTCGGCGAGCCAGACGTCGGCCATCCCGCCGGAGCCGATCCGGTCGAGAAGCCGGTAGCGCCCGGCCACCGAGCCTTCGGCGATCTCAGCCATTGGCCCCCGCCCGATGCCGGGCCCCCCCCGCCAGGATGCTCTCGGCCACGTCCCTGAAGATCGGCGCCGCGACGTCGTTGCCGAACTGGGGCGTGCACTCGACGCTGGCGGCGATCGCCACCTTCGGGTCCTCGGCCGGCGCGAAGCCGATGAACCAGGCCTGGTTCTGGTCGGTGCCGCCCCCGCAGGCCTGGTTGAACGGTGTCTCCGCGGTCCCCGTCTTCCCGGCGACGCTCACCCCCGGAATCGCCGCGTTTGTCCCGGTGCCACCGCTGACCACGCCCTGCATCGCCGTGTTGAGCTCGTCCGCCGTCTTCGCGGCTCATCACCGTCGACTGCTCGCTCGGCTCCATCCGCTTGGTCAGCCGCCCGTCGGGATCGACGACCTTGTCCCAGATCTGCGGC
This sequence comes from uncultured Actinomycetes bacterium, assembly GCA_963725315.1. Taxonomy (GTDB): domain Bacteria; phylum Actinomycetota; class Thermoleophilia; order Solirubrobacterales; family 70-9; genus JBBRHQ01. The sequence goes on along the minus strand of CAVRYA010000005.1, from coordinate 238,295 downwards.
TTCATCAGCACGCCGCCGTTGGCGACCGTCGCCGCCACCTCGGCCATCTGCAGCGGCGTCGCCAGCAGTCGCTCCTGGCCGATCGCGACCCGCCCGATGTCCACCGGGTCGTTCGAGCTCAACAGCCTGCCGCCGTCGAAGATGCCGCTGACCGAGAGCTGGTCGGAGGGCAGGTCGATCTGCGGCTTGGCGTTGAAGCCGTACGCGTTCATGTACTTGAAGAGGGTGTCCTCGCCGACCTTCTCCCCGAGCTGGGCGAAGTAGGTGTTGACCGAGTTGGTCAGCGCGGTGTCGAGCCCGATCGAGCCGAAGTCCTGATCGAAGTCGTTGTGCAACGCGGTCCCCTCGACATCGAGGATCCCGGGGGAGTTGATCGGCGTATCGGGGGTGATCGTGCCGCTGTCGAGCCCGGCGGTAGCGGTCACCACCTTGAAGGTCGAGCCGGGCGGGTACTGGCCCTGCGTGGCGCGGTCGACCAGCGGCGAGCTCGGGTCATTGTTCAGCGATGTTCAGGTGCTCTGGCACACGATTCGGGTCATACGGCGGGTTGCTGGCGTTGACCAGCACCCTGCCCGTCTTCGGCTCGATCGCGACCACCGCGCCGAAGCCGGCGGCGCTGAGATCGTCGAGAGCGACCCTCTGAGCAGCGCGTGTCGATGCTGGTGACGATGTCGTTGCCCTCCTGCTTGCGGCCGCGCAGCTCGTCGAGGATCGAGACGAACTCCGAGTCGTTTCCGACCAGCTCGTCGTTGTGGTACTTCTCGAACTCCGAGTCGCCCTGCTGGACGAAGCTGTAGCCGATCGGGTGGCCGAACAGCGCGCCCTCCGGGTAGCGGCGGACGTAGCGCAGGCCGGTCCCGTGGCCCTTGGGGACGGAGCGGGCGATCACGGTCCCGTCGGAGGCGAGGATCCTTCCCCGCCGGATCTGCTGCTGCTCGAGCAGGGGCCGCTTGTTGGCGCGCTTCTCCTTCAGAGCCTTGGCGTCGAACACCGCCCAGTAGCTGGTGAAGCCGACCAGGACCGCGAAGAGGATCACCATCAGTCCGAAGAGCTTTGTGATCTGGCCGTTCACTGGCCGAGCGGGTAGGCAGCGCGGCGCGTTTCCCGCCTCGCTCGGTCGGAGATCAGCAGCAGCAGGGCCAGGAGGACGAAGTTGGCGACGATCGAGCTTCCGCCGTAGCTGACGAAGGGCAGCGTGACGCCGGTCAGCGGGATCACCCTGGTGACGCCGCCGATGATCACGAAGGCCTGGATCGCGAAGACCGCCGTGAGGCCGGCGGCGAGCAGCTTCGAGAAGCCGTCGTCGGCCATCAGCGCGATCTTGAAGCCGCGCGCGGTGACCAGCAGGTAGACGAGGATCAGCCCGCAGGCGCCGAACAGGCCGATCTCGTTGACGATCAGCGAGTAGATCGTGTCCGTCTGGGCAGCGGGCAGCAGCGCGTTGTCTGTGCCGGGGATCGTGATCAGCCCCTGCCCGAACCCCTTGCCGAAGAGACCCCCGTCAGCCTGGGCGAAGATCGACTGGAGGATCTGATAGCCGGTCGTGGTCGGGTGCTGGTAGGGATCGAGCCAGATCTCCACCCGGTCGTGGACGTGCGGGACCGTCGAGGCGAAGAACCAGGCCCCGGCGAGGAACAGCGCCATGCCGATCACCACGAACGAGAAGCGGCCGGTGGCGACGTAGAGCAACGCCAGAAATGCGGCGAAGAACATCAGCGAGCTGCCGAGATCGCGGATGTAGACCAGCATGAACATCGAGGCTCCCCAGACGACCAGCAGCGGTCCGAGGTGCTTGAGCGGCGGCAGGGTGACCCCCATGACCCGCCTGGCGCCGACGATCAGCACCTCGCGATGCTCGCGCAGGTAGCTGGCGAGGAAGATGACGATGCAGATCTTCGAGAACTCCGCGGGCTGGAAGGCGAGCGGGCCGATCTTCACCCCGAGGTAGGCACCGTTGACCTGCTGCCCGATTCCCGGCAGGCGGGGAGCGAGCAACAGCAGCAGGCCGATCCCGGCGATCGTGTAGCGATAGCGCTCCAGCACCTCGTAATCGCGCAGGAAGTGGATGGTCAGCGCAAAGAGCACCAGGCCGAGGACGAACCAGTTGGCCTGGTCGCGGGCCAGGCCGTCGTCGATCCGGTAGATCATCACCAGGCCGATCGCGGTCAGCAGGGCGACCAGGGGAAAGAGGTAGGGATCGGCGTCGGGCAGCCGGATCCGCAGGTAGATGTGAGTGGCGAGGCAGACGGCGAGGAAGTAGGCGCCGTAGATCAGGCTGAGGTTGCCGAGCTGGGTGCGATCCTGGGCGAAGACGGCGGTGAAGCCCGCGGTGAGGAGCAGCGCGACGGGGATCAGCGCGAAGAGCTCGCGGTTGCGGGCGCTCACTTCCCCGCCCCGGCGGCCCCGCTGTTCCCGCCGGCCCCGCCGGCGCCCTGCTGGCCGGCGCCCGCCGAGCCGCCCCCGTTCGGCCTGCCCTGAGGCTGGCGCGGCCGGACCTTCGCAGTGCCGTCGCGGCTGAGACCGGCCCGGCGCTCGATCTCCTCGATCAGCGAGGTCGCGTCGGAGCGCGAGCGCAGGTCGTGGCCGGTGACTGCGCCCCGCTGCCTGCCGGAGAGCGATGAGGTCTGGATCGGGCTCGCGTAGCGCTCCTGATAGAGGCTGATCCCGAACGGAAGGTCATAGGGAAGCCCCCGGTAGAGCGCCACACGGCCGCCCTCGTCGGTGCCGAGGAACCAGACCTGGCGGATCCCGTAGGCCGCGCCGAAGACGATCGCCCCGAGGACGAGGATCGCGGCGAGTGCCTTGGCCGCACGCCGCAGCCCCCTGCGCTTCCTCCGCGGCTCCCCGCGCCGTTCCCTCGCCCGCGCCGCGGCCGCCCGGCGCCGCACCTCCTCGGCGGTGAAGCCCTCCTCGGCGGCGCTGGGGCCGACAAGGGTCGGGCTCTCGGCCGGCTCGGCCGGGGCGGCTGCGTCATCGAGGCGGAAGACGACCGCGGTGATGTTGTCGCGGCCGCCCTCACGATTGGCGTCGTCGACCAGGGCCCGGACGGCGGCGTCGAGGGAGGTGGCGCCCGCCAGCAACCGCTCGATCCTCTCCTCGCCGAGCATCGTCGTCAGCCCGTCGGAGCAGAGCAGGAAGACGTCGCCCGCCAGCGCTGGGACGGTCTGCAGATCGACGTTTACATCGGCCTCGGGACCGAGGGCCCGGGTGATGATCGAGCGCTGCGGGTGCTCCTCCGCCTGCTGGTCGGTGATCTGGCCGGTGCGGCGCATCTCCTCGACCAGCGAGTGGTCCCTGGTGAGCAGCTCGAGGCTGTCTTTCCGCAGGCGATAGGCGCGGCTGTCGCCGACGTGGCCGATCGCCACCTCCTCGGCATCCGCGTTGAGCATCGCGGCGGTGATCGTCGTCCCCATTCCCGCCCGGGACGGGTCGTCCTTGGCGAGCTTGTGGATCTCCCGGTTGGCGGACTCGATCGTCTCCCGCAGGATCGTCTCTGGAGCGCCGTCGGGGAGATCGCGCTCGAAGGCGTCGGCGGCGATCTTCGAGGCCACCTCCCCGGCCTGGGCGCCGCCCATCCCGTCGGCGACCACGAACACCGGCGCCCGGGCGAAGTAGGAGTCCTCGTTGGCGTGGCGTTGACGGCCGGTGTCGGAGCGAAAGGCGAGATCGGCGACCCTCAGCATCGGCTCACTCCAGCTCAAAGCGGAACTCGGTGTCACCGATTCTCACCAGGTCACCGGGGACCAGCTCCGCCTCCCCGCTCAGCGAGGCGTCGTTCAGCAGCGTCCCGTTGGTGGAGTTCATGTCCTCGACGTAGTAGCGGCCGGCGCGCATGTAGATCCTGGCGTGCAGGCCGGAGGCGTAGCGGTCCTCGATGCGGACGTCCGCGTCGGCCGACCGGCCGATCGAGAGCCCTCCGAAGAGGTCGAACCGCTCCCCGGAGGAGAGCCCGCCGCCGCGCTCCGCGACCAGCCAGGCGTCCTCGCCGGGGCCGCTGTCCTCGGCGGCGGGGAGGTTGTGGTACCCGGTGGCGTCGGGGGCCGGGGAGACGGTCCGCCGCAGGTCCTTGAGCGCGCTTCTGGCGATCCAGAGGAGGAACAGGTAGAGCAGCGCCAGGAAGCCGAACTTGAGGGCTACTGATATCGGCTCGTAGTCCACCGACTCATTGCTCTAGGTCGAAGAGAAAGGTCGTCGTGCCGATGGTGACCTCGTCTCCCGGCCGCAGCCGGGACGAGGAGACCCGCCGGCCGTTGACCTTGATCCCGTTGGTGGAGCCAAGATCGACTATCTGCCAGTCACCGGTGTCGGCGCGCCGCAGCTCGGCGTGGCGGCGCGACACGTTCGGGTCGCGCAGGACGCAATCGGTGTCCTTCGAGCGGCCGATCGTCGCCTTCGGCCCGTCGAGGACGTAGCGGCGGTCGTCGAGGGCCACGATCGCCCGGGTCGGTCGCCGTGCCGGGGGCGCTGGCGCTTCGGTGACTCGGCCTCGCGCTCCCTGACCGCCGAGTAGACCATCGTGTGTGCCCTCCTCGCCCTGCTTCGGGCTCTCGCCCTCGCGGGCCGGCGGCTTGACCAGCCGCGTCTGGATCCCGAACTCGCCGAGCCGCAGGCGCTCGTCGGTCTTGAAGGTGACTGCCGGCCGGGTCAGCAGGTCGTAGCTCGCGGCGCCGCGCGTGCTCGAGCAGGTAGCCGGACAGCTCCTGCTCGAGCGAGCGCTCATAGCCCTCCAGCTTGCCCCTGTCCTGGCGCGAGAGGTGGACGATGTACTCGTTGGGAACGTAGACCCGCGAGACCGAGGCTGTCTTGTGCGCGTCCATCTCCTTGGCGAGCTTCCGCGCCAGCTCGACCGGCTGCACCTCGGAGCTGAAGGCACGGCTGAACACCCCTTCGACGAGGCCTTCGATCCGGGCTTCGAGATTGCGCAGAACGCTGATGGCACGGCTCCTTGGCTTGGCCGAGGGCAGGCCCCCGGGGCCTGAGTCAGCGGCAGAAATCCTACGGAAGTGTGGCGCCTCGACTGGCGCCACCCGGCGCCGCGGCGGGAGTCCGTGCGCGCCGCAGGGCGCGGCGAGTGCGATCCGGTGACCGGGAGGCGGGCGAGCCAGGCGCGAGCGGGGGCGAGGATCACCCCCGCGATCAGTGCCGCGGCGCACCAGATCGCCATTCCGCCGAGGAAGCGGGGCGAGCCCAGCAGTGGCCAGAGGACGTCGGAGAGGGCGCCGTTGACGGAGTCCTGCCAGCCACGGGGCGGCCTCAACGAGGTCCCGAGCAGGAGGTTGCGGCGCGTGACCACCTCGGCGACGCTGACCCAGGCGAAGCCGGTCGCGGCGATCACCGCGCGGTCGCGCCAGCGCGTCGCGAGGCCGGCCACGGCGGGGAAGGCGGGGGCGAGACCCAGGGCACCGAGGGCGGGGGCCGTCGCCGGGACCATCAGGCCGCGGCCGGCGCCGCCGATCAGAAGGGCCGGCGGCAGGGTGAGCAGGGCGAGCACCAGCGCCGCCCCGGGCCGTGACGCGGCGATCAGCCAGGCGCAGAGCCCCGATGCGGCGAGCAGAAACCCGAGGCGGGGGCGCAGCAGCCAGGAGGCGGCGACCAGGGGGACCAGCAGGTAACCCCAGACCGGGCCGACCGGGCCGGCGGAGATCATCGCCGCCGCGGTCAGGCCGGAGGCGGCCGCTGCGGAGGCGACGTCGGCGACGTCGCAGCCCGCGATCCCCACGCCGAGCCCGGTGAGCCGCGGGGAGGGGTGCGGCGGCGGCAGTGCCCGCTCCGCCTCGAGCTCCTCCAGGGAGGACTCGATCGCCGTGCCCAGCTCCTCGATGCCGGGTCGAAGCTCCGGCTCGGGCTCCAGGGAGGCGTCGATCGCCTCGACCACCTCGGGAGGCAGGTCGGGCCGGGCCCGGCCGAGCGAGGCGACCGGGGTGCCGATCGACCGCGCGGTCGCGGTCGGGGTGGCGCGGCGGTGGGGATTCTCGCCGCTCCAGCACTCATACAGGGTCAGGGCGAGGCCGTAGACGTCGGCGGCCGGCCCGGCGAGCCCACCCTCGGCCTGCTCGGGGGCCATGTAGGCGAGCGTGCCGACCACGGCGCCGGTGGCGGTGAGGCCGTCCGTGTCGAGCACCCGGGCGATGCCGAAGTCCATCAGCTTGGCCGGCGCGTCCCCGGCAGGCACCAGGACATTGTGGGGCTTGATGTCGCGGTGGATGACACCGCGCGAATGGGCGTGGTCGAGCGCCTCGCAGAGATCGGCGCCGATCTCGGCCACCTCGCGATCGCACAGCCGCCCCTCGCCGGTCAGCTCCTGCAGGGTGGCGCCCTCGACCAGCTCGCTGACCAGGAAGGCGCGGCCGTCCTGCTCGCCGAGCTCATAGAGGGTGACGATGCCACGGTGGTTGAGCCTCGCCGCGGCCTGGGCCTCGCGCAGCACCCTGCCGCCGGCGTCGTCGGCGACCTCGATCACCTTGACCGCGACGTCGCGCTCGAGCCGGCTGTCCCAGGCGCGGTAGACCACGCCGAAGCCGCCGCTGCCGAGTCTGTCGGTGATCTCGAAGCGGTTGAGTACCAGTGAGCCGATCAGCACTGCTTCGGCTTCGACGCCGGGCGGCGCAGGCCTGCCCGGGCGCGCAAGAATGGCACCGTCGGGCAGCGGCTCCTGACGCGCGCTGCCCCCGCAGCGTTCATACTTGCCGCCGAGCAGCGCACCGGAGGCACCCCCTTTTGGATCCGTTCGACGAGGAACCCTCAGCGTCACCGACCAGCGAGCAGGCCCTGCCGCGGCGGGCCCCGCGCGAGCGGCGGCCGCGCGCCGGCCGCGGCGCCAACAGGTGATGGCGAGGCGCGGGCATCGCGCTCGGCGGGGCCCTGATCGTCGTCATCCTCCTGGTGCTCGGGATCCGCGGCTGCCTCGACGCCCGCCACGATCGCGCCCTCACGGACTACTCCCGCAACGTCTCCCAGATCGTCGACGAGACCGCGCAGACCAGCAAGCGCTTCTTCGCACGGCTCGAGGACCCCGGGAGCGCCTCGGTGACCGATTTCGTCACCGAGACGAACGCCGACCGCAGCGCCATGGACGGCTACCTGACGCGGGTTCGAGGACCTCAGCCCGCCGGGCGACATGAGCGGCGCCCAGGACGGCCTCGAGCTCGTCTACGAGCTGCGGGCTGCCGCCTTCGGCAAGATCGCCGACAAGATGAGCACCGCGCTGGGCGACGCCGGGCGCGAGCGGGCGATGGCGAGCATCGCCAATCAGATGCGGACCCTGCTGGCCAGCGACGTGCTCTACTCACAGGTCGTCGCCCCCCAGATCAACGGCGTCCTCGCCGACCAGGGGATCGCGGGCTCCGACGTCCCCGCGAGCGAGTTCATCCCGAATGGCGACACCAAATGGCTCGACCCGAGCACGATCAACAGCTCGCTCGGCAACGTGACAGGCGCCTCGGCGGCGGCCACGCCGGGCCTGCACGGCACCGGCCTGCTCAGCACCAGCATCAACGGGGTCGCCCTCACCGAGGGCACCACGGCGACCGTGAGCACCAGCGGCCCGCCTGCGGTCGACGTGCAGGTGCAGAACCAGGGCAACTCGAACGAGAGCGGCGTGACCGTCGGGGTCGCGGTGGACGGGGGCACCGCGACCACCGAGGAGATCAGCTCGATCGGTCCCGGCGAGACGCAGACCGTGACCGTCCAGCTGCCCTCGACTCCGAAGGGACAGGTGACGCTCGACGTCGAGGTCGACGCGGTTCCCGGCGAACAGGTGACCGACAACAACAAGGCCTCCTACACGGTCAACTTCAGCTAGCCCTGCGTGAAGGAGCTGACCACAGCGACGGGAATCGTCGCGCTCGGCGCAGCCGTTCTGGCACTCCTTGCGCTCGGCTCTTGCCTCGGCCTGGCGCGGCGCTGCGGCGCTGCGCGAGGCGCAGCGGGTCTTGTCCTCGGCGAATCCGGCGAGCGCGACCTGGTCGATCACGGCGCCGAGCTCGACCGCGGTCTCGGCGAGCTCGGCCGCAGGCGCTCCAGCAGGCGGTCAGTCGACTCGACGCCCGCGACGCCGAGCTCGCCGCGGAGCTGCGTGGGGCGATCAGCCACGTCGGCGTGGTCCGCTACGACGCGATGGGCGAGATGAGCGGGCGGCAGTCGAGCTCGGTCGCCCTGCTCGACTCACATCGTGACGGCGTCGTCCTCTCCTCGATCCTGCACCGCGAACAGGCGCGCCTCTACGCGAAGAGGATCATCGACGGCAGCTCCGAGCTCGAGCTCTCCCCCGAGGAGCAGGAAGCGCTGAGCTCCGCCTTGCGCCCCCGGGGCGAGGAGCCCGAGCTCGGTCGATGAGGCGGATCGCCTACCTGGGCCCGGCGGGGACCTTCACCGAGGACGCGCTGAGCGCCGCGCTCGGCGGCGACCGCGAGTTCGAGCCGCTGCGCACCGCGACCGTCCACGAGGCGATCTTGGCGGTCCAGGACGGCGACGCCGACCGGGCCCTGGTCCCATTCGAGAACTCGATCGAGGGCTCGGTGCGCTCGACGCTCGACGCCCTCGCCCTGGATGCGCACGGCGTGACGATCGTCGGCGAGTACGACTACCCGGTCAGCTCCAGCCTGATCTGCTCGCCGGCCGCTTCCCGCTCGATCAGATCGAGGTCGTCCTCTCCCATCCGCAGGCGCTCGCCCAGTGCGCTCGCTTCCTGCGCGAGCGAGCTGTCGCGGCGCCGAGGCGCGAGCGGTCGACAGCACGGCCGAGGCGGTGCGTCGATCGCCGGCTCGGAGCGGCCCTGGGCGGCGCTCGCGGCGGCCTCGGCCGCCGAGCTCTACGGCTGCGTCGTCCTCCGGGAGAACGTCGCCGACGAGAAGGACAACGTCACCCGCTTCGTCTGGCTCGCGCCGGCGGGGACCGACGCCAGCGGCGAGGGCGATTGGAAGACCAGCCTGGTCTTCTCCGAGCTCGGCGAGGACCATCCCGGGGCGCTGGTCGACGCGCTGCTGGAGTTCTCGGGCCGAGCGATCAACCTGACCCGGATCGAGTCGAGGCCGCTGCGCCGGGGCGGGCTGGGGCGCTACATGTTCTTTCTCGACATCGAGGGGGCGATCTCGGAGGAGGCGATCACCGAGGCGGTCGAGGGGCTGCGCGGCAAGGCGGAGTCCGTGCGCGTGCTCGGCTCCTATCCCGTGCGTGCCACCCTCTAGAATCGCCCCCGATATGGCTAAGCGTCGCGCCTCGACCGCAGGAGCGAGGGCCGCGAAGTCAGGTCCCTCGACAGCCGACGCGACCGCGGGGGCAGGGCTCCGGTCCAGCGCGCGGGTGCTCGTCCTCAACGCGACCTACGAGCCGATCAACGTCTGCACCGTCCGCCGCGCCGCCGTCCTGGTGCTGAAGGAGAAGGCCGAGGTGCTCGAACACGGCAAGCGGGCGCTGCGCTCGGAGCGCCTGACCCTCGAGCGGCCGATCGTGATCCGCCTGATCAGCTTCGTCCGCATCCCCCGCGACGCCCACCGCCGCAAGATCACCCGCAAGGCGGTGCTGGCCCGCGACTCCTGGACCTGCCAGTACTGCGGCTCGCGCAAGCCCGGGCTGACCGTCGATCACGTGATCCCCCGCAGCCGCGGCGGCAAGTCGGTCTGGGAGAACATCGTCGCCTCCTGCGCATCATGCAACCGGCGCAAGGGAAACCGCCTGCCGCGGGAGATCCAGATGCACCCGGCAAGCCGACCCTCGGCCCCCGGGCCCGACTGTCTTCATCCGGATCGCCAGCCCGAGCATCCCGACGGCATGGCGCGCAATACCTGCCGGCCGTGGCGTGAGGGTCGCCAGACGGTCATTGCTCGTCTTCCTGGCGGGCCTGACCTGCCTCGCCGTCCCCGCAGTCGCCGACACCTTCAGCTACCCGAACCCGCAGACCCCGCGATCCGGGTGCCCGGAAGGATCGCCGGAATCCGGATCGGGGAGCGCCTGGACGCGGCGCGAAACGCCTGGGGCAGTGGCCGCGGGACTGCCGCTTTCGCGACCTCGGGCATACACCGTTTGCACCTATGGCAACGATCGCGACAGGGGCCGCGGGGTCGCCTACTACGCGGCCGAGGGCTCGATCCCTCAGGCCGCGTCTACACGGTGACGATCGCGGTCGGGATGAGGCTGGGCGGTCGTTCCCGTCTACAAGGGCCCGCTGATGCGGATCAGGACCCGGCACGGGATCGGCTTGGGCTCGACCTCCCGGCGGCTGCGGCGCGCCTTCCCCCGCCTTCGAAGGGACTCGACCGGTTTCCACATTCGTCACGGAAAGGTCGAGATGGATTTCGACACCTTCAACAGCGCGACGGGCACCGGGTGACCTTGATCGAACGCTTCCGCCTCGGCAACCTCGGATGAGAACGACGAGGGCCGCCCGAAGGCGGCCCTCGCAGGTGCGTCGGGAAGCGAGGCGAGGGGTTGGCAACCGGTAGGGACAAGATCCGGTCCCTCGCTCGCCGGTGCCCGGGTGAGATTCCGCCGGGCGGCACGCACGGCCTCCTAGCGGCCCTGCACCTCCAGAGTCCCCGCAAGCATGTCGAATCAACTTAGGACCACCTCCTTTCTCTGGTGATCCGATTGAAGCACACTCCTCAGTCGGCGGGGGCGGCGCCTCGTCGTCCGGCGTCGCGCCGTTGCCGGAGGAAGGGGCCTCCGACTCGACCACCAGCGCCACGGCGCTGACCCGGTCGTCCTCCTTGATGTTCATCACCTTGACCCCCTGGGTGGGCCGGCCCATCCGCGAGATGCCGCTGACCGAGGTCCGCTGCACCATCCCGTTCTGGGAGATGAACAGCAGCTCCTGATGCTCGCGGACGATCAGCGCGCCGGCCAGGCCGCCCTTCTTCTCGGTCAGCTTCGCCGTCAGCACTCCCTTGGTGCCGCGGCCCTTGACCGGGTACTCGGAGACCGGGGTGCGCTTGCCGTAGCCGTTCTCGGTGACGACGAAGAGCTCGGTGTCGTCGCGGGCGATGTCCATCGCCAGCACCCGGTTTCCCCTGGCGGAGACGTTCATGCCCTTGATCCCGCTGGTCGAGCGCCCCATCGGGCGCACCAGCTTCTCGGCGAAGCGAGAGGCGTGACCGGAATGGGAGACCATGAGGATGTCGTCCTGGCCCGAGGTGAGGCGGACCTGGACGAGCTCGTCGCCGTCGCGGACCTTGATCGCGATGATCCCGTCTGCCTTGATCGGCGTGTTGTAGGCGAGGAACTCGGTCTTCTTGATCTGCCCCTTGGCGGTGGCGAACACCAGGTACTCGTTCTCCTTGAAGTCCCGCGTCGGGATCACCGCCATCACCTTCTCGCCGTCGCGCAGCGGCAGCAGATTGACCAGGGCGCTGCCCTTCGCCGTGCGTGAGCCCTCCGGCAGCTCGTAGACCTTCAGCCGGTAGACCTTGCCGCGATTGGTGAAGAACAGCAGGAAGTCGTGCGTCGAGCAGATGTGGAGGTGCTGGATGTAGTCGTCCTCCTTCATGTTCATCCCCATCACCCCGATGCCGCCGCGGTGCTGCTGGCGATAGGTCGCGAGCGGCAGCCGTTTGACGTAGCCCGAGGCCGTCAGCGAGATCACCATCTGCTGTTCGGCGATCATGTCCTCGACGTCGATGTCGCCGCCGAAGTGCTGAAGCTCGGTGCGGCGCTCGTCGCCGTAGGAGCCGATGAGCTCGACCAGCTCCTCCTTGACGATCCCGAAGATCCGCGACTCGTCGCCGAGGATCGCCCGCAGCTCGCCGATCCGCTCGATCAGGTCGGCGTGCTCAGCGCGGACCTTGTCGGACTCGAGCGCCGTGAGCCGCTGCAAGGCGCATGTCGAGGATCGCCTGAGCCTGCTCGCGGGAGAGCTCGAACTCCTCGATCAGCCCCGCCCGGGCGGCGTCGGGGTCCGGCGAGGAGCGGATCAGCTTGATCACCGCGTCGAGGTTGTCGAGCGCGACGAGCAGCCCCTCGAGGATGTGGGCGCGGGCCTCGGCGCGGCGCAGCTCGTACTGGGTGCGGCGGGTGACGACCTCGCGCTGGTGATCGACGTAGTAGCCGGATCAGCTCGCGCAGGCCGAGCGTCTTCGGGACCCCGTCGACCAGGGCGACCATGTTGACCCCGAAGCTGGTCTGCATCGAGGTCCGCTTGTAGAGGTTGGTGAGCACGACGTTGGGGACGGCACCCCGCTTCAGCTCGATCACGACCCGCATCCCGGAGCGATCGGACTCGTCGCGCAGGTCGGAGATCCCCTCGAGCTTCTTCTCGCGCACCAGATCGGCGATCTTCGTGATCAGGCCGGAGTCGCCGCCCTTCTTGACCATGAACGGCGAGCTCGGTGACGATCACCGCCTCCTTGCCGCCCTTGAGCGGCTCGATGTGGGCGCGGGCCCGGACCCTGAGGCTGCCCCGGCCCGATCTCGTAGGCGTCGCGGACCCCGGCGGGGTCGAGGATCCCGCCGCCCGGGAAGTCGGGTGCCTTGACGTGCTCCATCAGCCCGGCGAGGTCGATCCCGGAGTCGTCGATGAAGGCGGTAACCGCGTCGACCGTCTCGCGCAGGTTGTGCGGCGGGATGTTGGTAGCCATCCCGACCGCGATTCCGGAGGCGCCGTTGACCAGCAGGTTGGGGAACCGCGACGGGAGGATCGAGGGCTCGCGCTGCGACTCGTCGTAGTTGGGCCCGAAGTCGACGGTGTCGGCGTCGATGTCGCGCAGCATCTCCGTCGCGAGACGGCCGAGGCGCGCCTCGGTGTAGCGCATCGCCGCCGCCGGGTCGTCGTCGATCGAGCCGAAGTTCCCCTGTCCGTCGATCAGCGGGTAGCGCAGTGAGAACTCCTGCGCCATCCGCACCAGGGTGTCGTAGATCGCCGAGTCGCCGTGGGGGTGGTACTTGCCCATCACCTCGCCGACGATGAAGGCGCACTTCCGGTACGGGCGGGTGGGCTGCAACCCGAGGTCGTGCATCGCGTATAGCACCCGGCGGTGGACCGGCTTCAGCCCGTCGCGGACGTCCGGCAGCGCCCGCCCGACGATCACGCTCATCGCGTAATCGATGTAGGAGCTGCGCATCTCCTTCTCGAGCTCGCGCTCCTCGATGCGGCCGGTGAGCGCCTCCAGCGCCATCAGCAGGCGACCCGATCGCTCGGTGTGCGATGCCCGATGCCTAGACATCGAGGTTCCTCACTTCCTTGGCGTAGGTCTCGATGAACTCCCGGCGCGGCTCGACCTTGTCGCCCATCAGCATCGAGAAGATCTGGTCGGCGGCCGAGGCGTCCTCGAGGGTCACCCGCTGCAGGGTCCTGGTCGCCGGATCCATGGTCGTCTCCCGCAGCTGGTCGGCGTTCATCTCGCCGAGGCCCTTGAACCGGGTCAGCTGCGCGCCGTGCTTGGCGAGGTCCATCACCGCACGGTGCAGATCGACGAAGGAGAGCGCCTCCTCCTCGCGATCCTTCAGCGACACCCTGAACGGCGGCCGCCCGACCTGCTTCAGCAGGGTGCCGTGGACATCGGCGAAGCGGCGGTAGTCGTGGTGCTTGAACAGGGACTCCGGCAGGCGGTGGGTCCGCGCCAGGCCGCTTCGGCGGTGGATCGCCTTGACCACCAGCTCGTCCTTGGCGTCGTCGACCAGCTCGGTCTCGTACGGCTCCTCAGGCGGGCTGGGCGCGGCCAGCAGCTTGCGGGCGCCGGCGATGCTGGCGACGCCCTCGTCGAGCAGCTGCGACTCCTCGAGGAAGCGCACCAGGTCGGCGCCGAACTCGGCCTGCAGCGACGACGCCCAGCCCTCGTACTCCTTGGCGCGTCGCACGTAGCTCTGCCAGCGGCTCTGGGTGAACTTCTTGGAGCCGCCGTTGGCGTCGATCAGCTCGAAGTTCTCGAGCCGGTCGCGGAGCAGCAACTCCTCGAGCTCCGACTCCCGCTCGAGGTAGGTCTCCTGGTTGCCCTGCTTGACCTTGTAGAGCGGCGGCTTGGCGATGTAGACGAAGCCGGCGTCGATCAGCGGCTGCATCTGCCGGTAGAGGAAGGTGAGCACCAGGGTGCGGATGTGGGCACCGTCGACGTCGGCGTCGGTGGCCATGACGATCTTGTGGTAGCGAGCGTCCTCGAGATTGAACTCGTCGTGCACGCCGGTGCCGATCGCCGTGATCAGGGCCTGGATCTCGGTGTTCTGCAGGACCTTGTCGATGCGACTCTTCTCGACGTTGATGATCTTCCCCCGCAGCGGCAACACCGCCTGGGTCGAGCGGTCGCGGGCCTGCTTGGCCGAGCCGCCGGCCGAGTCCCCCTCGACCACGAAGATCTCCGCCAGGCTCGGGTCCTTGACCGTGCAGTCGGCGAGCTTCCCGGGCAGGGTCGAGTTCTCCAGCGCCGACTTGCGGCGGGTCAGGTCACGGGCCTTGCGGGCCGCCTCGCGGGCCCGCGATGCGTCGACGGCCTTGGTGATCACCTGCCTCGCCTCGCCCGGATTCTCCTCGAAGAACTCGCCGAGCTTGCGGTTGACAGCCTCCTTTACGACTCCCTCGATCGGCGGGTTGCCGAGCTTGGTCTTCGTCTGCCCCTCGAACTGGGGATCGTGCAGCTTCACCGAGATCACCGCCGTGAGGCCCTCGCGAACGTCCTCGCCGGCGAGGTTCTCGTCCTTCTCCTTCAGCAGCCCCTTGTTGCGGGCGTAGGCGTTCAGCGTCCTGGTCAGCGCCGAGCGGAAGCCGGAGAGATGGGTGCCGCCCTCGTGGGTGTTGATGTTGTTGGCGAAGCTGAAGATCGACTCCTGGTAGGAGGTGTTCCACTGCATCGCCACCTCGACCTGGCCCTCCTCGGCCTCGCTCTCGAAGAAGATGACCTTGCGGTGCAGCTCGTCCTTGTTCTCGTTCAGGTAGCGGACGAAGTCCTCGATGCCGCCCTCGTACTGGAAGCTGACCCTGTTGGTCTGCCCGCGCTCGTCGACCAGCTCGATCTTCAGGCCGCGGGTCAGGAAGGCGGTCTCGCGCAGCCGCTCGGCCAGGGTCGCGAAGTCGAACTCGATCTCCTCGAAGATCTCCAGGTCGGGGAGGAAGGTGATCCTGGTCCCGGTCGCCTTGGTCGCCTGCCCTTCTTGAAATCGGCGCGGGCTTGCCGCGCTCGTAGTCCTGGCTCCAGGAGAACCCGTCCCTGGAGATCTCGAGCTGCGAGCCGCTCGGAGAGCGCGTTGACGACCGAGACGCCGACGCCGTGGAGCCCGCCGGAGACCTTGTAGCCGCCGCCGTCGCCGAACTTGCCGCCGGCGTGAAGCGTGGTCAGCACCACCTCGGCCGCCGGGCGCTTCTCCTTGGCGTGCTCGTCCACCGGGATCCCCCGGCCGTTGTCGATGACCGTGCAGCTGTTGTCAGGGTGAAGCACGACCTCGACCGAGTCGCAGTGGCCGGCGATCGCCTCGTCCACCGAGTTGTCGACGACCTCGTAGACGAGGTGATGAAGACCGCGCGGGCCGGTGGAGCCGATGTACATGCCAGGGCGCTTGCGAACCGCCTCCAGGCCCTCGAGAACCGTGATGTCGGTGGCGTCATAGGAGCCGCCTCCGCCCTTGGGGCGGGCCTTGCTTCGCAGCGGCCTTGCTCTTCTTCTCAGGCAATTTTCCCCTTCCGGCTATCCACAGAAAACCCCGACCTCATGGCGCATCCCGAAAGGCGCATGGCACAAGGTCGGGGCGGGCGATCAAGTTGACATAAAGGATACCAGCCCGGGTCCCCGGAACCGCCGTGCGTTCATGGATAAATCCCTGCAAATCCCGGCAAAACGCAAACTTTCGCATCAGCGCCACTCGAGGTTTCCGCGAGGGCGCGGCGAGTTCCGTTCCAGAGTCTCTCTGAAACCGGCTGGCTGGCTGGCCAACTAAGCCCTGGGCCCGGTCTCGAACCTCAGCTCCCGCGGCGCCGTCGCGCCGAGCCGCTCGCGCAGTCGGCGATCAGCTGTGGCCCCATCATCTCCAGCTCCTCGGCCCAGACCGAGCTCTCACAGCGAACCGTCACGGTGCCGCCGCGCTCGGAGACCGGTTCGGCGGCGGCGGCGAGGTCGGGCCCGACAGCGGCGGCCCAGACCGACTGGGTCGCCGCGAGCACGGTCGCCGGCGCGGCGCGCTCGCGGGCGCCCTGATCGCCTCAGCCGCGGGGCGTGGGGCGAGCCGCGCCCATCAGGCGGCCGCCACCTTCGGTCGGCGTCGCGCTGCCGGCATCCACACTGCCTCGGCCGCGAGTGCCCCGGCACGGTGCCTGCCTCGGTCGCCGTGATCAGCGCCTGTCCGCCACGCTCGAGCCGGGAAGAGAGCAGCTCGCGCCGTGGGGCGTCGAGTTCGCTCATGACGTCGTCGAGGAGCATCAACGGCGGGCCTGCCGTGGGATCGCATCAGCGCCTCCCGCTCGGCGAAGAGCAGGGCGAGCAATGCAAGCCGCTGCTGGCCCTGCGAGCCATAGCGGCGGATCGGGTGGCCCTCGAGACAGATCCTCAGACCTCGTCGAGGTGAGGGCCCCACGAGGTGCGACCGAGGCGCAGATCGGCCTCGCGGCGCTCGATCAAACCCGCCTTCAACTCCTCGGCGCTTCCCTCGGCGCGCGGGTGCGTACTCGATCGATGCGCGGAGCCTCCAGCCCGAGCTCGGCCGCCGCCACCGCGAAATGCGGCGCCAGCTCGGCGATCGCCTCGGAGCGCGATGCGATCAGCGGCGCTGAGGCCTCGGCCAGGGTCGAGTCCCAGGAGTCGAGCTCGGCGGCAGGCGCGCGGCCGGCGGCGCGGCCCGCTGCAGGAGCGCGTTTCGTTGAGCGAGAGCCTGACCGAACCGCTGTCGCAGGCCGGCGCGAGACGGCCCAGCGAATCGCCGCGAAGCGGTCGAGGTGAGCGCGACGCTCGGCCGGCGGACCCTTGACCAGCGCCAGGCGGTCCGGCGCGAAGACGGCGACCGCGGGCCGGTTGCGGGCCGCGGTGGTGGAGTCGACGCGCACTGCCATCGAGTAGATGACGGCGTCCCTCCGCTCTGCTGACCGAGGCCAGGAAGCGCCGCTCGGTGCCGTCCTCGTCGCGAACCGAGGCCTCGGCACGGGCAAGCGACTCCGAGAAGGGGATCAGCTCGCGGCGATCAGCGGTGCGAAAGGAGCGTCCGGTGAGCGCGAAGTAGAGAGCCTCCAGCAGGTTCGTCTTGCCGGAGCCGTTCTCACCGAGCACCGCGGTGACCCCGTCCTCGAGGGCGACCTCCACGGCCGCAAGGCTCCGCAAAGGCTGGGCGATCACGCTGGTGAGCAGCATCGGCCCAGCTCAAACGTTGAGCCGGATCGGCATCACCAGATAGCGGAAGTCCTCGTTGTCCACCGGCTGCAGCAGACCCGGCCGCAGCGGTGAGATCAGGCGAAGCAACACCTCCTCGCCCTCGACGCTGTCGATCCCGTCCTTGAGGAACTCCGGGTTGAATCCGATCTCCAGCGGCTCTCCCTCGAAGGCTGCCGGCATCGACTCGCTGGCGTCACCGACCTCGGGCGTCTCCGCGGCGATTGTCAGCTCGCCCGGGCGAGAGCGACAGCTTCAGCGGCGCGTTGCGCTGCGCCAGCTGGCTGATCCGCTTGGTCACGTCGAGGAACTCGCCACGCGGGAGGCGCACGTCGTGCTCGTAGGACTCGGGGAGGAGCTGCTCGTAGTTGGGGAACTGTCCTTCGATCAGCCGGGTGTTGAGGATCACTCCGCCGGCGCGGAAGACAGCCTGGTTCTGCAGCAGCGAGACCTCAGCGCTCTCCTCCGAGCCGGCCGTGAGAATCCGTCCGAGCTCGCGCAGGGCGCGGGCCGGGATGTTCGCCTCCAGGTCGCCGCCGATCCCGCCCTCGACCTCGGCCCGGCGAAAGCTGAGCCGGTAGGAATCGGTCGCGACCATCGTCATCTCGCTGCCCGAGGCGGTGACGAAGACCCCGGTCAGGACGGGGCGCATATCGTCGCGCGAGGCAGCCCGTGCGACGACCTCCACGGTTTCAGTCAGGACCTTGGCCGGGATCCGCAAGGGCTCCGGGCCGAGCTCGGGAAAGCGGGGGAAGTCCTCCGCCGGGAGTGTCCTCAGGTGAAACCTCGACCCGGCCGAGGTGATCTCGACGTCGCGCTCGGAACTGCGCGGCTCGATCTCCACAGAGTCACCGGCCAGCGAGCGGGCCACCTCCGAGAGCAGCCGCCCCGGCAGCAGGAACTCGCCCTCACCCTCGACCTCGGCCTCGAGCGGGGTCTCGATCCCCATCTCCAGATCGGTGGCCCGCAGCTTCACGTCGTCGCCCAGGACGCTGACGTGGACTCCGCTGAGAGCCTGGGTGGCGGCCCGGTTGGAGGCGACCCTCGAGACGGCGGAGAGCCGCTCCACAAGTTCCTGGCGTTTCGTTGAGAGCTTCAAATCACCAATGCCTTGATTGAGTTGGATTAGGGGTTGTGAATGCTGTCGGCTTGACCGGGAGATTTCGCTTTGCAAAGCGACTTTTCAGGCTGTGGAAAAGCTGTTGCCCCGAACCGCGGATTCTTGCATTCCCGACGGCTGCCATCCTCACTCGGGAGGGTTGTGGATCGTCTCGAGGATGGTTTCGATCCGCCTGGCGGAGAGCCGGGTCCTCGGCGAGCGGCGGCCTCGACCCGGCGGATCGAGTTGAGCACGGTGGTGTGATCGCGCCCGCCGTAGAGGCGACCGATCTGCGGCGTCGAGAGGTCGGTCAGCTCCCGGGTCAGGTAGATGGCGACCTGGCGGGCACGCAACGGGGTCGCCGCCCTGCTTGTTCCCAGAAGCTCGGCCCGGGAGACCGCGAACGATTCGGCGACGCGGGCCTGGATCTCCTCGGGAGCAAGCCGGCTAAGGGCGAGGGAAGACGCGGGAATCACCTCGGCGACGAGCTCGCGGCTGAGCGGCCGGGCCATCAGCGAGGCATGGGCGATCGTCCTGGTCAGCGCACCGTGAAGTTGGCGGACGTTGGCGTCGATCCGTGCCGCGAGCTCGGTCAGCGCCTCGCGGTCGGAGATCTCGATACCGGATTCGCGCACCAGGCGGCGCAGCACGGCAAGCCGCATCGCCAGGTTGGGAGCCCCGACCTCGACCGTGAGACCCCACTCGAAGCGGTCGCGGAGCCGGCGGGCCAGCTCGGAGAGCTCGGCCGGGATGCGATCGGCGGAGAGCACCAGCTGGCTGCCCGACTCATACAGCGCGTTGAAGGTATGGAAGAACTCCTCCTCGGTGTGGTGCTTGCCTTCGAGGAACTGAACGTCATCGATCAGGAGCACGTCGAGGTCGCGGTAGCGCCGCTTGAAGGCCTCACTGCCGGCGGACTGCAGCGAGGCGACGAATTCGTTGGTGAAGCCCTCGGCGGTCGTGTAGCGGACGTTGAGCTCCGGGGCATGGTCGTTGAGGTAGTTGGCGACGGCGGTCAGCAGATGGGTCTTGCCGAGCCCGGGCGGCCCGTGCAGGAAGAGCGGGTTGTAGGCCTCGCCGGGGGCTTCGGCGACCGCCAGGGCCGCCGCGTGGGCAAGCCGGTTGCCGTCACCGATCACGAAGCGCTCGAAGACGTACTGAGGGTTCAGCGCGGGTTCCCACGTCGACCTCGGCCCCGGACTCCCCGCGCGCGGCGGAGGCGGCGAAGCTGACCTCGGTGAGCCGCTCGTCGGTCGCCGCCAGACGCGCTGCGGATCAGACCGCCATAGCGGCGCTCGGCCCAGGTCCGGATCCCGTCGGGTGCTCCGAGCTGCAGGGTGTTCCCCCGGACTCGCCAAGCGGGCGCAGCGGCTCGAGCCAGATGCGGAAGGTCGACTCCGGCACGGAGGCTCGCAGCTGCTCGCGAGCCTGCCGCCCAGACTTCCTCCAGATCCCCCTCGAACCCCTGACCGCCCCGGCCGGCGGAGCTCGGTGGTTCTGGGAGTTCCTGCACTCTGGGTTGCCCTTCCGTCGGTCTTGAGCGGCCCCCGGGTCGGCGCGCGCCCGAGGGCGCGCATCTCCGGGCCGCGCCGACCATAGCGCCGCCCCGAGCACGCCTGATCGACCCTTCCGCAAATGCCGAAGAAAAGATTCAGACGTCCCTCCGCGCGGCGGCGGACGGGCGCTCTGCGCGTCCGTATACTGCCGCGACACCGACCGATGAAGCGCACCTACCAGCCGAAGAAGCGCAAGCGAGCCCGGACGCACGGGTTCCGCGCCCGCATGCGTACGCGCGGGGGTCGGGCGATCATCAAGCGCCGGCGCCGCAAGGGCCGCAAGCGCCTGACCACGTAACGATGGCAGCTGGCGACGCCGGGGCGCGGAAGCGTCGGCGCCTGTCACGGAGCGGCGACTTCGACCGCGTCTATAGAGACGGGACCTCGCACGCCACCCGTTACCTGGTGCTCTACAGCTTCCCCCGCGGCGAGGGCGCCGGCGCCGATCTCCGGTTGGGAGTCTCGGTGAGCCGCAAGGTCGGCGGCGCGGTCGAGCGCAACCGGGTGAAGCGGGCGATGCGGGAAGCGTTCTGGGGCCTGGCGGAGGAGCTGCCGCCGGAGCACGACTTCGTCCTCGTGGCCCGACCGGAGATCGGTGCCCTCGTCGGAGCGGATGGGACGGACGCGGTGCGCCGACTGCATCGAGGAGGCGCTCGCCGGCGAGGACGCCGGCGAGGCGCGTTCGACGTGAAACAGCTGGTTTTGATGCCGATCCGCGCCTACCAGCGATGGATCTCACCGGGGCTACCGCGACGCTGCCGCTACGAGCCGACCTGCTCCTCCTACGCCGCCGCGGCGATCCGCCGCTTCGGGGTCCTCAGGGGATCCCTGCTGGCCGGATGGCGTCTGCTGCGCTGCAACCCGTTCAGCCGCGGCGGCCTCGACCCGGTCCCGTCCCGCTTCACCCTGCGGACAGGTCCGATCCAGCACCACGGAGGTGGGGGCCCGGTGACGCCGGTGGTCGCCAACATCCTGCAGCCGCTGATCGACGTGGCCAACTCGGTGCTGCAGTTCTTCCATGACGACGTCGGGTTGAGCTGGGGCGGGGCGATCATCGCCCTGACGATCGTCACCAGGGCGCTGTTGATCCCCCTCACCTACAAGCAACTCAAGGGCATGCGGGCGATGCAGGCCCTGCAACCCCAGATCAAGGAGCTTCAGGCCAAGTACAAGAACGACCGTCAGCGCATGCAGCAGGAGATGATGAAGTTCTACCAGGAGAACAACGTCAACCCGTTCGCCTCCTGCATCCCGCTGATTGCGCAGCTGCCGGTGTTCATCACCCTCTTCTACACGCTGCGCCACGAGCTGCCCGCCGACATCGGTTGCACTGCCGGCCACTGCGGCGACCAGGCGTCGTTCCTGTTCATCCCCGACCTGACCGCTAAGGCCACCGGAACCGAGCTGATCGTCCTCCTTGTGCTCTATGTCGGGACGCAGCTGATCTCCGGCATGGTGATGTCGGTCACCGCCGACAAGACCCAGCGGCGGATGATGATGATCCTGCCGTTCGTCTTCGTCCCCTTCGTGATCACCTTCCCGGCAGGGCTGGTGCTCTACTGGATCACCACCAACGTCTGGACGATCGGCCAGCAATACGTGGTCCAGCGGGTGGTTCCCGCTCCCACGGTTCCCGCCACCGCGGCGGCCGCGGTGGCAAAAGCACCGCCTCCGCCGCCCCGTAAGAAGAAGAAACGCCGCTGATTCCGGGGTCGGCGGCGGCTGTGCCACCCGCCCGAGACAAGTCCAGAATCAGCGAGGCAGGGTACAGGCGCACCGGGTCATCTCCCAGCGTTTAGGGTTCGGGCGTGGCGGAGAATGCCGACTGGCCAGAAGAGCCTGCTGAGCGGGTGCGGGAGCTGGTGGAACGGGTGCTTGACGAACTCGATCTGGACGGAGAGGTGGAGCTGAGCGAGGACGAGGACACGATCCTCGCCTCGGTCGAGGGCGAGGATGACTACGGGCTGCTGATCGGCCGCCGCGGCCAGACGATCGACGCGCTGCAGCTGCTCTGCTACCAGGCGGCGTTCCTCGGCATGCGGGAGCGAAAGCGGGTCGTCGTGGACGCCGCCGGCTACCGCGAGCGTCGCCGCGAGACTCTGATCGCCCGGGCGGACCGGGCGGCCGAGCAGGCCGAGGCGGGCGGGCGGGCGATCGAGATGGATCCGATGAGCGCCCAGGAGCGCCGGGTCGTCCACGAGCACCTGAAGGAGCGTGCGGGGATCGAGACCTACAGCGAGGGCGACGAGCCCAACCGCTGTGTGATGGTCGCTCCGCTGCTCCCCGGGTGAGCGACGCCGAGCGGCATGAGCTGGGACCGGCGGCCCGCCGCGCCCTCGAGCAGGTGCTCAGGCTGCTCGCCGCCGAGCCGGCCTCGGTCAGCTCGGTCACCGACCCCGCCCGGGCTTGGGACGTGCACGTCGCCGACAGCCTCTGCGGGCTCGGGGTCGAGCAGCTCGCCGAAGCGAGCCAGATAGCCGATATCGGCTCTGGGGCTGGGTTTCCAGGCCTTCCGCTGGCAGTGGCGCTGCCCTCGGCGCGGGTCGATCTGATCGAATCGGTCAGCCGCAAGTGCCGGTTCATGCGCCGCGCCGTCGAGCAGGGCGGGATCACCAACGCGACGGTGCGCTGCTGCCGCTCCGAAGAGCTGGGAGCGGGCGAGGGTCGCGAGGCCTACGGGGCGGTGACGGCGCGCGCTGTCGGCCGACTCTCCACCCTCGCCGAGCTGGCCTCGCCGCTGCTTGCCGAGGGCGGCGTGCTGGTCGCCTGGAAGGGACGCCGGGATCCAGAGGAGGAGGCGGAGCTGGCCCGGGCGCGGGACTCGCTCGCGATGCGGGTCGAGGCCGTGATCGCGGTGGCGCCTTTCGCCGCCAGCCGCCACCGCCACCTGCACGTGCTGCGGAAGAGCGGGCCGACCCCGAGCTGGCTTGCCGCGACGCGCGGGGCTCGCGAAGAAGCGCCCGGCCGGGCGGTCGGGTCCGCGCCGCCGCCCTGATTAAGCTGGCAACGGATGGCTTGCGACGGCGACCGGCTGGGCGGATAGCGATGGGGGCGGTGTACGCGGTCGCAAACCAGAAGGGCGGGGTCGGCAAGACGACGACCACCGTCAATATGGCTGCCTGCGTCGCCGCTGCCGGGGAGCAGACGCTGATCGTCGACCTCGACCCACAGTGCAATGCCACCGTTTCTCTCGGCGGCGATCGCGAGGCGAGCCCCTCCTCCTACGACTGCCTGGTCGGCGACGTCTCGGTGGCCGAAGCGGCGCGGCCCGCCGGGCCCGACAACCTCTGGCTCGTCCCGGCCTCGCGCGACCTCGCGGGCGCCTCGGTCGAGCTGCCTCGGATCGAGGGCTCGGAGTGCCGCCTGCGGGACCGGCTCGGCCCGGTCAGGGATCGCTTCGCCTTCAGCTTGCTCGACTGCCCGCCGTCGCTCGGGCCGATCACGGTCAATGCCCTGGCCGCCGCCGATCGCGTGATCGTCCCCGTGCAGGCGGAGTACCTGGCCCTGGAGGGGTTGGTCCAGTTCCTCGACACCCTGTCGCTGATCCGCCGTGAGCTGAACCCGTCCCTGGAGCTGTCGGGTCTGCTGATCACCATGCACGATGAGCGCACCCGCCTCGCCAAGGACGTGGAGCGGGAGCTCCGTGACCACTTCCCTGAACTTGTCTTCCGAACAGTGATCCCACGAAGCGTCAAGCTCGCCGAGTCTCCCAGCTACGGCTCGCCGGTGATCGACCATGCGCCCCGCTCCCGCGGCTCCAGCGCCTACCGCGAGCTGGCCAGGGAGGTCGCGGAGCGTGGCTGAGCGACGGGGCATCGGCCGCGGTCTCGCGGCGATCCTCCCCGAGCCGGAATCCGACGGCTCCGAGTTGCGGGAGCTCCCGGTCTCGCTGATCAAGCCCAACCCGAACCAGCCGCGCACCAAGTTCGACCCCGAAACCCTCGCCGGGCTCGCTTCCTCGATCGAGGTCAGCGGAGTCGTGCAGCCGCTGCTGGTGCGGCCGCTCGCCGATGGCAGCTACGAGCTGATCGCCGGCGAGCGTCGCTGGCGGGCCGCGCAGCAGGCCGGCCTGGAGCGGGTGCCTGCGGTGATCCGCGACTCAGGCGAGGCCGAGCGCCTGCAGACAGCGCTGATCGAGAACATGGTCCGCGAGGACCTCAACCCTGTCGAGGAGGCCCGCGCCTGCGCGGCCCTGGTCGAGGGCCTCGGTCTCTCCAAGGAGGACCTCGCCCGCCGGGTCGGCCGCAGCCGTCCGGCGGTGTCCAATCTGATCCGACTCCTCGACCTGCCCGACGAGGCGCTCGGCCTGCTCGAATCGGGCCAGCTCAGCGAGGGCCATGGCCGCGCCGTGCTCACCGTCCACGGCAACGACCACCGCCGCCGCCTTGCCCGCTCCGCGGCGAGCCAGGGCTGGTCGGTTCGGGAGACCGAGAGACGCGCCAAGCTGGCTGGCCAGCCAAAGGCCGGTCGGCGACGCTGCAATTCGCGTCAGCGCTGAGGAGGCCGCGGCGATGCGGGAGGCCGCGGAGAGGCTCGAGGCGGCTCTCGGGCACGAGGTGAAGCTGCGCCGCCGGGCTGGCGAGCTGGTCGCCGAGATCCACTTCGACGAGCTCGACGAGGTGGAGACGATCAGCCGCTCGATCGAGCTCCGGCGGTCAGCCTGAGCCCTGCTGAGCCCCCCGACGGCCGCTAGAATCCGCTGTCCCTCGGGCGATTAGCTCAGTCGGTCAGAGCGCTTCTCTGATAAGGAAGAGGTCCCTGGTTCGAGTCCAGGATCGCCCACTAAGTCTCCGCAACGGCCTCGAGGATGACGCCCGCGATCCGTTCGGGTACCTCGTTCGGCAGAAAGGTCACGGAGCCCCGGATGGTCTCCAGGTGCGCGTGCGGGCAGGCCTCGAGCGTGCGGCGCTCCTCGCCGGTCAGCCCGCCGTCTCCCTTCTCGGCATGGACGATCCAGGTCGGAATGCCGGCCCGGCAGAGCCGCTCGGCCGGATCGTCGTTCCGATGCAGCCACCGCACGTATTCGCGCAACCCTTGTTGGTTGTGCTGCGGAACGTTCTTGCGGAAGTCTCCGCGCAACTCGTCCTGGCGTTCGGCGGAGACCGGGATGCGCTTCACCATCGAGGCCGCTCCCTTGGCGAGGACCGCGGCCGGCAGGCTTCCCAGGACGCTGCCGAGCCGAACGATCGCACGGAAGAAGGCGGGCTCATCTTCGGCCGACAGACTGATGCCGAGCAGGACGGCAGGCTCGGTGAAGCTTCCGGAGGCGACCATCTCGAGCGCGACTGACCCACCCATGCTGAATCCGACCACGAGGTCGGCGCCCACCTTCGCCGCCAATTCGGCTGTCAGCCGCGCGTAGTTCTCGATGCTGTAGTCCTCCGGCGGCGCCGCGCCGGCGTGCCCGGGCAGCGTCGCGGCAACCAACCGCGTCCCTGCGAGGGCCGGTTCTGCCATCACCTCGGCATAGGAACCTGCGCTGCACATGCCGCCGGGAAGCAGCAACACCGTGTGCGCGGCATCGAGTGGACCCGCCTCGCGAAGATCCCACTCGATATCCATGCGGCATAGACGCCCGCGATCTCTGTCTGTTACACGCGCTCGGAAGTCTCGAAGACAAACCGCCGGGCGAGGATGTCCTCGCAGCGTTCACGAAGAGGATCGCCCGCTAGCGGCGGGCGGTGGCCGCCCCCGAAGCCCACTTATAATCGGTTCTCGTCCCCGCCTGGAGAGCTCTCTTGCAGCAGATGCAGATCTACGGTGTCAGCTTCGACATGGTCGGCAAGCAGCCGATCGTTTTGCTGAAGACCGTCGACGGCAACAAGTTCCTGCCGATCTGGATCGGGCATCCCGAGGCGGCAGCGATCCTGATGAAGCTCCAGGGCGCCTCCACCCCGCGGCCGATGACCCATGACCTGCTCTCCGACCTGCTCGACCAGCTCGACGCGAAGTGCGAGCGGGTCTCGGTCACCGAGCTGCGCGACAACACCTTCTTCGCCTCGATCACGATCTCGGTCAACGGCTCGGAGATGGACATCGACTCGCGTCCCTCCGATGCGCTCGCCCTGGCGGTGCGGGTCTCCGCTCCGATCTTCGCCGCCGAGGACGTGATCGAGGAGTCGGCGATCGAGTTCGAGCACGAGGTCGAGGACACCGAGGAGGTGGTCGAGAAGTTCAAGGACTTCCTCGACGAGGTGTCCCCCGAGGACTTCGCCCAGGGCGAGGAGTAGCCGCCCTCAGCGCCCGGCTGCGAGGGCGCCCCGCTCGAGCGCCAGCTCGAGGATCCGCCCGACCAGGGGCTCGAAGCCGATCCCGGCCGCCTCCGCCGCCTGCGGCAGCAGGCTGGTGTCGGTGAGCCCGGGGATCGCGTTCACCTCGAGGACCTGCGGGCCACCCGCGCCGAGCATCAGGTCGACCCGTGAGAACCCCGAGCAGCCGAGCGCCTCGTAGGCGCTCGCGGCGACCTCCGTGACCGCCTTCTCCGCCCCGGAGTCGAGCTTTGCGGGGCAGACGAAGGCGGTGCGTCCGATCTCGTAGCGGGCTTCGAAGTCGTAAGCGTCGCTCTCCTGCGGGATCGCCTCGACCACCGGGAGCGGCTCGGCGCCGAGCACCCCGACCGCCAGCTCCCGCCCGTCGACGAAGCTCTCCAGCAGCACCCGGTCCCCGTAGCTGAACGCCGCGACCAGCGCCTCGGGCAGCTCGCGGGCCTCCGAGGCGAATTTGACGCCGAGCGAGGATCCCTGGCTGGCCGGCTTGACGACGAGCGGGAAACCGAGTCGACTGCCGATCTCCTCCAAAGCATCCGCGGCCCCGAGCTCGCCGAAGGCGGTCTCGTTGAAGGCGAACCAGTCCGGCGTCGGGATCCCGGCCTCACGCAGGAGGTGCTTGGCGGCGACCTTGTCCATGCAGCGGGCGCAGGCGGCGACTCCCGGCCCGGTGTAGGGGATCCCGAGGATCTCCAGCAGCTCCTGCACGGTCCCGTCCTCACCGCCCGGACCGTGCATCGCGATGAAGGCCGCATCGGGCCGCTCGGCGCTCAGCTGATCGACCAGATCGGAGCCGACGTCGAGATCGAGGACGGTGTGCCCGAGGCGCTCCAGGGCGTCCGCCACCCGGGCCGCGGAACGCAGCGAGACCCCGCGCTCCAGCGAGCGCCCCCCTTCAGCACAGCGACCTTCACCCGGCCCCCTCCCCGGTCCGAGGGAAGGGGAGGACCTCCCCCTCGGAATAACTGCCCGGCACGTCCTCGGAATCACTGCCCGGCACCTCCTCCGCTTCGCGTCCGGGGGTGCCGGGGTCGCTGGCAGTACCCGCCTTGCCGACTTCGACCACCTGGTGCTCGCCGGTCAGGGTCTCGTAGAGCTCGACCTGCTCGGCGACCACTGCTCCGATGCGGCGGACGCCCTCGCGGATCTCGTCCTCGCGGACCCCGGAGAAGTTGAGCCGCATCGAGCTGGTGCCGCGGCCCTCCTCGACGTATGCGGCCTGGCCGGGGACGAAGGCGACGTTCTCTCCAAGCGCCTTGGCCAGCAGGTCTCCGGTGTCGATGTAGCCGGGGAGGGTCGCCCAGATGAATAGCCCCCCGGCCGGCTCGGTCCAGCGCGCCTGCGGCGGAAAATGACGCTCGAGCGAGGCGATCATCGCGTCTCGGCGCTCGCGATAGATCCCGACCAGGCTGGCGACATAGTCCTGCCAGCGCTCCTGGGTGAAGTACTCGCGGACGAAGTACTGGGTCAGGGTCGAGGTGCAGAGGTCGGCGGCCTGCTTGCCAAGCACGAGCTTCTCCATCACAGGCGGCGGGGCCACCGCCCAGCCCAGCCGGATCCCCGGGGAGAGGATCTTCGAGAAGGTGCCGAGGTAGACGACATAGTCGCCGCCGTCGAGCTTGTACAGCGGCGGCAGCGCCTCGCCCTCGTAGCGCAGCAGCCCGTAGGGATTGTCCTCGAGCACCAGCAGCTCGTGCTCGCGGGCCAGCTCGACCAGTCGCCTCCGTCGCTGCAGCGAGAGCGTCGCCCCGGACGGGTTCTGGAAGCTCGGCACCGAGTAGATGAACTTCGGTCGTCGGCCGGCGGAGGCGAGCTCGTCGAGCTCCCCTCCAGCAGGTCCATCCTCATCCCCTCCGCGTCGCACTCGACCTGGATCACGTCGGCTTCATAGCTGCAGAAGACCGGGACCGCGCCCGGGTAGGTCGGCGCCTCGCAGATCACCGGGTCGCCGGGATCGACCAGGGTCTTGCAGAGCAGGTCGATCGCCTGCTGGCCGCCCGTAGTGACGATCATGTCCTCGGTCTCGGCGAGCATCCCCTCGGCGGCCATCACCGCGGTGATGCACTCCTTGGTCTCCTCGAAGCCCTCGGTCGGCCCGTACTGGAGCGCCTCGGCAGCCGACTCCTGGGCGATCCGGGTCATCTGGGCCGCAAAGCTTCCCGGAGGGAAGGTCGAGGTATCGGGGAGCCCGCCCGCCAAGGAGATCACCTCGGGGCGGGCAGTGATCGCCATCAGGTCCCGCATCGCCGAGGAGCGCATCACC
The DNA here is from genome assembly GCA_963725315.1 of uncultured Actinomycetes bacterium. Classification (GTDB taxonomy): domain Bacteria; phylum Actinomycetota; class Thermoleophilia; order Solirubrobacterales; family 70-9; genus JBBRHQ01. Next base: position 209,844 of record CAVRYA010000005.1, on the reverse strand, counting down.
CGAGTGCGCTCCGAGAACAGGGCGGCGTAGCGCTCGAGGTCCCGGGCGCTGGTGTGAGCCCTGCCGCCTGTGGGGTGGCTCGACCATCCGCCTAGGCTAGTTTGTCGAACGGCATGGACCTCTTCCTCTACCTCTGCGCAAGCGCTCGGCCTCGGCCTGGGAGTCGGCGCCCTGTCGCCGGCGCGGCCGGCCCCGAGGGAGGCAGCCGCAACGGCCGATCGTCGACTGGCGGTCGCCGTCCTTGCCGCCGCCGCTGGTGCCCTCTCGGCCTCGAGCGATGACATCCCGATCGCGGCCGGCATCCCGCCGGCGCCGCGGGCGGGCTGCTCGCCGCCGGTCGTCGTGGCAGATGTCGTCGCCTCCGCCCGCCGCCGCGATGCGGAAGGTGGCAGGTGGATCGGCCTGATCGTCGTGGTCGCGGCGATCGCTCGTCGCCGGACTCTCGATCCTCTTCGGACCGCTGGCGCTGATCGCCCTCGTCGGCTTGCTCTGGTTGGGAGCCGGCCGGCGCCGGCGCTCGCAGCGCAAGTACGAGGGCCTGCGCATCCTGCGGTGAGCTGCGGCCCGGATCGGGACGAGTGATGCCGAAGAAGCTCGTCCTCTCATACATCGACTCGCTGCGCACCGACATGCTCGAGCTGGCGATCGGCAACGGCCAGGCGCCGACCCTGGCCAAGCTGGTCGATCGCGGTGTGCTGATCGAGGACTGCGTCTCCAGCTTCCCCTCGGTGACCCCGGTGGCCAACGCGGAGATGGTCACCGGGGTCGGGGCCGAGCGCCACTGGATCAGCGGCATGAACTGGTACCACCGGCTGGAGCGCCGCTACGTCGAGTACGGGTCCTCGTTCGAGGCCACCCGCGCCTTCGGGATCTTCCGCTCCCTGTATGACCTCGTCTACAACATGAACCTGGCCCACCTCAGCCCCGAAATCGAGACGCTGTTCGAATCGCTCGACGACGCGGGGTTCCGAACCGCCAGCACCCCGTTCCTGATCTACCGGGGCAGGCATCGCCACCAGGTCTCCCTCGACGGCCTGCTGCGGCGGGCGGTCGACGCCACCCGGCTGAAGTTCCGCCACCACACCTGGGGCCCGGCGGAGCTCTTCTACGGCGAGCTCTACGCGAGCCGCCAGGTCCCATGCAAGCCGAGCTCGATCCCCGGGACGCGCGACGGCTACTCGGCCTGCTGCGCGGCGGAGCTCGCCGCAGCGGGCCTCTACGACTTCCTGCTCTTCTCGCTGCCCGACAACGACAACTACTCTCACCGACACGGACCCGGTGCCAGCCTCGAGTCGATCGCCAAGGCGGACCACTGTTTCGGCAAACTGATCGACGCATCCGGCGGCATGGACGGGTTCCTCGCCGACAACGCTCTGATCCTGATGGCCGACCACGCCCACACCGCCGTTCACGCTGAGCTCCCGTTGGCGGAGACCTCGGGCGCCGCTGGAACGTCCTGCAGCCCTCCGAGGATCGTCCTGAGGAGGCCGATCTCGCCGTCAGTCCCACCTCGCGCGCGGCCCACGTCTACCTGCTCGACCCGGTGCATCACCGCGTCCAGCACCACGCCGTCCGCTCCGAGCTGGCCAGGCTCGACGGGGTGGACCTGGTCTGCTGGCTGGCCGGGCCGGACGGCGCGCCGCTGGAGCGCCCGGAGCCCGGCATCGACCCGAGCGCCGGCGATCTCCGCGGTGGTCGAGCGCCAGGGCTCCGAGCTGCGCTTCCGGCCCGGCTCGCAGGTCTCCGACCTGCGCGGCGCCGGCTGGAATTTGAGCGGGGACATCGCAGCGGTCGATGGAACGATCGAGGACGGCGTCATCCACAGCGATCAGTACCCAGACCCGCTCTCGCGGGTCTGGTCGGCCCTCTGCGCACCCCACGCCGGTGACCTGCTCGTCTCGGCGGCGCTCGGGCACGAGTGCGTCGACTGGGGTGGCTCCGCCCATCTCGGCGGGGGAAGCCACGGCTCCCTGCACCGCGGCGACTCGCTCGGTCCGCTGCTGTTCGTCGGCTGCGGCCCCGAGAGCGCCGCTGCGCAAAGCCAATGGAACCTGCGCGACGTCGCCGGGGTCGTCCGCGAACACTTCGAGCTGGCGGGGGCGGCATGAGCCCGGTGGCGACCGCCAGGCGGATCGGGGTCGGGGCGCGCCAGCCGGCCAACTGGGTCCAGCTGCTCCGCTTCGGCCTAGTCGGCCTCTCCGGCTACGTGATCAACCTCGCCGTCTTCGCGCTCCTCAACCAGGCCCTCTCCCTGCACCACGTCCTGGCGGCGATCGGCGCCTTCGTCGTCGCCGTCTCCAGCAACTTCTACTGGAACCGGCACTGGACCTTCCGGGCGTCTGACGGCCACGCCGGGTTCCAGGCGATCCGCTTCTTCACGATCAGCGTCGGCGCCCTCGGGGTGAACCTGCTCCTGCTCGAGGTGCTTATCGCCGCCGGCCTCGGGGAGCTCCCCTCGCAGGCGATCGCGGTCGCGACCGCGATGCCGGTCAACTTCGTGGGGAACAAGCTGTGGACCTTCTCCAAGGGCCGGGCGGGACGCTGAGCCGGGGCAGGGGCAGTCCGCGCTGGGCCGTCGCGGCAGTGGCGCTGGTCGGGCTCTGCGTTCCTGCGACGGCGAGCGCGGCAGGGCCGACGGTGACCGTGACCACCCCCTCGTCCGGGCCGGCGAAGGTGAGTCCCGAGCGGGCCACCCGGATCGCCGACCGCGATCCCAAGGTGATCGCCGAGCGCCGCGAGCACCCGGGGATGACCTCGAGCGCCAGCCTCGTCGACGGCAACTGGGAGGTCGGTTACTTCGCGCACGATGACGAGGTCGCGCTCGTCCTCGTCGATCCGGCCACCGGCCTGGTGCGGGAGTCGTGGACCGGCTACCAGGTCGCCTGGAAGATGGCCCGCGGCTACTCGGGAGCGTTCGGGCACAAGCTCAACGCCCCCTATGTCTTCATCCCGCTCTGCCTCGCCTTCCTCGTCGGGTCTCTTCGACTGGCGACGGCCCTGGCGGGCCGCCAACCTCGACCTGCTGGTGCTGCTCGGCTTCGCCGTCTCCAACTTCTTCTTCAACCGGGCGCAGATCGGCGTCTCGGTCCCGCTGGTCTATCCGCCGATGCTCTACCTGCTGGCGCGCATGATGTGGATCGGCTGGCGAGGCCGCGGGGAGGGCCTGCGCCCGGTCTGGCCGGCGAGGTGGCTGCTGATCGCCGCCCTCTTCCTGGTCGGCTTCCGCGTCGGGCTCAACCTGGCCGACTCGGGGGTGATCGACGTCGGCTACGCAGGGGTTGTCGGAGCCGACCGGATCGCCGACGGCAAGCAGCTCTACGACAACTTCCCCGGCGACGTCTCCGAGGGCGACACCTACGGCCCGGTCAACTACTACGCCTACGTCCCCTTCGAGCAGATCTTCCCCTGGAGCGGCAGCTGGGACGACCTCCCGGCCGGCCACGCCGCCGCGGTCTGCTTCGATCTCGCGGCCTTCGCCCTGCTGCTCCTGCTCGGCCACCGGATGCGGCGCGGCCCGCCGGGTTCGATGCTCGCCGCCACCCTCGGCTTCGCCTGGGCCGCCTATCCCTACACCGCATACGTCCTCGAGTCCAACTCCAACGACACCCTGGTCGCCGTGCTGCTGATCGCGACTCTCGTCCTGATCGCCAGGCCGGTTGCCCGCGGCGCGATGCTCGCTCTCGCCACCTTCACCAAGTTCGCCCCGGTGGTCCTTGCCCCGATGCTCGCCACCTACGACCCCCCGAGCGGCGAGCGCCCGGCCCGGTTCCGTGACAGGACCCGCGGTCCCGGCGCCTTCATCGTTGCCTTCGCCTCGGTCTCGCTACTGGTGATGCTGCAAACGCTGCTCGACCCGGGCCTGTCGACCTTCTACGACCGCACGCTGGGCTACCAGGCCGGCCGCGACAGCCCCTTCGGCATCTGGGGCCAGGTCCCCTCGCTGGAGCCGCTGCGTGTGGCGATCATCGTCGCGACCGCGCTGCTCGCCCTGGTGCTCGCCTTCCTTCCCCGACGCAAGAGCCTCGTCCAGGTCGCCGCCCTCGGTGGCGCCCTGCTGATCGCGGTCGAGCTGACCGCCGAGCACTGGTTCTACCTCTACATCGTCTGGTTCCTGCCGCTGGTCCTGGTGGCGCTTGCCGGTCTCAGGCCGCAGCCGGAAGCAGGATCTGCTCGATCGACTCCGCCAGACCATCGGGCCGAGCCACGACCAGGACCCCCATCACCCAGACGTCCTCTTCGGCGGTCTCGAAGCGAACCGGCATCTGCGTGATCATCGACTCCAGCGCCTGATCGCGCTTCACCCCGATCACTCCCGCTCGCGAGCCCGTCATCCCGACGTCGCTGATGTGGGCGGTGCCACCGGGGAGGACCCGGCAGTCGGCGGTGGGAACGTGCGTGTGGGTGCCGAGCACCGCGGCGACTCGGCCGTCCAGGTGCCAGCCCATCGCCACCTTCTCGCTGGTCATCTCGGCGTGGAAGTCGACGACGGCGGCGTCGGCGTCGAGCCGCTCGAGCAGCCCGTCGACCTCGTGGAAGGGCGAGCGCGCCACCCGCAGCCCGGCGGCGCCGCTGAGGTTGACCACCCCGAGCCTTCCCGCTTCGCACTCGACGACCGTGTGGCCGCGGCCGGGATTGGCCCGTGGGTAGTTGGCCGGGCGGAGAACCCTCTCGGAGCGCTCCAGGTAGTCATAGAAGTCGCGGTGGCGGTAGACGTGGTTGCCGGTGGTGATCACGTCGGCGCCGGCCGCGAAGAGCTCCTCAGCGGTCTTCTCGGTGATCCCGATACCGCCGGCCGAGTTCTCGCCGTTGACGATCACCAGATCGGGCCGATGATCCTCACGAAGCTGTGGCATCGTCGCCGAGAGCCCGTGGCGCCCGGGGCTTCCGACCACGTCACCGATGAACAGGATGCGCACGGGACTGACCCTAGATGATCCCCTTTGGCGCTCCCTTGAGGATGCGTCGCTAGCGTTCCGCGCGCGATGAGAGAGGAGACGGAGCAGGCCGAGGTCTCAGGCTCGGCCCTGGAGGCACACGGCCTGGTCAAGCGCTACGGGAAGCGCGCCGCTCTGCGCGGCATCGACTTCCAGGCCCAGCCCGGGGAGCTGTTGGCGGTGATCGGGCCGAACGGCGCCGGCAAGACGACGCTGCTCTCGATCCTCGCCGGGATCGTCCGCGCCGACGAGGGCGAGGTTCGCCTTCCCGGCGGCGAGGTCGGCTGGGTGCCCCAGCAGGCGGCGCTCTACCGGCGGCTCACGGTGGAGGAGAACCTGCGCCTCTTCGCCCGCCTCGAGGGCCATTCCGATCCCGAGGCGACGGTGCGGGAGATGCTCGAGCTGACCGGGCTCGAAGAGCGCCGCACCGAGCAGATCGCCCGTCTCTCCGGCGGGAACCAGCAGCGCGTCAACATCGCGATCGGCCTGCTCGCCCGGCCCGTCGTCCTCCTCCTCGACGAGCCCAGCGTCGGCCTCGATCCACGCCAGCGGGCCCGGCTATGGGAGTTCGTCTCGGCGCTCGCCGGAGGTGGGACGACGGTGATCTTCTCCACCCACAACATCCAGGAGGCGGAGCGCTACGGACAGCGGCTGCTGGTCCTCGCCGACGGCGAGGCCCTGTTCGACGGACCGGCGGAAGGCCTTCGGGCTGCGGTCTCCGAAGAGGCCCCCGAGGCCGCCAACCGGGACTTCGAGACCGCCTTCGTCACCTACCTCCAGCACCGCGGTCACTGACCATGCGCTGGCTGCTCTTCAAGGACCTGCAGATCCTGCGGCGCTCGCCGCTGCAGGCCTTCCTGCTGGTCGCCTACCCGGTGCTGATCGCGCTGCTGGTCGGCTTTGCGATCTCCAGAGGCCCGGAAAAGCCGCGGGTCGCCTTCCTCAACCAGGTGCCGAAGGGGACCGCGGTCCAGGTCGGCGGCAGCAACTTCAGCACGGTCGGGGCCCGCAACCGGCTCTGCAGCAGGATCGAGTGCGTCCGGGTCCAATCCCGGGCGGAGGCGATCAGCAAGGTCACCTCGGGCGATGTGCTCGCAGCCCTGATCCTTCCCCGCGACCTCGCCGAGCAGGTCAACTCGCTCTCCTCGCTGAACGCGGGCCATCCGAAGGTCGAGGTGATCGTCAACCAGGATGACCCGGTCAAGGCTCGGCTGGTCGACGATCGGATCACCTCGCTGCTCGCCCAGGCGAATCTGGTGATCGCCAGGCAGGTCGCCCGCAGCGGCAGCAGCTACCTCAACCTGATCCTCAACGGCGGGCACTTCGACTTCTTTGGACAGTCCTTCCAGATCCTCGGGCTGAAGGCGAGCGCCCGAATCCTGCAGACGCTGCGTCCTGTCGTGCCGGCGGCTGCGCGAGGACCGCTCGACGAGGTCACCCGGTTCGCCGCCCTGGCCCGCGACAACCTCGACCTCGCCGGTCCCCTGCTCAACTCGGTGGCGGAGCCGATTCAGGTGCAGAAGACGGTGATCAGCGGTGAGACCCCGCCGCTCGACATCTTCGCGATCGCCGTCGCCGCGACCTTCACCCTGATGTTCGTCACCGTGCTGCTGGTCTCCGGCTCGCTGGCGCTGGAGCGGGAGGAGAACGTCTTCGCGCGCCTCACCCGGGGGGCCTGGTCTCGAGGGCGGGGCTGCTGGTCGAGAAGATCGGCCTCGGTGCCGCGGTGGGACTGGTTGTGACGCTGCTGATGCTGGCGGGGCTGGAGATCTTCGTCAACCTGGACTGGAGCCGCTTCGGCCTCTGGGTGCTCGCGATCGCCGTCGGCGGGGCCGGGTTCGCCGCCGCCGGCGCCGCCCTGGGCGCGGTCGCCCGCGAGGTCCGCGCCGCCTCGCTGCTTGCCTTCATGGTCTCGCTACCGGTCGCCCTGCTGTCGCTGATCCCCTCGGGAACGATCGGCACCGGCCTCTACGACGTGGTGCGGGTGATCGCCGCCCTGTTCCCGTTCAAGCCGGCGCTCAGCGCAATCACCTCCGCCCTCGACGAGAACGGCTCCGCCCTCGGCGGCCCGCTGCTCCATCTCGCCGTGCTGATCCTCGCCTACGGCCTGCTGGCTCGCCTCTCGCTGCGCCGGTTCACCAGCGTCTGACCCTAGAATCGGACCCATGGCCTTTCCCGCGACCCGCATGCGCCGGCTCCGCGCCAAGCCGGCGCTGCGCGACCTGGTCCGCGAGACCGAGCTGCGGGCCTCGCAGCTGATCCAGCCGCTGTTCGTCGTCGCCGGGGAAGGGGTCCGGGAGGCGGTGCCCTCGATGCCGGGGGTCGAGCGCCTCTCGATCTCGGAGCTGGTCGAGGAGGCGACAGCGGTCGCCGATGCCGGGGTCGGAGCGGTGCTGCTCTTCGGCATCCCCGCCGACAAGGACGAGGTCGGCTCCGGCGCCTACGACGCCGAGGGCGTGGTCCAGCTGGCCGTCCGGGCACTGAAGGAGGAGCGCCCCGAGCTGCTCGTCTTCACCGACGTCTGCCTCTGCGAGTACACATCGCACGGCCACTGCGGGTTCGTGCGCGACGGCGCAAGTCGAGAACGACATCACCCTGGAGCTGCTGGCCAGGACCGCGATCTCACACGCCGAGGCCGGCGCCGACGCGGTCGCGCCCAGCGACATGATGGACGGCCGTGTCGGCGCGATTCGCCACCAGCTCGACGAGGAGGGCCACGCCTCCGTGCCGATCATCGCCTACAGCGCCAAGTACGCCTCGGCCTTCTACGGTCCCTTCCGTGACGCCGCCGCATCTGCCCCCGAGTTCGGCGACCGCCGCGGCTATCAGATGGACCCGGCGAACGCCGCCGAGGCGGTGCGCGAGGCCAAGCTCGACCTCGAAGAGGGTGCCGACATGCTGATGGTCAAGCCGGCGCTCCCCTACCTCGACGTGATCCGCCGGGTGAAGCTGGAGACCGGTGCGCCGTTGGCCGCCTACCAGGTCTCCGGCGAGTACTCGATGATCAAGGCGGCGGCCGAGAGCGGATGGCTGGAGGAACGCCAGGCGGTGCTCGAGACCTTGACCTCGATCCGACGGGCCGGCGCCGACGTCGTGATCACCTACTACGCGAAGCAGGCGGCGGAATGGCTGGGGTAGACGCCCGCGCGGCGGCCGCGCAGCCAAAGGTCCGCTCGCGCAAGGACGGCTCGGCGGTGCCGCTCGACGCCGCCGACAAGCGGCTGATGAACCTGCTGCAGTCGAGCTTCCCGCTGGAGGCCGAGCCCTTCACACCGCTCGCAGCGGAGGCCGGGATGCCGGTCGAGGAGCTGCTGGAGCGCACCAGGCGCCTTCTCGACGAGCGGATCATCCGGGAGATCACCCCGATCTTCGACACCCGCGCCCTCGGCTACTCCTCGATGCTGGTCGCGGCCAAGGTGGACGCGGAGAACCCGCAGCGCGCCGCGGCGATCGTCAACTCCCATCCCGGCGTCTCCCACAACTACCTGCGCACCCACGACTTCAACCTCTGGTTCACGATCGCCACGCCGCCCGACTCCGAGCTCGGCCTCGAGCGGACGCTCGAGGTGCTGATGCGCGAGACCGGCGCCTCCTCGATGCGCCAGCTTCCCACCCTGACCCTGTTCAAGATCAACATGAACCTGGAGATGGAGAAGGGGACCGAGACGCTCGCCGCCGCAGCCGCCGAGTCTTCGCCCCCCCGCGAGCTCGAGGCGCAGCCCTACGACGATCGCGACGTCGGCGTCATCCGCGCGCTCCAGGGCCCGATGGAGCCGGTCGAGCGTCCCTACGACGAGGCCGCCGCCGCAAGCGGGATGAGCGTCGAGGACTTCCTCGCCCATCTCGGGGGGATGGTCGAGCGCCGCCTGCTGCGCCGGGTGGCGGCGATCCTCTACCACCGCCGCGCCGGTTTCTCGGCGAACGGGATGGGGGTCTGGAGGATCCCCGAGGGGGAGATCGCCGAGACCGGGCAGCGGATGGCGTCGTTCCGGGGGATCTCCCACTGCTATCAGCGCCCCACCTACCCGGACTGGCCCTACAGCGTCTTCACCATGGCCCACGGCCGCTCGAAGCAGGAATGCGACGCGGTTCTCGACGCGATCGCCGAGGAATGCCGGATCGGCGAGGACGACCGGGCCACCCTCTACTCCTCGACCGAGTACAAGAAAGTCCGACTGCGCTACTTCACCGACGAGTACGCGGCCTGGGAAGCCGCGCACTCCTAGGTCGCCGCCCGGCGCGCCGGCTTGCCCGGATGAGCCGATCCGCAGAGCTCTACGAGCGTGCCCTGCGCGCCCTCCCCGGCGGGGTCAACTCTCCGGTCAGGGCGATGCGCCAGATCGGCCGCGAGCCGGCCTTCATCGAGCGCGGCGAGGGCTGCGAGCTGATCGACGTCGACGGCAATCGCTACATCGACTGGGTCTGCTCCTGGGGACCGCTGATCCTCGGCCACGCCGAGCCCGGCGTGGTCGCCGCGGTCCGCGATGCCGTGACGAGGGGGACGAGCTACGGCGCCGCCACCGCGGCGGAGGTGGAGTTGGCGGAGGAGGTCTGCCGGAGGGTCGGGTCGGTGGAGATGGTCCGCATGGCCAGCTCCGGCACCGAGGCGGCGATGAGCGCGGTGCGCCTCACTCGCGCGGCGACGGGCCGGGAGACCGTGGTCAAGTTCGCCGGCGCCTACCACGGCCACTCCGACGGCCTGCTGGCCGAGGCGGGCTCGGGGATGGCGACGCTTGGGGTCCCGGCGAGCCCCGGGGTAACGGCGGCCCAGGCCGCGACCACGGTGGTCGTCCCCTGGAACGATCGGGAGGCGGTCGCCGCAGCGCTCGGTGAGCACCAGGTCGCTGCGTTGCTCGCCGAGCCGGTGGCCGCCAACATGGGTGTCGTCCCGCCGGCCGACGGCTTTCTCTCCTTCCTGCGCGAGGCGAGTGCCGCGACCGGGGCGCTGCTCGTCTTCGACGAGGTGATAACCGGATTCCGCGTAGCGGCCGGCGGCGCCCAGCAGCTCTACGGCGTCGAGCCCGACCTGACGGTCTTCGGCAAGGTGATCGGCGGTGGTCTGCCGGCGGCTGCATTCGGCGGCCCGCGGGGGCTGATGGAGCGGGTCTCGCCGGCCGGAGACGTCTATCAGGCCGGGACCCTTTCCGGCAACCCGCTCGCGATGGCGGCGGGGCTGGCGACCCTGGCGCGGCTCGACGACGCCGCCTACCGCCGGCTCGGCGAGCTGACCGCCTTGCTCGCCGCGGGCCTGCGCCGGCATGCCGCAGGCCTGCCGCTCCAGGTGGCCGAGGTCCCGGGCATGGTGACGCTCTTCTTCAGCCCGGTGCCCGTCGAGGACTTCGCCGGGGCCACCGCCTGCGATACCGACGCCCACGCCCGCTTCTGCCGGGCGATGCTCGACCGCGGCGTCTATCCGCCGCCCTCCCAGTTCGAGGCCTGGTTCGTCAGCCTCGCGCACACCGAGGAGGCGATCGAGACGACCCTGGAGGCGGCCTCCGAATCGCTGGAGGAAGCCTTCGCTTGAGCGTGCTGCCGGGTGATGCGCTGAGGGAGATCGCGCGGGTGCTGCGCGAGGGGGAGACCGTTATCTCCCCCTACGTGGTCGAGTCGGAAGCGGATCCCGCTCTCGGACTGCTCTGCGCCGCCGGCCCCCGGGCGGCCGAGGCGCCGAGCGAGTACGCGCTGGTGGTCGAGTCGGTCCGCGAGGGTTTCCTCCTTCACTACGGCGTGCCCCGAGTCCTCGCCGGCCACGACCCGGATCTGGCCCTGCTCGCCGGCGACTACCTCTACGCGATGGGAATCGAGCGCCTGGCGGCGCTCGGGGACTCCGAGGCGGTCCTCGAGCTCTCCGACCTGATCTCGCTCGCCGCCGCGAGCCAGGCCGAGCCCGCCCCGCCGCATTCCGACGAACTGTGGCTGGCGGCGATGGTCGCGGTCGGCTGCGGCTCCTCGGAGGCGACCCGCGCGGCGAAGCGCAGTGCGAGGGCGCTCGAGCCGAGGGCCGCTGAACGGCTCCGTGAGGCGGCCGCCGAAACGGCCGCCGCATGTGGCATCGGCGACGAGCTGCGCCGTGCGGTCGAGGCAATAGAATTGCGCGCGCCCGAGACTGGCTGATGGCTGAACTCCCAGAACAGAAGACCGAGGCGGAGGCGACGGGCGCCCCCGCGGAGCTACCTGAGGCGCCCCCGCCCGGCTACTTCGAGGGCGAGTCGATGACCCGCCGCAAGGTCTTCACGATCGCCTCCCAGGGAATCGGCGGGACTCGCCGGCCTCGGCGGTCGTCCTGCCGGCCGTCGGCTTCGCGCTGGCGCCGCTCTTTCACCGCGGCAAGGAGCGCTGGGAGTCGGTCGGGCCGACCGGCGACTTCAATCCCCTGACCTACCGCCAGGTCGTCTTCACGATCGTCCCGGGGATCGGGGACGTCGGCAAGACCACCGCCTACGTGCGCCGCGGCTCGAAGCAGCTGGGCGAGGACCCGGCCGAGTTCATCGCGGTCTCGACCCGCTGCGCGCACCTCGGCTGCCCGGTGCGCTTCGTCCAGGCCGCCGGCAACTTCATCTGCCCGTGCCACGGCGGCGTCTACGACTTCCAGGGCAAGCGGATCGGCGGCCCGCCGGTGCGCCCGCTCGACCGCTTCCAGACGCGGGTGCGCGACGGCCAGGTCGAGCTCGGCCCCCGCTACAGCGTCACCAACCAGCTGCAGCCGGTGCAGGCGCGCGACCCCGGCGAGTTCACCGGCGGCATCTGGAACTATCTGTATCCGCCGCGCCCGTCGACCTTCCCGGCGCCGTGAGGATCTGAATGGGCATCCGCGACTCGATAGTCCCGGCCCCGCTGCGCAAGCCCGGCAAGCCCGGCAAGCCCGGTGGAACGGCAGGTGCAACGGCCCCGCCCCGGCCGACCTCCGGGATCCCGAGATCGAGAAGCGCCCGGCCGGCGAGCCCGTCCATCACGCCGCCGGCAAGGACCTGGTCGGCTGGCTCGACCAGCGCACCGCCGCCACCGGCTTCCTCACCGGGATGCTCTACCGCAAGGTGCCGAAGGGGACCAACTGGTTCTACACCCTCGGCTCGGCGACCCTGTTCGCGTTCATCATCCAGGCGATCACCGGGGTCTTCCTGGCGATGTTCTACACGCCATCGACCACTCAGGCCTACGGCTCGGTCACCCACCTCACCAACGACGTCTTCCTCGGCGAGTTCGTCCGCGGCATGCACAAGTGGGGCGCCAGCGTGATGATCATCCTGATCTTCGTCCACATGGCGCGCACCTTCTTCTTCGGCGCCTACAAGTACCCGCGTGAGATCAACTGGGTGATCGGCGTCGTGCTGCTGATCCTGACCATGGTGATGGGGCTGACCGGTTACCTGCTGCCCTTCGACCAGCGCTCCTTCTGGGCGACGATCGTCGCCAACAACATCACCGGTACAGGCCCGGTGGTCGGCCCCTACCTCGCCGACTTCCTTCGCGCCGGTCCCGAGATCGGGGCGACGACGTTGTCGCGCTTCTACGCCCTGCACATGCTCGCGATACCCGGGCTGATCATCGCCCTGATCGGCGCCCACCTCTACCTCGTGGTCAAGCTCGGGACGACGGCGCCGCCCTGGGTGCGGGCCGAGAAGCCGAAGGCGGCGAAACCGGTGGTGCAGCTCGCGGCGGGCAGCAACGGCCGAGGCAACGGAGCGGCGGCGGGCGGATGAAGAACCGCGAGAAGGAGGCCTACCTCCGCGAATACGAGGTGCTGAAGAAGAAGGGCAAGCCGTTCTTCCCCTACGCGGTGATGAAGGACTCGGTGATGATGCTGATCGTCGTCATCGTCGTCATCGCCATGTCGCTCATCCTCGGCGCCGAGCTGGGCCCGAAGGCGGACCCGACCACGACCACATACGTGCCGCGGCCCGAGTGGTACTTCTTCTTCCTCTTCGAGCTGCTGCGAGTGATCAAGCCGCCGGAGCTGGTTCCGATCGCGACCGATCGGGCATCCCGACCATCTGCATGGTCGCGCTGCTGCTGCTGCCCGTTCTATGACCGCGGGCCGGAGCGGCGCCCGGAGCGGCGCCCGATCGCTACCACGGCCGGCATCCTGATCATCGTCGCGATGGCCTACCTCACCTACCTCGGCGCCGTCCGGGCTCGCCGACGGAGATCGACATGGCGGTCTCCAAGCGCTACGAGCCCGGAGCGGAGGTGGTGGCCCAGTCCGGCTGCCTTGCCTGCCACGAGCTGGGCGAGAACGGCAACAACGGCCCTGGTCCGGAGCTGACCCATATCGCCCAGAAGATCCCCGGGCGGCGATCGTCCGCTCGGTGCAGATCGGCCCGGGGTCATGCCCTCCTACAGGGACCTGCCGCCGAAGAAGCTCAACCAGCTGGCCGACTTTCTCTCCTCGCTGGACTGACCAGGCGCCGAGCCCGGCGCCTCGCTCGCCTAGGCTTCGATGACGCCGAGGTGATGAACCGTCTAAGGCCACATCTCGTCCGTCGCGAGACTCCGCCCAATTCGCGGGGCAGGTCAACCGGATGTTCGACCGGATCGCGGGCCACTACGACGTGATGAACTCGGTGATGACCGCCGGCCTTCACCATCGCTGGCGCCGCCGGGCCGCCGACCGTGCCCGGCTGCGCCCCGGTGACGTCGCGCTCGACGTCTGCTGCGGGACCGGCGACCTCGGCGTCGAGCTGGCCCGCCGCGTCGCCCCGAGCGGTCACGTGATCGGCTGCGACTTCTCCGAGCCGATGCTCGACCTGGCTCGCGAGAAGGCCGCCGCGCAGGTCGAGCGCGTCCGCTTCGAGTGGGCCGACGCGCTCGAGCTGCCCTACGCGGTCGCACCAGGTTCGACGCCGTCACGGTCGGCTTCGGGGTCCGCAACCTCGCCGACCTCGACCGCGGCCTCAGCGAGATGGCGCGGGTGCTGAGGCCCGGCGGGCGCCTGGTGATCCTCGAGATCACCACCCCGAGCCGCCCGCCGCTCTCCGATCTTCTACTCGCTCTGGTTCGACCGCGTGGTGCCGCTGCTCGGGGCGGCCGCCGGCGACTCGCGACGCCTACACCTACCTGCCGGAGTCGGTGCGCGCCTTCCCCTCGCCGCTCGGCCTCGCCGAGAGGATGGACGCCGCCGGGCTCGGCGAGATCCGCTACACGGTCCTCGCCGGCGGGATCATCGCGATCCACAGCGGGGTACTCGCCGTGAGCGGACCGGCGGCGGTGCCGCCGCCGGTCACGGCGGTGATCGACGCCGCCGGGGCCTGGCTGCCGGCTCGCGCTGGAGGAGGTCGAGAGGCGCTTGCGAGAGCTGAGCCTCGGGCACGGCCCGCGGCTGGCGGCCGACGCCACCGCGACCCTCGCCGCCGGTGGCAAGCGCCTGCGCCCGCTGCTGGTCCTGCTCTGCGGCGGTGCCGGGGCAGGGGAGGCGGCGATCCGGGCCGCCACGGCGGTCGAGCTGGTCCACATGGCGACGCTGGTCCACGACGACGTCCTCGACCGGGCCCCGCTGCGGCGGGGTCGCCCGACGGTCGCCGCGACCTCCGGCCGCGAGCGGGCCAGCGCGGTCGGCGACCTGCTCTTCTCGCGCGCCTTCGCGCTGCTCTCCGCCGAGCACGACCGGCGCGCCACGGCCCTGCTCAGCGAGGCCTCGGTCGCTCTCGCCGAGGGCGAGCTGGCCCAGCGGCGCGACGCCTTCGACGTGGCGCATCGGCGAGCAGCGCTACCTCGATCGCTGCCGGCTCAAGACCGCCCGCCTGTTCGGGTGCGCCTGCGTGATCGGCCGGGCCTCCGCCGGGGGGCCGGCGAGGAGGAGCTGAGCGCCTTCGGCGGGGAGATCGGCCTCGCCTTCCAGCTCCTCGACGACGTGCTCGACGTCAGCGGCCCGCCGGAGCGGACCGGGAAGGCGCGGGGGACCGATCTGCTCGACGGCACCGTGACCCTGCCGCTGATCCTCGCCTGCGAGCGCGACCCCGCGCTGCGCGGGGTCGACCTGCGCGGGCTCGACCCGGCCGGCGCCGAGACGCTCTGCGACCGGATCGCCGCCACCGGCGTCCTCGAGGAGGTGCGCTCGCGGGCGCTGGAGATCGTCGCCGCGGCGAAGGCGCGACTCGAGGGCCCGGCCTTCGACGCCGAGCAGCGAGCGCTGCTGGAGCTTGTCGCCGACGGGGTCGTCGAGCGCTACAGCTGAGCCTCAGGCGAAGTCGTCGGGGCCGATCAGGTCCGCGGCGAGAGCCGCGACGAAGATCTCGGCCGCCTGCTTCATGTTGGCGCGCTCGAGCATCTTCAGCTCGCAGGCGAGCTCACGGGTGCCGAAGTCGAGCTGCTCGTCGTAGTCGTTGATCTCCGACTCGCCGTGCGACCGACGACCCGACCCACTCGCAGTCGGGACAGCGCCGCCAGAGCTTCCAGCTGCCGTGTGGCTCCGCCTGCTCCCACCGCGTCGGCTGGACCAGACCGGACCGGCACCGCGGGCAGACGTGGAGCCCTGCTCCTGGTCGTCAGCTGGGTTCTCCCTGCATCCATCCTGCGGCTTCATCGGCCGCCCTGGGCGCCGGCTTGATCCCTGAAATCGGGTATGCGGCGCCCAAACCTAAGAACCGGGTAGAACCGCCGTCCCCGCGTCCGCGAATAAGCTGCAGCGACCGATGGTCCTCAGCGACCGAACCATCCGAAGCCGAGATCGAGGCCGGCCGCATCGTCTTCGATCCCGTACGACGCGTCGATGGTGCAGCCCTCGAGCGTCGACGTCCGCGTCGATCGCCGTTTCCGCGTCTTCCACAACGCCCGCTACCCGTACATCGACGTGCGGCAGCCGATGGACGACCTGACCGAGCTGGTCGAGGTGGCCGAGGACGAGCCCTTCATCCTCCACCCGGGCGAGTTCGTCCTCGGGCCAGACGCTCGAGCGGGTGCGGCTGCCGAACGACCTGGTCGCGAGGCTGGAGGGGAAGAGCTCGCTGGGCCGGCTCGGACTGCTGATCCACTCGACCGCCGGCTTCGTCGACGCCGGCTTCGAGGGCAACCTGACGCTGGAGCTCTCCAACGTCGCCAACCTGCCGATCACGATCTACCACGGGATGCCGATCGGGCAGATCTCCTTCATGCGCATGGACGGGCCGGTCGAGAACCCCTACGGCTCGGAGAGCGCCGGCAGCAAGTACCAGGGCCAGGCGGAGCCGACCCCGAGCCGGTTCTACCTCAACTTCGAGGCAGGACGAGCGGCAGGCTGGCGACAGGTCCTGATCGGCCACCTGCAGCCGAATGCTGATCCGATCGGCGCGGCCCGGCGTTACCATCTCCGACATGCCGAATATCGGACCACTCGAAGTTCTGGTCGTGCTGATCATCGCGCTCGTCGTCTTTGGCCCCAAGCGCCTGCCCGAGCTGGGCCGCTCCCTGGGCAAGGGGATCCGCGAGTTTCGCGGCTCGATCAGCGGCGACGACGACGACGAGGACGACCGACAGCGAGGACAAGGTCCCCGAGCTGGAGCGGGCGAAGCCGCCCACCAAGGCCGACGCCGAGTCCGCCGAGACGGTCGAGGGCGAGGTAGTCGCCGACAAGCGCAGCTGAGGGGCTCGAATGGCCCGGATCAAGGCCGTCTCCCCGGAGGACCGGCTGACGCTCGTCGAGCACCTCGACGAGCTGCGTACCCGGATCATCGTCTCGCTCGCCGTCTTCGGGGTCGCCCTTGCGCTCTGCTTCTGGCAGAACCACCTGCTGCTGAAGATCGCCAACGAGCCGCTGCCCGGACGACTTCACGCCGATCACCCTCAGCCCGACCGAGCCCTTCCTCACCACCTTCACGATCTGCGCCTACGGCGCGATCATCCTCTCGCTGCCGATCATCCTCTACCAGGCCTACGCCTACCTGCTTCCGGCCTTCAGCGACCGGGAGCGGCGCGTGGTCCTGCCGCTGCTGCTGATGGTCCCCTTCCTCTTCCTCGCCGGAGTCGCCTTCGGCTACTTCGTCGTGCTTCCCGGCGGCGATCCACTTCCTGCTCAACTTCAACAGCAGCGAGTTCACCACCCAGCTGCGGGCCCGCGACTACTACAGCTTCTTCGCCACCACGCTGCTCGCCTGCGGCATCGTCTTCCAGGTGCCGGTCGGGATCCTCGCGGTGACCCGGCTGGGGATCGTCAGCGTCGAGCAGCTGAAGCGGAACCGGCGCTACGCGTACCTCGATCTGCGCCGTCGTCGCGGCCGCGCTGCCCGGCGTCGACCCGGTGACGATGCTGATCGAGATGGTGCCGCTGCTCGCCCTCTACGAAGTGAGTATCTTGCTCGCTCGGGCATTCGGGCAGCCGGCCGGCGGCGGACTGCACGAGCCGACCACCCAAGAGCACTAGGACGAGCGCAATGGCCAAGAGCGATCTGAGCACCGGATGGTCTTCGACATCCGCGGGCGACGGAAGCACGTCGTCCAGGTCGTCTACGCGCTGTTCGCGGTGCTGATGGGGCTCAGCCTGTCCTGACCGTCATCGGTCCGGTCAGCATCGGCGACCTCTTCGGCAGCGGCAGCACAGAGCAGCGTCAGCTCCAACTTCGACGACCAGGCGACGACGATCGAGGCGAAGCTGAAGAAGCAGCCGCAGAACGAGAACCTCTGGCTGAACCTGACCCGGATCCGGTACAGCGCCGGCAACTCGCTCGCCCTGTCCGACCCGTCACCGGTCAGCAGCACGTGACCCCGGAGGCCGCCGCCGAGTTCCAGCAGGCCAGGGAAGCCTGGGCGAGGTACCTGAAGCTCGACCCGAAGCCCCCAACCCGAACATCGCCCAGCTCGCCGCCAACGCGATATTCGCGCTCGCGGGGACCTCGACCAGCACCCGAGGCCAGAGCCTACCGACGCCGGCCGCCGCGGCGCAGGCCGTCGTCGCCAAGGCGAGGCCGAGCGTCGGCGCCTACAGCAACCTCGCCGCGTTCAGCTACGCGGCCGGGGACTTCCCTGAGGGCGACGAAGCCGCGGCCAAGGCGGCTGCCGAGGTCCCCGCGGACCAGAGGCAAGAACGTGGAGAAGTCGCTGGCGGCGTATCGCAAGCAGGGCGAAGCAGCTCGACTCCCAGCAGAAGGCGGCCGCCAAGGCCCAGCAGGGCCAGGGCAAGCAGGAGCTCGAGAACCCGCTCGGCGGGCTCGCCGGGGGCGGGCTCCGGCGTCAGCCCCAGCCACCCCCTAGCCGGGGTTACGCCCGCAGGTTGCACCACGCTCACCGGGATGACCACCTGGTCGGCGCCGCAGGTCCGGGCCCGACTGATGGACCCTTACGTGGGCTCTCGTCACCCTGACGATGAATGCCTTGGGCGCTGAGGAGGACCTTTCCAGGACTCCCCACTGTCCGCTACGGCTGGAGACGTCGACGTCGACCAGCCTCCTGGCGCCGCCATCCGTTCTGAAGAAGAGCTTCACGGTCCTCCCAGCCCTGCATTTGGCGATCGGAGACCTGAGCGGGCCCGCGACCGACATGACGAATTGGTTGGGTCCGTTCGTGCCGCCGTTGAACGCGACCAGGACCTGGGTCGGAATCGCTGGCCGAGCGTGTCCGGCCGCACCTGCCGCCCCGAGCAGGGCGATCGCTCAAACTCCAACGGTCGCCCAGGCTTGCGTGCCTCATCCCTTCAGACTCCTTTCCTCGCTCGGACCAACCTACCCGGACGACGGCCCGATTGCACCCGATCCCGACGATGCCGAGTGCTCGGCTCCGCGGCGTGGGGATTCCTATACTTCGCCGCGGCCTCGGGCGAAACGGGGCTGTGCTCGTCCGGGCCGTTAGCTCAACTGGTAGAGCAGGAGACTCTTAATCTCAAGGTTGAAGGTTCGAGTCCTTCACGGCCCATCAAGTGCACTCGCGTTAGAGGGCTTTCCCCCGAGTCCAAGGAGTCGGCCGGGGTCAGACTGCAACCCTCTTGCAACCGACGCCTAGTCGACGGCTGAATCCAGATCTCAGGCCGGATCGCCGGGGTCCGCCCTCCCGATCGGCCCTGGGGGTCGTCGAGAGAGCGACCGCGGCAGCGGAAAATCACCCCTTTCGTGCGATGCGCCCGAGATCTCGAGACCTCAGACTCGTCCTAGCGGAGGCCGCTGTCAGACGCGTCCCTTCTGCTGAGGGTTCACGAGGCGAGCGGGTTTCAGCCTGAGTCGCGACGAACGGAGATAGAGATGAAGATGAGACGGATAATGCGGCAGGCGCGGGCAGGAGGCGGGCGATGACCGGCATCGACGTCGACAAGATGGGTCCCGTCGACTATCTGGTGGTCGAGTTCCCGGCAGACAAGGCTGACTTCTCGGGCGAGATCGCATCCGAACTGAAGAAGCTCACCGACTCGGGAATCGTGCGCGTCCTCGACATGCTTCTGATCACGAAGGATCCCGACGGATCGTTCGAGGCGGCCGAGCTGCACGAGACCGACGACAGCGACGTTGGCCAGTTGCGCGAGGTCGAAGCGGATCTGGCGCTGCTGCTCGCCGAGGACGACGTCGCGGAGATCGCAGAGGTGATGGAGCCCGGCAGCGTGGCTGCGGTTCTGGTCTGGGAGAACGCTTTCGCCGGCCCGTTCGGCGCTGCCGTGCGGCGTGCGGGCGGTCAGCTGGTTGCCAACGGCCGGATCCCGACCCAGGCGCTCCTGGCCGCGCTCGAAGCCGAGCAAGAGGCCGCATCGGAAGGAGCCTGAGATGCCGCTGGGAAGAGGCCGTATGGGCCGACCCGGCCTGATCGGTGGAGGAATCGGACGCCGCGACGACCGCGGTGATCGGCGCGAAGACCGAAGAGACGACCGCGGTGATCGGCGCGAGGACAGAAGAGACGACCGCGGACCGGGACGCGGTCGCCGCGGCCCAGGACTCCTCAGGTAGTGTCAATCCACACAACCGCGCAATCGACGCTCAAGGAGGACGTGACGATGGGACGAGACAGACGCCAGCGCAGACGACGCGCCGCCGTTATCGGAGGAGCCGCCATAGCGGCCAAGAAGCACCACGACGCAAAGGAAGCGCAGCAGGAAGAGGAGGCCGCTGCGCAACAGGCACCGCCCGCTGAGCCTGCGGCGGCGACCCCGCCAGCCCAGCCCGCCGCAGCCGGTGGACTGACTCCCGAGGTGATGGAGCAGCTAAAGCAGCTGGGCGAGCTTCACGAGCAGAACGTGCTCTCAGACGAGGAGTTCGAGCGCGAGAAGGCGAAGCTGCTCGGTTCCGCCTAGTGCGAATCAGTCCTGCAGTCGAAGGAATCCCCAAGAAGAGAGAGGTCGAAATGTTCCATATCTATGCAATGACGACGCTGGGCTGGTTGGCCCTGGTGGTGATCTGGGTGCTGTTGGCATTCTGGCCCGCCCGTGTCGCTGGCCGCAAGGGTCACAGCTTCTTCGGCTACTTCATCTTCAGCTTGTTCTTCTTTCCAGCCGCACTGATCGTGGCTTACATGGTCCAGGACCGGACCGCCTCGGCGCGCGACCTAGCCACCGGCCCTGCCTCGGCGGGCCGGCCTAGCCTCGATCACCTTTCGAGACGAGCTGATCGGCGATCAGGTCGGGGGTGCCGGCTCACGGATGAGACCGGCAGCCTGCGCGGTGTCGACCGCCTCGCTGCGTGAGGAGACGTCGAGCTTGCGATAGATCGCCTTCGCATGCGACTTCGCAGTATTGGTAGAGACAGACAACCGGTCGGCAATCTCGCTGTAGCTCAGGTGCGTAGGCAGCAGATGGAGCACCCGCAACTCGGCGGCCGTCAACGGCCACGGTGCGGCCGCGACTTGGTCGGTCAGCTCCAGGGCATCCTCGAGCCACCGCGTCAGTACCGGCGCATCCTCCACCCGACTCATGTAGGCGCCTGCGTCAGCGAGATGCGCACGTGCGTGGGCCGCATCGTCGAGCTGCAGCAGCGCCCGCGCCAACGTGATCCGCGCCTCGGCCTCGTACCACGGGGCGAGGTCTCGGAACGTTTCAACCATCCGGGTCGAGACCTTGACGTGTCGGACAGCATCCTCGATCCGACCACGGCTTCCCATCACAAGCGCCGCTGCGGCGAAGACGACGGCCGCACTGGCCTCGTCTTCGAGACCGAACCGGTGCGCCCTGTTCGACGCACGCGGACGCAAGCTCGTCGGCGCGGGCCGCGTCGTTGAGGTCGAGCGCGAGCAGGGCGAGCTGGGCGAGACACAGCGCCTCCACTGCCGGCGCCGCCACGGCGCCCCGGCGGGCGCCCTCCTCGAGCAGCTGCCGAGCCGCATCCGGCTCCCCGCTCAACTGGTGCGCGACACCCTCGACCATGCAACACAGTGATTTCCAGGGGCTCTCGCCCGGCACCAGGGCATTCACGCCATGCATCTCCTCGCCCATGTGTCTGATGCCGTGCCTCGGGACCGCGGTCGCCCGCAACATCGTCGCTGCGACCTCCATCTCCATTCGCTGGGGGGCATCCAGGCCGCCGAGCGAGCCTTGAGCCAGCTCGGTCCAGTGCTCGACCTGCCCTCCGTTGCCGTGCGAGAGGTATGTCGTGGCCCGCGCGAGCGCCAGCGTCGGCGTCGACCGCACACGCTCCTCGGGAAATGACTCGATCCACCGCCGGATCGTGGCTTCCCGACCTCCCGCGACGTACGGTCCCGTGTGCGCCCAAATCAGGTCCCCGGCCTGATCGACTCGCCCGGATCGGATCGCGTGGTTGACGGCGCGATCGACGTCGCCATGCTCGGTGTACCAGTGAGCGGCGCGTGAGTGAAGGTCCTGGGCAGCCTGCTCGCCAAGCCGGTTGAGCTCGCCTTCGAGCATCTGCCGCAGCAGCGCGTGGTAGCGAAACTGCTCGTCCTTCCTGTCAAGCGGCACCAGCAGCAGGTTCGAGCGAGAGAGCTCGCGCAGCTTCTCACCCGAGCCCTCCCGCTGGAGAACCATGTCGCAGACCGGCCCCGAGAGCCGGTCGAGCACCGAGCTGCGGGTTAGAAAATCGAGGTCGCTCGCAGGTAGACCGGTCAGGAACTCCTCCTGGAGGTAGTCGGCAACCAAGCGATCGTCGCCTGCGAAGTGCCCGATCGCGACTTCCACGTCCTCGGCGTCGCCGATCGCGACCGTCGCGAGGTAGATACCGGCCGGCCACCCCTCGGTCTTGTCGACTATCCGGTCGGCCTCCTCGGGGCTGACCTCGACCCCGCAGGCACGAAGCGTCTGACGTGCCTCAAGGTGTGTCATCAGCAGATCGGCCGCGTCCAGTTCGAGAAGCCGGTGATCGGCACGAAGCCTTCCGAGCTTGACCGGCGGCCGTGTGCGCGAGGCGAGCACGAGCCCTGACCCCGAGGGAATCCGCTCCGTCAACGCCGTCAGCGCATCGAGCGCGTCCGCATCGGTGACCGTATGGACGTCGTCGAGCACGAGAACGAAGGATCGGTCGCGCTCCTGAAGCACCTCCGCGAGCCGGGGAACGACAACCTTCGCGATGCTGGGGCGCGATGTCGTGAGGGCCGCGAGGACGCTTTCGTCGATCGGCTCGATCTCATTCAACGAGCGGGTGATCGAGCCCAACAGGAAGGTGGGATCGTTGTGGCGCTCGTCAAGCATCACCCAGGCGAAGGGCCGCTTGTCGAGCTGCTCCCACCCGCTCAGCAGAGTGGACTTGCCATAGCCAGCCGGGGCGATCAGGACGGCAACGGATGCCTCCGGTGTCTCGACCAGGCGGGACACCAGCCTTGGGCGCTCGATGAAACCGCGCCGCGCCGCGTGAGGCCGCTCGCTCAGTTCGGCGATTGGCGTTGTCGTCGGATTCACTTGGATCGCAACCTTCGGACCGTAACCCTTCCACAGTCCGCGTCTCGCCGCTGACCCGAAAGGCAGGGCGTCGACGAGCCCTGCAAGCCGCGCACCATCTCACACCTTTCGTGCGATGCGCTCTTGCAGCCGGGTCGGTTGACTCGGGTTCCAGGCAGCGGTTGGCATGGTGGCCGCCGCTGAAGTCAAATCCGCGACGACCGGAGGTTTGGATGCGCGGTGGGGTCGCACTCGTGCGGTGAAGGTCGGCGAGGCTTCGCGACAGTGATCGCTAAGGAAGTCCACGACATGCTCGCGCGTATCTCGGGCGGCAGCAACGAAGCACTGAGCGCCTTCGGGGTAACTCGTGAGCAACAGCTGGCCGGGGCCGGCCTCGATCCGAGGATGTTCGCGCTCGTCAGAATCGCCGCGCTGATCGCCCTCGACGCCCCGCCGGCGTCGTTTGCGCGGGAGATCGGTGACGCAGCAGCAGGACCTTGTCACCCCGGAGGACGTCCTCGGGGTCCTTCTGGCGGTCGCACCTCAGGTGGGCGGCCCAAGGGCGGTGGCCGCGGCCCCCGAGCTCATGCTCGCGCTGGGCTTGTCGTTGCCGGAGATCGCGGGCCAGGAGGGATGACGTGCCGTTGGTGAGAAGACGTCGGCCGCTGCTTCGCGCCGTGGCGATCGTCAGCGGTGCATACGCCGCGGGCACGCGCCGTCGGGGGGCGTCGCCGGCCGCCCGCCGGCGAAGTGGAGGCGAGCGAGCTGAACGTCCTGAGCGAGCGCAACGAGCTGATTCAAACAGGACGCCCTCCGTGGGGTCGAAGACAGAGAGGAATCGAGGCTGAGATGAGCGGTGTGCGATCGGAGATATCGGGCCTGGCGAAGCTGCCTAAGTCGGCCGTATCGAAGGCGAAGAAGCTCGGCAAGGCGAAGCCGATGCTGCAGTCGGCGGTCCGCCCACTGCTGACCGGCGAGGTCGAGGACTGGCGCAGCGAATTTGCCTACAGCGCCGGCCTGCAGGCCTTCATCTACGGCTTCCCCTACATCTACAACGCTCAGGTACGCCACAAGTGGGTGACCGAGCCGCGCAACCCGAAGTTCGTCCCATACGCGGCGGTGAACGAGTTCTGGCACGCCTCGCAGTTGATGGACGCCACCTATCGCGACGGCGGCTGCCCGAACAACGACACGCTCTACTCGATCGCCTGGCTGGACCTCGGCCCGGAGCCGATCATCCTCTCGCATCCCGACATGGGTGAGCGGTACTTCACGTTCGAGCTGATGGGCGTCTCGTCGGACAACATCGACTACATCGGCCAGCGGACGACCGGCTCCAAGGCCGGCAGCTTCGCGATCGTCGGACCCGGCTGGGAGGGCGACCTCCCGGACGACGTCGACCAGTCGCGTGCTCATTCGCCCAGCCGGACGGTTCTGGTGATGGGCAGGACGCTCGTCGACAACGATCCCGACGACGTCGCCGAGGTCAAGAAGCTCCAGGAGCAATACCTGCTGACCCCGCTGAGCGAATGGGGCAAGCAGAACCCCAACCGCTCCGGCCATCGCGACGTCCTCGAGCCGATCGAGCCCGAGGATGATCCGATCGGCCCGTTCAAGACCCTCAACGCGATGCTCGCGGAGAATCCTCCGCCGCCACACCACGAGGTCCTGATGGAGCAGTTCGCGCACGTCGGCATCGGCCCCGGACTCGACCTCGACGAACAGCCCGAGGCCGTCAAACAAGGGCTGGTCCGTGCCGAGCTGATCGGGATGGCGCTGCTCAAGCAGCAGTTCCTCAGCGGCGACTGGGCGCACATCGTGCACGGCTGGCGCTATCCGCCGCCCGAGATCGGTCGCTACGGCGACGACTTCCTGCTCCGCGCGGCCGATCAGTCCATGGCCGGGATCATGTGCAACGACCCCGACGAGGGCGTCTATCTCGTCAACTTCAACGACGCCGACGGTGAGAAGTACAAGGCCGAGCATCGCTATCGGATCCACTTCGACGCCGACAACATGCCGCCGGTCGACTCGTTCTGGTCGCTGGGGATGTACGGCACCGACCTCAACCTGGTCGCCAACCCGATCGACCGCTACTCGATCGGTGACCGGACCGCGGGATTGAAGAAGGACCCCGACGGGGGTCTGACGATCCACCTCCAGGCCGAGACCCCGGAGGGTGATGAGGCTGCGAACTGGCTTCCGAGCCCATCCGAAGGAGAGTGGTTCGCGATCTTGCGTCTGTATCGGCCACGACCTGAAGTGATCGACGCGACCTGGGAGTGCCCGCCGATCGAGCGGGTGAGTTGACCATGACGCGTCACTTCGGCTTGGTCTGCGGCTGGGCCAAGCACCCAATCGTGTCGACCCAAAGGAGATTCAAATGAAGCTGATGGCCAAACTTCCCAAGGACGACGCCGGCGCGAAGCTGATGCGCTTCGAGGGCGTTCGCACGCAGCGGTACACCGAGATCTTTCTGATCGGCGGCAACGTGTTCAAGCTCGTCGGCGGGATCTACAACACGATCGGGCTCAACAGCCCCAACGGATCCGGGGATACCTGCCCGCAGGAGATGCTCGACGGGGTCGATGTCGACGCCCTGACCGAGGAGTACCACACGATCGGCGCGTTCAAGAACGGTCCGCGGCTGTGGTGCGTGGACTGGGTCGAGGTGATGGTCGGCGGTGAGCGCGACTTCAACGGTCTGAAGGCGCGGTGGGTGATGTGGCTCGACGTGCCGAAGGAGATGCGAAAGCACGAGAGCGTCGCCTACAAGCCGATCAACGGCAAGCGCGACACCCAGATCGGCATCAACAAGGGATCGCCGGTCTTCCTGCTCGACGACCCGGAGGGCAACACCTGGTGCATGAAGTCCGCGAGCCTGATCGTCGACCCCAATCAGACCTACGAGAGCCTCAAGGACCTCGGCGGCCGCCTGAAGCCCGCGCCGGGCTGGAGCTTCCGGACCACGGTGCTCGACCAAGGACCTGGTCCTCACGCCGGACAACGGAGCGGTCAAGATCACCCAAGACGAGCTCGGGAACACCTACGACCGGGTCGGGGGCGCGTACAGCAACTACAAGCCGTGAGGTGCGCGAGGGCGGAAGTTCTGTCCTCGGAGGCCGAGCTGCTCGGAAGCGGAGCCTGGCCATCGAACTGAGGCGCCCGCTCGAGGCCGGGCCCAGGGTGATCGGACGATGAGCCAGGTCCTCGTCTTCGCGCTGACCGCTGCGTTCAACCCGACCCTGCTGACGGCGACGACGGTGATGCTTCTGCTGCCGAGCCCTAAGCGGCTCCTGCTCGGATACCTGCTCGGCGCCTACATGACCAGCATCACCCTCGGGCTGGTGATCGTCTTCGAGCTCCAGGGATCGAGGTGCGGTCAGCACGACGAAGAACACGCTCAGCCCGGCCGAGGACATCGCCTTCGGGCTGATCCTTCTCGTGGTCGCCTTCGTCATCGGCACCGGCCGCCACGCGCGCTACGCCGAGCGCCGTAGGGAAAAGAAGGCCAGCAAGCCCCAGAAGACGCCGCGCTGGCAGCAGGCCATGAGCAAGGGCCGGGCCCGCGACACCTTCGTCGTCGGCGCCCTGCTTACCCTCCCGGGCGCGTCCTACCTGGCCGGCCTGAGCGAGATCTCCAAGCAAGACCTGAGCACTACCGTGACCGTGCTCTGCGTCGTCGGCTTCAACCTGATCATGCTGGCGCTGCTGGAGATCCCGCTGCTCGGCTACACCTTCGCGCCGGATTGGACGCCCAAAGCGGTGCAGCGCTTCAAGGACGCGCTCAATCGCCACGGGGGGCGGATCCTGTTCATCGGCGCTCTGGTGATGGGTGCCGCCCTGGTGCTGCGGGGCTTGGTGGGGCTGCTCGGCTGACCTGGCCGACCAGCCCTCAGGGTGAACCCGAGCCCGCGTGGGGCGCTTTCGTCGCCTGCACCCTCCCCCGGGGAGGGTTCGATGTCGAGCTGTCACAGCGGTGGAGCGGAAAGCGATCAGGCCGTCGCGCGCTCCTCCATCAGGATCGCCAGGCTGCCCAGCACCGTGACGTCAAGGCCGAGCAGCAGGATCCCCAGCAGGGTCGAGTCCGAGAGGAACATGATTGAGGCAGCGATGTGGCCGAAGACGGAGAGGACCGCGATCCAGAGCGCCCACCGCCTGCCCGCGAGGATGCCGCCGGCGGCCAGCAGCTGCAGGAGCGCGACGATCAGCATCAACCAGCCCCAGGGACGCGCGTCGCCGACCAGCCACCCCGCGGTGGTGATGAAGATCTTCGAGCCGGCGATCACGGAGATCGCGTAGAAGAGGTTGAGCAGGCCGATCACCAGCAACCAGGTGGCCGCAAACAGCAGCACCCCGACGCCGGTCAGATCCGGGCGCGGGGTGTACTGGAAGTTGTTCGGCTCAGCTGTGGCGATGGGGCATCAGGTCAATTCTCAGGCCATGATCATCACGATATTCATTAGGATGCGCACGGACCCGCGGGCGAGACTAGTTGAGCTTCGTCGGGTCTCCTCCCAGCGCCAATCCTCAACGTCGCCCGAGCCAGAGGAAGAAGCGGCGATCGTCCCGAGTGCCGGCGCTGGCCGAAATGGGGTCGGAGGGACTTAATCTCAAGGTTGAAGGTTCGAGTCCTTCACGGCCCATCTCACCCCTGAGGCTCCCACCAGGCCTCATCCATGTCCACCCTCCGGCTCCTGAAGGGCACTCCTTCGGCCTCCAGCAGGTCGCGCTGGCGCCCCCCCTTGGCCAGCGACCCGTCCGCCCGCACGACCCGGTGCCAGGGGACGTCCGGGTCTTCGCAGGAGGAGAGGACTGCGCCGGCGTAGCGGGGAGCGCCCGGCGAGAGATCGCCGTAGGTGGTGACCCGGCCGGAGGGGATCGAGCGGGCGCGGGCGAGCACCCGCTGCGCGTTTGCCGTGGCTGAGTCGGTGGCGCCGGCCGCCATCCCTGGATCTTGCCGCACCTCCCCAAGGCGACCGACCGGGCCAGCGTGCGATCCCCAGCCCGCAGGGCGCCATTTCACCCGGATCGCGCGATGAAACACGGGCCACGATAGGTTTCGATCCGTTCGGCGACCAGAGATCCTCCCAGCGGAAGGAATGGCAGATGCCCTTGATGAGACGACGCCCACTTCTCCGTGCGGCCATGGTCGGCGGCGCGGGTTACGCAGCCGGCAAGCACATGCAGCGCAAGTCCGAGCACGAGGCCGAGCAGGATGCCCAGATTCAGTCCACGCAGGAGCAACAGGCGCCGGCACAGCAAGCGCCTGCGCCACAGCAGGCCGCCCCTCCGGCCCAGGAGATGAGCGAGACCGAGCGGATAGACGCTCTGACGAAGCTCAAGGACCTGCTCGACTCGCGGTGTGCTCACGCAGGAGCAGTTCGACGCGGAGAAGGCAAAGCTTCTCCCGGGATCCTGAGGTGACGACGATGAATGAAGACGGAAACGGAATGGGCCCGGTCCAGCTGCTCGTGGTCGGCTTTCACGAGGGCAAGTTCTCAGGCGAGATCCTCGAGGAGCTGCGGCGCCTGCGCGAGGCCGACATCGTCCGCCTGGTCGATCTCCTGTTCGTGACCAAGGACGAGGACGGAAACATCTCGGCGATCGAGCACAGCGACCTCTCCCAGGACGAGGCGATGGCGTTCGGTGCGATCGCGGGAGCGTTGCTCGGCCTCGGTGCGGCCGGCGAAGAGGGAGCCGAGGCCGGCGCGCTCGCCGGAGCCGAGGCGATGGAGGACGGGGCCGCCTTCAGTGAGGCCGACGCCTGGTACCTCGCCGATGCGATTCCCCCGGGCGACTCCGCCGGCATCGCGCTGATCGAGCATCGCTGGGCGATTCCGCTGCGCGACGCGATCCTCCGAGCAGGCGGGATACCCCTCGCCGACGAGTGGGTCCACCCCACGGACCTGATCGCGGCGGGCGCGATGGCTGCCGAGGGCTGAGCCCGGCATCGGCTAATCACCCGTTCCGGGTGGTGATCCGCTCCGGGCCGGGACCTATATTGGCGCGCGACGCTGGTTTCAAGCCAGCGCGCTAGCCGCGGAATAGCGGCGAATCGACACAAGGAGGCGGTATGCGAGGTGCAGGCCGAGTCGTGTTCGCAGCGATCATGCTGCTGATCATCGGCACTCTCAACATCATCTACGGGATCGGCGCTCTTGACGACGCCAACTACTACGCAAACGGCACCAGGTACATACTCACCAACCTCAACACCCTGGGTTGGGTTCTGATCATCCTCGGGGTGATCCAGCTGACCGGGGGTTTCTCGCTGATGGCCGGCAACGCCTACGGCCGTGTGATCGGGATCATCGGCGGCAGCATCGGGGCGATTGGCGCCCTGCTGTCGATAGACGGCCACAATCCCTGGTGGTCGCTGGGGATCTTCTTCCTCTGCTGCTGGGTCGTCTGGGGGATCATCGTCTACGGCGCCGAAGACGAGGCAGCGCCGAGGGCCTGAGTCGAGGACGTCGGGAGCCTGGCGGTCCGGCCAGGCTCCCCGGCTCGACGAGCCCTCAGTAGCCGGTCCCCGTCTTCACCTGCTTGCGCTCGGCAGGATGAGCGCCACCCTTCTCGTCGAGCGTCTTCAGTGCCTGCTGGATATCCCCTGCGAGACGGGTGACCTGTCCCCGGCTGAAGTTCTCCTTGACCAGGGCGCGCATGATCTTCACGTCCTGCGCGTTGGGCGGGAGGGTGTAGGCGGGGACCATCCAGCCGCGCTCCGCCGAAAGCTGCCAGGCGATGTCGAACTCGTCATAGGGCCGCTGCTCGGCCAGCTTGAAGGCGACCAGGGGAAGCTGCTCCTCATCCTCTCCGATCAGCTCGAAGGCTCCCGTCCCCTTCAAGTCCTCGGCGAGCGCCTTCGCGTTCTCCTCCATCATCCGCATGACGTAGGTGTAGCCGGGCCGCCCGAGGCGCACGAAGTTGTAGTACTGGGCGAGGACCATCGAGGCGCCGGTTGAGAAGTTCAGCGTGAATGTGGCGTCGGTCTTGCCGAGATAGTTCTCGTAGAAGACGAGGTCCTCGGCGAGGTCTGACTCCTCGCGGAAGATCAGCCAGCCGATCCCTGGGTAGACCAGGCCGAACTTGTGGCCCGAGGCGTTGATCGAGCGCACCTGCTCCAGGCGGAAGTCCCACTCGGAGTCGGGATAGAGGAAGGGCCAGACGAAGCCCCCGCTGGCGCCATCTATGTGGAGGGGGACGTCGAGGTCCTTCTCCTTCTTCAGGGTCACGAGCATCTTGTTGATGCCGACGATGTCGTCGGCGTGACCCGTGAAGGTGGTGCCGAGCACGGCGGCCACGCCGATCGTGTTCTCGTCCACGTGGGGCTCGACGTCCTCGGGCCCGATCGTGTACTTGCCTTCGGCCAGCGGGACGATCCGCGGCTCGACGTCGAAGTAGCGGCAGAACTTCTCCCAGACGACGTGCACGTCTCCGCCGAAGACCAGGTTCGGGGCATCGGTCGACTTGCCGGCGGCCTTGCGTCGCTCGCGCCATTTCCACTTCAGCGAGAGCGCCCCGAGCATGATCGCCTCCGACGACCCCTGGGTGGCGCAGCCGGTGGTCTTGCCCGGTGCGTGAAACAGATCGGCGAGCATGCGGACGCAGCGCTGCTCGATCTCCGCCGAGATCGGGTACTCGGCGTGGTCGATGAAGTTGCGATAGAGGTTCTCGGTGATGATCCGCTGAGCCTCGGGCTCCATCCAGGTGGTGACGAAGGTGGCGAGGTTTCGCTGCGGCTCGCCCTCCAGCAGCAGGTCTTCGCCGACCAGTCGCATCGCCTCGACCGCCGGCATCCCGGCGTCGGGGAACTCGTTGTCGGGAACCTCGCTGGTGAGGAATCTGGTTCCGACCCACTCGAGGGTTTTCTCGTCGATGCTGATGTGCTCTCTCACTGTTCGCTGCCTCCTCCGCCGAAGCGCTTGTAGGCCAGATAGGTGCCGACCACACCGATCGCGATCAGCACGATGATCCCCGCCACGGGGCCGATCAGGAAGAAGGCGACGAGGATCGCGATGATCGCCAAACCGGCGATGCCGGCTACGTACAGTCCGAGTAGATCAGAATCGGGGGGCGAGTTGTCGCTTGCCATCGGGTCTGCTCCTGGGGTGTTCGGGTGGCGTGGGGCGGGCCGCCGGCCCAACGGCCTGTGAAGCCGGCGGCCCGACCACGGTTAGCGGGCGCCGATCAGGCCCCCTGGCGGCCGCCGTAGGCGAGCAGCCCGTAGACGACGAGGATGTCCAGTCCGAAGATCGCCAGGGCCAGGAAGGGCGCCCCGGGCAGCCAGAGCAGCATCAGGATCATGTTGAGGCTGGCGCCGATGATCCCGATCCAGCGACCGAACTCGCCGCGGCCCCAGATCGAGACGGCGGCGATCAGCTGCACGACTCCGATGATCAGGACGACCCATCCCCAGGTCTTGAGGTTGGTGATCACGTACTTCGCCCCGTCCTTGAAGAAGCTGGACTGGTCGATCGCAGCGATCCCATAGATCACATTCAGCACGCCGACGATCGCGACCATCGTGCCGGCGAACAGGAGCCAGCCGGCGCCTTTCTCGGTATCCGCGTTCATCTGCTACCTCCAGTGATCGTCTTCCGGCGCATCCCGGCAGCGGTGCCACCTGGGCGGTGTCGCGAGCCTACGCCCGGGCCTTTCGGCCGCCATCATCCGATACGGGTGATTCCGCTCTGGAGCGGCAAATCCTGCCGTCGGGACGCCTCTCCCGGGCAGCCCTTCAACCGGAGATCCGGCTGCGCAGCTCCGTCTTCTTCCACTTGCCGGTTGCGGTGCGAGGTATCTCCTCCACGTACTCGAAGCGCTCGGGCAGCTGCCACTTCGCAAAGTCCGCCGAGAGGTGCTCGCGGAGCTGATCGTCGCTCGCCGTGCAGCCCTCGGCCAGCGCGACCACGGCGAGCGGTCGCTCCCCCCATCGCTCGTCGGGCACAGCGATCACCGCCGCCTCCGCCACGGCGGGGTGGGCCATGAGGAGATTCTCCATGTCGACCGAGCTGATCCATTCCCCTCCCGACTTGACCAGGTCCTTGGCGCGGTCGCAGATCTTGATGCACCCACCGGGATCGATCGTGACAACGTCGCCGGTGGCGAACCACCCGTCCTCGGTGAACTTCTCGGTCCCTTCCCCGCCGTGGTAGCCGCTCGCGACCCAGGGCCCTCTCACCTCCAGCTCGCCCATCGTCTCGTCGTCCCAGGGCACCTCGCCATCCTCGTTCCGAGCCCGGATCTCGACCAGGGGCACCGCGACCCCCTGCCGCGCCCGGTAGGCGTACTGCTCGCGGCGAGCCGCTCCCCAGCGCCGGCGAGGCGTGGCAGACCGTCCCCAGGGGACTCGTCTCGGTCATGCCCCAGGCCTGCAGGACCTCCAGGCCGTGGCGCTCGAACCCCTCGATCATCGATTGCGGGACCGCCGCCCCGCCGACGACCATCCGGCGAAGCGAGGAGAGGTCCCACCGCCCGGGCTCGGCGTCGAGCGCCGCGAGGATCGCCATCCACACGGTCGGCACGCCGGCCGTCATCGTCACCCGCTCGCGCCTCGAGCAGGTCGAGGATGCTCTCGGCGTCGAGGTGCGGGCCGGGGAGAACCAGGCGGGCGCCGGTGAAGGCGGCGGCGTATGGAAGTCCCCAGGCGTTCGCATGGAACATCGGGACGACCGGGAGGATGGTGTCCCGGGCGGAGATGTCGAGGGCATCCGGGAGGGCCGCGCCGAGACAGTGCAGGACCGCGGAGCGGTGCGAGTAGGTCACTCCCTTGGGGCGGCCGGTGGTGCCCGACGTGTAGCACATGGCTGCCGCCTGCCGCTCGTCGAGAGACGGCCAGGCGGCCGCCGTCCGCATCGTCGATCAGCTCGCCATACGAGGTGTCCCGGCGGGAGCCTCCCGGAATGGCTGACGACGATCACCTGCTCGAAGTCGCGGGCCTCGCGGACCGGCTCCAAGACCCCGAGCGAGGGTCTCGTCGACGATGATCGCCCGGTCCTCCGCGTGGTTGACGATGTAGGCGAGCTCATCGGGGTGCAGGCGCGGGTTGAGGGTGTGGACGACGGCGCCCATTGCCGGAACCCCGAAATACACCGCGAGGTGCTCCGGCTGGTTCCAGAGCAGCGTCGCGACGCGGTCTCCGGACCCGATGCCCAGGTCGCCGAGGCCTCCGGCCAGGCGCCTGGCCTCCTCGGCGATCGGCGCCGTAGGTGGTGCGATGCAGCCTCCGGTCGGGACGGCGCGAGACGATCTCCCGGTCAGGGTGAAAACGGGCGGCGCGATCGACGACCCGATCCAGGGTCAGCTGGTAGTCGTCCATGTCAAGCCGTCCATCTCGATCCCTCCGTCGTCTCGCCGACGTCGTCGCGGCGCGACAGTAGCGGGTTGCGCGGCCAGGTGTCTGCGAGGCCGAGGTCAGGCGGGCCTTCGGCCGGCGGTAGACTTGGCGCGCGCGTCGGTCGGTGGCCACCGGGCACGCGCAACGGCCAATCTGATGAGTTCGGGCACTACCACACGGGTTCCTTCCCTGGAGGAATTCGAGGCGCGGGTCGGTTCCCGCCACGAGCCGCCGGTCTTTCGCACCGGGATGGTTCCACGACCGCGCCTGACGGCCCGGTCTTGGCGAGGGAAGAGAGGGCTCTCGGTCGTCGCTGCTCTCGGCCCCGCCCGGATACGGGAAGACGACCCTGCTCTCGGAATGGGCGGCGCGTCGACGAGCGCCCCTTCGCCTGGGTGACCGTCGGGACGCAACGAGACGCGACGGCGTCGCGCTCCTGACGGCGGTCACCGAGGCGCTCGCCGAGGTGGAACCGGCGGCCAGCTCGGCATTCGAGATGCTGAACGCGACGGTCCCGCACATCGACGCCGTGATTCCGACCCTGCTGGACGCCCTGAGGCGGGCCTCGGCCAAGCTCGTGCTGGTCATCGACGATGCTCATCTGCTCGATTCCGAAGAGGCCGCGGAGGTGATCGACGGCGATCGGCGAAGGCTTGCCGCCGGCGCCCAGCTCGCGCTTGCGGGAAGGGCGGCCGCGCACCGTACACCTGGGGCGGCTGCGTGCTCACCGCAGGACGCTGGAGCTGGGGACGGCGGAGCTGGCGATGAACCGGACGCGAGGTCGGAGACGCTGCTGGAGTACGATCGGCGTCTCGCTCGGCCCCGCGCAGCTCGAAGAGGTGGTGGAGAAGACCGAGGGCTGGCCGGTGGCGATCTACCTGGCGGGGCTTGCGATGCTCGACAGCGAGGACCCCGCACGCGGCGATAGCCGAGTTCGCCGGCGATGACAGGGTCGTTGCCGAGTACCTGCAGGATGAGTTCACCTCCCGGGTATCCGACCGAGCAGCTGAGCTTCCTGCGGCGGATCTCGATCCTCGATCGCTTCTCCGGCGAGCTCTGCGACGCGGTTCTCGAGCGGTCAGGTTCGGAGCGCGATGCTCGAGGAGCTGGCCGGCTCCCACCTCCTGATCGTCCCGCTCGACCGCAAGGGTGATTGGTTCCGCTTCCATGGCCTGCTGGGCACGGCGCTGCGAAGGAGCTGCGAAGGGCCGAGCCTGAGCTCGAGCCCGATCTCCACCGACGCGCCAGCGCCTGGTTCGTGCGAGCACGAGGACCCCGACCGGGCCGTGGAGCACACGATCGCCGCCGGCGACGTCGAGCGGCGCGGGCGATCTGATCTACGACGCTGATCCCGGAATATGCCGCCCGGGGGAGGAACTCGACCGTGATCTCCTGGCTCTCCCGGTTCACCGAGAAGCAGGTCGAGAGCTGCACGCCGCTCGCGCTCGCGGCCTTTCACAGCTCCCTGGCCGGGGGGCAGGGGAGCCGCGCAGAGGGCTGGCTGAAGGCTGCGGCCAGGGCCGGCGGTGGATCGCTGGCCGATCCCGCGGAGGGGCCGTACGAGGGGGCGGTATGGGTCGGCACGGGCGGAGCTGGGTCGCGGCGGGGTCGCCCGTGCGCTTGCCGACGCCGAGGAGGCGAGTCGGCGAGAGCCGGAGGACAGCCCCTATCAGGCGGTGTGCGAGATGGTCAAGGGGCTCCGTGCTGCTGATCTCCGGGAGATGTCCCGGGAGGCTCGAGAGTGCGCTGAAGAAGGGTGCTCGCATAGGCGCGGTCTTCGGTCCGATGATCCAGGTGATCTGCCTCGCCGAGCTCGCCGCCCTCGCCCTCGACGACGGGGATCCGATCACCGCCGAGATCCTCTCCTCACAGGCCCGGGCCCAGGTCGAGCGCTCCCGGCTCGTCAACTATCCGCCCGCGGCGCTTGCCGATCGCCGTTTCGTCCTTTGTGATGATCGAGCGCGGGCAGGTGCACCGCGCCGGCCCGGAGGTGTCTCGCGCCGCGCGCCTGCTGGATCAGTGCGACGAGATGACTCCCTGGCTCGAGGCCGTGTCGCACGTGTTCGTGGCGCGGGCGCTGGTTCGCCTTGGCAGGCCTGCCGAGGCCAAGGAAGCACCTGGCCGCCGTGCCGGGTCTGATCGATCTCGAGGAAGCGCCCCTGCTGAGGCAGGTGGGTCGAGGAGCGCGACCGCCGGCGCGAACCAGAGGAAGCCCGACGGTGTAGGGTCCGACCTGACGCCCGCTGAGCTTCGCCTGCTCGGCTACCTGCCCACCCATCTCTCCCTGCGCGAGATCGCCGAGGAGTTCGTCGTCTCCACCAACACCGTCAAATCGCAGGCCCAGGCGGTCTACCGCAAGCTCGGCGTCTCCTCGCGCGCTGAGGCCGTCAACGTCGCTCGGGCAGCCGGGCCTCCTGCGACGAGTAGCACGCCCGCCGCGTCCGAAGGTCGATCCCCTCAGGGCAGCTTGGTGACGGCGGGCGGATCCCAGCCGCTGCCGTCGAGGATCCCCGGGATCTGGGCTCTGGTCGGCTGCGTAGAGGCGCATCGTCAACCTGAACGGGCGCCCCGGCCGGGGAGGGCAGCCAGTTCTTGGCCTGCGCGGGATCGGAGGGCTGGGTGCTCTGCACGTAGAGGTCGAGGGACCCATCGGGGTTGAAGCTGCAGATCGCTGCGATCGCCGACCGCGTAGCGGTCGATCGGGTTGGGGACGAAGAAGCCCGACGAGTCATAGAGGGTCAGCGACCAGAAGGCGTCGGCCGGTGGAAGCTGGCCCGGCTCGAAATGCACCACGTAGTCGTTGGAGCCGTTCAGGGGACCAAGCGCGTGGTCGGTCTGGGCGACCGGGTAGATCGCCTCGGAGGGGGTGAGGGCGCCCAGCCCGACCTGGGTGATCAGCGCCCGGTAGTCGTAGTCGGTTCCGTAGCGCCCGGTCGGCAGGACGAGCCAGCCGTTGTGCTTCGGGGCCTCGGTCAGATACCGAACCGTGACTTCGCTCTGAAGGACACCGGGACCGGCGGCGACGGCGTCGATCATTCCCTGCCTCTCCTCGGCGCTGAGCGAGGAGTCGGTCGAGGGCCGCTTGCCCGGTCCGACCCCGATCTGGGCCAGCTTCTCGAGCTCTGCCCGGTCGGCCCTCGGCGGCGGGAAGCGCTTCAGCAGGGAGCCGAGCCGGTCGAAGAAATGCAGGCCGCTCGGCATCGGCACGTCGTCGGGTGTGGTGTCGGGATGCTTTGGCTTGGGGGGCCGGTAATGCGTCCCGTAGCGGCTCAGCGGCGTGATCCTGTAGCGGTTCTGGATCCGGTGCACCTTCCCGAGGTCGGCCGGGCCGAAGCTGAGGGTGCGGCCGATGATCCAGACGCGGTCATAGCGGCTCCTGATCCGGTGGGTCCCCTTGGGGATCTTCACGTGGTGCTGGCCCGGGGCCGGTGACGACGTAGTCGCCGGGTTTCGTCTTGCTCACCGTGCCCAGGTTGCGGAAGTCCTCGGTGTAGGGGTCATACAACGGAATCACGAAGTAGCGGTTCACCTTCGGGATGTGGATGACCATCGGCTGGCGCCGCAGGTCGAGCCAGGCGATCGAGTAGGGGGTGTCGTTGTTGGGGGCGACGACGTCGCGGGCGCTGGCGTCGGCCAGCTTGCGGACGTGGCTGAAGCGGTTGACCGGGCCGCGGCCCCTGCCGTCGGGGACGTTGACGCTGGTCTGGATGCGGAAGGTCTGGTCCATCTTGACCACGGGCAGCCCGTACTTCCAGGCTTCAAGGCCGAGGTCATAGCCCTTGTTGTAGTCGGCGCTCGCTGCCCTCGCGGGGCCTCCGCCGGCTGCCAGGACCGCAAGTGCGGCCACGGTTAGCGTCGCTACAGAGACGCGGAGGGGGCGGGGGACGATCGTGCTCATCGGGTAGTCAACAACCGCGAAGCTAGATCGATGCTAACCGGGCCTCACCCTCAGGAGGTACTGCCGACTCCCGGTTACGGGCGCTGCGTTTGGCCGGGAGCCGCTGGGGTGGGCGGAAACTCCCGTGCCGTCTGCCGGCGCAGGATCTCTATCCCCACCACGGCGAGCGCGGCGAGAATGAGGATCACGAGGACCTGACCGAGATTGTTGATCGTCGGGAGGAACGACAGCCAGACCAGGAAGACAAAGGCGACAACCGCATAGACGACAACCGGGCGGTCGCGTAGGTACGGCGCGAGGAAGCGTCGCACGGCGACCTCGTGGCGGCCGGGCCCCGCGAGAAGGCCCCCGACGATGAACCCCAGGCCGATCACGAGTACGAACAGCGCCCGCTGGCGCAGCCCCGCGGAGAAGATGTTCCAGACGGCGCTGATGGCCGGCTTGACCGCGTCGGAGCTCGCCACCGAATCGGTGACCGCGCTGCCGAGCAGGCGCCTCGCCAGCAGGGTGAGCAACGTGGCCCCCAGGATCCCGCCCCCGGCTGCCATCAGCGCCTCGCGGCGCCATCCCTTCGCCAGGTAGATCGCGCCCAGGTACAGCAAGAGCGTCAGCAGCGGCAGCACGAAGCCGAGGCTGCGCAGCACGCTGACGAGGTCCTGGAGCCCGCTCAGCTGGCTGGACTTCATCACGACGAGCTCGCCCGGGTGCTGAAGCGCCTGACGGTTGAGCAGCGTGGTGATGCGTGTCTGGAGGGAGGCGAGCGCGGGGTCGAGCTTGATGATCTTTGCCTGGCTCGGATCCTTGAGCACTGCGGCGACCCGTTGCAGTAGTCCCGTCAGCCGTTTGTCGAGCTGGGCCAGACGGCCCTGGACGTCGGACACCTTGCTCTGGAGCTGGGCGGGGACCTTCGGCAGAATGCCCTTGATCTTCTGCTCGAGGCTCCGGACCGTCGCCTGGAGCTGGGCGGCGTCCGTTTGGAGCGTCTGGAGGTTCTGTTGCGTCTGCGGGCTGAGGGTGCCCGCCTTCGCCTGGGAGAGGGTCGCTCGCGCGGACTGGAGCTTGGACTGGGCGGTGGTCAAGCCGCTGCTTCAGCTCCGTCGAGTACTGCTGAATGAGGCCCTGGATCTGGGAGATCGTCGAGGGATCTACTCCGAGGCGGGTGGCAAGGTCGGCGACGAAGCTCCCGTATTCGACCGTGACCACGCCGCCTTGGGTCGAGACGAACTGGTCCTTGTTCTCGATCAGGTCGACGAACTGCTGCTGCGCCTGACCGACCGCTGTGGAGACGAGGGCCTGAACCTGAGGCGAGGCGAGCGCCGTCTGCGCGACGTTCGTGGCGAGCTGTTGCGTCGCCGCCGTGACCGGAGCGGCGAGCGGCTGGGCGGCGCTGGGCAGCTTCTGCTCGATTTGGGCCTGGACGTTGACGTTGGCGTAGAGCTGATCGACCGCGAAGATGCTGAGCTGTTCCTGGACGTCCTTGTTCTTGAGGATCTCGTCGGTCTGATTGGACAGCTGGCCGGAGCTGAGGGCCTCGGTCTGAACCCAGTTCGCGATCATCGAGACGACCAGCACCACTGACGCGAACACGACGAGGGCCCACACGAGGGCGCGGTGGCGATGCTTCGGGTCTCCCGCCGCGCGATCCTCCGCGCGCTGGCTCCCGGCGGACTCAGGCGCGGGTGCCGAGGCTCGCTCGGGGGGCGGGGTTGTGTCGGGCTGGTCGGGCATGCTCGGAGGGCTAGCGAGTCGAGGACCCTAGCGGGGCGCCTGGTCCTTCAGCCTCTCTCCCGAATCGGGGTTCGCTTGTTCATCGAAGTTGCTTCAACCTGTTCACCTCGCCGTGGGGTTGCACAACCCTATTCCAAGCCGAACCAGTGCGTCCACCCGGATCGGGTGATCTACCGAAGACCGAGGTACTCCCGAGCGGTTGATCTTTTCACCCGGATTGGACGATGCCAGGACTGGCGAGGCGTCGGAGACTGTGAGGCGCCGCCCGGCCCGGCGGCTCGCCAGCCCAGTTCTCGATCGCAAGGAGTCGGCAGTAGACATGACCCAGCCAGATAGAAGCAAGCTTCCGATTCGCATGCCCCCTTTCAGCGGTGTCGCCAACCGGACGCTGGATGGATCGCAGCCAGACTGGGAGCCGATCGGGCACGTCGAGCCTCCGGACGGGGCGCCAAACGTCCTTCTGGTGCTGATCGACGACGCCGGCTTCGGCAACCCCGCGACGTTCGGGGGGCCGATCGACACGCCGAACTACACGCGGATCGCCGACGAAGGCCTGCGCTACAACCGCTTCCACGTCACCGCGCTCTGCTCGCCGACGCGGGCGGCGCTTCTCACCGGCCGCAACAGCCACGCGGTCGGTATCGGCTCGGTGGGCGAGTTCTCGACCGGGTTCCCGGGCTACACCGGATTCTTCCCGGACGACTGCGTTCCCTTCCCGAGGATCCTGCGGGACAACGGGTACAGCACTGCCGCGTTCGGCAAGTGGCACCTGACGCCGGACGGCCAGCAGGGCCCGGCCGGGCCGTTCGACCGCTGGCCCGTTGGCTGGGGGTTCGAATACTTCTACGGGTTCCTCGGCGGAGGCTCGGGGCAGTGGGACCCGTGTCTGACCGAGAACCAGAAGATCATCGGCACTCCCGACGCCTACTACGACGACGACGACGAGGACGCCTACTACCTGCCCGACGACATGGCCGACAAGACGATCGAGTGGCTGCACGCGATCCGGGCGCAGGACGCGAAGAAGCCGTTCTTCACCTACTTCGCCACCGGCTGCAGCCATGCCCCCCACCACGTGTCCGAGGCGTGGGCCGAGAAGTACAAGGGCAAGTTCGACCAGGGCTGGGACAAGCTGCGCGAGGAGACCTTCGCCAGGCAGAAGGAGCTCGGTGTGATTCCCCCCGACGCCGAGCTCACCCCGCGTGACGAGGCGTTCCCCGCCTGGGAGGACGTCCCAGACAAGCTCAAGGCCTATTACGCGCGGCAGATGGAGGTTTACGCGGGGTACTCCGAGAACGCCGACTACAACGTCGGCCGGGTGATCGACGCGATCGATGAGCTCGGCGAGCTGGACAACACGCTCGTGCTCTGGGTCTGGGGTGACAACGGCGCCAGCATGGAGGGCACGATCACCGGCTCGTTCAACGAGCTGACGATGCAGAACGGCATCCCGCTGACCGACGAGATGCAGCTGCAGCTCGCCGAGCGCTACGGCGGGATCGAGGCGTGGGGGAACCAGATGATGGCGCCCCACTACTCGGCGGCTTGGGCGTGGGCGGGCAACACGCCGTTCAAGTGGGGAAAGCAGGTGGGCTCGCACCTCGGCGGCACGCGCAATCCCCTCGTGGTCCATTGGCCGGAGACGATCACCGAACGCGGAGCCCTGAGGACGCACTTCACGCATGTCACCGACGTCGGTCCGACGATCCTCGAGATCGCGGGGATCCCGATGCCGACCCACATCGACGGGATCGAGCAGCAGCCGATGCACGGCGCGACCTTCGCCGACTCGTTGACGGACGCCGGCGCTCCCGAGCGCCACACCCAGCAGTACTTCGAGACGATCGGCAACCGGGCGATGTACAAGGACGGCTGGTGGCTCTCGATGAGGACCGAGCGCATCCCCTGGGTGATCACGCCGGACGCGTTGAAGCCGTACACGCCTGGCGTTTGGGACCCCGATCAGGACCCCGTCGAGCTCTACTACCTGCCCGACGACTTCACCCAGGCGAAGGATCTCGCCGCGGATAACCCCGAGAAGGTGAAGGAGCTCAAGGAGCTCTTCTGGGCCGAGGCCGAGAAGTACAACGTGCTGCCGCTGCTGGCAACGCTCGCGCCCTTCTTCGGCATCGTGCCCCCGCTCCCCGAGATCACGAAGCAAGAGTTCCGCGGCGATGTGCAGAACGTCCTTTCGGGGATGATCCCGCGGATCTACAACCACTCCTACGCGATCAGCGCCGACTTGGTGATCCCGTCGGGCGGCGCCGAAGGGGTGATCGTCGCCGAGGCCGACCACATGGGCGGGTTCTCGCTGTTCGTCGACGGCGGCAAGCTGACGCACACCTACTCGATGATGGGCGTCTTCGTCTTCCGCCAGCAGGCCGAGGAGCCTCTTCCCGAGGGCGAGGTGACGGTGCGAATGGAGTTTGCCGCCGACGAGGCGAAGCCGGCCACAGGCGGTGAGGTGACGCTGTTCATCGATGATCGGCCCGTCGGCAAGGGCCGGATGGATCACACCGTGCCGATCCGCTTCTCCGGCTATGCGGGGATGGACATCGGCCGCGATAACGGCGGTGTGGTCGACCAGGGGTACGAGGACAGGAAGCCGTTCCCGTTCACGGGCACCATCAAGAAGGTCGTCTTCGATGTCAATCCACACGAGTCGACGGAGGAGGAGCACGAGCTCCACAAGGAGGTTCACCACGGACACGCGGCGCACGCGCTCACGGCGTGAGGCGGATTCCCGTCGGAGGAGGCTGAAGATGAAACTGCATGACACGATCGACGTCCTCATCGGCGGTTACCTGTCGAAGGAGGCCGCCGAGGAGGACTACAACGCGGTCCGCGAATCCGGAGGGCATCTGCAGGGCGCCGTCGTCGTCAGCAAGGACCTCGAGGGCGAGTTGTCGGTTGAGGAGACCGACCACATGGTCCGCGAGGGTGCCGAGGGCCTGGGTGTGGTCGGCTTCGCGGTCGGGCTATTCGCACCACCGCTGCTCGCCGCCACCGCCGTCGGCGCCGCGCTGGGAGCCGGTGCCGGCGGGTTGCTTCACCACAAGGTCGCCGGCAAGATCGGGGAGCAGGCGGGAGAGACGATCCCGCTCGGCGGCGCCGGCCTGATCGTCGCCTACTCGCGCACCGAGGCCGACAAGGTCGAGCCCGCCGTGGCGAGGGCCGTGAAGAAGGTCGTCGGCGAGGCCGAGGGAAGCCACGTCAAGGCGCTGAAGGGGGCGCTGGCCGACGCCCAGAAGAAGATGGCCGAAGGAGACGCCTGAGGGGAGCCGCTGGTCGAGGGCAGGATTCCAGACACCGCATCGAGCATGACCGCGCCGGATGCGCCGCCGGCCTTCCACCTGCTGGCCAAGCCGACCGGCGCTCAGTGCAACCTCGACTGCGACTACTGCTTCTTCCTCTCGAAGGAGATGCTCTACCCGGACAGCCGCTTCCGGATGAGCGAGGACACGCTGGAGCTCTATCTGCGCCAGTTGATCGAGGCGCACGCTCGCGTCCCCGAGGTGACGATCGCCTGGCAGGGCGGCGAGCCGACCCTGATGGGCCTCGACTTCTTCCGCCGCTCGGTCGAGCTGGTGCAGAAGTACCTGAAGCCGGGCCAGCGCGCCCAGCACACGATCCAGACGAACGCCACCAAGCTCGACGCCGAGTGGGCGGCGTTCTTCAAGGAGCATGACTTCCTGGTCGGGGTCTCGATCGACGGACCGCGCGAGATCCACGACGCCTACCGCGTGACCCGGGGCGGAAGTGGCAGCTTCGATCAGGTGATGCGCGGCCTCGGCTTCCTCCGGGAGGCGGGCGTCGATTGGAACGCCCTGACGACGATCCATGCCGCCAACGCCGAGCGGGGGCGCGAGGTCTACTGCTTCCTGCGCGATGAGTGCGGCGCGAGCTTCGTGCAGTTCATCCCGATCATCGAGCGGGTTCCCGACGCGGCCGCCGACGGAACCGTGCCCTGGTCCTCGTGGCGCGATCGCCCGCTCTACCGGCAGGAGGGAAACGTCGTCACCGGGCGCTCGATCTCGGGCGAGGGTTATGGGCGGTTCCTGATCGACGTCTTCGAGGAATGGGTCCGCCGCGACGTCGCCCGGGTCTACGTGCAGATGTTCGACGTCGCGCTTCAGAACTTCTACGGCGAGCCGCCTGGCCTCTGCATCCACTGCGAGACCTGCGGGAACGCGCTCGCCCTCGAGCACAACGGCGATCTCTACTCCTGCGATCACTTCGTCGAGCCCGATTACCTCCTCGGCAACATCGCCGAGGAGAACATGCTCGACCTCGTCGCCTCACCCCGCCAGCGGCAGTTCGGCCTCGACAAGCGCGAGACGCTGCCGCAGTACTGCCTCGAGTGCGACGTGCGCTTCGCCTGCCACGGCGGCTGCCCGAAGGATCGCTTCATCTCCACGCCCAGCGGCGAGCCCGGGCTGAACTACCTCTGCCCCGGTTACAAGCTGTTCTTCCACCACGTCACCGAGCCGATGCGGGTCATGTGCGAGCTGCTGAACCAGGGCGCGCGCCCGCCGAGATCATGCGGCGATACGCCTCCGAGGACGCCGCCCGAGGGCGGAACGACCTCTGCACCTGCGGCAGCGGGCGCAAGTGGAAGAAATGCCACGGCGCCGCGCCCACCTCCCATGTTTGATCGCTCGAGCGGTCAACGTTCTGGCCTGACCGATCTGTACTCGCCTTGCGGAAATCCCCCGTCGAACATAGGGCCCGTCACTGGTGGCGAACCGCTAGGCGAGGTGCGAGGATGGACGTCGGTTGACTGATTCATCCCAAACGCCCGGCGACACACCCGTTGACGCTGCCTTCGGAGGCGCTTCCGTTCACCCCGCGGGCGAGGCATCTGCTCATGCTCGAGTTCGGGGACCGCAAGGACTTCGACGATCCGCGCCACGAGTGGCGGCGGCTGTTCTCCGAGCTGCTGGGGACGTTCTTCCTCGTGCTCGTCGCCGCCGGCGGCGGGATCCTCCACGGGGAGGGTCAGATCAGCCTCCCCGCGGCGGTGGTCGCGCCAGGGCTCATGGTGATGGCGATCATCCTCTTCATGGGCGCGATCTCCGGGGCGCATCTGAACCCTGCCGTCTCACTGGCCTTCGCCCTGCGCGGAGAC
Source organism: uncultured Actinomycetes bacterium (assembly GCA_963725315.1). Lineage (GTDB taxonomy): Bacteria > Actinomycetota > Thermoleophilia > Solirubrobacterales > 70-9 > JBBRHQ01. The sequence goes on along the minus strand of CAVRYA010000005.1, from coordinate 166,113 downwards.
TTCCCCTGGAAGCGGGTGCCGGGCTACATCATCATCCAGCTCCTGGGGGCGACACTGGCCTGCCTCTTCCTGCTGGCCGTGTTCGGGAACATCGAGCACCTCGGGGCGACGCTTCCAGGCGCGGGGTATGCCAACTGGCAGGCCCTGCTGATGGAGACAGTTCTCACCGTCGGCCTGGTCAGCGTCATCCTCGGGACCGCCTCGGCGGCCCAGAACGTCGGCGCGATCGCCGCGCTTGCCGTGGGCGGCTACATCGCCCTCGCCGGTCTCTGGGCGGCGCCGGTCAGCGGCGTCTCGATGAACCCGGCCCGCTCCTTCGGCCCCGCGCTCATCAGCGGCGACTTCACCAGCTACTGGGTCTATGTCATCGGCCCGCTTGCCGGGGCGGTGATCGCAGTCGGCTGCGCCTACGTCCTGCGCGGACGCGGCGGCGACCCGATCTCACGCGCCGCCGGGTCGGGCGTGCTGACGCCGGGAAGCCTGGAGGAGAAGGCCCGGCTCTCCTCGGACATCGATGCCGGGCGCGTCTCGCCGCCGGGGATCGCCGAAAGCGAGGAGCCAAAGGGCTGATCACTTGCACCCGGCCCTCGTCGAGACAGAAGAACTACACCGAAAATGTGGGCGTTGTTCTAGTGTTAGCCATGATCAAGTTGCCGGAAGGGGAGGACGGCCAAGGAGAACACGAGGACGAGGGGCCGAGTCAGGTCTCGCGTGACTGGCCTCAACCTGCTCTCGAGCCTGCCTGCCTGGTTTCGTGCATCGCCCAGCCGAGAGCGGCCATCCCGATTCCGTTGAGGATGAAGCCCACTCCGACGAGGATCGCCAGGGTGGCGAAGCCGATGTTCGGGTTGGCGACGATCACGATTCCCGCGATCAGCTCGACGATTCCGACGACGGCGTGCCAGGCCCGGTGCCCATATTCCTCAAACGCGGTAGCGAGACGGATCACGCCGACGGCGATCAGCCAGATCCCGATCAGAAGAGCGACCGCGGTGACGCCACCGATGGGGTGGCGGATCAGCAGCACCCCGACGATCGCGCTGAGCACGCCGAGCAGGGCGACCAGGCCGCGGTTTCGTGTGCTCCGCATGAACGAGCTCACCAGCTCGAGGATGCCGTCGAGGAGGAGGAAGATGCCGGCGATCACGGCCAGCGTCGCGAGGCTGTTGCTCGGCTTGAGGAGGATGATCACGCCCGCCACGATGCTGAGCACGCCGACCAGCAGCAGCAGCCACCAGCCCCAGGTGACCTCCTGCGCTTCCGCTTCGGACACGGTCTCGGTCATCGCTCTTCCTCCGTCGGGGCGGGGAATTCTGGGAGCGCAGCCTATAGCGAGGGCCGAGGCATAACGAGTTGGCCCACACCCCCAATTGCGTCGTTCCCCTGTTGCTGGATCCACCCGTCCGCCACGGGTGCGAGCCTCACAGGATGGTCGTCTCCGTTGTGCGGATGTTCCAGCGCTTCTTCGGGGCAATCAAGTACGCCGCCAAGGAGGAGAGCTTCGCCGCCGTCTTCGCCGCCGCGATCCTCCTCGTCTTCACCGGGACGGTCACCTACACCCTCAGCGAGGGCTGGAATGTGGCCGACGCCTTCTACTTCGCGGTTTGCACTCTGACCACGTCGAGCATCGCTGATCCGAGCCTCACGCTCACCAGTGAGGGAATCAAGATCTTCACCGCCGTCTACGTTCTAACCGGCATCGGGATCCTGGTCGAAGTGGCTCGCCAGCTTGGGGTCGGCTTTGTGAAGATGCGCGAAGAGCACCACAGCAAGAGACATGCCTTGCTCCACAAGGGAGATTCCCCGGAGGCAAAGCCGGAGGAATAGCCGGGTGCCGCACAATCGGCGCCAAGACCGCCGCCAATCCGAGTCAATCACTACGGCGGGGCCCTTTCACGAGAAGGGGCCCGCCTGATACCGATGCCGGCTTAGCTGGATAGCGAGTTGAGCTCCTCGCCGTCGGCGTCGATCTCGCGCCCTCGATTCCTGTTCGCGGAGGCAGGCTCCCCGGTGGCTCGGCTGCAGCCCGCCTGGCCGCCTAACTTGCAGCGGCCTCCTTCTCAGCCTCGTCGAGCTGCCGCTTGAACTCCTTGCTGTCGACGTCGACTTCCTTCTCGGCCGACTTCTCGGCGCGCGTGAGTTCCTTGTCAAGCTGCTCTCCGACGCGCGACTCCCCGATCACGAGCAGCGTTGCTTCTCCCGCTTCGATCATGTCACCTAGTTCCTTGGCGTCGCCGCGGGAGATGCCCTTTCGAAAGTGTCCGCCGAGCCCACCGATGACGCCGCCGACCAACGCCGCCGGGATAACCGCCGGCGCGGCCAGAATCCCGACCGCCGCTCCAACGGCGATGCCTCCCCAGGCGCCGTGCTGCGTCGGCTTCTCGTGCTTCTCGAGGTGGATCTTGCCGTCAGCGTCCTTGGTGACCACCGCGACGTCATAGGTACCCACGAGCTTTGCTGCATGGAGGTCGAGCAAGGTGTCGTAGTCGGCGAGGGCGTCTGCGCTGTCGGCGTAGGTTGCGGCGTAAATGAAGACGGGTCTGTCGCTCATCTGATCTCCTGTTCTGGGTTTGGCCGAGTGTCTGCACCAAACCCCGCCTTGGCTCGGCCCGAAGCGTAGGCGTAGGATCGTAACGGACCATAAGTTCGAACGACCCTCTCCGCATCCGCCAAGTCCCACATCCACCGGCTGTGCTCTGCCGCAGGAGATGAGGCAGGGGGCAGGCCTTGATCCTCATCTCTGTTGTAGTCCGTTGGTCTCCCGAGACTACCCGAGAGTGGGTGGGCCGATCTCGGGGGGATTTGGAGTCATCGCGGTGGCGCTGCCTGATAGAGCTCGAGCGTGTCCTCGCTCATCCGGAAGCGGCTTGTCCGGCCTGCACCGATGGGTCAGCTGCTGGGCGCCGGGGCTGGACCCCGCACCCGGTGCTCGTGCGCCGGTTCACTCTCGAGCAGAGGCGGACGCTTGCCCATGGCGACTCGGTACCAGTCCGCGTAGCGACTCACCAGCGGCGCCGCGGAGAGCCCGTGGACGAGGACCGACAGGCCCACTGTCACGTAGCAGGCTGTGAGGATCACGCCTCCGTGAGCCTGAGGATGTGTGTCCTCGACGATCACCGCGAACACGATCGATGCGAGTCCGCGTGGGCCAAACCAGCCAATGAACGCCACGGTTGGGGCTCGCGCGTGCGTTCCCCACAGCGAGATTGCCACGGGCAGCATGCGCACGATCGTCAGGCTCAGCACGGCGTAGAGCGCAATCTGCCAGCTCACGTGCTCTAGTGCCGGACCGAGCAGGACGGCGCCGAAGACGAGGAACGTGACGCTGTTGAGAAGGCACCGGTTTCTCCCGCAAAGGCCATCGCTGAGGCGGAATCCTGGCGGGCGATCAGGCCGAACAGCGCACCCGCCACGAACGCGGCAATGAACCCCGACCCCCCGAGAGCGATCGCGATGCCATAGGCGAGTATCGCCGCGGCGACCGGGATGATCTGCCGCCACGCGTCGTCTATCAGGCCCCTTCCTCCGGCGACGATCACGATCGACGCGGCGAGCACGCCGGCGGCTACGCCTCCAAGGAGCCCGTAGCCGATCTCTTCGAGGACGACCTGCAGCGGGTGGGCTGCGCCAGCGGGGCCGGCGGCGGTCGCCAGCACGATCAACAGCAGCGGGACGCAGATCCCGTCGTTGAGGCCGCTCTCGACATTCAGCGACTGGCGCACCCGTTGCGGCAGTCTCTTGTCGGCGACGACCGCGCTGCCGAGCCCGGCATCGGTCGGCGCGAGAATCACGCCAAGGATCAGGGCCTCGCTTAACGAGAGCGAACCGAAGATGGCGAACCGCGACCAATGCTCCTAAGGCGATCGTCAACGGCAGACCCACGCCGAGTAGGCGCACCGGTATGGACGCCTGGCGTCGCAGAGCCCGCAGATCGATGCGCGATGCATCCGAGAACAGAACCACCGCGAGCGTCGCTTCAGCCAGCCTCTGAACGGTCGAGCTCGTGGGCCCCACGGTGAGGTCGTCGAGTACCAGCGGGCCAACGAGAACACCGATCCCGACCACCACCATCGCCGGAGTGACAGGCGTGCCCGACAACCGCCGCGAGACTGCCGCGACGAGCAGAAGGGCAAGACCGGCAGTGGCAAGACTCCAATTCACCGACTCAACCTATCTCTGACGACGCAGCTCTCGGGAACCCGCCACCGTGAATCCGCAGCAGGAGCTCGACGAGGTGCTTGGCAGTTGCCGCGTGAGCCTAAAGGGAAGCCAGAGGCACCTTTTCGACTGCTACCCCTTCGCCGATCTGTCCCGCAACGCCGTCTCGACTAGGTGACACCGCGAGCTACAGCGTTCGGGGTGGGGGCCATCAAGGCTCCGACAATCCACAGCACCGGGAAGAAGAATCCGATGCAGAAAAGGATGTAATGGCCCTTGCGAAAGGTCGTCAAGGCAAGCGTGATGAACAGGACGACATACAGGATTGCCAGGAGCACCCAAAGTATTGACATGTGCCTCTTTCGGCTTGAGATGTAGCGCCTGCAGCTTCAGGCGTCACTGGCACGGTACAGCGATCACGGTCGACGTCCTTGATTGGAGGATGGATCGCCTGGTCATCTGCGGAGCCAACGAGCTCGTGGGCGCAGCGACCCTGAAGAGGCGCATCGCCTGCTCGACGGCCACGCAAGACCCGCAGAATGGGCGATCGTGTAGGTCGGTTTCGTTTCGTTGGGGCTTCCCAGCGTTGGCCTGACGGCCAAGGAGAGCACAGATCGAATGCAAGTGCGGGACTGGAGTGATCGAGCTTGAGCCGGTATGGGACGCGCGCATGAGAGTCAGACGCGCCAGGCGAATCGCCGAACGCGCCCACCGAGGCTCCCTGGAAGCATCCGGTGACCCGGTGATCGCTCACGTCAGGCGGGTCGCCGAGGCCGCGCCGGCCTTTGCCCGAGCTGTGGCCTGGCTTCACGAAGTCCTCGAGAACTCCTCGGTCTCCGAGGAGGAGCTCTTGGCGGACGGGCTCGGGCTTACGGATGAAGAACTGCGGGCGCTGAGGCTGCTGACCCGGCCCTCGTGATAGCCGCTCCGACAATGAGTACTTCGCCCACATCGGCCTCATCGCCCGCGCTTCTGGATCGGCCGGTGAGATCGCCCGCACCGTCAAGCGGCTGGATCTCGCCGACCGGCAGCTGCATCCGAACCGGCGCGCCGACGGATGGCATCCGCCCTACCAGGCCGCGCTCGCGCTCTTGGAAGAAGACAGCTCTGAACCAACCGATCCGCGATCCTCGTCTCGACCGCCGGTCGCCAATCCATTGGGCGTGAGAACCCCGGCGTCTCACGGCCCCGGCTCTCACCCGCTCTAGAGCGACCATGCCCTCCGCAACCACCAAATCCCCGCCTGTGGACACCCTTCCCTCGGTGAAGGAGCGCGAAGCCGCCGGCAAGGCGGCGCGCGAGAAGGCTTCACGAGCGAGTCACGGCGAATGGGAGCCGGCGGCGCGCCGCAAAGATCCGGTCAAGGTGCTCGAGGACCAGGCCAAGAGCCGCGTCCCCGAGCTCGTCCCGATCCGCTACGGGCGGATGCTCGCCTCGCCCTTCACCTTCTATCCGCGGCGCCGCGGCGATCATGGCGATGGACCTCGCCAAGACCCCGGACTCCGGCTTGCGGGTCCAGGCCTGCGGCGATGCCCACCTCTCGAACTTCGGCGTCTTCGCCGCGCCCGACCGCCGTCTCGCTGATGGACGTCAACGACTTCGACGAGACCCTCCCGGGACCCTGGGAGTGGGACGTCAAGCGTCTCGCCGCCAGCTTCGAGATCGCCGGGCGCGACCGCGACTTCACCCCGAAGGAGACCCGCGACGCCGTGCTCAGCACCGTGCGCCACTACCGCGAGGCGATGCGCGAGTTCGCCAAGATGCGAAACCTCGACGTCTGGTATGCGCGCCTCGACATCGAGTCCCTGCTCGCCGAGATCGCCAAGGTCGCCGACCACAAGCAGATGAAGGCGGCGCGCAAGAACGTCGCCAAGGCCCAGAAGAAGAACAGCCTCAAGGCCTTCGACCGTCTCGTCCACGAGGTCGACGGCGAGCCGCGGATCATCAGCGACCCGCCGCTGCTCGTCCCCGCCCGGGAGCTCGTCTCCGACGATCAGCGCCACGAGCTCGAGGAGCGGATCCTCGAGATGCTCGGCCGCTACCGCGAGAGCCTCAAGGGCGACCGGCGCCACCTCTTCGACAGCTACCGATTCGTCGACATGGCCCGCAAGGTGGTCGGGGTCGGCAGCGTCGGCACCCGCGCCTGGGTGGTGCTGATGATGGGCCGCGACGGTCAGGACCCGCTCTTCCTGCAGGCCAAGGAGGCCGAGGCCTCGGTGCTCGAGCCCTACGTCGGGGCGAGCGAGTTCGGAAACCACGGCGAGCGGGTGGTCGAGGGCCAGTGGCTGATGCAGGCCGCCAGCGACATCCTCCTCGGCTGGCTGCCGGCGCATCGGGCATCGACGACGAGCGAGCGCGACTTCTACGTGCGCCAGCTCTGGGACGGGAAGCGCTCGGTCGAGATCGAGACCCTGCCGCCGCAGGGGCTGGAGATCTACGGGCGGGTCTGCGGCTGGACCCTGGCCCGGGCCCACGCCCGCTCCGGCGACCGGATCGCGATCGGCGCCTACCTCGGCAAGGGCGAGAGCTTCGACCAGGCGATCGCCGACTTCTCCGAGCGCTACGCGGATCAGAACGAGCTCGACTACGGCGCCCTCGCCGACGCCGCCAAGTCGGGCCGCATCGAGGTCGAGACGGACCTCGACTGAAGGGCCGTTCCTACGCCGCCGATGGGGACGCTGCCTCACCCTCATCGGACGAGGCGATCGCGGGCGGCTCGAAGGCCCGTGAGATCGCAAGGCTGGTGAGGTAGGCGACGATCACCCCTACGATGATCAGCGGGCCGGAGCCGAGCCCGGATTGGGAAGTGAGGAGCAGCGCCAGAGTTACGCCGGAGAGGGGCAGCCGCAACGCCGCCGCCGTCGCGGCTCCAATACCCACCGCGACGGCCGGGGTGGTCTCGAACCCGGGCAGATGGGCCGCCGCGAGGCCGGCGGCGGCGCCGAGGAAGATCGCCGGGAAGATCGGCCCCCCTCGGAAGCCGGCCAGGGAGATCGCGTAGGCGAGGCCCTTGAAGGCGAGCAGGGCGAGCAGGGCGCCGACGGAGTACGCCGACGCGTGCGCCACCACCCCGCCCACCTCGTCCTGTCCGGAGAAGAGGACATCGCTGACCGGATGGTCGGTGATCTCTGAGAAGGCAATGGCGAGGCCGGCGATGATCAGGCCCGCGACGGCGGTGAGCAGGAGCGGACTGCCGCCGGAACTCGCCTACCAGCGGCCTGGCCAGCGCGAAGATCGCGACCACGAGCACCGCGACCGCAGCCGCGAACGGGATCGTCCAGAGGAAGTCGGTGAGGTCCGGTCGCGCGAACTCAGGTAGGGGCAGGACCCCGATCGAGATGTCGGTGGTGCTGAGCCCCGTCCAGGAGCCCATGCCGACTGAGACCAGCGAGCCGATCCCCGCGGCCATCAGGCCCGGGACGAGGACGACCCGGAGCTGCGAGCCGCCGAGCCCGATCGCCTCGATCAGGATGATCGAGGCGATCAGCGGAGACCCGAACAGGAACGAGACCGCGGCGAAGGTCGACGAGGCGGCGACGATGTCGACCACCTGCTGCTGCGCGGGTCCTTCTGCAATCGCCTGCCGGCGAGGATGCCGAGCCCCCCGCCGATGCGCGATCAGCGGCGCCTCCGGGCCGACCACGGCGCCGAGGCCGATCGAGGCGAGAGCGGCGAGGATGACGCCGGGAATCGCCTCCGGCCCAGCTGCTCGGTGCTCAGCCCGTTCGCCGGAGTGTGACCCCCGTTGCCGGGCAGGCGGGTGATCGCCGCTGCGGTGATCAGCCCGGCGATCGCGAGCACGACCAGGTACCACCAGTTCGGCGCCCCGTGGTCATAGCCGAGGTCCTTGGGCAGGTCCGTGAACACCCCGGTCTGGATCTGATGCACCGCCTCGAGGAAGCACCAGGCCACCACCGAGGTGATCACCCCGACGATCGCGACGAAGACGAGCAGCACCGCGAAGCGGCGGTTCGCCATCACCTCGGCGGGATCCGGCTCCGCCTGATCCGCGGCGGGGGAGCCGGTGCTCGGAGGCTCAGTCATGGGCCCTCCGGCCGGCGCCCCGCAGCTTCTCGCGCTTTCGCCTCTTGCGTTCCTCGCTCATCTCCCGGCTGCGTACCTTCGCATCTCCGTAGGAGGACTCGACCAGCTGCTTGCCCTCCCGTCCACCCGAACACCCAGGAGACGATGATCATCGCGAAGACGACGTTCCAGGCCGTGGTGATCAGCTGCTGGGCCGCCGAGTAGGCGGTCGCGTTGGACTTCGAGGTCTCGTTCCTCAGCGCCGCCGTGTTCATCGCCTGGTTGACGCCGACTCCGCCCGGAGTGACCGAGACGGAGTTCGAGATCGAGTTGGACGCGGCGACGGTGGCGACGTTGTGGAAGGTGACCGGGATCCCGTAGGCGCCGAGGAAGACGGCGATCACCCCGAGCTTCGCCAGGTAGCTGCCGAGCTCGGGCAGCGCCACCCGGACCAGCATTCGCGCGGGCTGCGCAGGATGGCGCCGCCGGTGACCAGCTGGGCGCGCAGCTTCTCGGTGCGCCGCCAGAAGATCGCGCGACCAGGATCGCGAGCAGGACGACGGCCCCGATCGCGATCAGGACGATCAGGCCGGTGTGGTCGGAGAGGAACCCGAGCTTGATCGAGAAGGACCCGGCGACGGTGAGGAAGAGGTAGAGGTAGAGGGCGACGTTGAAGACCGAGAAGGGGATCTTCTGGACGACGAGGCCGGAGAAGACGGCGGCGAAGGTGGCGGAGGCGAACAGCGTCGTGAACATCGCCAGCATCACGAAGGTGCCGATGTTGGCCGGGAGGAAGCCGTTGAGCGCCACCGCCGTCGCGTAGCAGGCCAGCACCACGCGGTAGGGAATCGGATCCCGGGGGAAGGCGGCCCGCAGGATCCCGACCCAGGCGAGCGCGACGAGGGCCGTCTGCACGGTCTGCAGGACCGACCCGGAGACGACCGCCCAGGGCGGCACCTCGCGGATCTTCTTGAAGAGGTCGTGGATCCAGTCGGAGACCGGGATCCCGAGCAGGTCGAGGATGACGATCGCGAGGGTGACGCCGCCGACCCAGGCGACGATCCGCAGCAACCTGCGGCGGCGAGACGCGCCCTGCTGGTTGATCGCCGCGGCGCCGGTCGCCATCGCGCCGATCCTAGCCCTGGGAGGCGGCGGGCCTCTCGAATGCCTGCATCACTCCGCCGACCGCGAAGCAGACCGCGCCCGGCGAATGTGCCCCAGTTGGCGACCGCCAGGTTGACCGGGCCGGAGGTCTCGGGACGGGTGAAGTCGGCCAGCGCCGCGATCATGAAGAGCGACCGAGCCGAGCTGGTTGACGGCGACGATCCACCAGCCGAGATCGCGGCTGCGCCAGCAAGGACGACCGTGGCAGATCTCGACCATCGAGAGGTGCCCGGAGATCAGGAAGAGGATGCAGCCGATCATCTCCGGGGCCCAGATCAGCCGGTTCTCCTGGTGCAGGCTCAGCCCCTGGATGAAGGCGTCGATCAGGCTGACCGCGAAGGCGAGCGTGCCGGCGAAGAGGACGAAGGTCGCCAGCCAGTCGAGCCGCATCGGCTCATACGACCACCAGCGCCAGCGCTCCCCGGCGAAGGACGCCGTTCGCTGATCCGTCGCGGGGAGTTGATCGCCCCGAGCAGCGAGGCGTAGGCGCCGGTGCTGAAGAAGACACCGCCGACCAGGTAGACCGAGGAGACCGTCGCTCCCGCCGGTCGACCCCACCTGGGAGAGCCAGCGCGCCGAGCGCGAACAGCGAGCCGCCGACGGTGAAGGCGATCGAGGCGATCCAGTTGAGGCGCCGCAGCCGCCGGGAGGTGGTCAGCTCCGTCCGCAGCACCGAGAGCACGGCGCCCTCGGCGTCGCGGAGCTCGATCCGGCCCCGCTTCCTGGCCGCCCGCGAGGCCCAGACCGCCGTGCCGCCCTCGGGCACCTCCCAGGCGACCCGGGTGGTGAACGGCCCGCCGCCCCTCTGTTCCTTCAGGGACCACTGATCCGGCCCGGGGACGGGCGCGGTCCCGTTGGCGGGCTCAGGCATCTGTCCCTGCGATCAGCGTGAGAGCTCGTGACGCGACCTGGCGGCGTGGTAGCCGAAGTACCAGGCGAGATGACGGACCGCGTCGATGCCGGAAAGCGCCGGCGAAAAGATCCTCTTCATCGGCGCCGATCCTATTTGGTAGGTCGGAGCGACCAAATGCCGGGAACCCGCAAAGTGCAGGTTTTCGGTACCGGGAATTCGCTATTTGCGGTCTGCCGGCGCGGTTAGCGCCGCCACCGGCATGTCAGGCGGCGAAGCCGCCGGAGGTTCTGGCGCGTGTCCTAGAGTGGGGGCGATGAAGGTCGGGATCATCGGACTCGGATACGTCGGCCTTCCCCTGGCCGTCGCCTTCGCCGAGTCCGGACACGAGGTGATCGGGCTGGACGCCGACCAGTCCAGGGTCGAGAGCCTGCGCGGCCGTCGCAGCTACGTCGAGGACGTCCGCGATGCCGACCTCGAGGCCTGCGGAGACCTGCTCAAGCCAACCTCCTCCTACGCCGACCTCGCCTCCTGCCATGCGGTGATCATCTGCGTCCCGACCCCGCTCACCGGAGCCCGCGAGCCCGACCTGGCCTTCCTCGTGGACTCCGCGACATCGCTCTCGCAGGTGCTGCAGCCCGAGCAGCTGGTCGTGCTCGAATCGACGACCTACCCGGGGACCACGAGGGAGCGCCTGCTGCCGATCCTCGAGGAGTCGGGAATGGCGGCGGGGCGGGACTTCCATCTCGCCTTCTCGCCGGAGCGGATCGACCCCGGACGCACGGACTTCACGGTGCGGACGACGCCGAAGGTGGTGGGCGGCCTCACCGAGGCGTGCACCGAGCGGGCGCGGGAGCTCTACTCGCTGATCTGCGAGGAGGTCGTCATCCTCTCCACCCCCGAGGCGGCGGAGATGTCGAAGCTGCTGGAGAACATCTTCCGCTCGGTCAACATCGCCCTGGTCAACGAGCTCGCGCAGCTCTGCGACCGGCTCGAGGTCGACGTCTGGGAGGTGATCGACGCGGCCTCGACCAAGCCGTTCGGCTTCATGCGCTTCGAGCCGGGACCGGGGATGGGAGGGCACTGCTTGCCGGTCGACCCCTTCTACCTCGCCTTCAAGGCACGCGAGCACGATTTCTACCCGGAGTTCATCGAGCTGGCCGGGAAGATCAACCAGGCGCAGCCGCAATTCTGCGTGGACCGGATCGAGAGGGCCCTGAACACCGCCCGCAAGGCGGTCAACGGATCCCGGATCCTCATCCTCGGCGTCAGCTACAAGGCCGGGGTCGGCGACACGCGCGAGGCGCCGGCGCTGCAGATCATCCGCATGCTGCGCGGTCTCGGCGCCGAGGTGGCCTACCACGACCCGCACGTCCCCTCGCTGGACGAGTTCGGGCTCGCCTCGGCCGACCTCGACGCCGAGGTCGCCTCGGCGGACCTGGTCGCGCTCGTCACCGCCCATCCGGAGATCGACTACGAAGCGGGTCGTCGGCGCCGCGCAGCTGATCATCGACTTCCGCGGCGTCACCCGGGGGATCAAGGCCGAGAACCTGGTCCGGCTCTGAGCCGCCTCAGTGCCGGTTGCGGTAGAAGGAGACCGTGTTGGCGCCGATCGCCGAGTTGGAGACGACGACGTCGGGCTTGCGGTCCCGGTTGAACTTGCCGGTGGCGATCGCGTACGGCGTCGCGCCGGTCGCGAAGTAGACCGGGGTCGGGCGGAACTGCGAGCCTCCAGCCCGCGTCTGCACCGCCAGGCCGTCGGAGCCGTCGAGGTTCTCGATGTTGACCGAGAGCAGGTCGCGCCTGCCGTCGCGGTCCACGTCGGTGAGGTTGAGGTAGTAGAGCGTTCGGCTGGGTGAGCACGGTTCGCGGATGCCTGAAGCCGCCGCGCTTTGCCCTTCAGCAGGACCACGACGTTTGCCGCCCTGGTAGTTGCCGACCGAGCAGGTCGACCCGGCGGTCGCGGTTGAGATCGCGGGCGAGGATCGGGTAGGCGCCGTCCCCGGCCGGGAAGGAGCGCTTCCCGCCGAAGGTCCCGTTGCGGCGGCCGTAGAGAACGACGACGGCGTCGTCGGAGCTATAGACGGTCACCGCGAGGTCCTTGCGCCCGTCCCTGTTGTAGTCGGCGACGGCGATGAAGTAGGGGCTGTCGCCGACCCGGTAGTCGGTCCTGGCGCGCAGGCGACCGCCGCGGCGACCGAGCAGGACCGCGACGTAGCTGGTCCCCCTCCTCGGCCACCGCGACGTCCTTGCGCCCGTCGCGGTTGAAGTCGCCGATCGACCGGGCTGTAGGGGTAGTCCAGGGTCGGGTAGGACAGCCGGCATCCGGTAGCCGCCGCCCCGCTTTCGCAGCAGAACGACGATCGCGTTGTTGGAGTAGTCGGCGGCGACGAAGTCCTTGCGCGCGTCGCCGTTGATGTCGGTGAGGCGCAGGTCGGATGAGCCCGCCCGGGGTGTGGATCGTCCGCGGCGCCCTGAAGCTGCCGTCGCCGCGGCCGAGCAGGATGTTGACACCCTCGTCGCCGGCGGTCGCGAGGTCGAGCTTGCGGTCGCCGTTGAGGTCGGCCTTGATCAGGCCGAACGGCCGGATGCCGGCCGGGAAGTCCCGCTTCGGCGCGAGGTCGATCGAGCCCAGCCCGGCCAGGGCCTCCGCGCCCCCGAGCACCACGAGGACGAGCGCCGTCCCTACCAGCTGCCCTGATCAGTCTGGACATCCCCGACCCCCCAACTTGAGTTACCCGCGTGGGTCGATCCTACTGCCGTTAGGCTCGCTGCCTGATGGAACTCGCTCGTTTGGGGAGATTGCGGCGCTCAAGGCCCCGGCAGGGGTGGGATCGCTCCGACAGGGTCACCGCCGGCCTGGCCGGCCTGGCGCTGGCGGGCGCGGGCGCGGCCATCGCGGGTCAGTACACGCGACTGCTGCGGCGCCGCACGCACGAGCACCCCGACGGCGACGGCCTGATCGAGTCCGCAAACGCGGCCGCGCTGGACACCGTCGGCGTCGCCGTCGAGGGGTATTCGACGGCGCCCCGCAGCGAGACGGTGCTGTTCAACATCCTCGCCGGGTTCCTGGGGTCGTTCGCGACCGTGCGCCTCTCGACCTGGGCGATCCGCGACGGCCGCGGGCCGTTTCGCAACGTCCGCGTCGGCGGCCGCCACATCCACCACTTCGTGCCCGGGATCCTGACCGCCTTCGCGGCCGGGACCACGGCGCTGCTCACCGACGACGACCGCCTCGAGGACCGTCTCGCCCTGCCGATGGGGGTCGGGATGGGCCTCACCTTCGACGAGGCGGCGCTGCTCCTCGACCTGCGTGACGTCTACTGGAGCGAGGAGGGGATGCTGAGCGTGCAGGTCAGCCTCGGCCTGACCGCGATCCTCAGCACCGCGATCCTCACCCTGCGGATCCTCCGCCGCGGCGAGCGGCGCCAGGAGGAGGCCGGCGAGATCCCGCCCGCCTATCCGCTCGGCCCGCCGCTGCCGATCACCTGACGGGCGGCGGGGGCGCCGGGCGTGGCGCCGCCCTGCTCGCCGATCCAGACCACCTGCTCGCGACCCGGTCCGACCCCGACCAGGCGCACCGGGACGCCGACGAAGCTCGCTGATGTAGCGAAGGAAGTCGCGGGCCGCCGCCGGCAGGTCGGCCTCGCTGCGGCAGCCCTCGATCTCCTCGCCGAAGCCCGGCAGGTCCTCGTACTCTGCCTCGGCCGAGTGCAGGATCGACTGGTGGTAGGGGAACTCCTCGAAGACGGCGCCCTCGCCGGAGCGGTAGCGGACCGCCACCCGCAGCGGGTCGATCCCGGCCAGCACGTCGAGCTTGGTGATCACCAGGGCGCTGATCCGGTTGAGGCGCACCGCGTAGCGCAGCGCGACCAGGTCGAGCCACCCGCAGCGCCGCTCGCGGCCGGTGGTCGTCCCGAACTCGTGGCCGCGCTCGACCATCCTCCGGCCCGTCGCGTCGGAGAGCTCGGACGGGAAGGGCCCGGCGCCGACCCGCGTCGTGTAGGCCTTGGCGACCCCCCAGACCTCGTCGATGTCGGTTGGCCCGACACCGGCGCCGACGCAGGCCGCACCGGCGATCGGGTTCGAGGAGGTGACGAACGGATAGGTGCCGTGATCGAGGTCGAGCAGGGTCGCCTGGGCGCCCTCGAAGAGCACCGTGCGACCGGCGTCGAGCGCTTCCCAGCAGAGCCTTGCCGTGTCGGCGATGTGGGGCTCGAGGCGGTGGCCGTAGGTGATGTACTCCTCGGTCATCGTGTGCAGGTCGAGCCGCGGGTCGGGCCCCTGCTCGTCATCACCCTCGATCCGCTGCTTGCGGTGGGCGACCGAGAGCTCGCGCAGGGCCTGCTGCTTGGGCTCGAGCGCAGCGAGGATCTTCTTGCGCAGGATCTTCTCGTCGAGCAGGTCCTGGACCCTGATGCCGAGCCGTGAGGCCTTGTCGGCGTAGCAGGGTCCGATGCCGCGCCTCGTGGTCCCGATCGAGAGCTTGCCCAGCCGGGTCTCGCCGGCCGTGTCGAGGAGCACGTGGTAGGGCATGATCAGGTGGGCGTTGGCGGAGATCCGCAGCTTGGCGACGTCGACCCCGCGGCGCCGCAGCCCGTCGATCTCCTCGAGCAGCACCTTCGGGTCGAGCACCACCCCGTTGCCGATCACGCAGGTCTTCTCGGGGTAGAGGATCCCCGAGGGGATCAGGTGGAACTTGAACTCCTCGCCGTCGCGGACGATCGTGTGCCCGGCGTTGTTGCCCCCCTGGAATCGGACGATCATCGCGGCGTCCTCGGCGAGCAGGTCGGTGACCTTGCCCTTGCCCTCGTCGCCCCACTGGGTCCCGACTATGACCACACCTGGCATGACCGGGTGATTATGGAGGCTGGGCGATGGCGGCGCGGGTGGCCGCGCTCAGCCGCCGCCGGCCTGGATGCGCCTGTCCGGCCCGAACAGCGGCAGTGGGTCGCCGCAGATCTCGACCAGACGCGAGACCGTGCGCGAGCCGATCTGCTGCTCCAGCTCCTCCTGGCCGAGATTGGTGGTGACCAGCATCGAGCGCTCGGCCTCGTAGCGCTCGTTGACCAGCGCGTAGAGCTGCTCGAGCACCCAGTCGGAGCGCTTCTCGGCCCCGAGGTCGTCGACGTGGAGCAGGTCGACCGAGGTGAGGCGCTCGAAGAAGGAGAGGTAGGAATCCCCGCCCGGCTCCGAGTCGTAGGTCCGCCTGATCCGCGCCAGCAGCTTCGGCAGCGAGTAGATCGCCACCGAGTGCCCCGCCTCCAGCGCCATCCTCGAGACCAGCATCGCCAGGGTCGTCTTGCCGGTGCCGGTGTCCCCCATCAGCCACACCCCTCGCCCTGCGGCGAGGTTCGGCTCCAGCTCCTCGACCCAGCTGCGCACGATGCGGACGACCATTGCGTCGATCTGGGTCACCGGCGGGCGCTCGAAGGAGACCCCCCGGTAGCGGGGAGGGATCACCGAGGAGACACCCCGCGTCCGGGCCCGCCCGATGCGCTGGGCACGGCACTCGCAGGGCCGGGCCACGTCCTCGGGGCCGAGGATCCAGCCGGAGCCATCGCAGACGCCGAGCGGGCAGGCCGGCTCCGCCTCGAGCCGGCTGGCAGCCGAGGACGCCATCAGAACTCGGCGGCGTCGGCGATCGGCGGCCCCTCGCCGGCCGGCTGCTCGATCGGGCGGTCGTCCTGGGCGCGGTCGAGGAAGCGCGGGAAGCGCTCGATGAAGGCCAGCCGGGCCTTGCCGATCGGCCCGTTTCGGTGCTTGGCGATGATCACCTCGGCTATCCCCTGGTCCTCTGAGTCGGGGTCGTAGTACTCATCGCGGTAGAGGAAGGCGACAACGTCGGCGTCCTGCTCGATCTGCCCCGACTCGCGCAGGTCGGAGAGGATCGGCCGCTTGTCGGGCCGCTGCTCCGGGGCGCGCGAGAGCTGGCTGATGGCGATCACCGGAATCCCCAGCTCGCGGGCGAGGATCTTCAGCCCCCGGCTCATCTGCCCGACCTGCTCGACCCGGTTGGCGCGAGGGTCGTCGGCGCGCATCAGCTGCATGTAGTCGACGACCACGGCCCCCAGCCCGCCCCGCGACTGCTCCTGCGCGTGCAGTCGCCGCGCCTTCGCCCGCAGGTCGAGCAGGCCGAGGTCGGAGGAGTCGTCGATCCAGAGCGGCGCCCGCTCCAGCTCGTTGCAGGCCCGCACGACCTTCGGCCAGTCCTTCTGGGCGACCTTGCCCTTGCGCAGCCGCTCGCCCGGGATCCGCGCCCGGCAGGCGATGAACCGCTGCGCCAGCTCGACCTCGGACATCTCCAGTGAGAAGAACGCGACCGGCAGCTCGTGCTTCATCGAGACGTTCTCGGCGATGTTGGCGACAAGCGCGCTCTTTCCCATGGCCGGTCGTGCTGCCAGCACGATCAGGTTGCCTGGCTGGAAGCCTCCGGTGATGCCGTCGAGATCCCGGAAGCCGGACGGGGTCCCGGTGACCTCGGCCTCGCCGCTGGAGAGCTTCTCGAGCCGGTCCAGCTCGTCGATGAGGATCTCGTCGACGCGGCGGAAGTCGCTCGCCTGCTCCTCGTGGGCGACCTCGAAGAGCAGCTTCTCGGCGCGCTCGGCCAGCAGCCGCGGCTCGCCCTCGCGCTCGTGGACCCAGGACTGGATCTCCTGCCCCGCCCCCAGCAGCCGCCGCAGCAGGGAGTTCTGCTGGACGATCTCGGCGTAGTGCTTGGCGTTGCCGGCCGCCGGCACCTTCGCCGCCAGCTCGGAGACGTAGAGCTTGCCGCCGACCTCCTCGATCTTGCCGTGCTGGGCCAGGGACTCGACCACGCTCAATTCGTCGACCGGCTTCGAGGCGGCGTAGAGGTCGTGGATCGCCCTGAAGATGACCTGGTGGCGGTCGAGGTAGAAGTCCTCGGGCTTCAGCTTGACCTCGTCGATCACCCGGGTCAGCGCTCCCTGGGCGACCAGCATCGCCCCGAGGACCGACTCCTCGACCTCGATGTTCTGGGGTGGGACCTGGCTTGTCGGGGTCTGCGTCATCGCTCGCTGATCAGTGTCGGGTCGGCATCGGCGGAAGCGCGATCGCGCCACAGCCGGTGCCGCGCCGGGACGGAGCGCGGCTCAACCAAACCACACGAGGGCGCCGGCCGTGCGCGGGGAATGCGGGTTTTCCGCAACCTTTTGCGCGCCTGATCGTGACCGGGGACAGCGGCCGGGAGGGCGACTGTCGCGGTCGCTACCTCTGCTCGGCGACGATCGTCTTCACCGAGGCGGTGGCGCCGCCCTGGACCTCGATCTCGACCATGTAGGTGCCGATCTCGTGGATCGGCTGGTCGAGGCGGATCTTACGGCGGTCGATGCGCAGATCGCGGGCGTCGCGGATCGCCTCGGCGATCTCCTTCGCCGTCACCGACCCGAACAGCTTGCCGTCCTCTCCGGCGCGATGGTGGATCGTCAGCACCGTCTTCGAGAGCAGCGCAGCCGTCTCCTCCGCCCGGGCCGCCGCCTCGCGCTCGGCGCGCTCGGCGGCCTCGCGGCGCCGACTCGCCTGCTCGAGCGCCGCATCGGTCGCCGGCTGGGCCAGCTTCCGCGGCACCAGGTAGTTGCGGAGGTAGCCGGGCGAGACGTCGACAGCGTCTCCCCGCGCGCCGAGATCATCGACGTCGGCGAGCAGGATCGCCTGGGCCATCAGCGCTCCCCGACGTAGGGCAGCAGGGCGATCTCCCGTGCCCGCTTCACCGCGACCGCGAGCTGGCGCTGGTGCTTGCGCGAGAGTCCGGTGACCCGCCGCGAGCGCGTCTTGCCCTTGTCGGAGATGAACCGGCGCAGGAGGTTGAGGTCCTTGTAGTCGATCTCCTCGACGTTGATCCGCGTGTACTTCCGCGGTCGCATCCTGTCCGACGGCCGACGGCCGCGCCTCTGGGGTCCTGCGTCTCTGGTTCTTGCCACGTGCAGTCCTTACGTAGAAGTCGCCCGGCGGATGGCCGAGCGAGCCGAACCAGGGGATCGTAGCGGCTGAGTCGCGAGCGGGGCCCCGCCGGAGCCCCGCGGGTGGATGGTCGGGGAGCTAGAAGGGGATGTCGTCGTCGCTGCCGCCGCCCACGCTGGCACCCTCGAAGTCGGAGGTGTCGGCGGGGACGTCGGATGTCGCGGTGAAGCCGTTGCCGTTTCCGCCACCGCCTTCGCGGGAGCCGAGGAACTGCACCGAGTCGGCGATCACCTCGACGCTCTGGCGTTTGCCGGAGCCGTCCTTGGCCTCCCACTCGCGCCACTCGAGCCTGCCGTCGACCGCGACCGGACGCCCCTTGCTGAGGTAGTTGGCGCAGTTCTCGCCCTGCGCGCCCCAGACGGTGATGTCGAAGTAGTTGGGCTTGTCCGTCCACTCGCCGCTGGAGTCCTTGCGGCGGCTGTTGACCGCCAGCCTCAGGCTGCAGACTGAAGTCCCGCCGGGCGTGCTCCGCAGCTCCGGGTCGCGGGTCAGGTTTCCGGTGAGGATCACCCTGTTGATGTTCGTGGCTGCCACTGCTCTCGCTCCTCTTTCTAGTTTCTCGACCAGAGTCTAAGACGGCGCCCGGCGCGATCTCTCCCCCGCCCGGCGGCAAACGACCCAAACTGCGGTGAAATGGATTGCGCGGCCGGTTGCGCCGGCCCGCGGGCGCCTGCTAGTCGCCGCCGTCGGCCCCGGTGCGCTCCTCGCGCTCCTCGCGGGGAGGGCGCTCGCCACGCTCACCGCGGTCCCGGGAGGGCGCCGGCGCCCCGGCCGCCGGGGGCGCTCCCAGCACGGGGGAGGCGGGATCGACCCTGAACACCCTGAATCGAAGCACCCCGTCGGCGATCTTCAGACTGTGGTCGAGGCGGCCGAGCAGGTCGCGCCCGGCCTCGAACCGGAACCAGCGGTAGTCAGCCTCGGTCCGCTGCTCGATCTCGTAGGCCATCTTGCGAACGCCCCAGGCGTTCTCGTGCTTGAGCGACCCGTCCGACTCGATCTGCCCACGGGCCTCCTGGGCGAGCGCGTCGCGGGTCGCGTCCTCGAGGCCCGGGTCGAGCATCAGCACCAGTTCGTATTCGCGTGTCTCTGCCAAGGCGGCGCATGACTATAGCGGGGGAGAGTCCTTCGGCCCCGGGCCTTCGCCTCTCATGCCGAGAGTTCGAGTCCGCTGGGGCGCCGCCGCCAGGGTCGCCATCGCGATGGTCGCGGCGCTGCTCGCGCTGACCGCGGTGCCCGCCCTGCTTCGGCCGCCCCGCCCACCGCCGCTGGCGACCGACGTCGGCCTGCCGCGGCAGCGCCTCAGCCCGCCAGGCGACACGGCGAGAAGGCCGCCGCAGCCGCCTGCGCGTGTCCGACCCCCAAAGGCCGGGCAGGCGGGCCGGGTGCGATCCCGCCGCCATGTCGGCCACCGAGGCAGTGAAGGAGGGCGGCAGCGGCGCGCTCGAGCGCCGCAGGCACCACGCGAAGCACCCGCACCGCAAATCGCGCGATCCCTCGCCCGAGTCCTCCCCGCCTGCCCGGCCTGCACCTCCCCGGCCCCGGCGGCCCCGCCCCCATCCCCACCTCCTGCGCCCCCATCCCCGGCTCCGCCCGCGCTGCCCGTGACCCCGGCGCCCCCGCCCGGCGACGGATCCGAGGAGTTCGCCCCCCACTGAAACGCCGAACGCAACCTTGCGTGCCCATTGGGCCCCTAACCTGCAGTTCGGCCCGCGTCCGCGTCCGCGCCGGCGGCCGGCTCAGTGGCGGCGGATGAAGTGCCGGATCACCCCGACCGCCCGCGAGACGAAGGGGAAGTAGAGGCTGGCGACGTGGCCGCGGTTGGGGACGACGTAGAGGCGTGAGCGGGGGAAGCGCCGGGCGGTCTGGCGCGCCTCCTTGACCGAGGTGATGTCGTCGATCTGGCCGGCCAGGATCAGGGTCGGGAAGCTGCGTGGCGCCGTCCAGCCCTTCGGCACGGGCGGCTCCAGCCCGCCGGGCGGCGGCGCCGGCCAGGTCAGGCAGTTGGTCTGGTGCGCCTCGGAGGAGAGCAGGTACTCGCGCCGGGTGAACGGCGCGAAGTAGCCGCGGGGCAGGCCCTTGACCGCGACCGTGAGCTGGCGGATCCGCTTGTTGATCGGCGCCCGCGTGTCCCAGAGTTGGGGGTAGTCGTTGCACTCGACGGCGATCTCCAGCCCGTAGGAGAAGGAATGGGGGTCTCCGAACCCGGGTGGCCCGGGCCAGATCAGCCGGTTCAGCCGGCGCGGCCTGCCGCGCAGGAAGTAGCGGTCCGCCTTGTCGAGGTTGAGGTAGGAGCGGGGCGCCAGGGTGCCCGCCTCGAGCGCGAAACCGAGCAGGTCGCCGGTGGGACGGCCGGCTTCATGGAAGCGGTGGACCACGCGGCTGAAGCGGCGAAACGGCCTGCCGGGGCAGCTGGGGGAGTGGCGGCAGGCGATTCGCAGCCCGTGGCGGAAGGCGGGGAACAGGGTGCGCCAGTAGGGATCGTTGGCCGGGTAGGCCGAATCGAGGATCAGGCCCCGCAGCTTCGAGGCGTGGCGGACTGCGTAGGCCTGGCCCTGCAGCGTGCCGTAGGAGTCGCCGTAGAGGAAGACGCGGCCGAGGCCGAGCGAGCGGCGCACCGCGTCGATGTCGTCGGCGGCCTCCGCCGTCGTGTAGGCGGCGTACCGGGCCCCGAGCTGGTCGGCGCACTCGCCGACCGCTATGTGCTCCTGGATCTGCCCCCTCTGGAGCGGGTCGCAATGGACCACCCCCGAGCGCCCGGTGCCGCGCTCGTCGACCAGGAGCAGGTCCCGCCGGCGCAGGATCGGCCCCAGGGCGGCGATCAGCGATGCGGCATATGGGCGGTCGGTGGCCGCGTACCCCGGGCCGCCCTCGACCGCGACGATCGTTCCCAGGGAGCGCCGCCGCCGCTCGATCCGCGGCCGCAGTGCAAAGGCCACCTTGAGCCTTCCGAGCGAGGGATGCCCGCGACGTACCGGGACCTTGACGTGACCGCAGCGGAAGAGCCGGGGAGGACCGAGATCGCAGCGCTGCAGCTTCGGCGCCTCGGCCCGCGCCGCCTGCGCGGCCGGTCGCGCCGGCTCGGGCTCTCCGGCGGCGAGGGCGAGCAGCGCCGCCAGTGCCGCCGCCAAGGCTCCCGCAGCCCGCAGCCGACCGGATCGCCCGCCGCTCAAGCCGGCGGCGCCTCCCCGGCCAGGCGCCCCTTCTGCACGGCCCTGATGTCATCGAGCTGCTCGTCCACCCAATCCCCCGGGTTGCGGGAGTGGATGATCTCCTTCAGCCGCTCCGCCCGCAGCCTCTTCTCCTCGGGGTCCATGGTCAGCGCCCGGTAGATCGTGTCGGCCTGCTCCTGGACGTCGAAGGGGTTGACCGAGAGGGCGCAGTCGGCCAGCTCCTCGTGCGAGCCGGTGTTCTCGGAGAGCATCAGCACCCCGTTGCGGGTGTTCACGGCCGGCGCCTCCTTGGCCACCAGGTTCATCCCGTCGAAGATCGAGTTGACCATCAGCAGATCAAAGTGCTTGTAGCGCGCCACGGCCTCGGGGAAGTTCTCGTAGATCTTCAGGTCGATCGGCATCCAGTCGGTGGTCCCGTGGCGGTGGTTGACGACCGCGACCAGCGCCTCGATCCGCTCCAGGTACTCGGCGTACTCGGGGACGTCCTGGCGCGAGGGCTGGAGGTGGGCGATGAAGGTCACCTCTTCGCGGAACTCGGGATGCTGCTGGAGGAAGGTGTCGAAGGCGGTGAAGCCGCGCAGCACGTTCTTGGAGAGGTCGGCGCGATCGACGCGGATGATCAGGTACTTGCGCCGCCGCTCGAGCACCTCGCGCTCGGCCGCGGCCACCTCCTCGGAGGAGGCGGCCCGCTCCAGCCTCTCGGCGTCGATCGAGAGAGGGTAGGCGCGGACCAGCGTCTCGCCGCCGGGGTGGGTCACCCTGCTGCCGCGGAAGTCGACGTCCACCTCCATCAGCTCGTCGCAGCAGCGCAGGAAGTTCCGGCAGTAGGCGCTGGTGTGGAAGCCGATGATGTCGTTGGCGAGCATGCCCCGGTAGATCGCCTCCCGGATCCTGCCCGGGAGGATCCGCCAGCTGTCGGGCTGGGACCAGGGAATGTGGACGAAGAAGTGGAGGAAGGCGTCGGGGCGCTCCGCGCGGATCAGCCCGGGGGCCGTGTAGAGGTGGTAGTCGTGGAGCATCACCAGCGGCCGCTCGCTGCTCTCGATCTGCTGCAGGACCCCGCCGGCGATGTCGCGGTTGACCGTCTGGTAGCCGTAGTCCCAGGCGTCCAGCTCCTCCTGGCGGATGTCGGGTGCGTTGGAGAGGTCCCACAGGTAGTGCTGGATGAACCAGAGGATCGGGTTGGCGATCACGTTGTAGAAGCGTTCATAGGCGGCGGGGTCGCTCTCGATCAGGCAGACCCGGTAGGAGATGCCGCCGATCGAGATCTCGACCAGGCCGGAGTCGCTCTCCTCGGAGACGGCAACGTCCTCGTCGGTCATCGCCGAGGCGATCCACAGCGCGTCGCGGTGGGAGACGAGCCCCGAGAGCGCGGTGACCAGCCCGCCGCCTCCCCGCTGCACCGTCCGCCTGCCCTGCTCGTCGAGCTCGAACTGTGCCGGGCCGCGGTTGGAGACGATGATCAGCGGCTGGTCACGGTCGGGGCTCATCGCGCCCAGAGCCTACCCGGGCGCCGCCGCGGCCAACTGTCCGTAGGTCCCGAATAGAGTGGGCGCGACGTGGGTCAGGTCTTCTTCTTCTCAATCACGGCTGCCTTCAACCCGACCCTGCTTGCCGCGACCACCGTGATGCTGCTGCTGCCCAGCCCGAAGCGTCTGCTGCTCGGCTACCTCTGCGGGGCGACGCTGACCAGCGTCACCCTTGGGTTGCTGATCGTCTTCTCGCTCAGCGACTCCTCCAGCGTCAGCACGGCCAAGAACACGCTCTCGCCCGGTGCCGACTTCACCCTCGGAGGGATCCTCCTGCTCGTTGCCGTGGTCCTGGCGACCGGCCGGGACGAGGGGTTTCGCGAGCGCCGTCGCCGCAAGAAGGAGGGAAAGCCGGCAAAGGAGCCGCGATGGCAGAAGTTCCTCAGCAAGGGCAGAGCGCGCGACACCTTCGTCGTCGGTGCCCTGTTGACTCTTCCGGGGGGCTCCTATCTGGCCGGCCTCGACCAGATGGCCAAGCAGGACCTCAGCACGGTCGAGACCGTGCTGACGGTGATCGCCTTCAACCTGATCATGCTCTCGCTCCTGGAGCTGCCGCTGATCGGCTACACCTTCGCGCCCGACTGGACTCCGCGAGCGGTGGACCGCTTCAAGGCCTGGGTGTCGCGCCACGGCCGCGGGTTCGCCCTCTACGGCTGTGCGGGGATCGGGGCGGCGCTGGTCATCCGCGGCCTGATCGAGGTGCTCTGAACGGGCTCAGACCCGGAGCTGATCGAACAGCCCGAGCCAGTCGCGCAGCAGCCGCGGGCTGAGGAAATGCTCGCGCGAGTGCTCCTTGCCGCCCCGCCCGAGCCGCCTGCCCAGCTCGGGGTCTGAAAGCACCTCTGTGCAGCGCTGCGCGCACTCCTCGCTCGAGTCGACCAGGAACCCGGTCTCGCCGTTCTTGATCTGCAAAGGGATGCCGCCGACGTTGCCGGCGATCGTCGGGCGTCCCTTCCACAGCGCCTCGGTCACGGTCAGCCCGAACCCCTCGCGGATCGACTTCTGCAGGACGACGTCGGATTGCGACTGGAAGGCGTTGACCTCGATCGCGCCGACGTTGTTGAGGTTGTTGAGGATCTTGATGTCGGGATCGGAGTCGGCGTACTCGAAGGTCCTCTGGAAGAACTCCCAGCCCTCGGGGTCGTCGGTGGCCATCGAGCCGACCAGGGCGAGCTGGACCTCGGGTATCTCCGCCGTGACCTGGCGGTAGGCGTCGATCACCCCCATCGGGTCCTTCCAGGGATCGAACCGGGAGACCTGGGTGATCAGCGGCCGGTCGATGTCGATCCCGAACTGGCCGCAGACGAAGGCCGCATCCTCGGGGGAGAACGCCATGTTCTTCGGCGACAGCGGGTCGATCGCCGGGGGGATGATCCTGGCGCGCGGGTTGCCATCCATCCCCGCCGGCACGTACTGCTGCATGTGCCAGACGGTCGCGTCGTACTCCGAGATCATCGGCAGCAACCGCTCGATCGGCTCCGGGTTGGGCTCGGAGAGATCGATGTGGCAACGCCAGATCCAGCGCTTGCCGGCCTCAGTGGCGCCGCGCCGGAGGCCGATCGGCTGGGGGTCGTGGACGACGATCGCGTCCCACTCCCCCTGCAGCCCGTCGGCGTTGAAGGCGTTGAACTCGTCGAACAGCTTCCACTGCTCCGGGGTGAGGGTGGCGGGGTCGCCCTGGAGGGAGTTGTGCAGGAGCTTGGTCGCGTTGAAGAACTCCTCCTTGCCGAAGATCACCTGCCAGTGGGCGTCGAGCCCGACGTCGCGCATCAGCGGCACGATCGTGTAGAGGATCTCCGAGACCCCTCCCCCGAAGGCGGTGGCGCTGACGTGGAGCACGCGCCTTCCCTCCAGCGGCGCCGAGAGCCGCTCGATCTCCTCGATCAGCCCCCGCCCGACGATGTGGGTGTAGTCGGCCAGTGACTTCTGGCCGAGCGCGACTTCCTGGAGCACGGGTCCCGGGGTTCCTTCTCAGCCGCTGGAGACGCTGGTCGGGCGCGTGCCGAGGGTGACCTCGACCTCCTCGGTCTGGCCGTCGCGGAGGACGCGGAGCGTGACCTTGTCCCCTGGACTGTGGGAGGCGATCAGGCGGGCGAGGTCGTCGGGCCTGACGACCCGCTGGCCGTCCACGGAGAGGATCACGTCGCCGCCGGTCGTGTAGGCACCGCCCTGGAAGCGGATCTGGTCGCTGCCGCCCTTCAGCCCGGCGTCGTCGGCAGGCCCGTCGGGGACGACCTCCGCTATCAGGCCGCCGGAATCGGTGTCGAGGCCGAGCCGCTCGGCGAGCTGGGGATAGAGCGCCTGGCTGGAGACGCCGATGTAGGCGTAGTTGGCCTCGCCGTTCTCCCGCAACTGCGCGATCGAGTGCTTCACCGCCGAGATCGGGACCGCGAAGCCGACGCCGTCGTTTGCCCCCGAGCGGGTCTCGATCTGCTGGTTGATGCCGACGACGCGCCCGGCCGCGTCGAGCAGCGGCCCTCCGGAGTTGCCGGGGTTGATCGAGGCGTCGGTCTGGATCGCCCCCTCGATCTGGAACTCGGTCAGGGACTTGACCGAGCGATCGGTGGCCGAGACGACCCCGACCGAGAGCGACTGCTGCTCGCCGAAGGGGCTGCCGATCGCCGCGACCGGCTGGCCGACCACCAGGCTGTGATCGTCACCGAGCTCGAGCGGATGGATCTGGAGTCCGCCTGGATCGACCTTGAGCAGCGCGACGTCGGCGAAGGGGTCGAAGCCGACCACGTCCGCGGGGACGACGTTGCGGTCCGGGAACTCGACGTAGACCTGGTCGGCCTCGCTGCGGTTGCCGCCGCTGCCCTCGGTCACGACGTGTGCGTTGGTGACGATCTCGCCGTCCGTGCCCAGGACGAAGCCCGAACCCTCTGCCGCGGCAGCGGCGCCCGAGAGGAGCCCTGAGCCGCCGCCGAAGATGGAGCGGATCGTGACCACGCCGGGCGAATCCTCCTTGAAGACCTTGGCGGCGTTGAATCCGGAATCGGCAGCCGCCACGACGATCTGCTTGGTCGGTTTCTCGGCGCCGCCCGACTTCACGGTGACCGTGGTCGTCTCGCCGCCCGAGCCGCCGCATCCGGCGAGCAGCGTCCCGATCGCCAGCAGCGAGGCCAGAGCGCCGGCCGCGGCCCTCGGGCGCGACCGAGCGCCGCGCGCAGGGGGCCGGGTGGCCCCGATCACGCCTTCGCCTCTATCGCGGCGGCACCATGGGGGGCCGCCGTCGCCGGGGGGAGGTCGAGGGTGAAGGCGTTGAAGCCCTTGCTCGAGGTGACCGCGATCCGCCCCTCCATGCGTTGCGCGAGCTCGCGGGCGATCGCCAGGCCGAGGCCGGAGCCGCTGACCGAGTCGCCGGTGTAGAAGCGCTCGAACATCCGCTGCTGCACCCTCTTGGGGATTCCCGGCCCTTCGTCGGAGACGGTCAGGGCGGCCCTGTCGTTCTCGTTGTAGGTCGTCACGGTCACCTTCGTGCCCTCGGGCGTGTGGGTGAGGGCATTGTCGAGGAGGATACGGATGATCTGGCGGGTCCGGTCGGGGTCGGCGAGAGCCAGCGCGCGCTCCTCGGCGCTCCTCACCTGGAGCCGCGAGCCGCGACGGTCGGCGGCGGGCCCGAACTCCCTCGCCACCTCCCGGGCCAGCACGCCGAGGTCGACCGGCCCGGCCGACACCTCCAGCTCGCCGGCGTCGAGGCGGGAGAGGTCGAGCAGGTCGGTGGTCAGCTTGGTCAGCCGCTCGACCTGCTGGCGCATCGTGCGCACGAACTCCTCCCTGGCGGCCGGGTCCGGATCCTCCTCCTCGAGCAGCTCGACGAAGCCGCCGAGCGAGAAGATCGGCGTCCTCAGCTCGTGCGAGGCGTTGGCGATGAACTGCTTGCGGGCGCTGTCGAGGTCGGCGAGGCGGCGTTGCATCTCGTTGAAGGTCCGCGCGAGCTGCCCCAGCTCGTCGGCGGAATCGACCGGGATCGGGGTCGCGAAATCCCCGTCCGCGACCTTGCGGGCGGCCCCTTCCAGCCGGCTCAGCCGCCGGGACAGCGCCCGCGCCGCGTAGTAGCCGGCGATCAGCGCGAGGACGAGGGCGATGCCCCCGGCGATCAGGATCTGGCGCTTGATCAGGGCGACGTTGTCCTCGACCCGTGCCAGGGACTCGGAGAAGACCGCGATCCAGACCGGGTCGCCGCGCGGGATCGGCACCGCGACCTCGGCCGACCGCACCCCGGCGAGCGAGTCGACCCCGGCCGCCTCGCCGCCGTCCCGGGCCGCCTCCGTTGCCGTGTCGAAGCCGCTTCCCAGCGGGCTCCGCTCGAGCTTGGAATCGGCGACGACGAATGCCGGGACGCGCTCTCCGCGGCGCACCCCGAGGATCGTCACCCGCGAGTCGGTGATCTCCGAGACCCCCCGCAGCAGCGCGTCAAGCCGCGCCTGAGAGAGGCCCCGGTCCATCGCGTCCTGCAGGCGCCTGGCCTGCCGGGAGCTTTCGTCCTCGAGCCGCGAGAGGTTCTGGGCCGTCAGGCTGGAGCGGAGTTGGGGGACGACGTAGAGGTAGACGAAGCCGACGGCGGCCGCGGTGATCGCCAGGAAGAGCAGGACTAGGCGGGTGCGGAGGCTCACCGACGCTCTTCGCGGAAGCGGTAGCCGACGCCCCTGACCGTGAACAGGTACTCCGGCTGCTTGGGCTCGCTCTCGAGCTTCTCGCGCAGATGGCGGATGTGCACGTCGACCGTCCGCGGATCGCGGAACTCGGAGTCCCCCCAGACGTGCTCGAGCAGCTTCTCCCGCCCCAGCACCCTGCCGGGAGAACGCGCCAGCGCCGCGAGGATCTCGAACTCGACGTAGGTCAGCCGAGCCTCCTCTCCGCGCACCCTGACGGCCCGGCGGGCGAAGTCGATCTCGAGCTCTCCGCTGGAGATCGGCTCTTCGTCCGGGTCGGCCCCCGGCATCCGGGAGCGCCGCAGGGCCGCCTTGACGCGGCTGCGGAACTCCCTCATCGAGAACGGCTTGGTTATGTAGTCGTCGGCCCCCATCTCGAGGCCGGCGACCTTGTCCATCTCGTCGCCCTTGGCAGTCAGCATGATGATCGGAACCTGGCTTCGGGCCCGCATCCGCCGGCAGACCTCGACCCCGTCGAGCCTGGGTAGCATCAGGTCGAGGATGACGAGGTCAAAGCCGCCCTCGGCGAACTGCAGCAACGCATCCTGGCCGTCGAGCGCCGATACGACCTCGTACCCGTCCTTTCGCAGCGGATAGCTGAGCAGGGTCTGGACCGACTGCTCATCGTCCACGAGCAGGATTCGGGCGGACCCCTCGGGCATGGATGAAGGGTAGAGCGCAGCGGTTTCTGCTTCCCTGCTCTTTGATGCTCAGCTGGCCGCTCTACCGACTGGCGCTGCTCCCCGCCCTCGCCGCGGCCCTCGTGCTGCTCTTCTCCGTCGTCTCCCGGCCGGAGCCCCTGCATACCGACTTCGCCGCCGACAGCTTCGACCCGGCCAGGGCCACCGCCCTGGCGCGCGAGCTGCAGCAGCTGGCGCCGGACCGAAGCCCGGGCGGCGCAGGCGATCAGGCGGCGGCAGATTTCGTCCTCAGCCGCTTCCGCGCTGTCGAGGGCGGCGAGGTGAGCGAGCAGCGCTTCGGCGATTCGCTCCGAAACGTCGCCCTGGTGATTCCGGGAGAGTCGAGCGAGCGGGTCGTGATCGCGGCGCCGAGAGACTGCGGGGATGGTGATTGCGCGGTCTCCAGCGGCGCGGCGACCGCGGCGCTGATCGAGCTCGCCGACGCCTTCGGCGGGGTGGACCACTCGAAGTCGATCGAGCTCGTTTCCCTCGACGGCTCCAGCGACGGCGCGGCCGGCGCCGGCCAGCTGGCGGCGAGCCTCGACTCCGAGCCGGCCGAGGCGGTGGTTGTGATCGCGGCACCGGCCGCCAAGGACCCATCGAGACCACTGGTCGTGCCCTTCTCCTCGGGTCCTCAGAGCACCTCGATCCAGCTCGTCGAGAGCGCCCAGAAGGCGGTCGAGACCGAGCTTGGTGCCTCCGATGCGCTCCACGAGGGGACGATCTCCAGCCTCCTTCGCCTTGCCGTCCCGGCCGGGATCGGCGATCAGGCTCCGCTGATCCGCGACGGCCACGACGCCCTGACGATCACCTCCGCCGGCGAGCTTCCCCTGCCGCCTTCGCAGGACCGCCCAGCGGACCTCTCGATCGCCTCCCTCGGTGGGGTGGGGAGAGCCACCCTGGCGCTTTCACTGGCGCTGGACGCCGGCAGCGAGCCACTCGTCCATGGCCCCGGCGCCTACGTTCCGCTTGCCGGCAAGCTGATCCCCGGCTGGGCGATCGCGCTGCTGGCGATCGCGCTGCTGGCGCCGGTGGCGGTCGTCTCCATCGACGCCCTGGCCAGGGCGTCGCGGCGCGGCGAGGCGCTGCTGCCAGCTTCCGCCTGGCTGCTGAGCAGGATGATCCCGTTCTTCGCCACGGCGCTGCTCGCCTACCTGATGGCCCTGGTCGGGCTGATCCCGGCGCCGTCCTTCCCCTTCGATCCCTCCCGTTACGGCTTCGGGGCCGGGGCGGCTGCGGCTTCGCTGGTCCTGATCGCCGCCTTCGCCGCCATGGTCCACCTGGCCCGCCGCCTCTCCCTCCCACAGGAGTCCTCCGATGCGGCGGCCCCGGTGATCGGGGCCGCCCTGGCGCTGGCGACGGTGGGGATCTGGATCGCCAACCCGTTCCTGGCGCTGCTGCTCGTGCCCACCGCCCACCTCTGGCTGCTCGCCGCGGCGCCGGAGATGCGGGGCCGGGCGACAACCGTGATCGTCCTCTGCGCCGCGGGCCTGGTCGTGCCAGCCCTCGCCCTGGTTTCCCTGGGCAGCCGGCTCGGCGTCGGCCTCGAGGTGCCGTGGCAGCTGCTGCTGATGTTCACCGGACGCCATTTCGGCCCCCTGGCTCTGGCGCCGCTGTGCCTGCTCGGCGGCTGCCTGCTGGCGGTGCTGACCAGTGCGCTGACCCGCCCGCGCGCCCAGGCCGCCGGCCCCGCCGGCGCCGGGGTCAGGGGGCCACTCACATACGCGGGCCCGGGCTCCCTCGGCGGTACCGAGTCCGCCCTGCCAAGGCGCTAGAGCCGCCTCAGTTTGGCGCCGGAGAACCGGGGGTGGGTGGCGAGAAGGGTGGATTCCGATCGCAAAATGCGCGGTGGCCACAGACGGCGTCCGCGCGGTGTGCAAAGTTTGTCCCCGTGCGTGGACGCATGTGCGAGTACCAACTACTAATGATCGGGTTCTCCGAGCCGATATAGGGCCCGGAAGGAGAGAAGTTGCCAGTCAGGAGCAGAAGGATGTCGCCCCGCCACCTCAAGAGCCTCGTCGAGGCCGGCCACTACAAGCCGCAGCCCGAGCTCGTCGCCCAGGCGATGCTGGAGCGCCGCGGCTTCCGCGCCTTCCTCGTCAACGGGTTGACCGGAACTACGACAGCTGGTCATAGCCGCCCGGCGACAGCCGGCGGCCATCCGCCGAGCTGATCTCGACCCCCTCGCCGGCGACGACCTCCCCGATCCGGGAGACCGCGCAGCCGGTCGAGCGGACGGCCTCGACCGCGGCCTCGGCACGCTCGCCGGGGACGCTGGCGAGAAGCTCGTAGTCCTCGCCGCCCGACACCGCGAGCTCGGCACCGTCGGAGAGGCCGGCCGCCCTGGCGACTGCATCGACCCCCTCGGAGACCGGGAGCAGGTCGGCGTCTATGCGCAGGCCGACCCCGCTCGCCTCCGCCAAGTGCCCGGCATCGGCCCCCAGCCCGTCGCTGATGTCGATCATCGCCGTCGCCCCGGCGGCGGCCAGCGTCGCTCCCTCGGCCAGCCGCGGTGAGGGATCGAGCAGGCGTCGGCGCAGCCGCTCCGCGGTCTGGGCCGCCACCGCGCTGGAGAGCTCAGGGCGCTCGGCGAGCAGCAGGCCGGCTGCCGCCCCCCCGATCTCCCCGCTCAACAGGAGGACGTCCCCGGCGACTGCGCCGGACCTGGCGACGAGGTCCCCCGGCGCCGGAGCGTGGCCGACCACGGTGACGCCGAGCCCGAGCGCCGGTGCCCGCGTCAGGTCGCCTCCGGCGAGGGTGACGTCCAGCTCGGAGGCGAGCCCGATCATCCCCTCGAGGATTTCGATCGCCTCGTCCTCTCCGAGGTCGGGAGGCAGACCGAGGATCGTGTAGGCCTCGCCGGCCTCCGCTCCCATCGCGGCCAGATCGGAGAGCGCCACGGCGAGCGCCCGGCGGCCGATCGCCGCCAGCGTCATCTGCTCGCGGCGGAAGTGGACCCCGTCGACGCTGGCGTCCACCGAGGTCGCGGTCGCGCCGCCCGGCACGGTGACCGCGGCATCGTCGCCGCTGCCCAGGATCAGCCGCCCCGAGGGGGAAGGGAGGCGACGGCGCAGCCTTGCGAGGAGCTCGAACTCACCCATCCCGCGCATTGTCGAGCCTTCGGGGGAACAGCGCCGGCCCAAGGAGAACCACTTGCGGCGGCTTCGCCGCCTTACATGCATGTGCCGGCGTCATGTGAGCCGCGCCGGCATTTCGGGAATCACTTGCGGCGGCTTCGCCGCCTTACATGCCTGTGCCGGCGCTAACACGCGCCGGCCGTTCACCACTAGGTCAGGCGCCACGTGGAGCGCCATGAGCCACTTCTGCACCGCCTCGGGGAGCTCGGTGCCCGGATCGGCAACCGGCCGCCGAGCAGCCGGCCGCTGCGAATCGCCCTGCAGCTGGGGGTCGCCGTGGTCATCTTCGGCTTCCTCGTCCTCACCGTCATCGACCAGTGGGGGGAGCTGAAGCAGAAGGGGGTCGAGTTCGACCTCATCTGGCTGCTCCCGGCGATCGCGACCCTGCCCTTCTTCTACGTGCTGGGGGCGGTCGGATGGGACCTGATCCTGCGCTTCCTGGGCTACAGGCTCTCGCCGGTGCGGGCGCAGGTGGCCTGGGGTCAGCCTCTGCTGGCCCGCTATGTGCCCGGGAGCGTCCTCTATCTGCTCGGGCGCCTGGTCCTCTCCGAGCGGGCCGGCGTGCCCAGGCGGATAACCCTGGCCAGCATCGTCTACGAGCAGGCGCTCTCGGCCGCATCTGGCGTCGCCTTCGCCACCTACTTCCTGATCGTCCACCCCGACCTCGAGGGCCAGCCGCTTCGCTGGGCGGTGCTGCTGATCGTCCCGGCGGCGATCGTCATCCTCAGCCCGCCGGTCTTCGGGCCGCTCTCGACCCGGCTGCTCCGCGCCTTCGGCCGCGATCCGCTTCCCGAGCTGCTGCCCCTCCGTGGGGTGATCACGATGCTCGTCTTCTACGTCCTCAACTGGACGGTGGCCTCGGCCGGTGTCTATTTCGCCGCCCGTTCGGTCCACTACATCCCGCCGGATAAGGTGCTCGTGGTCGGCTCGGCGCAGGCCTTCGGAGTGGTCGCAGCGACGGTCACCCTGGTCGCTCCGGCCGGGCTCGGAGTCCGCGACGCCGCCTTCGCCTGGGCGGTCAAGGTCGCGCTCCCGAGCCGCAGCTTCGCGGTCGGCGCCGTGATCGCGATCGCGGTCAGGGCGACCCTGACGGTGGTCGAGCTGATCTACGTCGGCGTCGTCACCCTGCTCGCCCGTAGGGAGGCCGCCGCCGGCGATCACCCCGGCGCGGCGAGCCCACCGCTACAGGGGGACCCGGGTCGCGAGGTGCAGGGCGGTGAAGGCCAGCATGGCGAGGACGAGCAGCCTGTCCCTGGAGAGCGCCGCCAGGGGAAGCGGCCATAGCACGTACCAGGGAAGCACCCAGCTGCTTGCCGCAAGCAGCCCGACGCCGGCCCAGCCGGCGGCCCGGACCCAGTCGGCCCCGCGCCAGGCCCAGCGCAGCAGCCAGGCGAAGGCGAGCGCGTAGAGCAGCAGCGCGGCCGCGCGGGTGAAGCCGGCGCTGACGCCGGTGAGCTGCGAGGCGAGGTGAGGGAGGCTGCGGTGGCTCTCGCGCTCCTGGTTCTCGCCGGCGAGGCCGATCGCGTCGAAGGCGTGGGGGCCGAAGGCGATCGTTGCGGCGGCGGCGAGGGTGGCGGTCGCGACGGCTGCGCCGAGCAAGAAGCGCCGCCGCCTGGCAGCCCCGATCAGCGCGAACGGCGCCACGAAGCCGGCCGAGACCTTGAGCGCGGCCGAGGCAAGGAGCGCGACGGCGCCCTCGCCCTCGCGCAGGGCGAGCACAGCGGCGACTCCGGCGAGCGCCAGCAGCATCATCAGCCCGTCGTTGTGGGCGCCGCCGACGACGTGGACGAGGACAAGGGGGTTGAGCGCGATCAGCGCGGCGGTCGTCCGGGGATCCAGTCCCCGCCCGGGCGCGAGGCGCGCGCCGAGCACCGCGACCCCCAGCACCGAGAGTGCCGAGGCGGCCTTCATCACCCACAGTGCAACCGGCACCCCGACCGAGCCGAGCGGGTAGCTGAGCAGGGTGAACAGCGGCCCGTAGGCGCTGACCGAGTCCGGCCAGCCGAGGTGGGCGAAGGCGGGGTCCCCGGGGCGCTCCGAGGGGATGTGCAGGTAGGGGTTGAGCCCGTGCTCGACGCCCAGCCGGGCATAGGAGACGTAGCTGAAGACGTCCTGCGAGAGCAGCGGCGGCGCCAGGGCGAAGGCGGCGATCAGCACCGCGATCACCGACCACAGCAGGCGCCCCGGCAGCGCCGCGGCGCCGACGATCACGCAGAGGTAGGCGGCAAAGGCGAGGCAGAGGAGCACGAGATAGGGCCCTGGGCCGACCCCGGTGCCGTCCCCGAATAGCCCGAGCAGCCAGCCCGGCCCGTCGCCGAAGGCGGAGGGGACCAGGGCGGTCCCCGGCGCCGCCAGCGGCACGGCGCACCCCAGCAGGCAGGCGATGCCCGCGATGCCCATCCCGCGGCGCTGAGCTTGGCTCAGGTATCGCCCCCGGCGGTCCCGTCGCCCCCGACTCCCACCTGGGGGGCCGGTGCGGGCGGCGGCGGGGCGGGTGAGGGCGCCGGGGCAGGGACCGGGGCCGGTTGCTGGGTGCCGGCGCCGGGCGCGTAGGCGTTGGGGTCATAGCCTCCCGTGCCGTCGCCCGCGCCCCCCGTCCCGTCTGCCCCCTGCGCCTTTTTCGAGGGCCTGCGCGGGGAGGGGGCGGAGGCCGTGTAGCTGCCCGTGAACGGGGCCCAGCTGACCGGCTGGGTGGGGACCTTGAAGTAATCGCAGGGCACGCCGATGCCGCTGTAGAAGGCGTTCCAGATGTCCGCGGGGAAGGTGCCGCCGAACACGGTGATCCCGTGAACGCTGCTCATCTCGATCTGGTTCGACTGCGGGTAGCCGACCCAGACCGAGGTCGCCAGGTTGGGTTGGTAACCGTCGAACCAGGCGTCCACGTACCTGTCGGTCGTGCCGGTCTTGCCGGCCTGTCCGTAGCAGCCCGTGTAGGCGGCGGTGCCGGTCCCCGAGGTGATGTTGTCGTGGAGGATCCTGGTGACCTCGTAGGCAACGTTGGCAGGCAGCACCCGCCGCGGCTCTGCATTCTCAGGACGCTCCACGCTTCCTCCCGGCAGGGTGACCTTGCGGATCGCGATCGGGTTGCGGTGGATCCCGCCGGAGGCGAGCGTCGCGAAGGCATCGGCCATCTCCAGCGGCGAGACCCCGACCCGCAGGCCGCCGAGCCCCTCGGCCGGGATCCCGTCGAGCGTGCTGGTCACTCCCATCGAGTGGGCCGTCCGGGCGACGTTCTGGGGGCCGACGTCGAGGTCGAGCTGGGCGAACACCGTGTTGTCGGAGGCGACGGTCGCCTGCTGCAGGTTGACCGTGCCCATGTAGCCCTCGTCCGCGGTGTGGACGTCCCAGTGGCCCCACTCGGGCAGGTCGAGGCTGAGCGGCTTCGAGGTGTAGTAGGTGTGGTAGGGGTCGATCCCCTGCTTGACCGCCGTGGTCAGCACGAACATCTTGAAGGTCGAGCCCGGCTGGCGATGGCTCTGGGCGGCGAGGTTGAACTGGTCGGCGTCGTAGGAGCCGCTCGAGGCCATCGCCCGGATGTAGCCGTTGCGGGGGTCGATTGCCACCAGCGCCCCCGCGGGGTCGCTGGAGTAGGGCAGGGTCGAGGTGATCGCCTCGCGGCCGACGTCCTGGTAGCGGGGCTCGATCGTCGTCTGCACCCTGAGGCCGCCGTTGCGGACCTCGTCCACTCCGTAGTGGGAGATCAGCGCCTTCTCGACGTAGTCGAAGAAGTAGGGCTCGCGTCGCTCCGTGTAGGCGTCGGAGGGCCGCAGTCTGAGACCCCGCTGCTCGGCCAGGCTGCCGCGGGCCCGGCTGATATAGCCGAGGTCGGCCATCTTCGCCAGCACTTGATTGCGGCGCCGGCGGGCCGCGGCGGGGTTGAGCAGCGGGTTGTACTCGGAGGGCGCCTGGGGCAGCCCGGCGAGCAGCGCCGCCTGTTCGACGCTGAGCCGTGACGCCGGCCGCGAGAAATAGATCCGTGAGGCGGCCTGGACGCCGACCGCGGTGCGACCGTTCACCGTGCCGTAGGAGGCCGAGTTGAGGTAGGAGTCGAGGATCTCCGCCTTCGAGTGGTGCTCCTCGTAGGAGACGGCGAGCTTCGCCTCCTGGGCCTTGCGCTCGATCGTCCGCTGCGGATGCTCGAAGCAGAGGCTGCGCATCAGCTGCATGGTGATCGTCGAGCCTCCCTGCTTCAGCTCGCCCGAGGTGATGTCGGCGATCAGGGCGCGGAGGCCACCCTCGTAGTCGACGCCGTTGTGCTGGTAGAAGCGCTGGTCCTCGATCGCCACCGTCGCCTGGCGCAGGTCCTGACCGATGCGCTCGATCGGGACGGGCGCCCTGGCCACGTCCGAGCGGACGTAGCCGAGGCGGCTGCCGTCGGCGGCGAGCAGGACCGTGTTGCCGCGGCTCTCCGGCTGCTTGCAGTTTGAGAGGGGCGGCGCGTCGTCGGCAACCGAGAGGAACCAGCCGCCCAGGGCGAGGATCGAGCCGACGGCGACGGCCAGAAGGCCAGCGGCGGCGAACAGCAGCTTGCTTCGCACGCCGCCGCGCCGCCGCTGGCGTCGGCGCTGGCGCGAGGTCATGGCCAAATCGTAGCCTTCAGTCCTCGGCGAGCAGCCCGGCTCCCTGGAGAGCCTTCTGCGCCCGCTCCCTCAGCACCCTCTCCTCGTCGCCGATCCTCGTCCGGGCGGCGCCCGGGGAGACCAGCACCTCCAGCCTCAGCCCCTCGGGGGTCCATTCGGCCAGGCGCACCTCGTCGGCGCCCGCCCCCTCCTTGATCGCCTCCCGGGCGCGGGAGAGGTCGGCGCCCGCGGGCATCCAGGCCGAGGCGGTGATCGGCGCGCCGCGATCCCCGGTGGAGTGGTTGTAGAGGGTGCCGGTGACGATCCGCTCGTTGGGGACGACGACGAGGTCGCCGTTGCCGGGGTCGATGTAGGTGTAGGAGAGGGTGAGGTCGTCGACCCGCCCGGTGACCTCCTCGAAGCTGACTCGGTCGCCGATCCTGATCGGCTGGGTCACCGCCAGCATCACCCCGGCGATCATGTTGCCGAGGGTCTGGCGGGCGGCGAACCCGATGATCAGGCCGAGCACCGCGCTGGAGGCGAGGATCCCGGTGGCGAGCCGCTTGATCTGGCCGAACTGGCTGAGGGCCAGCGCCGCGCCGATCACCAGGATGGCGACGAAGACCAGCCGCCGCACGACCCGCAGCCTGGTGTGGGCGCCGCGGGAGACGCCGCTGTCGGACATGCGCTCGGCGACCCGCGCCCCGCGGCCGATCACAAGGCGGTCGACAAGGAAGGCGACGAGGATCGCGACCAGCATTGTGATCGCCGCCGAGATCTCGTCGCCGTGGCTCTGCCAGAAGGACTCCTCAGCCGCCAGCGGAAGATCTCCGAGCCGCAGCGTGGCGGCGGAGGCTACCTGTGAAACTGCCAGCGGCATCGTGGCCAACATACCCGCAACACCTCCGTCGGGAGGCGCCCCGGCCTCACGCGCGACCAGAGCCGTCTTCCTCGACGCCCTCGGCACCCTGGTCGAGCTCGAGCCGCCCTGGGTCGGGCTGCGGCGGGCACTCGGCGACGCTGTCGAGGAGGGCCGGCTGATCGAGGCGGTCAGGGCCGAGATGGACTACTACCGCGAGCACAGCATCGAGGGGCGCGATGCGGCCTCGCTGGCGGACCTTCGCCGGCGCTGCGCCGCGATCCTCTCCGAGCGCCTCGGGCTGGAGGTGGGGGTCGAGACCCTGCTGGACGCGATCAGGTTCAACCCGTTCGCGGACGCGGCCCCCGCTCTCTCGGCGCTGCGGGCGCGAGGCCTGGCCACCGTATGCGTCTCCAACTGGGACGTTTCGCTCGGCACGGTGCTGGAGCGGTGCGGGCTGAGCTCGGGCCTCGACGCGGTCGTCTCATCCGCCGAGGCGGGGGCGCGCAAGCCCGAGCCGGAGATCTTCGAGCGGGCGCTGGCTATCGCGGGCTGCGCGCCCGAGCAGGCCGTGCACGTCGGCGACACACCCGAGGAGGACATCGCCGGGGCCCGCGCCGCCGGCCTGCGGACGCTGCTGATCCGGCGCGAAGGCGGCGGGGACGTCTCCTCGCTGACCGAGGTGGCCGAGCTTGTCTGAGCCCGGAATCGAGTTCGCCAGCTTCTCGCGGCGCTTCCTCGCGGCGCTGCTCGACAGCGCCGTCTGGGTGATCGGGCTCTCCTGGATCCTCAGCTCCTTCCCGCCGGGGTTCTTCGCGGATCACAAGGTCGCCGGGGGTATCGTCGTCCTGCTCCTGCTCAGCGCCTGGTTCAACTACTTCGCGGTGTGCGAGTGGCGCTTCGGGCAGACGATCGGCAAGAACGCCTTCGGCATCCGGGTCCTGCCGGTCGCCGCCGGAGCCCGGCTCTCCTACAACGACGCAGCCCTGCGCAACCTGCTCCGCCTGGTCGATCTGCCGCTGGCGTTGATCGGGGTCGACTGGCTGATCGTCAAGCGCTCGCCGCGAAGCCAGCGTCTCGGCGACCGGACGGCGAATACGGTGGTCGTCCGGGAGCAGGCAAAGCAGGCGCCGGCGCCGGTTCGCCCCGCCGCTGCGGCGCCGACCTCCGGCGAGCTGTTCGGCGAGGCTTCGGCCGCCCTCGGCGGCGTGCCCCGGCCCGAAGCACCTCCCTCCACGATCCCTCCCGCGGCGCCCGTCCCGCCACCGCAGGCGTCGGCGGCGCCGCCGCCCGGCGCCCAGCCCGCGCCCGGGCCGGAGCCGGCGCGGGCGCCGTTCCCCTACTCGAACTGGGGGCCGAAGGTGGCGATCGTCGCGATGCTCGCAGCGATCCTCGGCGGGATCGTCCTCGGCGTCCCGGCGATCATCATCGACAATCCCGCGAGCAGCGAGGACCTGAGCACCGCCGCCAACGTCTTCGTCCAGCTGATGACCGTCCTCGCCTTCGTCGCGGTGCCGCTGTTCGTGGCCCGCAGCCGCAGCGACTCGATGCGCGAAGCCCTCGGGCGCCTCGGCGTGCGCAGCTTCCGCCCATCGGCGATCAAGTGGATGTTCGCCGCCGCCGGCGCCTACATCGCCCTCGCCGCCGTCTACGCGGTCTTCATCACCCAGCCCAAGCAGGAGGACATCGCCTCCTCCTTCGGGCCGGTCTGGGTGCAGGTCCTGCTGATCGTCGTCTGCGCGGCGACCAGCGAAGAGCTCTGCTTCCGCGGGATGGTCTTCAGCGGAATCCGTGAGCGCCTCCCGGGCCTGGCGGCGGCGCTGGCCAGCGGCGTCGTCTTCGGCGCCCTGCACGTCTTCACCGGAATCACCGCGGTGCCCCCGCTGATCATCTTCGGCACGGTGCTGGCCCTGCTCTATGAGCGCACCGGCTCGATCCTCCCCGGGGTGATCCTCCACGCGCTCAACAACACGGTCGCGCTGTTCGGGCAGTGAGGCCCCGCGGCGAAAAAGATGTCATTTGCGGCGGCTCCGCCGCCTGACACCTGTGCCCCTAACACCAGCGCCATCCGTCTGCCCGGGGCGTCAGGCTTGTGGTGAGTGACCGCTCACGCTTCGCTCACCCGAATTTGAAGGGTCATCAGTCACAATGCGAGGCGATGAGTCGCCGCCTATTCCTCGTCCCCGCGCTCGCGGCTGCTCTCCTTTCGCTGCCGGCGAGCGCGCCGGCAGCCGATCGCTCACCCGGCCCGGTCTCGAGCGCCCAAGCCACCCCCGGTACCGCGCTCATCAGTTCGGCCGGCGCCTCGGCCGAGTTGATCCCCTCGACCGTGAAGATCCGTCTGGGCCACCTCCACAAGGGAAGCGTGAAGATCTTCAGGTCGGTGCGGGTGATCGGCTCCCTCACCCCCTTCCGCCCCCACCAGAGGGTCAAGGTGACCTTCTTCCGCAATGCCCACAAGCTGCGCGCCAAGACCGTCAGGGTGCATCGCGGCAAGGGTGATTACGGTGTCTTCTACTCGAAGCTGATCATCCGCAAGGGGGGCAAGTACGCGGCCAGCGCGAGCTTCGCCCCGACGCCGGAGGTCAGCGGCGACAACACGGTGCGCAAGTCGTGGACCGTGAGCTTTCCCTCGCTTCATCGCGGCCAGTGCGGCAAGCTCGTCAGGGGCTTCAGGCGGGGGCTGAACCGGCTCGGCTACGAGCCCGCCGGGGGACGCTGCTTCAACAGCAAGATGGCCCGCGGGGTGCTTGCGCTCCGCAAGGTCAAGGGCATGGCGCGCAACATGCACGCCGGCAGGCGGCTGGTGCGGATGGTCTACTCGGGTCGTGGCGGCTACCGCGTCCGCCATCCCGGCGCCGGCAGGCACGTCGAGGCGTCGCTCGCCAAGCAGGTGATCGTCTTCGCGCGCGGCGACGAGGTGGAGGCGATCTACCCGATCTCCAGCGGCAAGCCGTCGACCCCGACCATCCGCGGCCACTTCCACTTCTATTCGACCCAGCCCGGCTACAACGCCGAGGGCATGTACTACTCCTTCTACTTCATCGGCGGCTACGCGATCCACGGCTACTACTCGGTGCCCAACTACCCCGCCAGCCACGGCTGCCTGCGCACCTTCATCTCCGACCAGCCGGAGATCTTCCACCGGATCTCCTACGGCGAGGACATCTTCGTCTTCTAGGTCCGGCGCACCGCTCTAGGCTGTCGGCGTGACCGAGCCGACCCTGCGCGCGGTTCTCGCCGTGATCGCCGCCTATCACATCGTCACCGGCGCCCTGGCGCTGTTCGCGCCCGGCACCTTCTTCGACGACATCGGCCGCTACGGGATCGAGAACAGCCACTACGTCGGCGACGTCGGGGCCTTTACGATCGCCTTCGGCGTCGCCCTCGCGCTGGCCGTGTTCCGCCCCTCCTGGCGGGTGCCGATCCTCGGCCTCGGGGCGCTCTGGTACGGGTTCCACGCGATCAACCACGCCTTCGACACGGGCGAAGCGCGCAGCGAGGCGCGGGGCTGGACCGACACCGTGCTGCTCGCCCTCGGCGCCCTCGGCGCCCTCTGGCTGGCGCGGGTCTCCGAGCGGCTGGCCGCGGAGCAGACGCGGGATAGGATCGGCCGATGAAGGTCTTCCTCGCAGGAGCGGGCGGCGCGATCGGGCGCTCGCTCCTCCCCCGGCTGATCGAGGCCGGGCACGAGGTGACCGGGATGAGCCGCTCAGAGGAGCGGGCCGAGGCGATCCGCTCCGCCGGGGCGGAGGCAGTCGTCTGCGACGTCTTTGACGCCCCCGCCCTGGCGGAGGGGGTCGCCGCGGCCGAGCCCGAGGTGGTCGTCCACGAGCTGACCTCCCTGCCCGATCGGATCGACATCCGCAAACCGGAGTACGGGCCCAACAACCGGATCCGCCGCGAGGGCACCCGCAACCTGATCGCGGCCGCCGGCGCCGCCGGGGCGCGGCGGGTGGTCGCCCAGAGCATCGCCTTCATGTACGCGCCGGTGGGCGGGCCGATCAAGGACGAGGAGGCGCCGCTGATCGGCGGCGGGGAGGGCGCCTTCGGGGAGTCGGTCGAGGCCACCGTCAGCCTCGAGGAGCAGGTGACGGGCGCCGAGGGGATCGAGGGCCTGATCCTGCGCTACGGCTGGTTCTACGGCCCGGGGACCTACTTCGGGCTCGACGGCTCGACCGCCGAGGACATACGGCGCCGCCGGTTCCCGATCGTCGGCAAGGGCAGCGGCGTCTCCTCCTTCATCCACGTCGACGACGCGGCCGCGGCGACGGTCGCCGCGGTCGAGCGCGGCGCGCCGGGCATCTACAACGTCGTCGACGACGAGCCGGCGCCGATGAGCGAGTGGGTCCCGGTCTACGCCGAGACGATCGGGGCGAAGCCGCCCCGCCGCATCCCGGCCTGGCTGGCCAGGCTGGTCGCGGGCAAGCAGACGGCGGCGATGGCAACCGGGCTGCGCGGCGCCTCGAACGCGAAGGCCAAGGCCGGACTCGGCTGGGAGCCGGCCTACGCGAGCTGGCGCCAGGGCTTCCGCCAGGGCCTCTAGCCGGTGGCCGACCTCGTCGCCTCGAAGCGAACCCTGCTCGATGAGTTGCGCGAGCACTCGCTGGTGATCGGCGAGGTCGTCCTCTCCAGCGGCGAGCGCGCCTCCTACTACGTCGATGCCCGCCGCGCCCTGATGCGCCCGGCGGGGTTCCTCGCCGCCGGGGAGCTGATCGCCGCGGCGGCGAGCGAGGCCGGGGCGAGGGCGGTGGGCGGGCCGGTGATGGCGGCGATCCCGCTCGCCTGCGCGGCGATCGCCGTGCCGGAGGGGGAGGGCCTGGTCGGCTTCTTCGTCCGCAAGGAGCGCAAGCAGCACGGCCTGCAGCGCTGGGTCGAGGGCGCCGCCGAGCCCGGCGACCGTTGCCTGGTGGTCGAGGACACGGTGACGAGCGGCGGCTCGACCGTGGCCGCGATCGAGCTGATCGCCGAGCAGGGCCTCGAGGTCGCCGCCGTGCTCAGCGTCGTCGACCGCCTGGCCGGCGGGGCGGAGGCGATCGAGGCAGCGGCCGGGGCGCCCTATCGCTCGCTGGTCACGATCGACGAGATCTACCCGGACCGTCCGGATCGCTAGGGCTTGCCCGACACGCCACCGCGGCGATACGGTCGGGGAGTGCCGTCGGGATCCGAACCCAGAGTCGCCACCGCCTCGGACGCAGAGGCCGTCACCGAGATCCTCACCGCCGCCTTCCACGATGACCCGGTCTGGGGTTGGGCCTTCCCGGATGCCGCCCGGCGCATCGCCCAGCACACCGTGTTCTGGCGCTTCTACTTCGACAACGCTCAGCCTCACGAATGGGTTTGGATGAGCGGCGAGAGCGGCGCCGCAGCGATCTGGATCCCCCCGGGCCGCCCCGAGGTCGCTCCCGAGGCCGAGTCGATGGTCGAGCCGATGCTGACCGAGCTTGTCGGTGCCGAGCAAACCGCAATCCTGCTCGAGATCTTCGATCGCTTCGAGGGCTCCCACCCCCGCGACCGCCCGCACTACTACCTGAGCCTCCTGGGCACGCACAACGACCACCGCGGCAAGGGCATCGGCATGGGTCTGCTCGCCGACAACCTGGCGGCCATCGACGCCGAGGGCATGCCCGCCTACCTCGAATCCACCAATCCCGCCAATCACGCCCGCTACGAGCGGCTCGGGTTCGTTCAGGTCGGAGAGTTCTCGCTTCCCAGCGACGGTCCGCAGGTGGCGACGATGTGGCGCGAGGCTCGGCCCGCCGGTTGAGCTGGTGGCGCCAGGCGCGCGCGATCGCGCTGCTGCCCGGGGTGGCTGCGATCGTGGTCCCGGCCCTGATCCTCCTGCTCGGCGAGGCTCCCGACCCCGGTTGGGGGCTCGGCGGCCCGGTCTCGGTCCTGCCGGCACTGGCCGGCGCAGCGATGATCGCGGCCGGGCTGGCGATGTGGGCCTGGACGGTGCGGCTGTTCGCCCGCGTCGGCAGGGGCACGCTCGCCCCCTGGGACCCGACGCGGGAGCTCGTCGTCGAAGGCCCATACCGCCACGTTCGCAACCCGATGATCAGCGCCGTGCTGGGTGTCCTGCTCGGCGAGGCGGCGCTCCTGGGCTCGGTAGGGATCGCGGTCTGGGCCGCGGCCTTCGCCGCGGTCAACACCGTCTGGTTCGTGCTCGGCGAGGAGCCGGGCCTGGAGCGCCGCTTCGGTGCCGAGTACCGGGCCTACAAGAGGGAGGTCCCCCGCTGGGTCCCGCGGCGGGGGCCGTGGGATCCCGCCCCCCACGAGGGGCGGTGGCCTCAGTCGAGCAGCGAGGCGTAGGCGCCCAGCAGCGCCTGGGCCATCAGCTCGGGTGAGAGAAGGTGGCGGAACTCCTTGCCCCGCTCCCGGTCGGGCCCGAGCTCCAAGCCGGTTTCGATTGCGTCGCGGAGCCCTCCCTCGCCGCTCTCCGGCGCCCAGTACACACCCCAATCCCCAAGGTACTCGTTGGTGTGCCCGTGAGTGGTGGTCACAACTCGGCAGCCGGCAGCCGCAGCCTCGAGGTCAACGTGCGGCGCGACTTCGAACAAGCTGGCCAGCACATGGACGTCAGCAGCGCCGTAGAGAGGCAGGATCTCCTTGTGGGGGAGTTCCGGGATCCAGCGCTGCTGGCGGCTTCGGTCAACGAACTCCCTGAACGCCCGGACGTAGCTCTGGTGGCGGGGATTGGGGGCGCCGACGAAGAGACCCGGAATGCCAATCCTCTCCAGCACCCGGGCCACCGCCAGCTGTCCCTTCCGGGCCTCGATCCTGCCGACGCTGAGGACGAAGTTGTCGGGAAGGCCCTCGATGCTCGGAGGATGGTCTGCCCACTCTGCGACGTTCGGAATCACGAAGGCCGGCCGCGGGGCGGCATCGAGGTCCTCATCAAGGGAGTCCTGCTCCCCGTGGCCTCCCAGGAGCCAGGCGTCGCAGGCGTTGAGGATCTCTCCCTGGCGGTGGGACACCCCCTGCAGCAGCTGCCGTATCGCCTCCCGCCCCAGCCTGGGGTTGCTCTTCGCCAGGTAGAGGTTCCTGAGGCGCTCGAAGCCTTCCTGATCGGTCACGGTGGCGGCGAGCCGGCCGAGGCCTGCCCGCTCCGAGGCCGGGAGGCTGTTCACCCATCTTCGCCGGTGGTGGATCGGGGAGATCACGACCTTTCGGGCACAGCGACGCGCCAGACGCAGCTGATAGGCCGTTTCGACCGACCAATCGAGGTTGGAGAGATGCGCGATGTCGAACGAGTCCTCCAGCTCCTCGAGTGACGGGTGGAACACGGCCGAGCCGCCGTTC
Organism: uncultured Actinomycetes bacterium; assembly: GCA_963725315.1. Taxonomy (GTDB): domain Bacteria; phylum Actinomycetota; class Thermoleophilia; order Solirubrobacterales; family 70-9; genus JBBRHQ01. Next base: position 122,047 of record CAVRYA010000005.1, on the reverse strand, counting down.
CGTTCGACCGTGCGCGCGTACTCCCGGACCTGCTTGGCAGCGCCGCTGATGACCTTCGTGTCTTCGGTGCGGGCGAAGAAGACGACGCGGAGGCCATCCGCGATCGGCGGCATCTGATGCTGTTGCCCGGCTATCTGCTCTCCGAGAAGCAGGATCTCACTCCTGTTTGGTCTATGTCCCGTCCGACCCGCCGGGGCCGGAACGCGAACGCAGAGTACTTCCCCGCGTGGTCTCGCTGTCAATGGGCCAACCCTGGAGATGGGGCCGGTTTCGGCCGCTCGACGAATGGAGGAGCCGAAGGAAGCGCCCCGAGCAGGATTCGAACCTGCGGCCTACTCCTTAGGAGGGAGTCGCTCTATCCAGCTGAGCTATCGGGGCCGGTGTCCAGATTACGGCTCCGCTGGGCGGTTTGCGCGACTTTCACGTCGGCGGCTTCGACCGCACCGAGCTCGGACTCGGCCTTGTCTGCCCATGTCTGCCTGTTGGAGCGTCCCACGGGATGCTCGCCGCCACCCAGTGGTCCGAGATACGCTGGGGGCGTGACCCTCTTGCAAGCGGCGGAGACTGCTTTGCGTACCGCAAAGGAGCCGCTGACGGCAGGCGAGATCACGGACATCGCTCTCCGTCGTGGACTACTCAAGACCCGCGGCAACACCCCAACGGCGACAATGAGCGCTGCGCTGGACGCAGCGCCGCCGAACTCGGCAATCCGCCGCGCATTCAAGCCTGGTCGCCAACGTGCCGTCCGAGGGTACGTCTCCCAGATCGAGGTAACCTACCGTGCGCTTCTCGCCGGCTTCCGCGTCGTCGAGGTGCGCGATTCGCTTCCGCGACCGCGAGCGTGGCCGCAGCAAGATGTCACCCCACATAGCGCTCGAGGCGATCTGGCTCATCCCCTTGCTGCGGCGCCGCGCCGGAAGACGGCAATCGGCGCAGGCGCCAACGGCGGTGGAGCCTCTCGCTTGAGCGCACCAACATCGAACCCAAGAGCCGAGCCGATCGGGGAAGCCGAGCGGAATCGTCTCCGAGACTCGGAGACGGGTGGTCGCCGCTGGATCGCGAATGAGGATCGGTGGCTGATCGCCGTGTTGGCGGCCGCGTTCGGTCTTGCGTTGCTCCATGTCTTGTGGATGGCGCGCTTCCGCTGGGGGTATGTCGTGGATTGGGACGAAGCCGGCTACACGGCAATCGCCCTTCAGGACTTCGATGCGTTACATGCAGGTCTTCACGACTTTGCTGATATCGCGATCCACGGGGGCGGCGCGGCACCGCCGCTTGCGCCTCTCTCGGCAATTCCGCTGTTGGGGCTTCTCGGACGCAGCGTGGACGTCGTACAACTGGTGGCCGTGCCGTACTTCGTGCTGCTCGTGCTCTCAGCCTACGGCCTCGCGCGGCGCTTGGTGGCCTCAAGCTGGGCCTTCCTAGCCGCACTGTGCGTGGGGACCGCGCCGGTCGTCTCGGATTATTCCCGGATCTTCCACTTCGCGATTCCCGCAACCGCGCTGTTGACCACAGCCCTATGGGCATTGCTGCGCAGCGAGGCGCTTCGCCGGACTCGATGGACGCTCGTCGCGGGAGTTCTGCTTGGCCTCATGCTTCTCGCGCGCACGATGACCGTCGCCTACCTACCGGGAGTGGCGCTCGGAATCGGCATCCCGCTGCTGGTGGTCAAGGATGATCGCGGGCTACGGGTTCGGAACTTCCTCTTGGTCTGGATAGTGACGGCGGCTGTTGCTGCCGTCTGGTGGCTTCCCAACTGGAGCGTCGTAAGCGGTTACCTCTTCGGCGCTGGGTACGGCGATGAGGCCGGGAACTACGGCACCGCCTACAGCGTGTTCTCGTTCGACTACTGGATCAAAGAACTCAAAATCGTCAATAACTACATCTACTTGCCGCTTGCTGCGACAGGGTTCTTGGTTCTCGTTGCGGCGGCGGCCTCCGCCGCCAGCCGCCTCAGGCTGCAGCCGACTGGGGCCGATACGTGCGCATCTTCCTCTCCAGCGACGCCCTGCTGCCGGCGGCGGTCGTTCTCTTCGGCTACCTCGCCCTCACCTCTACGACGAACCAGGGCACCGCGTTCCCACTACCTTGGATCCCCGCGCTGCTGGTTCTCATCGTGGCGGCCGCGGCCACCGTTCGCATTTCGGCGATCCGGGCAGGGCTCGCCGCCCTTCTCATTGCGGTCTGCGCGCTCAACCTGGCCATGAAGAACGGCCTGAGCCAGACCCTTTCTGAGCCCGTGGTCGCCGACGTCCCCATTGTCGGTCGCGTCACCGTTCTTGACGGGCGTGACCTCCTCTACGCGCAGGCTCAGGCCTTCGGCTACTCGGTACATCCGCCTCCCGCCCGGCTCCCTCACCTGCAAAAGGAATGGGAGCCCTTCTACGAACGGGTCGCTCTGCTCGCGACGACCTACGCGGGACGCAAGGAAAGGGGGCCTTACGTCATTGTCGCCTCGGAGGATGGCTTCTTCAGCGAGACGCGCGTAGAACTCGCATCGGTAGCTCGGTTTCACCGTCCCTTGCCGGTGGCAAAAATCCTTGGACCCCAGTTGCTGAGTGGCGGTGTGAACGTCGCTGACTATTACCGTCAGCAGTTCGGGCAACTCAGCGACAACTTGCCCTCGGGCTTTATCCCCCTCCTTCTCACCGCAAGCCACCCCCCTGGCTCCACGGCCTCGGGCGAGCTATCTCCGGGAGCCGTGGCCCGTGCATTTGGGTTCCGCCCTCTCCACCGCATCACCATGCCCGATGGCCGCACAGCCACGCTCTGGCGCCGCACTGGGACGGCCGCACCGCAATTGACGACCGTATCTCCGGCAGATAAGGCCAGCGGGGTCCTTCCCAATGCACCCATCGTCGGGGCATTCGACACGGCGATGGACGAGCCCTCCGTCCAGGCCGCGTTCACGCTGAAGCGCACAAGCGACGGCACGCCTGTCGGCGGAAAGTTCAGCTGGTACGGGAAGCTGGGCTACGCGATGGTCTTCAACCCCACCGAAAGCCTCGCTCCCGGGACCCAATACACCGCGATGGTCACCGCTGCCGCCAAGGACTTGGCCGGAAACCCGCTGCCCGCAGCGAAGACCTGGCGCTTCAGTACGACCAAAATGCAACGCTCCGAGCAGGATTCGAACCCACGGCCTACTCCTTAGGAGGGAGTCGCTCTATCCAGCTGAGCTATCGGGGCCGGCTGGAGATTACGGCTCTGGACTGGCGTTTGCGGGATTCCCTGTGTCGACAGTGTCAAGGTCCCGGCTTTGAGCGCCGCATTGGCGCGCCGCACGATCTCCACGTTCTCCTGTGAGATCGCCTAGCCTGGCTCACGAGCCGCCTGAGCCACGGCTCACAGCCATACCGCTTCTCGCTTTCACGCGCGAGAGGTCGCTCGGCCCCGCATCTCTACTCCCCGTCGCTGCCCTCGCGTAGCTCCCGGTTGGCCCGAAGCTGGCGCTTGGCGCGCCCAACCTCGATCTGGAACTCCTCGCTGCTCTGATCCCTTCCCTCGTTGAGCGCTCGCATCACCCGACGGAGCCCACGATCGGTAAGGGTCAGCGCCTCGGCGAGCCGAGCCGGTTCGAGGTCGCTTGGGAAAGTGTCCGGCGGCTGTTGAGCCGGCGGGCTGTCAGGGGGTTTGGACATCGGTCCTGCCTTGCCCGACTCTGTCATCGCCTCGCGCTGGTCGCTCCATGCTCTTCCGTCCCACCATCGCACGCACCCATCGACGGTCGGGTCCGCGTACCATCCGGGCGGAGGTGCACTTTCGGGATCACGTGGCAACGTGGTTTCGCGCTCGGTCAACACGCGGTGTTGGGTCCACGCCGTCCCATCCCACCATCGGAGGCATCCCTCGACCTCTGGGTCTGGGTACCACCCCCGCGGAGGGGATGTTCCAAGCTCCGCGTCTTCCTCAGGCATCGCCTACCCCCGCAGCCTCTGCTCGTAGGAGTGGCGCCGCTAGAAGCGGCGCATCTGCTCCTCGAGGTTCACAGACTGTGGCGCCGCTCGCTACTCCCCGCCGCTGCCCTCGCGAAGCTCCCGGTTGGCCCGAAGCTGGCGCTTGGCGCGCCGAACCTCGATCTGGAACTCCTCGCTGCTCTGATCCCTTCCCTCGTTAAGCGCTCGCATCACCCGACGGAGCGCACGATCGGTAAGGGTCAGCGCCTCGGCGAGCCGAGCCGGTTCGAGGTCGCTTGGGAAAGTGTCCGGCGGCTGTTGAGCCGGCGGGCTGTCAGGGGTCATCTATTGAGCCTCCAGAGTTAGGGATTACGGTGTCGTTTGGTCCGATTCGCAACGCGGTCACCGGTGTCAGCCCGCGAGGAGGCCCATCGCCGCTCCGAACTGATCGCCCGTTTCGGCCTGATCGAGGACGTTGGGCGTGTCCTGGCTCCAGAGCTGGTTGCCGGTCGAGGTGAGCCCGCCGCCGGAGCCGTAGAGCATGTTGAGGGCACCGGCGCCGCCGGCAGCTCCGACGCTCTCGAGCGGAGCCCCGATGGCCAGGTCCGCGTCCCCGCTGCGGTCGACGTCCCCGGCCGCCACCGCGGCGCCGAACGAATCCGCAGCCTCGGCCGAGTCGAGAACGCCCGCGCTGTTCTGTGTCCAGACCTGGTTGCCGGTCGAGGTGAGTCCGCCGCCGGAGCCGTAGATCACGTTCACGGCACCGGCCGCCGTGGTGCCCACGCTCTCGCCGGGCACCCCGACGGCCAGGTCGGCCTCGCCGTCGCCGTTGAGGTCGCCGGCGGCGAGCGCCGAGCCGAACCGATCGCCGGCCTCGGCGGCGTCCTTGATGTCGGTGCTGTTCTGGCTCCAGAGCTGGTTGCCGGTCGAGCGTGAGGCCGGCGCCGGAGCCGTAGATCACGTTGACCGCGCCGGCGCCGGTCGTCGTCCCGATCGCTCTCGGACCGGGCACCCCGACCGCGAGGTCGGCGCGGCCGTCGCCGTTGAGGTCGCCGGCCGCGAGCGCGGCGCCGAAGCGAGTCGCCGGCCTCGGCCGCGTCGGCGATGTCGGCGCTGTTCTGGCGTCCAGAGCTGGTTGCCGGTCGAGGTGAGCGCCGGCGCCGGAGCCGTAGATCACGTTGACCGCGCCGGCGCCGGCGTCGTCCCGATCGTCTCGGACGGGCACCCCGACCGCGAGGTCGGCGCGGCCGTCGCCGTTGAGGTCGCCGGCCGCGAGCGCGGCGCCGAACGAGTCGCCGGCCTCGGCGACCTCGGCGATGCCGGCGCTGTCCTGGCTCCAGAGCTGGTTGCCGGTCGAGGTCAGCCCGCCGCCGGAGCCGTAGATCACGTTGACCGCGCCGGCGCCGGCCGTCGTCCCGATCGCCTCGGCCGGGCGCCCCGACAGCGAGGTCGTCGCGGCCGTCGCCGTTCGAGGTCGCCGGCCGCGAGCGCCGCCCCGAACCGATCGCCGGCCTCGGGGCTGCCCTGGATCCCCGCACCGCCTTGGGCCCGGACCTGAGCACCGCTCGCCGACAGCCCGTTGGGCGAGCCGTAGAGGACGTCGACGGCGCCGGCGTCGTTCGCCGAGCCCGGCGTTCTCGCCAGGGGCACCGACCGCGAGATCCGCGAAGCCGTCGTGGTTGAAGTCGCCGACGGCGACCGCCGTCGCCGAACCGGTCGCCGCTCGGCCGCGGTCTCGCCGCCCCCGACGTCGTTCTGGGTCAAGACCTGGTTGCCGGTCGCGGTGAGTCCGCCCCCGGAGCCGTAGATCACGTTGACCGCGCCGGCGTCGGTCGCCGACCCCACGTCCTCGCCCGGCGCACCGACGGCCAGGTCGGGAAAGCCGTCGCCGTTGAAGTCGCCCGTGGGCGGGGCGCCGATCGTCGGCCGGTCAGGCGCCGAGGGATCGATCCGCACCCAGCTCGCCACCGATGGCACTCCGGAATCGTTGATCAGGAAGAGCATGTAGTAGCCAGGTGGCGCGACGTTGGCCGACGGCGGCGACACCACGTCGACTCCCTGGCCGCCGACCTTGTCGAGGACCTTGAGGTCGACGTAGCGCTGATCGGCGTCGAAGCCGTGTGTCGTCGCGCCCGGGGCCATCAGCACCGCCTTGTCGATGTTCGGGCTCGCGGTGTGGATCCCGAAGGCATCGCCCCACCTGATCGTCTGCGGGGCCGAGTCGATCTGCCGGCCGCGTGCCCTTGAACAGGTACGGCGGTGAGTAGATCTCGGCCTTGTCGGTCTGGCTGGGAATGCCGTTCGACTCCAGGGGATGGAGGTCGTCCCCGCCCGAGAACACCCGGCCATCGGGCAGCAGCACCGCCGTCGAGTGATAGGCGCGGTCCTCCTGCTGGGCCGGCCCGAGCGTCCAGCTGTTCGGTCTGTGGGTCATAGAGCTCGACCTGGCGGGCGCGGCCGTCGGCGTAGGTGACGTAGCCGCCACCGTTGTTGGCGTCGTAGCCGCTGCCCCCGCCGACGGTCACCATCGAGCCGTCGGGCAGCAGCACGGTGTTCGAGTTCGCCCGGGCGACGTTCCACGACGCGCCGGGCGTCCAGGAGGGGCCCTGCACATCGGCGTTCGTCGTCTCGGTGGTCTCGGTGGCCGGCTGGAACGAGCCGCCAGGAGGAGGGTTGATGTCGTAGCCGCCGAGCTCGGTGAAGGTGTCGGAGCCCGACGGGCCGCCGGGCAGTCGCACCGCGTTGCCGTACATCCGGTTGCGCGACAAGTGCGGGTAGCCCTTCCAGGTGAAGCTGGTGGTGTCGAGCTTCCAGGTGTGGAGGCTCTGCGGCCCGGCGAACAGCACGCTGCCGCCGGTGTCGAGGGTGAAGGTGCGGGGATAGAGCCCGAAGTTCTTGTCGGCGCTCGGGCTTCTGCATCGATCGAGCCCTGGCCGCCGAGGCGTGGACGGCGGGTTGAAGACCTCGAGAGTGTTGTTCTGAACTCCGCCGGGCGGCACGTCGCTGAGGCCGCCGCTGATGATCGTGCGTCCGTCCGGGAGCAGCGTCTGGGTCGGATACCAGCGTCCATGCGCCATCGAGGGCTGCTGCGTCCACGTCTCGCTGAAGGGATCGAAGGTGAAGACCGTCTGCAACCCCGCGAAATTGGCGGTGTAGCCATCGTTGGGGAAGGTGTCGCCGTAGATCAGGTTGCCGCCGGCGACCAGCACCTGGCCGTTCGGGAGCTGTGAGAGGCCTGAGCAGAAGAACGGCGCCGGGGCGGGCGGCTGGCCGCCGGGGCCGTCGACGTCGATCACCGGCGGCGTGACCTGCTGGAACGCGTTGCTGCCGGTCCCGAGCCACGGCGACCACAGGGCCGCCTCGCCCACGTTCGGTCGCGGGCTGCCGTTGCCCGTAGCAGGCGGCCGACCCCAGATCAGCACCTTCCCCGTCGGGAGCACGGTGGTGTTGATGGCGAAGGTGGGAAGCTGGAACGGCGCCTGCGTCCACTGGCCGACCTGCGAGGGCGAGCCCGTGGACGCCAGTGGCGCGGCGGCCTTCGACGAAAGTGCCTCCCTCGGGTTGTTCCTGTGCGGCTGGTGGCCGAGCCGGGCCCACTTGCGCTCCGCGCGGAGCACCGCGACGTGCTCGGCGGCATGCTCGGGCCCGAGCACGGCACTCTCCATCATCCTCGTCTGCCGCAGCGAGTGGCGAAATGTCGAGTGGTGGGCAGTCGCGTCCGAGTGCTGGGCGGCGGGAGCCTCGAAGGGCTGGGTGGCCAGGACACAGAGCGCGAGCGCGAGCGCGACGCCGATCGCGGCCAGGATCCCGTAACTCGTTCGCGGTGTTTGGACGTCGATCCTCATTCCCTACCAGTCCCCTTCCTGCTCGTATCCGAGCTCGACAAGGAGGTCGCCGGCGGCCTCCTCGAACTCACGCTTGTCCTGGCGGGTGAACACCCGCCGCCAGTCGCCGGCTCGCCCAAGCCGCACCGGCGAGGACGAGTCCTCCTCGCCCGCCGGGCGGCCGCCGGACGATCGCTCGAAGCGAGCCCGCTCCAGGCACTGGCTGACGGTCCCCGCCCGCCCGTCGGCGCCGAGGAACTCCAGGAGGCGACCGACCTCCTCCGAGCCGTTCTCGAGCAGCCGCTCGTAACGCAGCTCGAGGTAGTCGGAACCAAGCTCGCGGCTGCCATCGCGCATCGCGCCCCGCACCAGCCGCGCCCAGTCGCGGGCTGTGCCGGCGAGCATCCCGTCCGCGAAGATGCTCCGGCCGCTGGCCAGGAATCCCTCGGGGTCCTCGCGGTACTCCTGCCTGAGTCGGACCTGCTCGGGGCTCAGGCGATGGAACCCACCGTTCCGGACATCGCTGCTCCAGAGGTGGTGCACCGACGAGATCGCGACGTCGCGGCCGTCGCGGATGATGTGCGCCACCTTCGTTCCTGGCCGCAGCTTCGCCAGCTCGCGGAGCATTGTCGCGGTGGTGAGCGGCGTCTTGTCTCCGACCATGCGCTTCCCGGAGCGGGCGAGCTCGCGGGCGAGAACGTGGTCGGCGAGGATCGCGGTCATCTCGCCGATCTCCTCGCGGAAGTCGCGGTCGCGCGTCCAGCCCGAGCTCTCGGCCCAGTCTCGGAGCGGCCTCGACGCCAAGAGCGCGCCGTGGAGGGACCGGACTTTGCTGTCGCCGAGCCGGTAGCGCGCGCCATAGAAGCGCCCCTCGCCGCGGCAGAGGATCTCCGGGTGGGCGTCGAGGATGCGCATCACCCACGAGGTGCCGGACCTCGCCCTGCCGGTAATCAGGAACGGCGGCCGCCTAAGCTCTCCGGTCGCCTGTGCCGGACGCGTTCGCGCCTCTCGCCGTCGCATCCGCTTGCCAAGGCCGCGAAGCGAAGCGCGCCGGCGGGGCACGTGGGAAGCTCCACCGATTCGGGGCGCGGACGTCCGGACGGCCGCCGCAACCCGCTCGACCGCGAGGCGCTCCGTGACCGCGACGCGCTCGCCGTCGCCGTTCCGCGCCGACGTTCCATTAGCGCGGTGCGTCGCGCGGAGGGAATCGTAGAGCTCCAGCGCCTCATCGGTGCTTTCCTCGACGGTCCGTAGGCCCTCCGCGTTCGTGCGAAGCCTCGACAGCAGTCGCGCGTCGTCGACGACCAACCGCATGCAATCGGCGAGCTCGCCGGCGTCTCCCATCTTGAACAGAAGCGCGTTGGCGTCGGGCCGGACGATCTCGGTGACCCCGGGGATGTCCGAGGCGATCGCCGGGACGCCCGCGGCGAAGGCCAAGAGGATGGTCGTCGGCGAGTTCTCGTACCAGGTTGACGGGACGACCAGGACATCGATGTTGGCCAGCTGCTCCGCCGTTCGTTCGTTGGGGACGACGCCCGTGAAGTTGATCCGACGGTCCTCCCGCGCGCCCACATACAGCGACCGCACGTAGGAGGGCACGTCGCGCATGTCGCCGACGATCCGAAGGCTCGCGTCGCAGCTCTCAGGAAGGCGCCTGAAGGCCTCGAGGAGGATCTCGACGCCCTTGGGCTCGCGGAGCGTCCCGACATAGCCGAACCGCACCGTCGACGCCGGCCGTCTGCGCTCGCGGGCCGCGGCGAAGGAGCCGAGCTCGAGTCCGTATGGGGAATGACGAACAAGCTCGGGGCGGATCCCGTTCTGGGTCAGCATCCTCGCCATCAGCTGCGTCGGAGCAAGAACCGCATCGACCGAGTTGATCCGCTTGCGTACGAAATCGTTCCGCTCCAGCATCACCCGGATCTTCCGCATGTTCGGATGCTCGCCCGGGCGCTCCGCCAGCGCCCGGCTGGCGAGCTTGCGATACATCGCACGGCGCCGTCCCGTCCCCGTGGGGACGTCGCGGGACGCGAGCCGCTCCGCCCGGTGGCACTCGAGACAGTTGGAGGAGATCTCGTCGGGCCCCGAACACATCTCTCCGCTCGGCTTGACGAGGATGCACTGCGTGCACACCGACCAGAAGTCCGTCGCCGTGTAGATCAGGGGGACCCGCTGGGCGGCGAGCACATCGACCACGGAAGCACCCAGACCGGCGAGGTGGTAGACGTGGATGACCTCGGGCCGCAGCCGCTCCACGTGCTCGCGGACGTGCTCGGTGACGGCGGCAGTGCCGTACTCGCGGTCGATCGCCTCGATTTGCGTCACCGGCTTCGGCAGCTCGATCGCGTGCACCTTCAGCCCTCGGTAGTTGTAGTCGCGGGCCATGATCCGGCTCGAATCCCGCCGTGGGGCCCGCTCGGCGGTGAGGAGATGGACGTCGTGGCCCCGGCGCAGCAGCTCCAGGCTGGCGTCGCGGGTCACCACCTCGGTGCCGGCGTAGTGCCGCGGCATGAACTGGTGGACGACGATCAGGATTCGCATGGCACCTCAGGTCCCGGCCGCCGGCGCGACTGTGGGGACAGCGTCGTCGGAATCGAGAGGCCGGCGGAGTCCCGGCGAGCGAGCCGGGCCGCCTCGTGCTGGTCGGACAGCGCCTCGCCGAGCTCCTCCCACCAGCGCTCCCACAGGTAGGCGATTTCATTCGCAGGCGGGGCTTCGCGCGCGAACCCGCAGACGAACGTGACGTCGGGCGTGTAGACGTTTCGCAGGCCGCGCTCGCGCAGGCGCAGGGTGAGGTCGACGTCGTAGAGCGAGCGCGGCAGGCGCGTCGCGTCGAAGCCGCCCACGGCCTCGAACCGGTCGCGCGCGATCACCATGCAGTCAGCGCGAACGATCGCCGGGTTGAACGGCCGATCGTCCCACCGTGACGCGTCGTCGGCGTCGGGGATCCGCTCCGATGGTCGCTGCGAGAGCGCTCCCAGGTCGATCGACCGCCCGCCCTGACGAAGCCGGCCGTCCCGGTACAAGAGCCTGCAACCCACCGCCCCGACGCCCCGACGCTCCGCGTGCGCGAGCAGCTCGCCAATCCACGCGTCGCCGGCGCCCTTGGCGAGGTGGCCCTCGCCGTCGCAAAACAGCAGGTATTCGCTCGTGGTCCTCGACGCTGTGAGGTTCGCGGCGCGGGCTGTCGAGGGGTCTTGCGCGGCCTCGACGCCGGGTGCCGATCCCGATGAGCCGCCGACGACGATCACCTCGTCGATCCGCTCGCAGCGCTCGAGCTGGTCGAGGACCCGGGCCTTGGTCGCAGCGGGCGGAAGGCGGACGAGCGCGGTGACCGTCGAGACGTAGCTGGCCCGGCGGCGGATCAGAAGCGAGCCGTCGCCGTTCGCCCGCACCGAGCCATCCTCGCCGCGGCGGGCGAGGGCCGCCTCTGCTGCCGCCGGCGATAGCGCGGGCGCCTCGACGCTGTGCGGGAGCCGGCGGCGATGGTAGAGGATCCCCGGCAGGTGCCGAACGACCTTCGCGCGCTCGGCCACGCGCAGCAGCAGGTCGTGCTCGGACCCCCCGCCCGAGCCCGAGCAGATCCCGCCCGCGGCGTCGATCACCCGCCGTCGGATCACGCACAGGCGGCCGACGTAGTTGGTGGACAGTAGGAGTTCGGGCGACCACGACGGCTTGAGGATCGGGTCGCTTAGCTCCCCCGCCACGTCGATCGAGTTCTCGTCCGTGTAGATGACGTCCGCGCCCGAGACCGCCATGAGCTCGACGACGCGGAAGAGGGCGTCCGGCGCGAGCGAGTCCCCGCAGCCAATCACCGCGCAGAACTCGCCGGCGGATGCCTCGAGTGCCCGGGTCAGGCCGGCGGCCTCTCCGGCCGGCTCGGGGGCCCTGCGCACCTTGAGGCGCCGGCCGCCGCGAAGGGCCCGCAGGCTCGAGGTGACGTGGGGAAGGGCCGACCCATCGTCGCAGATGCACCACTCCCAGGTCGGATAGGCCTGGCGCCGCAGCGAGTCGAACGTCGCCCGGATCCAGGCCTCGTGGGGATCCCGGAGCGTCGTCAGCAGGCTGATGCGCCGACGCGGCCAGGCTTCCAGCGCAACGCGGCGCATCGCCTTCAGCTCTCGCGCCGATGTGCGCGAGAAGGCTTGCGTCCAGGTCCCGGCGCCGATGGTGTTCCTCACAGGGCTCGAATCCGGCGCCGTCGCCAGAGGTCCCGGACCAGCCTCGCCGGGGCCTTGACGGCGCTGCGCACGCGACCGACGGCGAAATACAGGCGAGCCATGAGCCGCCACAAGCGCGACTTCCTGATCGCCGCCATCTCATGCTCGGAGAGCTCCCTCTCGCCGCGCTCGACCGAGAGGGAGGTGAGGCTGTCGGCGAGCCGGCGCGAGAGGTCCTCGACTTGGGCGTCGCGGCGGGCGAGCATCGCGCGGGCGGTCTTGAGCCGATCCTCCTCACCCTCGAGGCGGCGGTGCAGCTCGCGGAGCTCATTGCTCAGCGCAACGGTCGCCAGCATCGCGGCGACCGATCCGCCGTCCAGCTCCCGGCCATCCGCGCCGCGACCGGTGCCGAGCGCGGCTCCGTTCAGGCTCGAGGACCCACGCAGGCAGACCAGCAGGCGCCGGTAGCTGGCGAGGTCGCCCTCGGAGGACCTGATGTAGAGGGCGTCGTCGAGCTTGCGCAGCTCGCCGTTGAGGTCTGATCCGGCCAGCGACAGGCACCGGGTCGCCGCCCAAAGCGGGAGGCTTTGGTCGCCGTAGACCGCCGTGTGGTCGCCGTGGGCCTCGAAGAATCTGCGGGTCTCGTCCAACCGGGGAAGCTCGGGAGGGGGCGCCGGCCGTTCACCGTTTGCCGGCATGGCGTCGCCGAGGATGCGATCGATGCCGCGGACCCACTCGGAGTCGAATGGCCCGACGATTACGACGCCGCGCCGGCTGACCCGCCGCAGCTCCGACAGGAGCCGAAAGCGCAGCCACGGGTCCATGTGCTCGAGCACATCGACCGCCACGGCGTAGTCGAAGGCCCCTGGCTGGAACCCGAGCGAGCCGACGCCCTGCGACGCCCCGCCGTTGCTGAGGGCCGCCGCCGCCGCATCGACGTCGAGCCGCGCGATCGTCTTGTGGGCGAGCTCATCGCCAAGGGCGAAGCCGTTTGTCTGCACCTCGATCAGGTCGAGGTTGTCCGTCTCACCGTGGAGATGCTCGAGAAGCGTGGCCACGGCGCGCTGAGCTGAACTCGAACCGATGCCGCTATGGCTGGGGCTCGAAGTTCCGGCTTCCATTTTCCGTGCGCCGATCGGGCCCTCCTCTGGCATTCCCTCGCCGTACCGATGCACGGCCATGTCCGGGATGCAACTTTATGCCCGAATTTGGGATCCTCACATTGATTAGCCGATTTTCATACTTCACATCGTTTAATCGCGCTTGCATTAAGAAAATCGGCGCTCAGGGCGGAAGATCGGGTCTTCGTAGTAGCGAAGACCACTGGTTCACCGCGCAACACGGGTCTCCCGCAAGGCGTGTTAGCTTGGCGGCCGGCACCGAACCACGCGGTATTTCATAATTCTGGAGGCACAGTAGATGACCCATGACAGCCCGCCGGACAAGCAGTCGCCGGACGCTTTCCCAAGCGACATCGACCCGGCTCGGCTCGCCGAGGCGCTGACCCTTACCGATCGTGGGCTCCGTCGGGTGATGCGAGCGCTTAACGAGGGAAGGGATCAGAGCAGCGAGGAGTTCCAGATCGAGGTTGGGCGCGCCAAGCGCCAGCTTCGGGCCAACCGGGAGCTACGCGAGGGCAGCGACGGGGAGTAGCCGCGCGCACCGCCGTCCTCATCGCCGCGGGGGCCACCGTCCTCGGCATCGCCGCGGGGCTGGCGCTGCTCTCAGCCTTCGGCGGCGGCGGCGCCAGCGGCGGGTCAGACCAGGGTGCACCGGAGCCGCTCGGGCCGCCGAAGCCGAAGGAGTCCATCGACCAGGCGCAGACGCGTATCAACGACACGCTTGGCTCCGGCGACTGTGACCGGATAGCCAAGCTCAACCCCCTGAGCCGCACGACCCTCGACAACCCAAAGCGATGCGCGGCTCTGAAGCGGCTCGCCTCGCGCAAGGCGACCGGGGCGACGGCATATCCTGGCGGCGGCATCCTCGACTATGCCGTCGGGCCGAGGACACTGGCGGCGATTCTCGTAGTCGACGCCGACGGCCTGTACCACATCGCGCTGCTTGATCCCTTCGTCGGCAAGCCGAGCGCCGGCACGCCGTTCGCACCGCAGTTCGACGCCGCGGCGAACAAGGTGGCGACGGCGCTCACCCGCCGCGACTGCCAGCGGTACCTGGCGGTCGCCTCCCGCCAGATCGGGCCCGGTACGCTCACCCGCAAGCAGCTCTGCCCGCTACCAAACAAAAACCCGTTCTCGGTGATCGGCAACCAGTTTCCCGCGGCGAAACCGCGGCGGCTCGGCGGCAACGCCGACTTCGCCTTCTACTCGTACGGCACTCCCGGCGTCAATTACACGCTGCTGTTCGCCCGCGAATCGAACGAGGGCCTGCCGCCAACGCTCCCGAAGATCCCGAAGGGCGCGGCCACCTACGCGTACCTGGCGGCTTATCCGACGAACAGAAAGCTGCCGGCTGGCTCCGGCACGACCCCTGCGGCGGGCAAGCCCGGCGGCTGAGGCGCGGCTACGAGGCGCCGGAGTCGTAGCCGAGTTCGCGCAGGAGGTCCCCCGCCTCCTCCCGGAAGATCGACTCATCTCGGTCGGTGAAGAAGTTCCGCCAGTCGCCGACGATCCCCTTGCGGAAGAACGAGCTCGAGTCCTCGGTGCCGCGCTTTCGACCCTTCGACCACCGCTCGAACCTAGCCCTGTCGACGCAAGGACGCGCGACTATCGCGCGCGAGTCGACGCCAAGGAAGCCGAACAGCCGGCGCGCCTCGGGCAGCGTCCGGCTCGCCAGCGCCTCGAACCGAACCTCCGTGTAACCGGAGCCCAGGAGGCGAGGGCCATCCGCCATCGCGCGCGAGACGTGTGCTCCCCAGGCCTCGGCCAGCAGCGCCACGCGCTCGGGCGTGAAGATCGTCCTGCCTGCCTTGTGGAACTTGTCCGGATCGGCGCGGTAGGCGTCGCGGATCTCCTTCTCCGCCGCCGTAAGGTCGTGTCCCCCTCCGAGGTCGACACTGTGATTCCACAGGTGATGCATGGCCGAGACGGCGACGTCGCGCCCGTCACGAATCACGTGGATCACCTTCGCAGTCGGGCAGATCGATGCCAGCTCCGCCAGCATGTCCGGACTCAGGAATGGAGTCTTGTCACCGACTATTCGCGCCTCGGACCCGTCGAGCGCGGCGGTCAGGAAGTGGACCACGGCGGCCCGCGTCAACGCGTCCAGCTGCGAGTTGGTATCGCCGTCGCGGGTCCACACGGAGCGCTCGACCCAACTTCGCAGGTAGTCGGCGTCGAGCAGCGCGCGGTGGAGCGAGCTCGGCTGCAGCGTCTTGCTCTTCATCCACTTGACGTCCGCGCGCTTGTAGCTGCTCCCGAAGAGCCGGCCCTCGCCCCTGGCGAGCACCTCGGGATGGGCGTCGAGCATCCTCATCACCCAGGACGTCCCGGATTTCGCCTGGCCGACGATGAAGAAGAGGGGAGGAGGCGCCTCGGCCGCCGCTCGCACCCGGACCAGCTCGGCGCGCGTGTGGTGGGCCGCCGCCTTCTCGCGCTGGACCGAGGCGGTCAGCGAAGCGATGCGCTGCTCGCGCCGACGGAGCCTCTTGGTTGCCTTTACCAGCTCGGCTCGCGCCGCGTCCCGCTCGGCCTCGACCGATGCGACCTCGTCACGGCCGCGGGCGACCCGCTCGGGACGGTCGCCAGCCGCGACCGCGCGGTCAGACCCCCCGGCGGATCGGCCTCCTTGCTTGTGTGGAGTCTCGGGCTGCGTTGCCATCGGCCAGATTGACGCGCCTTCCAGCCCCAGCCGACGTCGAGCTGGCGCAGAGCGCATGGACAACCTTTCGGGCACGATAGTCAATGCCCCGGAGGCCCGCCGATCGGGACGCCAACTCCGTTTCCCCTGGAATGACCGCTGCCGCGGGGACGGCGCTGGTTATGCTTCGGGCTCGTGGCGGTACATCCGGACGCGGTTCAGGTCCGCGACTTGACCAAGGCGTTTCGCGTCCCGATCCTGACCGGTGACGGCGTCCGAGGTCGCCTCGCCCGCACGTTCGAGAGGTCCGGCAAGCGCGAGATGCTGGCCCTCAACGGGGTCTCGTTCGACGTCAGGAAGGGCGAGTTCTTCGCGGTCGCCGGCCGGAACGGTTCGGGCAAGAGCACGCTGTTGAAGATGGTGGCCGGTATCCATGCCGCCGACAGTGGAAGCATCAACGTGGCCGGTCGGATCGGCCCGTTCCTCGAGCTCGGCGTCGGCTTCAATCCGGAGCTCTCGGCCCGTGAGAACATCGTCATCAACGGGGTGATGCTCGGGCGCACGCCCGAGGAGATGATGGAACGCCTCGCCCCGGTGATGGAGTTCGCCGAGATCGGGGACTTCGCGGAGGCGAAGCTCAAGCACTTCTCCTCGGGGATGCGACTCCGGCTGGGGTTCTCCGTGATGGTGCAGGCGGACCCCGACGTCTACCTGTTCGACGAGGTCATGTCGGTCGGTGACGCGGCCTTCCAGCAGAAGGCCTCGGAAACCTTCCTCGACCTCAGGGACCGAGGAAAGACCGTCATCCTGGTCACCCATTCGATGTCGGCGATCGAGCAGCTCTGCGATCGCGCGCTGCTCTTGGAACGAGGCGAGGTCGCAGCGATCGGCGCGACCGACGAGATCACCGCGCGCTATCTCGAGCTCAACCGCGAGCAGGCCGAGCGCCGACCCGGCGGGAAGATCCGCGGCGACGGAGGCGACGGCGACGTTCCGGTCTCGCCGCGCCTTCGCGCCAGGGTTGCGAGTGCGCGCGTGCGGGGGCGTGGCGAGGCCGGCCGCGTCGATCCCGGCGAGCCGATCTCGCTCGAGGGCGTCGTCGTCATCGAGCGGCCGATCCGCGGGACGAGGCTGTGGCTGGAGGTCCGCGACGCCCACGGGACCAGGCTCTTCGCCGACAGCGCGAGGCTCGATGGGAGCGAGCGCGATCTCGCTCCGCGGCAACGGCTCCGCGTCCGCGCCACGGTCGAGAACCGGCTCGCGCCGGGGAGCTACACTCTGAGTTGGGCGATCATGCACACGGCGCCGAGCGGCAACCCGGTCGCGGTCTCGGCGATCGACACGCGCGGCTTCCGAGTTGCCGGCGAGCGGGTTCCTCGGGGCGGCCCGGTGAGCTTGAAGTACGAGGTCGATGTCGAGTCAGACGCGGATGAGCCCGCCGACGCAAGAAGATGACGGCAGCCGGGGAAACCCTCACCGACGTTCCCCGACCGATCCGAGGCCCATCGGCGCTTGGCGGTGGCCGTCGCCGATTCTGGCACCTCCTATGGCTCACGTCGCTGTCGGACTACAAGGGCCGCTACGCCGACTCCACGTTCAGCTACCTGTGGACGATCGCGCGACCGCTGATGCTGTTCGGGATCCTGTACGTGATCTTCACACGTGTCATCAGGTTCGGGGGCCAGATCCCGGACTATCCGGTGATCCTCCTGCTGAACATCACGCTGTTCAATTTCTTCGCCGAGGCGACCAACCGGTCGGTTCGTTCGATGACGGCCAGAGGGCTGGTCCGCAAGATGGACATTCCGCGGTTGGTCCTGCCGCTGTCGGCCGTGATGACCGCAGGGCTGGTTGCGCTCAGCGCGCTCTTGGTCGTGTTCGTGTGGATAGTCGCCTACGGGGTCGAGCCGATGTGGACGTGGCTCCTGTTCCCGGTGATCGCCACCGAGTTGGTGGCGCTGACGGTCGCCACGGCGGCGTTGGTCTCCGCGCTATACGTGACCCATCGTGACGTCGCCCAGGTGTGGCCCGTGTTCACGAGGCTCCTGTTCTACGGCAGCACGATCATCTATCCGCTCGGCTTCCTGCCACCCGGGTTCTTGCGCGCCGTCGAGGTGGTAAACCCCTTGTCGCCAATCTTGGCGCAGGCGCGCGTGTGGATCATCGATTCGAGCGCGCCAACGTGGATCGAGGCCTCCGGCTCGACGCTCGCCGCGCTCGCTCCGCTGCTCGCCTTCCTGTGCATCTGCTTCGCGGCGGTGATGTCGTCCAGGCGCGCGGCTCGCGTGGTCGCCGAGAAGCTGTAATGGAGCTGGCACGCCACCTCGAGCGCCCCAAATACCGCTCTATCGCCCGGAGTCCGGACGTTCGCCGGGTCGGGCGGCCTTCAGCCCCAAGCCGGCATTCGCTCGCGGTCCCGCCCCAAGCCCTCTAGTAGGCGCCCGAGCCGCATGGCGAAGCGCTCTGGATCGTGATGCTCCCGCGCCCGCCGGCTGCCGCTGACGGCGATCCTCTGGAGCTGCTCGTGGTCGAGCCCCAGGACGCGATCAAGGGTGCGAGCGAGATCGTCGACGTCGTTCGGTTCGCACAGGAATCCGTCGCGGTGGTTTCGGATGAGCTCGGCGACGCCGAAGACACCGGTGGCGACGGACGGCGTCTCGAACGCCATCGCCTCCGCGAGGACGACGGGGGCGGACTCGATGTCCGACGACAACACGAAGAAGTCGGCGGCGGCGTGCCAGGCCCAGGGTTCGGACGTCGGCGGTAACAGGCGGCAGCTGTTGGCGATCCCGGCGGCCGCGACGTAGCGCCGCACACCTGTGCAGTAGGGGCTGTCCGTGGCGCCAACCAGGGCCAGCTCCGCATTTGGATGTCGGCGATTGATCCGAGCCCAGGCTCGAGCCAGAACGCTCTGTCCCTTCCGCGGCTCCATGATCCCGAGCGAGAGGACCAGGGTGGAATCGGGATCGATCCCGAGCCGACGGCGTGCGTCGCCGGCGTCGATCTGCCGCTGGTAGGCGTCGATGTCGGCGAACTCGACCCCGCACGGCGCGGTGAACGTCCGCGCTCGATCGATGTACGGCTCGAACAACACCCGCGTCGCATCGGCCGGGAAGATCGCCGCGTCGGTGGTCCGCAACGCCTCGGAGCACCGGCGCAGGATGTAGGCGTCGGGCCTCGTCTCGCCTGGCCATCATCTGCCACCACACCGGGAGCTCGTAGCTCTCGTGGATGATCCAGGCGCTGGGGACGCCGAGCCGGGTGGCGACGTCGATGCCCGATGAACGCTCCCAGGGTGTTGACCATGATCACGTCCGGCTGCTGGGCCTCAACCCAGACGGCGGTCTCGCCGAGGCGAGCCTCATACTCATCGACGCCCGCGATCGGGAAATCGCCGGTCACGTGAACCGGTATCCCGAGCTCCTCGAACCGGTCCTGAAGGGCGCCTGGGCGCGGCGCGACCACGCTGGCGGCGAACCGCCCCGTCTCCTGCAGTCGCTTCAGCTGCTCGAGTAGCGTGCGCTGTGCGCCGCCTGTGTCGAGGCTGTGCGCGAACGCGGCCACCTTGATGACGGCATCCGCAGAGGCGCCATTGGCACGGCGGCGCCTCGGCCCGAGGTCGAGCTCGGCGACCGGGGCCCCGGGGTCGGCCCGCGGTTGCGCTTCCTGCACGTCCTGCTCCGACACCGGCGTGATCGGGCTGGTGAGCTCGATCGTGTGCGGTGGCGCCAACCTGAACTGCGAGCCGCTCTCGCCGACCACAACCGCCTCCACTGTCGCGCGGTTGACCCCGGCCGGGACGCTGGACGGGGGAATCCGAAGGTCGAACCCGGCAGTCGCCGCCTCGGGGTTCCCGTCGCCCTCGAGCTTCGGCCGCTGAATGCCGATCCTTGCGCGCCCGACCAGCGACCCGTTCACCAGCACGTCGACTCGGCTGACCGACTCCCTCGCGAAGATCGCCCATCCCGACACCCGCAGGGCGTCGCGTGGAATTTGCGAGCCATCCGGCCGCGCGAGGCCGCCACGCGCGCCAGCCGGACCCGCCCGCCGTTTCCGTCCCAGCCGGTACGCCCAGGGCAGCACGGTCCGCTGCCAGCCAAGGACGCGGGTGAGAGGGGCGGCGGCGACGAGGAAGCCCAGTCGCGTCGGATCGCCGTAGCCGAGCTCGTCCGCCTCGTTTCTGCGGGTGCTGAGGAGCTGGTCGCCGGTGATCGGATGGATGGCCGAGAACAGCGGTAGCCTCGAAACGCCGCCCGTGGTGTGCAGATAGCCCACCACGTCACGGTCGCGCAGCGGCTCGCTGCGACGCTTTGCCGACGCCCTGCCAAGCCACCGCCGAAGCCTGCTCAGCACGCGCCGCACCCGGCCCGGCAACCTGCCCGTGTCGCGCCAGCGCAGCGGCGCGAGGATCCACCGCGTCGAGCTAGCCAGGCGTGGCCGGGTTGCCTTGGCGCCGTAGGCCTCGGTCACCACGCGGCCGTCGCCCTCGAGCCAGACAGCGACGCGGTCCGTCCCACTCGTCGCCAGCACGGCCCCGAGCTCGGCGGCCTCGTCGTCCCCGTCGCCGGGCAGGTCTCCGAACGAGTAGACGTGACGCCAGCGCCGAGCGTCGACCGTCCGGATCAGGCCGCACAGCCCGGCGGTCGGATCCTCCTCACCGCTTGCGGCCGTGGCGCCCGTCACCTCGTCGGCCCGCCGGTCGAGCGTGCCGGGAGCGACTACCGAGGTGGCGCTCGAATACCCGAGGTCGGAAAGGACGTCACGGAAGACGTCCGCCGATCTCAGGCGAAGGCCGGGGTCCATGTCACGCTCCCACCGCCCGATCGACGCCGACGCCGCCCCGCCGCTGGTCCTGTGCCGCTCGAGCCGGTCCGAGCCTCCCGCCGCCTTGTCGACCATCGCGGTGACGATCGCGTCTGAGCCTTCGACCTCGAGGTGGTCGAGGATGCCCCTCAGCGTCGGCAGCTGGTCCGCGATCAGGTCCTCGTAGCGGACGACCAGCGTCTGCTCCGGGCGCTGACGGCATTCGGCGAGCAGGCCGCGAAATGAGGCGGCCAGCTCTTCGAGGAAATCGTCGTGGGCCGCCGGCTCGCTGCTGACCAGCGCAGCGCGCGGGTTGCGGGCGGAGTAGGCGAGGATCGAGCAGAGCGTGTCGCGGGGATCGCGAAACAGCGCGATCTCCCTCGTCCCTGGCAGGAGGTCACCGAGGAGCTCGAGCCGCAAGCGGCCCATCGGTGCCTTCTCGACGAACACGGCGGCGTCCGTCTTTTCCTGCCCCTCGGCGACCACCCGGTAGAAGTCGATGATCTGCTCCCGAGCCCATGCCGCGATCTCCCTCGAGCGGCGCTCCCCGAGATAGCGCCGCAGCAGCGGGTCGTCGATGGGGCCGCGATCGGCCTCCGGCCACTCCCCGAGCCACCAGCGTTCGTGGTCCATGTTCGGCCGCAGCATGCGCTTGTAGCTGCCGGGCTCGGTAAGCGCCATCGCCGCCTCGATCCAGTAGCTGGCCGGCCTGGGCTCGACGCCGAACGGGGGGTGGGCGAGAAGCTGGGGGTGCTGCCCGAGGAGCTGGACGATCCACGTCGTCCCAGTTCGCCCGCTCGGGCTCGACACGAACGCTCCCCGCGCACCCGCCCAGCCACGTTCGGGCTCTAGGCTCGCGCGACGGCCGACGATCTCCGCGACCCTGATGCGACGGCCGTCCCCGAGGCGAGCGACGAGCGAGAGCCGAAAACTCGGGGGCAATCTCAACGCCCCGACGAAGCCGTGGAACCTGCCCCTGGCGCGGGCCGCGCCCCCTCGTCTCCTTCCCTCGGCGCCCCTCGAGACGTCGACCGCGAGCTCGCGCACCACCTCGCGCCCCCACACCACCTCGATCGCCTCCGGCCGAGACCCCGCCTGTGTGACGATGGACCCCCTTACCTCCAGGGCAAGGTCCTCGAGGACGGTATCGGAGTCGGGGGAGGCGAGCCGGAAGTCGAGAACGGTACCGGGGTCGACCTCGAGGAGCCGCACGTTGGCCACCGCGACCGCCGATTCCTGCGCCTGCGAGGCGACGTGCCTGGACGACATACGGAGAGGCAACGTACCTGACGCGCACGGTCTTGTGCGACGGCAGGCGACATCTGCCAACGCCTCCCCAGATGATTCAGTCGGCCGCGAAGCTCCTCTCAAGACGGGCGCCCGAAGTGGCGATGAGGGCTTGTGGGAGGCTGTGCGCGAGGAACAGGTGGCGACGTTGCTCGCGCCATTCGCCCGGGTCGGCCGCTTCGCCTACGGACAAAGGAGAACGATGACCAGACGATTCGTTGTCATCCTCGCTTCCGTTGCGGTCCTGGGAGGCACCGCTTTCGCCGCTGCCGACTCCCTGCGGCCCACGCCCGGCCAGGAGAGAGCGTGGCTGCGAGGCCAACAGACCCAGTACAGGAAGGACGCTGCCGCCTGGGACAGGGAGCGCGACGCCTTCGACGCCAACACCATCCGGCCACTGCGCCACCAGTTCCGTTCGCTGCTTATCCCAATCATCAACGAGACGCGCGGCCAGGCGCGGCGCGACGCTCTCCACGCGTTCCGGGTGCTCGCGGCGCCGGGACCGGCGCCCTCGGTCGCCAAGCGCCTGCATACCGAGACGCGGCAGTTCGGGGACGATGCTCTCCACCTGCTCAACCGGCACCTTGGGGACGTCGGGAGGCGGCTCATGCTGTACAGGTAGCGACTGCCTTGCCCGTTTGCGGTCCTCAGCCCCAGGCTTCCCGGAAGCCGTTGGCCCCAAGCGATGCTCTCCGCGTTTACGGAAGATCGCGCGCTCCGCTTCCGCGAATAGACGCGACTCATGGCGTGTCCCTGAGTCAATAGGCAGAAGCCGCGATTTCTGCCTAAATCGCGTCGTATCGGGTCGAATCGGCCCGCATCCGCGGCCCTCCACCAGGCACGGCCACGCACGAATCGGCATTGCTTAGGGAGGGAGTCGCTCTATCCAGCTGAGCTATCGGGGCCTGAGCGCAGATTACGGCTCCGGTGGGCGGTTTGCGGCACATCCGCTTTGGCGACCTGGACCGCGTCGGACTCGGGGCCTTGTCTGCCCATTGGAGGCCGATCGCCCGCTGTATCGGGTGGATCACGGCCATCGTGGATGCGAGAGCGAAACGGGGGCGCGCCCCTCCTGAGACCACGATCGTCCCGGTCGAGATGGCCCGTGGGCCGCTCGCTGACCGGATGTAGAGAAGGCTAGAGTGGGCGTCCCTGACTGGAAAGTGTGTCAAGCGTGAGCATCGCGAAGGTCCTCCCGCTGGCGTTCGTGATGATCGCCGGCCCGCAGATCCTCAGCGATCTTCCTGGCCACGAGCGAGGGGTGGCCGGAAGAACTCGGCGGCCTACGTCACGGGCGCGGCGCTTTCCATCACCGCGATCGTCACGATCGGCTATTCCGCGAGTACCCAAGCGGCCGGCAAGGGGTCATCCGATGACACCGTCTACGTCGTGCTCCTCGTGCTGCTGGTCATCGCCGCGATCCACACCTTTCGCACCC
The DNA here is from genome assembly GCA_963725315.1 of uncultured Actinomycetes bacterium. GTDB lineage: Bacteria > Actinomycetota > Thermoleophilia > Solirubrobacterales > 70-9 > JBBRHQ01. The sequence continues at coordinate 98,883 of CAVRYA010000005.1, read as the reverse complement.
GGAAGACTGCTGAGCCGCCAAGATGGATGGGCAAGCTGGAGAACGCCAGCCCCGAAACTCTCGTTCAGGCTTGGGTTCCTGCTCCTCGGCCTCTTCCCGGGCGACATCGTCACCTCGGTCGCCGTGGGCGCCTATCTCTCGAACCACGGCGACCCGTGGTGGCACGTCCTGCCGTTCCTGGGGGTGACCCTTCTCTTCCTCGGGCTGCCGGCGATCCTGGTCCTCGCCTTGGGCCAGCGCGGGCAGGCCCTTCCCGGGTAGTCTCGCAACCAACGGGCAATAACGGAGGAGGAGCAAGAAGATGAGCGATGACCAAGTCTTCGTCTATGCGGCGGTATACGCGGATCGCGCCGATGCCGATGCCGACTACGAAACGCTGCTTGACCTGCACTCCGCAGATTTGGTCGGCAGCTACGACGTCGCGCTGATGTACAAGGACGACGAGGGCAAGGTGCACGTGACCAAGCACGAGAAGCCGACCCAGCACGGTGCCTGGACGGGCGCCGCAGTCGGCGCGCTCGTGGGGATCATCTTTCCGCCGGCGGTCATCGGCTCAGCGATCGTCGGCGCCGCGGCGGGTGGCGGGATCGGGCACGTGCTCGGCGGAATGTCGCGCGGTGACGCCAAGGAGCTCGGCGAGCAGCTCGGTGATGGCCAGGCCGCGCTGGTCGTGATCGGCAGGTCGCGGGTCCAGGAGCAGCTCGACAAAGCGCTGACTCGCGCGGAGAAGAGCGAAGAGCGCCAGATCGACGCCGACGCCAAGGAACTCGAGAAGGAAATCAACTCCCTACCCAGCTAGCCGCTGGCATTGGTTCGGGCGGGCTTGGCTCTTCCTCTGGAAGGCCCCCCGCAGTCGTGATCGACTCGGTGGTGGGTCTTGGAGCGGCCGCTGATCGCTCGGCGCACCGGCTCGATAGCTCAAGCCCCCCGGCTATCGGCGCCGACTATGTAGGGCAGGTCTGAGCGACGGTCAGCCCCCGCGGACCCAGACAGGAGGTGCCACGTTGATGACAGAGCACAGAATCGGCACGCAAGAGGAGTGGCAGGCGGAGCGCGACCAGCTGCTGAAGGAGGAGAAGGAGCTCACCCGCCGCGGCGACGAGCTGGCCAGGAAGAGGCGCGAGCTGCCATGGGTCCCGGTCGAGAAGGACTACCGGTTCGAGACCGAGTCCGGCACGAAGACCCTCGCCCATCTATTCGACGGCCGCTCGCAGCTGCTCGTCTACCACTTCATGTTCGGGTCGCCGTACGAGGCAGGCTGCCCGGTCTGCTCGTCGATCGCGGACACGCTCGATCGCCAGGTCCCCCACCTGAAGGCCAGGGACGCCACTCTGCTGCTCGCCTCCCGCGCGCCGCTCGAGAAGCTCCTCGCCTTCAGGGACCGGATGGCCTGGAGCATCGACTGGGTCTCGAGCGGCGGCAGCGACTTCAACCGGGACCTCGGCTTCCTGCACACGGAGGAGGAGCTGAAACCGTTCCTGGAGGGCGAGATCCCACCCACCGTCGAGGAAAACGCGCGTTCGTGCGGGACGGACGTCGTCGGGTACGTCTCCGAGGGGCCGGGCCTGAGCGTGTACGCGCTATCGGACGGGACGGTCTACCGGACCTACGTGACCAGCGCCCGCGGCCTCGAGCCCGCAATGGCCTACTACGGCCTCCTGGACCGGACGCCGAAGGGTCGCGACGAGGACGCCTCGAGGCCGTTGTGGGTGCGGCGCCACGACGAGTACGAATCGGCCTAGCCGCCGCGAGCACGATCGGGGTCCGAGCAGCGGCGGGCGCTCTACAATCCCGCCCGATGCTGGGGGGTAGGAAGAAGCGGGTAGAAAAGCTCGGCGCCGGGGCGAAGGCGAACCTCGAGGACGGCGAGTCGATTCGCGAGCTGGTCCAGACCCAGACCGGGCAGTCCGCGGGCGCAAACGCCAGCGCGGTCGGCACCTCCGCGTTCGTGAGCTCGGAGCTCGGGATCTTCTACCGCTCGGAGGTGAACGCGGGGCCGCACGTACTCGTCGCCACCGACCGCAACCTCTACGCCATGAAGCTGTCCGGGGGCCGTCTGCTCGACGTCGGGGCTGTCGTCCTGAAGGCCCCACTCGACAAGGCCGACCTCTACCAAGGGAAGAAGACGCTGACCTTCGGCGGGATCGAGTTCCACATCATGGCGCTGTTCGGCGAGCACGCCGATCGTCTCTATGACTACGTCAAGCAGTCGGGCGGCGCGACCGAATCAAAGCCGGGGCCCGCTGAGCCCGCGGCCAGCGAGCGCGAGCAGCGGATCCGGGACGCGCTCGACAACTAGGACCGCGACTCTCCGCCAGGGCCGGCACCGACTGACTGAGGGTGCGACTTAGACCGGCGTGGCCGCGTTCAGCGAGCCATTGCAGCGCGCACTGAGGCGGCGCTCAACTGGGAGACTGGGCCCATGGTCGAGCCCAACGGTCCCCAGCCGCCGCCCGAGCTGCTGGAGACGATCGCCAATCTGGCGCGCTTTCACCGTGAGCACGAGCAGTTCTACTCGCAGGCCCCGCTCGCGACCGCGATCAAGGTCCAGGCCGGCTCGCGGGCGCTGAAGGCGCTGGCCGGACGTTGGGCCGAGGCCAAGCCTTCGGAGCATCCGGCAGGAAGCCCGTTTGCGGGCGCCGAGGACCTAAACCCGCCGGGGCTGGTGGCGGAGAGCGGGGTGCTGTTCATGGAGGGTGAGGGCGAGCCTCCAGAAATCGCGCACTTGAAGCGTGATCTGCTGACGACGGCGGGCGACCTTGAGCAGACCTCCGAGTGGCTTTCAACCGCGATGGGCCAGTCATGGCAGGTCGCCAGTGCGCTGGCCGCCTACCCCGTCCTGGCCGAGGTACTCGGGGAGCGCCACCGGATTATCGCCAACGACTGGCAGTCCGCCTCATTGCAGGGTCTCTGTGCACGGCTGCTACGCCGCGCGGTGGAGTTGCTCCAAGGGGTCGATTTCGAGCCTGCCGCCCTGCGGGCGGACCTCGCCGGGCCACGCTCGGGCGCGCGCTACCTGCTCTCGGCCTCCGAGCTGCTCGACCGCGCCGCCGACCTGCTTGCCGAATCGGCGACGCTCGTCCACGACAACGAGCGCCGCTGGCGGGTCTTCTCCGCACGTGTTTCCGAGCTATCCGGCGGAGCCTGACCCCGACGACTTATCGCCCTCATGGCCTAGGAACGCCATGCCCGCGGCAACCTCTAGGGCCCCGACCCGCACGGAGATGGAGGGCCGTTACTTGATCGTGAGCGACCCGTACATTCCTGCCGCGTAGTGACCGGGGATGTTGCAATACATGACGTAATTGCCGGCGGGGAGGTCGACAGTCAGCTTCCCTGTCTGACTCGGCGCGGTTTCCCCGATCTCGCCGGGGGCCCTGTCCTGCTGCTCGAGCTTCGCCTCATCGACGGAGCCGTCGGGGAGGGTCGGCAGGTCTCCGGGGGCCGCGTTCGTGCGGGCAAGCACCAACTCGTGCACTACCTTCCCGATGTTCTTGGCGGTGATCGTCACCGAGCCGGCGCTCGTTGTTGCGCTCTTGGGACTGTAGAAGAAATCGCCCATATCAATCGCAAGGGGTTTTGAAGCGCCTCCCCCGCCGCCTGCGCCGGTTGTCTCAGTAACCGTCGTGGTGCCGCTGTCGCCCCCGCACCCGAGGGTGAGGAGACCGCCGGCGAGAATCGCCACGGGAAAGACAGCCAGCCTTCTCCTCGCCCTCATCTCGGCCTTTTTCGGTAGTCGGTGTTCTCAGTCGTCATTTGCGGGCTCCCCCTCTTGGTGGCCACATGGGCAAATTGTCGAGTTCGGTGGTGCGACGGTAGTTCAGCCGACTGCGCGTGGCATCCGGAAAAGACCACACCTCAGCCGCATGTTCTCCACGCCGCTTAAACCCTCGCCGGCTTGCGGACTCCGTATCTTGGCGACGCCGACCTGGCGGCCACGGCTGATTCCGCCACCCGAGGAATGGCCTCACCGAGCACCGGCCGCGGCCGGGGGGATTGCGGTCGTCCATCGCCTTGGGTCCCTGGGCAGCGTGGTTCTTCAGCCCGAATCGCCCCGTATCGCTGCGCAGCGGATAGGTTGCTCCCACAACCATCGATCTGGCACCGCCAAGTGAGGAGGGCGAGTCATGTACGTAGTGGTTCGAAGCTATTCCGGAGAAGGTGCCTCGGGGCTATTCGATCTCCTAGAGCAGAGGCAGCAGGATGTGAAGGACCTGATCGGCGGGGTGCCCGGCTTCGTCAGTTACGCAGGGTTTCGGAGCGGCGAGGGCGGCATGACCGTGACGGTCTGCGACGACAAGGCCGGCACCGACGAGTCCTCGCGCCGCGCCGCCGAGTGGATCAAGGAGAACGCCACGACGACGGTTGGCCCACCTGTGATCACCGAGGGGACCACCTTCCTCCAGTTCAGCGCCTAACGCCCCTCGCGAGCAGGCGCCGCTCGGGGTCCAGCCTGCCCAAATCGCCCCGGATCGGGCCCCATCCCAGCTCAGGGTGCGAACTGGAAGCGGTAAATGTTCGTGTTCGCCGGGAGATTGCCGTGGTAGGCGGGCTCGCCCGGAGGATCGATGTTGTCGGCGGGGGTGTAGAAGGCGACGAACCTCCCGTTGCCCGCAACCGCCGGCTCGCCGGCGTATTCGTTGGCTCCCGGCCCGCCACCGCTCGCCCGGGAGACGAGGGTCACGCGCTGCCGCTCCCGGTCATAGACGTAGGAGTTGAGCGAGGAGGCGATCGGGCCGCCGAGGTTGGTCGCGCCGGTCTGGAAGGCGACGAAGCGTGCCGAGTTCGACAGGGAGGGGTCAGTGGCGGAGGCGTTCGCGCCCTTCCCCCCCGCGCCCTTCGATTGGCGCGAGACGAGCACGGTGCTCCCGCTGCGGCGATCGTGCAGGTAGAGGTTGATCAGGTCCGGGATCGGCCGTCGCGGCCCGCCGAGGTTGGTCGCGGTGGTCTCGAAGACGACGTAGCGTCCGCTGGCCGAGACGTCGGGCAGGTCGGCGGAGGCGTTCACGCCGGCACCCCGGTGGGAACGGCGCGAGATCAGGCCGATCCGGCGTGTGCTCCAGTTGTACGCGTAGACGTTGGCGCTGGCCTTCGGGTTGATCGGCCCGCCCAGGTTCCGGGCCTTGCTCTCGAAGACGACCACGGCTGCGCGGGGCGCGATCGAGGGCTCGAAGGAGTCGTCCCTGCCGCCCGGCCCGCCGCTCGAGCGTCGCGAGACCAGGAAGGTCCGTTTCTCCTTGCGGTCCCGCACGTAGACGTTGGAGACGTCGCCTGCGGCGATCGGCCCACCGAGGTTGGACGCTCGCGTCTGGAACGCGACGTAACGACCGTCCGCCGAGATCGATGGCCCGTCCGAGTTCTGGTTGGCGCCTCCTCCGCCGGCCTTCGCCGAGCGCCTGGAGACCAGCTCGACGTGGTCGGTCCGCCGGTCGTAGACGTAGACGTTTTGGTCGGCGACGATCGGCCCACCCAGGTTCTTGGCATCGGTGCGAAAGACGACGAACCGTCCGTTGCCTGAGATCTCCTCGTCCCGTGAGTCACCATCCGCACCGAGGCCGAGGTTCGACTCCCGCGAGACCGTCTCGACCCGGCGCTGCTTGAAGTCATAGACGTAGACGGAGGTCTCGAAGGAGCCGCTCGCGTGCACCCCGAGGTTGCTCGCCTCGCTGGCGAAGGCGACGAAGCGTCCGTCGTCGGAGACCGAGGCCCCGAACGACCGGGCGTCGGCGCCGGCGCCACCGTCGGCAACGGACTGGCGGCTGACCAGCCGCAGGTCCCCCTTCGCGCCGAGGGCAACGGTCGCGCCCGTGACCCCGAGCAGGCAGAGGGCAAGGCCTACGAAGACCAGGCCTGCGGCGCCGAGGCGCCTGTGTACGAGTTCCCCCATCCCTCTCACCTACCGATGGTGGTGGTGTCGCCGCGGAAGGGGCTGCCAGGCGGGAGCCCCGTCAGAGACGGTGTTGTGGGTGAGCTGGCGGACGTGGCTGCCGTCGGCGCGCATCACGAAGACCTCCTCGTCGCCGTCGCGGTTGCTGTCGAAGGCGATCAGCTTGCCGTTCGGCGAGAAGTCGGGGTTGAGCGAGCCCGAGTTTTCGGTGTCGGTGAGCTGGTGTTGGCGGCTGCCGCCGGCCCGCATCGTGAAGACCTCGGTGCCGCCGTCGCGGTTGCTGGTGAAGACGATTCGTTTCCCGTTGGGCGAGAAGGAAGGCGCGAGGTCGGTGACCATCGTGTTGTCGGTGAGCTGGCGTTGGTGGCTGCCGTCGGAGCGCATCACGAAGATCTCCTCGTCGCCGTCGCGGTCGCTGTAGAAGACGATCTTCCTGCCGTTCGGCGAGTAGGCGGGGTCGCCGTCGGTGAAAACGTCGTTGTGGGTCAGCTGCCGTCGCCCGCTGCCTTCGCGCTTGATCGAGACGATCTCGAGGTCCCCGTCGCTGTTCGACTGATAGACGATCCTGCGTCCACCGGGGGAGAAGGACTGAGAGCCCTCGGCCGTGAGATGTGGGTGGGGAAGGGCTCGCTGGTGCTTGCCGTCGACGCCGATCGTGAGGATCTTGTAGCCGTCCCTGTTGGTGACGAAGGCGAGCCTCCTCCCGTTCGGCGCCACTGCGGGCTCGTAGGCGCCGTCGAGGCCGATGTGGGTGACCTGGTGAGCCCGGCGGCCATCAGCCTCCATGGTGAAGACCTCCGAGCTGAGGCCATTCCGGTTGCTGACGAAGGCGATTCGGCCGTTCCGCCCCGGCAGCGCCGCCCCCGCCGGGCCCGAGGACGAGGCGAGGAGAGCGAGCGCTGCCAGCAGCGCCGCGGCCGCGATGATCAGGCTCCCCCTCCTCCGCCCGATGGCCGATTCCATGGCGCCAAGGGTAGATCGGCGGCGCCGGGCAGGTCAAGCCCGCGCGAGCGCCCGGGGGCGAGGGAGTCTGCGACACTCGCCCGGTGAGCGAGCGCATAGCGGATCACTACCAGGGGGAGCGCTCCCAGACCTACTTCCGCTACCAGGAGCCGCTAGCCGAGCTGTTCGGAGCGCACGGGGCCCGAAAGTTTCAGCAATTCGTCGCCCCGGGAGACTTCGTCGTCGACTTCGGGGCGGGCTCCGGGCACACCCTGGCCGAGCTCAGTGCAGGCCGCAAGGTGGGCATAGAGCCGATCCCGCTCAACCGCACCGCCGCGCAGTCGCTGGGGATCGAGACCGTCGAGCAGATCGACGAGCTCGGGGCCGGCGTGGTGGACGTCGTCGTCTCCAACCACGCGCTCGAGCACGCCCTCACCCCCTACGCCGAGCTGAGCGCGATCTTTGCGGCCCTGCGCCCCGGCGGCACGCTGGCCCTCGTCGTTCCGGTGGACGATTGGCGGACCCAGAAGGAGCCCCGCCCCCGCGACCCCAACCACCACCTCTACGGCTGGACTCCGCTAACCCTCGCGAACCTGCTCACCGATGCCGGCTTCGAGGTGCTCTCGTGCCGGGTGGTCAACTGGGGTTACCCGGGCCGCCTCACCGGCCCCCTGGCCCGCATCCTGCCCTCCCGCGCCTTCGACGGCATCTGCCGCCTCACCGCGGTGGTGCTGAAGCGCCGCGAGATCCGCGCCGTCGCCCGGAAGCCCGGCTAGCCCGCGGCGCCCTCAGGCGCCGCGCGCCGCAGCCCGACCGGATAAAGGACGAACTCCGAGCCCACCCGCCGTTTCACGGCGTCCATGTAGAGCAGGGCGAGCAGGGCCTCCGAGGCGAGGGTGACCGCCGCCGCGCCGTCATAGCCGTAGAGGTCGATCGCGATCGCCCCGGCAATCGTGGCGAAGATCGCGGTCAGCCCCATCCGGGACACCCGGATCCGGAGGAGGCCATGCGAGACCAGCTGGTTGTCGTTGAGGTAGGCGACCAGCCGCAGCGGCACGATCGACGCCAGCAGCGTGAAGGCGAGGCCGGCGGCCCTGAACGGCTCCCCGTAGAGCAGCGCCAGGAGATCGTCGCCGAACACCGCGACCAGTGCGACTCCGAAGAGGCTGCCGACGAACCCGATCGTCAGCAGGTGCTGCTGGGCGGCGTGCAGCTCCCGGTCTCCGGGGATGCGCGACGCCCTGGCCATCAGCAGGATCTGAAGCGCTTCGGGCAGCAGCAGGATCCCGGTGACGATCCGAACCGGCGCCTGGTAGATGCCCAGCTGGGCCGCGGTTCCGAACAGGGAGAGGAGGATCACGTCGACCCTGGTGTGGACCATCACCAGGACGTTGAAGGAGTTGAAGTGCCATGCCTCGCGGACCAGCGCAGCCCGACCCTGTGCGGCTGGGCGGGGACGATCCCGAGCCGGCGCAGGCTGAGCAGGCGGATCACCAGCCCGACCAGGGCGCCGACGGCCAGCGCGAGCATCGCCCAGGCCGGTGATTCGAAGCGGTAGCAGGCGCGATCAGCAGGGCCAGGCCGATCACCGTCTCGGCGAGACCCGCGGCAGCGTCCCAGATCGAGTTCTCGCCGACCGCGAAGAAGGAGCGCAGCGAGAGCGTCGCCCGGATGAGCAACCACCAGGGGATCGAAGCCAGCAGTGCCGCCCGGTCCTGGCCGGAGAAGATCGCCGTCACCAGGATGGCGAAGACTGCCGCGGCGGGGAGGGCGCTGACCAGCTGGAAGCGGCGCACGGTGCCCAGCACCGCGCCCCAGCCATTTCGCTCGGTCCGCGCCAGCATCGGCACCAGGTACTGGCTCATTCCGCAGTCGCCGATGATCGCGGCGAAGGTCGCGAGCACAACGGCAAGGCCGAAGGAGCCCAGTGCGTCGACGCCCTGGGCTTGCGCCACGAAGATCGATCCGACGAACAGGGTCGCCCCGTAGAGCCCCCGGGCGATCCCGCCGCTGAACGTGTTCCAGGCCAGCGAGCGGCGTCCCTCAAGGCCCTCCCGGGCAGCCTGTGGCTCGGTCACCATCGAGGCAGTGAATGTAGTATGGCCAGCCCACGCAGGCCTTACCCGTCGCGCAGGGGACTTCCGCGGAACCCGGTTTCGCGCTCAGTCGCGCGCGTCATCCGCCGAATAGGAAAGAGAGATCACGCCGAGCACCTCCAGCAACGCCTCCGGGCTCGAGAGGGGCGCGCCCGCGACCCCCGACGCCCGGCCCGGGCGCGCTCGCCTGGTCGCGCTCGCGATCGCGGCCCTGGCCGCGGTCGCCGCGGCCGCGGCCAGCCTGGCGGTTGCCTCCGGGCAAGATCGGAACGATCTCGTCCCACCGTCGATCGCGGTCGGCAGGGATGGGCTGGCGACCGTGGCATGGACCGAAGTCGCCCGCCCGGGCCTGCGCGTCGCCCAGCAATCCGCGCCAGACCGGTGGAGCCGTCCCGTGCTTCTCTCCTCCACCGGTGGACCGGGAAGCGTCAGTATCGGCCGCGACGGCCGTGCCCACGTCGCCTTCACCGGCCCGCAGGGGCTGGTCGTCGCCGATCAGGCCCGCCGGGCGGGCAGGGGCGAACCGCCGACCTTCCGCCGGCGGGTCCTCGATCGTCGCGCCGTGGGCCGTCCGGCAATAGCCGCCTCGAGGCGGGGGGATCTGGCGATCGCCTACGAGACCCAGGACGGCCCGCTTCGCCTCGCCCTTCGCGGCCGATCCGGGGGGTGGCGTACGGAGTCGCTCGGCGTCTCGGCCGAGCAGCCCACACCTGGCGGCGAACCGCAGGGGGTTCGTGTTCGCGGGGCTTCGCCAGGGTGCGGTGGTGCTCGGCCGCGTCGACCCACGCCGGCGCGCAGGGGCTCCCCGGGGGGCGACGTGGTGCGCGCGCCCGACCCGATCCGCAGCTTCGGCCTGGCGATCGCCGGGGGCGAGACCCTCGTCCCATACATCGAGGAGCGCCAGCAGGTCGTGATGACCGCCGACCCCGATCAGCCCCACAGCCCGGCGGCGGTCTCGGCGATCATCGCGGGAGTCGGGAACTCCACCGCGGCCGCCGGGACGCCGGCCGGGCGCGCGGTGGTCCTTTCGCGCAACCCGAGGTACCACGTCCTCTCGCTTGCCCTGCTCCAAGGGACGGCGCGGCTGGGAGACCTCACGGTCGACCAGGGACAGGAGGGCGACGTGGCGATCACGGGGAACGGCCAGCAGGCATTCGTCGCCTACTGGGACTACCCCGACGGGCGCCGCCTCCAGGTCGCCCGGCTGCCGCTGGTTCGTGGCAAGGCGTTGCCGACGACCGACCTGCTCGCGATCACACCGATCTTGACCGCCGGCGAGCATCGCCTCCGTTTCCGTCCCCCAGAGCACCTTGCCGGTCGACGGCAAGGCGGCGATCTGGCTCGCCGCCCTGGCGCTCGTCCTCACCATCTTCGCCGGCTTCCTGCTCCTGCACGGGCAGCGGCGGGGAATCCGGCTGCTGCCGTTCGCGATCGTCCTGGTGATGGTGGCCGGCTTCGCGGCCCGCGGCTCCTATCTCGCCCAGCTCGGGGTCTACGGGCTCCCTCCCAACGACCTGCTGACCCTCGACCGCAGCGGGGTCGACGCCGTCGTCGACGCCCTGCTGATCGCCGCCGCCGCGACCGCGGTCCTCTGCGTGGTCGGGCGGCTCGTGCCCGCGGACCTTGGCAGGCAGACGTCCGGGAGGCTGAAGGCGGTCGAGCTTCCCTCGCCCGCCGGCGCGATCCGCGTCGCCGCCGTTTTCGTCGTCGTCTCGCTGCTGGTCGCCGCCTCCGTGCTCGGCTCCAACGGCATCGACGAGCTGGCCAAGAACCGCCAGACCGCCTTCGCTGACAGCGGCTTCAAGCTGGCGCTGCTCTACGCGGGCGCCGGCGCCTGGCTGGTCTACTTCACCGTCACGGGCTGGCCCGCGGCTCGCCGTGAGCGCTTGCTGGCGGTCCTGCTCGGCGCGGGCGCCCTGGTGGCGCTGCTGACCACCGGCGCCCGCTCGGCGGCGATCCTCGGGTTCATCGTTCCGGTCCTCATCCTCGTCCACCTCAAGGTCTGGCCCATCCCGATGCGCACGGTCGCGATCGTCCTCGTCGCGCTCTTTGCCCTTGCGATCGGCATGCGCCAGCTGACCCGCAGCGAGACCTCCACCCCGTTCATGCGTGAAAGGGCCCCGACGACGGAGGCCGACGGCACCGTCGCTAAGGCGCTGAAGCCGGCGCTCGGTTGGACCGAGGCGGCCGGCTTCGACGGCTTCGTCCTCGTCAGGACCGAATACCTGCCACGATTCGGTACAGATCCCTTCCTCACCGCCGGCGCCTTCCTCGGCACCCCGGTGCCGAGGAGAATCTGGCCGGGCAAGCCGCGCAGCGCGATGGACACCTTCACCAACCGCGTCAACCCGTGGGAGTACAGGCTGACCCAGTCGGCCAGACCACATCGCTCCCTGGTGAGCTGACGATGAACTGGGGCCTGATCGGGGTCTTCGCGGGCTTCGCCGCCTTCGCTCTCCTGCTCTGTCTGCTCGGCGAGCTCCTCGCCGGCGCCGGCGGTCCCGTCGGCTGGCTCCTGGGGGCGGTGCTGGTGCCGCCCTGCGGCCTGGCGATCTACGCCGACTCCTTCAACACCTTTTGGGGAGCGCTGGTGCTGGTCGCGATGATGGCGCTCGCGGTTGCCGCGCGGCAGGGTGCTGGCCAGAACGAGGTTCGCGCCTGCGCGAGCGAGGAGGTCGTGAGATCGTGGGGCGGCGCCGCCGGAGCTGGGCCCTGGCGGCAGGGGTCCTGCTCTGCCTGGCGGCGGGCGGCTGCGGGGGGAATGAGGAGACGACCTCCTCGGCCTCGCACGCCCGCTTCGCCGGGGCGGCGGTCGAGCCCGCAAAGCCGGCCCCGCCCCTGCGCCTGCGCGATTCCCTCGGGCGCGAGGTGGACCTGCGCGAGCTCCGGGGCAAGGCCGTCCTGGTCACCTTCGTCTACACCCACTGTCCCGACGTCTGCCCGCTGATCGTCAGCCACCTGCACACGGCGCTGGCGGAGCTGGGGCCGAAGGCGAAGAAGCTGCGGATCATCGCCGTCTCCACCGACCCCCGCCGCGACACCCCGGCCGCCGTCGCCAGCTTCCTGCAGGACCATCAGATGACCGGGAGGATGCAGTTCCTGGTCGGGGACCGCGCCGCCCTCAGCCGCACCTGGCGGCACTGGGGAGTGATCGCCAAGGCCGACCCGACCGACCCCGAGTTCGTCGAGCACTCGGCGCCGATCTACGGGATCGACGCAGCGGGGAAGATCGTCACCGTCTACACCCCGCGCTTCCGGCCCTCGCAGATAGTCCACGACGTGCCGCTGCTGACCTCGCATTGAGATGCGCCGCGCCCTGCTTCCCGCACTGGCGCTGGTGGCGATCGCGGCGCTGATCGCGGTCGAGGTGACCGCTGACACCTCCAACCCCGCCGCAAAGCCGGCGCCCGCCCTGCCCGGCGAGGTGCTGGTCGGCCCCAGGGCGACGCTCGCCGGGCTGCGCGGCCACCCGGCGGCGATCAACTTCTGGGCCAGCTGGTGCGAGCCCTGCCGGCGAGAGCTGCCCCAGCTCGAGCGGCTCTCCCGCTCCCTGAACGGCAGCGCCTCGCTGGTCGGGGTCGATTACAGCGACGATGCCGGCAGCGCCAGGGCACTGATCCGCGAGCTCCACCTCACCTACCCGATCCTGCGTGACGGCAACGGCGCGGTCGGCGACAGCTACGGCCTCAGCGGCCTGCCGACCACCGCGATCCTCGACCCGCAGGGCCGGGTGGCGCGGCTGCTGCGGGGCCCGCAGACCGCGGCGAGCGTGCGCAGCGCCCTGCGCGCCGCCGAATGAGCGAGCCGGTGAGCCGCGATCCTCACCCGCAGGGGGTTGGCGTAGCCCCCGGCGGGGAGGCCCCCGCCGCCGCTCGGCCGGGCGCCGAGCGGATGCTGCTCTCCGCGGCGATCCTCTCCTGCGCGGCGGCGCTGATCCACGCAGCGGTGATCCCCTCGCACTTCGAGGAGTACTGGGGCTTCGGGACCTTCTTCGTCGTCATCGCGGTCCTTCAGCTCGCCTGGGCGGAGCTGATCCGCCGCGGCGCCCCCGATCGGCAGCGTGAACTGCTCCCTGATCCGCTCGATCGTCACGTTGTGATGGTCACGCTCATCGGCCTCGCGCTCGACCACGACCAGGGCATCGGGGCTCTCGCGCTCGATCGCGGACTGCACCGCCATGAACAGCTCCTGGCCGTCGGGCTCGACCAGCACGAAGCACTGCATCTCGGGTCGCTCGGCCCGCTGCTCGCCGACCCAACGATCCGCCGCGCGCCCCGTCTCCTCGTCGGTTGCTATCACCAGCAGCCGGCGGGCCCGGGCCATCGTGTGGCGCCCGCCGACGTCGCCGCGCGAGATGTCAAAGCCCAGCACCGCCAGGGCGACGACGAGGAGGCCGATGACGATCAGGCCGATTGCGAGCCAGCCGCTCATTGGCGCGCAACAATAACCCTCCCGGCTGACTCGCTTTAACCGGCCAGTCTCGCCAGCACCTGGGTCCCGGAGTCGCCTTCGAGCACGGCGCCGGATCGGGTCAGCTCGCCGATCGCGGCGCGGGCGCCGCCGGCCTCGACGAAGCGGCAGGCCGCCTCGACCTTGGGCCCGATCGACCCGGGCTCGAATCGCTCGCGGCGCAGCCACTCGGGGGTGGTGAGGCCGATCGGCTGCTCGGCCCCGGTGCCGTAGCCGGTGCGGACGGCGTCGACGTCGGTCAGCAGCACCAGCGTCTCCACGCCGAGGCGGGTGGCGAGGAGAGCGGCGGTCAGATCCTTGTCGACGACCGCCTCGACCCCGTGAAGCATCCCGGTCTCGTTGGCCGCGACCGGGATGCCCCCGCCGCCCGCGCAGATCAGCAGCGCCCCGGATGAGACCAGCAGCTCGAGGCTGCTCAGCTCGACCAGCGCCCGGGGCTCCGGCGACGGCACCAGGCGCCGCATCCCGTCGCGGTCCGGCCCCAGGACCCACCCGCGCTCCGCGGCGAGACGCTCGGCTTGCTCGGCCCCATAGACCGGCCCGACCGGCTTGCTCGGGTCCCGGAAGGCCGGGTCCTCGGCGTCGACGACGACCTGGGTGAGGACGGTGACCACCTCCCTGCCGGGGAGCGCGTTGCGCAGGGCGGTCTCCAGCATGTAGCCGATCATCCCCTCGCTCTCGGCCCCGAGCACGTCGAGCGGGTAGGGCGGGACGGCCTCGTAGCTCTCGCTCTGCAGCGCCAGCAGACCAACCTGGGGCCCGTTGCCGTGGGTGAGCACGATCTCGTGCTCGCGGGCGATCCCGGCCAGGGCCCCCGCCGCTTCCTCGACGTTGCGGCGCTGGGTCGAGGCGTCCGCCGGCTCGCTGCGGCGAAGCAGCGCGTTCCCGCCGAGCGCGACCAGGGCCCTCATGCCGCCAGATTCGCAGGTCGCGAAGTCCCACACGCGCGATGTGGCGGCCAACGGATGCCGGCGGCGCCCCGCGCGCCTAGCGTTATCCCCGGGGCGAGGCCATTGCAGAGCGAACAGATGAAAGAGTTGAGCTGATGGTGGAAGGCCATGACGGCTCGATCACGGTCGTCCTCGCCGACGACCACGCCGTGGTTCGCGGCGGCCTGCGGGTGCTGCTCGACGCGGAGCCCGACCTGGAGGTGATCGCCGAGACCGATGACCGGCGCAGCACGGCCCGATCGGTGAGGCTGCGGCGACCGGAGGTGCTGGTGCTCGATCTGAGGATGCCGGGGGCAGCGCCGGCGGCCGACATCCCCGAGTACATCGAGAGCAGCCCGGGGACGGCGGTCGTGGTGCTGACGATGGACAACGATCCGATCACGGCCCGGGAGATGTTGAGGGCGGGAGCCGGCGGCTACGTGCTCAAGCAGGCCGCCGAGCGCCAGCTCGTGGAGGCGATCCGCACGGTCGCCTCCGGCGGCGGCTACATCCATCCCGAGCTGGGCGCCGCCCTGGCCAAGGGCCAGGCGGACTCCGCCGAGGGCCTCAGCGAGAGGGAGCGGACGCTGCTCGCGCTGCTGGCGCTCGGGCACACCAACCGGGAGATCGCCGACCGCCTCCACCTCAGCGTGCGCGCGGTGGAGGTCAACCGCAGTCGCCTGCAGCGGCGCCTCGGCCTCGAGGGACGCCCGGAGCTGGTCCGCTTCGCCCTCGAGAACAGGCTGATCGAGCCGGAGCCTGCAGACCCGCTCTGAGCAGCTCGGCCGCCGGGCTCAGGCCTTCATCATGCCGTGGTCGAGCGCGTAGCGGACCAGCTCCGCACGGGTCTGGATCCCCAGCTTCTGCTGCACGTGGACGCGGTGGGACTCGACCGTGCGCACGCTCAACCCCAGCTTCTCGGCGACCTCGTTGTTGGTGTGCCCGAGGGCGATCAGCCCGAGCACCTCCCGCTCGCGCTCGGTCAGCTCGTTCTCCGGGAGCTCCTCGGGGTTGTGGCGCTCGAGCTTCGCCCGCATCTCGGCGCCGATGTGGCGGCCGCCCTGCGCCGCCTTGCGCACCGCCTTGACCAGCTCGGAGGCCGCGGAGGCCTTCAGCACGTAGGCGCTCGCCCCTGCGTCGAGCGCCGCCCGCGCGGTGGTCGGATCGTCGTGCATCGTCACCACGACTATCCGAGTCTGCGGCGAGCGCGCGAGGACGCGCGGGATCGCCTCGAGCCCGCTGCCCGAGGCCATCGAGAGGTCGAGGACGAGAATCGCGGGTCGAAGCTCGTCGACCAGCTCGATCGCCTCCTCGATCTCGCCGGCCTCCGCCCGCACCTCGAACCCGCGCTCCGCCTCGAGCAGGGCCCGCAGGGCGCTGCGGACGACGGGGTGATCGTCGGCGATGACGATCTCGCTGCGGCTCTCAGCGCTCATCGCCCCGCCGACTCGACCGGGATCCTCGCGCTGACCAGGGTGCCCTCGCCCGTCGAGGAGTCGATCTCCAGGTCTCCCCCGAGCAGCTCGATCCGCTCCCGCATGCCGTTCAGGCCGACCCCCGCGGGTGTCGCCTCGACGTCGAACCCGCAGCCGTCGTCCCTGACGGAGATCGCCAGCGACCCGTCCGCGGGGCTCGCTCCGATCCAGGCCCGGTCCGCTCCGGAGTGCTTGACGACGTTGTTGAGTGATTCCTGCACGAGCCGGTAGATTGCGCGCTCCTGCTCCGTTGTGAGTGGGACCTCGAGGACGATCGCGGTCTCGGCCTCGAAGGAGCCGCGCTCGGCGCTCTCCTGGGCCAGCGACTCCAGCGCCCGGTCGAGGCCGAGGGTCTCGAGGGGGATCGGCCGCAGTTCGCCGATCAGCCTCGAGAGCGCCGCGATCTCGCGCTCCAGCCCGTCCGCCGCCACGCGCGAGGCCTGGGCCAGCGCCTCCGCGTCGGTCCCGCCGCGCAGCGCGGTCGCCAGCTTGATCCGGATCGCCGCCAGCTGCTGCAGGGTCTCGTCGTGGAGCTCATGGGCCCAGTGATGACGCTCCCGCTCGGCTGCGTCGATCCGTTCGCGCAGGCGCTGCTGCTCGACGGACTGGGCCATCGCCACGGCGATCGCCGCACTCGATGCGAAGGCCCTCAGCAGCCGCCCGTCCTCCTCGCCGAACTCCTCCCCGTCGGGCCGGTCGCAGGCGACCAGGACGCCGAGCCGGCCGGCGTGCGCCTGCAGCGGCACCAGCAGGGCGACCTCGGCCCCGAGCCGCTCGCGCAGCCCGTGCTCGCGCGGCTGCGGGGGCCCGCTGAGGCTCCGCGGGACCAGCGTCCGGACCGTCTCGCCCAGCTCCGAGCCCTCCACGGGGACTGCCCAGCCGCGCACCCGCTCCGTCTCCTCGCCGGTGGCGGCGGCCAGGGTCAGCTCCGTTCCGCGCTGTAGGAAGACGGCGACCGTCCGTGCCTCGACCAGCACCCGCGCCCGGTCGACGATCAACCCGAGGATGCGCTCGAGGTCGGTCTCGGAGTCGAGCGCCTCGGCGATGTCGGCAGAGGCCTCGACCTGCCGCAGCGCCCGCTGCAGGGCGCCCTCGCGGTCGCTCAGGTTGCGGTAGAGGCGAGCGTGCTCGATCGCGATCCCGGCCCAGGTGGCGAGGATCTCCGCGGTCTCCTGGTCAAGGTCCCCGAAGCTGCCGCCGTCGGTCTTCTCGGTCATGTAGAGGTTGCCGAAGGCCTCGCCGCGGACCAGGATCGGCACCCCGAGGAAGGTGCGCATCGAAGGATGGTGTGGCGGGAAGCCGAAGGAGCGCGGGTGCGAGCTGACGTCGGCGAGCCGCAGCGAAACCGGGTTGCCGATCAGCTCTCCGAGCACGCCGCGACCACGGGGAGGGTCGCCGATCTGCGCTTCGACCTCGGGCTCGATGCCGGAGGAGAGGAACTGCGACAGCTCCTGCTTGGAGTCGTTGAGCACGCCGAGCGCCGCGTAGCGGGCGCCGGTCGTCTCGCGGGCGGCCTCGACCACCGAGCGCAGCACCGCGTCGAGGTCGAGGGGGGCGAGGACGCTGCACCCCACGTCGATCAGCCGCCTCAGTCGGGACGGGTCATCCATCGCCGCCGGTGCCGGCCTCCTCCTCGTCGCCGGCCTCCTCGTAGAGGCTCTCCGAGGCGAGCTCACGCGCTCGCTGGCTCCAGAGCTTGACCTCGAGGAAGACGTCATCGCCGAAACCCTCGAGGGCGTCGAGGGCGAGGAGGGTGAAGTGGCCGTTGGAGATCGGCTCCTGGTCAACGTTTCGCCCGTCCAGCTCAGCCGTCGCCGCGACCGCGCCGCGGACCAGCGGGCGGCCCCAGACCAGGGTGACTTCGCCCGCCATCTCCGACTCGCCCCGCCAGCGCCCGATCACGTCGTCGTTGAGATCGATGCGCCATTCCGGGTTGTCCTCGGCGAGCACGTCGGTGAAGTCGGCGCTCGCCCGGAAGTCGGTCGGGTCGCCCTCCGCGGGTTGCGCGTAGGAGACGTGGCCGAAGAACTCGATCGGCCCGTCGGGGCCCTCGCCCCGAGCCGTCGCCGGGACCCAGGTGCGCCCTCCCCAGCTGCGCTCGGGGAACCAATCGACCTCGTCCGGGACGCCGATCCCCTCGGGCAGGTCCGGGATCGCCTCGCAGGCCGCGCCGAAATGCTCGGCGAGGCGCTCCGCGAAGCGCCCGTGCGGGATCCCCTCCTGGGAGCTGTCGGCGATGAAGCAGGGGATCGGACGGGGCTCGGGGGGCATCAACGCGGCACCCTATCCCTCGAGGATCTCGCGCAGGTCGGCAGCCGCCCGCTCGGGAGGGTAGACGTTGATGTCGACCCCGGTCCCCATCTCGAAGCCGGCCCTGACCGTGAGTCGCGGGGCGATGTCGATGTGCCAGTGGAAGTGCTCGGTGGGGCGGGGCGCCGTCCGCACCCAGAGGTTGAGCCCAGGCGGGCCGTCGAAGCGACGGGTCAGGGTCCGCAACGCCTTACCCAGCATCGAGGCCCCAACCTCGTCGCGCTCGAAGCTCGGCGCCGCGCGCCGCGGCAACAGCCGCAGCTCGAAGGGGGAGCGCGACGCCCAGGGGCAGATCAGCGCCGCCTCCTCGTCGATCGCGACCAGGCGCTCGCCGCGCCGAACCTCCTCGGCGAGGATGTCGCTGAGGAGCCCGCCGCCCGCGGTGCGCTCGCGGTAGGAGCCCACCCGCTCGCGCTCGCGGGCCACCTTGGGAGGGACGAAGGGCAGGGCGTAGAGCTGTGCGTGGGTGTGCTCGAGCGAGGCGCCCGCGCCGCCCCCCTCGTTGACGATCAGCTGCACGTAGGCAGCGTCCTCGTGCGCCCGCATCCGCTCGCGCCAGGTCGCCACCGCCGTCCCGATCTGCTCCTCGGAGAGCTCCGCCATCGAGGTCAGGTGCTGGGGCGCGTTGACGATCACCTCGTGCGCCCCGGTGGCCGGACGCGAGGCGAACAGGTTCGGCTCGGCCGCCCGCGAGGTCGCCCGCAGGGGATCGGCGGAGCTGCCGAAGGCCGAATCGGGCCCGGCGCCTGCGGGCGCCGCAGTGGCAGCGTCGCCGGCGCCGAGCGCCGGGTAGAGGTTGGGGACGACCCGGGTCAGCCACCCCGGGGTGTCCGGGCCCCCGGCGTCGCGCAGGGCGAACACCTCGGGCGGGGTCTCCGACTCCGAGCCCTCGCAGAGCGGGCATCCCTGCGCCCCCTTGGTCGCCGGGCGCGGCGCCGAGAAGGCCTCCGGCCGCTCGGCCCGGGCAGGGGCCAGGATCGTGCGCATCCCCGTCAGCTGGTCGATGCGGAGCTCGGGAGAGCTCATCAGCGCCCGCCGCTGATCGTCAGCGCTCGGCGGATGTCTAGGAGCGTGAGGGCGGAAGGTCGCCCTCGACGTCCGGATCGGAATCGGGCGGTGCCGGAGGAGGCGGGTTCGTGCGGGCCGCGGCGGCGGCAACCCGCGCCGCGGCCTCTTCATCGCTGCTCTCCCAGCCGAGGAACGGCTTGATCACGTCCATCGGCAGCGGGAAGACGATCGTGGTGTTCTGGTTGCTGCCGATCTCGAGCAGGGTCTGCAGGTAGCGCAGCTGCAGCGAGGCCGGGTTGGCGCTGATGATGTCGGCGGCGTCGGTGAGCTTCTGGGCCGCCTGGTACTCGCCCTCGGAGTTGATGATCTTCGCCCGTCGCTCGCGCTCGGCCTCGGCCTGGCGTGCCATCGCCCGCTGCATCTGCTCGGGGATCTCGACGTCCTTGATCTCGACGATGCTGACCTTCACCCCCCACGGCTCGGTCTGCTCGTCGATGATCTTCTGCAGGTCCTCGTTGAGCCGCTCGCGCTCGGAGAGCAACTGGTCGAGCTCCGCCTTGCCGAGCACCGAGCGCAGCGCCGTCTGGGCGATCTGCGACGTGGCGAGCAGGAAGTTCTCGACCTCGACGATCGCGCTATTGGGGTCGAGCACGCGGAAGTAGGCGACCGCGTTGACGCGTGACGGGACGTTGTCGCGGGTGATCACCTCCTGCGGCGGGATGTTGAGGGTGACCGTGCGCAGGTCGACCCGGACCATGCGGTCGATGATCGGGATCAGCAGGATCAACCCGGGACCCTTAAGGGCGATCAGCCGGCCGAGGCGGAAGATCACGCCGCGCTCGTACTCGCGGAGGATCTTGATCGCCGAGAAGAGAATGATCACGGCGAGGACCGCGAGGACCACAACCACCCCGATCGCCACTTGCATCAGCTCTCTCCTTGCTCAGATCCAGTCGCGGATGGGCTCACCAGCAGCGTCAACCCATCCACCGATTCGACCCTGACTCTACCCCCCGGGCGAACCCGTTCGTCGCCCTCGGAGAGCCGGGCACGCCAAAGCGCCCCGGAAATGAACACCTGGCCCTCGGGGTCGAGTTGGGAGCGGACCTCCGCGGTCCTGCCGACCAGCTCCTCGTATCCGGCGCGGATCGGCTCCATCCTCGCTCTGGCGGCGCGTTGGACAGCGAACAGCAGGAGCCCGCCCAGCAGCAACCCGACCCCGATCGCGGCCACCGGTGTCACGCTCTGGCCGCCGCCGCCGGTGTCGAACAGCAACAGGCCGGCGAACACCAGGGCGACGATCCCCCCGGCGCCGAGGACTCCGTGGGAGTAGACGTGGGCCTCAGCGATGAACAGGCCGATCGCGACGACGAGCAGGGCGATCCCGGCGAAGGTGACGGGGAGCTGGGCCGTCCCGTAGAGCCCGAGCAGGAGCGAGATCAGGCCGACCACGCCGGGAACGATGGCTCCGGGGCTGAACAGCTCGATCGCCAGCCCGATCAGCCCGGCGGTCAGCAGCAGGTAGGCGATCGTCGGGTTGACGATCAGCGCCAGCAGCCGGTAGCGCAGGGGCGTGTCGTGCGAGGAGATCCGGAGGCCCGCGGTGTGCAGCACCCCCGCCTTTGGCCCGCGCACCCGGAAGCCGTCGGCCTGCTCGAGCAGCGCCGACTGGCTCGGAGCGATCAGGTCGATGAAGTTCGCCCGCAGCGCCTCGCGGGCGGTGACGTTGACCGCCCTGCGCACCATCCGCTCGCCGAGGTCAGGGTTGCGCCCGTGCGAGGAGGCGAGCGCCCGCATGTAGGCCGCGGCGTCGTTGGTGATCTTGCGCCCCAGGACCTCGTCCGCGGAGCCGGGCCCGACCGAGATCGGCGTCGCCGATCCGAGGTTGGTCTGCGGCGCCATCGCCGCCAGGTCGGCCGCCTGGGTTATGTAGACCCCGGCCGACGCCGCCCTGGCGCCGTTGGGGCTGACGTAGACGAGCACCGGCATCGGCGCGGCGAGGATGTCGCTGACGATCTCACGCAGCGAGTCCACCAGGCCGCCGGGGGTGTCGAGCGTAATGATCGCCACGGTGGCCCTCTCCTCCGCCGCCTGGTCGAGGGCGTGGCCGGCCCAGGAGGCGGTCGCGGGGGAGATCTCTCCGTTCAGCTCGAACGAGTAGGCGAACCGGGAGCCCTGGTTCCCTGGTGCCCCCGGAGCTTCGGCGGCCCCGATCGAAAGCGCCGCGCCGCCGCCCGTGAGCACGAGGGCGGCGAGGATCGCGAGCCGAGCGGGTGCAGGGCGCATGGCCCCTCCGATTATCCGCACCCCCGCTGCCGAGAGTGATCTGAGTCACCAATGAGGTGACGAAATGAACTCTCGGCAGCGGCGACCGCTCAGCCGGATGGGTTGGTGCCGCCCAGGGCGTAATGCTTGATGTCGGCGACCAAATCCGCCTGGCTCGAATACGGGCCCTGTTTGAGGTAGACGAGCTTCCCATCCCGACCATAGAACGCGGTCGAGGGCAGGCCGACCAGCCCGAGGTCGTTCCAGACCTCCTTGTCAGGGTCGGTCACACTTGGATAGGGGAGAGGCTCCTCGCGCAGGAAGGTCGCCGCCGCGTCATCGGAATCGTCGGTGTTGACCCCGAGGAAGGCGACCTTCTTGCCGATCTGAGCCGAGGCGCCCTGAAAGTAGGGGAACTCGTATCGGCATGGACCGCACCACGACGCCCAGAGGTTGGCGACCACCGGGTAGCCGCTGAGCCTCGATATCTCAGCCTCCAGGGCTGAGCTGCCACCGGGAATCAGCTTGTCTGGATGTGAATAGAGGGCAGCGAGCGGGGGTGGCGAGCCGGCCAGCGCCTTGGTGTAGTTGGGCGCGGTACCTCCCTCGCCCCCGCCCGGGGAGCCTCCGCAGGCGGCCAGGGCCAGGCAGGCGAGGAGGGCCAGCGTCGCTGCAGAGTGGGCTCTTCGGGGCTTTCGGGTCACGTCAGTGGTTTAATACGTTATGCGGGTCCGCTTGGAAGCGGGCCGCGGAGATTGTCGGGGACGGGGCTCATGGGAGGCTCGTCTTCCGGAAACCTCACCTACCTGTCGCCCCGGCCACGCGCATCTCGTTCCGCCGGGACTGACCCCCCAGCCTTCATGGCCAAGACCAGCGAAATTGCCGCGGCAGCGGCAGTTCCCTCAAGCGCAGAGATCGAGCGGGCGGCGAAGTTCGCCCGGGAGCCCCTCCTGCTCGAAGGGGAGGGCCCGGAGGCACTCGCCCCCGGGACCGCCAGGCGGCGGGCCCTTGATGCCGCCCTGGCGGAGATCGAAGCCGGTGCCGAGGAGCCATCGATCGAGTGGCGGCAGGACTTCTCGCTGCTGCTCGGGCTCGAGCGGCTGCTCGCCGACGAGCCGCCGAAGCTGCGAGACGGTGCCGAGCTGTCGCTGCATCAGGTCGACGCCCTCTCGGGGACCCTGACCGAGCTGATTGCCGAGCAGCAGACCGCGGCGCAGAACGGCGGGGGCAACGGTGCTGTCGAGATCGAGGATGCGAAACCAACCGCCGAGCCGCGGGAGGCGGAGGAGCAGGGGCAGGGTTCGGAGGCCGAGCCCGAAGAGGTCGACGACGAGGAGCTGAACGGAGAGGCCGAGGTGGACGACGAGCCGCTGGCGGCCGACGAGGAGCCGCTCGACTGGGCCGATGACCCCGGCAGCGACGAGGAGACGATCGACGAGGCGCCTGAGGACCCCGGCGCCGAGCGGCGCTTCTGGTTCGAGCACGCCACCGGCGCCGGCAAGACGGTGGCGGCGGTCGGCTTGATCGAAGCCTCGCGCACCGGCGGCGTCCTCATCCTCACCCATCGCCGCAACCTCGTCGACCAGTTCATCGGCGAGATCTCCGACCGCGGCTACAAGGAACGGCTTCGCCCGCCCCTGCTCGACGGCCGCGACGACCCCGACGGCCCGGTGACGGTCGAGACCTACCAGTGGTTCGTGCGCAACCAGAAGCGGATCTCCGACGCCTACACGATCGTCATCTGCGACGAGGCGCACACCGCCCTCGGCGAGAAGACGAGCGCCTGCATCCGCGCCTGGACAGGACCTGTCTACATCGGCATGACCGCGACCGGGGCGCTGATCGCCCGCCACGTCGCCGACCTCTTCCCGACCCAGACCTCGCGCTTCGACCTCGCCCAGGCGGCCCGCCGCGGGGTGATCTCCCCGCTGCGCTGCCTGCGCATCCCACCCGGGCCCGGAGTGCGGACGATCGCCAAGGTCCCGCTTCGCAAGGGCGAGGTCGACCAGGACTTCGACCAGGAGGAGCTGGCCGCCCTGCTCGACCAGGAGCCCTTCAACGTCGCCATCGCCGACCTCTACAAGTCGCGTTTCCGCAAGGTCCCCGGCGTTCTCTACACCGCCGGCGTCCGCCACGCCAACCACGTCGCCAAGGCCTTCCAGGACGCCGGCATCAACGCCAAGGCGGTCTCCGGGGAGACGCCGAAGCGCGAGCTGGCCGAGATCCTCGCCGCCTTCGAGCGCGGGGAAGTCGATGTTCTGTGCAACGCGATGCTGCTGGCCGAGGGCTGGAACTCGCCCCGGGCGACGATCTGCATGCACCTCGCCCCGACCGCCTCGCGGCGCGTCTATCAGCAGCGGGTCGGCCGCGTCACCCGCCGCGCCCCCGGCAAGGAGGCCGGCCTGGTGATCGACTTCGTCCACCCGGCGACGACCCACGACGAGACGATCATCACCCTCCACAGCCTGCTCGACCGCGACGTCTACCGGGGCGGGGCGATCGTCGTCGGGCCGGTGCGCCGCGGGCGCGGGCGCCGGGTCCGGGTGGAGCGGCGGATCGTCCCGGTCTCCGACAGCTCCGAGCGGCGCATGGAGGTGCTCGAGCGCGAGATCTGGCGGATCGCGGTCGAGAACCTCGACTACGCCGAGCAGCACGTCTGGGCGGCGCTGGCCGGGGCGCGGGTCAATCCCCAGGGCTGGCGGCGGGCCAAGGCGATGCTCCAGCACGACCAGACCAAGGAGCTGCGCCGCCGCTTCCTGCTCACCTGCGTGCAGCGCAACCGCAACTCGCAGCTGCGGCTGAAGGCCCTCTCGGAGATCGCCCTGCTCAGGGACCCCGATGCCTTCGACGACGCGATCGACATCGTCGGCACCTGGAGCCGCGACGACAAGCGCGCCGGGGTGCGAACGCTGCTGCAGGCACTGACCGAGAACCGGATCGGGCGCCGCGACCAGGCCCAGGCCTGGGTCTGGCGCCTCGCCTCCTACACGCGCGAGCTACACGAGGAGTACGCGGTGCAGCGCTGGCCGGAGACCAAGCGGCTGCTCGGCCTTCTGGTCAACTCCTCCGGCCGCGCCCACGGGCGAAACGCCCGCCGCCTCGTCCACGCCGCCCGCGGCCAGGACCGCCGCCTCGCGGTCTCGTTGCTCGCCGCGGCCGTCGCCCACACCCCCGAGGGCGAGGAGATCCTCCGCGGCGCCCGCATGCGGATGGCGCGAAAGCCCTCGGCGATCGCCCGCGAGCTGCTGCGCAACTTCCCCAAGAGCGGCAAGCGCCGCCGCAAGCGCCGCCGCTCCGGGCAGGGCAAGGAGAGCCAGTCGGAAGCCGCCGCGAACGGCGGCGCGCCACAGGGCAAGGAGGACAGCTCAGGAGCGGAGCCGGCCGAGGTGGACCTCGCCGGCGCCGAGGCTGATCCGCTCGCCGCCGGGGGTGAGGGCGACTAGGTTCCCGCGCTCGTCGATGCCGTCGGCGACGCCGGCGCCCGGGGCGCCCCCTGCGACGGAATCCCAGCGGATCTCGCGGCCGCGGAGGACGTCGCGCGCCGCGAACGCTTCGACGATCTCCTCCGGCTCGGACCCGGCCCACCGCGAGAGCGTCGGGTTGAGCGCCTCGAGAGCGTCGGAGACCCCGGCCCCCCCGCCCACCGAGACGGCGCTGTCGCGAAGCTCCTCGGGGAAGCCCGCCGGCTCGATCGCCAGGTTGAGGCCGACCCCGATCACCGCCCAGCCGTCCTGGGGGCGGGACTCGATCAGCACCCCGGCGCACTTGCGCTCCCCGATCCAGACGTCGTTCGGCCACTTGACCTGGCAGCGGTGGGCCGAGATCGCCTCGACCGCATCGCAGACGGCCAGTGGTACGGCCAGCGGCAGCAGCAGGTGGCGCTGCTCGAGCGGTCGCAGGATCGCCGAGTAGAGCAGCGCCGCTCCGGGCGGCGCCGACCAGGAGCGTCCCTGGCGGCCGCGGCCGCCGCTCTGCTCGGAGGCGGTGACGATCGTCCCCCCCGGGGCTCCGGCCGCCGCCAGCTCCCGGGCCCGCGTGTTGGTCGAGTCGCAGCGGCGGTGGTGGTGGCGGGGAAGCCCGAATCTCAGCTCGCCGGCGACAGCGTCACCTCGTCGTCGGGCTCGAGACCGAGGAGGTCGGCGGCGCTGTCGCGGTTGATCGCCAGCGCCAGCGAGTGGACCGAGTCCTCGTAGAGCAGGCCACGACCCTCGCCGACGTCGCTGAAGGTGTGCGCGAACGGCACCGTGACCCGGTTGCGACCCGCCTCGACCAGGACCCGGCCGCCGGGCTCCAGGAAGGTGGCCGCGAGGTCGGTCTGCTCGATGTCGAGGGTGAGGTTGCCGAACCCGTCGCGGAAGAGAACGTGGGCCACCACCCGGTCGGGATAGATCCTCGGCCGGGGCAGCTCGAGGACCGACAGGGTCGAGGGCTCGAGGGGCTCTCCGGCTTCCTGGAGCGTGGCCCCGGCGGCGAGCCGGGCGCTGACCGGAGCGAACAGGTCGCGACCGTGGAAGGTCGCCGTGACGGGCTGCTGGCGAAACGGCGACTCGCTCAGGTCGACCGCCTCGCGGGCCCCGCCGAGCGCCGCCGTCGCAGGGGCGAGGAGGCCGTTGTCGGGACCGACCAGGATGCGGTCCTCGCCGGTTCGCAGCGCCACCGGCCGGCGCTCGGAGCCGACGCCGGGATCGACCACGGCGAGGTGGATGCCGGGCTCGGCGTGGGGGAGGGAGTTGGCGAGCAGGATCGCCCCCTGGCGGACCGCGTGCCTGAGGACACCGTGGGTGATGTCGATGATCCGCGAGCCGGGGGAGATCCGCGCCATCACGGCGCGGCAGACCCCGGCGAACTCGTCGGAGTAGCCGTAGTCGGAGAGGAAGGTGATCGGCCGGCTCATCCGACTCAGCCTAGTCCCGAGGCCGAGTGCCGCTGCCCGGCAACCCGCGAGCATCGGCCACCAGCGCCTCGACCAGGCCCTCGACGTCGTGGCGCTCCGCCTCGACCGCGACATCCAGGCCCGCCTCGCGCGCCGCTTCGCTCGTCACAGGGCCGATCGAGACGACGCGGGCAGCGCCGGGAAGGCGGTCCCCGACCGCCTCCGCGAAGTTGCGAACCGTCGAGGACGAGGTGAAGGTCAGGTAGTCGGCGTCCTGCGCGGCCTCGACCGACTCCGGCGAGGGCTCCTCGCGCACCGTCTCATAGAGCGCCACGACGTCGACCTCGGCGCCGCGCTCCCGCAGGGCGTCAGGCAGCACGTCGCGGGCCTCGGCGGCACGGGCGACCAGGGCCGGCCGTCCGGAGACCTCGACCGGCGCCAGCGCCTCGACCAGGGCCTCGGCGACGAAGCGCTCGGGGACGATGTCGGCGACGATCCCGTGCTCGGCCAGAGCCGCGGCGGTCCCCGGGCCGATCGCCGCCACGGTGGCGTTGGCCAGCGCCCGAGCGTCGCGCCCCGCCGCCGCCATCGCCTCGAACAGCAGGTGGGCGCCGTTGGGGCTGGTGAGGCAGACGAGGGCGTAGGCGTGGAGGTCGTCCACCGTCTGCCGGACCTCCTCGGAGTCGAGCCGCGGAACGATCCGGATCGCCGGCATCTCCACCACCTCGGCGCCCAGCTCGCGCCAGGGCTCGCCGCCAGCCCGCTGGCCTGCGCCCGCGCCCGGGTGACGACGACGCGGCGGCCGGCGAGGGGACGGCGCTCGAGCCACGCGAGCGCCTCGCGCCGGGCCGCCACGGTGCCGACGACGATCAGCGCCGGTGCCTCGATCCGCTCGGCGCCGACCGCTTCGGCGATCGTTCCGAGGGTGGCGGAGACCGTTCGCTGGCCGGGCGGTCGTGCCCCGCTCGATCGCCGCCGCCGGCTCGTCGGGGTCGCGGCCGGCGCTGATCAGGGAGAGGGCGTTCTCCGCCAGCCGCTTCACCCCCATGTAGAAGACCAGGGTCCCGGGGAAGCGGGCGAGCGCCTCCCAGTCGAGGGAAGTCTCGGCCTTCCCGGGGTCCTCGTGGCCGGTGACGAAGGCGACCGCGGAGGCGTCGTCGCGGTGGGTCACGGGGATCCCCGCGTAGGCGGCTGCGGCGACCCCGGCGGTCACGCCCGGAACCACCTCGAACTCCACCCCTGCCGCCCGCAGGGCCTCGGCTTCCTCGGCGCCGCGGCCGAACACGAAGGGGTCACCGCCCTTCAGCCGGACGACGCTGCGCCCGTTCCGGGCCGCCTCGACCATCCGCGAGGAGATCTCGTCCTGCGGCACGGAGGCGCTTCCGGGCTGCTTGCCGACGTAGAGGAGCTCCGCGTCGGGGCGGGCCCCCGCCAGTGCTCCGGGAGGGATGAGGCGATCGTGGAAGATCACGTCCGCCGTCGCGATCAGCTCGAGCGAGCGGCTGGTCATCAGGCCCGGGTCGCCGGGGCCCGCCCCGACCAGGTAGACGACGCCGGCCCGGGCGCTCATCGGCGGCCTCCCGGGCCGCCGCCCGCCGCCTCGGCCTCCGTCCTCAACAATTCCCCCGCGCCTGCGGCGAGCAGCCTGCGGGCCAGCTCCGCGCCGGTCTCGGCGGCTTGCTCGGCGTCCGCGGAGACCTCGTCGCGAACCCACTCGCTGCCGTCGGCAACGCCGACGAACCCGGCCACCGTCAGGCGCCCGTCCCGGCTGCGGGCATTGATCCCGACCGGGCTCGTGCAGTCGGCCTCGAGCGCGGCCACCGCCGCCCGCTCGGCGGTCAGCTCGACCAGCGCGGCTTCGTCGCTGATCGCCGCGCATGCGGCCTTCGGCTCCTCCTCCCCGCGCCGCGCCTGCAGGACCAGCGCGCCCTGACCCGCGGCGGGGGTCATCTGCGCCGCGGGCAGCTCGAATGAGATCTCGGCCTCGCGCCCCAGGCGGCGCAGCCCGGCGCTGGCGAGCACCAGCGCCTCCAGCCCTCCCTCCCGCAGGCGCCCCAGGCGGGTGTCGACGTTGCCGTGCAGCTCGACGATGCGCAGGTCCGGGCGCAGCGCCAGCAGCTGCGATCGCCGCCGCAGGCTGGCGGTCCCGACCCTGGCCCCCTCGGCGACCTGATCAAGCGAGGACGCTCCGCCGACCCAGGCGTCGGCCGGCCGCTCGCGCACCGGCACCCCGGCGAGTGCCAGCTCCTCCGGCATCGCGGCGGGGAGGTCCTTGGCGGAGTGGACGCCGACGTCGGCCCCACCCTCGATCAGGGCCACCTCGACGCCGCGGACGAAGCGCGACTTGTCGCCGGGCTCGCCGTCGCTCCGGATCACGACCAGCTCGGCGCCGCCGAGCATCCCGGCAACCTGGCGAGCCTGCGCAAGCGCCAGGGCGCTGCCCCTGGTGGCGAGCCGGAGAGCCACCGCCGCTCAGGCGGACTCGCGGCCCTTGCGGCGCAGCGGTGTCACGCTGGCGCCACGCTCCGAGGAGGGCTCGGTCTCGACGTCGAGGCCGAAGAGGACGCGCAGCGCGTTGACGTAGAGGTAGGCCTCCTCGCTGCCGGCGGCGCGCTTCATCCGCAGGGTCGGCTCGTGCAGCAGGCGCCCGGCGATCGCCCGGGCCATCTGCTCGAGGCGCTCGCGGTCGGCCTCGGTCAGCCCTTCCCAGCGGGACTCGTTCTCGGCCAGCACCCTGCGGACGACCTCGTCGGCGCGCTCGCGCAGGGAGGCGATGGTCGGCACCACCTCCAGCGAGGCGAGCCAGCGCTCGAAGAGCCTCTGCTCGGCCTCGAGGATGCTCTCCGCCCGCTTCGCCTCCGCCTCGCGGCCGCTGGCGTTGCGCTCGACGATCTGCTGCACGTCGTCGACGTCGTGGAGGCTGACCCCGGCGATCTCCCGGCAGGAGGGCTCGACGTCGCGGGGGACGGCGAGGTCGACCAGCAGCAGCGGGCGCCCGTCACGATCGGCCATCACCTGCTCGACCGCGTCGCGCTCGAGGATGTGGTGGGGGGAGTTGGTCGCGGAGACGACGATGTCGGCGGCCTCGAGCTGGGCGGGAAGCTCGTCGAAGCGCACCGCCTCGCCGTCGAAGCGCTGGGCCAGGCCGATCGCGCGGTCATAGTGGCGGTTGGCGATGAAGACGGTGGCGACCCCACGGGCGACCAGCGCCCGCGCGACCAGCTCCGAGGTCTCGCCGGCCCCGATCACCAGCACCCGGCGCCGCGCCAGGTCGCCGAGGGTGCGCTGGGCGAGCCCGACCGCCACCGAGGAGATCGAGAGGCCCTTCTCGCTCACCCCGGTCTCCTCGCGGGCGCGGCCGCCCGCGGTCAGGGCCCCGCGGAAGAGCCGGTTGAGGATCGGTCCGGTCGCTCCCTCGACCAACGCCAGCTCGTAGGCGCGCTTCACCTGCCCCTGGATCTCGGCCTCGCCGACGATCATCGAATCGAGGCCGGCGGTGACCCGGAAGAGGTGGCGGACCGCCTCGGTGGCGCGCAGCGAGTAGAGATGGCCGAGCAGCTCCGTCGGCCGGATCTCGGCCTGGCGGGAGAGCACGCCGAGGGCGACCGACTCGGCCTCGACCGGGTCGGAGACGATCAGGTAGAGCTCGGTCCGGTTGCAGGTCGAGATCGCCGCCGCCTCGCGCACCTGCTCGGAGGAGGTCAGCTCGCCGAGGACGCCGACCGACCGCCCCTCGGTCAGCGCCAGGCGCTCGCGCAGCTCGAGCGGCGCGGTCTTGTGCGAGACGCCGAGAGCGAGCAGCTCGGACATCTAGTTCCGCATCTCCTCGGCGACCGCCTGCACCTGGGGATCACGGTGGGGGGTCTCGGTGGTGCCGCCGACGGCCGGCGCGGCGTCGCTGCGGCCGCGGCGCTCCTCGGCGTGATCGGCGAGGTCGCGCAGATCGCGCTCGATCCGCTGCAGCTTCGCCGCCATGATCGCCACGTAGACGAGGATCAGCACCAGGAAGACGAGGTAGGCGGCGGCGACGTACTTCGACGCCTCACCTGAGGGCAGGGCCGGGGCCATGGCGAGGAGCGTCGCCATCAGCTCAGCTCGGGTGCCACCCGCGAGGGGCTGGTGGAGGTCTCGGGACCGGGCGCGTCGAGCGCTCGGCGCAGCCGTCGCACCTGCCCGGAGGCGCTCTTCGCGGTCAGCTCGAAGCGGACCAGGGTCAGCCAGAGCAGCGCCATCCCGGCGAGCGAGACGAGGAAGGTCAGCATCATCGACCCGGGGAGCCCGCCGCCTGTGGTCGCAAAGACGCGGGGGTGGACGAGGCTCTGGGCGAGGCGGACCGCGAGGAAGTTGAGCGGGACGAAGGCTCCGGCGGTGATCGCGAAGACCGAGGCGTAGCGGGCCTGGCGCTCGGGA
This sequence comes from uncultured Actinomycetes bacterium, assembly GCA_963725315.1. Classification (GTDB taxonomy): domain Bacteria; phylum Actinomycetota; class Thermoleophilia; order Solirubrobacterales; family 70-9; genus JBBRHQ01. Next base: position 68,218 of record CAVRYA010000005.1, on the reverse strand, counting down.
TCCTCGATCGCGTAGCGGAACGGGTAGTAGGTGGCGTAGAGCAGGAAGACGATCAGGAAGCTGACCAGGGTCGGCTCGTCCCAGACCCACCAGTGCCCCCAGGAGGCCTTCGCCCAGATCGAGCCGGTCAGCAGGACCGCCGCGCCGAAGATGATCGAGATGTGGATGGCGACGTAGGAGCGGGCGTCATAGCGGCGGTCACCGGAGCGCAGGTGCAGGATCGCGTAGACGCCGCCCGCGACGAACCCGACCAGCGCGGTGATCGCCAGCGGCACGTGCAGGTAGAAGATCTTCTGGATGAAGCCCTGGTCGGCGTCCATCGGCGCGTAGAAGAAGACCAGCGCCATCGCGACCGCGATCACCGCGGCGGTGGCGCTCGAGAGTCGCTTTAGGCCTTTCCCGTACATCGTCGTCGCTTCGATGGCGAGGGCCGCCCGGTCAGTCCTCGAGGAGGAAGTCGAAGACCGCGTAACCGACCAGCCAGAACACCAGATCGTATAGACCGAGCACCGCAAGCCAGGTGCCGAAGCGATCGAATGCAGGACCCCCTGCTTCCAGCACCGGCTCCGAGGCGCCGGTGGCGGCGATCATCAGCGGGACGACCAGGGGCAGCAGCACCAGCGGCACCAGCAGGTCCCGGGCCCGGGAGTTGACCGCCATCGAGGAGATCAGCGCCCCGGTCGCCGCGAGGCCGAGGTCGGTGAGCGCCAGGACGAGGCAGAGCGCCGGGAGGGCCGCGACCGAGTCGAGGAAGAAGAGGGCGAAGACCGGCACCGCGATCGCCTCGAGGACGAGCAGGTAGGCGAGCAGGGCGACCGCCTTGGCGGCGAACAGCACCGTGCGGTCGATCGGCGCCAGGCGGATCGCGTCGAAGCCGCCCTCCTCGCGCTCGGCGACGAACAGCCGGTTGATCCCGAGGATCGCGGCGAACAGCAGGGTCGCCCAGAGGACCCCCGCGGCGAGGCTGCCCGAGAGGCTGGTGCGGTCCAACCCGAAGCGGAAGATGACGAAGGTGGTGACGGCGAACAGGGCCATCGCCGAGAGCGAGCGCAGGGTCCTCAGCTCGGTGCGGAGGTCCTTGGCGAGAATCGCGCCGAAGGCGTCACGGGAGCGGGTCATGCCGGCGCCCCTGTGGTGGCGGCCCGGGCACGCTCCGGATCGAGCTCGTCCGCGGGACCCTCGGAGAGCGGCTGCCCGCCGTGGCCGAGCACGAGGGCGCGGTCGGCGTCCGGCAGCGCCCGCTCAGCGTCGTGCGTGACCAGGACCCGGGTGCGGCCCGGCGCGGGGCCGATCAGCGCCCGCGCCAGGCGCCGCCCCTCGAGGTCGAGGTTGGAGTCCGGCTCGTCGAGCAGCAGCAGCTCCGGGCGGTGCAGGACGCTGCGGCAGATCGCCAGCCGCTGCAGCATCCCGGCCGAGAGCGAGCCGACGCGGTCGCCGGCGCGGCGCTCCATCCCGACGGCGGCCAGCAGCGATTCGATCCGCGGCTCGGCCTCGCCCGGTTCGAGCCCGTGCAGGCGGGCGTGGAAGCGAAGGTTCTCACGGCCGCTGAGGTCGCGGTAGAGAAGCGGATCGTGCCCGAGGTAGCCGATCCTGCCGCGCAGCTTCCAGGCCTCGGCGGGCAGCCCGCAGCCGAGTACGCGAACCGCGCCGGCGCTCGGGCGCAGCAGGGTCGCCAGCACCCGCAGCAGAGTCGACTTCCCGGAGCCGTTGGGCCCGAGCACCGCGAGCGTCTCACCCGCCCCGAGCTCGAGGCCGAGCCCGTCCAGCGCCGTGCGCTCGCCATAGTCGCGGCGCAGCCCGGCGACCGAGATCGCCGGGCCCGGGCTGAGGGGCTCGGACTCCACGGGCGAATTGTCGCCGCTCCCGGGCCCGGGGCGCTGAAACGTCGCCTTCAGCCGGGCGGCGGGCGCTCGGGCAGACGTCCACGCCGCTTGCGCCGGGGCCACTCGCCGGGGTAGCCTCGTGCCACCACCTCCAAGGAGCCTGAGATGAGATTCTCCACCCGCAGGGTCGCTGTACTCGTTGCGCTCGTCGCCGTTGCGGTGGCCGGGCTCGCTTCCACCGCCGCCGGGACCCGCGTGGTGAAGATCAACTCCAAGGTGACGATCCAGAGCCGCTCGCTGGTCTTTCACGGCAAGGTCCGCTCGCCCAACGGGGGCTGCAGGGGGGGCCGCAAGGTGAAGCTCAAGCGGGTGATGTCGGGGGGCCCCGATCAGGTGGTCGGCCGCGACACCAGCGATGCCCATGGGCGCTGGAGGATCACCCCGCAGGGCTCGGCCGGGATCTCGCTGGCCCACTTCTACGCCCGGGTGAGGCGCCAGAGCCAGGGTGCCGCGGGGACGATCTTCGTCTGCCGCGGGGACCGCTCGCGAACGGTCGGGGCCAACTCCTAGCTAGCGGCCCTTCCGCAGCGCTCGCGCCCCGACCCGGAGCAGCGGGCCGATGCCCTCGCGCAGGGCCTCGGCCCGCCGGCCGTTCCGCCCGTAGAGCAGCCGGGCAGAGGAGCGCAGCGCGTCGGCGAGGGCGCGGTCGTACGGGAACCACCAGAGGTCGCGGGTCATCCCCGGCTCCCAGGTGACGAGCTTGACCTCGGAGCACTCGTAGAAGCCGAACTTCGAGTGCGAGCGGCCCAGACCCGAGCTCTTCACTCCGCCCCAGGAGCACTGGCAGGCGCCGTGGGTGAATGAGTGGTCGTTGATCCAGACCATCCCCGAGGCGATCCGCCTGGAGATCCGCTCGCCCTTCTGGCGGTCCCTGGTCCACACGGAAGCGCCGAGGCCGAACTCCGAGTCGTTGGCGAGGTCGATCGCCTCGGCCTCGTCCTCGACCACGACGATCGGCAACACCGGGCCGAAGATCTCCTCGCGCATGATCCGCATCTCGTGGGTGACGTTCACCAGGACGGTGGGCGAGATGAACTTCCCCGCCAGCCCGGGCACCGTCACCGGCCCCCCGCAGAGCCGCTCGGCGCCCGAGGCGAGGGCGTCGTCGACCAGCTCGCAGACGGATCCGTGCTGGTCAGCGGAGGTCATCGGGCCGATCTGGGTGTCCCAGTCGAGTGGGTCGCCCACCCTCAGGCCTTCCGCCTCGCGGGCGACGGCGGCGACGAAGCGCTCCGCCACCTCACGGACCACGTAGACGCGCTCGATCCCGGAGCAGGTCTGCCCGGCGTTGGCGAAGCCGCCCCAGATCGCCCCGGAGACGGCGTTGTCGAGGTCGGCGTCGGCGCAGACGATCATCGGGTCCTTGCCGCCCAGCTCGAGCACCGAGCCCTTGAGCTGCTGGGCGCAGGACTCCCCGACCTTGCGACCGACCTCGACCGAGCCGGTGAAGAAGATCTTGCCGGCGCTCGAGCGGACCAGGGCGTCCCCGATCCGCCCGCCTCCGTGGACCGTTTGGACGAGGCCGTCGGGGAAGCCGGCCCGCTCGAAGACGCCGCGGATCCGATCGCCGAGCAGCGGGGTCAGGCTGGCCGGCTTCAGCACCACCCCGTTGCCCGCCATCAGGGCGATCGCGACCTCGCCGAAGGGGATCGACCAGGGGTAATTCCAGGGCGCGATCACTCCGACCACGCCGAGCGGCTCGAAGGCGAAGTGGCTGCGCTTGCTGAGCAGGAAGGGCTGGGAGAAGCGGATCCGCTCGTCGGCGAGAATCTCCGGCCCGGCCTCCGCGCACCAATGCAGGGCGTCGATGGTCGGCAGCAGCTCCATCGCGTAGGCCTCGGCGCGGGGTTTGCCCTGCTCGGAGGCGAGCAGCTCCGCGAGCTCGTCGATCTCATCCAGCAGGGCGTCGGCGGCCCGGCGCATGTATGAGGCGCGGGTCCTCAGCCCGAGGTCGGCCCATGCGGGCTGCACGCGGGTGACGTCGTCGACGATCGCCTGCACCTGCTCGGGGGTGAGCGTCCCGACCGAGCCGAGGAGCGCTCCGGTCGCGGGGTTGAAGGACTCGAGCCGGTCTGTCCCCCGGTCCCAGCCTGCGGGCGGCTCGCCGCGTCCATGAGGCCGATTCTAGGCCGAAGCCGGGCCGGTGGAACCACTTGCGGCGGCTTCGCCGCCTGACATGCCTCTGCCGGCGTCGTGTGAGCCGCGCCGGCAAAGCGGAATCGACCGGAGGGATGAAGTCCGGCCGGAGACCCCCAGTCCAGGTCTCCGGCCGGCACATCGGCTCTCCCTGGCTACAAGTTGGGAAGCCGACCATCAAAACACCCCACTCCTGCGGAAGTTGTGGTCCGTTTCGACGGCTCAACAAGATTTCTCGAAGGCCCTGCGAAGCCGCTCCAAGCGCCTCCCCAGCTCGGCCTCGAAGCCGCGCTCGGTCGGCTCGTAGAAGCGCTTGCCGCGCAGCTCCTCGGGCATCAGGGGCTGCCCGGCGAAGCCGCCGGGCTGGTCGTGGGGGTAGGTGTAGCCCTCCCCGCGGCCCAGCTCCGCGGCGCCGGGGTAGTGGGCGTCGCGGATCTCGTCCGGCGGGATCGCCGCTCCCTCGCGCCGCACCTCGCGCCTCGCCGCGGTGATCCCCGCATAGGAGGCGTTGGACTTCGGCGCAAGAGCCAGGTAGACCGCGGCCTGGGCGAGGTTGAGCGCGCACTCCGGCAGCCCCACCCGATCGACGGCGGCGCCGGCGGAGGTGGCGATCAGCAGCGCCTGGGGGTCGGCGTTGCCGATGTCCTCGGAGGCGAAGATCACCATCCGCCGGGCGATGAAGCGAGGGTCCTCGCCGCCCTCCAGCATCACCGCCAGGTAGTAGAGGGAGGCGTCGGCGTCCGAGCCCCGGGTCGCCTTGATCCAGGCCGAGATGTAGTCGTAGTGGCGGTCCCCCTCGCGGTCGAAGTGCAGCGCGCTGCGCTGGAGGGCGTCCTCTGCTGCGGCGACGTCGATCACCTCCCCGGAGTCGCCCGAGCGCTCGACCGCGCGCTCCAGAGCCGAGAGCGCGACCCTGGCGTCTCCGCCGGAGCGCCGCGCCAGCATCTCCAGCGCCTCCGGGGCGACCTCCGGGGGCTCGGCGATCCCCCGGGCTGGGTCGGATAGCGCGCGCTCGAGGATCACCCCGATCTGCCGCTGCTCGAGCGGCTTCAGCTCGTAGACCTGGCAGCGCGAGAGAAGGGCGGAGTTGACCTCGAAGTAGGGGTTCTCCGTGGTCGCCCCGATCAGGGTCAGCAGCCCCTCCTCCACGGCAGGCAGCAGCGCGTCCTGCTGCGCCTTGTTGAAGCGATGGATCTCATCGAGGAAGAGGATCGTTCCGCGCCCGGAGGCCCGGCGCCGCTCGCGGGCGCGCTCGATCACGGCGCGGATCTCGGCCCGGCCCGCGTTCACCGCCGACTCCTCCTCGAACGCCGCCTCTGCCCCGGCCGCGGCGATCCGCGCCAGCGTCGTCTTGCCGCTGCCGGGAGGCCCGTAGAGGATCGCGCTGTGGGGGCGGCCGGCGGCGATCGAGACCCGCAGCGCCGATCCCTCGGCGAGCAGGTGCTCCTGGCCGATCAGCTCGGGGAGCTCGCGGGGGCGCATCCGCACCGCCAGCGGCGCGTCGCCGCGGGCACGGCGCCCGGCGGGCGATCGCCCCCGGTGTCGAAGAGCCGATCGGTCATCGAAGCTGAGTATGAAGTCGCCCACGGCCCACTAACCTGCGGCCGATGGCTCCGGCGTCGCTGCTCGGCGTACGGCGCAGTCGAGGTTGGCCGTTACCGTCGCCCGGCCGGCGCAGGCCGGGTCGCGGTCCCCGACCGGCGCGACCTCCTCGTCCACGCTGCACTGGTCGGGTTCGGGGTGGGCCTCCTTGGCGGCATCGTCGGCCTGATCCTGGGCTCGCTGCGGCTGCCCGCGCTCGTCAAGTACGCCGGGGTTAGCCCCTACGCCGCGGTCGGCACCAACGCTGCGGTCGGAGCGATCGTCGGTCTGGGCGGGCTGATCGGCCATCTCCCGGCGGGCATCGACTGGGACATTTTCGCGATCGGGGCGGCTGCCGCGGTGCCCGCCGCCTACCTCGGCGCCCACTTCACCGGGAGGCTCGACGAGCACCAGCTACTGCGGGCGATCGCCGCGGTGCTGGTGATCAGTGGCACGGCGATGGCGGTCCAGGCGATCGCTGGCTGACCACTAGGCTCCCCTCGGGATGGCCACTCAGACGCACGCCGATAGCGCCGCCCTCGGCTCCCGAGCCGTCGAGCTGTTGCAGAGGCTGATCCGCTTCGACACCGTCAACCCTCCCGGCAACGAGGGCGAGGCCCAGCGGTTCCTGCTCGAGACGCTGAGCGCCGCCGGCTGGGAGTGCGAGATCCTCGCCAAGGATCCCCAGCGCCCCAACCTCGTCGCCCGGCTGCGCGGGGCCGAGGACGGTCCCGGCCTTGCCCTGATCTGCCACGTGGATACGGTGCCGGCCGACCCGGCCGAGTGGACCCGCGACCCCTGGGGTGGGGACCTCGTGGACGACTACGTCTGGGGCCGCGGCGCCCTCGACATGAAGGACCAGGTGGCCTCGGAGACCGCCGCCTGCCTGGCTCTCGCCGAGGAAGGGTGGAGGCCGGCCCGCGGCGAGATGCTGCTGGTGGTCAGCGCCGACGAGGAGGCCGGCGCTCACAACGGGGCGATGTGGCTCTGCGAGGAGCATCCGGAGAAGGTCCGCTGCGACATGGTCCTCAACGAGGGCGCCGGGCTCGCGGTCTCCTTCGCGGGCAAGCGCTTCTACACCGTCGCAGTGGGGGAGAAGGGCGTCTTCCGTTTCCGGTTGCGGACCCGCGGCGTCGCCGGGCACGCTTCGCTGCCCGGGGTCGGCGACAACGCGCTGCTGAAGCTGGGGCCGTTGCTGGAGAGGCTCCGCCGCCAGCCGCCGCGGGAGGCCACTCCCGACACCGAGCTCTTCCTCGAGCGGCTGCTGGGCGAGGTGCCCGGCGACCTCGACGCGGGCCTGAAGCGGATCCGGGACGCCGACCCGCTGCTGGCGGCGCTCCTCGCGGAGCCGATGCTCGGGGTGACGCTGACGCCGACGATGGCGAGCGGGTCCGGAAAGCAGAACGTGGTCCCCTCACGGGCCGAGCTCGTGGTCGACTGCCGGGTGCCGCCCGAGATGGCCGAGGTCGAGGTGCGGGAGCGGATCGCCGGCGTGCTCGGCGACGGCGACTACGAGGTCGAGTTCATCGATCCCGTGATCGGGAACCGCTCCGACTATGCGGGGCCGCTAGCCGCGGAGGTCGAGCGATGGGTGGCCGAGACCGAGCCGGGGGCCGAGGTCCTGCCGATCGTCATGCCGGGTTTCAGCGACAGTCACTGGTTCCGTAAGGCCTTCGGCGCCACCGTCTTCGGCTTCGCCCCCCAGAACGCGATGACGCTGGCGGAGGCGGTGCCGCTCGTCCACGGCGCCGACGAGCGGATCGCCGTGGCCGACGTCGAGCTGATGGCCGGCTGCTACTACCAGCTGCCGAAGCGACTCCTGGGAACCGCCGATGCCTGAGCGCGAGACCTTGCGCCTGGGGGGGATGGCGCTTCGCAACGGGCTGCTGATCCACGGGCCGACCCACTGGGCCGCCGCCGTGCGCGGGCCGGACGGGGAGATCGCCGTCGCCTCCGAGCCGAAGCCCCGGATCGCCCCGGAGCTGGCCGCCAGGGCGCCGCTGGTCCGCGGGCCGCTGAAGCTGGCCGAGGCGATGGCGGTGCTGCCGCTGGTCCGCCGGCGCCTGCCCGAGGCCCGGCTGCCGTTCGAGGATTGGCGGGTGATCGCCTCGGTCGGCGGGGCGCTGGCCGCCTCGGGCATGATCCGCAGGCGCGGGCGGGCGACTCCGGCGCGCGAGACGGTCCTGCAGGCGCTGGGTCTGGTCCCCGCCCTGGTCGCCCTCAGCGACCGTGACCTCGCCGCCTACCACGGAGTCGAGCACAAGGCGATCGCCGCCTACGAGCAGGGCCGCGATGACCCCGCCGCCGTCCCCAAGGAGCACGATCGCTGCGGTTCCAACCTGATCGCGCCGATGATGCTCCTCTCCGGCGGCGGCACCGTGCTGCTCGAGCGGCTCGTCGATCGGCCAGGTCCCGTCGCCCGCGCCGGCGTCGGCCTCGGGGGGGCTTCTATCGCGGTCGAGATGTTTGCATGGAGCGATCGCCATCACGACACGGCGCTGGCCCGTGCCTTCCACGCTCCCGGCCGCGAGATCCAGCGTCGCGTCGCGACCAAGGAGCCGACCCCCGAGCAGCTCGAGGTGGGGGTCGCGGCGCTGGCGGAGGTCCTCAGAGCCGAGGCGGGGAGCGAGCAGCGGCCCCCCAGCCCCTAGATGAGCAATTCCACTCATCTAGACTGCGCCGCGTGTTCAGCCGGATCGACCACATCGGAGTCGCCGTCGATGACCTCGAAGAGGCGATCGGCCTCTATGACGCCGGCTTCGAGATGGAGATCGCGCACCGCGAGACGGTCGCCTCGCAGGGGGTGGAGGCGGTCCTGCTCGACGTCGGCGACGGGCACGTCGAGCTGCTGCGCCCGCTCGAGTCCGACACGGCGGTGGGCCGCTTCCTCGAGCGAAGCGGCCCGGGCCTGCACCACGTCGCCTACGCGGTCCCCGACATCGACGCCGCCCTGGTCAAGGTGAGGGCGGCGGGGCTGCGGTTGATCGACGCCGAGCCCCGCCCGGGGATCCGCGACAGCCGCGTCGCCTTCCTGCATCCGCGATCGACCGGCGGCGTGCTGACCGAGATCGTCGAGCCGGCGGGGGATCACTGATGGCCGCCTTCCAGCGGGTCGAGATCGGCTTCGAGGGCGGGCAGGTCGTCCCCGTCCGCCTCGACGAGAAGTCGCTGAGGAAGCTGCGCGACTCGCTCCCCTCCGGCGGCTGGCACGACCTCGAGACCGAGGACGGGGAGCTCTCGGTCTACCTCGGCAAGGTGGCCTTCCTGCGGATCGACTCGGGCGAGCACCGGGTCGGGTTCTCAAGCGGCGGATCATGAGCGTGCGAAAGCTGCTGCTCGGCGCCGGGCTGGCGACCCTGGGCGCGGCGCTGTGGTGGCGCAAGAACCCCTCCGCCTGCCCGTATGGCCAGCGCTTCTGGGTCGAGGCGCCGCACCCGGGGATCAGCCGCGCCCGCCTGCAAGAGGTGCTCGCGCCCGAGCCCGGCGAGCGGCTGCTCGAGATCGGGCCCGGCACCGGCTATTACACCCTCGACCTCGGCGAGTGGGTCGGCCCGGCCGGCAGGGTCGAGATCTTCGACATCCAGGAGGAGATGCTCGACCACACCATGCGCGCTGCGGCGGCCGGCGGCGCGACGAACGTCTTCCCCACCCGGGGCGATGCGACCGCCCTCCCGTACGAGCAGGACAGCGTCGACGCGGTCGTGCTCGTCGCCGTCCTCGGCGAGATCCCCGATCCCGACGCCGCCCTGCGGGAGATCCAGCGGGTCCTGCGGCCGGGCGGCAGGCTGGTCGTCGGAGAGATCTTCGGCGACCCTCACTTCACGACCTTCTCGAAGCTCTGCGAGCGCTGCATCCGGGCCGGGCTCGCGCCGGAGGGCCGCTCCGGAAGCTGGTTCGCCTATTTCGCCCGCTTCAGCGCCTGAGCGCTCCGGGATCGCCCGCCTATTCGCCGGCGAGCGCGCTCCAGAGCCGCTCCTCGGCTTCGGCGCAGGCTTCGGCAGCGGCGCCGATCGCGCTCCACAGCGCAGGATCGGGCGTCTCGGACTCGCTTGCCTCGAGGAAGGCAGCCGAGAGCTGGGTCCACAGCGCCGCTGCCCGGGCGGCGAGTGGCGCCTCCTCGTAGCCGGCCTCTTCGAGAAAGCGCGAGTACATCAGCCTGAAGTTGCCGCCACCGGTGCCGCGCTTCTCGATCACCTGGTAGCCGAAGCGCGCGCACCATTGCCAGTCGGGAGCGGTCTCCGGCCATGAGGGGACCTCGGCGGCGAGACGCCTCACCGCCGGCATCCCGGCGATCTCACCGAAGGTCGGCTCCAGCATCTCGCCGGCGGCGCGCGCGACTGCAGCGGGGATTGCGGCAAGCAGCGAGTCACGGTCGACCTCCCCCGCGACCGTGAACAGATGCCCCTGGAGCGGATACACGGGGTGGCGACTGAACCGCGCCCGCCCCAGGTTGTCGAGGCCGGCCCGCTGCAGTTCCTCGAAGCCGGTGTCCGAGAGCAGCGCCTCGGTCTCGTCGTAGCCGGCCAGCACCACCGCGTGGCCCGGGAAGTGGGCCGAGCGCCCGTAGTAGTCGAGGTGGTAGAGGTCGGTCAACAGCAGCGCCGGGCGGCCGCCGTCGATCAGCGCCCGGGCCGCATCCCAGCCCTCCTCCGGTCGCTCGAAGGTGCGCATCTTCAGCGCCGCCCCGGTCAGCTCGCGGAAGCTCTCCTCCAGTCTCGCGGTGCGCCCGTTCAGCCAGCGGGTCGGGGAGGCATCGGGGACGGCCAGGTAGTAGAAGCCGGCGCCGGCCCCGAGCCCGAACGCCATCTCCTCGCTCAACTCGACCCCGGCGAAGCCGAGCAGGTTGCGCAGCGCGGTCGAGCCGCAATGGTTTCCGGGAAGGTGGTTGAAGCCGGGGACGAGGGTCGGCTCGGTCGTCGAGGGCATCGGCTGGGATTGTGCCTATCCTGCGCCGCCGATGGCGAACCCCGACACAGCCCTGCTGCGCCTGATGCGCACCCGCGGCCACACGCCGGCGATCGAGCGTGCCGCCCAGCTGATCGCCGCGAGCGGCGAGTACGGCGCGATCTGGGCGGCGGGGGGGCTCGCCGCGGCCGCCCTCGACCGGCCCCGCCGCCGCCAGTGGCTGGCCGCCGCCGTGCTCGCCCCCGCCGCGATCGGGCTCAACTTCGGGGTGAAGCTGATCGTCCGACGCCGCCGGCCGGTGCTCGACGGCCTGCCGCCGCTGGGCGGCGCTCCGAGCTCGCTCTCCTTCCCCTCGGCCCACGCGACCGCCTCCTTCGCCGCGGCGACGGCGATGTCGCGGATCGCGCCGCGCAACCGCCCTGCCCTGCTCGCCGCAGCGACGACGATGGCGCTGACCAGGCCCTACCTCGGCATGCACTACCCCTCCGATGTGCTCGCCGGCGCCGCCCTCGGGACCGCCCTCGGGGCGGGGTTCCCGATCCCGGACGGCGCCGCCGCCGGATCGCCGCAGATTCGATGAGGATCGCCATCGTCGGCCTCCCCAACGCCGGCAAGTCCACCCTCTTCAACGCGCTCACCAGAGCCGGTGCGGCGACCGGCGACTACCCGTTCACGACGATCGAGCCCAACGTCGCGGTCGCCGCCGTCCCCGACCAGCGCCTCGCCCGGGTCGCCGAGACGGTCGGCAGCTCCTCGCTCGTCCCGGCGACGATCTCATTCCACGACATCGCCGGCCTGGTCAAGGGGGCATCGGAGGGGGAGGGCCTCGGCAACCGGTTCCTGGCCTCGATCCGCGAGACCGATGCGATCTGCCACGTCGTTCGCTGCCATTCGGAGAGCGCCGTGCCCCACCCCGACGGCAGCGTCGACCCGCTCCGCGACACCGAGACGATCGAGACCGAGCTGCTGCTCGCCGACTACGAGCAGACCGAGCGCCGGCTCGAGCGGGTCGTCAAGCAGGCCCGCTCCGGTGAGGCGGAGGCGGTCGCCGAGCAGGCCTGGCTGGAGGCGGTCCGCGAGGCGCTCGGGGCCGGGCGCCCGGCGCGAGGTATCCCGGTGCCCGAGGCGGCGCCCGAGTCGGCCCGGCTGCTCGGGGCGCTGACCTCGAGGCCGATCCTCTACGTCGCCAACGTGGACGAGGGCGAGATCGAGGTCCCCCCGGCGCTGGCCGCGCATGCGGCCCAGGTCGGGGCGGCCTCGGTCGCGGTCAGCGCCCGGATCGAGGGCGAGCTGGCCGAGCTCGAGCCGGGAGAGGCCGCGGAGATGCGGGACTCCTACGGGGTCGAGGGCTCCGGCCTGGAGCGACTGGTCCGCGCCGCCTACGGGCTCCTCGACCTGATCACCTTCTTCACAGCCGGCCCCGACAGCGAGGCCTGCGCGCGGCCGCTGCGGCGCGGCGGCACCGCCTGGGAGGCCGCCGGCAAGGTCCACACCGAGATCCAGGACGCCTTCGTCAAGGCCGAGGTGATCGGTTGTGGGCAGCTGGTCGATTGCGGCGGCTACGCGGCCGCGCGCGATCGCGGGCTGCTGCGGATCGAGGGCCGCGAGTACGTCGTCGCCGACGGCGACGTGATCACCATCAAGACGTAGGCCCGACCTGCTTGGCCTCGTGAGCTTGGGCGGGTAGTGTCGCGGCATGGACGAGGGCGCCCGCTTTCCGAAGGTCCCGGAGGGGGCCGGTCACTACGAGAGCTTCTACATCAAGGCCTGCCGGCCCGGTGGCGGCGAGGGGATCTGGATCCGCCACACCGTCCACAAGCGACCCGGGGCAGAGCCCAACGCCTCGGTCTGGTTCGTCCACTTCGACGCTGCCGCCGATGGGCCGCGGGCAACGAAGGTCACGGTCCCGGTGACCCGGCTCTCGGCCCCGACCGGCTCCTGGATCCGGGTGGACGGCGCCGAGATCGCGCCGGGACGCGCCACTGGGACGGTCGCCACCGATGCCCTGGTGGCGAGTTGGGGGCTCACCTTCTCCGGGAGCGCCGAGCCCTGCAGGTACCTGCCGGCGGACTGGTTGTATGAGACGCCGCTGCCGAAGACGAAGTTTGTCGCCCCCTTTCCCAACGCCCGCTTCAGCGGCTCGCTCGACGTCGACGGGACCGCGACCGACCTCCGCGAGTGGCCGGGGATGATCGGGCACAACTGGGGCAGCGAGCACGCCGAGCGCTGGGTCTGGCTGGAGGGGACCGGCTTCCCCGGCGAGCCCGATGCCTACTTCGACGCCGGCGCGGCGCGGGTTCGCCTCGGCCCCTGGACGACGCGCTGGATCCCCTCCGGGATGCTGGTTCTCGACGGCGCCGCCCACCGGCTCGGCGGGATCGATCAGATCCGCTCCAGCCGGATCAGCGAGCGGCCGACCTCCTGCGACTTCCGCCTCAGCGGGCGCGACGCCGTGGTCGAGGGGCGCGTCACCGCCCCGGCCAAGGACTTCGTCGGCTGGGTCTACGCCGATCCGGAGGGCCCCGAGCACAACACCGTCAACTGCTCGATCTCCGACCTCGAGCTGAGCGTCAGCCGCAGGGGCCTGCCCGATCGCCTCCTGCGGCTCACCGGCGGCGCTGCCTACGAGTTCGGGATGCGCGAGACCGACCACGGCATCCCGGTCCAGCCCTACCCCGACGGCTGAGCAGAGGGGCGCCGGGCTCAGCGGCCGCTGGCGACCTTGCGGAATCCCATCCAGCGGTCGTAGCCGCCGAGCGCGGATTGCAGCGCGTCGCCGCGGATCTTGCCGACGCCGCGGGTCCCGTAGAGCCGGGCCCAGACGATCCGCGGGGAGTCCCCCCGCTTGGTGACGACGATCCGCTTCAGCCGGCCGTCGAGGTAGGAGCCGAGCCGGGAGCTGATCTCGGGCCCGGAGAAGCGCAGCTTCCACTCGTGCAGCGGGCAGTAGTAGTCGTAGGGGTCCTTGACGCTCTTCAGATAGGGGACGGGATTGCCGAAGAAGACGTTCTCGACGCTCTCGGTGCGCCCGCCGGAGCAGGCGAAGAAGAAGGTCTCGGCGATCGCCCCCCTGTAGCGGACGACCTGGTTGCGGGTGCTCGAGGCGGCGCGGTTGCCGCGCTTACTCTCGCTGGCGATCCCTCCGTAGACCTGGCTGCTGGTGTCGTCGTAGAGGTCGAAGCCGTTGCCGTCCACCCCGGCCGAGAGCGCGTAGGAGCGGCTGGCGACGGCCTGGGTCCGCAGCGCCGCCAGGGGCCACGAGGACGGCATCTCGTTGGAGACGACGCCCTTCACGTACTGGTTCACGCTGACCGCGTTGATCACGTTGAGCGATCCCGCCCGACTCGTGGTCGGCACCACCTCCAGCGCCCCTCGGTAGGCGCCGAGGCCGCCGATCCGGATCCGGCCGCGCCCCGCCGCCCGCAGCTTGACCCCGCATCGCTCCAGCAGCTTGCCGCCGCTGGACCGCAGGCGGACCCCGTTCCCGCGCAGATGGGCCTCGTAGTGGCGGTCGGGGTCGAGCCGGTGCCCGCAGGCGCCGCGGGCTGCGGTGAAGCCGACGTCGCCGCCGCCGATGTCGAGCAGCACCCGCACGACCCGGGTACCGCCCAGCTTGCCGATCGAGGTGCCGCGGTAGTAATGGCGGAGGATGAAGCGGTCTCCCTTGCCGTGGCGGGCGTAGCCGTAGCTGCCGTACTGGCTCATCCCGACGCCGTGGCCGAAGCCACGGCCCTTGACCACCCAACGGACCGCGGCCGGGGCAGGCGCCGCGAGAAGCAGCGTGATCAGGGTGGCGAGCGCCGCGAGAAGCGCCGCCGCGACCGTGGGGCTGGGCCGGAATCGGGTCATCTGGGGAGCCAACACCTTCGCCACCCGCAGGTATCGGCCTTCCGGCCGGCGAGCGCCGGTCCTCTAGGCTGAGTTCAGGAAAGCGAGAGGAGGAGCGAGAAATGGCTGCGGAGACGATCGAGGCGACCGACCACAAGCTCCTGGTCGGCGGCGAGTGGCTCGAGACCGGCGATTGGGACGAGGTCGAGAGCCCCTACGACGGCACCGTCGTCGGCCGGGTCGCCCAGGGCGACGCCGCCCTGGTCGAGCGCGCCGCGAAGGCCGCGCACGAGGCGTTCGCGGCGGGCGACTTCCCCCAGCACGAGCGCGCCGCGATGCTCGATCGCGCCGCCGGGATCGTCGCCGAGCGGGTCGAGGAGCTGGCGCTGGCGATCGCCGCCGAGGCCGGCAAGCCGCTGAAGACGGCGACCGTCGAGGCCTCGCGTTGCGCCGAGACGCTCGCCTTCTCCTCGGTCGAGGCGCGCAAGCTGACCGGGGGCACGGTGCCGATGGATGCCTCGGCGGCCGGCGCCGGCAAGCTCGGGGTGATGCTGCGGGTCCCATACGGGGTGGTCGGCGCGATCAGCCCCTTCAACTTCCCCCTCAACCTGGTCGCCCACAAGCTCGGCCCGGCGATCGCGGCCGGAAACGCGGTCGTGCTCAAGCCCGCGGGGCAGACGCCGATCTCGGCCCTGAAGCTGGCCGGGATCCTGCTCGAGGCCGGCCTTCCGGAGGGCTGGCTGAGCGTCATCCCCGGGCCCGGATCGGAGGTGGGCAATGCGATCGTCGAGAGCGAGCTGACCAGGGCGATCACCTTCACCGGTTCGGCTCCGGTCGGCTGGGGGATCCGCAGCAAGGTCCCTCACAAGAAGGTCAACCTCGAGCTGGGCTCGAACGCGCCGCTGATCGTCAACGCCGACGGCGACTGGGAGACCGCCGCCGACAAGGCGAAGCTGCACGCCTTCTCCCACGCCGGTCAGAGCTGCATCTCGATCCAGCGAATCCTCCTGCACACCGAGATCGCCGATGCCTTCACGGAGCGCTTCGTCGCCAACGTCGAGGAGCTGGTGGTCGGCGACCCGCTCGATCCCGGCACCGACGTCGGGCCGCTGATCTCGCCCTCCGACCGGGACCGGGTGAAGGAGTGGGTGGACGAGGCCGGCGCCGCCGGCGGGGAGATCCTCACCGGAGGCGAGCTGGTCGACGAGGGCCGCTGCCTGGCCCCGACCGTGATCGCCCACCCGCCTCGCGAGGCAAAGGTCTGGTGCGAGGAGATCTTCGGTCCGGTCGCGACGATCGACCGCTTCACGGACTTCGGCGAGGCGCTGGAGCTTGCCAACGACTCCAAGTTCGGCCTCCAGGCAGGCGTCTTCACCCGCGACATGGGCCGCGGGCTGGCGGCGGCCGCGGCGCTCGAGTTCGGCGGCGTCCTGATCAACGAGGTGCCGACATTCCGCGCCGACCAGCAGCCCTATGGCGGCGTCAAAGACTCCGGCAACACCCGCGAGGGACCGGCGTACGCCGTCTACGAGCTGACCGAGGAGCGCTTCGTCACCTTGCAGGGATGAGCGGAGCTGCGGTAGGTTGATGCGGCGCCCGGAGGGGCGGGGAATGATCGGACAGGGGACAGGGAGAGGACGTCACACATTGCCCGCGGCGCTTGCGGGCGCGGTGCTGGTGGCGTTTCTGCTCGCCGCCTCGATTGCCGCCGCCGCGACCTCCGACACGCTCGGCAAGTCCACGGTCGAGCAGCGGATCGTCGCCGACTCCGCCGCCGGCTTCCGCAGGCTCTCGCTTAGTTCGGCGGGCGACCCCTATCTGACCCGCGAGGAGGGGGTGGGCGCGGCGAAGAGGGGCCGCGCCTCGCGCCGCACCACCCTTGCCTACTTCGGCCAGCTCTCCGACTTCCAGCTCGCCGACGAGGAGAGCCCGGCCCGGGTCGAGCCGCTCGACGCCGTCTCCTCGCAGTTCAGCGCCGCCTTCCGGCCCTGGGAGAGCCTCGAGCCGATGATCGACGACGCGATGATCCGCCAGATGGACTCCTTCGCAGGCGCCGGGCCGGTCGCCGCCGCCCACGGCCGGCGCCCGAAGATGGACTTCACGATCGACACCGGCGACTCCGCCGACAGCCAGCAGCTGAACGAGACCGAGTGGGTGCGGACCCTGCTCGAGGGCGGCACCCTGGACCCGAACAGCGGCACCGACCCCGCCGGCAACCAGAACCCGCTGTGCGCGGTCAGCGGGGTCCCCGGGACGGCCGAAGCGGCGCTCTACACCGGCGTCCAGGATCCCGCCGATTACCCCAACGCCCCCTTCTACGCCCCCGACCTCGCCAGCCAGACGGGGCGCTACGCCGGCTTCCCGCAGTACGCGGGGCTGATGGACCGCGCCCAGCAGAGCTTCACCGCGGCCGGCCTCGACGTCCCCAGCTACGTCACCTTCGGCAACCACGACGGCCTGGTCCAGGGCAACGTTGCCGCCAAGACGGTCTTCGAGACCGTCGCCACCGGGTGCATCAAGCCGCTCAGCGTGATCTTCCCCGACGGCAGCACCTTCCTCGACTTCTCGGTCCAGGACGTCCTCGACCTGCACAACATGGCCCCTGCCGGCGACACGATCCTCACCCCGCCCGACGAGGAGCGCCGCTTTGTCTCCAAGAGCCAGTTCAAGCAGGTCTTCCTCGACGGCACCCAGGACGACGGCCACGGGTTCGGCTATGTGGATCCCGCGCAGGAGGAGGCGTCGGGCGGCGCCGCCGGCTACTACGGCTTCAGCCCGGCCCCCGGCCTCAGGCTGATCTCGCTCGACACGGTTTCAGAGGGCGGCGAGCTCGGCACCTCCGCGGACGGCAACATCGACGACCCGCAATTCCACTGGCTGGAGGGTGAGCTGAAGCGGGCGACCAGGCGCGACCAGCTGGTGATCCTCTTCAGCCACCACGCGATCGGCAGCCTCACCTCCGACGTGCCGGACGAGGACGCCCCCGCCTGCACCGTCGCCGACCCCCACGGCCATGACGTCAACCCCGGCTGCGACGTCGACCCCCGCGCCTCGACTCCACTCCATCTTGGCGACGACATGGTCGCCCTCCTGCACCGCTACCCCCACGTGATCGCCTGGGTCGCCGGCCACAGCCACGTCAACCGGGTCGAGCCCTACGCCGACGACAAGGGCGGGGGCTTCTGGATGGTCCGCGCCGCCGCCGAGGCCGACTGGCCCCAGCAGGCGAGGTTGCTGCAGCTCTTCGACAACCACGACCACACGCTGTCGCTGTTCAACACGGTGATCGATCACGCCGGCGCAGCGGCCGCCCCGACCCCCGGCTCGGCCTCCGGCTTCGACACCGATCAGCTCGCCTCGCTGGGGCGGACCCTCGCCTACAACGACCCGGACTCGGGAGCGCGCAAGTGCACCCCCGATCCCTGCGGCGAGGGGGCCGCCAAGGACCGGAACGTCGAGCTGCTGATCTCCGACCCGCGCCGCGGCTACGCCCTCGGTCACTGCACCAACCGGCAGGCCGGCGGCCGCGGCCGCGACCGCCTGATCGGGACCAAGGGCAGCGACCGGCTGCTGGGCCGGGGCGGGCGCGACCGGCTCGACGGCCGGACGGGGCGGGATTGCCTCGACGGGGGCGGCGGGCGCGACACGCTGAAGGGCGGCCCCGACAGCGACAAGATCATCGCCGGCCCCGGGGCGGACAGGATCAAGGCCCGCGACGGCTCCCGCGACCGCATCTTCTGCGGCGCCGGCCGCCACGACCTGGCGATCGCCGATCGCGGCGATCGGCTCAGCGGCTGCGAGATCGTCCGCCGGGCCCCGCCGGCGAGAGTGCAATAAGACACCTCATTGGTGTCCTCGATCACTCTCGCCGGCGGCGGGCCGCCGGCACGGGCGGGCGGAGACCCCGTGGCGCGTCGCTTACTTGCCGGGCTGGGGCAGCGGGCCGAAGCGGGCCCGGCAGGTCTTGCCCTTGCAGGTGACGAGCCTCGCCAGGCGGCGCTTGAGGATCGCCTTGATCTGCGCGTAGCGGGGATCGGCGTGGACGCTCTGAAGCTCCCAGGGATCGCGCTTCAGGTCGTAGAGGCCCTCTTGGCCGTCCTCCTGGACGTCATAGCGGTAGCGCTGGGTGCGGATCGACTTGTACGGCTGCACGCCGCGGGGATTGGTGAAGGTCTCGATCAGAACGCCGCGCCCGCGAAGCTTCTTCGGCCTGCGCGCCGCCGGACGCAGCGCGATCCCGTCCTCCGGAAGCGTCGGGTGCGCGCCGGCGATCTGGAGGATGGTCGGGGCGAGGTCGGCGTTGCTGACCACGCCCCCGACCTTGCGGCCGGCCGGGAAACCGGGGCCGCTGATCAGCAGCGGCACCCGGGAGGAGCCCTCGTAGGGGACGTACTTGACTCCGGTCGGCCGCCCGTCCTGGCTGACCGGGTCATAGAGGCGATGCTCGCCGAGGATCCAGCCGTTGTCGGAGGTGAAGATCAGCACTGTGTTGCGGTACTCGCCGTCCCGCTTCAGCTCCCTGACCACGCGGGCGACCAGGTCATCGACGCGCGAGCAGCGACCCCATCCTGCCTCTGTAGTGATCCTGAAGCGCCGAGATCTGATCCTCGGTCAGCGGATTGGGAAAGAAGGCCGCCAGGGTCGTCGGCTTGTCGGAGATGTCGGCCTCATTGAAGTCCGGGTAGCGGGGTATCGGGGTGTTCGCGAAGCGGTTCGCGTAGCGCGGGGCCGGGACCGCGGGGGTTCCCTCGATCCGCGCCCCCGACTCCACGGCGACGGTGTGCGGCGCGTTCGGCGCGAGGTTCATGAAGAAGGGCCTGCCCGGGCCCGAGGCCCTGTCGATCGCCTTCTCGGCGAGTCCGGCATATACATCGACCGAGTAGTCGGCCGGCTCGCGCCCGTAGGTCTTCAGCTTGCCGTTGTTGTTGAGGGTGAAGCCGTAGTAGTCGTAGGTGCTGGGGTCGACGCCGCCGTGCCAGTCGTCCCATCCGGGTGGGATCTCGCGTGGCTTGTCGACCCCGTAGTCGTTGAGGTACTTGCCGATGTGAATCGTCCGATAGCCGGCGCGGTTCAGCCACACCGGCAGGGTCTTGTGCCCGTTCAGCTTCCGGTAGCCCCCCAGCGGCAGGTAGTTCCACTGAACCCCGTGATTGTGGGCGTACTGGCCGGTCAGGAAGGTCGCCCTGGAAGGGCAGCAGAGGGGGAAGTTGACAATCGACTGGCGGAAGGTGGTGCCCCTATCGGCGATCAGCCTGCGGGTCTTCGGCAGCACCCACATCGAGCGGAAGTCCTGGTCGTCGGTCATGATCACGACGACGTTCGGCCGTCCCTCGTGCGCGGATCGGCCCCCCGGCTTTCCAGACGCCGGGCCGACCGCCACGGCGACCATCGCGACCAGCCCGGCCGCCATCGCTGCTACCGCTCCCCTCCTCATCGCGGACGACCCTAACAGGCTATTGGCGTGGCGTCAATAGTATCCTCAAGGCGTGGCGGCAACCCGTACACGGCTCGAGCCCGACCTGCGACGCGAACAGATCCTCGCCGCCGCCCGGGGCGTCTTCGCCTCGCGTGACTACGCGGCGGCCTCGATGGAGGAGATCGCCGCCGAGGCCGGGGTCACCCGCGGGCTGGTCAACCACTACTTCGGCCCCAAGCGCAAGCTCTACCTCGCCGTGGTCGCCGACCTCGCGGCCGAGCTGCCGGGGATCGTCCGCACCGACCTTGACGACCTGCCGATCGAGCTGGTCGTCGAGCGCAACCTGGCCAGGTTCCTCGACGCGGTCGAGCGCGACTACGAGCTGTGGTCGATGCTGCTCGGGGCCGGGGCGGCCGAGCGCGATCCGGAGGTGGCGGCGATCGTCGCCTCGGCCCGCGACGAGGTGGTCGAGCGGATGGCGCGCAACCACGCCGGCGAGGATGCGGGCGAGGAGCTCCGCCTCGCCCTGCGGGCCTTCCTCGGCGCCGCCTTTGCCGCGGCCGAGGAGTGGCTGGTGAGCGGCCGGGCGAACCGTGCCCAGGTCGAGGCGCTGCTGCGCCGGACACTGCTTGCGCTGGCCAGCGCCCCCGCGCCCGCCCGTAGAACCTAGGCGTGCGGCCGCGCCATCCGGCGGTGGTCGAGGGCCTCCTCGAGCACCGAGGGCTCGACGCCCTGCTCGAGCGCCACTTCGCGCAGCGAGCGCCCCGACTCCGCCGCCGCCTTGACGATGTCCGCGGCGCGGTCGTAGCCGATGTGCGGGTTGAGCGCGGTCGCCGTCGCCAGGGTCGCCTCGGCGTGGCGCTCGGTCATTTCCTCGTTCGCCTCGATCCCGGCGACGCACCTTTCGTTCAGCAGGCGCGAGGCTGAGGCCAGAAGCTTGATCGAGTCGAGCAGGTTGCGGGCGATCAGCGGGACCCTGACGTTGAGCTCGAACTGCCCCTGGCTGCCGGCGACGGTGATCGCGGCGTCGTTGCCGATCACCTGGGCCGCGACCTGGATCACGACCTCCGGGATCACCGGGTTGACCTTGCCCGGCATGATCGATGAGCCCTTCTGCAGCTCCGGCAGCCTCAGCTCCGCCAGCCCCGCCCGCGGGCCCGAGCCCATCAGCGCCAGGTCGTTGGCGACCTTGTTCAGCGATACGGCATAGACCTTGAGCGCCCCGGATAGCTCGACCAGGGCGTCGCGGTTGGCCTGGGCCTCGAAGCGGTCCAGGGGCTCGGAGATCTCCAGGCCCGACTCCTCGGCGAGCTTGCGACGGACCCCGGCGGCGAACTCCGGATGCGTGTTGAGCCCCGTCCCGGTGGCCGTCCCTCCCAGGGGGATCTGACCGACGCGGCGCAGCGTCCCCTCGACTCGCTGCACGCCGAGCCGGACCTGCGCCGCGTAACCGCCGAACTCCTGCCCGAGGGTGACCGGGACGGCGTCCATCAGGTGGGTGCGGCCCGCCTTGACCACGTCGGCAAACTGCTCCTCCTTGGCCTCCAGCGCCGAGACGAGCGCCCCCATGGCCGGCAGCAGGTCGCGCTTCACCTCGTCCAGCGCGGCCAGGTGGACGGCCGAGGGGAAGACGTCGTTCGAGGACTGCCCCATGTTGACGTGGTCGTTGGCGTGGGCCCCGTCCCCGGCGAGGCTGGTGATGACCTCGTTCGCGTTCATGTTCGTGGAGGTGCCGGAGCCGGTCTGGAAGACGTCGATCGGGAACTGGTCGTCGTGCTCCCCCGCCGCGACCGCGTCGCCCGCTTCGGCGATCCGCTCCGCCAGTTCGGGCTCGAGGGCACCGAGCTCGCCGTTGACCCTCGCCGCCGCGGCCTTCAGGCGCCCCAGCCAGTGCAGCACGGGAGGCGGGACGCGCTCGCCCGAGACCGGGAAGTTCTCCACCGCCTTGGTCGTCTCGCCGCCCCAGAGCTGCTCAGTCAATTCGCGCCTTCCGTCGGTTTGGTTCCGAGGCTGAGGTTATCCGGCCGAGCCCTTCGCGATCCCCTCCCGGTAGGCGGCCTCGAGGCCCGGCGGGAGGCCGCCGCCCCCCGGGCTGAACTCGGCCGCCGCCTCCAGGCGCTGCAGGAGGTTTGCGTGGATCCCGTCGGTGTCCTCGGCGCCCAGCCGGGCCGCGCCGATCAGGTAGCCGAGCCGTCGCGCCGCCTCGCGCCCGCCGCCGCCCCGAGCCTCGGCGTTGAGCGAGGTGGCCACGGCCACCATCGCGGCGCCGACCCGGGTCAGGTCTCCGGCGCTCTGGTTGGGGGTCAGGCAGTCGCTGATCGGGGCCCCGCCCTCCAGCCGGACCGCCGCGGGAACGGCGCGCAGGGCGCGCGAGTAGGCGCTGGGTCCGGCGAGGCAGGCGGCCGGAGTCTCCTCCTCGCCCGAGCCGCATCCCCCTGCGAGCAGCAGCACGGACCCGATCAGGGCCGCCGCAGTGATCCTTGGCGACATGGCCCGATACTAGGCAGAAGAGCCCATCGGCCGCCCGGGAAGGGCGGCGCGGCCGACCGCCGCGCTGCCCGCGTCAGTCGCCGGGGCCGATCCCGCCGGTCGCGGGCCTCGGCAGGAGCTTGGTGCGGCCGGCGCTGACTCCCCCGCTCGGCCCCCGTGAGCCGCGGGCCCCGTCGCCGTCGGGCTTGGCGGAACCGCTGAAGACCTCGACCCAGGGGGCGATCCTGTAGCGCGGGACCTCGGCATGGCTCCAGGAGAGGTGCAGGTGGTTGCCGCAGCCGTGGTTGGCATCGCCGTCGTAGCCGACCCAGCGGAAGGGCGCCCGTGGGCGGTTCTGGCGCGGCTCGGCCCAATGCGCCAATCGGGTCACGCCCTTCCAGTGGCTGTCGCAGCTGGCGCTCCAGTGGCGGGGGCCGATGTCCACCGCGAGCCCGTTCTTGTGGTCGGAGTCGGCGACGTGGCAGCGGGGGCAGCCGACCGTCTGGCGCGGGTGCCCGGGCATCGGCCCGGCGTAGCCCTCGTTGATGTAGATCGCGAAGTGGGCGCTCAGGTACCTGAGGTTCCCGATCAGCCTGCGGTCGATCATCGCCCCGGGTTGGTGGGGGATCGACTCGGGGATCGGGACGATCTTGCCCGGAGCGCGGACGATCCTGACCCCGGTCGGTCCGCCGCTGGCCGCCCCGGCGAAGGCGAGGCAGGCGAGCAGCGCCGCGCAGAGCACGGCCGCGACCGCCCTCGGCCGTCCGCCGCGCGGCGTCCTCCCGCCCGGCTCGGGGTTCGAGATTCGGTTGCCCGCCCTTGCCATCCCGCAACTGATCGGGTCGAGACGCCGTCGACTTGAGGCCGCCACGCGATCTTGCCCGCTGTCGTAGGGTGAGCCCGATGCCGATTGTGCGCGAAGCAGCCTTCGACCTCTTCCGCGATCACGGCATGACGACGATCTTCGGCAACCCCGGATCGACCGAGCTGCCGATGCTGGCCGATTTCCCCGAGGACTTCCGCTACGTGCTCGGGCTGCAGGAGGCGGTCGCGGTCGGCATGGCCGACGGCTACGCGCAGGCTTCGGGGCGCCCCGCCCACGTCAACCTCCACACCGCGCCGGGCGTCGGCAACGCGATGGGGGCGATCTTCAACGCCCAGGCGAACAAGTCGCCGCTGCTGGTCACCGCCGGCCAGCAGGTGCGCGCCCAGGTGACGATGCAGGCGAACCTCACCAACCGCGACGCAACGCGGATGCCGCACCCGCTGGTCAAGTGGTCCTTCGAGCCGCCGCGCGCGCAGGACGTGCCCCTCGCCCTCGCCCACGGCATCCACCTGGCCGGCCTGGCGCCGCGCGGGCCCGTCTTCGTCTCGCTGCCGATGGACGACTGGGGCGCGGATGCCGAGGCGGCGGAGGCCGCCCACGCCGCGGCGCGCTCGGTCAGCGCCCGCGCCGTCGCCGACCCGGCGGTCCTCGAAGCGCTGGCCCGCCGTCTCGAGGAAGCCTCGAGCCCGGTCCTGGTCGCCGGTCCCGAGATCGACGCCAGCGGAGGCTGGGATGCGGCGGTCTCGCTGGCCGAGCGCCAGCGGCTCCCGGTCTGGGCGTCGCCCGCCCCGGGAGGCGGGCGGATCGGCTTCCCCGAGGGGCACCCGAACTTCCGCGGCGTGCTGCCGCCGGCGATCGGCCCGGTCGGGCAGGCCCTGGAGGGCTACGACCTCGTTCTCGTCGCCGGCAGCTCGGTCTTCCCCTACTACCCCTACATCCCGGGGCCGCTGCTGCC
Source organism: uncultured Actinomycetes bacterium (assembly GCA_963725315.1). Lineage (GTDB taxonomy): Bacteria > Actinomycetota > Thermoleophilia > Solirubrobacterales > 70-9 > JBBRHQ01. The sequence continues at coordinate 44,219 of CAVRYA010000005.1, read as the reverse complement.
CGAGGGAACCGCGCTGGTTGCGATCACCAGCGATCCCGACGAGGCGGCCAGGGCCCCGATGGGGGATGCGATCGTCGCCGACGTCGGCCTCACGCTGGCCGCGCTGGCGGAGGCGGTCCACGAGTCTGGCCGGGAGGCGCCCGAGCCCCTGCCGCCGCCCGAGGAGGTCGAGGAGACCGATCCCCTCAGCCCCTCCACGGTCCACGCGGCGCTCGCCGAGACCTTTCCCGAGGACGGCATCGTCGTGCTCGAGTCCCCCTCCTCGACCCTGGCGCTTCGCAACCGCCTGCGGCTCTCGGCGCCGGGCAGCTACTACTTCGGCGCGGGGGGCGGGCTCGGGTTCGGGCTCGCCGCCTCGCTCGGCGTGCAGCTCGCCGAGCCCGACCGCAGGGTCGTCTGCGTCCTCGGTGAGGGCTCCGCGCAGTACGCGATCACCGGCCTCTGGACCGCGGCCGCCTACGGGATCCCGGTCACCTTCCTGGTGCTGCGAAACGAGGAGTACGCGATCCTCAAGTGGTTTGCCTCGATCGAGGCGGTCGAGGGCGCCCCCGGCCTCGACCTGCCGGCCCTCGACTGCGCCGCGGTCGCCGAGGCCTACGGGGTCGCGGCGCGCCGGGTCGGCGGGCGGGAGGAGCTCCGCGAGGCGCTGGCCTCGGCGACCGCCTCCGATCAGCCGGAGCTGGTCGAGGTCCCGGTCGCGCCGGGGATGGCACTGGCGTAGTCGTGCCTGACGGGGCCACGATCGATCGCGCCCCGCAGGAGATCGCCGCGGGCACGCCGCAACCGCTGCGGGACGAGCTGATCGGGCTGCTGGGGCCGGAGCGGGTCCTCACCCGGCCGCTCGACCTCGTCCGCTACGCCTCGGACGCGAGCCCCTACCGGCTCTTCCCCAAGGCCGTCGTCCGGCCTCGCGAGGCCGCCGAGGTCGCCGCCGTCTTCGCCTACGCGCGCCGCACCGGCATCCCGGTCACCCTGCGGGCGGGCGGGACCAGCCTCAACGGGCAGGCGCAGGGGGACGGGATCCTGATCGACGTCCGCCGCCACTTCGCCGGCACCGCGGTCGAGGCGGACGGCGCCCTGGCGCGGGTGCGGCCGGGAACGGTGCTCGCCCACGCCAACCGCGTGCTCGCCCGCCACCGCCGGAAGCTCGGCCCCGACCCTGCCTCGCACGCGGCGGCGACGATCGGCGGCGTGATCGCCAACAACTCGGGCGGGATGCGCTGCGGGATCGTGCACGACTCCTACTCGACGCTGCGTTCGCTGACCTTCGTCCTGGCCTCGGGGACCGTGATCGACACGGCCGCGCCAGGCGCCGAGCAGCGCTTCGCCGAAGCCGAGCCCGAGCTGGCCCGCGGCCTCGGCGAGATCGGCGAGGAGATCCGGGCCGACCCCGAGCTGAGCGAGCGGATCAGGCGCAAGTTCGAGATCAAGAACACCACCGGCTACCGCCTCTGCTCCTTCCTCGACGCCGAGACCCCGGTGGAGATCTTCCGCCGGCTGCTGGTCGGCTCCGAGGGGACCCTGGGATTCGTCTCCGAGGCGGTCTTCGAGACGATCCCGCTGCGCCCGCAGACGACCACCGCATGGGTCCACTTCGACGGGATCGAGAGCGCGACCGAGCCCGTCCCCGAGCTGGTCGCCGCCGGGGCCAGCGCGGTTGAGCTGATGGTCGCTCCGGCGCTGATGGTCGCCAGCCACTCGATCCCCGGCACCCCGGAGCACTGGCGCGAGCTTCCTCCCGAGTCGGCGGCCCTGCTGGTCGAGTTCCGCTCCGACCAGGCGGCCGATCTCGACCGGTTGGTGGCGGGAGCGAGCGAGGTCCTTGCCGGGCACGAGACGATCCGCCCGTTCGAGTTCACCCGCGACCCGGAGACGGTCGAGATGCACTGGCGGGTGCGCGAGGGCATGTTCGGCCTGGTGGGCGTCGTCCGCCCACCCGGCTCGCAGCTGATCACCGAGGACGTCTGCGTGCCCCCCGAGCGGATCGCCGAGTCGGCCCGGGACATTCAGGCGCTGCTGGGCAAGCACGGGTTCCTCCCGGGCGTCGCCGGTCACGCCTCGGCCGGGAACCTCCACTTCATGCTCACCCCCTCGTTCACCGAGGCCGGCGACCGCGAGCGCTACGAGGATTTCATCGCCGACCTGGTCGAGCTGATCGTCGGCAAGTACGACGGCTCGCTGAAGGCCGAGCACGGGACCGGGCGCAACATGGCTCCCTTCGTCGAGCGCGAGTGGGGCGCCAAGGCGACCGAGATGATGTGGAGGGTGAAGCAGCTCGCCGATCCCGAGGGCATCCTCGCGCCGGGGATCCTGCTCAACCGCGACCCCGGCGCCCACCTCCGCGACCTCAAGTCGACCCCCCCGGTCGAGGAGTCGGTGACCGCCTGCGTCGAGTGCGGGATGTGCGAGCCGGTCTGTCCCAGCCGGGCGCTGACCACGACGCCGCGTGAGCGGATCGTCCTGCGCCGCGAGATCGCCCGCCAGCCCCCGGGCTCGGCGGTGGCGCGGGCGTTGCTCGAGGACTTCGAATACGACGGGCTGGAGACCTGCGCCGCCGACGGCACCTGCGCGATCGCCTGTCCGCTGGGCATCGACACCGGAAAGCTGGTCAAGGGACTGAGGGCCGAGGCCCACTCGCCCGCGGCCGAGCGCTCCGCGCTCCGCGCGGCGCAGCGCTGGGAGAAGGTCGAGGGCGCCGCCCGCGCCGGGCTGCGGGTCGGCGGGGCTGTCTCGCGGCGCACCGGCGACGCCCCGCTGCGCGGGCTGACCCGCGTGGCGCGGCGCGCGGTCGGCGAGGACGTGCTGCCGGAGTGGGGAGAGGGGATGCCGGCTGCCGCGCCGCCCAAGCTGCCGGCGACGAGCAGGGAGGGCGCGGCCGCCGTCTACTTCCCCGCCTGCATCAACCGCATCTTCGGCAGGCCCCGCTCCGAGGAGGGGCCGCGCCCGAGCCTGCCGCAGGCGCTGGTCGAGGTCTCGCGGCGGGCGGGGATGCCGGTCTGGATCCCCGCCGACGTCGCCGGGGCCTGCTGCGGGGTCCCCTGGAGCTCGAAGGGGTACCGCGACGGAGCCCGGCACAAGGCCAACGAGATGGTCGAGCGGCTCTGGCGCTGGAGCGACGACGGCCGGCTGCCGATCGTGATCGACGCCAGCTCGTGCACCCACGGCGTCGCCGAACCCGGCGAGGGGGAGCTGAGCGAGATCAACGCGGCCCGCCACGCCAAGCTCGAGCTGCTCGACTCGGTCGCCTGGGCCCAGGACCTGCTGCTGGCGGGCCTCGAGGTGCGCCGCAAGGTCGCTTCCGCGACCGTCCATCCCACCTGCTCGGTCAGGCACATGGGCCTGACCGCCGCCCTGGAGAGGGTCGCGGGGGAGCTGAGCGAGGAGGTCCACGTGCCGCTCCACGCCACCTGCTGCGGCTTCGCCGGCGATCGCGGCTTCCTGCACCCCGAGCTGACCGACGCGGCGACCCGCGAGGAGGCCGAGGAGGTGAGGTCGCGCAGCTTCGATGCCCACCTCTGCAGCAACCGCACCTGCGAGGTCGGGCTCGAGCGAGCCACCGGGCGCGAGTACGAGTCGCTGATCCTCCTGCTCGAGGAGCTGAGCCGGCCCTAGGCGCCGGCGACGTCGGCCGGCGCCGCCTCGGCCTGCCGCGAGGCGGCCGCGTCGGCGTCGCCCTCGCGGATGATCGCAGCGACCTCCTCGTTGCCGGCCATCTGACGGTCGAGAAGCGGGTTGAGGATCCCCCGAAGCGACTGCACCACCCGCCACCACGACGGAGCGACGATCCGGGCCTTGCGCTCCTCGACGCCCTCGACGATCGCCCGGCCGGCGTCGGCGGGCTGCAGGCGCCGCCGCCCGAGCGCCGGCAGCAGATGCTCCTCGAGACGCTCGGCGAGCGGGTGCGAGAACCCCTCCTGGACCATCTTCGTGTCGATGAAGCCGAAGTAGGCGACCGAGGCGCCGGCGCCGTAGGGAGCGAGCTCGGCGCGCAGCGAGCGGCCCAGCGACTCGACCCCCGCCTTCGCCGTGGCGTAGGAGCTGAGCATCGCCCCGTTGACGAAGGCGTAGACGGAGGCGACCAGGACCAGGTGCCCCCGGCGCTCGACCACCTGGGGCATCGCTGCCCGGACGGTGCGCCAGACGCCCAGCAGGTTGACCTCGATCACCCGCTCCCACTCGGCCGTGCCGATCGCCATCGTGCTGCCGACCTCCGGAGCGATGCCCGCGTTGGCGACGGCGACGTCGAGCCCGCCGAGCTCCTCGACGGTGCGGGCCACGGCCGCCTCGATCTGCTCGCGGTCGCTGACGTCGGCGGCGATCGCGATCGTCCGGCGGCCGATTCGCCGCGCCGCCGCCTCGGCCTCGCCGGCGTCGAGATCGACCAGGGCCACCGATGCGCCGCGCAGCTGCATCTGGCGAGCGGTCTCGAAGCCGATCCCCCGCGCCGCTCCGGTGACGAGGGCGACCTTGCCGTCGAGGTCGTAGGCCGGCATCGGCGTGACTGTATCGCGCCGTTCGTAGACTCCGCGGCCGATGGCCGGATTCCGCAAGGTCGAGGCGAAGCAGCGCTTTCCCGAGCTCGAGGAGCGGGTGCTGGAGCGCTGGCGCGAGACCGACGTCTTCCGGCGCTCGCTGGAGAACCGAGCCGGCGCCGAGGTCTGGAGCTTCTACGAGGGACCCCCGACCGCCAACGGGCGCCCGGGCTCCCACCACGTGTTCTCCCGCGTGTTCAAGGACGTCTACCCGCGCTACCGCACGATGCGCGGCTACGACGTCCCGCGCAAGGCGGGCTGGGACTGCCACGGGCTCCCGGTCGAGCTGGAGGTCGAAAAGGAGCTGGGGATCTCCTCCAAGCAGGAGATCGAGGCCTACGGGATCGCCGAGTTCAACGAGCGCTGCCGCGAGTCGGTCTTCGCCTACGTCGAGGACTGGAACCGGCTGACCGAGCGGATCGGCTTCTGGATCGACCTCGATGACTCCTACGTCACCCTCGAGCCGTCCTACATCGAGTCCGTGTGGTGGTCGCTGCGCCGGCTCTGGGACGACGGTCGCCTCTACGAGGGGCACAAGGTCGTCCCCTACTGCCCCCGCTGCGGCACGGCGCTCTCCTCGCACGAGGTGGCGCTCGGCTACCGCGACGTCGAGGACCCGAGCGTCTACGTGCGGCTGCCCGTCGGGGCCGGCGGGCCGCTCTCCGAGGGCGACGCGCTGCTCGTCTGGACGACGACGCCCTGGACCCTGATCTCCAACGCCGCCGTCGCCGTCAATCCGGAGATGACCTACGTGCGGGCGCGAGTGGGGGACGAGGTGTTGGTGGTGGCCGAGGCGCTGCGCGAGCGCGTGCTCGGGGAGCAGAGCGAGGTGCTCGACTCCTTCCCCGGCTCCCGCCTCGCCGGCGTCTCCTACTCGCCGCCCTTCGACTACGTCACCGACTTCGGGCCCCGGGGCCACACCGTCCTGGAGGCGGACTTCGTCACCGCCGAGGAAGGGCACCGGCCTCGTCCACACCGCGATCGCCTTCGGCGAGGACGACTTCCGCCTCGGCGAGCAGTACGGGCTGACCCTGCAGAATCCGGTCACCCTGGAGGGCACCTTCGACGAGCGGGTCAGCGAGTTCGCGGGGCGCTTCGTCAAGGACGCCGACCCCGAGATCGTCGCGGCGCTGGAGCGCTCCGGCCGGCTCTTCCGCGTCCACCACCTACGAGCACGCCTACCCGCACTGCTGGCGCTGCGGCACGCCGCTGCTCTACTACGCCATGTCGAGCTGGTACGTGCGCACCTCGGAGGCCCGCGAGGAGCTGCTCGCCAACAACCGCGAGATCGGCTGGCACCCCGAGCACATCCGCGACGGGCCGCTTCGGCAAGTGGCTCGAGAACAACGTCGACTGGGCGCTCTCCCGGGACCGCTACTGGGGCACGCCGCTGCCGATCTGGGAGTGCGGCGGGGAGGGGTGCGAGGAGCGCTTCTGCGCCGGCTCGATGGCGGACCTGCGCGAGCGGGCGACCGGCGAGGTTCCGGACGACCTCCACCGCCCCTACATCGACGAGGTCAGGCTCCGCTGTCAGAGCTGCGGCGGCGAGATGGAGCGGGTCTCCTCGGTGATCGACACCTGGTACGACAGCGGCGCCATGCCCTTCGCCCAGTTCCACTACCCGTTCGAGAACGTCGAGGACCTTCGAGCAGCGCTTCCCGGCCGACTTCATCTGCGAGGCGATCGACCAGACCCGCGGCTGGTTCTACACCCTGCTGGCCGAGTCGACGCTGCTCTTCGACACCTCCAGCTACCGCAACTGCGTCTGCCTCGGCCTGATCCTCGACCCCGAAGGGCAGAAGATGTCGAAGAGCCGCGGCAACGTGGTCGAGCCCTGGGACGTGATCTCCGCCCACGGCGCCGACGCCTTCCGCTGGTACTACCTGACCGCCCAGCAGCCGTGGTCCGGCTATCGCTTCTCCGTCGACACCGTCGGCGAGTCGGTGCGCCAGTTCATGCTGACGCTCTGGAACACCTACTCGTTCTGGGTGCTCTACGCGAACGCCGAGGGCCTGAGGCCGGAGGACTTCGGCGGGACGCCCCAGCAACCCCGCCGCTCCCGGACGCGAAGCGGAGGAAGCGGCGGGCAGTGACCTCGATCGCTGGATCCTCTCCCGGCTGCAGTCGACGGTCGGCGACGGTGATCGAGCGGATGGACGACTTCGACTGCACCGCGGCGCCGGCGGGGCGATCGCGGATTACGTCGAGGACCTCTCCAACTGGTACGTGCGCCTCTCCCGGCGCCGCTTCTGGGAGGGCGACCGGGCGGCCTTCGCGACCCTGCGCCACTGCCTGCTGGAGACGGTGGCGCTGCTGGCGCCGTTCATCCCCTTCCTCGCCGACGAGATCCACGCCAACCTCGCCGGGGGCGAGGTCGGCGACTTCGGCGAGCTTCCCGACTCGGTCCACCTGCGCGACTTCCCCGCAGCCCGACCCGGAGCTGGCCGACCCGGAGCTGGAGGCGGCGATCGCGGCGGTGCGCCGCACCGTCGAGCTCGGCCGCGCCGCCCGCGCCCAGGCCAAGGTCAAGGTGCGCCAGCCGCTGCGCAGGGCGGTGATCGTCGCCGCCGACGCCGAGCGCGAGGCGATCGCCGCCCGCGCCGCGCTGATCGAGACGCGAGCTCAACGTCAAGCAGCTCGAGTTCGTCGCCGAGGAGGCGGAGCTGGTCACCTACACCGTCAAGCCCAACTACCGCAGCCTCGGGCCGCGCTTCGGCAAGCAGATGCCGCAGGTGGCGGCGGCGGTCGCGGCGCTCGACGCCGCCCACGTCGCCGCGGGCGATCGAGAGCGGCGGCGAGTTCGGCGTCAACCTCGACGGGCGCGACCACACCCTCGGGGCGGAGGACGTGATCCTCGCCCTGCGAGCCGCTCGAGGGCTACGAGGTCGAGTCAGAGGCCGGCCACGCCGTCGGCCTGCAGCTCGAGCTCGACGACGAGCTTCGCCGCGAGGGCCTGGCGCGGGAGATCGTCCACGCCGTGCAGAACGCCCGGCGCGACGCCGGGCTCGAGGTCACCGACCGGATCGAGCTCACCCTGGCCGGTGACGGGGAGCTTCTCGAAGCGGCCCGCGAGCATCAGGCCTACCTCGCCGGCGAGGTGCTGGCGAGCGCCGTCTCCTACGACGGCGACGCTGGTGGCGATGGGGCTCGAGCCGTGATCGACGGCCGCGAGCTGAGTGATCGCGCGTCAGCCGCTCAGGCTAGGCCAGCGCCGGCTCCAGCTCTGCCTCGAGTCGGCGCTTCGGCATCGCCCCGATCACCTTCTTGGCGATCTGGCCGTCCTTGAAGAGGATCAGGGTCGGGATCGAGAGGACCTCGTAGGTCGCTGCGGTCTGCTGGTTCTCGTCCACGTTGAGGCTGAGGATGGTCAGGTCGTCGCGCTCGGCGTCCATCTCCTCGAGGATCGGGTGGACGACGCGGCAGGGACCGCACCAGGGCGCCCAGAAATCGACCAGCACCGGGCCGTCGGCCTCGAGTACGTCGGCCTGGAAGGTCGCATCGGTCACGTCATCGAGCTTGCCTGACACAGCTATCGGTCTCCTGTGGTCGCCGTTGACTGGTTCAATACTTCAGAAAGTATAGCGAAGCCTAGAGGCGCCGGAAACGCATCGCCGGCACCTTCCAGATCGCCTCGGCAACGATACCCCGGCTCATCTTCGAGGCGCCGACTCGGCGGTCGCGGAAGGTGATCGGCACCTCGACCACCCGGAAGCCGGCGCGGATCGCGCGGTAGGTCGTCTCGACCTGGAAGGCGTACCCGCGCGACTGGATCGAGCCGAGGTCGATCGCCTCCAGTACCTCGCGGCGAAAGCACTTGAAGCCGCCGGTCAGGTCGTGGACGGCGACCCCCAGCACCCCCCGTGCGTAGACGCTGCCGCCGCGGCTGATCACCCTGCGCAGCGCTCCCCATTCGGCGACGCCCCCGCCGAGGACGTAGCGGGAGCCGATCACCAGGTCGGCATCCCGGGCGGCATCGAGCAGGCGGGGCAGGTCGGTCGGGGAGTGGGAGAAGTCGGCGTCCATCTCGAGCACCAGCTCGGCGCCCCCGGCGAGGGCCCGGCGAAAGCCGGCGATGTAGGCAGGCCCCAGGCCCTCCTTGCGCCCGCGATGCAGCACCTCGACGTCGTCACTCTCGGCCGCGAGCCGGTCAGCGATCTCCCCGGTCCCGTCGGGGCTGGAGTCATCGACGATCAGCACCCGCCGCGAAGGCGGCAGGAACTCAAGCGCCTCAGCGACCACGGACTCGACGTTGGCCGCCTCGTTGTAGGTCGGGAGCACCAGCCAGACGGCCGCCACCGCCGGAACCCTAGGCCACTCGCCATCGGCAGGCCGGCGCGGGTCCCCGGCCCCGGAACGCAAACGTAAGTAGCTTGAATCGAATGACCAACGCCGAGATCGCCGCGGCCTTCGACGAGCTCGCGGTGCTCTACGAGCTGGACGGCGCCGTCAAGTACCGGGTGCTCGCCTACTCCAACGCCGCCCGGGCGATCCGGGAGAGCCCCGTCTCGGTCGCCGAGCTGGCCCGGGCGGGCAAGGCGACGGGGCTCCCGGGCGTCGGCAAGACGCTGGAGGGGAAGATCCTGACGCTGCTGGAGACCGGCGACATCCCCTCCGCGGAGAGGCTGCGGGCCAAGTTCCCGCCGACCCTGATCGAGGTGACCAGGGTCCCGCACCTCGGGGCGAAGACCGCCCGCCGCCTCTACGACGAGCTCGACGTCTGCTCCCTGGAGGACCTGCGGGCCGCCGCCGAGGCGCAGAGGATCCGCGGCCTCAAGGGGCTCGGGCCGAAGGTCGAGGAGAACATCCTCGCCTCGCTCGAGACCCTCGCCGACGCCGAGGCGCCCTCCGGCCGCCTGCTGCTCTCGGCTGTGCGCCCGATCGCCGAGGAGCTGGCCTCCTCGCTGCGCTCGCATCCGGCCGCGATCGAGGTCGAGGTCGCGGGGTCGGTGCGGCGCTGGGCCGAGACCTGCAAGGACATCGACCTGATCGCCACCGCCGAGGAGCCCGAGCAGCTCTCGCGCCACCTCGCCGGGCACCCCCTGATAGCCGCCGCCGGCACTCCGGGGCCCAACGGGGTCCGCGCCCAGACGCACAACGGCGTCTCGGTCGACCTGCGCATCGTCGCCCCGGAGGCATTCGGCAACCTGCTGCAGCACTTCACCGGCTCGGCGGCGCACAACGTCGCGCTTCGCGAGGACGCCGTCGCCAGAGGCCTCTCGGTCTCCGAGCACGGGATAACCGAGGTCGAGACCGGGCGCGTCACCCTCTGCGGAAGCGAGGCCGAGGTCTACGAGCGCCTCGGCTATGCCTACATCGAGCCGGAGCTGCGCGAGGACCGGGGGGAGCTGCGCGCGGCGCGGGAGAAGGCGCTACCCGAGCTGGTCCAGGTGGGCGACGTCCGCGGCGAGCTGCACTGTCACACGACCCTCTCCGACGGGCGCAACACCCTGGCGGAGATGGGGGAGGCCGGCCGCGCCCGCGGCTACTCCTACATGGCGATCACCGACCACTCGGCGACCCATGGGTTCGGCGATCACGTCACAGGCGAGCGCCTCTGGAAGCGGATCGGCGAGATCAGGGAGTGGAATCAGGGAAAGCGCGGCTTCCGCCTCCTCGCGGGCTCCGAGGTCAACATCGGCACCGACGGTGCGCTCGACTACCCCGAGGACCTCCTAGCCGCGCTCGACTGGGTGATCGCCAGCGTCCACACCTCCTTCAGCGAGGACTCCAGGGAGATGACCGGGCGGCTGCTGGCGGCGATCGAGAACCCGCTGGTCGACTGCATCGGCCACCTCACCGGCCGCCTGCTGCTGCGCCGCCCCGCCTACCCGGTCGACGTCGAGGCGGTCGCCGAGGCGGCGGCCCGCACGGGGACGATGCTCGAGATCAACGGCAACCCGAACCGCCGCGACCTCTCCGAGCAGCACGCTCGCCTCGCCGCCGAGGCCGGGGCGATGATCGTCCTCAACACCGACGCCCACGGGGTCGACACGCTCGGCAACATCTCCTACGCCGTCGCCACCGCCCGGCGCGCCTGGCTCAGCCCCGAGCAGGTGGCGAACACCAGGGGCTGGCGCGAGTTCAAGGCATTGCGCAAGCGCGCCCGGCGGTGAACCTCCCTCGCCGCTGGATGCGGCGAGGACCTGCGGTCGGGCACCTCACCCCGCCGGGGAGGGCGGAGGAGGATGCCCCGCAGGCGTCCGCTCGCGGCCGAGGCCGGGAGTCCTGACCAGCACCACCGGGCTGAAGGCCGAGGTCGGCTCGACGTAGAAGCGGGTGCCGTCCCGCTGCTCGACTCCCAGCACCGCTGCCTCGCGGGTGCGCCAGGCGAGCGCGACCAGCAGCGCGTAGCCGGCGCCGATCGCGGCGACCCCTGGAAAGAAGAGCCCGAGGCCGCCGGCGATCACCGCCGTCGCCCCGATCGGCCAGAGCCGGGCCAGCGCGATGCGCGAGGGCGACTCGGCAGGCAGAGAGGTCGCCGTCCGCGCCGCGGCGAGAGCGTCGCGGACGCCGTCGGCGGCGCGCTGGGGCCGGCCCAGATAGAGGCCGACCACGACCGAGATGCCCCACCAGACTGCGGCCACGGTGATCGTCCGGGTGTCGTCGGAGCGGGCGGCGGCGATCGCGGTGATCGCTCCCAGGACGGTCGCCTCGGCGCCGGCGAGGAGCACGGTGGTGCGCAGCAGGTCGGTGAACGGCACCGGCGTCAGTCTCCGAGGTCGCGAAGGATCTCGATCCACTGCTCGGGGCCGGCGAGCGTCAGGTCGGCCTCCTCGCGGATCTCGGCCGGGCCCTCGGCCGAGACGACCCCGACGCAGACCACCCGCTCCAGCCGGCCCTCGGCGAGCATCTCGCGCAATCGCCGAAAGGCGTCGAGGTCGGTGCGGTCATCACCGGCATAGATCGCGGCGGTGATCCCCTCGCCCGACTCGATCAGCGCCGAGGCCGCTGCGCCCTTGCCTCCGCCGCCGGTCGGCCGAAGCTCCAGCACCTTGCGACCCCAGTGCGGCTCCAGGCCGGCGGCCGCGGCGCCGGCGGCGATCTCCTCCGCCCGGGCCTCCGCGGCGCCCTCGTCGGCAGCGCCGCGCCAATGGAGCGCCTGGATCGGGCCCTTGTCCTCGACCCGCAGCCCGACCGCTTGGAGCGTCTCGGAGTCAAGCGCGGCAAGGTGCTCGGCGGCCGCCGTCTCGCGGCCCTCGAGCGAGGGATCGAGCCGCAGCTCTCCGCCGTCCGCCGGCAGCAGCTCGAGACCGTGGTTCCCCGAATAGGCGATCCCCTCGACGCCGACCAGCTCCCGGGCGACGGCGGCGCGACGGCCGGAGACGGCGCCGACCACTCCGAAGCGGCGGCTGAGGCGGGCAAGTGCCTCCTGCGCTGCTTCGGGGACCGACGTCTGCTCGGGGCGCTCGACGATCGCCGCCAGGGTTCCATCGACATCGGTGAGGATCGCCGCCTGAGCCGGATCGGCTCGCAGCGGAGCGAGCAGCGCCTCGGCGCGCCCTGCGGTGGAGTCGGTCGGCATCGGCTCTAGTATCGCCGCCGTGTCACCGAAGACGCTGAAGCTGGCCGGGATAGGGACCGCCGCGGGCGTCTTCAGCGGCCTCTTCGGGGTCGGCGGCGGCACGATCATCGTTCCCCTGCTGATCCTCCTCGGCGGCTACGGCGAGCGGCTGGCGACGGGGACGAGCCTGGCCGCGATCGTCCTGGTGGGCGCCCTCGGCGCCCTCGCCCAGGGCGGGATCTACGGCAATGTCGAGCTGGGCACCGGACTCTGGCTGGCGGTCCCCGCAATCGGCGGAGTCCTCGCCGGCACGGCGCTGCAGCAGCGGATCCCCCAGCGCGCGGTGTCGCTCCTGTTCGCCATCCTGCTGGTCGCCGTCGCGATCGAGCTGGTCCTCTCGTGAGCGAGCTGCTGGCCGCGGCGCTCGCCGTCGCCGGCGGGCTCGCCGGGGGGCTGGTCGGGGTCGGCGGGGGAATCCTCTTCGTCCCCGCGATGACGATCTTCCTCGACCTGGGGCAGGTCCGGGCGGAGTCGACCTCGCTGCTGATGATCGTCATCGTCGCCCTGGTCGGCGCCTACCGCCAGTACGGCTACGGAAACGTGCGGCTCGGCGATGCGCTCGTGATCGGGATCCTCTCGCCGCTCGGCGTCCTCGCAGGGGTGGTCCTCGCCAACTCCATCCCCGAGCGGGCGCTGAAGCTGGCCTTCGCCGCCCTGGCGCTGTTCTTCGCCGTGCAGCTCACCCGGCGGGCGCTGCGAACGGCGGGCCCCGGGGAGGGATAGCGGTGGCGGACCGGCTCCGGGTCAACCACCGCCTGGCGATCCCGATCAGCGAGATCGAGCTGCGGGCGAGCCGCTCATCCGGACCGGGGGGGCAACACGCCAACGTCACCGCCTCGCGGATCGAGGCGGCCTTCGACGTCGAGGCCTCGGCCAGCCTCTCACCGCAGCAACGGGCCCGGCTGCGGCAGCGCCACGGGCGGCGGGTGATCGCGGTCGCCCAGGACGCCCGCAGCCAGGCCCGCAACCGGCAGCTCGCCCTGGAGCGGTTGGGGGCGAAGCTGCGCGAGGCGATCGCGACGCCGAAGCCGAGGCGAAAGACCGGCCCGAGCCGCGCCGCCCGGGAGCGGCGGCGCGAACAGAAGCGGCGAGCCTCGGCCCGCAAGCGCGAGCGCCGCCGGCCCGATCCGGGCGATTACTGAGCGGCGCCCGCATCGTCTAGGCTCAGGCCGTGGAGCCGCTGGTCTGGGAAGAGGGTGATCTGCCTCAGCTGCGCGCGCCGATCCTCGTCTGCGCCTTCCGGGGCTGGAACGACGCGGCTGCCGCGGCCTCGACCACGCTCGAGGCGGTCGCCGGCTCGCTCGACGCCGAGGTCGTCGCCCAGCTCGACCCCGAGGAGTTCTTCGACTTCCAGGCCAACAGGCCGACGATCACCCTGACCGAGGGGCAGACCCGCCACATCGAGTGGCCGGAGAACACCCTGCTGGCGGCACCGGCGCCCAACGCCAAGCGCGATCTCGTCCTGCTCGACGGCACCGAGCCCAACCTGCGCTGGCGCACCTTCGCCGACTCGGTTGCCGGCGCCGCCCGCAAGCTCGGGGTGGAGACGGTGATCACCCTCGGCGCCCTGCTGGCCGAGGTCTCCCACACGCTGCCGGTGCCGATCACGGGCCTCGCCTCCGACGAGCAGCTGGTCGACGAGCTCGAGCTGCAGCGCTCCAACTACGAGGGCCCGACCGGGATCGTCGGGGTCGTCCACGATTCCTGCCGCCGGGCCGGGATGAAGTCGGCCTCGCTGTGGGCGGCCGTCCCCCACTACGTCGCCGCGGTCCCCAACCCGAAGGCCGCGCTGGCGCTGCTGCGCCGCCTCGAGGGTCTGACCGGGGTCGCCGTGGACGCCGGCGGCCTCGAGGAGGAGACGGCGAGCTACGAGGAGCAGGTCGGCCGCGCCGTTGCCGCCAACCCCGAGATCGAGGAGCTGGTCGCCCGGATCGAGGAGGAGCAGGCCGGCGCAGAGTCAGACGAGGAGGAGATGCCCTCGGGCGACACCATCGCCCGCGACTTCCAGCGCTTCCTGGAGCAGCGCGGCGACGACGCCAACTGATCCGGCTCAGCTCTCCGCGGCGGGGCAGATCAGCCGGTAGTCGCACCAGCTGCAGACGGTGGGCGAGGGCCGCGGCTCGAAGTCCTGCCCCATGATCCCCTCGCCCACCTGGAGGACCGTGCGCTCGACCCGCTCGGCGTCGTCGGGGGCGGCCTCGACCGCGACCTTCTCGGCGTCGAGGATGTAGTAGTAGCTGCCGGTGCTCGCCTCCAGGTCCCAGGCCTCGCGGGCGGCAAGGCGGTAGAGGGAGAGCTGCAGGTCCTCGGCGAGCTGGGCCTTGGTGCGGCGCTCGCCCGTCTTGTAGTCGATCAGCTCGTGCCCGCCGCCGGGGAGGCGGTCGACCCGGTCGACCCGGCCGCGGACGTGGTGGGGGCCGATCTGGAAGTCGAACTTGCGCTCCAACCAGACCGGCTCCGCCTCGGAGCGGCGCTCGCGCTCCCAGTAGCGCCGCAGGGCCTCGCGGGCGCGGTCTCGGAACTGCAGCTCGTCGTCGGAGTTGCCGAAGCCCGAGCGCCGCCAGCCTGCCTCGAACAGGCGCATCAGCCGCCGCAGGCCATCCTCCTCGCCGCCCCCCGGCTCCTCGCCCAGGCGCTCCTTGTGGAAGCGCTCGAGCACGTTGTGGATGAGAATGCCGAAGCGCTGGTTGATCGTCGGCTCCTGAGGGATGCCGAAGACGCGGGCGAACTTGTACTTCAGCGGGCAGGTGAGGTAGAGGTCGAGGTCGGAGGCGGAGAGCTTCAGGCCATCGCCGCGGCGGGGCAGGAAGGCCTCCAGCGAAGGCTCGCCGCGGGCCGCGATCAGCTCCCGGCGGCGGCCCCGCTCCCGCTCCTCGTCGAGCAGGTACTCGTCCAGCGAGGAGGCGTCCAGCTCGGCCTGCTGCTCAGGGGTGGCGACCTGCCGCAGCAGGCCGTTGATCGCCTCGATCGCATCGGCGGTCGGCTCGCTGCCGGGGCGCTGCGCCAGCGCCGCCAGCTTGATCAGCTCGAGGTGGCGGGCGATCGCGCGGTTGACGTCGATCGCCGTGTCGAGGCGCGGCTCGGATAGCTCACGCCCGGCCTTCCAGGAGCCCTCCAGGACCTCGTCGCGCAGCATCCGGTAGGTCGCGTGCAGGCCCTCGGCCGGGCCGAACAGCTCCTCCTCGTGGATCTCCTCGCCGGCCCCGAGCACGGTGCGGGCCTCCTCGTAGAGGGGAGAGGGGCGGGTGGGCCCGTCGCGGTCGCGCTCGACCCAGGAGAGAACCAGGCCCGAGCGGGCCCGGGTCATCGCGATGTGCAGGGCCCGGCGCCTCCGAGCCAGGGCCAGGGCGGCGCCGCTCTCCGCGGGTGGCTCGGCGAGCAGCTCGGGCGGGACAGCGGCCGGCCCCGGTGCACGCTCCGCGGCCTCCGAGCGCTCCAGCCCGAGCACGTAAACGTGGTCGAACTCGAGCCCCTTGGCGTCGGCGAGGGCGATCACCTGGACGGAGCCGGGCGCCGGCGGCTCGTCCCCCGCCCCCAGCTCGACCCCGGCGTCGGCGACGGCGCTCAGGTAGCGGACGAAGTCGCGGGTCGAGGCCTGCGGCTCGCGACGGGTCCAGGCCGCGGCCAGCTCCGCCAGCCGCGAGAGGCTGAGCAGGCGCTCGGCCGCCTCCGGCTGAGCGGCGAAGAGGCGCTGGCGGCGCAGGCCGACCCGCTCGATCAGTCGCCTCACGAAGACGTCGGCGCGGCGCTCCTCCATCGCCGCCGAGGCGGCCCGGTAGAGCTTCAGGAACCCCTGGATCCGCTCGCGGGCCTCGGGCTGGATCTGCGGGCTCTCCAGGGCAGCCTCGCAGGCGGAGACCATGTCGAGCTTGCGCCGGCGGGCGATCGTCGTCAGCCGGGCGAGGTCGACCGAGCGCACCTCCACCGGGGGGCGGGTCAGCGCCCGCGCCGCCGCGGCGGAGTCGTCGGGGTCGGCGAGGACCCGCAGCCAGGCGACGGCGTCACGCACCTCCGGGCGCCGGAAGAGCGCCGCCGGACCCGCCAGGTGGAAGGGGATGCTGCGCTCCTCCATCGCCGCCGCCACCGCGTTGCCCTGGCGCGAGGGCTCGTCGACGATCACGCAGACCGACTGCGGGGCGACGCCGCCGGCGATCAGGTGCTCGACCTCGCGCGCCACCGCCTGCGCCTGGGCTCGCTCGTTGCGCGAGCGCCAGAAGCGCACCCCCGCGTCGCGCTCCTCTGCCCGGCCCGGCTTCTCCAGGCGCTCGTCGATCCCGGCGACCACGGCACGGGCGGCGTCGATCACCTCGCTCCCGCCCCGCAGGCAGCGCTCGAGCACGACCACGTCGCCATCTGGGTGGACCTCGCGGAACCAGGTGGCGGCACGGGCCCCGGGGCCGCGGGTCGTCTGGTCGTCGTCGAGCGCGGCGAGCAGGTTGGAGCTCTCCAGCCGAAGCTCGGCGAGGATCGCCCAGCGGGCCAGGGTCGCGTCCTCGAGCTCGTCGACCATCAGGTAGCGGAAGCGGGAGGCGATCTCACGGCGAACGTCGGCGCGCGAGGAGAGCAGGCGCCTCAGCACCAGCGAGACGTCGCCGGAGTCGAGGCTCCCGGCGGCGGCGAGGATGCGGTCGTGCGCGGCGTACAGCTCCGCGAACTCGCGCTCGCGCCGGGCCGACTCGCGCGAGGCCTCGTCCGTCGCGGCCGCCGTGCGCTCCGCGGCGAGCGCGGCGAGCGCCTCCGGCCCCACCGCCTCGGCCTTGAGCGCATCGATCCGCCGCAGCAGGCGGGCGAGCAGTCCGGCCGGGTTGCCGCGGATCTCGTGGTGTCGCAGCGGCAGCTCCTCGAGCCGGTCGAGAAGCATCGCCAGCCGCTCGGCCGGTCCGAGCACCTCGAAGAAGGGATCGAGCCCCGCCTCGGCGGGGTAATCGCCGAGCAGGCGCTCGCCGATCGCCTCCCAGGTGCCGATCCAGAGCTCTTCGTACGGGCCCTCCAGGAGCGCCTCGGCCCGTTCGCGCAACCGCCCGGCGGTGGCGCGACAGGAGGCGATCACCAGGACCTGCTCGGGCCCCGTCCCCTGCTCGGCGAGCCGGGCCAGCCGCCGGGCGAGCACCTCGGTCTTGCCGGTCCCGGCAGCCCCGATCATCAGCAGCGGGCCCTCGCCGTGCTCGACCGCGAGGCGCTGCGCGTCGCTCAGCACCGCCTCCTCGCTCCCCGGCCCCTCCCCGTCCCTGGGATCGAGGCGGGCAGAACTGGGATCCGGCGCGGCGGTAGGCACGCAAGAAAGCTACCGAGCCGCACCGATCGTGCCTCCGTAGCATGGAGGGGGTGAGCGAGGAACCGGCAGCGCACCCCTTCGAGACGGCGGCGGGGACCCTCGGCGAGGACTGGCTGGCGGTCTGCCGGCGAGCTGTCGCCGCCCAGCGGCGCATCTTCGAGCAGGTGCGAGGGATCGATGAGCGCAGCGTCTATGACGGCATCGGCGAGGGCGGTGATCACGCCCTGGTGATCGATCGCCGCGCCGAGGCCGCCGTCTTCGAGCAGCTCGACGCCCTCGGCGCCCGCGGGGCCTCCTTCACCGCGATCTCCGAAGAGCGCGGAGAGGTCGCGATCGGCGAGGGCGGAGAGGTGCGGGTGGTGATCGACCCGATCGACGGCTCGCTCAACGCCCGTCGCCACCTGCCCTCCTTCAGCCTCAGCTTCGCCGTCGCCTCCGGCCCGAGCATGGCCGACGTCGAGTTCGGCTACGTCTACGACTTCGGCGCCGGCGAGGAGTTCTTCGCCCGTCGCGGCGCCGGCGCCTTCCTCGATGACGAGCCGCTCTCCACCCGCCGTAGCGAGCGGGGCCTGGTCGTCGTCGGGCTGGAATCGGCCAAGCCCGAGCTGGCGCTTCCGGCCCTCGAGGCGCTTGCCGGCGACGTCTACCGGGTGCGGGTGATCGGCTCGATCGCGATCACGCTCTGCTACGTCGCAGCCGGCCGCCTCGACGGCATGCTCAGCCTGCGGGCCTGCCGCTCGGTCGACGCCGCCGCGGCGCAGCTGATCGTCCGCGAGGCGGGAGCCGAGGTCGGCTTCGGCGACGACGACCTCCGGGCAGCCGGGCTGGGACTCGATCAGCGCTTCCCGGTGAGCGCCGCGGCGAGCCGCGAGGGGCTGGCGATCCTGCGCTCGGCCCAGCGGGCGGGTGAGGCGCCTTGACGGCCGCCGCGACGAAGGCGGCCGGCCGCGGCGGCCCCGCTGAGGAGTCGATGATCGACTGGGCCCTTGCCGGGCGGATCGCCCGGGGCCTGGCCGGCAACGGCAGCGGAAAGCGCTCGGTCCGTCGCGCCGATCTGCGCCGGGCGGCGCGGGGCAGCGTCGGCCTGGTGCGCGACTTCACCGGGCTCGAGACCAGGGGCCGGCTGCCCTCGGCCGAGGTCCTCGACCGGCGCGAGTGGATCGAGGCCAACATGGCTTCCCTGCGAGCGATGTCGGCCGAGGTGGAGGGGGAGTTCGCCCGCTCGATCGCGATGCCGGGCCCGCTCGGCCCGCTGCTTCGCTCGCTCGCGGGCGCTGCGGCCGGGGTCGAGATGGGGGTGATCAGCGGCTTCCTCGCCCGGCGCGTGCTGGGGCAGTACGACGTGGCGCTGATCGGCCCTTCGCGGCCTCCCCGGCTGCTGTTCGTCGCCCCCAACCTGGCCGAGGCGCAGAAGAGCCTCGGGGCCGATCGCGAGACCTTCCTGCGCTGGATCGCGATCCACGAGGCCACCCACGTGGTCCAGTTCAGCGCCGTGCCCTGGCTGCGCGAGCACATCGGCGGCATCGGCCAGCAGCTCCTCGGCGGCGCCTTCGCCCAGGTCAGCGCCCGCGAGCTGGCGCGCTCCGCCCGGCGCCTCCTGCAGCCCGACCCGCGCCACCTGATCGAGGCGATCCGGCGCGGCGATTGGACCTCGCCGTTTCTCAGCGCGCCCCGCCGCCGCCTCCTCGACCGCCTGCAGGCGACGATGGCGGTCGTCGAGGGCTACTCCGAGCACGTCATGGACGGGGTCGGCGATCAGCTCGATCCGGCCTACACCCGGCTGCGCGAACGCCTTGAGGCGCGGCGGGCCGAGCGCGATCCGCTCGAGGCGCTGCTCTCGCGGCTCTTCGGGATGGAGATGAAGATGCGCCAGTACCGCCTCGGCAAGGCGTTCTGCGACGAGGTGGCCGAGCGGCGGGGGATCGAGACCCTGAATCTGGTCTGGAGCGAGCCGGCGGCGCTGCCGCGCCCCTCCGAGCTCGAGCGCCCCGGCCGCTGGCTCTCCCGCGTCGCCTGAAGCCTTCCGGCTCCGATGCGCCTGTAACCCGCAAGCGGGTACGGCGTACAAACACGTGTTCGTATATCTGTTACACTGCGAACAAGCTTACAAATAAGTAACTTCAAGCTGACCCAAAGGGGTTGAGACAGAATGGCAACGCAGAATCGCACTACCCAGAACCGCAGCACCAAGACTCAGGCCAAGCGGACCAAGGCCCAGGCGAAGGGCACCACGACCAGCGCCAAGCGGACCGCGCAGAGCGCCGCGAAGGCCGAGCGCAACCAGGTGGTCAGGGTCGCCGAGACGGCCGTCGACGTTCCCGTCGGCGTCGCCCTCAGCGTTTCGGACCGCGTCTCCGACCTGGTCGAGCCCTGGACCGATCGCAGCGGGGCCGAGAAGCAGATCAAGGCCTACCGCACCCAGCTGCGGCGCAACCTGAAGCGCGCCGAGCGCCGGGGCAGCACCGCCCGCCGCAAGGCGACCACCGAGGCGAAGCGGACCCGCACCCGCCTCGAGCGCGAGGTCCGACGGGTCGAGCGCGAGGCCCGCAAGAGCCAGCGCCGGGCCGGGACCACCGTGCGGCAGAACCGCCGCAAGGTCGAGACCCAGCTGAGGCGCAACCGCCGCGAGGCCGAGAAGCGGATCCGCACCGCCTCCAGGCGCGCCGAGAAGGTCCAGTCCGACGTCAGCAAGGTCGTCGAGGAGCAGTCCTCGCGCGCCCAGGAGCTGGTCGGCCAGGTCAGCGACCAGGTCGCGTCGCTGCGCTAAGCGCTTAACCCGGCCCGCTGCGGAGAGGCGGCGCGTCCGGGAGAGTCTGCCGGCACACATACCTCGCCGGCAGAAGCAACACCCTCTCCTCCCCGCCAACCGCCCCCTCGTGGGGCGGTTGGCTTTTTTTAGGGCCGAGCCGCAGGGCCTCTTCGCCCGGTCACCCGACCTCAGCGGCTCGCCGCAGCCACTTCACCTGCCGCGTCCCCCTCGCCGAGGTCAGCCGGCGGAGGAAGGTCGATGGCGTTCACACTCCGGGCCGCGGTCTCTCCGCTCGATCGCGGGGGCGGGTCGGACACGGCGCTCGAGGAATCGGTCACCCCGCCGAGCAGGCTCGCCTCGGCGAGGCTCGCCGAGCGCGCCACCAGGCCCGAGGCGCCATGGACGTAGCTCGCCTCCCGGGAGCGATCCGCCCTCAGGTCGAGGCTCGATGGCGCCGCGGCCGGCGGCGGCGCCTCTGCTGAGATCACCTTCCGCGCGGGCGGAGCCGGGTCGGGAGCCGCGGAGCCGGTCCGCTGCCCGGCCGCCTCCGCTGCGCCGGGGCCGGGGAGGTCATCCCGGGGCCCGGGCCGGGAGGCCGGGCCCCGCGGATCCGGAGCCCTCGCTGCGAGCAGTGCCGCCTCGGCGCGCACTCGCGCCTCGCGCGATTCCGGGGGCCTTGGCCGCGTCCGTCGGAGGCCTCGGTCGGCGCCGGGATGACGCCGGTGGCGAGGCCCACCGCGGCGCCTCCGGCCGTGCCGAGGCAGGCCGCCAGCAGCTTCAGGCCGAGCGCCAGCCCGGCCCCCCTGGCGCCGGCGCCGGCCGCGGCCTGGGAGATCGCGACCTCCGCCGGGCCCGATCGGCCCGGCAGCCGGCCGAGAAGAGCCGGCGAAGGCCCCCTGCACCCGGTCGAGCAGGGTGACCGCCGCCACCCCCGGCGCCAGCGCCGCCGCGGCCGGGGGGGCCGCCCGGAACGCCCGCAGGGTCGCCCGGCAGTTCCCGCAGGCGCGCAGGTGCTCGCGCAGCGCCGCGGTCTCGGCCGCGCTCGCCTCGCCGTCGCAGAAGGCGGAGAGGGCGGCGCTGAGGTCGTCGCAGCTGCCCCCGTTCTCGCTGCTGGAGATCACCGCCCGGAAGCGGGCGCGGCCCTCCGCCAGGCAGCGGTTGACCTTGGTCCGGGTCCAGCCGGTGATCCGGGAGATCTCGCGGTAGGAGTAACCCTCCGCGAGCAGGGTCAGCGCCCGCAGCTCCTGGGGCTTCAGGGTCGCCAGCGCCTCGCGGCTGCGGGCGGCGCGCTCGCGACGCTCGGCGAGATCGGCCGGGCCGGCCCGCTCGGAGGGGATCAGCTGGATCGGGTCCGCGCCTTCGTCCCCGCGGTTGGGCGGCCCGGGAGAGCCCAGCAGGCGCTCGCGCTGGCGGCGGACCGCCAGCGCCTCGTGCTTGGTCACCGTCTGCATCCAGCGGATCAGCTGCAGGGGATCCTCGGTGGGCGCCTTGGTCAGGAGGATCACCAGGGCTCGCTGGTAGGCGTCCTCGGAGTCGTCGGCGCAGAGCGAGTAACGGCGAGCGGTCCGCCTCAGGGTCTGCTCGTGGCACTTGATCAGCTCCAGCGCGGCCCGCTTGCGCGCGGCCTCGCCGGGCGCCTCGCGGTCGCCGAGAAGATCCGTCGATGTTGCGCGGGACATCGCGGTCACCCGATCCCTGCTTGTATCACCCGGAGGCTTCGGATCGAGTCCGGCATTTGCAGGTAAAGCGCCGGCTCCCCGCCGATCTCGCCCCCGCCCGTGAAGGAGAAACCCGCAAAATGCGGGAACCGCCCGAGGCTCGCTCATTGCGCAGAATTCCGCCCTTGCCCCGCCCCGGACTCCGGTTCCTGGCGCTCTTGTCTAGATTCCGCACCCCGATGGGTCCTCCGCGCGCGAAATCCCGCCTCCGCCTGGGGGGCGGCAGGTGAGCACCTCGGTCGTCACCGGAGGAGCCGGCTTCCTCGGCTCGCACCTCTGCGAGCGCCTGCTCGCCGCCGGCCAGCGGGTGATCTGCATCGACAACCTCGACACCGGCACCCTGGAGAACATCGAGCACCTCCGCGACGGCGACTTCGAGTTCCTCCAGCACGACATCACCGAGTTCGTCGAGATCGACGAGGACGTCGACTTCATCTATCACCTCGCCTCTCCGGCGAGCCCGATCGACTACCTGCGCCTTCCCCTGCACACGCTCAAGGTCGGCTCCTACGGCACCCACCACATGCTCGGGGTCGCGAAGCTGAAGCGCGCCCGCTTCCTGCTCGCCTCGACCTCCGAGGTCTACGGCGACCCCAAGATCCACCCGCAGTCGGAGAGCCTACTGGGGCAACGTCAACCCGATCGGCCCGCGCGGCGTCTACGACGAGGCGAAGCGCTACGCCGAGGCGCTGACCATGGCCTACCACCGCCAGCAGGGCGTCGACACGGCGATCGTGCAGGATCTTCAACTACCTACGGCGCGAGGATGAGGGCCCACGACGGCCGGGCGATCCCGACCTTCCTGCGCCAGGCGCTCCAGGACAAGCCGCTGACCGTCTTCGGCGACGGCAGCCAGACGCGCAGCTTCTGCTACGTCGACGACGAGATCGGCGGCATCGTCGCCCTCGCCGAGTCCGACGTCCACCACGCCGGTCAACATCGGCAACCCGGACGAGTTCACCCTGCTGCAGCTGGCCGAGACGGTCAAGGAGGTCACCGGGTCGGGCTCGGAGATCGTCTTCGCCGCCCTGCCGGTCGACGATCCGCAGGTCCGCCAGCCCGACATCAGCCGCGCCCGCGAGCTGCTCGGCTGGGAGCCCGAGGTCGGAGCTCGCCGACGGACTGCGGATGACCATCGAGCAGGCCGGCCGCGAGCGCCTGATCGGCGCCCTGGACTGAGCCGCCGGGATGCCGGGGATCCCCGCCGCCCTGGTGCCCGCCACCGGCTGGGGCTGCGCGGCCTCGGGCGCCTGCCGCGATCCGGCGCAGCAGCGGATCGCCGGGCCGCCGGTCCTGATCGACGGCCAGCGGCTCGAGCCCGAGATCCAGATGATCCTCGCCCTCGAGGAGTGGCTGGGAGAGCCGCCGTACTACGAGCTGCCGCTGGTCGAGGCCCGCCGCCGGCTGCTCGAGGACTCGCGGCTGACGGCGGCGCCCCCGGCGCGGCTGGGCGAGCTGCGCCGGCTCAGCGTCGCCGGGGCCGAGCGGCCCGCGCGAGGCGCGGCTCTACGTCCCCGAGGACGCCGCCGACCCCGGGTGGCCTGCTGGTCGCCTTCCACGGCGGCGGCTGGACCCTCGGCGGCCTCGAAAGCCACGAGCCCACCTTCGCGCATCCTCGCCCGCGACTCCGGCGTGCGGGTGCTCTCGGTCGACTACCGGCTCGCCCCGGAGGACCCCTTTCCAGCGGCCGCCGAGGACGCGCTGGCCGCCTTCCGCTGGGCGGTCGAGCACGCCGCCGAGCTGGGTGCCGACCCCGCCCGGATCGGGGTCGGCGGCGACAGCGCCGGCGGCAACCTCAGCGCCGTGGTCGCCCGGCTCGCCGCGGCCGACCCGGTCCCGCCCGCCTTCCAGGCCCTCGTCTACCCGGTCACCGACCTCGCCGCGAAGAGCCCGCTCCTACGAGCTCTTCCGCGACGGCTTCTACCTCGAGCGAGAGGCAGATGGACTGGTACATCGCCCACTACCTCGCCGACCCCTCGCAGCGCCGAGGACCCCGTCGCCTCCCCGCTGCGGGCGCCGGACCTCTCCGGCCTCGCCCCCGGCCTACGTCGCCGTCGCCGGCTTCGACCCGCTGCGCGACGAGGGGATCGCCTACGCCCGGCGCCTGCTCGAGGCCGGGGTCGAGGTCGAGCTCGACATCCACCGCGGTCTGATCCACGGCTTCATCAACATGAGCGCGGTCAGCCGCGCCTGCGACGCCGCCCTGCGCCGCCTCTGCGCCGCGGTCCGGGCCCGGCTCGGCGGCTGAGCTCGCCGACGGCGCCCCGCACCTATCCTTCCCGCCAGATGCCCGAGGACACCGACACCCGCTTCATCGCCCCGCTCGTCGGGGCGGACGACGAGCGCGTCTTCACCGACTCGGGGATCGAGATCGAGCCCCTCTACACCGAGGACGACGTCGCCCCGGGCCTCGAGCAGCGCCTCGGCGAGCCGGGCTCGCCGCCGTTCACCCGCGGCATCCACGAGCGCATGTACCGGGACCGCCTCTGGACGATGCGCCAGTACGCCGGCTTCGCCAGCGCCGAGGACACCAACCAGCGCTACCGGTACCTGATCGAGCACGGCTCCACCGGCCTCTCGATGGCCTTCGACCTGCCGACCCAGCTCGGCCGCGACTCCGACGACCCGCTCTGCCGCGGCGAGGTCGGGCGCACCGGGGTCCCGATCGACACGATCGAGGACATGCGGATCTGCTTCGACCAGATCCCCCTCGACGGGGTCTCGACCTCGATGACGATCAACGCCCCGGCGGCGATCCTGCTGCTCCTCTACGAGCTGGTCGGCGAGGAGCAGGGAGTCGCGCCCGAGAAGCTGCGCGGCACGGTCCAGAACGACGTGCTCAAGGAGTACATGGCCCGCGGCAACTACATCTACCCGCCGGAGCCGACCATGCGGCTGACCACCGACATCTTCGAGTACTGCCACCGCCGGGTGCCGAAGTGGAACACGATCTCGATCTCCGGCTACCACATCCGCGAGAAGGGCTGCTCGGCGGTGCAGGAGGTCGCCTTCACCCTCTCCAACGCGATCGCCTACGTCGAGGCGGCGCTCGAGCGGGGCCTGCGGATCGACGAGTTCGCCCCCCGCCTCGCCTTCTTCTTCAACTGCCACAACAACGTCTTCCAGGAGGTCGCCAAGTTCCGCGCGGTGCGGCGGATGTGGGCGGAGATCGTCCGCGAGCGCTTCGGCGCCACCGAGGAGAGCTCGATGAAGATCCGCTTCCACACCCAGACCGGCGGCGTCACCCTGCAGGCCCAGCAGCCCGAGGTCAACATCATCCGCGTCGCCCTGCAGGGGTTCGCCGCGGTCGCCGGCGGCACCCAGTCGCTGCACACCAACGGCTTCGACGAGGCGCTGGCGCTGCCCACCGAGCGCTCGGCGCGGATCGCCCTGCGCACCCAGCAGGTGCTCGCCCACGAGTCCGGGGTCGCCGACACCGTCGACCCCTTCGCCGGCTCCTACTTCGTCGAGTCGCTGACCGACGAGATCGAGGCGCGGGCCAAGGAGCTGATGGCGAAGGTCGAGGAGCTGGGCGGCTCGGTCGAGGCGCTCGACTTCATGCAGCGCGAGATCGAGGAGTCCGCCGCCTCCTACCACGAGCGCTACCGCTCCGGCCAGGACATCGTCGTCGGCGTCAACCGCTACGTCACCGACACGGTCGACGACGTCGACATCCTCCGCGTCGATCAGGCCTCCGAGGACCACCAGCTGAAGCGGCTGGCCGAGTTCAAGGCGAGCCGCGACGCCGCCGCGGTCGAGGCGCGGCTCGAGCAGCTGCGCGACGCCGCCCGCGGCGAGGTCAACCTGCTCGACCCGATCCGCGAGGCGCTGCGCGCCGGCGCCTCGATCGGCGAGACCTGCGGCGCGATGCGCGACGTCTTCGGCGAGTACCGCGGTGGGGCGTTCTTCTAGGCGACGGCTGCCGGCGAGGCGGCGATGAGCGCGAGCGACACCACGACTGCCGCGAGTCGGCCGAGCGGTCGGCGCTCGCAGCCGGCATGGCGTCCGCTCTCGATCGCTGCTGCTGATCGTCGCCGGGCTGACCGCGATCGGCTTCGCGATTCGGCTCGCGTCTGCTCGACCAGAGCCTCTTCGGCGACGAGCTGTCCACCTACTGGGTCGTCACCGACCACACTCGGCTTCGGCGGCGTCTGGGACGTCGTCCACACCGACGCCGAGATCACCCCGCCGCTCTATTTCCTGCTGGCGAAGCTGACGACCCAGATCGCCGCTCACGCCGGAGATGCTGCGGCTGCCCTCGCTGATCGCCGGGACCGCGACGATCCCGCTCACCTATCTGCTCGGGGCGCGGACGGTTGGGCGAGCGAGCCGGCGTTGGTCGGCGGCGGCGCTCGTCACCCTCAGCCCCTTCCTCATCTACTACTCGACCGAGGCCCGGGGCTATGCGGTGATGATCGCCCTGCTGCTCGCCTCGACCCTGTGCGCTGCTGCGCGCCGTCGAGGGCGGGGGCCTGCGCTGGTGGGTCGCCTACGCCGCCTTCTCCTGCGCGGCGATGTACACGCACTACACCGTCGCCTTCGCCCTCGCCGCGCAGGCGCTCTGGGCGCTCTGGGCGCATCCCGCCGGCCCGCCGCGCGGTGCTGCTCGCCAACCTCGGCGCCGCGCTCGCCTTCCTGCCCTGGCTCTCGGGGTTCGATCGCCGACCTCAACTCTCCGACCACCGAACATCCTCTCCGCTGCTTCAGCCGTTCACCTGGGACGGCGATCCGAATCTCGCTCGAGCCATTGGTCGGATCGGTTACGCCTACGCGCTGATCCCGCTGAGCGAGCTGCCGGGCTACCTCGCACTGGTCCTGATCGGTGCTCGGATTCGCTCTCGGCGTGGGCGCCTTGCTCGCCGGTCGGGTCAGCGCTCCGGCGCCAGCTCCCGTCTCGGATCGAGCGCAAGCTGGTCGCTGATCCTCGCCCTGGCGCTGGCGACGCCGGTCGGCGAGGCGCTCGTCAGCGCCGTCTCCACCAACCTGTTCGGCACCCGCAACCTTGCCGCCGCCTGGCCCGGGTGTGCGCTGCTTGGTCGGGCGCGCTCGTGACCAGCGCTCCCCGGCGCGACGGTCCGGGCTTGCCTCGACCGCGCTGGTGCTTGTCGCCTTTGCGATCGGGGCGGTGAAGATGCTGGGCGAAGATCGCGCAGCGTCCCGACTACGACGGACCCGCGAAGGTCGATCGAGGCGCAGGCGAGCCGGCCCGAGACGTCGTGCATTGAGCAGGTGTTCAGCCCCGGACCGCTCAGTCCGCTCGATGTCGACCTGGGCCGACCGCTACCAGATCGTCCGCGTTGGCGCTCCGCAGGAGCAGGAACCATCCCTTCACCGCGTTCGATCCGGTCGCTAGCCCCGAGCAGATCGCGCAGGAGACGATCGCTGCGTCGCGCACCGGAGGGCCGCATCTTCGTCGTCGGCAGCCACCGCGCGACCGACTGGGGCTCGATGAAGGAGGTTCTGCACCGTGCTGCGCCCCCGGTTCCGGATCTCGGCGCAGCGAGCGTTCGGCGGTCTCTACCCGGTCGAGCTGCTGGTTCTCAGACCCTCCGGACCGGCGCCCGACCAAGTAGCCGAGTCCGGGGCTCAGATCCGTTTTCCAGTCCGAGCTTCGGGTCCGCCTGCCGGCATCGGGGTGAATACAGCCGCTCGGCCCTCGGCAGGCGCCGCGGAGCCCGCAGGCGCCAGCGGAGGATCAGGATGATCATCCGCAGGCCGATGCTCAGCGCCGCCATCGGATCACCGGTCGCCGAGGAGGCCCCGACCCGGGGCAGGTAGTTGACCGGTACCTCGATGTAGCGGCAGCCCGAGGTGATCGTCAGCAGCAGGATCTCCGCCCCGGCGTGGTTGCCGCCGACCGTCATCTCGCTCGGCGATGCGGTCGGCCATCTCGCGCCGTGAACAGCCGGTAGGAGCAGCCGACGTCGCTGAGGTGGGTCGTGTTGAAGAGGAACTCGACCATCTTCGCCACGCCCCAGTTGCCCCAGCGCAGGAACCAATTCATGTTGGCGCCGTGCCAGATCAGCTCCCGCGTCGTCCGGGTGCCGAAGACGGCGTCGCACTCGTCGCTGTAGACGAGCAGCTTGCTGATGTCCTCGGGCAGGAAGGTGCCGTCGGGCTCGGCCAGCACGACCAGGTCGCCGCTGGCCTCGATCAGGCCCCGCCGGGTCGCGTATCCGTAGCCCTGCTCGCGTCTCGAAGACCTCCATCGCGCGCGGTCTCGGCGACCTCCTCGCTGGTCCCCGGCTCGGCGTTGTTGTTGACGACGAGCACCTCGTCGACCACGCCGGTGTCGAAGAACCCGTCGATCACGCCGCCGAATCGACCCGCGCTCCGCGTAGGTCATCAGCACGACCGAGACTTGTCTTTCCTTCCCACATCGGACGGCGCGATCCTAGTTGCTGCCCGTCCGAGCGGAGCGGCTGTGACCAAAGGCTGCCAAGATGCCAGCCCTGATGTCCGATGAATTCCTGCAATGCGCGAACGTGCCAGCGCCCGCCGATGAAGATCACCGGCGAGCGCGTCGTCAGCCCGGTCGGGGGCTTCAACCCGACCTGGCAGCGCCACGTCGCCGCCTACGCGCTGTCCGAGCCCTTCCTCGGGCCCGGGCGGCTGCTCGACCTCGGCTGCGGCGTCGGCCACAGCTACCACCTGCTCGCCCCGCGCGAGACGGTCGGCGTCGACATCGACGCCGGAGGCGCTCGCGGGGCAGGACCGCGAGACGGTCGTCGCCGACATGCGCGAGCTGCCCTTCGAGGACGGCGAGCTTCTCCTCGGTGCTCTCGGTGCAGTCGCTCGAGCACGTGCCCGACCCCGAGCGGGTCGTGGCCGAGGTGGCGCGGGTGCTCGAGCCCGACGGCGTCGCGATCTTCGTCACCCCGAACCGGCTCACGCTGGGCAGGCCCGACGAGATCATCGACCCCTACCACTACATCGAGTTCGACCCGGACGAGCTGCGCCGCCTCTGCGAGCCGCGCTTCGAGACGGTCGAGCTGAGGGGGCTGTTCGGCTCGGAGCGCTACATGGAGCTCTTCGACGAGGAGCGCCGCAAGCTCGACCGGCTGCTGGCGCTCGACCCGCTGCGGCTGCGCCGTCTGGTGCACGATGCGCGGGCCGCCAGCGCCTCTACGACCTGATGCTGCGCCGCTACCGCCACGACGACGACCCGCGCGCCGAGGCGATCGAGGTCGGCGACTTCGAGTTCCGCGAGACCGGGCTCGAGGCAGGCGCTCGACCTCTGCGCGATCTGCCGCACCCCGCGGCGCCTAGCACGATGCCTGCCGCTGAGCCAATCCGCCGAGCGCTTCCCGCTGGTCTGGGGCGAGGGCTCGCCGACCGAGACCTGCGTCTGGTGCGGCGCCGCGCTCGACGGCAGGGCGCCCAGGCTCCGCGGGCCGGGTCCTCTGCCCCGACTGCGGCGCCGCGACCACCGACCCCTGGCCCTCGCCCGAGGAGCTCGACCGCGCCTACGGGACCTGGTACCGGCCGCAGGCCGGGCGGCGCTTCGCGCTGTTCGGCGACGCCTTCTTCAGCCGCTCGCGGGCGCTGATCGCGCGCCGCATCGACGAGATCGCGCCGCCGGGGCCGGTGATCGACGTCGGCTCCGGCGAGGGAGTGCTGCTCGACGCGCTGCGCGCCGCGGGCGCCGCGTCCTCGGCCTCGAGCGCGACTCCAGCCGGCCCCGACGTCCGCGACGCCTCGCTCGACCGAGGTCGAGGGGGACGGCGAGTGGGCCGCGGTCGTCTTCTGGCACTCGCTCGAGCACCTGCCGGCGCCGGGGGGGCGATCCGCGAGGCCGCGCGGCTGCTGATGCCGGGGGGCGTGGTGCTCGTCGCGGTTCCCAACAGCGACAGCCTCCAGGCCCGAGTCTTCGGCGACCGCTGGCTGCACCTCGACCTTCCCGCGCCACCTCGTCCACCTCTCGCAGCGCTCGCTGCGCTCCGGCCTCGAGCGGAACGGGTTCCGGGTCGAGCGGGTCTCCCAGATCCGCGGGGCGCAGATCGTGATCGGCTGGCTCGACGGCCTGGTCGGCTCGCTGCCCGGGGACCTGCGCCTCTACCAGGCGCTGCGGCAGCCGCTCGGCCCGCAGCGCCGAGATGACGACCGGCCAGCGCCTCGCCGCGATCGCCGCCGGCGTCGCTGCTGCTTCCCGTCGCCGCTCGCCTGCTCGGCGGTCGAGGTCGCGCTGGGCCGCTCGGGCACCGTCTACGTGGAGGCCCGCCGTGGCTGAGCCGCGACGCGAAGCCCAAGATCATCGTCGTGATGCCGGCGCGGCAGGCCGCGGCGACCCTGGAGCGGACCTTCGCCGAGATTCCCCAGGACGAGGTCGACGAGGTGATCCTGGTCGACGACTCCTCCACCGACGAGACCGTGCGACCTCGCCCGCCGGCTGCCGATGCACCTGGTCTGGCACCCGCACCAGGTCGGCTACGGCGGCAACCAGAAGACCTGCTACATGGAGGCGCTGCAGCGCGACGCCGACGTCGTCGTGATGCTCCATCCCGACGGCCAGTACGAGCCGGGGCTGATCCCGGAGATGGTCGAGCCGATCATCAACGGCGAGGCCGACCTGGTGCTCGGCTCGAGGCTGCTGATCCCCGGCGCCGCGCTGGCGGCCGGGATGCCGCGCTGGAAGTTCGTCGCCAACCGCTTCCTGACCGACGATCGAGAACCGGATGATGGGAACCGACCTCTCCGAGGCCCACACCGGCTACCGCGCCTACTCGCGGCGGCTGCTGCTCACCGTCCCCTTCCTGCGCAACTCGCTCGACTTCGCCTTCGACTCCGAGCTGCTGATGCAGGCCTCGCACTTCGGCTTCACGATCAAGGAGGTCCCGGCCCGCTGCCGCTACTTCGAGGAGGCGTCCTCGGTCGGGTTCAGGAAGGGCGCCGTCTACGGGCTGAAGACGCTCTGGGCCGGCGTGCGGCTGATGCTGCATCGCGCGGGGCTGGTGCCCTCGCGCAAGTTCAAGGCCTGAGCGTCGCAGGGATCGCCGGCTGAGCTCAGGGCGGGGAGCGAGCTCGACGACCTCGAGGCCGTCGGCGCCGCGGTGGACCGGTGCGCAGATCGAAGCGCTCGCCGATCCGCTTCAGCGCCCAGACCTGGAGTGGTGCCAGCTCGGCCGGCGACCGGAGCAAAGTGCCCGGGCCGGCAGTTCGCTCAGCGGGTCGATCGACGGATCGGCTCGAACAGTCGGCGAACGCCTTCCGCGCGGCTCGTCGATCAGCATCCGATCGCCGGGACGCAGACCGTCCACGCCGCGCGCAGACCGGGAAGGCGCTCGCGAGGCGACGAAGCTGTCCTGCCAGGGAGCGGCGATCGGCAGCGACGTTGCCGCGCCGGCTCCGGATCAGGATCTCGGTGCCGAGGTCCGGCGTCGATCAGCACGAGCGATCGGCGCTCGCCGGGCATGTAGCGCTCCAGCAGGCGCTCCCCCTCGGGGGAGTCGGGTGTTCAGCGGCGGCAGGTGCCAGAGGCGGTGCAGCGCTCCGGCAGAGACTGGCCGCCGGGAATGGCGTAGGCGAGCGCCGAGTGCGGGATAGCGCTCGCCGATCGAGGACCAGCCGACGGCGAGACGAGGAGCACCGCGACCGAGAGGCGAAGGCGAGCCCCCCGACGCGGGTCCGCCGGCTCGCCGATCGCTCGAGAGCGCAGGAGCAGGCTGAGCCAGAGTGCGCCGACGAGCAGGCGCCGGAAGGGCGACGCCGACCAGGGCGAAGTCGGTGGAGCGGTTGTCGAAGTAGCTGTAGATCGCGATCCCGTAGGCGGTGGTGCCGGTCAGCGCGATGACATCGCGGTGCGCTCGGCGCGACGCAGATCCGGCAGTCGCTGAGTGGCGAGCAGGACGATCGCCGCCGCGGAGGCCAGGTATGCGGCGCCGACGGCGAGGCCCGGCGACCAGCGGGCGAAGTCGTAGTTGAGGTCGCCCAGCCGGCTCGAACAGGAAGGCGCGCAGGTAGGCGAGGTACTGGCCCCAGTCCGGCAGCTGCCCGGCTGCCGCCAAGGTGGCCAGCGGCGAACAGGCGTGGGCGAAGACGCAGGCCGCCGCGATCAGCCAGGCCCCTCCGGACGAGCCAGCGCGAGCCGCGCCGCCAGCCGGCAGCAGCCAGGCCTCCATGCAGGCCATCGCGCGCGACCGTCGAGCAACGTGTAGGCGAACGCCTCGAGCGACCAGATCGACGAGAGGCCGGTCACCGCCAGGGCGAAGCCCCAGGCCAGCCCGCTACCGGGCGGGCCAGCGCTCGCCGGCGACCAGCGCCAGGAGCGCCGCCATCGGCAGCCCGAAGCGCAGGGTCGAGTCCTGCGGGATCGAGTCGATCGGGTAGGCTGGTGTTGAAGACGAGCGCGACGACTCGCGACGACGAGCGCCGAGGCCGCGAGCAGGCGGCGAGGTACCGGCGATCCGCAGGATGCAGTAACCGGCGGCGAAAGACGAGAGCGCTGAGCAGCCCCGCTGAGGAAGCCGAGCGTGCCGTAGCCGATCGGGACGAGCTTGAACCAGCCGGCGAGCAGATAGATGCTGCCGACGCCGTACTGCGAGGCGGTGTCGACCAGCATCGGCCGCCCGGCGAGCACCTCGTTGGCCGGCCCGAGCAGGAAGTTCTGGTGGAACTGGATGATCGACGTCTCGCAGCGAGATCGGAAGGTTCCCGGGGGCCTGCTCGGGCCTGACGACGATCAGGTCGGGAACCGCGAGGAGGATGAGGACGACCAGGAGGACGTCGATGGCGATCCGCCAGCCGCGGCCCAGTGCAGGGGGGCGGAGACGGTCATAGGCGCCGAGAACGGCAACGAGCAGGGCGACGCCGATCACGGCGCCGAGAAGGCTCACGGAAGCGAGGTTCGTCAGGCAGAGCAGGACGATGAAGCTCAGCACCCCGCAGGCGGCCCAGACCGCGGCTGCTGCGGGGGCGAGGTTCAAGAGGCCTTCCCAGGGGCGCGCCTGGGCCGCCCGCCGGATTGCGACCGCCGCCGCGATCCACCAGGCAAGCGCCGCGGCCAGCGCCACTCCGACGGTGTCGCCCCAGGTGAACAACACGGACGCCTTGACCAGGATCAGCGCCAGGGCCAGCCCCGCCCCCAGTGCGGCGGTCAGGGTCGACAGCGCCGGACCGTTCGGACCAGCGGCGATCCGATCGGCCAGGCGGGAGCCAAGCACGAGCGAGATGGGCAGGATGACCACGAAGGAGCCCAGGTAGAGGAGCGTCTCGGCATCCTGGTTCTGCTGCAGGGGGAGCCCGGGAATTGGGACCGGGTGATCGACCAGCAGGAGCGCCCCCATCGCGGCGAGAAAGCCGGCGTAGACGAAGACGATGCTCAGCGCCAGAGTGGGGCCGAACGGCGCTGTGGTCGCTCCAGATCGCGACAGCCCCGAGCCCGGATCCGGCGCCCCGCCAGGCTGGCATCTGGTGTCGGCCGTGGAGCTCTTCATGTCCGCGGGACGCGAGCAGCATCTCTACCGCCCCGCCGCGAGGCAGTCTGGCACAAGGATGCGAGCCTGGGAGAATCTCCCACCGTGAGCTCAACTGCGGCCACAGTCCCGGACCCCGCGACGGCGACTTCGGAGAGGTCAGAGCACGGTGCCGAGGTGCCCGATGTAGTTGCTCCGCCACGCGGCAACCCGAGATACCCGCTGTTCGATTCGCTGCGCGCTTTCGCGGCGATCTCGATCCTGCTGGTCCATGTCTCGATCTTCGCCGGCTCCTCCGGAAGCTGGTATTGGCCAGTCGTTGCCCACCTCGACATCGGAGTCCCGTTCTTCTTTCTGCTCTCCGGCTTTCTGCTCTACCGGCCGATGCTCGCGGCGAGAATTCTCAAGAAGCCTTCCACCCGCCTTCGGACCTACGCAAAGCGCCGCTTTCTGAGGATCGCGCCCGCCTACTGGCTGGCGCTGACCGTCCTCGCCCTCCTCACCGGCCTGCACGGAGTCTTTACCGGAAACTGGTGGGTCTACTACGGGCTGCTCGCCAACTACCCCGTCTACAGCCCATCTCGCCGACTGCCTGGACCCGCTCACCCGGGCAATCAGCTGCGGGATCGCCCCAACCTGGAGCCTCGCCATCGAGGTCTTCTTCTACCTGCTTCTCCCCCTGTTCGCCCTGGCCATGGCCCGGCTGACTTCCCGCCTCCGCGACGGTCCTTGGCTTGCCGTCGAGCTGGCAGTTCTGGCCGGGCTCAGCGCCGTCTCGGTGGCGATCCAGGCCGGCGAAGGCTCGGGTCACCCCGATCTCTACACGTGGCTCTTCTTTTCTCCGCTTGGTCGTGCGTGGTGGTTTGCGCTGGGAATGGGGCTGGCCGCCATCTCGGTGCGCGCACAGCAGCGCGGGGCGGATCCACGCCCGCTGCGCTGGGTGAGCCGGCATCCGGGGGTCCCCTGGGCGGCGGCTGTGGCGATCTATCTGGTCACCGCCCTGTTCGTGCTCGAGCCGGCGCCTACTCTCGCCGGTCCCGTGGTCGAGAGGACGGAGTACGTATTCGAATACGTGCTGGTCGGGCTGATCGCCGTCCTGGTCATCCTGCCTGCTGCATTCGGTGACAACCGAAGCGGCGTGCCGAGGCGGATTCTCGGCCACCCTGGGATCGCCTGGCTCGGGTTGATCTCCTACGGCATCTTTCTCTGGCACTACCCGATCCTCTTGGAGCTGAAGTCCCACGGAGTCGACGGCTGGTGGCCCAGCATGGCGTTCCCGGTGCTGGCGGCATGCACCTTGGCGATCACTGTTGTTTGTGCGGCGCTGAGCTACTACCTGCTCGAGCGCCCACTGATGCGCCTGAAGTAGCTGCGCTCGAACGCCATGAAAGCTCGCTCCCGGCGGCCGGCGGCGGCAGGATTCCCGACGGCCCGGTGGAACCGGAACGCGATGAGGCTCTTCAGGCGTCGCCAGAGCGAGCAGGGCGGGAAGCAGGCGACCCAGGTCGACGCGCGGGCGCTCGCACCGGCGAGACCGCCGGTGCCCCAGCCTCCGCTGCAGGAGCCACACCCACCGAACACCTCGGAAGCGCCGACCGATGCCGCGGTGCTCAGGGTCTCCCGCACACTGGTCAAGTCCGAAGCCCGAGGTCGAGGAGCTGATCTCCAGCGATCCGCGATTCAGCGCGGGAGGAGTCGAGGTGACGATGGCGGAGAAGGGCTTCGGCACCCGGGTTGCGATCGTCGCTCCCGCCTCCAGCCGGCTTGACTCGACGCCGACCTCGAGCGGCTGCTCGACGAGCTTGCCGCAGCCCCAGAAGCGGCCGTTCAGCAACGCCTGAGCCGCCCCCGGAGGGCGATCGTTCCTTAGAATCGCGCCCGATGCGGGAGCGCAATCCGGTCACCCACGAGGAGAAGCTCGCCTACCTCGGCGAGCTGCGCGAGCAGGCGGTGCACTCGGCCTCCGAGGAGGCGGTCGAGAAGCAGCACGCCAAGGGCAAGCTGACGGCCCGCGAGCGGGTCGAGAAGCTGCTCGACCCGGGCTCCTTCGAGGAGCTCGACACCTTCGTCCGCCACCGCACCTACGAGTTCGAGATGCAGAAGCGCCGGCCCTGGGGCGACGCGGTCGTCACCGGCTACGGCACGATCGACGGCCGCACCGTGTTCGTCTTCAGCCAGGACTTCACCGTCTTCGGCGGCTCGCTCGGCGAGGTGATGGCGGAGAAGATGTGCAAGGTGATGGACCTCGCCGCCGAGGTCGGGGCGCCGGTGATCGGGATCAACGACTCCGGCGGCGCGCGGATCCAGGAGGGGGTGGTCTCGCTCGGCGCCTACGGCGACGTCTTCGTCCGCAACGTCCAGTGCTCGGGCGTGATCCCCCAGATCAGCCTGATCATGGGCCCCTGCGCCGGCGGCGCCGTCTACTCGCCGGCGATGACCGACTTCATCTTCATGGTCAAGGAGACCTCGCACATGTTCATCACCGGTCCCGAGGTGATCAAGACGGTGACCGGCGAGGAGGTCGAGTTCGAGGAGCTGGGCGGGGCGATGAGCCACAACTCGAAGTCGGGGGTCGCGCACTTCGCGGCCGAGGACGAGGAGACCTGCCTCGAGGACGTGCGCCACCTGATGAGCTTCCTGCCGCTCAACAACCTCGAGATGCCGCCCCGGGTCGAGCCCTACGACGACCCCGAGCGCGAGGACCCCGAGCTCGACACCCTCGTCCCCGACGACCCCTCCAAGCCCTACGACATGCGCGAGGTGATCTCGCGGATCGTCGACGACGGCGAGTTCTTCGAGGTCCACGAGCACTTCGCCAAGAACATCGTCTGCGGCTTCTCACGACTCGACGGCTTCCCGGTCGGGGTCGTCGGCAACCAGCCGGCGCACCTGGCCGCGCCGCGCTTGAGCGCAATGGCGGCGAATGCGAAACCGCCGACGATTGCGACCGCACTCCAGATCAGGACCGACACGAACCGGTTCACGTCGCCTCCTTTGGGTGGTTGCCTCGGGTGGATGCCGCCGCTTCGTCGGGCGACCGTCCAAATTATAGGCAGCCGAAGGGAAAGCGCCACGCCCGCGGCGGACGCGACCGATTAACGAACGGGAACGAGCCTGACGGCCCTGGCAGGTGAGGGGCGCCGGGTGGGTGACAGCGCTACCGGCGCCGAAAGGCGAGCGGCGCGCGCGGTACTGTTACTTCCGCTTGCGCAGCCTGGAGATCGCCTGCAACTGCGCCGCCGCGGCGGCGAGCTCGGCCTGGGCCTTGGCGATCTCCTCCGCCGACAGCTTGCTCCGCATCGCGTCCTCGGCCTTGGCCTTGGCCTCCAGCGCTTTCGCCTCGTCGAGGTCGTGCGCCCGGATCGCGGTGTCGGCGAGCACCGTCACCACGTTCGGCTGCACCTCGAGGAAGCCGCCCTGGACGAAGACGAGCGTCTCCTCGGCCTCGTTGGGGACCTTGATCCGCACCGCGCCGGGCTTGATCTGCGTGAGCAGCGGCGTGTGCTTGGGGTAGATCCCGAGCTCGCCCGCGACGCCCGGCAGCACGACGAATTCCGCCTCGCCGGAGTAGATCGACTCCTCGGCGGAAACGACATCATACATGTATGGTGTGTGCCATAGGTCATGTACCCATGAATTCCCGACCCTCGGGGCGCAGAGCGGCCCGAGGGTCGAACGTCATTGCAGCTGTTTCGCCTTCTCGATCGCTTCCTCGATCGGGCCGACCATGTAGAACGCCTGCTCGGGCAGGTTGTCGCACTCGCCGTTGATGATCATCTTGAAGCCCTTGATCGTCTCCTTGAGCGGCACGAACTTGCCGGGCGAGCCGGTGAACACCTCGGCGACGTGGAACGGCTGCGACAGGAAGCGCTGGATCTTGCGCGCGCGCGCGACCGCCAGCTTGTCCTCCGGCGCGAGCTCGTCCATGCCGAGGATCGCGATGATGTCGCGCAGCTCCTTGTAGCGCTGCAGGATCGCCTGCACCGCGCGCGTCGTCGTGTAGTGCTCCTCGCCGATGACGTTCGGGTCCACCTGGCGCGAAGTCGAATCGAGCGGGTCGACCGCAGGATAGATGCCGAGCGAGGCGATGTCGCGCGAGAGCACGAGCGTCGCGTCGAGGTGGCCGAAGGTCGTCGCGGGCGACGGATCGGTCAGGTCGTCCGCCGGCACGTACACCGCCTGCACCGACGTGATCGAGCCGACCTTGGTCGAGGTGATCCGCTCCTGGAGCCGGCCCATCTCCTCGGCGAGCGTCGGCTGGTAGCCGACCGCCGAGGGCATCCGCCCGAGCAGCGCCGACACTTCCGTGCCCGCGAGCGTGAAGCGGTAGATGTTGTCGATGAAGAGCAGGATGTCGCGGCCGTCGTCGCGGAAGCGCTCGGCCATGGTGAGGCCGGTGAGGCCGACGCGGAGGCGGTTGCCCGGCGGCTCGTTCATCTGCCCGAACACCATCGCCACCTTGTCGAGCACCTTCGAGTCCTTCATCTCGTGATAGAAGTCGTTGCCCTCGCGCGTGCGCTCGCCGACGCCCGCGAACACCGAGAGCCCCGAGTGCTGCTTGGCGATGTTGTTGATCAGCTCCATCATGTTGACGGTCTTGCCGACGCCGGCGCCGCCGAAGAGGCCGATCTTCCCGCCCTTGGCGAACGGGCAGATGAGGTCGATCACCTTGATGCCGGTCTCGAGCGGCTCGACCGACGGCGAGAGCTCGTCGAATTTCGGCGCGAGCTGGTGGATCGCGCGGCGCTCGTCGGTCTTGATCGGGCCGGCCTCGTCGATCGGGCGCCCGAGCACGTCCATGATCCGTCCGAGGGTGGCCTCGCCGACCGGCACCGAGATCGGGCTGCCGGTGTTCTTC
The DNA here is from genome assembly GCA_963725315.1 of uncultured Actinomycetes bacterium. GTDB lineage: Bacteria > Actinomycetota > Thermoleophilia > Solirubrobacterales > 70-9 > JBBRHQ01. Next base: position 6,115 of record CAVRYA010000005.1, on the reverse strand, counting down.
ACCGTCATGCCGCGCCGCAGGCCGTCCGAGGAACCGAGCGCGATGCAGCGCACGACGCCGTCGCCGAGCTGCTGCTCGACCTCGAACGTGAGCCCCTTCTCCGCGAGCCGCCGTCACCGATCGACTCGAGCACGAGCGCGTCGTAGATCCGCGGCATCTCGCTCGCGCGGGAACTCGATGTCGGTCACCGCGCCGATGCACTGGACGATCGTGCCCTGGGCTTGCGATTGTGCTTGTGCCATGTCAGTCCCTCAATGCCGGTATCTGAATCCTTCGGTCAAACCGCCGCGGCGCCGCCGACGATCTCGGCCAGCTCCTTGGTGATCGCCGCCTGGCGCGTCTTGTTCAGCACGAGCGTCAGCTCGTCGATGATGTCGGCCGCGTTGTCCGAGGCGGCCTTCATCGCGACCATCCGCGCCGACTGCTCGGAGGCCATGTTCTCGACCACCGCCTGGTAGATCAGCGCCTCGATGTAGCGCGTCAGCAGGCCGTCGAGCACTTCCTTCGCGTCCGGCTCGTAGATGTAGTCCCAGGACTGGTCCTCGCCGATCGACGTGTCGATGACCGTCTGCGCCGGGTTCTGCGCGAAATGAAGCGGTAGCGCCTGGATGGCTATCGGCTCCTGCTTCATCGTGTTGACGAACCGCGTGGTGAGCATGAACAGCTGGTCGATCTTGCCCTCGCGGTAGGCGTCGAGCTGCACCTTCACCGGTCCGACCAGCTTGTCGATCTGCGGGCGGTCGCCGAGCTGGACCAGCTGCGAGACCACGTTCGCCCCCAGCCGCTGCATGAAGCCGAGGCCTTTGGTGCCGATCGCGGTGACGATCACGCCCTTGCCTTCGCCCTGCCACTCGCGCATGCGGGTCAGCGCGACGCGCAGGACGTTGGTGTTGAGCCCGCCGCACAGGCCCTTGTCGGTCGTGATCACGATCAGGCCGACGTTCTTGGCCGTCTCGCGCTTGACGATGAACGGATGCTTGTACTCGGGGTTGGCCTTGGAGAGATGACCGGCGATCTGCCAGATCCGCGACACGTACGGCCGCGTCTGGCGCATCCGCTCCTGCGCCTTCTTCATCTTCGACGCCGCGACCATCTCCATGGCCTTGGTGATCTTGCGCGTGCTCTGCACGCTCTTGATCTTGTTGCGGATCTCTTTAGTGCCCGCCATGGCGGAGCTCCGGCTTAGTACGCACCCGACTTCTTGAACTCTTCGATCGCGGCGGCGAGCGCCTTCTCGTCGTCGGCGGTCAGGTCCTGGGTGGTCTCGACGCGGTCCATGATCGCCTTGTGCTTCTGGTGCAGGAACGCCTTCAGCGCGCCCTCGAAGGCGAGCGCCTTCTTCACGTCGACGTCGTCGAGATAGCCCCGGTTCACCGCGAACAGCGTCACCGCCTGGTCGGCGACCGACAGCGGCGCGTACTGCGGCTGCTTCATCAGCTCGGTCACCAGGCGCCCGCGGTCGAGCTGCTTGCGGGTGGCCTCGTCGAGGTCGGAGGCGAACTGCGCGAACGCGGCGAGCTCGCGGTACTGGGCGAGCGCAAGGCGGACGCCGCCGCCGAGCTTCTTGATGACCTTGGTCTGCGCCGCGCCGCCGACCCGCGACACCGAGATGCCGGCGTTGATCGCCGGCCGGATGCCGGCGTTGAAGAGGTCGGTCTCGAGGAAGATCTGGCCGTCGGTGATCGAGATCACGTTGGTCGGCACGAACGCGGTCACGTCGCCGGCCTGCGTTTCGATGATCGGCAGCGCGGTGAGCGACCCGGTCTTGCCCTTGACCTTGCCCTTGGTCTCCCGCTCGACGTACTCCGGGTTCACGCGCGCGGCGCGTTCGAGCAGGCGCGAGTGGAGGTAGAACACGTCGCCCGGGTACGCCTCGCGGCCCGGCGGACGGCGCAGCAGGAGCGAGATCTGCCGGTACGCCCACGCCTGCTTGGTCAGATCGTCGTAGATGATCAGTGCATCCTGACCGCGGTCGCGGAAGTACTCGCCCATCGTGCAGCCGGAGTAGGGCGCGATGTACTGCATCGCGGCGGACTCGGACGCGGTCGCGGCCACGACGATCGTGTACGCCATCGCGCCGTGCTCCTCGAGCTTGCGCACGACGTTGGCGATGGTGGAGGCCTTCTGCCCGATCGCGACGTAGACGCAGAAGAGGTTCTTGCCCTTCTGGTTGATGATCGTGTCGACTGCGACCGCCGTCTTGCCGGTCTGGCGGTCGCCGATGATCAGCTCGCGCTGGCCGCGACCGATCGGCACCATCGCGTCGATCGCCTTGAGGCCGGTCTGCACCGGCTGCGACACCGACTGGCGCCAGATCACGCCCGGCGCCACCTTCTCGATGACGTCGGTCTCCTTGGCGTTGATCGGGCCCTTGCCGTCGATCGGCTCGCCGAGCGCGTTCACCACGCGCCCGATCAGCGCCTCGCCGACCGGCACCGACAGAATCTTGCCGGTGCACTTGACGGTGTCGCCCTCGGAGATGTGCTCGTACGCGCCCATGACCACCGCGCCGACCGAGTCGCGCTCGAGGTTGAGCGCGAGGCCGAACGTGTTCTTGGGGAACTCGAGCATCTCGCCCTGCATCGCGTCCGACAGGCCGTGGATGCGGCAGATGCCGTCGGTCACCGAGACGATCGTGCCCTGGGTGCGGACGTCCGCCCCGAGCGCGAGGCTCTGGATCTTGCTCTTGATGAGATCGCTGATCTCGGACGGGCTCAACTGTTGCATGGTCACTCCTGAATATCAGACTTTCGCGAGTGCGGCGGACATCGCGGCGAGCTTGCCGCGCACCGACCCGTCGATCACCTCGTCGCCCACGACGACCTTCATCCCCGCCGATGAGCTCCTTGTCGACGGCCACGTTCGGCTTCACCTTACGCTTGAACCGCGCTTCAGCTCGTTCACGAGCGTCGCAAGCTGCGCGTCCTCGAGCGGGAAGGCGCTCGCGATCTCGGCGTCGACGACGCCCTCGCGCTCGTGCTTCAGCGTCACGAACGAGTCGCGCACCTCCGGCAGCACCCCGACGCGTCCGTTCTCGATCAGCACGCGCACCAGATTCTGCGCTTCGGCGGGCAGATCGCCCGCCGCGCCAGCGATCACGCCATAGAGCTGGTCCGGCGTCACGTTGGGGTCGCCGAGCAGCTGTCCGACCGCAGGGTTCGCCGCCACGGCGGCGAGCCGGTCGAGCACCTCCGCCCACGCGGCGAGCTTGCCCTCGCCGTCGGCCACCTTGAAGACCGCCTTGGCGTACGGCCGCGCGATCGTGGCGAGTCTCGGCCATGTACTTCCGCTACGCTCCGCAGGCCGGTCGAGCAATCTGCGCATGCGCCTTGGCGTCGACCTCGCGGCGCAGGATCTTCTCGGCGCCGGCGACCGCGAGCGTCGCCACCTGCTCGCGCAGACTCTCCTTCGCGCGCGCGACCTCCTGCGCGATCTCGGCCTTGGCGCCGGCGACGAGGCGGTCGCCCTCCGCCTTGGCGGTGCTCTTCGCCTCGTCGACCATCTGCGCCGCGCGCTTGTCGGCGGCGAATATCTCCTGCGCGCGGGCGCGCGCGTCCGCGAGCACGCTCTCGGCGCTTCTTGGCCGCGTCCGCGAGCTCGTTGCCGGCCGCGCTCGGCGGCGGCGAGCCCGTCGGCGATCGTCTTCTGCCGCGCTCGGCGATGAGCGCTTAATCGGCGGCCACACGAACTTCATCGTGACCCATATGAATACGGCGAACCAGATCGCCTGGCCGAAGAACGTAGCGTTGATGTTCACGCTGGCCTCCTAGTCCCGGAGACTTTGCTCAATGAGCCGCGAACATCTTGAGAAGGGGTTGGCGAACAGAAGGTACAGCGCGATACCCGCCCCGATCATCGGTGACCGCGTCGAGCAGACCCGCGACGATGAACATCTTCACCTGCAGTGTCGGGATCATCTCCGGCTGGCGCGCGGAGCCCTCGAGGAAGCGGCCGCCGAGAATGCCGAAGCCGATCGCGGTGCCCAGCGCGCCCGCCCCGATCAGGATAGCGACCGCGATCTGCAGGTTACCCAACAACACAGACAGTTCCATTTTTTCTCCCTATTGCGGTTCGAGACCTTAGTGATGCTCGGCGGCCATGCTCATGTAGACCACGGTGAGCATCATGAAGACGAATGCTTGCAGCGTAATGATCAGAATATGGAACAGCGCCCACGCAGCGGGATCACGGCCGCTCGCCGCGCTGCGCCCAGCGGCCCAGCTGCCAGACGCCGAAGCAGCGCAATCAGAATGAACACCATCTCGCCGGCGAACATGTTGCCGAACAGCCGCAGCGCGAGCGAGATCGGCTTCGCGACATCTTCGATGACGCGGAAGAACAGGTTCACCGGCGCGAGCCACATGCCGAACGGCACGGTGAACACCTCATGCAGCCAGCCGCCGATGCCCTTGAACTTGATGTTGTAGAAGAGCATCAGCGCGAACACGGTGAGCGACATGGCGAACGTGGGTTCGGATCGGTGGTCGGCACCGCTTTCCAATGCGACACGCCGAACCCTGTCCATGACCACGGGATGAAATCGACCGGGATGAGGTCGATCGCGTTCATGCAGAAGACCCACACGAAGACCGTAATGGCGAGCGGGGTCACCAGTTCGCTCTTGCCGTGGAAGGTATCGCGCACCTGCTGGTCGATCATGCCGAGCACGATCTCGACGAAAGCCTGCAGCTTGCCGGGAACGCCGGCAGTAGCTCTGCGCGCCGCTAGGCCATGGCGCCGAACACCGCTATCCCACCAGGCCCGACATGATCAGCGTGTCGAGGTGCAAGGTCCAGAACCCCCTGCCGACCAGCGGCAGGTTGATGAGGTGATGCGCGATGTACTCGTTGGCGGTGGGTGCGGCGTTTTCGGCGGCCATATCGGTAAGGTGGGTCTCAAAATACCATAAGCAACGCGACCCAGTACACGACGAGCGTCGCGATAAACGTCAGCAACAGCGGCAAGGGACACCCCCCCGAAGAGGATGAGCACCGCCGCAAACAGAATCACGGTGAGGCCGAGCTTCTGCACCTCGGCCACGAGGTGCGGCGGGCGCGCAACAGCGCCTTGGGATCACTCACTTGCGGGCGGGCGATCCTCCACGCATAAGCGAAACTGCCGAGGAACCCGATCGCGCCGCCGAGGAACGCCGAGATCGCGGCATTTTCCCCCGTAGAACGCAAGGCACGCTAAGGCGATCGCAACGCTCACCGCGACTTGGAGGCCGACAATCCGGCCAAGCTGCGCGCGCAAAAAAAGCGCCTCCCCGCCGCCCGCAAAACCGGCCGATTTTAGAGGGGAATGGCGCGCTGCGTCAAGGCGCCGACACCGGCGCCGCGCCCCCGGCGGGACGCGCGGCGGTGGACAGCCGCGCGGCGGCAGAATAGATTGGTCGCCCGCCCCCCGGAGGACCGCATGTCCAGCGCGCATCGAAACGGCACCTGCCCGTCGGGCGACGTCACGCTCTTCTACCGCCGGTTCGGCGCCCCCGGACCCGCAGCGACAAGCGCCCCGGTCCTCATCCTGCACGGGCTGTCGTTTTTCTCGTACGACTGGATCGGCGTTGCGTCCGAGCTCGCCGCCGGCCGCGAGGTCGTCGCCATGGACATGCGCGGGTTCGGCGACTCGACCTGGAGCCCGTCGCGCGACTACGCCGTACCGACGATGGCGGGCGACGTCGTTGCGCTGCTCGGCCATCTCGGCTGGCAGCGCGCGATCGTCGTCGGGCACTCCATGGGCGGACGGGAACGCGAGCTACTTCGCAGCTGAAGAACCCGGCGCGCGTCGCCGGTCTGGTGCTCGTCGACTACTCGCCCGAGAACGCGCCCGCCGGCTCGAAGCGGGTGACGGACATGGTCGCCGCGCAGCCAGACGTGTTCGGGAGCGTGGACGAAGCGATGCGGCACTTCGGCGTCCCGAAGGACTCGCCGAAGCGCGCGCGCTTCGAGGCGTATCTGCGCCCGGTGCCCGGCGGCGTGCAGGTCAAGCGCGATCTGCATTTCCGCGACCAGTTCCGGCGCGCGAAGGAGACCGGCGAGCGCCCGAAACAGGGTGTGGACATGTGGCAGGTGCTCGGCGAGCTCGCGTGCCCCACCCTCGTCGTGCGCGGCGCGCA
>CAVRYA010000004.1:0-618225 GCA_963725315.1 uncultured Actinomycetes bacterium | reverse complement strand
AGGTCCGGGTCAGCGGCCCAGTCGCTCCCGAGTCCGGCTGGGTGATCGATTTCGCCGACATCGCGCTGCTTTCAAGCCGCTCCACGACGTCCTCGACCACTACTACCTGAACGAGATCGACGGACTGGAGAACCCGACCAGCGAGAACCTCGCCCGCTGGATCTGGGAGCGCCTCGAGGGAGAAATCGACGGCCTCAGCGAGGTGGTCGTGAGGGAGACCTGCACCTCGGGCTGCTCCTACCGAGGCAGGGAGCTCGATGACCCTGCCGGCGATCCGCCGATCGGCATCGATGACGTCCAGAGCCGGGCCGACCATCGCGGCGTCGAGATCGACGAGGTCGGGATCGACGACCTCTCCTATCCGATCGTGGTGGCCGGGCGGGACGGAGACCGCCAGCGGACGGTCGCGAGTGGCCAGCCTCCTCGTGCACCTGCCCGATCATGTCCGCGGCACCCACATGAGCCGGTTCGTCGAGGTGCTTGCACGAGTTCGCCGGGGAGCTCGGGCCGGCGAGCTTCCGCCAGATGGCCCAGGAGGTTCGCAGCCGCCTGGAAACCGAGTTGGCCCGGGTCGAGCTCCGCTTTCCCTACTTCCTCGAGCGGCGGGCGCCGGTCAGCGAGATGGCGTCGCTGATGCACTACGAGTGCGGCTTGGTCGGGTAGTCGCGGACAGGAGCGGATCGACCACCTCGGTGGGCGTCCGGGTGCCGGTCACGAGCCTCTGTCCGTGCAGCAAGGAGATCAGCGACTACGGGGCCCACAACCAGCGCGGCTACGTCGACATCGAGGTCACCTGTCCGTGGCCCGCCGGCGAGGCCTCGGGACTCTGGTTTGAGGACCTGATCGAGGTGGCCGAAGAGGCCGGCTCGGCGCCGATCTACCCGCTGCTCAAGCGAAGCGACGAGCGCGAGTTGACGATGCGCGCCTACGACAACCCGGCCTTCGTCGAGGACATCGTTCGCGACGTCGCGGTCCAGCTGCGCGAACGACGTGCGGGTCGCGAGCTTCGAGGTCCGGGCCTCCAACCAGGAGAGCATCCACGACCACAGCGCCGTGGCGCGGCTGCGATGGACGCGGTCCGATGACTGAGCCCCATCGCATTCTCGTCGTGACCTCGTGCACGGGCACCAAGGTCGACCCCTGCTCGGGTGGGTCGATTCCGGCCGAGGACCTCTACGCGGGCGAGCAGCACCGCCGGCTGATGCGTGGCGTACGGCGTTTTCGCTCGGCGGCATCCGGATTCGAACTCGACCTTCGAATCGTCTCGGCGGGCCACGGCCTTGCTCGCGATCGCGTCCGACCTGATCTCCAGCTACGACGAGACCTTCGCCGGGATGCGGCGGCGATGCGCTCGATGACCGAGCGAGCGCCCTCGAGGATCCCGCCCGACTCTGGCGCAGGTGCTGGCTGAGCCGGCGGCGCTCGCCCTCCTCCTGCTCGGCGACGACTACCTGCGGCGCCGCTGGCCTTGGAGCCTGGAATGATCCGTCGGTGGACCGGTGCTCGCCTTTTGCGGCCGACACTCCGGCAAGGAGGCTCGCAGCGATCCCCAGTGCGATCAGAACTGTGCCCGCGCCACGAAGGCGAAGCGCGGCGCTTCTCGTGTGGCCTGGTCGGCCTCAAGGGTGAACTGGCTTCGCTGCTGCTGCGGGGACTGAGCGAGGAACCCTCCAACTCGACAGGCTCGTGCGAACCCGCGTTCGATGTCCTCGGATGGCTCGAGTCGGTGCGCGACGGGCAAGGCCAACTGGGGCTCGTCGCGTGAGGTTCTACTTCCCCGACAGCCAGGATCAGATCGATCCGAGCTTCGACTTCGAGACCGAGGAGCGCTCGCCCTACCGGGTTCGCCAGCGCGACGATCGCTACGCGCACGAGGTGCTTGCCAGCCCGTCGCCGTACGCGGGGATCCTGGTCTCGAAGGCGATGATCGACGGCATCGGCGGCGCCGGGCGCTACAGCGCCCAGCAGCGCCAGCGCCTCTACCGCGTCGGCGTGCGCGAGTTCTTCCGACTCGACGCGGTCCGGGGCCGCGTCTCGAGACGATCGGCGACTGCGGCGCGTTCACCTACGTCGAACGAGGAGGCGCCGCCCTACACGGTCGACGAGGTGATCGACTTCTACGAGGAGACTGCGGCTTCGACGCCGGGCTCTCGGTCGACCACGTGATCCTCGGTCTTCGAGACTGACGACCAGCTGAGCGATGATCGACTCCCGCCGAGTGGCCGCGCCGCTGCGAGTTGACGCTTGGAGCTGGCGGCGGAGTTCCTCGCGCCGCCACGCGCGAGCGCGGCTGCAGCTTCGAGCCGATCGGCGTCGCGCAGGGCTGGAGCCCCGAGTCCTACGCCGACTGCCGTCCGAGCGCTGCAGAAGATCGGCTACGAGCGGATCGCGCTCGGCGGTCTGGTCGCCGCTGAAGACCCACGAGATCCTGGCGGTGCTCGCAGCGGTCGACGACGTCCGCGATCCGAGGACCGAACTGCACCTGCTCGGCGTGACGCGCTGCGAGCACATGCCCGAGTTTCGGCAGCTTCGGGGTCACGAGCTTCGACAGCACCTCGCCGTTTCGGCAGGCGTTCAAGGACGACCGCGACAACTACTACGCCCTCGATCGCGCATTCGTGGCGCTCCGCGTGCCGCAGGTCGAAGGCAACGCGAAGCTGCAGGCGCCGGATCCGCGCCGGCGAGGTCGACCAGGCAGCAGGCGCAGACGCCTCGAGCAGGACGCGCTGCAGCGCCCTCGCGGGCGTTCGACCGCGGCGAGGCCGAGCGTCGACGAGGCGGTCTCGGCGCTGCGCGAGTACGAGCAGCTCCACGACGGCAAGAACGGACCGCAGCGACGCGTACCGAGAGGTGCTCGACGGCGCGCCCGTGGAAGGACTGCGACTGCGCCGTCTGCCAGGACGTCGGCATCCAGGTGATGCTCTTCCGCGGCACCGAGCGCAACAAGCGTCGCGGCTTCCACAACCTCCACGTGTTCGCCCGGCGCCTCGACGCGCGCAACTGCCGAGCGGAGCCGACCTCTGGTCGACGGCGTGGATGAGCACGAAGCGGACGAAGTACGAGCTCCGGCTCCCGGCGCTTGCGATCCAGCAGGGCGGGCGCACGCTCTACAGCTTCGCGGTCGACGGCAAGAAGCTGCCGCTCGTTCGCCACCGTCTCGCGGGTCCACCGCGACGACGCGCACGAGATCGACGGCTACCAGCGAGCCGAGGCGATCGCGCACATCCGGACGATCAAGCGCTACCTGGAGTCCGCCGATGCGATCCTGCCGAACGCGCTCGTCGTCGCGTTCGACGCGCGAGTGCGATTCGAGCCGACGCGGACTCGGCGAGGCCACGGCGACGTGCCAGTCGGCGAGCTGGTCGATCCCGGTCGATCGAGACCTGCCGAACGACGAGCAAGCCGGGCTGGATCGTCGACGGTCAGCAGCGCTCGGCGGCGATTCGCGACGCCGACGTCGAGCGGTTTCCCGGTCTTCGTCACCGCGTTCATCACCGACAGCGTCGCCGAGCAGCGCTCGCAGTTCATCCTCGTCAACTCGACCAAGCCGCTTGCCGAAGGGCCTGATCCACGAACTGCTCCCGGCGACGCCCGAGGGCGACCTGCCGATCGCTCCTGCTGAAGCGCCGCTACCCGGCGCTGCTGCTCGAGCGGCTCAACTACGACCCGGACTCGCCGCTGCTCAGGAGCGGATCCGCACGCCGACCACAGTCGGCGGGCACGATCAAGGACAACTCGATCCTCAAGATGCTCTCCACGAGCCTCGAGGACGGCGCGCTCTATCGCTACTTCGATCCCGAGAGCGGCGGCGGCGACACCGAGGCGATGCTGGACGCTGCTCAAGAACTACTGGGGCGCGGTCGCCGAGCTGTTTCCGACGCCTGGGACGAGTCGCCCCGCCGCTCGCGCCTCGTCCACGGCGTCGGGATCGTCAGCATGGGGTGCTTGATGGACGAGATCGCCTACGCCCTCGGCGAAGACGAAATCCCGAGCGAAGAGGAGTTCCTCTGCGAGTTAGGGCTCATCGCCAAGGACTGTCGCTGGGACAAGGGCTCGTGGAAATTCGGCCATGGCGAGCAGACCTGCGCCTGGAACGAGTTGCAGAACACCCCGAAGGACATCGTCCGGCTCAGCGATCACCTGGTCAACCTGTACCGCCGCCGGAATCGAAGGCGCGATCGCGAGGCAAAGGCGGCCTAACCGCCTCGAGGCGCGGATGAGTCGAGAGAGCTCCGCGCGCGACCTCGCCCGATCTGCGGAAGCGAGCCCTGGCCGAACTCGACGAGCTCGATCAAAGGCGGAGGCAACTCAGGCGATTCATCTCCTTCGTCGACGGCTACGTCCCGAGCAGATCTGGCGCGCCGCCGCGCCAACGGACACCGAGATCTGCAGACCCGCTCGATCAAGCCTTGCGAAGAGCATCCTGGCATCAGGGGGAGCATGCTCGCAATGCTGCTCAACACAATCCCAGGAGAACCTTCATGACGGAACTCGAGAAACGAGAAACCGCCGGCGCGGTCAGAAGAGATGGACTCGGCTGGCGACTTGCCAGCGGCGACTAGCGGATCTCTCAGGCCGAGACTCGGAACGTCCGCAGCAGCGCTCCGTCGCCGAGATCCCGGCTCGAAGCTTCCCCCGATGTTTCGGCGAATCGCCAGAGCCCCTGCATGAAGGCGATGCCCTCGGCGATCCGGTCGTCCTCGAAGGCCGCGATCGGCGGCTCGAGCAGCGGCAGCGGGAGGAAGACGATCGTCTTCGCGCGCGCGCGGGTGATCGCGACGTTGAGCCGGTTGAGCGAGTAGATGAACTCCTTCTCGCTCAGCGCGTACTCGACGTCGGAGACGCCGTAGCTGACGATCACCGCGTCGCACTCCTGGCCCTGCATCTTGTCGACGGTGTCGACGAATGGGCTCGCTCGTTCCACGTTCGGCGCTCGGCGAGCGCGCGGCGGATCGCGCGGATCTGGGCGTGGTGGGGGCTGACGATGAAGAGGTCCGTCACTCCAGAAGCCTCGCGTCGTCCGCGGCCCGGTGTCCGCGTAGGGCTTCCCGTCGGAGTCGAGCAGCGCGCTGCCGCAGGCGGGTCGCGACATCGGCGACCAGCCCCGCCTCGATCACGTTCTCGGCGGTCGCCTGGACGCCCTCGAGGACGCAGACGACGAGCGGATACTCGGGGTCGAGCACAGTCGTCGGCCCACGTCGCTCCGCGCCTTTGCCGAGGGCGAGGCGGCCTGGCCGCGATCTCGCGGTGTCGCGCTCGCGTACTCGGGGACGTAGATCTGCTCGCGCGGGTAACGGCAGAGCGTCTCGTTCATGCGCCAGTTCTCGAGCAGCATCGCGGTGAGCTCGTCCTCGGGGTCGGCGCGGCGAAGGCACTCGAAGATCGAGCGGTGAAGCAGCGGCTCGTCCTTCGTCGGGTTCGGGATAGGCGCCGAGCACGATCGGCGGAAGCTGCCGGTCGTCGCCGGCGATCACGAGCCGGCCGCTCGTCTGCGAGCCGGCGAACCGGCGATCGACCGACTGCGGGACCAGCACCTGCGAGCCCTCGTCGATGACGACGAGGTCGGCGCGAGCCGGGCTCGGTCCGACGCAGCGCCCAGACCGTCCCGGCCGAGGACTGCCGATCTCGTTGCGCTGCGAGCCAACCATCGCCGGCGTCGCGATCGAGCGAGTTCGATCCCTGGGACCGGCGTCCGTCGCCGATCCACGTCGAGCTTGGCCGAGCGGGCAGGTCGCCTTGGTAGATCGCCGAGTTCGACGCTGGAGCTCGGCGATCTTGCGCAGCGCGTTCTCGATCGCCGCGTGGGTGAACGCCGTCAGCATCACGCGCAGCGGCTTCGCCGGCACGGCGATGGGCCTCGGCCAGGGCCAGAATGCGCGAGCGCGAGGAAGTGGGTCTTGCCGGTTCCCGGCGGTCCCCAGACGAGCTGCAGACGGCTGATCGAGCACGCCCTCGAATGCCGCCGAGCTGGCTCGGGGTCATCCCGCAGACTCGGCGCGAGCTCGATCGCGTCCGCGCGACGCTCCGGGTCGATCCGCCAGTTCCGTCGCGAAGCCGTGCGGTCCGGAGACCAGCTCGAGGAAACCGCCCGGCGTCGCCGTCTCGTCGACAGCTCGTCAGCTCGTCGATCGCGTGCTCGGTCGTGAAGTCGGTGAAGCGAGGGCAGAGGACGTAGTCGGCGCCGCGTGCGGAGCTGAGGGGAATCCGGCGCCTTCGGTCAGATCGAGCCGAAGCCGCGTCGCGCGGCGAACCCGCCGACGTCGGCGATGCCCGCCAAGCGCAGCGGCAGCCCTTTGCGCACCCAGACGCGGTCGCGATTCCAGTAGTCGTCGAAGCCGAGCAGCGCGCGCTGCCCGACGTCGTCGCGCTCGGCCAGAAGCCAGCTCGGGGAAGGTGCTCCGAGCTCGAGCTCGAGGTCCTCGCTGATCGCCTCGACGGCGAAGCGGTCGCCGCCGCCGTCAGCGGAGCACCACCGCGTCGCCGGTGCGAACCCGCTCGCCGAGCGGTGCCATGCGCCGGGTCCGCAGACTCGAGGTAGCCGAGAACCGACTCGTACTGGGCGAGGAAGGCGAGGCGCGAGAGCAGCGGCGAGTCGTAGTCGAACGACGCGCGGCAGCTCGAACTTCGGCGGATAGGCGAAGAGCGCGCCGGCCTCCTTCGAGGCGCTCGCGCGTTCCGTTGACGAGGCTGTTGGCCGCCCAGAGCCGGCGCTTGATCTCGCTTCTCGATCCACTCGATCCGCTCGGTCTTGCCGTCGTACCAGACGAGTAGATCGCGTCGGAGCGCATCTGGTTGGAGAGCGCGAAGCCGAAGTACTCGCTGTCGTTGTACTCGAACCCGTACTCCTTGGGCTGGAGCAGCGGTTGACGGCGTCGGCGAAGCGGTAGGTGACCTCGCCGGGCAGCGCGAGCCGGTCGCGGAGGACCTCGCTGAGCACGACGATCGGGAAGAAGACCTCGTTCGCCGGGTGCTCCTCGGCCTGGAGCAGGTCGGGGCCCTGAAGCTGGAAGAGGACCTTCAGCGCCTGCTCGGCGACCTCGGGATCGGACAGCCGCTCGAGCAGCGCCGCGACGATCAGGTCGCGCTCGTAGGTGTCGAAGACGAACACCTGAAGCGACTTCTTGTCGCGCCACTCCTCCTGGTCGCGCGTTGTAGGCATCGACCGCCTCGAAGATCTCCCACAGGTCGCGGACGAGCGTCGCGCTGCAGCTCGACGATCGACTTCGGGGTCGCCGTCCGGCGCCACGTGGGCGATCGTGCGGTTGCGTCCTCCTCTCCGAATACGTCCTTGAGTCCGTGCGCGTAGAGGCCGAAGGCGTAGAGCTGACCGGAGACCGGTTCGGTCTGGGCGGTGAGGACGACGCGGACGTGTCTCGAGCACCGGCATGGCGAGCGAGGAGCCGGCCTGAGCGACTGACCTCGTCGGCTCTCGAAGCGCGCCGACCTGGGTCGCCAGTCGGTCGCCCCTGCCGCGCAGCGATGCGCAGCCGTCGAGCTCGGCGGCGTCGCTCGGGCTCGGCGAGCAGCGTGCCGAAGTCCTCCGACGGTCCGAACCGGCGGATCGGCCGTTCCGAGGAAGCGCTTGGCGTGGGTCGTCAGATAGGGCACGCGGGACACCGAGTCGGTTTCGCGCATCTCCTCGCGGCAGTGGTCGAAGTACTCGCACCACTCGCAGCGGAAGTAGAGGTGCCACGGCGCCTCGTCAGCCGGCGCTTCCAGCAGGGGCTGAAGCTCGTGCTCGAGGAACTGCTCGATCGGCGGGCGGAGCAGCGCAGCTCGAAGAACTCGGGCTCGGGATGCTGTGCCGAGCCAGATTCCGCCCTCCCGGGCGACCGAGCGGTCGGTCGACGCCCCAGTCCGCGAGAAGCGCCTCGAGGATCAGCGAGTAGACGGTCGCCTGGATGCGGTGGGAGAGCTTCACCCCGGGGCTCGCCTTGATGTCGATGACCCGTAGCTCCAGCGAACCCTCGTCGCGCTCGACGCACTCGATCAGATCGGGTCGGCAGGGACTCCAACTGACGACATCGGGATCAAGGCCGTAACGCCGCGAGAGCTCCTCGCGGTACGGATAGCTCCGGCCTGGAATACGTATTTGCCCGGCGCAAGGGCAGAGATGAGTTCTCGGGCACGGTCCTGATCGAAGATGCGATCGCTGATCGAGGTGTCCGGCGGTGCCTCGGCCACATGGACGCGATCCTTGATGATCGTTTCGACGACCTCCGCTTCCCAGGCCTCACCGGTCTGCAGGATCGCTCGCGTTACTGGGCTCGGTGTCGTACGGGGGGTCGGGAACCCCCTCCTCGCCGCGCGCGCCCTTTGTCACCGACCCGTAGCGCAGATAGCGCTCGCACTCCAGGTAATAGAAGCGCGCGATGCGCGACGGGCTGATGAACTTCGGGGGAAGAGGATCGGCCACCGACGCGAGCCTATCCGCGCCTGCCGAATCCGGCATAGGCTTCGATGGCGATGGGCTCTGAGTCCCACCTCCTCTTCCTCGACGAATCCGGCAAACCGAGCGACCGAGTCTTTGCTCTCGGAGGGATCGCGGTCCGTGCCGATCGTTGGAGAACCCTTCGAGACCACTGGATCTCGGCATGCGAGAGGCACTCCTGGCCGCTCGACAAGGAGGCCAAGTGGCATGGGATCAAGACCGGCGAGGTGCCTCCCGCGCTTGCCGACGAGCTGTTCGCCAGCCTTGCCTCAGCGCCGATCACCTGCTTCGTCGTCACGCTCCGACCACTCGCCGGGCGGCAGATCGACGGCTTGGCTCGCTTCTTCAAGGACGACGACACGGTGTATGCGACAGCCCTCACCTTCGTTGCCGAACGCTTCCAGCGCTTCCTGACCATCGAGGACTCGTATGGAGTGATCGTGTCTGGACAGTCGGCGGCGTGACGTAGACGATCGGATGCGGCGCTTCTTCGAGCAGCTTGCAGGACGAGGGAACTCCCTTCACCGACCTGGATCGCATCGTCGACAGTCTGCTCCTCGGTCCCTCCCACTTTTCGCTCGGACTTGCAGGTGGCGGACTTGGTGGTCGCCAGCACGATGGCCGGGCGAACGCAGCTGGGTGATGCCAGCCGCTGGCACAAGCAACTCCTTCCTCGCTTCGCGAGCCACCCTGCCACTGGGAAGGTGGAGGGCGTCGGACTCAAGAGTTCCCGTCGAAGGGACCAGGGCGAACCGCCACCTCGAGAGAAGCTGTTCGATTTCACAGCCGAACCCTGACGGCGGCCAACAGCTGCAGAGGATCTACCGCGAGCCGCAAGATCGGCTGCGCGAACCCGGTGGCCAATCGGATCTCAGTCGGCGAGACGAGGAGTTGCAGATCGGCGACCAGTAGCGCGTGGTCACCGCCGGCTGCGATCGCCTGGTCGAAATGCGTGGCGAAGTCGTGAGGGTGAAGTCCGGGGTCGCCCAGATCGAGTCGAAGCGGCGCTGGAAGGTCTCCCTCGGCGCATAGGTCACTTCCAGCAGCTCCTCGCGAGGCGGGCTCCCGACCGCTCGTCCGCAGCCACTCGCGGAGCAGGTCACGGCCGCGATGGATCGGCTCGAGCCCGAGAAGAGCCTTCATCTTCTCCACCCCGGAGCGGCCGTCCTCCCAGTGGAAGGCCACCCCTTCGAGCGTCTCCGAGCGCGGCTCGTTGGCGTCGATCCCGAATACGAAGGGCGCCTCGATGTGGGCGAGCTCGAGCGCGACGGCACCGTGAAAGAAGGGCTTCCACTCGCCCACGCTCATGCCGCCGACCGTGCCGGCGCCGGGCGTCGCGTGGAAGGAGCCGACGACGAAGGTCTCGCCGTTGAGCGCCAACTCGGCAAGTATCGAACGCCCCGACGATCGGTAGGCGAGCCGCTCGGGCATCGGCTCGAAGCCCTCGGGCGGCTCCTCGAAGATCTGCTCGTTGCACGGAATCGGGCATGAAGCTCTCGGGCGGGATGCGCCAGCAATGGCCCAGCTCGATTGGGTCGCGGACTGCGATCGCGCAGCCGTCCGGAGAAAATGCACTCGCGGGGCTATCCGGGGGCAGCTGGTGGGAATGGACGCCCTTCATCCCGCCGGCCTCGCAGATCACCTCCAACCAAGGCCTCAGGCACTCCTGCAGAAGGACCACGTCGCACTCCTGCTCGGCGATGAGCTTCGCCAGATCGTGGATCTGATCGCGGCTCGGGTCGGGGTATGCCCGCAGGTTCAGGGAGCCGATTCGGATGTCGGTGGTCACGGTCATCGGCACGGGAGTCGCGGTGCTCGCTCTCGATCTGACACCGGCTCAAGCTTGCGGCGCACGGCAGCCACACCGGCCGAGAGGCCCGCTGCAACCCAGCTCAGCGGAACCCACGCCGGCAGCGCCACCGCAGCCATCGCCGGTCCGCCGTGCGACCAAAGCAGCGTTGCCCCGACCGGCACAACAAGCAATGCCACCGCGCAACTGCATCCGCAGCACGACGACTGCCGCTCCGGGCCAATCCGACCGGCCACGTCCTTGCTCTGGGCCAGCCCAACCCCGAAGGCGATGATTCCGATCAGCAGGACCACGGCGCCGAAGCTGCCGTGGCCGGTGGCTGCATAGATCGCGTAGCCGATCGCCCCGATCACCAGCCCCGCGACCAGCAGCGCCCCGGCGGAATCCGCCTTCGCGGGTTGGGGCAGGCGCGAGCCGCAATCGGGGGTGGGAAGCTGCGGCTCAGTTCGGCTCAGGCAGCGCGAACGTCGACGAGGTCCTCGATCAGGACGAAGTCGCCGGCGTTGCGCGTGATTAGGGGTACCGCCTCGACGTTCGCGGTCGCGGCTATCGCAAGGTCTATCGCCCTGCGCCTGGGTTGGCCGCCGCGGCTCGCGACGGTCGCGGCGAGGCGACCCCACTCGCGCGCCACCGCGTCATTGATCGGAATGGGGTCGAAAATGGCTTCGATCACCCCGAGCCTCTGCGCCCGAAGCGCCCGCTCATCGTCATCGGAGGCCACCAGCACACCGAAGTGAAGCTCGGTCAGAGTGGCGACGCTGATCGCGCCCTCTACGTCTCCCGGGGGGTCCCCGTCAATCAGGACCGATGTGTCCAGCAGGGCCCGCAACTGCGGTGCTCAAGCGAAAGGATCCGCCGGCGCCGCCGGCAGCCGCTCGAGGTCCTCTGCCAGCGTCCTCGGCGGGGGCGTCCCCCAGACGGCCGCCAGACGCTCCGGCCCGACCCACCTCCTGCTGGACGCGGGACCCAGGGTCGCCACCGGCCGACCGGCGACGGTGATCGTCATCACCTCACCAGCTTCGGCTCGGCGCAGGATCTGCCCGACCTGGTTGCGCAGTTCCTTCTGGGGGATGGTTGTCACAATAGGCAAGGTAGCAGAACTGCTACCCAGCGTCTTGGATCCACGGTGACACACGCCTGGATCCCGCTTGCGCCCTAATTGCTGTCCTCCTGGGCCCGCACGAGCCTGATGATCGCCATGGCGCGCCTCGAGGGCCTCTCGTATCCACGCCGGAACATCGTGGCCCTCCCCTGCTCGTACGGATGGCCGTTGCGCGGATGCTTCTTGAGCCGTCGGCGATCCGCGGGACCCAGCGTCAGGTCGATCACCCGGCCCGATTCGTCCTCCAGCCACCAGTGGCTGAACTCGCCATCGCCCAGCCGCTTGACCTTCAGCCCGGAGTCCCGGCCGCCCGCGAGGTACAGATAGGCCTCCGACGCGGCGCCGCCGTAGCCCTCGTAGGTATTTGGCGGCTCGTCCGCGGCCGAGAGATGCGGCTTGACGTCATCGAGCACCCTCTGGATCCTCCGCCCAAGCGCATCGAGCGGCGCGAGGTCCGGGCGATCCTTCTTGGCAGACGGGCTTCGGCTCATTCACAGCGAGTCTGCCGTGCCGACCGTTACCGGGGTGAGGCCAAATGCAGCGTTTGGCAAACGATCGAATCGCGAAACCGAGTCGCGTGGCCTGCGCCAGGACCCATGAGACGCGGCAGCCCACGCCGGAACGGCCAGCGCCGCGAGCGCCGGCCCGCCCTGCGTCCACAGCAGCGCCGCCCCGACCGGCACCACCAGCAGCGCCACCGCGCAGCTGCACCCGCAGCACGAGGCCTGGCGCTCGGGGCCGATCCGGCCGGCGACGTCGCTGCCCTGGGCCAGGCCCACCCCGAAGACGATGATCCCGATCAGCAGGACCACGGCGCCGAAGCTGCCGTGGCCGCTCGCCGCGTAGATCGCGTAGCCGATCGCGCCGACCACGAGGCCGATCGCAAGCAGGGCGCCGGCCGACTCGGCCTTCTGGGGCTGAGGCAGGCGTGAGCCGCAGTCCGGGCAGAGCGCTCCGGGCGGCCCGCTTCGCTGCCGGCAGCCCGGACACAGGACCCAGCCGCTCGGCGGCGGGTCCTGGGCCGGGTCGGGTGCCATGGGCGAGGCTCTACCGTCCGGCGGCGGCGCGACGGTCGCCGCACACGACCCTGGCGCGGACCCTCCTCGGCGGCGACCTCGCTGCCCTCTCGTCCCGGGAAAGACCGAGAGGTGGATCAGCTCGCCCTCGTGGGCGAGCCCGCTGCCGCTGACCCCGTTGGCGGCGAAGCGGATCTCCTCGCCGAGGCCGATCCCTGGGGCCCGGTGGGCGATCGGCGCCTCGCAGGCCAGCAGTGCGAAGCCGCGGGCGGTCGAGTCCTCAGGCGATGCGTCGGCGGGCCCGTCGTTCTGCTCGGCCAGTGCGTCGAGGCCGTAGCCCTGCACCAGCCGCTCATGCAGCGCCGCGTAGACATCGGGGCGGCTGACGTAGTCGAGCACCCACATCTCGCCGTTGATCGCGGCGATCGAGCCGACCTGGCCGTCCTGCAGTGGCACGGCCGCGACGATCTCGCGCAGGCGGCCGCGGCGGCCCTCGTAGACGTCGTGCATCGCGCTCGTCGGCGAAGCGGAGCCGTGGCGGGCCTGCTCCATCGGCCACCTCGTCCCACACCTCAGCCTGGGAGGCCCGCGCGGCAAGGCCGGCCAGGACGCTCCTGCGGATCTGCAGCGCCTTTGCCCGGCGGATCCGCGGGTTGGCGGTCTGCGGCGCCGGTCGCATCTCCTCGCCGTGGCGGTGTCCCTCCCAGCGTCCGGCCTCCATGCAGCTGACCGGCACCTGCGTCTTGACGCCCGGGGCGATCAGCGCCGAGACGTCGAAGGTGCGGTTCTGCTGGGCGCCGAGCACCTCCTCGCCTTCGAGCAGGAAGACGACCTCGCCGCTTCGGTTCTCGACCACGAGGTCGTTGACCGAGGCGCCGCCCTCGAGCTCGCCGATCCGCACGCCGCCCTCGCGACCCTGGGCGAAGGAGATGTAGCCGAGCCTGGGCTCCGGCCCGAACAAGGGATAGATCGCGAGGTTCTCGATCGCGGTCGGATCGCCGACGCGCAATGGCTCGGCCAGGTAGCGCTCGACGGTGTCGGTGCTGGTCGCGGCAGAGCCGGTCATCGCCGCCTCCCCCGCCGCCGCGTCTTCATGTGGTGATCCGCGAGCGAGAGCTTCCGGGCGCCGATCGCGTCCGATCGGGCGCGCTCGGCCAGGTCGTGGAGCGTCTCCATCTCCCGGTCGAGGTCCTCGACCATCCGGCCGCGGGCGCGGCCGCGGACCGCGGCCAGCCGAGCGCTCGCCTCGCGGTAGCGGACCACGGCGTGGTCGAGGTCGCCCCGTTGCAGATCCTCACCGGCGGCCTGCTTGTCGCGCTGAGCGCGCTGGAAGGCGAGCTCGGTCTCGACCTCGGGGTCGCGGACGCGGCCGGCGGCCTGATCGCCGGGGACGACGTTGACGTTGACCGGGATCGTCGCGAGCTTCTGCTCCATCGTCTCCACCTCGACCCAGCGCAGCTCCAGCTCGCAGACGCTGCTCGGGCCCAGCTCGGCGATCGCCGGCACGTCGACCTCGAGCAGCAGGCGGCGGGTCTCGGCGCCGTTCAGGTCGCCCAGCTCGACCATGAAGCCGCCCTCGATCTGGCTGGCCGGCAGGTCGTTGAAGAGGCGGACGGAGCTGACCGCCGCCCCGGGACGCACGGTGAGGCTGGCGGCCTGCACGCTTCGCTCCAGCAGGCCGTCGACCTCGGCGGCGAGGTGGCCGCCGGCGTCATCGCCCTGCTCGGCGAAGGAGGCGTTGCCCTGGCCGCCGCGGGAGATCGCCGCGAGCAGGTCCTCGTCGTAGCCGTGGCCGATGCCGATCGTCGAGGAGGTGATGCCGCCGCGGTAGGCGCCGGCGGCGAAGTCGGCGAGGCGGTCGTGGTCGGTGACCCCCTCGTTGGCGTGGCCGTCGGAGAGCAGGACCAGGGTGGCGCCGCCCTCGGCGCCCACCCGCTGGGCCTCCTGGATCCCGCGCAGGAGCCCCCCGCCGAGGTTGGTCATCCCGCCGGGGTAGATCTGGCGCAGCGCCGCGCGGGCGGCGCGGGCATCGCCGAGCGGGCCGGCGGGGACCGCCACCTGCACCCCGTCGTCGAAGGCCACCAGTCCGAAGCGGTCCTCGGGCGCCAGCCGCCCGAGCAGGCTGTCGATCGCCTGGAGGGCAGAGACCAGCGAGCCGTCGGCCATCGAGCCGCTGCGGTCGAGGACGACCTGCAGGGTGGCGGGGTCGCGCCGGCGCTCGCCCTCGAGCTCGGGCGCGGTCAGCTCGAGCAGGAGGTTGATCGTCTCCGCCTGCTCGAGGGAGATCAGGTTGAAGTCCAGCTTGGTGTCGATTCGCATGGAGTAGGAGTCGGGCGGAAGGGCCGATTTCTGACAAGGCGCCTAATCCGCCTCGTCGGAGCCCTCCCGCTCGCGGCGGCGGCGGGCGATGTCCGCCCACGATCCCTCCAGGTCCTCCTTGGTCAGCACCGTGCCGTCGGGCATCACGTGGCGGTAGTCGTCGGGGACCATCTCGCTCTCGTCGAGGTCGATCCAGTCGCGCTCGGCCCAGTTCCGCTTGCGTCGCTCGTTCGGCTTCTCGCCCAGGTCACCCATCTCCGCTCACCGGCTTCCTTCCGGTGGCCAGCTCCATCCCGCCCCGTCGGGGCGCACCGCCCGCAGCCGCTTGCGGCCGTCGGGCTCGAAGCGGCTGAGGCCGGCCTCCCGCAGACGATCCCGGGCCCTGGCCGCAGCCTCCTCGAGCGCGGCGAGCGGCAGGTCCCACTGCTCATATCCCTGCTCGATCGTCTCGTAGTAGAAGGGCGAGGGCAGGCCCTGGTAGTCGTCGTCCATGACGTAGGTGAGGGCACCGACCACCCGCTCCCCCACCCGGACGCCCACCAGGCGGCGGCGGTAGAGGCTCGGATAGCCCTCGTAGCGGTCGAGCCGCTCGAGGTCGCGGTCGCTGATCCCCCAGAGGGCGCCGTGGGTGATCCTGCCCCGCACCCGCTCGATGTCGGCGACGCCGCGGAAGGTCAGCGCCCAGTGCTCGAGCGTGGCGGCGCCGGCCGGGACGGCATCGGCGCAACGCCCGGCCATCCCCTCGAAGTTGAGGTTGGAGCCGTAGGCGAAGTAGTTCCATCGGGGTGCTTGGGCACTCATGGGCTGGAAGTCGTCGTCAGCGTCCGGATCTGACAGTTAGGTGTGAAAGCCGCCGGGCATTTCTCACCACTGTGCGCCACATGAGCGTCGCGTCTCGGCACGGTCAACCGGTGAGCCGTGCGACGCGTGAATGCCCTCATCCTCGACGAGCACAACCTCGCGGAAGCCGCCCGACATGGCATCGCCAAGGTTGAGCTCGAGCAGGTCGTCTTCAACCGTCACATCACCGTCGCCAACCCTCGCGGCGCCCCGAAAAGCATCCTTATGATCGGCGAAACGAACGGTGGACGAATCATGACGGTGGCCCTGATGCCGACTGGAGATCGAGGCACGTGGAGACCGGCCACCGCGTTCGACTCGTCTCCTCACCAGCGGACGCTGTTTCGTCGATATGCCAGATAGAGGATGATGCGGATATGAGACCTGAGGACTACGACGCCGTTGACGAAGGGACAGTCGAGGTCCATGAAGGGCATTCGGTGGACACGATCTTCTCGGTGCGCCTCACGCCGGACGAGTCAAGGCTGCTTAGCGACCTCGCCAAGCGTGAGGGCATCGACGAGATCGGGACCCTCCGGGCCGCTCTTCACGAATACGCGGCACGCCGATCTCAAAGCGCTCAGAGCTGACTCGCACTGAAGGCCGGCGACTGCGACGGCTCTGCTCAGGAGCTCCACTCCGGCAGCGAGCAGCCGCAGTAGTTGCAGGTGTCGGGGAAGTAGCCGCGGCCGAGGACCTCGGCCCAGAAGCGCGGGTCGTCGGTGCTCAGGTGAGCGCCGCAGGTCGGGCAGTCGGTGCTCGCCTCACCCAACCGGTTGGGATCGATCTCCAGGTCGATCAGGCGGTCCGGGAGCCACAGCTTCGAGTAGCCGGTCCGCGAGGCCCAGTCGATCAGCGTCTCGACCTCGCCCCCGCCCTCGCTGTGGCAGAGGAAGCGGGCGATCAGGTCGCGCCGCCCGCTCTCGCCCTCCACCTCGGCGACGGTCAGCTCGGCGACGGCGACGTCGGGAGCGAGCCGGCGCTCGGGGCCGTCGCCCGGCGTGCACATCTGCGGGCTCCAGGCGCTCAGCCAGAGCCGCCCGCCGCGGATCGTCGCCCGGAAGGTCGGCGTCGCGCCCTCCCGCGCGATCAGGCTCTCGACCATCTCCCCCAGCTCCTCGGGGTCGATCCCGTGCCTCTCCTCCCACTCTTCCCAATCCATACCGCTTGGGTCGCGGCGGGGGCGGTGAAACTGACGCGGCAGCTCGAGGTGCTTCAGGCCGCGGCGACGCCGTTCCCGGCCGAGGCCGCGCCCGGCTCGTCGGCATGCGTCGCGGCGGAGCCGTTCTTGGTGGCCTGGAGCTGGCGGCGCACCTGGGCGAGGGTGCGGTCCCCCGGCCCGAGGTGCTCGCGGAGCCAGGCGCTGTGGAAGCGGCGGCCCAATCCGAGCGCGCCGATCTGCCGCCAAGCGTCCGCGCATGCGTCAGCCAGGTCGCACATCGCCGCGAGGATCTCCTCGGCGGTGAGCTCGGTGACGTCGAGGTCACGGGAGGCCCAGATGGTGCCCTTCTCCGGCTCGTAGGTGAAATCGATCCCCTCGTGCTCGCGGCCGAGCTGGTCGACGATCGGGCGCACCCAGCGGTAGGCGCCCTCGCTGATCTCCCATACCGCGCAGGCGGTGAGGCAGGGACCGGAGGTGCCTTCGTCGCGCGCCGGGCGCACGGCCACGTCGGGGCCGAGCAGATCGACGGCGTAGATCACCCAACCGTTGCGCAGCACGCGGCATTCCAGACGGAGCGGATCGAGCTCCCGGGTCACCATCCGAACAGTGTGCGGGAGAGCCTCGGATACGGCGGTGAGCTGATCGACCGCCGATTCGCCGGACGAGCCGCTGTGCTCCCTAAACGCCTCTGAGTCGCTCATTCCCACCCCTCCTTCACAGCGGTGGGAGTCTGTGGGGCTCCGTTCGATCCGACATTACGCCCCGTATCGGCGGTTGGACGTGTTGTCCGTAGCTATGTCACAGATAACTTACCCGCTTTGCGAGAAATCTCCGTGAATCGCGCATAGGTTTTCGACAACTGGGTAGTCGAAAAGATTTGCCGCCGAAAGCGCGACGGCTGGCCGGGCGGGCTCAGGCTCCGGCCGGTGCCGCCTCGGCGCCCTCGCGCTCGCGCTTGGCGATCTCGGCCAGCTGCTTGAACTGGATGATCTGCCCGCCGGCGCCCCAGCTGCCCTCGGCGACCTCGTGGCACAGCACCCAGACCCGCAGGGCATCCTCGGGGCCGAGGCCCGCGGCCTCGCTCACCGCCGCGGTCGCCGCCTCGACGAACTCGCCACGGCGGCGATCCGAGAGCGCTCCCTCGGGAGTGGTGACGTCGATCTTGAAGGTCGGCTCCTCCACCGGCCGCCCGGCGGCCCGGACCGCGCCCTCGGGCAGCTCGTGGACATAGGACCAGGTGACGTTGCGGAAGAACTCGGTGTCCGGCGCCCGCTCCGCCCGCAGCAGCGCCGTGGTCAGGTCCTCCAGCAGCTTCTCGCGGGCCTCGGGTGCAAGCGCCCCCTCGGGGTAGGTCAGCTCGAATACCGGCATCGCGGTCCTTTCGTCGGGAGGACCCCCACCCTACTCGCCACGCTAGGCGACCGAGATCTCTCCCTCGCCGCCGCCGAGCGGCTCGCGCTCGGTCTTCGCCCAGCCGTCGCGCGAGCCGAGCTGGCGCAGGGTCGAGCGCATCAGCACCGGCCAGATCATCCAGGTGTAGATCGCGTAGACGTGGCCGATCAGGAAGCCGACGATCCAGCCGCGGGGCCCCTCGCGGGTGCGGCTCGCGATCGCACCCAGCACGGTGCCGCCGAAGGCGAAGAGGTAGAAGAGCGACGAGCATCCAGGTCGGCCCGCCGGCCCAGAACGGCGCGATGCCGGTGATCGCGAAGACGACCGCGGCGATCAGCGCGACGCCGATGATCCCCTGCCAGAAGGGCATCAGCAGGTAGGCGAGCAGCTCGATCCGCGGGCCGAGCCGAGGCCGGGTGTGCAGCAGCCCTCGCGCCAGCGCCATCGCCTGCAGGTTGCCCTGCGACCAGCGGGTGCGCTGGCGAAACAGCGGCCGGAGCTTCGAGAGGCCCTGCTGGTCGACCGTGGCGCGCAGCTCCTGGCGGCCCTTCCAGCCGGCCTCGATCAGCCGCAGCCCGAGGTCCTGGTCCTCGGTGAGCCGATCCCGCCAGGGTCCGCGCCCGTCGGCGACCTGATCGAGCGCGCTGAGCCGGTTGAACTGACCGTTGCCGCCCATCCCCGCCGTGCCCCAGGCGTTCGCGCCCCGCCTGGAAGAGGTAGCCGTAGACGGAGAACTCGACGTCCTGAAGCCAGGTGAGCAGGCGGTGGCGGTTGTAGATGCGGACCAGCGACTGCACCCCGCCGACCTCGGGGTCGGCGAAGTGGGTCGCGGCGTGGGCGGGCGCCTCGGGGTGAAGGCGCCCGTCGGCGTCGACGATCGCGACGATCACCCGCTCGCGGCCCTGCTCGATCCCCTCGAGCCAGCGGTAGGCGTGGTTGAGCGCCGCCGCCTTGCCCTTGCGGGCGTCGGGCTCGCGGCGGTAGGATCGTGGCAGGTCGGGATGGTCGATCTCGGCGAGGATCTCGGCGGTGCGATCGTCGGAGCCGTCGTCGATCACCAGCACCCGGCGCTCGGCGAGGTCGAGCCCGAGCAGGCGCTCGACGCTGTCGCGGATCGTCACCTCCTCGTTCAGGGCCGGCACCAGGAAGACCCAGGAGAAGTCGATCGGCGCCGCCGGGGCTCGCCTCGGGCGCTCGGCGCATCGCCCGCTGGCCGCGGACGAAGAGCAGGAGGCTCCAGGCGAACATCGCGACGATCACGCACAGCGCCAGGCGCGAAGTAGGCCTCCCACGCCGGCGGGCAGCCCCTCGAAGGGCCAGAGCTCCGACACGGCTAGCCCGTCCGGCGCTCTCGGGCGCGCGCGGCGATGCCGCCGGGTCGCAGCGTGCGAGCACAGCTCGAGCCGTCGGCCGGCAGCTCGAAGCCGGCCGCGGCGACCACCTCGGCGCGGCTGTAGCCGGCGCCGAACGGGCTCGGCGGCTCGCCGCCGAGCAGGACGTGCTCGAGCGCGGCGACGATCCGCTCCGCCGCGCGCCCGTCGCCGTAGGGGTTCGGCGCCTCGGCCATCTCGGCGTAGGCGATCGGGTCGGTCGAGCAGGCGGTTGCCCTCGGCGAAGATCCGCTCGGCGTCGGTGCCGACCAGCCGCAGCGTGCCGGCATCGAGGCCCTCGGTGCGCTCGGTCGTGCTCCGCGTGACCAGCACCGGCTTGCCGAGCGAGGGCGCCTCCTCCTGGATCCCGCCGGAGTCGGTGATCACGAAGTGCGAGCGGGCCAGCAGGCGGGAGAAGGTCGCGTAGCCGAGCGGCTCGGTGAGCAGCACGTTGTCGAGCCCGCTGAGGCGCTCGGTCAGCACCTCGCGCACCGCGCGGGTTGGGGTGGACCGGGAGGACGAAGGAGACGTCGCGGGTCGGAGGCGGCCAGCCGCTTGACCCCCTCGGCGATCGCCACGCAGGCCGTCGCCCCAGTTCTCGCGGCGGTGGGCGGTGACGACGACGATCCGCCGCGTCGAGTCGTGGAGCGCCTGCAGCTCGGGGTTGGCGAAGCGGACGTCGATCGCCGAGGCCCAGCGCAGCGAGTCGATGCCGGTGTTGCCGGTGACGAAGACCTGGCCGACCGGGACGTTCTCGCGGATCAGGTTCTCGAGGTTGTTCGCGGTCGGGGCGAAGTGAAGCGCCGGCGATCGAGGTGATCAGCTGTCGGTTCAGCTCCTCCGGGAAGGGGGTGAGGTTGTTGCCGCCGGTGCGCAGCCCGGCCTCGACGTGCATCACCGGGATCCGCAGGTGGAAGGCCGAGAGCGCCGCCGCCATCGCCGAGCTGGTGTCGCCGTGGACCAGGACCGCCGCCGGGAAGCGCCCGTTCAGCGTGTCCTCGAGGGTCGGCGTCTGGTCGGGCGCCGAGCTCGAAGCGATCGGCGCAGAAGTCCTCGAAGCGCTTCATCACGGCCGAGACCCGCTCGTTCAGGTTGGAGCGCCGCGACCCCGCCCAGAGCGCCACGTCGGGCTTGATCCCGGCCAGCTCGAAGATGTAGTCGACCATGCGGTTGTGCTGGCCGGTGGAGACGACGAGCGGCTCGTAGCACTCGCTCTTTCGCATCTCGAGGATGACCGGGACGCAGCTTGATCGCCTCCGGCCGGGTGCCGACGACGATCGGCACCACCAGCTTCGAGCCGGGCTCACGCAGCGAGGCGCGGCGGCTGATCTCCGCCTGCGAGATCTGCCCCCGCTCGGGCGGCTCGATCCGCCCATCCATCGCCTCCTCGAGCTCGTCGGGGTGAAGCGCCGGCTCGACCTGGTGGGGCTCGACCGCGGCCAGGGGCTGTGGGTCGGCATCCGGCATGCTCAAGGGAGCTATCGGCCGTGCGTCGAGGCGGCTTTAGCCGGGCCGTCGGCCGATCTCACAAAACGCCGGGCCGGGGCGTTTGATTGATAGATGACGACTTCAAGGAGATCTGCGATGAGCACCTACACGACCACGATCGATTCCCCGCTGGGCGAGCTGCGGCTCCTCGGCGACGGCGAGGCGCTGAGCGCCGTGCAGCTTCCCGGCCTCCACGCCCGGCGCAGCGGCTGGGTCGAGGACGAGGCCCCGTTCGCCCAGGTCGCGGCGCAGCTCGGGCAGTACTTCGCCGGCGAGCGGCGCGAGTTCGAGCTGCGTCTGGCGCCGGCGGGCGGCAGCGGCTTCGAGCGGGAGGTCTGGGAGCAGATCGCCGCGATCCCCTACGGCGAGACCGAGAGCTACGGGGCGATCGCCCGGGCGCTGGGGCGCCCCGACCGGGCCCGCGCCGTCGGCGCCGCCACCGGCCGCAACCCGCTGGCGATCGTCGTCCCCTGCCACCGGGTGATCGGCTCCGACGGCTCGCTGACCGGCTACGCCGGCGGCCTGCCGGCGAAGCGGACGCTGCTCGAGCTTGAGTCGGGGGCGCGCCAGGAGTCGCTGCTCTAAGCGACGCCGAAACGAGCGCTGTCCGCCGGGATCAACGCGGGTCGCTTCGGTAGGCCGCGGCACGGTGGCGGATCGCCACGACCCTGACCAGACGATCGCCCTCGGTCACCTGGTAGATGATCCGGAACGCTCCGACGCGCAGCGAGCGGAGCCCCCGCAGCCGGCCCCGTAGCGCATGCCCGGCGAGGGGTTCACGCTCGAGGCTCGCGAGCGCCTCCTCGATCGCGTCGATCAGCGGCCAGCTCAACCCGAGCAGGTCCCGCCGGGCCCGGCGCGCGATGACGACGCGCGCCACCGCTCAGCGACGAGCCCTGAGATCGGCAAGATCCCGGCGGAGGTCCTCCAGATCGACCGTCTCGCCTCGCTCCAGCTCCCCCAGCCCGGCATCAAGCGCCGCGAGGGCTTCGGTGTCGGAGAGGATCTCGGCTGTCTCCTCGAGTGCCTCGTATTCGTCGACCGGCACGACGGCGGCGGCGGGGCGGCCGTTTCGGGTCACGAGGAGATGCTCGCGTCGTTCGGCCACGTCGGCGACGAGACGGCTGAGGTTGCTACGGAGCTCGCGGATCGGGACAGTCTTGGCCATTCGTCAAAGCGTACCGAATTGTGTACACAACTCAGGGAAACATGCGCGAGCCGAGCGGGAAGACGTCGGCGATCACGTAGGCGCGGACGCGGGCGGGCAGCTCGGTTCCGGCCGGGATCGCCAGGCTCACCCGGCGGATGTTGCCGCTCGGCCCCTTGGCGTTGGAGGTCAGGGTGCGGTAGTCGAGGCTGACCGGCTTTCCCGTCCTCGCGTCGAGGAGGAGGATCGAGGCCAGGTGGCGGGCGGCCGGATAGCTGGCGCCACCGGCGAGGCGCAGGGTCGCCGTGGCCTGGCCGGCGCTGCTCGCGGTCGGGCGCTCGAGGCTGAGGCGGGAGACCGAGAGACCGGCTGGGCGGCGGTTGGCCGGACCGCCGCGGTAGCGGTCGCTGAGGAAGGTGCCGCTGGCGGCGAGCGTGTCGGAGGGGTTGCAGACCCCGGCGACATAGAGGTAGACGGAGTAGTTGGGTACGTCGGCGCAGGTGACCTGGCCGTAGAGGCTGGCGCCGGGCCCGAAGCGCCCGTCGGCGCCGAGGCGGCCGCGGAAGTCGAGGCTCCGCAGCGGCACCGGCCCGAAGGAGAACTGCAGGTTGACGTCGCTGGCGTTCAGCATCACCTGGTCGCCGCGGTAGGTGCCCTCGAGCGGGAAGGCGAAGTTGCCGCGCGGATCGGCGAAGGTCCGGCGGCCGGCGCTCCGCGGCCCCGACCACCCACATCAGGATCCTCCCCACCCCATTGCGGTTCGGCTTGGTCTTGCGCAGGGTGCCGGCGATCAGGTCGTAGCTGTCGAAGCCGATCTGGTTGACGCTCGGCAGCAGCGAGGGCAGCGGCAGCGCCAGGCGGCTGATCTTCAGCGCGCTGACGCGGCGGCGGCCAACCGCCAGCGGCAGCAGCCCGCCGGCCGGCTCGGTGCGGAAGCCGATCGTCGTGTCGAAGCTGCCCGTCTCCGGCGTCGCCGCCCAGTCGCCGGCGACCCGCAGCCGATACCTCGTCCCCGCCCGCAGCGGGCCATCTGGGCGGATGAAGAGGAACTGCCCGTCGCCGGAGAGCTGGGTGTGGAAGCGGAAGCTGGGGGTGGCGTGGACGAGCGCGTCGGAGTCCGGCGCGACCATCCTGGCGCTCTTCGTGACCCCGGCGCGGCGGACGATCAGGCGGGTGCCGAGCACCGTCGCCGCCGGCACCCTTCCTTCGGGCCGGCGCACGCGTGGTCCCGCCCGGGGTGACGAAGAAGACGCGGTCCACCGAGCTGCCGAACTCCTGGGCCGGGCTGCGCTCGCAGCGGGGATCGCGGCGGTGCAGGCAGTAGTCGTAGGGGACGTAGGCGAGGTAGCCGTGCTCGCCGCCGATGTAGATGCCGTGGCGGCCCAGCGCCGGGGAGCCGTTGAGGTCGTTTCGGTCGCGCAGGGGCCCGCTCGGCGGCGTCGTGTCGAAGGACCAGCGCCGCCGCCCGCTGGCGGCGTCGATCGCATACAGCTTGCCGTTGGAGGAGCCGACGTAGACGATCTCGCCCTCCCCGTTCGGCGTCCTGCCCACCACCGGCGAGGAGCGGATCGGGTCGCCCGTGTCGTAGCGCCAGAGCAGGCTGCCGTCGGGGCGGAGCGCGTAGATCGAGCCGTCGGCGGAGCCGATGTAGATCGCCGTCGTCTTGCCCTGGGCGTCCGCGGCCCAGCGCCGGGGAGCCGTAGATGTGCTCGGCGGTGGTGAAGCTCCAGCGATCGGCGCCGGTGTCGGGGTCGAGGGCGTGGAGCTGGCGGTCGAAGGCGCCGACGTAGACGGTGCCGTCGCTGCCGATCGCCGGCGAGGAGGTGACGTAGCCGGCGACGGTGCGGCTCCACTTCGGCTGTCCGGCGGCGTCGAGGGCGAAGGCGTGGAGGTCGACCGAGCCCCAGTAGGTGGTGCCGGCGGGGCCGAAGGCGGGGGTGGTCCAGACCGAGTTGCCGGCCTGATAGACCCAGCGCTGGGTGCCGTCGGGGCGGATCGCGTAGGCGCCGCCGCCGGTGTTGCCGGCGTAGATCGTCGCGTCGGGGCCGATCGCCGCATTCCCCTCCCACCAGTTGACGAGCTGCCCGGTGGCCGGCGGCCGGGTGGCGCGGAAGCGCCAGATCACCCGGCGGGCGCGCGGCAGGCGGCGGGCGTCGGAGCGCAGGTGGTAGAGGTGCTCATCGCCGGAGCCGACCGTGATCGGGAAGGTCTTGCGGCGGCGCTGATAGGCGCCGATCGCCGCGGCGGCGTCGATGATCCCGCCGGTGCGCAGCTTCCAGCGCAGCCGCCCGTCGGGGCGCAGCGCGTAGAAGTAGTGGTCGGCCGAGCCGACGTAGACGTCGCCGTCGCCGCCGATCACCGGGGTCGAGAAGATCCCGCGAGCGGTGCGGAAGAGCCAGGGCGCGCCGCCGTCGTAGCGGGCGCGGATCGGGCTGTGCGCCGCTGTTGCGGCTGTCGCGGCGCATCTCCGGCCAGGGCGAGCTCTGCTGGACGGGGACGTCGTAGTGGAAGCCCGGGGGCTTCGCGGCCGCCGTCGGGCCGGGGGCGGCGAGGCAGCCCACGGCCAGCGCCCCGAGGGCAGCCATGCCCGCCAGGCATGATCTCCGCTTCGATCCGATCACCCGCGCCATCGCCGTCCCCCATTCAACACCGGCGAGGCGCGGACGGCTCGCCCGCGCATCGAATAGGTTGCCGCCAGCGATGGCGACCTTCACCCTGGTGCGCAGATCCACCGCGCCGCCCGAGGCGGTTTTCGAGGCGCTCACCGACCACCGCGCCCTGCCCGGCTACACCCCGCTGCGCAGGGTCGAGCTGGAGAAGGAGGGCGAGCCGGCGCCGAACGGGCTCGGCGCGGTCCGCGTCCTGCACTCGGTCGGGCCGCCGATCCGCGAGGAGGTGGTCTCATTCGAGCCTCCGGGACGGTTCTCCTACACGATGCTCTCCGGCGCCCCGATTCGGGACTACCTGGGCACGGTGACGCTGGAGCCGGCCGAGGTCGAGGGCCACCAGGGCACCAGGGTCGTCTGGGCAATCGACATGACGCCGACGGTGCCGGTCGGCAAGGCCATGGTGGTGGCGGTGACCAAGGCCGCCGTCAAGGCGCTGCTCGACGGCGGTATCGAGGAGGCCGAGCGCGCTCAGCCGTAGGCCCTGATCCCGAGCACGACGGCAACGCCGAGGCCGAGCACGGCGATCACGACGCGCAGGGTGTCGCCGTCGATCCGCTTGGCGATCCAGGCTCCCGACTGCCCGCCGACCATCGAGGAGACCATGAGGATCACCGCCGGCCCCCAGTGGACCGGGGCGAGGAAGGCGTAGACGACCGCGGCGAGCAGGTTGGCGAGGCCGGCGAGGACGACCTTCGTCGCGTTCAGCCTCTGCATCGAGTCGAGGACGAAGAGTCCCAGGATCGCGATCAGCATGATGCCGACCGCCGAGCCGAAGTAGGCGGCGTAGGCGCCGGCGAGGACCAGCCCGATGAGCAGGTAGGGGGAGCGCTCGTTGCCGGCGTGGCTGACCCGGGTGGTGAGGCGCGGCTGGAAGAGCAGCAGCAGGCAGGAGACGAAGACGAGCGCCGGGACGATCACCTCGAAGGTGTCGTTGGGCGTGAGCAGCAGCAGGACGGTGCCGGCGGCGGCGCCGAGCAGCGTCGGGATGCTCATGCGGACGATCCGGTCGCGCTGCGAGCCGACCTCCTCCGAGTAGCCGATCGCCGCGCCGAGCGCTCCTGGGATCAGGCCGACGGTGCTGGTCACGTTGGCGGCGAGCTGGGGGACGCCGATCGCGATCAGGGTCGGGAAGGTGACCAGCGAGCCGGCGCCGGCGAGCGCGTTTGAGACGCCCGCGAAGGCCCCGGCGGCCGCCAACGCGAGGATCTCGAGCGCGCTCATCGGGCGAGCCAGGCTATCTCGCGCGGCCGGGCCGCGATAATCGCGTGATGGCCGCGCCGCTGATCGAGTTCCCCGCCGACGACCCCGACCGCGCCCGGCGCTTCTGGGCCGGCGTGCTGGGGATCGAGCTGGAGGAGCGCGGCGAGGGCCAGGGCGCGGGCTGGGAGGCGCAGGCCGGCGCCCTGCGGCTCGGGGTGCACGAGCGCGGTCGCGGCCCCGGCGACACCGCCTCGCTGCCCTACTTCGGCGTCGAGGACATGGAGGCTGCCCTGGAGCGGGTGCGCGAGCACGGCGGCTCGGTGATCCATCCCGGCGAGCGCTGGTCGATCTGCCGCGACTCGGAAGGCAGCCCCTTCGCGCTCAGCTTCGCCAGCCTGAGGCTGCGCCTCTGCGCGCCGGGCCGCCGGCTCGCGACCGGCTAGGGCGAGTAGTAGAAGGGGTTGGGGAGCTTGAAGGCGCGGGTGGCGTTGCCGCCGGCTAGGTCGCTCTCCTGGTCGCCGACGTTGAGGACGATCCGGTAGCCCTGCTGCTCGATCTTCGCCCGCGCGGCGCTCTTGTACTCGGTCAGGGTCTGCCCGCCCGGGTTGAGGACCAGGCCGGCCCAGCCGGAGTAGCCGGCCCGGGTCAGGTTGGCGACCGTGGCGCTCTCGAACACGGTCGGGCGGCCGGTGATGAAGAAGACCGCGACGTCCTTGGCCCTGGCCGCGTCATAGAGGCTCAGGGTCGGGGCGATCGCCGGCAGGATGCCGCCGATCGCACCCTGGGCGAGCGAGGCGAGGATGTTCTTGAAGTCGCCGAGGTAGGCGTAGTTGGAGAGCGCCGTCTCGTCGATGTCGAGGACCAGGGCGGGCTTTCGCCAGCCGCAGTGCGCGGGCGTGCCGTTGCGCGCGGCCTTCCCCCGGCAGTGGCCCCGGCGGGCCCTGAGCCAGCCGACCCGCCGGCGCAGGAAGCGCTGGGCCCGCGAGTCGACCGTCGCGAGGTCCTGCTCGTAGGCGCCGGAATCGTGGTAGGTCTTGAGCAGCGGCGCCAGGTCCCCGGCGCCGGTGCTGACGGTGCCGCCGATCAGCGGCAGGCCGACCCCGGTCGGGCGGATGCCGAGGACCGGGGTGCCGTCGCTCACCGAGGTCACGCGGATCTGATCGGACCCGCCGCCCGCCGCGAGCGCCACCGCGCCGGCGACCAGCGCCCCGGCGAGGAAGAGAAGCGTGCCGCGCAGCAGCCGGGCGCGTCTCATGCGGACCTCGGCACCGCCTGGTGGAGCCGCCTGCCCATCGCCGCCGCCGAGCTGTCGAAGCGCCGGCACATCTCCTCGAACTCGCCGCCGCAGTCGCGGTAGTGGCGGCGCATCAGCTCCGCCGGCATCAACAGCGCCGCGGCGAACACGTTCGCCTCCTCCTCGGTCACGGGCAGCGGCGGACGGGTGTCGGCTGGCTTGCCCTCATCCGGATCCACGGTCACCTTACGACAGAACAGCGCCTGCTGCCCGGTGCGGTGCATGACGTGGTGCCCCAGCTCGTGGCCGATCGTGAAGCGGCGCCGGGGCGGCCACTGCCGCGCCTCCTCGGCGTTGACCCAGATCTCGCCCTTGCCGGTCAGCAGCAGGCCCGAGAGCGAATCGCCGGGCGCGATCTGCGGGCAGCCGGGGGCGCCGCTCATGTCATCGACGTCGCGGACGTGCAGGCCGAAGACGCTGTCGACGATGTCCTCGACCGGGATCGGCAGCGACTCGCCGTCCCAGACGTAGGAGGGGACGACGGCCAGCACCTCGGCTGCCCGCTGCTCGATCGCCGCCTGGTCGATCCCGCTCCCCTCCATCGCTGCACGCATCTTATTCGCGGGAATCCCTGCCGCCGTCGCCGATCCCCAGGCGGCGCGAGAGCTGCGCCCAGCCGCTCAGCTCCGCCAGCGAGGAGGGCGCGGCGCGGCCCGCCTGCTCGCGCACGGCGCGCAGCAGTCGCCCGCGGACGGCGGGGCGATCGGCGAGCGAGCTCGCGATCAGGTCGGCCAGCACCCAGTCGCTCTCACGAAGCGCGAACGCGAAGAGCGCCACGGGATCGCGGGTGGCACTGCCAGTCATGTGGGACGGGTCGCGGCAGACGCCGGGTTACTGACCGCCTGGCCCATGCGACGGGTCCAGCCCGACCCGGTCAGGCCATCCTGACGCGCCTTGCTAGTCGCCGCCGGTGAAGAGGCGGTCGACCTCGGTCGCCTCCTCGGGGCTGCCGGCCGGCGCCGCGCTGCCCTCCGGCGCCGCAGGCCGCGCCTCGACACCCTTCGCCTCGTACTCCGGCTGCGGGGTGGCGACGCGGGCGAAGACGGTTCCCTCCGAGGGCGGGCGGCCCTCGCCGAACTTCTCGCCGGCGCTTCGCAGCGCCTCGGCGCTGGAGCCGACGATCGCCGCGAGTGCCTCCAGGACCCTCGTCGAGACGCCGCTGGAGTCGAGCGAGCCCTGCTCCATCTCGTGGTAGTAGCCGGCGACCTTCTCGGTCTGCCCGCCGACCCCGAGGGCCGCCGCCAGTTGCTCGACCAGCTCGGCGCGCCTGATCCTCGCCCGCTCGCGCAGGCGCGGCAGCAGCACCGGCCAGGCGCCGGCCTCGCCCCCGATCGAGCGCTCGAGGCCGGGGACGAGCCCCTGCGCCGCCGAGCCCTCGAAAGCCTCCGGGTCCCAGCTGCGGCCGGGCGAGCGCACCAGGTAGGCATCGATCAGCGTCGCCAGCTCGTCGCGATCGAGGCCCTCGACCCGCTCCAGGTAGGCGCTCGGGTCGGCCTCGCCGCCGGCCCTGTGCTCGGCGACGTACTCCTTGAACAGCTCCTCGACGCCGGCCATCGCTAGCCGGGGCCGCGAGCGTCCCCGAGCAGCTTGCGCAGCCGCTCGCGGAATCTCTTGGCTATCTGGTGCACGTTCGGTTCCGTCATCTCTGTGGTCAGCTCGTCCTCACACGACATGTTGACCTGATCGGCGGTCTCCTTCGCCGAGAACCCCCCGAAGACGTAGAGCTCGACCGTGGCCCGATGCGGGCGGCTGAGCTCGCTCATCGCCTGCTCGATCACCGCCTCGGTGTCGACGACGTCGGTCGGATCGTCGTCGGGGAGCACCGCTCCGCGGCCCTCCTCGTCGCCGCCCTCCTCCTCGGCGAGCGGGGCGTCGGGGGAGTCGGGGCGGGCGCGGTGGTAGTCGGCAATCCGCCGCCTGGTGATCGTCTGCAGCCAGTTGACGAACTCGCCCACCGAGGTGCCGTCGAAGGCGGACTTCAGGGCGCTGATGAAGACCTCCTGGGCGACGTCGTCGGCGTCCTCGCGGCGGACCTTGAGCAGGATCCTGCGCCTCACGTCGTCGTAGCGGCGGTAGGCGAGGACGCCGAGAGCGGCGCGGGCGGCGTCGTTGTCCCCGGCCTCCCGCGCAGCGACGATCTCGGCGATCAGCTCGTCGTCGGAGAGGCGGTCAAGCTCGGGTTCGTTCTTGCGACGAAAGTTCAAATAGAGCCTCGAGGTCAGGTCGCGAGGAGTAGCTCGGCCTGACGACGAGCGTGCTTCCCCGACTGAACAGCAAGCGTATCGCTCGTATCGGACGGAACTTTCTCCGCTGGCTCGGAGGGCGCATCGAAATTGCCGATCGGCCGCCTGTCAGGAGCATCTCGCGGCCGCCGACCCCTGTCCCATGTGGCTGATGACCACAAGCGGCTTCTACAGCGTGGTCGAGCACCGGCGCGACCCCGAGCGACTGATCGTGCGGGCCCGGGTCAAGGAGGACATCGAGGCGCTGCGCGAGTGGATCCCGGGCATCGAGCCCCACTCGGACAGCGGCGCCGACTACCTCTGGCGCGCCACCGTCTCCCGGGCCGAATGGGTCGTCGCTCTGGCCCAGATGGGCAGCGAGATCGACTACCCCAACTTCAAGGCGGCGGTGGCGCAGCGCCAGGGCGCCGAGCGGGCCTGCTACTACACCGAGGTCTGGCAGGTGCTGCGCCGGATCCAGCGCCGGGAGGAGGGGTGATCTCGTTGACCCTGCCCGGGCCTTCGCGGACGATCACCGTCGAGCCGGTCGAGGAGCCGGCGACCCCGGCGCCGGCGCGCGAGCCCGAGCCGGCCCCTGAGCCCGAGCCGAAGAGGCCGGCCCGGAAGCCGAGGAAGCCCGCCCGCAAGCCCGTCAGAACCTGATCCGGCAAGGCGACCCCCTGAGGGTGCGCCGAATCCCGAGATCACCCTGCTGCCCCGACCTGCTCGCCCCCGACCGGGTCCTTCCCCTGCAGCGGCTGCCGCTGGCCTGCGCCCATGTCCAGTTCCAGCGCGAGCTGCAGAACCTCGTCGCCGACCCGTTCGCCGTGATCGTCGACGGTCGGCTGGTGATCCCCACCGAGGCGCGCGGGGACCCAGGGGGCTACCCGGTGTGAGCGGCGCCCCGCCGTTCGTGCCCGGTCGGATCCACGGGGTGCGACTGTGGACGGTGACGCTCGGCTGCGGCTCGATGGCCCTCTGCGGTCTGAACGGGTCCGCCTGGACCGCGGGCGGCGAGCCGACCCGCGCCAGATGCTCGCCTTTCGTCAGCCGCTACACGGGCCACGAGCGCCACGACCACGCGCCCGCGTCGGATTGCACCTGCGGCCTCTACTCGATGCACCCCTGGCCGGAGCAGACCGCGGAGGTGGCCGGCTCGCTGCTCGCCGGCAACGACCTGGCGATCCCGGTGATGGGGGTGGTCGAGGCCTGGGGGCGGATCGAGGTCCACGAGGACGGCTTCCGCGCCGAGTACGCCCGCCCCCACTCCCTGGTCCTCTTCACCGACTCCTTCCCGGACGACTACGCCGAGATCCTCGCCGTGCTCGCCTCCACCTACCGGGTCGGCGTGGTCCGCGTCCAGGAGGCGGGGTCGCTGGTCCTCCACTGCGCCGAGAACGCTCCCGGCATGGACCCCGCGGCCGTCGAGCAACTGCTCGAGGCGCCCCGGCCGGCCGAGCCCGAGGTCCTCGAGGACGAGGAGTGGGAGGCGGCACCGACCGGAGGCGACGTCGCCGGCGCCGCCGGCCCTCCGGCCTCGGCGGCTCCGCGATCCGGATCGCTCGCGAGCCGCGTCGCGGGGCTCGCGGGGAACGTGGTGATCTGGATCGTGGCGATCCTCTGGTACGGGCTCTGGGTCGGCGTCGGGGTGGCGATCCTCGGCGCGATCCTCTTCGGCTGGTGGAAGGATCCGCCGCCCCCACCGCCGAAGCCGGCGCCGCGGCTGCGGGTGCTCGAGCAGCGGCTCGTCCACGACGGCGACTCCGCCCGCTACATCGCCCTCGTCCACAACGACAGCCGCAGGCTCGCCGCGGTCGGGGTCTTCCCGTTCGGCGAGTTCCGCGACCGCCATGGGCACCACCGGGGCGGGCCCGACGGGCCTCGCGGGGTCGAGCTGCGCCCGACGATCCCGCCGGGATCGACCGGGGTGGTCTACGACGAGATCGACCGCCCGCTGGCCGGGGCGATCCGCCCGCGGATCCATTTCGCCGCGAGGATGGCGCCCTCGCGCCCGGCGCCCTTCTCGGTCGGAGAGGTGCGGATCGATCAGCGGCTCTGCATCATCACCGCCCGGCTGCGCTCGGACCGTCCCCTCCCGCGCAGCAGGCTGTCCGCGGTCGGGCGCCTCGGTGGCCGGCTCGCGGTGGCGGGCATCTTCACGGTCGGGCCGGTGCCCCGCGGCGCCTCGACCCAGGTCCTCTACCGGCTCGATCCCGGCGACTGCAGGGGCAGGCAGCCGCGGATCAGTGGCTACCCGGCGCCGCTTCGAGGGCAGTTGCTGGTGCCGAGGCGGGCCCGGCCCTAGGCCCCGCTCGCCTCCTCGCAGCCGCGACAGATCGGCTTGAAGCCGACGAAATGGGGAACGTGGATCCAGGCCCCGCGCCGATGCTCGTAGTAATTGGAAATCGGCCGGTGGCTTCGCGGCCGCCGGCAACGGACGCAGGCGGGTCCGTCACAGAGGCAGCGGGAGGCTTGGCGGACGATCTCGCCCCCGGGCCCGGGGAACGGGGTCTCGCCACGGGCCTCCCCGCAGACGACGCAGAGGTAGAGGCCCTCGGGCAGCCACCCCTCGGGCGGCGGGACCTCGGGGAGATCGAAGAGTCTCCCGATCCCGACCTCATCGGGCAGCTCCGGACCCTCGCCACGGTGCGGCCGGTGGCTGCCGATGCGGACGAAGCGGCGGAAGGCGAGCTCATCGAGAACGGCATCGGCCGGGTGCTCGGACGCGGCGATCAGTCCTGCGCATCCCTCGCAGAGCCAGCTCAGCCTGCGTCGCGAATCCGGCGTCGGCTCGATCCTCGCCCGGCAGACCTCGCAGTAGCGGTAGGGGCGCCGGCGCAGATGGGCCGGGAAGGGAGAGTTGGCGCAGCGGGCGTGGCCGACGCTGAAGCCGACGAAGTCGCCGCCGTGGACGTGCCCGGCGGCGTGGCCCTCGGCGCTCTCCCAGGTCGCCAGCCTCCCGCACGGCTGGCACACCTTCGCCCCCGCCGGCGGCAGGCCCCGGCGCGGGCCCAGCTCGAGGATCGCGGCGAGGTCGGCGACGCCGTTCCGCTCCAGTTTGCTGCTCAAGGAACCACCTCCATCGCTCCCGGCGTTGGCACCGTGCCCCAACGGGCCGGTTGCCGCGGTGTCCTCGGGCCGGGTCCCTCGACCGCTCTTGATGGCTGTCTGGAGATCGGTCGGGGCCGGCGTGGCTTTTCTGACGCATCGCACCGGTCAGGATGCGCCTGCCCCTTGCGACTCCTCAGGTGCATGAGAGCAGTCCCCACGCCATTCGCAGCAACCGGCGCATGACGACCACGCTCGGCCCCGCCTTCGACGCTGCGCTCGACTTCGCCAGCCGCACCCACGCGACGCAGCGGAGGAAGGGCTCCGGGGTCCCCTACATCGCACACCTGCTCGGCGTCTGCGCGCTGGTGCTCGAGGACGGCGGCAGCGAGCCAGAGGCGATCGCCGCGCTGCTCCACGACGCTCCCGAGGACCACGGCGGAGAGGCGACGCTGGACGAGATCAGGTCCGAGTTCGGCGACGAGGTGGCGGAGATAGTCGCGGGCTGCACCGACACCTTCGAGATCCCGAAGCCGCCCTGGCGCGAGCGAAAGGAGGCCTTCATCGCCCGCCTTCCGGAGGCCTCACCGTCGGTACTGCGGGTCGCGAACGCCGACAAGCTCTACAACGCCCGCACGATCCTGGCCGACTACGAGGTCCATGGCGACGAGCTTTGGCAGCGATTCCGCGGCCAGCGGGAGGGGACGCTCTGGTACTACCGGACCCTCGCGGAGCTGTTCTCCGAGCACGCGCCGGGCCCGATGGCGAGCGAGCTGGAGCGGGTCGTCGGGCGCCTGCCGAGCTGAACGGCGCCAGCGGACGGTGGCGTCGGCGCGACGGGCGGAATCCGTCCTCTATTTGGACGGATTCCACCCGTCGATGGTGGCGATCGCGTAATCCGTCAGGTGTTGCGCTCGGGGAGGCGGCGGAGCTCGCCGGGGCGCGGCGGCGGGCAGCGGGCGGGGTCGAGCGGGCCGTCGATGCGGTAGATCGCGGTGGAGCCATGGCGCAGGACGAGGCGGGTTGCCGGGTCGCCGGCGATCCAGCGGGCCTCCGGGGGCGGGGGGCCGCGCCCGAGGTCCTTGTTGTCGTAGGCGATCACCGCGTAGCGGAAGCTGCCGCGGTTGAGCGCCCGGCGCCACTGCTGGCACGTACGCCAGTCGGTGAAGCCGCCGTCGTCGTGGTGGCGCCCGGGGTAGATCACCGTGTTGGAGAGATCGGTGCCGAGCAGGGCGTAGGAGCGATCGCTGGTGGTGGCGATCCGGGTGTCGTGGAGGCCGCGCGCCCAGCGCGCCGCCGCCGCCACCCCGGCCGGCTGGATGTCGGCGGCCCGCCGGTAGCGGTTCCCGAGGTAGGAATCCTGGACGACCCAGAGACCCGCCACGGCGATCGCCAGCGCCGCCCCCGCCCCGAGGGCCAGCGGTCTCCGCGACAGCCGGTCCGGGGGCCAGCGCACCGCGGCCAGGAGCGCCGCGAAGACGACCAGCCCGATCGCCACGGCGGGGCCGAGGTAGTCGCCCACCCAATTCGCCCCGGAGGCGTCGACGAAAGGCAGCAGCGCCAGCATCGCCACCAGCAGCGCCGTCCGGGCCCGATCGGAGCGCAGCCCCGGCGCCAGCGGGGCGAGCGCCAGCCCCACCGCCAGGGCGGGCGCCACGTGGCGGAGGCTGGAGAAGAAGCCGATCGGCTCGCCCGGCGGGCCCTCGGCCGAGGTGCCGTGGAAGAACCACCCCGCCACTCCGAGAAGCGCGGCGATGCCGAGCACCCGCAGCAGGCCCGGCCCGCGCAGGACGAAGGCGAGGATCGCGAACAGGGCCAGGCCGACGAGCAGGGGCCAGAGCACCCCCATCGCGTGGTGAAGCTCCGGCCCGAACCACTGATCCCAGACGGCGCCGTCGGTGAGGTAGTGGGCGATCGAGAACTGCGGTCGCCCGCCGAGCGGCTGGCCCGGACCGGGCAGGCTGACGGGCCCGACGTCGGTCACCCAGGGAAGCGGGTTGGCGTCGTTGAGCAGGTTGCGCAGGTACCAGTAACCGCCGCCGGCCAGGGCCGGGAGGAGGAAGGCGGCGAGTGTCCTGGCGCGCCGGCCCGCGGGGGCGATCAGGGGGATCCCGACCACCAGCCCCAGCGCCGGCGCCAGCAGATTCACCTTGGTCCCCACCATCAGGCCGGCGGCGAGCCCGGCCGGAACGAGGGCACGCCAGGGGAGACCGCGATCCTCGCCCGCGGCCCAGGCGTTGACGAGCACCGCGACGATCGCGAGGACGAGGAAGAACGCGATCGCGTCGTTGCGGCCGGAGCCGCCCTGGTCTGCCATCACCCCGGAATCGAGCAGCAGCGCGACCGCGACCAGCGAGTGCGGGCCGGCGCCGAACGGGCGCCCCACCGCCCAGGCGGCGAGCAGGGCGGCGCCGAGCCAGCCGAGGTTGAGCAGCACCGAGAGGGTGTCGCGCCCGATCGTGAGGATCCCGAAGGCGTTGATCAGCTCCGAGTTGGCCGGGAAGAACCAGGCCAGGTAGCGAGGGGCGACGTAGTCGAAGTCGAAGGTCGAGCCGCCCGCGAAGTGGGCGGCGAAGGGCCCGTGGTACCAGAGGGTGTCGTAGCCGCTCATCCCGTGCGCGAGGCTCTGCTGGGTGGGCACCGACCAGTGCGCCGCCAGCAGCGCCGACACCGCGATCGCCGCCACGGTCGCGGCGAGGCCGGCGCCGGGAGCCGGGGGCGGGGAGGCGCGGAAGCGCTCCGGCGGCCCGACCCGGAGGCGAAGCGCCAGGCCGATCCCGGCCGCGAGCAGCGCGAAGGGGAGCGGCTCGAGCAGGCCAACGCTGCCCAGCGCCTCCCCCACCCAGATCAGCAGGGCGAGCGTGAAGAGCAGGTCGACGACCCAGGCCGGCGGCCCCGACCACCCGGGGA
This sequence comes from uncultured Actinomycetes bacterium, assembly GCA_963725315.1. Lineage (GTDB taxonomy): Bacteria > Actinomycetota > Thermoleophilia > Solirubrobacterales > 70-9 > JBBRHQ01. The sequence goes on along the minus strand of CAVRYA010000004.1, from coordinate 582,805 downwards.
GCAGGCGCCCGCGGACCCGGTTGGCGCCAACGGCGGCGCCGCCCACGGCGACGCTCAGCTCGAGCACCCCGAGCAGATAGGCGGAGGCGCTCAACACGTGTCCCGCCCGCCGCACGTGCCCGTCGCGTCGGTGCTGCTGGGCATCGGCGGGCACTGTAGCCAGGCCGCTGCGACGGCGACTGGCGCCGAGCCCCGAGCGGAGTCAGAATGGGGATCGCACCGCGCCGGTGAGCGAGACGAGAAAGGAGCCGCGATGACAGAGCTGACCATGCCGTCCTCCTACGAGCAGGCCTGCTCAGAGCACTCCTGGAGCGTTCCCGAGCGCTACAACATCGCCGACGCGGTCTGCGACAGCCACCCGCGGGAGAAGCCGGCGATGGTCTGGGAGCGCTACGACGGGGCCACGCTGGAGCTGAACTGGGGAGAGCTTCAGGACCTCGCCAACCGCGCCGCCCACCTGCTGCGCGACCGCGGCGTCGAGCGCGGCGACCGGGTCGCGGTCGTCCTCCCTCCCACCCCCGAGGCCGCCGCCGTCTTCTTCGCCACCTGGAAGCTGGCCGCGATCCTGCTCTCGATGTCGGTGCTCTACGGCGACGAGGGGATCCGCCACCGCCTCGAGGACTCGGCCCCCAGGGTGCTGGTCACCGACTCGGCCAACGCCGGACGCTTCGATCCCTCGCTGGTCGAGGCGACGATCGTGATCGATCGCGAGAACCTCGAGGCCCAGCCCGCCGACCCGCTCTGCGAGGTGACCTCGGCCGACGACCCCGCCCAGCTCTACTACACCTCCGGCACCACCGGCAAGGCCAAGGGCATCGTCCACGCCCACCGCTACGTCCTCGCCCACGAGGAGTTCGCCTACTGCCACGACGTCCGCGACGGCGAGCGCTTCCACGGCATGGGCGAGTGGGCCTGGGCGGCGGGGATCGCGCCGCTGCTCGGGCCCTGGCGGCTCGGCGCGACCCAGTGCGTCTACCAGCGCGAGGCCGGCTTCGACCCGGCCCGCCAGCTCGACTTCCTCTCCCGCCACGAGGTCGAGAACGTCTTCACCACGCCGACCGCGATGCGGGCGATGATGGCGATCGCCGACGCCGGCGAGCGCTACCCGCAGCGCTTCCGGATCGTCTGCTCGGCCGGCGAGCCGCTCAACCCGGAGGCGATCCGCTGGTTCCGCGAGCAGTACGGGATCACCGTGCTCGACTACTACGGGCTGACCGAGTCCTACCCGCTGTGCGCCAACTTCCCCTTCATGGAGGTGCGCGAGGGCTCGATGGGGCGCCCGATGCCCGGCTGGGACGTGCAGATCCTCGACGAGGACGAGAACCCGGTCGCCACCGGCGAGCGCGGCGAGATCTGCCTGCGGGCGCGCTCGAACCCGCACTACCCGCTCGGCTACTGGGGCCTGCCGGAGGCCAGCGAGGAGGCCTTCGGCGGCGAGTGGTTCCACACCAAGGACGCGGCGACGATGGACCCCGACGGCTACGTCTGGTACGCCGGTCGCGCCGACGACGTGATCATCGCCGCCGGCTACCGGATCGGGCCCTTCGAGGTCGAGTCGGCCTGCATCGAGCACCCGGCGGTGCAGGAGGCCGCCGCGGTCGCCTCCCCCGACGAGCTGCGCGGCAACGTGGTCAAGGCCTTCATCGTCCTCGCCGAGGGGCACGAGCCCTCCGACGAGCTGGCGGCCGAGATCAAGTCCTTCGTCCGCGAGCGCCTCAGCGCCTACGCCTACCCGCGGCGGATCGAGTTCACCGGGGAGCTGCCGAAGACCCTGACCGGGAAGATCCGCCGGATCGAGCTGCGCGAGGCCGAGATCCAGACTGCGAAGGAGGGCTGATGGAGATCGAGAGGCTGGAGGTGAGGCGGGAGGACGACCGCCGCCTCGAGGTCGAGCTGGCCGGCCCCGAGGACGGTGAGCTGCTGGTCTTCCACAACGGCACGCCGGTGGCCGGCATGGTGTACGGGCCGATGATCGAGGAGGGGGCCGCCCGCGGGATCCGGCACCTCACCTATTCGCGCCCCGGCTACGGCGATTCCGACCGGGCCGAGGGCCGCTCGGTCGCCGACTGCGCCGGCGACGTCGAGGCGATCGTCGACCACCTCGGGGCCGACAGATTCTTCACGGCGGGGGCTTCGGGCGGCGGGCCGCACGCGCTGGCCACCGCCGCCCTGCTCGGCGAGCGGGTGATCTCCGCGGCGACCCTCGCCGGCGTCGCCCCCTACGACGCCGAGGGGCTCGACTACCTCGAGGGGATGGGCCAGGAGAACCACGACGAGTTCGGCGCGACGCTCGCCGGCCCGCAGGAGCTCGAGACCTACCTCTCCGGCGAGGCCGAGGAGTTGCGCTCCGTGACCGGCGCGGAGGTCGAGGCGGCCTTCGGCGACCTGCTGAGCGGCGCCGACCGCGCAGCCCTGAGCGGTGACTTGGCGGAGTTCACCGCCGCCGGCTGCCGGGCGGCGCTTCGCACCGGGATCTGGGGCTGGTTCGACGACGACGTCGCCTTCGTCGAGGACTGGGGCATCGATCTCGGGGCGATCGCGGTGCCGGTCACCGTCTGGTGGGGCGGAGACGACCGCTTCGTGCCTCCGACGCACGGCCGCTGGCTGGCCGATCACGTCAACGGCGCACGAGGGGAGCTGCTCCCCGAGGAAGGTCACATCTCGCTCGAGCTGAACCGCTACGGCGACGTGCTCGACGGGCTGCTGGCCGCGGGCTGAGCTCGCCGCCGGCGAGTTCGGGTGACCGGGGCCGGGTATCTGCGTCGCAGTTCACCACGACCACCCCAGGAGGAACCGATGCTGTTTGGACAAGAGCACGTCGACCGCTACCGCGAGACCGGCGGCAAGGAGGGACACGACTGGAACGGGACCCAGACGCTGATCCTGACCACGACCGGACGGAAGTCGGGCGAGCCTCGCGAACCGCCGCTGATCTACGGGCGCAGCGGCGAGGACTACCTGGTCGTCGCCTCGATGGGCGGCGCCCCCAAACCCCCCAAGTGGTACCTCAACCTGGAGGCGAACCCGGAGACCGAGATCCAGGTCTGGGACCAGCGGCTGAAGACGCGGGCCCGCACCGCGACCCCGGAGGAGAAGCCGGCGATGTGGAAGGAGATGACCTCCCACTGGCCCGACTACGACTCCTACCAGGAGAAGACCGACCGCGAGATACCGGTGGTCGTCCTCGAGCCGGTTTGAGGAAGATGTCCTCCCGGCACCGATAGCTAGGAGGAAGAAGTGAGCGATGTCCTGCTGAGCGAGCGCCGCTCAGAGCAGATCCACCTGCTGACCCTGAACCGGCCCGAGCAGCTCAACGCGATGAGCGCCGAGCTCTGCCAGGCACTCCACGACGAGCTGACCGCGCTGGCGTCGGACCGCTCCTGCCGCGCGATCGTCCTCACCGGCTCGGGGCGCGGCTTCTGCGCAGGGGTCGATCTGCGCGGCTACGGGCAGGCGCCCGGCAACGACGGCTCAGACCAGGCCCGCGACCACTTCGCCAACCAGGAGCACATGTCGACGCCTGATCCTGCGGCTGCGCCAGACCCCGCAGCCGGTGATCGCCGCGGTCAACGGGCCGGCGGCCGGGTTCGGGATGGCGCTGACCCTGGGCAGCGACATCCGCTACGCGGCGCGAAGCGCCGTCTTCCGGGTCGCCTTCATCAACATCGGCGTCTCCAACTGCGACATGGGGGTGAGCTGGCTGCTGCCGAGGCTGATCGGGGCCTCGCGCGCCCATGAGCTGATGCTGACCGGGCGCAAGCTCGGCGCCGAGGAGGCGAGCGAGATGGGCCTGGTCGCCGACGCCGTCGAGGACGAGGCGCTGCTGGAGCGCTCGCTGGCAGCCGCCGAGCAGATCGCCGCCTGGGCGCCCTGGGGCGTCCGCCTCACCAAGCGGGGGATGTGGAGCGCCCTGGAGATCTCCTCGGAGGCCGCCGCGGTCGGCTACGAGGACCGCCAGCAGATCATGGCCCTGCACGGCCAGGCGCCGCCCGAGGCCGTCTCGGCATTTCTGGAGAAGCGGCCGGCCGAGTTCGCCGACTGAGCCGCCGGGTCAGGCGCCGGCCGCGCCGGCGGCGCGGGCCTTCTTCAGGCCCCGCTTGGCCATCAGTCCGTTGCCGAGCAGCAGCAGGGTCTTGTTCGCCGGGGCGCGGAAGCCGGCCTCGGTGTGGGGCGCGTAGATCGCCCTCTCGCCGTCGACCTCGAGCCAGCCCGTGTGCTGGCGCGACTCGATGCCGATCAACTTGGCGTTGAAGCGGTGCCCGAGGAGGCCGGCGCGCCGTCCACCGGGCGGCAGCAGTCCCTCCGCGGCATCCAGGACGATGCCGCGCTCGCCCGCCTCAACCACTTCGACCGGGTAGACCAGCGGGAAGCCGTCCGCGCCGGGGAAGGCGAGCAGGACGTGGGGCAGCGAGCGCAGTCGCTTGGCGGCGCGGCCGACGTCGACCCTCGGGCCGCGTGCCCTTCTTCGGTGGCGCCTGCGGCTCCGGCGGCCGCGGACGGGAGCGGCGCGCCGGCTGACCTCGGGCCGCGCCGGCGCAGCGCAGGTCGGGCCAGCCGATGACCCGCTCGACCGCGACCGTGACCAGGACGCGGTCGGCGTAGTACTCGCGCAGGTAGCGATCCCAGAAGAAGCCGGTCTTCGGCGGGCCCATGAAGCGAACCGAGGCGGGCCGCACCACCTGGTCGAGAACAGCCTGGTCGGGCGAGGTGTCGAAGCTTGCCGTCCCCTGGACCAGGACGAAACGGGGGTCGGTGGCGAAGCCGTGCTCGCGCGCGTGGTAGGCGAGGGAGACGTGGGGGTTGTCGCGCATCCGCTCCAGCTTCTTACCCAACCCGAGCGAGGTCGTGAAGGTGACCTCGCCGCGCTCGCGGTCCCGCAACCCGATCGGCGCGACCGTCGCGACCACCGCTCCTCCCGCCGGAGTGCAGTAGGCGAGGGCGACCGCGAGGTCGCCGCCGAGGATCGTGTCGTCCTGGTCGCTCCAGCTGACCGCCACGTCGCGACCCTACCCGAGCGGTCTAGGAGAGATCGAGGGCGCGGGTCCGCAGCGGCTCGATCGTCACCTTGAAGCGGGGCTCCTCCTCGGGGGTCGAGTAGGCGTAGCGGCGCCCCTCGTAGATCAGCGAGAGCGAGTCGATGTGGGCGTAGTCGGAGTCGGGCTCGATCGCGACCACCCGGCCGTCGATGCCGACGTGGCGGAGGATCTCGGCGGTGTCGACGACGACCAGCGAGACCCTGGGGTCGCGGCGGATGTTGGCGAGCCAGCGGCCCTCGGCGGCGTTGACCGTCACCGTCTCCCCCTCGGGAGCGCACCAGACGACGACGCCGTAGGGATCGCCGCTCCTCGCGCAGCGTCGTCAGGCAGCAGGGATAGGGGCCTTCGAGCAGCTCGCGGACGAGCTCCGAGTCGGCGCTCATGCCTGCTCGAGCTGCCGCTCCGGCTCAGTCGAGCCCGTGGTTGGCGTGGAACATCCCGTCGGGATCGACCTTGGAGCGGACCTCGAGCAGGCGCTCGTAGGCGTCCGCCTCGTAGTAGTCCGCGCCGCTGCCGGGCCTCTCGGCGAAGTTGAAGTACTGCCGCTCGCCCGCCCAGGGGGCCATCGTCTCGCAGACCTTCGCGGCGTGCTCGGAGGCGGCCTTGGCCCCGTCGGGGTCCATCGCCAGGCCGAGCGCGAACATGCAGAAGGGATCGGAGAGCGCGCCGATCGCGCTCGGGGCCTGCGGAGGGCGCGCGATCGCCCCGCCGAACTGGCGCAGCTCGGTGAACAGGAGCGGCGATCCGGATCCCGGGCCGGAGACGCCGACGAAGGCCTCGACCGCCTCCGGGGGAAGCTCACGCAGCATGCGGTGGTCGCTGACCGCAGGGGTGGGCTGCTCGGGGTCGCCGTGGACCTGGACCAGGCCGGGGGTGGGCATCGTCCCCCACATGTCGAGCTCGGGGCCGAGCTCGCGGAACGGCCGCAGCTCCTCCTCGGCGTCCTCGGCATTGCCGCAATGGGCGCCGTCGATCATCACCAGGTTGCGCCCGCGCAGGAAGTCGGGGATCTCCGGGATCGGCGGGAACTGGAGGATGCGCGCAGAGGTGGTGATCTCATCCGGCGCTCCCGGCGCCCACTCGGCCCAGGCCTTCAGCACCTCCTCGCTTCGCTCCCAGGGCCAGGCGAGCATCCCGGCGTATGCCTCGGCGACCGGCACCAGGTCGAACTCGATCGCGGTGATCACGCCGAAGTTGCCGCCGCCGCCGCGCAGCGCCCAGAACAGGTCGGCCTCGTTCTCGCCGTCGGCGCGGACCAGCTCGCCGTCGGCGGTGACCAGCTCGACCGCGGTCAGCGCGTTGGCCTGGATCCCGTGCTTTCGTCCCAGCCAGCCGATCCCGCCGCCGAGCGTGTAGCCGACCATGCCGACGTCGGGGGAGGAGCCGCAGAGCGCCGCCTTGCCGCACCCCGCCGCGGCGTTCATCACGTCGCGCGAGAGGGTGCCGGCCGAGCACCCGGGCGCGACCGGCCTGCTCGTCGATCTCGACCCCGGTCATCTCCGTGGTCCTGAGCAGGATCGCCGCCGAGAGGTCGCCGATCGGCGGGGCGCCGTGCCCGGTCCCCTGGGCGGCGACCCGCAGCCCGGCGTCGCGGGCGAAGCGGACGGTCGCCTGCACGTCCTCGACGTTGCTGGGAACGACCACCGCCGCGGGGCGCTGGTCGGCGATCAGCGCCCAGGGGAGGCGGTCCTCCTCGTAGCCCTGATCCCCGGCGACGGTCACCCTTCCCTTGATCCGTGCCCCCAGCTCGGCGAAGTCGGTCTCGCTCATTCCCAGCCCTTCCTTCAGTCGTTGTCGCGCCAGCGGCGGACTCTATCTCTCGTCGCGTCTCCGGATAACCTCGCCGTATCGCCCGCCTGCCCTACGTAGACCCGGACGCCGCATCCGAGCAGACCCGCGAAGCGCTGGAGGCGGTGCCGCCGCTGAACATCTTCCGCATGCTCGGCCACGCCGACACCGCCTTCCGGCCCTGGCTGCGCTGGGCGGGGGCGCTGCTCGGCCAGCTCGAGCTGGACCCGGTGCTGCGCGAGCTGGCGATCCTCCGGGTGGCCCGGCTCACCCCGCACGCCGAGTACGAGTGGGTCCAGCACGTGCCGATCTTCGAGGCGGTCGGCGGCCACAGCGAGCAGGTGGCGGCGCTGGAGCGCGACGAGGTCGAGGCCGACTGCTTCAGCGCCGAGGAGCGGGCGATCATCGCCTTCGTGACCGAGGTCGTCCGCGACGCCCGCGCCGGCGATCAGAGCTTCGCCGCCGTCTCCGCCTTCCTCGAACCGCGGGAGATCATCGAGCTGCTGATGGTGATCGGCAACTACATGCTGGTGGCGCGGGTGATGGCGACGACCGAGCTGGAGATCGACCCCCCGGCCGGGGCGGAGGGGCTGCGGGTGGTCTCGGGGCACGGCCCGCCGCGCCCGGAGGGTGGCGATTGAGCGAGAGCGAGCGAGCTAGGACCGTCCGCCGCTGCTTCGAGGCCTATGAGAGCGGCGACCCGAGCGCCCTCGAGCGGAGCCTCAGCGAGGACTTCACCTTCTACAGCCCTCCCGACCCCGGGATCGACCGGGCCACCTACTTCGAGCGCTGCTGGCCGAACTCGGAGCTGATCTCCTCCTTCGAGCTGGTGCGGCTGATCGAGGTCGGCGACGAGGTGGTCGTCACCTACGAGAGCCGCAAGACCGACGGCAAGAGGTTCCGAAACACGGAGGTGCACACCTTCCGGGGCGAGAAGATCTGCCGGGTCGAGGTCTACTTCGGCTGGGACCTGGCGTGAGTGTTACGGGCCGGCGCGGCTCACATGACGCCGGCAGAGGCATGTAAGGCGGCGAAGCCGCCGCAAGTGATTCCGGCTCAGACGTCGACGACGCTGATCGAGAAGACCGCCCCGAAGTCCTCCCCCGGCTCGATCAGCGGCAGGTCGACGCCGCCGGTGATCAGCGCGTTGGTCGGCGCGGTCATCGGCTCGAAGGCGACGACGTCGTCGTCGGCGGGCGCGTAGACCTGCGAGTAGGGATAGCCGGCGCCGAGCGCCAGCTCGATCCGCCGCCCGCCGCCGGAGAGGGCGAAGGCCCGCCCGGCCGGGGGCGCGTCGAAGGCGTCGTCGAAGGTGCGATCGCCGAGCGGCCCCGGCTCGATCCGCACCGGCTCGCGCTCGCCGCTCGGGAGCATCCGCCCGTCGAGCAGGAGGCGCTCGCCGACCGGGACCTCGAGCTGCCAGTCGCCCCGCTCGACCCCGGGGAGGCGCAGGTAGGGATGGAAGCCGAAGGAGACCGGGACCGGACCTAAGCCGGCAGCGGCGACCGTGACCGCGATGGTCAGGGTCGATCCCTCGAGGGCCGCCTCGAGCAGCAGGGTGTGGGGGAACGGGAAGGCGTCCATCAGCCCCGGCTGCGCGGTGAAGTCGAAGGCCGCCTCGATCGCCCCGCCCTCCTCGCCGTCGGTGTGGCGGAGCACCTCCCAGCCGCTCGCCGCCGCCAGCAGCCCGTGGATCGGCAGGCCCTGCGGGTCGGTGCTCGGGGGCGGCTCGGCAGCGTCGAGGTCGACCTCGGCCCCGGCGAGGGCGAAGCGCCTATGCCCCAGCCGGTTGGCCCATGGGTGGAGCAGCGGGATCCCCATCGTCGAGCGCTCGGCGACGTAGGCCTCGAGGCCGCCGCGCTGCCCGAGCAGCTCCTCGCCGCGGTGGCGCAGCGAGCTGCAGACCATCCCCGCCTCGGGGACGAAGGTCGCCTCGAGCGATCCGCTGGAGAGACGGAGGCGTTCCATTGCCCTCAGCCTATGGCCGGGCGAGGCGGCGGGGGGTCGACGGGAGCGAGCCCTAACCTCGTCGGGATGAGCGCGGCGCAGACTCAGACGACCCTCCGCACCGGCGCCTTCGAGGGGATCGTCGCGGTCCGCCACGAGATCTTCCGCTCCCCCGAGGACGGCTACGCCGTGCTGGAGGTGGTCGGCGAGGAGGGCGAGGAGTTCACGGTGATCGGCCCGGTCGGCCACCTGCGGCCAGGCGAGCGGGCCGAGCTGCGCGGCGAGTGGCAGGAGCACTCGCGCTACGGGCCCCAGGTCAGGGCCTCCGGCGCGAAGCCGATCGATCCCGCCGACCGCGAGGGCCAGATCGCCTACCTGACCTCGCTTCGCCACATCGGCCCGGCCCGCGCCGAGCGGCTGCGCGACGACTACGGCGCCAGCGTCCTCGACGCGATCGCCGCCGACCCCGTGGGGACCTTCCGGGCGCTGAGCGGGGTCAGCGAGCGCCAGGCCGAGGCCGCGGCGGAGTCCTGGAACGCGAGTCGCGCCGTCCGCGACCTCCACGTTCGCCTCGCCCCCCACGGCCTCGCCCACCTGGCGGCCCCGATCCACGCCCGCTTCGGCGCCGAGGCGATGCGGGTCCTGCACGAGGACCCATACACGCTGACCGAGGTGGACGGGGTCGGCTTCGCGCGCGCCGATGCGATCGCGCTCGCGGCCGACGTGCCGCGCGAGTCCGATCGCCGCGCCCAGGCCGCCGCCGCCTACGTACTCGGCGAGGCCGAGCGCCAGGGCCACACCTACCTGCCGCCGGCCGAGCTGTGCCGCCGCGCCGCGGAGCTGCTCGGGACCGACCCCGATCCCGACGTCCTGGCCGCCGCCCCCGGCCTGCTGCTCGAGGAGGGCCGCGTCTACCGCGAGCCGACCCACGCCTCGGAGCTGCGCTGCGCGGAGACGCTGCTCGCCCGCGCCGGCGCCGCCACGGTGATCGAGCACTCGGCCGGGGCCGAGCCGCTCCACGGGCTGACCGCGGAGCAGTGGGAGGCGGTGGCCGGCGCCTTCGCCTCGCGCCTCTCGGTGATCACCGGCGGCCCGGGGGTCGGCAAGACCGTCTGCACCCGGGCGATCGTCGCCGAGGCCTCGGCGGCCGGGGTCGAGGTGGCGCTCTGCGCGCCCACCGGCCGCGCCGCCCGGCGCCTGGAGGAGGCGACCGGGCACAGCGCGATGACGATCCACCGGCTGATCGAGTGGATGCCCGGGCGCGAGCCGCGCTACCGGCCGGGCCATCCCCTGCCGGTCCAGCTGGTGGTCGTCGACGAGTCCTCGATGCTCAACCTGCGCCTCGCCGAGGTGCTGCTCGGGGCCCTGGCCGAATCAACCCACGTGGTCTTCGTCGGCGACGCCGACCAGCTCCCCCCGATCGGCGCCGGCAAGCCCTTCGACGACCTGATCGCCGCGGGCATCGTCCCCGTCACCCGGCTGCGCCACATCTTCCGCCAGGCGGCGCGCTCGATGATCACCACCGCCGCCCACGCGATCAACGAGGGTCGGGCGCCGACGCTAACGCCCGAGCCCGGGCAGGAGCACGACTTCTACTTCCTCGAGCGGGCGACGCCGGAGCGGGCGCTCGACGCGGTGGTCGAGGTGGTCTCCGAGCGGGTCGCCGAGGGCCTCGGGTTCGACCCGATCCGCGAGGTCCAGGTGCTGGCGCCGATGTACCGCACGGCGGTCGGGATCGACGCGCTCAACGAGCGGTTGGCAAGGCGGCTGAACCCGGACGGTGCGGCGGCGCTGAACGAACGCTTCCGGATCGGCGACCGGCTGATCCAGACGCGCAACTCGCACGAGCTTGGGCTGATGAACGGCTCGATCTGCTTCCTCGTCTCCGACGATCCCGACGAGGGCGCGATCGTGGTCGAGACCGACGATGGCGGCTCGCTCGTCATCCCCTACGAGGAGACCGCGACGCTGCGCCTCGCCTACGCGATCTCGGTCCACAAGTCACAGGGATGCGAGGTGCCGGTGGTCGTCTGCGTCTGCCACCGCTCGCACTCGCGGATGCTGACCCGACCGCTGCTCTACACGGCGGTTACGCGTGCGCGGAGTGCCTGCGTGCTGATCGGCGATCGGAGCGCGCTCGAGCTCGCGGTGCAGCGCGACGATGGCGGTCGGCGACATTCCGGCTTGAGGGAGCGCCTCGCCGCCTAGCTCTCCGGCGGTGGCCCCCGGCCGGCGCCCGCCCTCTTGCGGCCGAGGGCCGCCAGCACCTCGCGGGCGACCAGGCGGGCGTAGGCACGGGCGCCCTTCGGGGTCAGGTGGATGCCGTCCCAGGTGTAGCCGCTGCGCCCGGCGATCGCGTGCCAGTTGACCAGACTCGTGCGGGGCCACTGCTTCGCCGCCTCGAGCAGGGCGGCGTTGGACTCCCCCTCCCAGCTCACCGGCGCCTCGTCGTTGATCAGCAGGAGGTGGTCGGCGAGATCGCGGCTGTAGTGGTGGAAGGCGGCCATGTCGTCGGAGTAGAGGGGGCCGTTGTTGCCCATCTGGATCACCAGGGCGTCGGGATGGCGGTGGTGGGCGCGAAGCTTGTGGACGAGCTTGACGAAGTCCTTCGCCTGCCGGCCCAGGCGGGCGTTCATCGAGAAGCGCGAGCCGAGCCGCCCGGCGAGCTGATCGCGGGCGCCGATCATCACCGAGTCGCCGATCGCGATGATCCGCGGAGGCCTGCTCCGGCCCTCGAGGCTGGTGACGTTCGCGGGCCCTGTCGCGGCGCCGGCCCCCTTCGCCTCCCCCGCCCCCTTTGGCTTGGCCTGCGACCGGTAGCTCACCTTGACCACCGCCGAGGAACGGGTCGACGCGGCGGCCGCCCCCGGCGCCAGGTGACCGCCGTTGGTGGAGACGATCCCGCTCCAGCCGATCACCACGACCACCGCCAGCACGGCGCCTGCGAGCACCGGTCGGGTCAGCCTGCCCCAGCCGCGCGGCAGCTTCGGCAGGCGCCCGCCGCTGGCGAAGGGCCGCTCGACGAAGCGATAGGAGAGGTCCGAGAGGGCGAGCACCGCGGCGAGCTGCAGCGGCACCAGCACCCCCTTGGGCATCGAGACGTCGATCCCGGGGCGGGTGAGGACGAGCACCGGCCAGTGCCAGAGGTAGAAGCTGTAGCTGCGCAGGCCGAGCCAGACCACAGGCGGCTGGGCCAGCAGGCCGCCGAGCCGGGCCGCCGGGTGGGCGAGGACGGCCACCAGCAGGGCCGTGAACAGCGCCAGCCAGAGGTAGCCGCCGTGGTAGAGGGCGAGGTCGTAGTCGTGCACGCGCAGGAAGCTGAGGACGACGAAGGCGATCGCCACGACCCCGACGACGTCGAGCAGCGGGCCTGCCCAGCGCCCCGGCGTGCCGCGGCGCAGCCCCAGCGGGCTCCAGACCATCGCCAGCGCCACCCCGGCGAGGAGGCCGACGGCGTGGGTGTCGGTGCCGTAGTAGACGCGCGAGACCTCGGTGCCGGGCTGGAAGAGGATCCAGGCCAGCGCCACCGAGGCGAGCGCACCGGCGAGCACCCCGACCAGCAGCCTGCGGCGGCCGAACAGCGACATCCCGGCGGCGAAGGCGAGCGGCCAGAAGAGGTAGAACTGCTCCTCGACGGAGAGCGACCAGAGGTGGCGGAACAGCGAGGGCCGCTGGAACTGCTCGAAGTAGGACTGGTGGGCGAAGATGAAGTGCCAGTTGGCGAAGTAGCCGAGCGAGGAGATCGCGTCGCCGCGGAGTTGCGGCATCTGCTCGGGGACGACGATCGCCGCCACCAACATGGTCACCGCGATCAGCACGCCCACCGCGGGCAGCAGCCGCCGGGCCCGCCGCACCCAGAACCTCCACAGGCTCACCTTTCCGGCCCGCCGGAACTCGCTGAGCAGCAGCGAGGTGATCAGGTAGCCGCTGATCACGAAGAAGACGTCGACCCCGAGGAAGCCGCCCGGCATCCAGCCGACCCCGGCGTGGTAGAGGAAGACGGCGAGGACCGCGATCGCGCGCAACGCGTCGATCCCCGGCATGTAGGGGAGGCGATTGTCCTGGGGTCTGCTCATCGGGGCGCTGGTTCTCTCTTCGGCAGCAGGCGCCGCGGTCCCCAGGGTACGCCGTGCCTGAAGGGACCGTTGCAGCACCACTGCCGCTCCCGGCTCTTACGTGATTCCTAGCTTCCTCACAGGGCCCGTTGAAGGGCCGCCTGCACGATCTCCCCAAGCCGGCTCCGAGCCGGAGAGCGAAACGGAACGAGGAACCAATGAGCAGAGGAAAGATCGCGGCCCTGGTCACCGCGGGGGCGCTGGCGATGACCGGCACGGCGCTCGCGGCGAGCGGCGGAGGCCCGGTGGCCGGTGTCTTCGGCGGCGACGGCAAGCAGCAGTTCGCCAAGGATCTGGCCGGAGAGCTGGGCCTGAGCGAATCGAGGGTCGAGGAGGCGCTGCAGAGCGTCGCCGAGCAGCAGCGAAGCGAGCAGACCCGCGCCTTCGCCGAGAGCCTCGCGGCGCAGCTGGACGGGGTCAGCGTCGATGAGATCGTCTCGATTCTCGACGAGCAGCAGCAGAAGCTCGAAGAGGAGATGAAGAGCGGTCCGCCCCCGGCTCCGAAGGCCGGCGAGAGGCCCGACCCCGCGGACAGCCCGCTCGTCGCGGCTCTTGCCGAGGGCCTCGGCAAGAGCAAGTCGGAGATCGCCGCCGCGCTCGAGGCGGCAGGGAAGAGCCAGCGAGGCCGGGGCGGGCCTCCGCCGCCCGGGATGCCCGGTCCCGGCACGATGCCTGGCCCCGGTGGCCCCGGTGGCCCCCCGATGCCCGGCTTCTAGCGGGCAGCGTCATGGTGGCCGACCTGGTGCACGCCATGCGTGCGCGAGGTCGGCCAGAGGCGCGCAACCACCCCTGGGCGGGCAAGCACCCCTAGCTAGGGGGAGACGGTCGCGCTGAACCCGGCGGGGCCGGGATTGCCGGTGCTCGCCCCGCCGGCCCCCGCCGGCCCGGGGGTGATCGACGGCGAGCCGGACTGGACGAGCGTGCTGGTGCCGCCGCGGAAGACGCCGACGCTCGGCCCTCCCGGGCCGCCGCCGCCGGGACCGCCGTGGCCGCCGGTTCCGCCCGCCTTGCCGGGGCCACCGGCGCCGGCCGGATTGACCTCACCGAGGCCACCGCTTCCGCCGGCGCCACCGGCGCCGCCATTGCCCCCGCCGCCCCCGGCGCCGCCATCGCCGCCCTTGCTCGCGGCCAGCGAGCCGCCGTTGATGGTCACGGTCGAGTTCCACAGATAGACGGCGAATGAGCCGCCCCCGAAACCACCGCCGCCGCCGCCATCACCGCCGGCGCCGCCGCCTCCCCCGCCTCCACCGCCGCCGCCCGAGCGGCCCGAGCAGGAGGGGAACGGATTGAAGACGCTGGTGCCGCTGCCGCTGCCGCCGCCTCCACCGCCCCCCCCGGGGTGGCCGGTCTCTCCGTTGGCGCCCCCGGTCGCGGTCCAAACCGGGCCGACCGTGGCGGCCGAGGGCAACCCGCCGGCCCCTCCCCCCGCCCCCGGTGGGCCGAGGAGGCCGGGGAGGGCGGTGTCGAGGGCGGAGGTGTTTCCCAGCGCCGGGCTGGTGCAGCTCCCGAAGAACTGGCTCCCCAGCCCGCCCGCGCCGCCCGCGCCGCCACCGGGCACCGTGATCCCGGGGCTTCCGGCGACGCCGCGACCCGCAGTGATGGGCCCCGCAGCGCCGAACCCGCCGGTCGCGCTGGCCGGGCTGAGGCCACCACTCCCGGCCGTTCCCACGCCGCCCGAGACGCCGTTCCCGCCCGGCAGGCCCGCGGGCCCGGTCGACCCCGCCGCACCGTTCTGGCCCGCACCGGCGACGACCGTGCTGGACTCGAGGGTCACCGAGGCGCCGTTGAGCGCCCGCAGGCCGTAGGCGGAGTGTGCGCCGTCCGCGGCGCCCTGGAGGGTCAGAAGCTGAAGAGTGACGCCGGTGACCCCGTTGGCGAGCATCGCCTGCGGGGAGCCGTTGACGGTCGGCGTCGCCGTCGATCTCGACCATCCGGCCGACGAGTAGCCGCCGTAGATCGAGACCCCGTTGGCAAGGGCCACCCCGCCACCCGCGTTGTAGGTCCCGGAGGCGACGTAGACATCGCGGGACCCTGAGGCCGCCTGGGCGACGCCGGCGGCGATCGTGTCGAGCGGCGAGGCCTGGGTGCCCGCCCCGCCCGGGCTGCCGGTGCTCGCGGAGACGAAGACGGCCTTGCCGATGTCCCCGTCGATCCCGTCGCAGTTGGAGTCGGTGAACGGGAGGTCCGGCTTGTCGGTGGCGCCGGGATGGATCGCGGGGTTGTCGGGTGCGCAGTCGCTGGAGTCGGGGGTTCCATCGCCGTCACGGTCGGCCGGCGTCGGGCTGAAGACCTGGAGCTTCGACTTCGAGGCCCGGCAGTTGGCCCGCTCGTTGGACTCCTTGACCTTCCCCGGGTCGTCCGCGCAGGCAAGCAGGAAGTAGGACCCGGCGGGGGTCGAGGCCGGGATCGCCGAACTGCCGCTGGGCTTCTTCGACTTGCCCTTCTTCAGCTTCGGCTCGGCCAGCCGTCCGAGGCGGAGGTCACGGGTGTTCTTGCGGGAGTCGAGGGAGAGGTAGAAGCCGACCTTGGATGCCCTGGCGGTGGCCTTGCCCATGTTCTTGACTGTCGCCCCGACCGCGATCGAGGCGCCGGCGGTGGCGGTCGCGGGCGGCTTGGAGACGAGCGTGACGACGAGGTTGGGCCGGGGCTTGGCGACGGCAGAGTCGGCCACTGCGCCAACCGACACCAACGCCAGGCCGGCGAGGACGAAACCAAACCCCCTTGCGGAGGCCTTCAACCGCCGCAATCCCTTCAAATTGCCGCAACCCCTTCACGTTGCCGACCATTCGATCGTAAGTGGCGATCAGCTCGAATGCAAGTGGAAGTGGACCATTCGTTGATCCTTTTTCGCCGGCCGCTTCTCCGTTAGGCTGGCGCCGTGGGAATGCTCGAGGCGGATCGCAGCGTTGAGATCGAGGCCGCGCTGGCGCGCTGCTACGAGATCGTCACCGACCTCGACACGACCCCCGACTGGCAGGAGTCGATGATCTCGCTCGATGTGCTGGAGCGCGACGGCGAGGGCCGCGCTGTCCTGGTCGAGACCGTCTCCGATGCAAAGGTCAAGCACGTCACCTCCCGGATCAGCTTCAGCTACCACCCGCCCGACGAGATGCGCTGGGAGCAGGAGAAGGGCGAGCTGAAGAAGCTCCGCGGCTGGTGGAAGCTCGAGCCGCTCGGCGACGAGCGCACCCGCGCCACCTACGCCCTGCGTGCCGATCCCGGCATGGTCCTGGGAATGCTGCTGCGCGGCCCGGTCGAGGGCAAGGTGAAGGAGTGGCTGACCAAGGACGCTGCCGAGGGCCTGAAGCGCCAGGCGGAGGGCGGCTGAGATCAGGGGGGCGATCCCGCTCCTCTCCGATCGCCATCCGGCGGTCCGGGCGGGTCTGGTCGTCGGGGGCCCGGTTCTCTTCGGAGCGCTCTGCGGCGTCCTCCTGGGGATCTCCGAGTCTGCCTACCTGATTGCTTCGATCCTCGCGATCCTCGGTGGGTTCTTCGCCGGCTTCGAGCACGCCGGGGCCCGGGAGGGCGCCGTGCGCGGGGTGATTGGCGGAACCCTGTTCGGCAGCTTCATCCTGATCGGCCACGAGATCCACGGGCACGACGCCAAGGCGGACCTGCCCGATCCATCGATCCTGCTGATCGTCATCACCGCGACCTTCGGCGCGATCCTCGGCGCGATCGGCGGCCATTTCCGCAGCCGCGCAGAGGCCTCGGCCGCTACCTGATCGACGAGAATGGGCAAGCTGATCGTGACCGAGTTCCTCACCCTCGACGGGGTGATGGAGGCCCCGGGCGGGGAGGCAGGCCATCCCCACTCCGGCTGGGTCTTCGACTTCATGGGCCCCCAGCAGGAGCAGTACAAGCTGGCCGAGGTGCTGGAGGCCGACGCTCACCTGCTCGGGCGGGTCACCTACGAGTCCTTCGCCGGAGCCTGGCCCGAGCGCCAGGGCGAGTTCGCCGAGAAGGTCAACTCGATGCCGAAGTACGTCGTCTCCTCCACCCTCACCGAGCCACTCGAGTGGGAGAACTCGAACCTCCTCCGGGGCGATCTGGCCGAGGCTACCGGTGAGCTGAAGCAGCGCCACGAGGGGCCGATCCTGGTCGCCGGCAGCGCCACCCTGGTGCACGCGCTGCTCGAGCGAGGACCTCGTCGACGAGCTGCGCCTGATGGTCTTCCCCGTGACCGTCGGCGGCGGCAAGCGCCTCTTCCCGGAATCGCGCGAGCGCAAGGTGTTCAACCTGACCGACAGTCGCAGCTTCGACACCGGGGTGGCCGTCTACACCTACGAGCCGGCCTGAGCCCGGCGCTCGGCACGCTCCTTGATCCCGAGCAGCATGCGGCGCTCCATGACGAAATGGGGGATCTCGAGCAGGGTCGCGTAGGCCATCTTCAGCGGCTCGCGCGGGGCCCGCCCGCGCGCCAGCAGCCTGGTTCGCCCCTCGCCCTCCGGCTCGAGGACGAAGGCGCCCCAGCCCTCGATCCCGAAGACGCGACCCGGCTCGAACAGGGTCACCTCCAGACCAGCGGCGGGATGCAGCATGATCGTCTCCCCGACCTCGCGGTGCTGCCACTCGGGATGGATCTCCTCGGCGTTTCGCATCTCGCAGCCGGCCAGGTTCTCGAGCCACTCGTAGCTGTAGAAGCCGCCACGCTCCTGGCCGAGCTGGGCGAGCCAGGGCCAGACCTCTTCCACCGGCGCGGCGATCGTCACCGCGCGGGTCGTCTGCATCACCGGGTCGGGCTCGAGCTGATCGCCGGGCAGCGGCATCCGGATCTCCTCCGGCCTCGCGCCCCAGTTGCGGATCCGCGGCCGGACCGCGAGGACGTAGACGAGCAGGGCGCCGGTGCCGAGAGCGGCGAACGGGCCGGGCGGGCGGCCGCGCAGCAGGCGGCGCATCGATTTCAGCACCGAGCCTCCCGCCAGCACCGTCAACGCGATCGGGCCGCCGAGCATCACCCCGAAGGCCTGCACGGTGCCGAGCGGGCCGACATCGGCGCTCTGCGGCCCGTTCGCAGAGTTCATGGGGCGCACCCTAGCCGCTCGCCTCAGCGCATCGGGCTTGCCCTGCCCTTTACCGGCAGCTTGCCTGCGCTTGTGCTGCTCCTCCCTACGGTCGCCGCCTCGACCACCACGATCTCGAAGGAGTTGCAATGAGGCGAATCGTTCCCCTGGCCGCCGCCGCGGCGCTGGCGTTCCCGGCCGCAGGCGCCGGGCTCGCGCAGGCGGCGAGCTACAACAGCAGCGTCACGATCGGCTACGCGCGAGGCGGGCCGTACTTCGCCGGCAGAGTCAGCTCGGCTCAGGCTCTCTGCGCCAAGCACCGCACGGTGACCGTCTATCGCCGGGCCGCAGGCGCCGATCCCGCGATCGGCTCGGACACCGCCAGCGGCGCGGGCAACTGGCGGCTGAATCTCCGCGGCCGACCCCGCGCCGGCTACTACTACGCCAAGGCGAAAAGCCGCACCGTCGGCCCCCCCGCAGCCCGCAGCGTCTGTCGCGCAGCGCGCTCGGCGGTGACCAGGGCCTCATAGTCCTCGCCGCCGGAGCCCCTACGTTGTGGGGGTGAGGACGGCGGCGATCATGGCGGCGGCAGCCCTGACGGCCGCCGGCTGCGGCGCGAAGGCGCGGGCGGGACGGGGGCGACCTCCGCCCCCGCGGACCCGAATCCGCCCTCGGCCGCGCAGAACGCCGGCGCAGGCGCCGGGGGTGCCGGCCGACCCATCGCAGAATCGGCTTCGCCGCGCCCGCTGTCCGGCCGGCGCGTCGAATTGCCGCAGCGCCGAGGGCACGATCATCTACGTCGAGCGGGTCGATCCCGACGGCGACGGCGACGCCCATTTCGTCCTGCTCAGCGACCAGAGCGTCACCGGCCCGGGGCTCAGCGTGATCGACGTCGAGAAGGGTCTCCGCCCCCACCCCCTGCCCGGCGTCGGCGACCGGGTCAGCGCCGCCGGGCCCGTCTACAGGGGCAGCTACGGCCAGCGGCAGATCCAGGCGACCGAGGTCTTCACATCGCCGGGCTAGCCGGAGCCGGCCGCCCGTCTGGAAACAGGTATTGATGACGATGCGCCTTCGTCGGGGTTGAATCGGCATGGCGGCCGTGCGGAACCCGATGCGCAAGCGCCGGAGCGATCCGACCGTCGCGGGCGCGGTGGCCCGGTTCGCGCTGGGCGGCCTGATCGCCCTGGCGGTGGTCGGGGTGATCAGCTTCCTCGTCACCAGGAACATCGGTCGCTCGGAGGCGCTCAAGCACGCCCGCGAGGTGACCAGGATCGTCGGCAGGGGGATCGTCGAGCCCAACCTCGACCGAGGCCTGATCAGGGGTGATCCGAGGGCGCTCGCCACATTCGACAGGATCGTCCGCCGACGGGTCCTGCAGGATCCGATCGTGCGGGTCAAGCTCTGGACGCATTCGGGCCGGCTCGCCTACTCGGATGAGCCGCGACTGATCGGCCGCCGCTACCCGCTCGGCAGCGACGAGCTGGCCTCGCTCAGAACCGGAGAGGTCGATTCCGACATCAGCGACCTCTCGCTTCCCGAGAACCGCTTCGAGCGCGGACGCGGTGACCTGCTCGAGGTCTACCTGCCGGTGAAGGGACCGGGAGGAGAGCCGCTGCTGTTCGAGGCCTACCAGCGCTTCAGCTCGGTGGCGGCGAGCGGCAAGGAGATCTGGCTTGCCTTCGCGCCCGCCCTGCTGATCGCGCTCGTCGTGCTCGAGCTGGCCCAGCTCCCCCTCGCCTCCTCGATGGCGAACCGGATCCGCCGGGGCAGCAGGGATCGCGAGGCGCTCCTTCAGCGCGCGGTCGACGCCTCCGATGCCGAGCGCCGGAGAATTGCGGCCGACATCCACGACGGAATCGTGCAGGACCTCGCCGGCCTCTCCTACTCGCTTGCGGCAGCGGCGGAGCGCGCCGGCTCAGGCGAGGAGGCGGCACCTGACGAGACCCTCCGCCAGGGCGCCGAAGCGACTCGCCAGAGTGTTCGCGAGCTCCGCAGCCTGCTGGTCGAGATTTATCCCCCAAGCCTCCAGCGGGGCGGCTTGGAGGCGGCCCTCTCGGACCTGCTGGCGCCGTTGCGCGGCCGGGGAATCGAGACCAGCCTCGAGATCCCCGATCGGCTTGAGGTCGCTCCGGACCGGGAAGCGCTGCTGTTCCGGGCAGCCCAAGAGGCGATCCGAAACGCGGCCGACCATGCCGGGGCGCGGCGGGTCGAGGTGAGGGTCAGCCGCGGCCCCGGAACCGTCTCCCTTCTGGTCGCCGACGACGGAAAGGGGTTCGACCCCGGAGCGCCGGCCAGGGGCACCGCCGAGGGGCATCTCGGCCTCTCACTGCTCCGCGATCTGGCGGACGACGCCCGGGGCAGGCTGGAGATCGACTCGGCTCCCGGCGCGGGCACTAAGGTCCGGCTGGAGGTGAGCCCGTCGTGATCCGAGTGCTCCTCGCAGAGGACCATCCTGTCGTCCGAGCCGGCCTCGTGGAGCTGCTCTCGGGGGCCGATGACATCGAGATCGTCGGAGCGGCCGAGGACGGCGAGCGGGCGGTCGGCCTGGCCGCCGAGCAGCGACCGGACGTCGTCCTGATCGATCTGGCGATGCCGAGGATGGACGGGGTCGAGGCGATCGCGAAGATGCTGGAGACCGACCCGGAGATCTCGATCGTAGTCCTGACCGCCTTCTCGGATCGCGAGCGCATCCTCACGGCGCTCGACGCAGGTGCGCTCGGCTACCTGCTCAAGGATGCCGAGCCCGACGAGCTATTCGCGGGGATCAGGGCCGCCGCCCGCGGGGAGTCGCCGCTGGCGCCGAAGGCCGCACAGACATTGCTCGCCGATCGGGCCGAGCAGCGCTCGGTCCAGCTGACCAAGCGGGAGCGCGAGGTCCTCGAGCTGGTTGCCGAGGGGTTGTCGAACAAGCTGATCGCGAGGCGGCTGGAGATCAGCGAGAAGACCGTCAAGGCCCATCTGACTCGCGTCTACGAGCAGATCGGGGTCACCGACCGCACCCAGGCCGCCCTCTGGGCCCAGCGGCATCGGTTCGGCGGGCTGGGCGAATCCTGAGCAAGCGAGCGGCCCCGTGGCTCCACGGGGCCGCTCCCATGCCTTGGGGTTCGTCGCGAATCAGCGGTGGTTCGGGCCGTCGTCGTTGTGGCGGCCACCGTGACGACCGTGATCGTCGCGGCGCTCCCCGCGCCGGTGCTTGGCGCGGACCTCGCGGCGCTCCCCACCCCGGTGCTCGGCGCGGTCATCGTTGATGCCCCTGTGCTCCTGGTGCGTACCCGGGGGATCGTCCGCGCCGTGGCTGGCCTGGGCAACACCGACGCCCCCGAATGCCATCGCGGCGGTGACGCCGGTGAGGGTGAGGATCCGTGTCAGTCGCTTCGTCATCTTCACTCCGATCGTCGCTTGCGAGGGGTCAGGATCGGCGAAGCGCGGTCGGCGATTCAAGAGGACATTGGTCGTAGGACCCCTTCCCGGGCGGCAGCCCTGCTACGGTGCCCGCGTTCGGTCGGACCGAAGAGTCCGGCAAAGACGTGTGTAGCGCTCGCAGTCGTTGCTTCACCAGCATCCTCCGCGTTCGCAGCACAGAAGATGAGCATGGAGGAATGCATGCCGACTGGAACTGTCAAGTGGTTCAGCGACGACAAGGGCTACGGGTTCATCACGCCCGACGATGGCTCGAAGGACGTCTTCGTGCACCACTCCGCGATCGTCGGCGAGGGATTCAGGTCCCTGGCCGAGGGCGCCAAGGTCAGCTACGAGTCCGAGGACGGACCGAAGGGTCCGGCCGCCGCGAGCGTCCAGCAGACGTCCTAGCGACGAGCCTTCTTGGATGTTCCGACGCCCGCCTGTTCGGCGGGCGTCGTGCTTTCCGGGCCCGGGATCGGGCCGGGCGCCGGCGCTAGTTGTCGCTCGGCTCGGCGATGCCGAGGCGCTTGCGTGCCTTGAGCACGGCCGGGACCGAGGAGCGGCAGGCGCGGGCGATCGTCCCGTTGGGACGATCCGGGTCGCGCAACACCTCGAACTCGATCAGTGCAGCGGCGCGGAGCTGGGCGCGGCCGGCCAGCGTGGTGCCCTCCGGCGCGGCATCGAGGCCGGCCTCGGCGGCCATCGCCCGGCGGCACGAGAGGCAGAAGGTCTGACCGTTCTCACGGGTCCAGTTCACTGGCATCTCGCCGTGCTCGCTGCCGGCCATCCAGCGAACCGTCATCTCGCAACGGGCGCAGGTGCAGGCCGCGGTCGTCTCACGGCGAATCGTCTCGACGCTCACTTCACTCAACAAGTCGCACTTCCTTTCGGGGGCCCCTCGTTCGGGGGCCCCTCGGTCTCGTTCGCGCGAAGGGAGGGGGCCTGCGCGCGAGGTGGCTTCGCTACCAGGGTACTGGGCCGAGGGGTCCTAAAGATTGCGGTCGAACTCCCGGGAGAGCCCGAGCTGCTTGGCGATCCGCCGCATTTCCCCCGCCTGGTCGGTGAGGACGAAGCTGATGCCGGCGCCCGTGCGGCCGGCTCGCCCGGTGCGGCCGACGCGATGCACGTAGGCGTCGCGGTCCTCGGGCGCATCGAAGTTGATCACGTGGGTGATGTCTGCGACGTCGATGCCGCGGGCGGCGACGTCCGTCGCCACCAGGGTGTCGACGTCTCCGCGCTCGAACCGGGCCAGGGCCCGCTCTCGCTGCGACTGGCTCTTGTTGCCGTGCATCGCCACCGCGGGCACCTTCTTGGTCCCGAGGCGCTTGACCAGCCGGTCGGCGCCGCGCTTGGTGCGGACGAAGACGAGCGTGCGCCCGCGCCGGGCGTCGCGCAGCTCTCCGACCAGCGCCGGGAGCTTGGCTCCCTGGGAGTCGATGTGGACGAAGCGGTGGGAGACGACCGAGCGCCTTTGCTGCTTCGGGGCGTGCACGTGGCGGCGGGGGTCGTGGGTGTAGGCGGCGGCGAGCTTGCCGATCGCCCCCTCCAGCGTCGCCGAGAAGAACAGCGTCTGGCGGTTGCCCGAGGTGCGGGCGACGATCCGGTCGACCGCGGGCTTGAAGCCCATGTCGAGCATCCGGTCCGCCTCGTCGAGGACGAGCATGCGGACCTTGCTGAGGTTGACGGCACCGCGCTCCAGCAGGTCCTCGAGCCTCCCGGGGGTGGCGACGAGCATGTCGGCGGCCTGGGCGCGCTTGATCTGGGGGCCGAAGCCGACACCGCCGTACACGGCGGCGACGCGCAGGTCCCGGGCACGGGCGACCGCCTCGAGCTCATCGACGATCTGGCCGGCCAGCTCCCGGGTGGGGGCGAGGACGAGGGCCGCCGGCCGCTGGCCGCCGGCCTCGATCCGATCGACGAGCGGGACGCCGAAGGCGAGGGTCTTACCCGACCCGGTCGGCGACTGGACGAGGACGTCGCGGCCGGCGAGGACATCCTCGATCACCAGCCGCTGGACCTCGAAGGGCTGATCGATGCCGCGCGCGGCAAGCGCGCGGACGATTGGTTTGGACACGCCGAGATCGGCGAATGACGTTGACATATTTGCTGTGCTCCTTATTTGACTTCGGGGAGGCGACCCATTGACCCCGAAGACGCTCGAAGCGCAGCGAGAAACGGAACCTCTCGGCCGCCAGGCTTGGCGACCGACTCACTCACCGTAGCATCCCCGCCCCCCGATGGCCCGCCGAGAGGACCTCCG
The DNA here is from genome assembly GCA_963725315.1 of uncultured Actinomycetes bacterium. Lineage (GTDB taxonomy): Bacteria > Actinomycetota > Thermoleophilia > Solirubrobacterales > 70-9 > JBBRHQ01. Next base: position 559,254 of record CAVRYA010000004.1, on the reverse strand, counting down.
CAACATCGCGATCGTCGCCCACGTCGACCACGGCAAGACGACCCTGGTCGACGCGATGCTGTGGCAGTCCGGCGCCTTCCGCCAGGGCCAGGACGTCGCCGAGCGGGTGATGGACTCGATGGACCTCGAGCGCGAGAAGGGGATCACGATCCTCGCCAAGAACACCGCGGTTCGCCGGGGCGACGTGAAGATGAACATCATCGACACCCCCGGGCATGCCGATTTCGGCGGCGAGGTGGAGCGCGGGCTGACGATGGTCGACGGGGTGCTGCTGCTGGTCGACGCCTCCGAGGGGCCGCTGCCCCAGACCCGGTTCGTCCTGCGCAAGGCGCTCGAGGCGCGGCTGCCGGTGATCCTCGTGGTCAACAAGGTCGACCGGCCCGACGCCCGCATAGCCGAGGTCGTCGACGAGGTCTACGAGCTGTTCCTGGACCTCGACGCCGACTCCGAGCAGATCGAGTTCCCGATCGTCTACACCAATGCCAGAGCGGGCTGGGCCTCGCTGGAGGAGGGCGTCCCAGGCACCGACCTCTCCCCCCTGCTGGAGCTGATGCTGGAGCGGATCCCGGCCCCCTCCTACGAGCCCGACCACCCGCTCCAGGCTCAGGTCACCAACCTCGACGCGGACCCCTACGTCGGCCGCCTCGCCCTCTGCCGCGTCCACAACGGGACGATCCGCGCCGGCGAGGCGATCGCCTGGTGCAGGGCCGACGGCAGCGTCGAGCGGGCCACCGTGTCCGAGCTGTACGTGACCGAGGCGCTGGAGCGGGTCGCGGCGACGGAGGCCGGGCCGGGCGAGATCATCGCCGTCGCCGGCCTGCCCGAGGTGACGATCGGGGAGACGCTGGCCGATGCAGCCAACCCGGAGCCTTTGCCGGTGATCACCGTCGATGAGCCATCGATCTCGATCATCGTCGGCATCAACACCGCGCCGACCGCGGGTACCGAGGGCTCGAAGCTGACCGCGAGACAGATCCACGCACGACTTCGCGCCGAGCTGGTCGGCAACGTCTCGATCCGCGTCCTCGAGGGCGAACGCCCCGACGCGTGGGAGGTCCAGGGGCGAGGCGAGCTTCAGCTCGTCGTCCTCCTGGAGCTGATGCGGCGGGAGGGGTTCGAGCTGACCGCCGGCCAGCCTCGGGTCGTCACCCGCGAGATCGACGGCGCGCCCCACGAGCCGGTGGAGCGGCTCGCGATCGACATTCCGGAGTCCTACGTCGGCGTCCTCACCCAGATGCTGGCGCTGCGCAAGGGCCGGCTCGAGCAGATGGTCAACCACTCGACCGGCTGGGTGCGGATGGACTACCTGGTGCCGGCTCGGGGCCTCATCGGCTTCCGCACCGAGTTCCTGACCGAGACCCGGGGCACCGGGATCCTTCACCACGTATTCGACCGCTGGGAGCCCTGGGCGGGTGAGATGCAGTCGAGGCCGACCGGCGCCCTGGTGGCCGACCGGCGCGGCACCACCGCGGGATTCGCCCTGTTCGGCCTACAGGAGCGCGGCACGCTCTTTGTCGGCCCGGGCGAGGAGGTCTACGAGGGGATGATTGTCGGCGAGAACGCCCGCGGGGACGACCTCGACGTCAACGCAACCAAGGAGAAGCACCAGACCAATGTCCGCGCCGCCTCGGCCGACCTGCTGGTGCGGCTCGTTCCCGCCCGCCGGCTCTCCCTGGAGCAGGCGCTCGAGTTCCTCCGCCAGGACGAGTGCGTCGAGATCACCCCGGCGACGGTGCGCCTGCGAAAGCTCGAGCTGGAGAGGACGGCGCGGCTGAAGGCGGCGCGCCGGGCCAAGGCCAAGGCCGGCTGACTCCCGGGCGGGGCTCGAGCTACTCGTAGGCGAGGGCCTCGAGCACGTCGAGGCGGGAGGCGCGGCGGGCCGGGCCGATCGCAACGAGGACTCCCGCCAGGGCGGCGAGAACCATGATCGCTGTCAGGGTGCCGATCGGGTAGGAGAGGGTGAAGCCCTGATCCGCGAGTGGGCGGGAGATCAGCGCCGCGAAGATCACCCCGAGGACGAGGCCCAGAACGGCGCCGATCATCGCCGTGATCACCGCCTCGTAGCGGATCATCCGCCGCACCTGGCGTCGCGACATCCCGATCGCCCGCAGCATCCCCAGCTCTCGGGTGCGTTCGTGGATCGAGAGCGCCAGGGTGTTGGCGATGCCGAACAGGGAGACGATCACGGCCAGCGACAGCAGCGCGTAGATCAGCCCGAGCAGCTTGTCGATCGCGTTCTCCTGGTTGGCCTTCAGCTCGGCCTGGTTGAGCACGTCCGCCGTCGGGAAGGTCTTTCGGAGGGCGGCCCGCAGGCGCGCCTGGACCGCGTCGGCGTCGGCGCCCGGTGCGAGCTTGATCAGGGCGGACTGGTCCTGGGTGACGCCGAAGTCGCGCCTGATCGATGCCTGGGTGACGATCACGCTGCCGAACAGGTCGGCGTCATCGCCGACCGTCCCCGCGACCCGGAACGAGGGACGGGCCCCAGTGTTGGTCAGCATCCGGAACCGGTCGCCGACCTTCAGCCCGTGGTCCGAGGCGAAGCTGTCGTCGAGGATCGCCCCGCCGTCGCCCAGGACCCGCAGGGTCGCCGCCGAGCCCTGCTTCCAGTCGAGGGTCAGCACCCGGTTCGCGGTTGCGGGGTCGAGCCCGGTGACCTTGTTCTTGCCGGACCCCTCGATCACCGCCTGGGCCGAGCGCAGCGAGGAGACCGTCCCCACCCCCGGGACCTTGCGCGCCGCAGTCGCCGCCGCGGTGGGGATCGGAGAGAAGCCGTCGGTGTTCTGGATCACCAGCTCGCCCTGGAAGTTGCGATCGACGGCCGAGGCGATCGAGCCCTTCAGCCCGGCGGCGAAGATCGTCACGAAGGTGACCAGGGCGAGACCGATCATCAGCGCCGCCGCGGTGGCCGCGGTGCGCCCGGGGCGGCGCTGGGAGTTCTCCCGGGCGAGCCGGCCGGTCAGCCCGCGCAGCCTCTCCAGCGGCACACCGGTGACCGAGGCGAGCGGTCGCACCAAACGAGGGCTGAACAGGGAGACCCCGAGCAAGATCAGCACGGCGCCGAGGCCCATCAGCCCGGCGGCCTGACCCGAGTCGGAGATGTCGCCGAAGAGGCCGACGAGCAGGGCGGCCAGGCCGATCAGCGAGACCGCCACCGCGCCGAGGGCAAAGAGCAGCCCGTGGCTGCGCGCCTCCGGCAGCTCTCCCTCGCGCAGCGCGGCCAGCGGCGGGACCCTGGTGGAGCGCCAGGCGGGGGCGAGCGAGGAGACGAGGGTCACCGTGAGTCCGATCGCCAGCGAGACGATCACCGTCCGGGTCTCGATCACCGGCGAGGTGGTCGGCAGGTCGATCCCGACCGCCTCGAAGATCGCCTGGATCCCCTTCGCAAAGGCGATCCCGCCGGCCAGCCCGAGGAGCGAGCCGACCAGGCCGATCAGCGCAGCCTCGGCCACGACCGAGGTGAGGATCTGCCCCCGGGAGGCGCCCAGGGTGCGCAGCATCGCGAACTCGCGCACCCGCTGGGCGACGGTGATCGAGAAGGTGTTGAAGATCAGGAAGGCGCCGACGAAGAGGGCCACGCCGGCGAAGACGAGCAGGGCGATCTGCAGGAAGCTGAGGTTGTCCCGGATCTCGCTCGACTGACGGCTCGCGTTCTGCTGACCGGTCTCGACCCGCACGTCGCGCGGCGCGATCGCGGCGATTCGCCGCGCCAGCAGGGCGGCCCGCACGCCCTTCGCCGCGGCCACCGAGATCTGATCGAAGCGACCCTGGTTGTCGGTGACGAACTGCGCCTCGGGAAGGATCAGCTGGGCGATGCTGGCGCCGCCGAAGGAGGCGTTGCCGAGCTTGGTCGTCCCGACCAGCGTGTAGGTGCGGGCGCGACGCTCCCCCGCAATTCGGATCGGATCGCCGATCGCCAGCCCGGCCGAGTCGGCGCCGGCCTGATCGAGCGTCGCCTGGCGCGGACCTCGCGGCTCATGGCCGTCGGTGACGGTCAGCGATTCGAGCCGGGGCGGCAGGGTCGAGGAGATGAACTTCGGCGAGAACTGCGAGCCGATGCGGGAGCCATCCTGCTTGAAGAACCCTCCCGGCGTGAAGACCGCGCCGGCGGCTAGGGAGACGCCGCGAACCTTCCTCACCTCAGGCAGCAGCCTCGCCGAAAAGGTCGGGGTGACGCCGCTGTCCTGCTTGACGGGCTCGCGCGCGGTGATCACCACGTCGGTGCCCTTCAGCGACTCGCTGAAGATCTCATCGAAGGCAGCGTTGATCGTGTCGGTGAGGACGTAGGTGCCGGCGACCAGCGCGACGCCGATGAACACGGCGAGCGTCGTGGTCAGGGCCCGGCCCTTGCGGGCCCAGAGGTTCTTGACCGCGAGGCTAGGCAAGCTGCTTCATGTACTCGATCACCTGCTCCGCCGAGCCCGGCGCCGCGTCGTGGACGATCGAGCCGTCGCGCAGGGCCAGCATCCTGTCTGCGTGGGCCGCGGCCTCGGGGTCGTGGGTGACCATGATCACGGTCTGGCCGAACTCGTCGACCGCGCCCCGCAGGAGTGCCAGAACATCATTCGAGGACTTGGAATCGAGGTTCCCGGTCGGCTCGTCGGCGAAGACGACGGCCGGCTTGGAGACGAGAGCGCGGGCGACCGCCACCCGCTGCTGCTGGCCCCCGGAGAGCTCCGAGGGGCGGTGGCTGCGGCGATCGGAGAGCCCGACCGTGTCGATCAGCTGCTCGAGCCAGTCGCGGTCGGGCTGCTCCCCGGCGATCGAGAGCGGCAGCACGATGTTCTCCTCGGCGGTCAGCACCGGCAGCAGGTTGAAGAACTGGAAGATGAAGCCGAGCCGCTCGCGCCGCAGCCTGGTCAGCTCGCGGTCGTCGAGGCCGGTGATCTCGACCCCGTCGATCTCGACCGACCCCGAGGTCGGGCGGTCGAGTCCGGCAAGGATGTGCATCAGCGTCGACTTCCCCGAGCCGGAGGGGCCCATGATCGAGCTGAAGCGGCCCCGGTCGAAGCCGACGGAGACCCCGGCGAGCGCGTCCACCGCCGCCTCGCCCTCTCCGAAGCGGCGGCGGACGTCGGTGGCGAGGACGATCGTGGCGCCGGCGCGGCGGTCCTCGGCCACGGCTGCTCCGTCGGGGGTGGCGGGCTGTTGGAGCGGTTCGGACATCCCCGTCAGTTTGACCTACCCAATTCCCGGACGGGGACACCCGTTCAGAGCGCCTGCCCGGTCGGGTTCCCCTCGGCGTCGCAGGGAACCTCGACGTCGGGATACCGCGCCACCCGCTCGCGCTCGAGCGCGGCCTGTGTTCCCCGCATCGCCTTCGGCGAGATCGCGCCGGCGTGATCCCCGTAGGCGCTGTCGAGGAAGGCGATGGTCAGCAGGCTGGCGCTGACCACCGTGGTGACCGCGGCGACGAGCAGCATCTGCGAGTCGCGGCGCTCGCGGCGATCGGCGAAGTAGAGCGCGTAGGCGACCACAGCGAGGCCGGCGATCACCAGCAGGAACCAGATCGAGGTCGGGACGAAGGGGTCGGCCTCGGCCAGCCGGGCGCGGCGGGCTCCACGGCGGGCGTCGGTCTCCTCGAACCAGTTCTGTTGAGCGTTGCTGGCGGTGATCCCCACCGGGCGCACCGACTCGAATGCCGTCTCCAGCCGCGACTCCCAGCCGCTGACGATGCCGCTGGCGCTGTCCTCGGCCATCGTCTCCCACTCGTCGTTGACGACCGCCCGCGAGTAGCAGATCAAATCGCCCTGCAGCCTCCGGCGTTCGCGGTCCGGGAAGGCGTCGGCGGCATGGAAGAGGGCAGCTGTCGCCCCGGCCTCGGTGCGGGCGCTGGAGCGGGCCGAGGCGTAGCTCTGGAAGGCGATCAGGAAGACGAAGCCGACCATCACCGCGAAGATGGTCCCGGTCACGGTGAAGGCGCCGGCGGCGACCTGGGAGTCGCGGAAGAACCCGTCGGCGGGCGCCCACCTGCGGATCAGCGTCAGCGCAGCGATCGCACCGAGGTCGGCCGCGAGGACGATCAGCGCGATCAGCCAGAGGTCCACGGCGCCTGATCTAACGACACGCCCCGGACGGCGGGCGCCCTTCCCCGCACCGGGATACTTGCCCGGTGGAGGATGACGCCAGCCCGAGGCCGCCGCTGGCGGGAGCGCTGATCACCCTCGCCGGGATCGTCCTGACGGCGGCGATCGTGCTGACGATCGGGCCGCTGCACCGAGCGGTCGAGGCGGCGATCTCGGGGGATGCGGCGGAGGTCCGCCATCAGGTCTCCGGGCTGGGGGTGGGCGGGCCGCTGATCATCCTCGCCCTGCAGATGGTCCACGCGGTCGTCTTCTACCCGGCGGAGCTGATCGATGCGGCGGGCGGGTTCGCCTACGGCTTCCTCGGCGGCTTCTTCCTGCTGCAGGCCGGCTGGGTGCTCTCAGGCCTGCTCAGCTACGCGATCGGCCACTGGGCCGGGCGGCCGCTCCTGCACCGCGTGCTCGGCGCCGCCCGCTTCGAGCGGATCGAGGCGATGATCGAGCGCGGCGGCGTCACCCTCCTGCTGACCATGCGACTGCTGCCGATCGTCCCGTTCAGCCTCGTCTCCAGCGCGGCCGGCACCGCTCGGGTGCCGCTGTGGCGCTTCACCTGGACGACCGCGGTCGGCTACGCGCCGATCACCGCGATCGCCGTCTACCTGGGCACCAAGTTGGAGGGCTTCTCCTTCAAGGACCCGACCGTCCTGCTCGGGATCGGCGGCCTGCTGGCGCTGATCGGCGTCGCCCATTGGCTGCTGCCGCGCCGCCGGGGTCCGGAGGCGCCCGAAGCCGATCCGGCCGAACCCCAGGCCTGAGCCTCAGCCGGTCATGTTGCCGGGGATCTTGAAGCCGTAGCCGTGAAGCCAGATCCGCAGATATGAGTCGTAGAAGTCGATGTCGCCCGTCCAGATGTCCGGGAGGGGATCGTCGGATTCCCGGTCGAGGCGGCCGTCGATCGCGTGAAGCGCGCCGTCCACCTTGTCCCGGGCTCCTTCCCTGTGCGGCGCGAAGAGCCGCTCGATCACCCGCCGCGCGTCTCCCGCCTGGGTTCGCAGGATCGCTTTGATGATCTGGCTGTGGCCGGTGCCCGGGGTGCCGGCGCCCATCCCCTCGTGCTGGCGTACCGCTCGGAGGAACCCCGCGACGTCCTTGCCGCCCTCGAGGTTGTGCTTGTAGAAGGCGCTGCCGGGGAGGATCGTCGGGTTGATCAGGGCTGCGCGCTTGACCGAGAGCTTCGAGGAGGCGACGTATGAGTAGCCGTCGAATGGGCCGTGCGGGTCATCGACTTTGGCCAGCGCATAGCCGTCGCCCAGCCAGCTCGCCCGTGGACGCTGCGCCGGGCAGAGGATCTCGTCCTTGGGGACGTTCTGCCCGCAGTCGGAGACATTGAGGGCGCCGTCGAGGGCGAAGGCGACCTCGTTCTCCCCCGTCTTGAAACCCTGCGGTGGCTCGCGGGGCGTGCGCGGGTCACCGGCCTTCTCGCGGTGGTTGAAGGGCGTCCTCCACCCCCGCGGGCCACGGGACAGGACCCTGACGTTCGTGCTGGCCGAGTCACGCTCGCCGTTGTGCCCGACCACAGTCAGGGTCGCCTTCAAACCGCACAGGGCGACCACACTGGTCCGCCGGCCCTCCTTGCGGGCGCCCGGCGCGGTGGAGACACCGCCGCAATCGCTATCCAGCGCCTGGAACCTCCAGATGTAGTCGCGGATATCGGCCCGCGGCTTCGAGCCAGAGCCGTCGAGCTTGACCCGCCGGGCGCGCCGCACCGTGTAGGGGCCGCCGGGGTCGGCCTTCAGCTTCTTGCCCAACGCCTGCACGGTCATCTTGACCGTGTAGCTCACCGACGCCGAGATCGGGTTTCCGAGGATGTCCTGGGTGAACGGCTCCTCCCCGGAGATCGTGATCTGCACCGGCTCACCGCTGAACAACTCGGCCTTGGGGACGTTGACGAACGGATCGGCGGGCCAGCTGACGCTGATGTCGCCGCAGGGGCCCTCGATGCTGCCCACCTCGAGCCCGAAGATCCCCGCAGTGACCTTGAGGTTCGCCGACCCGGGGATCTCCTCGACGAAGACCCCTATCGACTTGCCCTGAAGCTGCCGGGTGCCGTAGTCGTAGTGGCACGGGGGCATCGAGCACGAGTTGTTCATCTCGTCGGAGAAGAAGGAAGCCGAGGTCGCCGTGGTCCCGATCGAGCCGAACCCTTCATTGGTGTCGTATGAGCTGTCCGGATCCTCCGACGGTGTAGTGGTCGAACTGGAGAAGCTCCGCTTACCGGATAAGCATCCCTTCGTCGCAGTCATCGTGTTCATCTCCGACGCCGCGAGCACCCGGAACTTGTAGACCTTCGCCGCGGCGGTGGGAGCCGCGATCAGCAGCCCTGCGAATGCGATCGCCAGAGCCATCAACCCCCAGCACCTGCGGCCGGGGGATCGCGTCGATCCGCGCGCGGTCACATGCCGACGGTAGCACCGGTCCCGCCCGCTTCAAGGCGCTGGGGCGATCGGGGCAGCCGGCCACCGGCCCGGGCGGGCCGGTGGCCTGGACGCATGTCGGTCGAGCGCCGCTAGGCGGCGGCCGGGGCCGCCTCGGCGAGCTTCTCGTCGGCCTCGCGCCCCTTGGCCTCGGTCTCGATGTTCTCGTCGATGTTGCGCGGCAGCAGCACCTCGCGGGCGATCACCAGGCGCTGGATCTGGCTGGTGCCCTCATAGAGCTGCATGATCTTCGCGTCGCGCATCAGCTTCTCGACCGGGTACTCCTTGATGAAGCCGTAGCCGCCGTAGACCTGGACGGCGTCGGTGGTGACCTCCATGGCGGAATCGGAGGCGAAGCGCTTGGCCTCCGAGGAGGCGAGCGTGTTGCGCGTGCCCCGATCGAGCTGGACCGCCGAGAGCCAGGTCAGCAGGCGGCCGGCGTCCACCTTGGTCGCCATGTCGGCGATCAGGAACTGGATCGCCTGGTGCATGGCGATCGGGACGCCGAACTGGACCCGCTCCTTGGAGTACTCCGAGGCGAACTCGAAGGCGGCGCGGGCGATCCCCACCGCCATCGCGGCGACGCCGGGACGGGTGCGGTCGAGGGTCATCATCGCCAGCTTGAAGCCGTGGTTCTCCTCGCCGAGCAGGTTCTCGGCCGGGACCTCGACCTCGTCGAAGCTGATGGTCGCGGTGTTCGAGGCCCGCTGACCCATCTTGTCCTCCTTCTTGTCGACGGTGATGTGGTCCTGCTTGCCGTCGACGACGAAGGCGCTGATCCCGCGGTGGCCGGCCTCGGGGTCGGTCTTGGCGTAGACCGTGAACCAGTCGGCGTAGCCGCCGTTGGTGATGAAGCACTTCGAGCCGTTGATCACGTACTTGTCGCCCTTCTTCACCGCCCGGGTCTTCATCCCGCTGACGTCGGAGCCGGCGTCGGGCTCGGTCAGACAGAAGCTGGCGAGCTTGGGCTCCTCGGTCAGCATCCCGAGGTACTTCTTCTTGATCTCCTCGGAGCCGCCGAGGGCGACCGGCGCCGAGGCGAGTCCGTTGGCGGCGAGCGACGTGCCGATGCCGGAGCAGCCCCAGCCGAACTCCTCCTCGATCAGGCAGCCGGAGAGATAGTCGAGGCCGGGACCGCCGTAGGCCTCGGCGGTGTGGACGTTCATCAGCCCCACCTCCCAGGCCTTTTCGATGATCTCCTGCGGCCAGGTTCCGTCGCGGTCGTAGTCCCAGGCGACGGGCCGTATCTCCTTCTCGGCGAAGTTGTGCGCCAGCTCGCGCAGGTCCTTCTGCTCGTCGGTCAGAGTGAAGTCAACCATCTCGGCGAGGCTCCTTTTCGTCCGTGGATAAAGCCTTTGATCTGGGCGGCGCCGGGCGGGCGCCGCGCTGATTGACTGGTCAGTCAACCAGTCCTCAAGGTTAGCGGATCGGCGGCCGCCCTCCGGCCCGATCTCCCAATTTTGGGGTGGAAGGGATGCCCGGATCCGGGCAGAATCACCGGGCCAATCGAGGGGACAGGGGGTCCGGATGTCAGCAGCGCGAGTGGTCGCAGCCTGCATTGCCTCGGCGGGGTTGCTCCTCGCCGCCACGGCGCTCGGCGCGGTGACGCCGAAGCTCGGCGCCTACCAGGGCACGGTGACCGGCACGCCGGCACCGACCCAGCACAACGAGGGCGAGGGCTACTTCGACCTGAAGCTGATCGGAGGAAAGCGGAGGATCGTCCCCCACCCGCCCTTCGCCAGCATCCTCGCCCCCAGCGACTTCCGCTGCCACCAGCTCAACGCCAACCTCCCGGTGGCGAGGATCGCGGTCGCCGCGGGCAGGTTCAAATGGGAGGGGGCCGCGCCGATCGGCAACTTCAGCCGCGCCAACCGCCATGTGATCTTCAAGGGGCACTGGACCAACGCGACCCACCTTTCCGGCTCGACCAGGGTGATCGCTACCGGCAAGAGCTGCGACAAGACCGTGCGCTGGACGATGAAGACGCCGCCCCCGCCGGGCAGCCCGTAGCCCACGCGAGCCGCGGCCGGGCGCCCGGCCTGACCGGCAGGAAGACGGCGGTACCCTTGTCGGGTGTCCCTTCCGCTTGCCGCGACGGCGGTCGACAACGGCAAGGTGATCATCTTCGTGGCTCTGGTGGCGCTGCCGATCGCCGCGATCGCCTTCGCCGGGGCGGGCAAGGCCCTGAAGGGGCTCGGCAAGGGGCGCTTCGCCATTGAGCAGGAGCTGCCGGCGCCGCGCATCCTGGGTCCCGCCCCGCCGGTGAGCCGTGCCGTGCGCGAGGCCGAGGTGCGGCAGATGCTGGAAGCCAAGTCCTACCGCCGACAGCAGCGCGGGGAGGCTCCGCTCGACATCGAGGCCGAGGTCGAGCGGATGATGGCCGCGCCCGATCCTGCCGTGGCCCCGGGCATGGACGTTCAGCTCCGCGAGGAGGTGCGCCAGCTGGTCGTCGCACGCAACGAGCGCCGGATGCGAAAGGGCGTGGAGCCGCTCGACGTCGAGACCGAGATCAGACGCCAGCTCTCGGACCTCGAGAACTTCGGGCGGCCAGTTTGTAGGATCGCGGTCTATGGCTGAACAGCGCGAGGAGAACGTCTACGAGATCGAGCAGCTGCTGGTCCAGCCCGGCACCTACTTCAATCCCCAGACCGAGGTCGTCGTGGTCGTGGACGACTCCACCTCGCTCGACCAGGAGGTGTTCAACATGGAGGCCTACGAGGGGGCCGAGTGGGTGCGGATCTCCGAGGAGGTCCCGATCGACGAGGACGGCCGCGACCGCCTCCTGGAGGCCTTCCAGACCCATTACCACCCGGGCAACAGCGGCTCGGTCTCGGCCACGGCCCTGGAGCAGGGCGACGAGGAGCTCGACGAGGACGAGGGCGGGCAGGACCCCGGCCGGGAGGACTAGGCGGGGTTGGTCGGGAGAGGTCCCGCGGCTATCCCGACGCGCCCGTCCGGGCCGGGGGAAGGCCGTCAGCGACCCTTCGCGAATGGCCTTGGACCGCGGCAGTGCGTGCCCGGCGGTGGGAGAATTCCCTTGATCAGGTAGCGCACCGTGTACGCATGAGTGCAGCGCGATGGGTTGAGAAACGCGGTGTGCCCGTACCCGTCGACGGTCAGCAGTCGAGCCCGACGCAGCTGGCGCGAAAGGGCGATGGCTCCCTGGTAAGGGGTGGCCGGATCAACCGTGGTGTTGAGCAGGAGGACGGGGTTCGCGGTGCGACGGTTCCAGGGCCCCGAATACCGGGACGCCGCCCGGACGGGCCACGTCGCGCACGCCTCCGTGATCCAGGTCCAGTAGGGGCCAACGGAGCCTGAGCGTTCGGACGCGAACGCGTCGGCGGCGGGAAAGGCCGATGCTCGGGGATTTGGGCTCTCGCCGCAGATCGTGCCCAATGTCTGGCCGGCGCTGACATATCGCGAACCGGCAAGACCGCCGGCGATCGCCGTCCTCCTCGCAATCGCCTGCCGCGGTGCCGGTGGATCGCCCCACGACCGCGTTGGCCTTCCAGACACGGCGCCCCAGAGCCCCTGCAGTGCGCGCGCCCCCCCGCTCCAAGCCGTGGTCACGTAGCTCCCGTTGATCACACTGCTGACGATCTCGGCGTAGCTCGGCGTCTTCCGGGAGGGCTTGGATGGCAGGCGCCGCAGCAGCTCGGCGAACTTCGCGCGGGTGGCCGCCGCGTTCCCGGCCGAGAAGGCACAGCGAGCCTTGGATGCGCGGCCGCACAGGTCCAGGAACGCGTTCAGAGTGGCGCGCGACCCGACGTCCGAGCGCTGGCGCAGGAACGACGGTCGGAGCGGGGCTTTCCTCGACGTACCGGGGCGGCGGCCCAACCAAGCCGTCGGGTTGGCATCCCCATCGAGGATCATCGCCCGAACCTGGCCCGGGAAGAGGTTGGCGTAGGTGGCCCCCAGGAGCGTGCCGTAGGAGAGGCCGTAGTAATTCAGGCGATGCGCGCCGACGCTGCGGCGCAGAAGGTCCATGTCCCGAGCCGAATCGGCGGTCGACATGTGCCGCATGATTCTGCCGCTGCGTCGCTGGCAGTATCGACCGAAGGCGGCGTAGCGCTTGATCCACCGGCGCATCTGAGCGGCGCCGACCGGGAACGTGTCGCCCTCCGGCCCGCCAACCCCCGCGAGGAAGCGGCGTTCCGCGGCCCGTGAGCGGAAGCACTCCACCGCGGTGCTGGCCCCGTGGCCGCGCGGATCCCAGGTGATCAGGTCGAACCGCTGAACCACCCTGCGAGGGAGGGATCCCACGATCTCCGGGAAGACCGGCTTGGCCGCAGCGGGCCCGCCCGGGTTGAAGAACAGGGTTCCCACGCGACGCGACGGATCGGCGGCCCGGTGCCTGACCAGCGCCAACCGGATCTTGGCGCCGCCCGGGTGCCGGTAGCTGAGCGGCACTCTGGCCCGCGCGCAGTCAAGGGCCGCGTGGTTGCGACACGCAGCCCATCGCAGCTCCGGTACCTGGACCGTAGCGACCGCCGGTGAGCTCGCCACAGGAATCCCGACAACCAAGTAGCGGCCAGCGTCGCCAAGCTCCTCGCGAACCCGACCGGGATCCTCTCAATGCGACGCACGCTCATCGACGTTTCCAGCCCCAATTTCGAGGTCTCCACCCCCAAGCGCTTCCCGGGCTTGTGCCGAGTGGCACCGCGCGCCAGCACTACCCGCCGCAGGCTCCGCGCCTAACCGCCCGGACCACCGTAGTGGGGCGGGGGCGGGGACGTCATCGTCCACCGGACAGTGTGATTGCATCCGCCGCCTTTCGTCCTGGTGGATCCGACGATCTTGGTGGAGGTCTTCCAGGTTCCCCTGACCCGGATCGTCCGCCCGGCCTGGCCGGCGCCCAAGGGCGTTCCGCTGTAGTCGAACGCACCGCTCTTGATCGAAATCCGCTTTGCCCTGAGCACGTTTGAAGCGGTGATGTCGCCGGACTTGCAGATGAAATCGGTAGGGACGACGATGTGGGCGTAGCCCTTCGCCGGAACGATCCTCTTTCCCCGCGCCCCGGCGGCCACGTTGAAATAGCCCGCCCCCTCGCCGTGGTGGTACTTGTTCTCCGTACCTCCGTAGAGGCCGGTCCTGGGGTTGATCGCCGCCGCGGCAGCCACTGCGCAGACGCCCACAATGGCTATGACCATGGCCGACACCACTGCAAACCGCATGCGAGTCATCTCTCCTCCGATCCCCTGCGACCCCCGACGAACGTACGGGCCGAGCCTATACCAGGGGTGTCGCCCGGGCTCCCTGGTGGAGCCCCGGCAAGCCGATTGTCATACTCAGCCTCCTGATGTTGGTCGAGGGCAACCCGGCTCCGGACTTCGAGCTACCGGACCAGGACGGGCAGCCCGGTGCGGCTCTCCGACCTGCGCGGCCAGACCGTCGTCCTCTATTTCTACCCGCGGGCGGACACCCCGGGCTGCACCACCCAGGCCTGCGGGGTCCGCGATCACCGCGACGACTACGAGGCCGCCGGCGTCCGGGTGCTCGGGGTCTCCCCTGACGAGGTCGCCGCGGTGAAGAAGTTCGCCGAGAAGCGCGATCTCGACTTCACGCTGCTCGCCGACACAGACCACTCGGTCGCCGAGGCCTACGGGACCTGGGTCGAGAAGTCGAACTACGGGAAGACCTACATGGGGGTGCAGCGGTCCACCTTCATCATCGACGGTGAGGGGGCAATCGCCCGGGTCTTCCCGAAGGTCTCCCCGAAGACGCACGACGAGGTCGTGCTCGGGGCGCTGGGCGAGCTGGCGGCAGCGGAATGAGCGAGGCGGGCGGCAGCGTCGAGGGGATCTTCATCTCGGCGGAGTTCGAGCAGCTGCCCGAGCCGGTAGAGGAGGTCGAGGTGATCCCCGGCAAGGGAATTCGCGGCGACCGTTACTTCGTCCCGGAGGGAAGGGAGCAGCGCGGCGGCGACGCCGGCCACGACCTGACCCTGATCGAGGCCGAGGCGCTGGAGGCGCTCGAGGCCGAGCAGGGGATCGCCCTGGCGCCGGCCGCATCGCGCCGCAACGTCCTCACTCGCGGCATCGGGCTCAACGACCTGGTCGGCAAGCGCTTCCGGGTCGGCGAGGTCGAGTGCGAGGGCGTCGAGCTCTGCGAGCCCTGCAACCACCTCGAGGGGTTGACCCAGCCGGGGGTGATGCGCGGCCTGGTCCACCGGGCCGGCCTCTGCGCGGAGGTCCTGCGCGGTGGCAGCATCCGGGTAGGCGACGCCGTCGCCCCCGAGCCAGCGGCCTCCGCCTGACGCCGGGGCGGTGAGCGACCCCCGCACCGAACGCCTCGACGCCGAGCGGCCGGCCGCCGAGGAGCACCTCGACTTCCTGGTCGGACTGTTCGCCGACCCCGAGGTGGCGCGCTGGCACTGGCCCGGCCCCGGACCCGGTGCAGGACCCCGCAGCCCCGAGCAGTCGCTGCTCTTCCACCGGCAGAACGTCGATCACTGGGCCGAGCACGGCTACGGCTGGTGGTACTGGCGCGATCGCGATCGCGGCGTGCTCGTCGCCCGGATCGGCCTGATGTGGACCTCGGTCGAAGGCGAGCCGGCGGTGGAGGTGGGCTGGAGCGTGCCCGTCGGCGAGCAGGGCCGCGGCTACGCGACGGAGGCGGCGATCGCCTCCCTCGGCTACGCCTTCGCGGAGGCCGGCCTCCAGCGTGTGGTCAGCTTCACCTGGACCGAGAACCTCGCCTCGCTGCGGGTGATGGAGAAGTCGGGCTTGAAGCTCGATCATCCGATCGAGCACGCCGACCTGCCCCACCTCCTCTACGTCGCCCGCGCCGGAGACTGGGCGCCACCCTGACCCGTTTCGCGGGCGGGGTTCGCGCTCAGCTGGCGATCACGAAGCCGAGGAAGGCGGCGTACAGGGCGCTCCAGGCAACGATCGCGGTGGCGTTGAACTGGCCTCGCAGGCGAAGGGCCCAGAAGGCGACGAAGCCGCCGGCGAGGCCGAGGACCATCGAGAGGACGGCGAAGCGGTCGAGCTCCCAGCTGGTCATCAGGATCCCGATCGCGATCGGGATCGTCGACTGGAAGACCATCGCCCCGGTGATGTTGCCGAGGGCGAGGGCGTCCTTGCCCTCCCTCACCCAGAGGAAGCTGTTGGCCTTCTCCGGCAGCTCCGTCGCCAGCGGGGCGAGGACGAGCGAGAGCACCAGGGGCTCGACCTCGAGCCGGTCGGCGACGCCCAGCAGCTCCTCGACGAACAGATGGGCGCCACCGACCATCGCCCCCAGCCCGACCAGGAGCTGGATCGCGATCAGCGCTCCCGGAGGTCGCCTCCGGTTGCGGGGGTCCAGGATTAGCACCCTCAGGGTCTCCTCGGCCTGCTTCTCGCCACCCCTGGCCAGGGTCATCCGCACGTATACGGCGTAGGCGCCGAGAAAGACGATCCCGGCCGGGAGCCGCAACTCTGGCGGAGCTCCCCAGCCGAGCAGGAGGCCGAGGGCGTAGAAGGCGGCGAAGAAGGCGAGGTCGCGCTCCAGCGTCTCGGCGTGGACGGCGAGGTGGCGCCGCTGGCGGCGGCGGCCACGGTAGGCGAGCGCCGAGATCCCCACCAGGGCCATCGCGATCGTCGCCAGCAGGAAGGGGGCGCCGACGATCGCGCCGATGGCGACGCTCTCGCTGCCCTCCTTGGCCCCGAGCAGGGCGACGATCGGGATCAGGGTCTCGGGCATCGCCGTGCCGACACCGGCCAGCAGGCTGCCGACCGCCCCCTCCCCCAGCGCCAGCCGGTGCCCCGTCCACTCGACCGCGTTGGTGAACAGCTGCGCCCCGGCGAGGATGACGGCGAAGCTGAGGACGAGGAGGACGTAATCCATCCGACCCCGGCCCCGCCCGCCTAGGCGTAGAAGAAGGCGAGACCGACCACCGCGTAGACGGCCAGCAGCTGCACCCCCTCGAACCAGTTCGAGCGGCCGTCCTGGGTCGTGTAGTTGGCGATCAGCACGGCGAGCAGCACGGCGCCCAGCTCGAAGCCGTTGAAGACGAGCGCCATCGGGTGCGGCCCGAGGAAGAACGAGGCGATCACCAGGACGGGGGCGACGAACAGCGCCACCTGAGAGCTGGAGCCGACGGCGATGTTCACCGCCAGGTCCATCTTGTCCTTCTTCGCCACCAGCACCGCGACCCAATGCTCGGCTGCGTTGCCGACGATCGCGACGACGATCGCGCCGATGAAGAACTCCGATAGCCCGATCGACTCCGAGGCCTCGCTGATCGAGCCGACAAGGACCTCCGACATCAGCCCAACCAGGACGCCGGCGATCGCCAGCATCACCACAGAGGTGCGCACCGACCAACCCCAGGTCTCCTCCTCACCGTAATCGGGGTTGAACAGGGCGCGATGGGTCTTCAGCGAGAAGACGAGCCCGGCCAGGTAGGTGCCGATCAGGATGATCGCCACGGCGAGAGAGAGGTGCTCGACGGTGCCGCTGTAGTTGATCACCTCCTCAGTCGGGGAGGGAAGGCCCTTGCCCTCGACCAGCTCGAAGATCGCCGGCATCAGCATCGCCGCCGCCGCCAGCAGCAGCATCGAAGACTGCACGCTCGCCCCTCGCGGCTCGAACTCCTGGTGATCGCGCCCAAGGCCGCCCACCAGCATCGAGGCCCCGAGGACGAGCAGGATGTTGCCGATGATCGAGCCGACGATCGACGCCTTGACCACCTCGTGCAGCCCCGAGCCGAGCGCGAACAGGGCGATGATCAGCTCCGGCGCATTGCCAAAGGTGACGTTGAGAAGCCCGCCGATCCCCGGCCCCGAGCGCGCCGCCAGCTCCTCCGTCGCCCGGCCCATCAGCGCCGCGGTGGGGACGATCCCGAGCGCCGAGACGACGAAGATCGCTCCCGCCGGGCTGTGGACAAGCTCCATGACCACCGCCGCCGGGATCAGCGGCACCAGCAGGTAGGGCAGCCCCTGGGCGCTGAGGAAGAACTTGCGGTCGAGCGGCGGCATCCGGTTCACGGGTGGTCTCGCCTCCATCCCGGCGAACCCTACGGGTTGCCCGCGACCGCTCGCGAACGAGCGGTCGCGGCGCTCAGCGCAGCGCTACTGCGAGGCGCAGGCCTGCACCTCTTGCGCGGTGGTCGCGTTCTGCAGGCACTGCAGCATCGCTGCGTTGGCGCCACCGCCTGAGGGGGCGGCGGGCGTCGCGCCGCTGCCGCCGGTGCTCGGGGCCGTGGGCGGGACCTGCCCCTGGAGCGCGCCGAGGAGCGGCGCGGCCTGCCTCAGCAGGTTGTCGAGCGGCTCCGAGCTGCTCGGCGCCGAGACGGTCTGCGGCTGGTTGACGTCGCTGAGCGTCAGATCGAAGGTGATCTTGAGCTCGCCGCCCGCCGGGGGCGCCACGTCGAGGTTGAAGTCGAGCTTTCGCAGCAGGTGGTCGTCGACCCCCGAGTAGACGTCGAAGCTGGCGTCCTTGATCGCCTTCGAGGCCTGGTCGAGCTGGGGCAGCGCCCCCTGGAGCTGCTGTAGCTGGGCCTGGCTGGCGCTGCCTCCCGCTCCCTGCTCGATCGCCGAGCGGATCGCGTCGCTGAGTTTGGTCGGATCGACGCTCCCGGAGACGTGGATGGTCTTGGTCCCCTCGACATCGGTCTCCCCCTCGTTGGTGAGGTCGCCCAGGGAGTCCTTGAGGCCGGGCAGGCTGCCCTGGCTGTTGCTCTGGCTCGAGGACTGGTGGAACGATTTGCTCAGCGAGGCGTACTGCTGCGAGCTGAGCTTGTAGTCGGTGCCCTGCCAGTTGATGTAGCCGGCGTCGCCGGTGAAGATCGCCCCGGCCTCGAAGTCGAGGCTCTGCCCGGAGACGTCGCCGCTTCCCTTCGCGGTCAGGTCGAACTTGGCATCGCCGGAGCCGTTGCTGTCGAACGGCCCCGAGAGGTCGAGCTGGAAGCTCCCGCTCTGATCGCCGCTCGCCTCGAGCTTCAGCGAAGCGTCCATCTTGCCGCTGTCGATGGTGCTCTTGTTGGAGAAGGTCTGGTCGAGGACCTTCTGCGGCGGAACGTCGCTGCTGCCGCTGTCGCTACTCCCGCCGCAGGCCGCGAAGGCGGTCGCGAGCGCCAGCGTTGTCGCGAGCAGGAAGAAGATGCGGATTCGGCTCAAGGGGGTGGCCTCCAAGTTGGTCTGGGCGCTGCCTGCGGCGCCGCGGCGCGGTCGTGGGGCATCAGAGTAGCGCGACGGCGGCTCCGGGTCCGCCCGATGGCCACGATGACGCTAGGCTCGCTCCGGTGCCCCCGCCCCGGACGATCCTCTACACGGGCAAGGGCGGCGTAGGCAAGACCAGCGTCGCCGCCGCAACCGCGAGGCGGTGCGCGAGGGCCGGATTGCGCACCGTGGTCATCTCGACCGACCCGGCACACAGCCTCTCCGACTCGCTCGAGGTCGAGCTGGGGCCGGAGCCGACCCCGGCCGGCGTCAATCTCTGGGGGCAGGAGGTGCGGGCCCAGCTCGAGATGGAGGCCAACTGGACCGCGGTTCAGGACTGGATGGCGAAGCTCCTGGCGAGCCGCGGCGTCGAGCAGATCCGCGCCGAGGAGCTGACCGTCCCGCCCGGCATGGACGAGCTCTTCTCGCTGCTTCAGATCAAGCGCCACACCGAGAGCGGGCGCTTCGATGCCCTCGTCGTCGACTGCGCCCCGACCGGGGAGACGCTGCGGCTGCTCGGTTTCCCCGACATCGCCCAGTGGTGGATCGAGAAGGTATTTCCCTGGGAGCGCCGGATGGTCGGCGCGGTGCGGCCCCTGGCCCGCACCCTCGACCTGCCGCTGCCCGGCCCGCAGGTCTTCGACGAGGTCCGGCGGCTGTCCCGCAACCTGATCGCGATGAACGCGATCCTGCGCGACCGCCGGCACTGCTCGATACGCCTGGTGATGAACCCCGACCGGATGGTGATCAACGAGGCGCAGCGGACCTTCACCTACCTCAACCTCTACGGCTATCTGACCGATGCCGTGATCGTCAACCGCGTCTTCCCCGACGACGTCGCGGGCGGCTACTTCGAGGGCTGGCGCGAGCGCCAGCGGGCGCACCTGCTCTCGGTGCGCGAGGGGTTCGCGCCGGTGCCGGTGCTCGAGGCGCGCTACTTCGAGCAGGAGGTGGTCGGCGCCGCGATGCTCGACCGGTTGGCGGCCGAGCTGTTCGGCTCCGGGCAGCCCGAGGAGATCCTCCACACCGAGCTGACCCGGGAGCTGACGATGGACGACGGCGCCGCCGTCCTCCGCCTCGCCGTCCCCTTCGCCGAGAAATCGGACATCGACCTGAAGAAGGTCGGGGACGAGCTGATCGTCACCGTCGGCGGCGAGAAGCGGACTATCATCCTCCCCTCCGCGCTCTCCGAAGCGCGGCCCTCCGGCGCAGCTTTCGAGAACGGCACCCTGAAGGTCAGCTTCGAGGATGTCCGAGCATCACGACGAGCCCAACCCGAGCGGGTCTGACCCCGCAACCGGCCCCACGGCCCCCCGCCCCGGACCGTCCCCCGGTGCCGAGCGCTTCTGGGAGCGCTACGGCGAGGCGAGGCGCCACGGGTCACGCAACGGCGGCGACGGAAAGGCCGCCGGCGCAGGCGGAGAGCCCGCCGCAGGGACCGGACACGAGGATCACGTCTGCCTCGAGTGGTGCCCGATCTGCCGCGGAGCCGAGGTGGTCAGGGCGAGCGCGTCGCCGGAGCTGCGCGAGCAGCTCGAGGCGATCCAGCGCGACGCCCTCGCCCTGGTCAGGGCACTGATCGACGCCTACCTGGTGCGACAGGCCGAGGCACCGCCCGCCCCTCCGCGGGGCAGCGACCGCGGGGTCGAGGACATCCCGATCAGCTGAGCCGCGTCGCCGAACTGCACGATAGGGGCCGCTATTCGGCCCAAAGGTTGCGTTCCGCGGCGGTACCCTGATCGCAATGGCAACCTGCGCCAGTTGCGGGACGGAGAACCCCGAGCGGGCCAGGTTCTGCATGTCCTGCGGGACGACGCTCGAGGTCCGCTGCCCGAGCTGCGAGGCCGAGCTCCCGGCCGGAGCGAAGTTCTGCGTCGAGTGCGGGACCAGGGTCGATGGCGGTACCGCGGCCCCGCCCCCCGCGGCGGCGCCGAAGCCGCCTTCCGCTGCCCCAGCAGAGCCGCCGCCGGAAGAGCGCCGCCAGGTATCGGTGCTGTTCGCCGACCTCTCCGGCTACACGGCCGTGGCGGAGCGAACGGACCCGGAGGCCGTCAAGTCGATGCTCGACAGCGCGCTGCAGCGCCTCGGCGAGCAGGTCGAGCGCTTCGGGGGGTCGATCGACAAGTACATCGGGGACAACGTGATGGCCGTGTTCGGAGCCCCTGTCGCGCACGAGGACGATCCCGAGCGGGCCGTGCGCGCGGCGCTTGCCATGCAGGCCGAGATGGAGCGGATCAACGAGCAGCTTCCGGGCGACGTCGCCTTCCTGCTGCGGGTCGGGATCAACACCGGCGAGGTCCTTGCCGGGCGCATGGGCGAGGGCTACACGGTGATCGGCGACACCGTCAACGTCGCCGCCAGGCTGCAGGCCGCGGCCCGCCCGGGCTCGGTCACGGTCGGCGAGACCACCTACCGCGCCAGCCGCGAGGTGGTCGCCTACGACGAGCTTGAGCCGCTGACTCTGAAGGGCAAGGCGCAGCCGGTGGCGGCCTGGGAGGCGCGAGCGGTGCTGGCGGAGCGCCTCACCCAAAGGGCCGCGCCGCGGACCGCGACGCCGCTGATCGGCCGCGACGACGAGCTGCGGCTGCTGCTCTCGCTGACCGAGCAGCTCGAGCGCGAGGGCCGGCCGCACCTGGTGACCGTGATCGGCCAGGCCGGGGTCGGCAAGTCGCGCCTCCTGCGTGAGCTGACCGAGCGGGCGGCCGAGTTCGACCCGGCGCCCGCGGTCGAGGTAGGGGAGTGTCCGCCGTTCGGCTCGGGGATCTCCTACTGGGCCCTGGCGGAGGTGCTGCGGGCGCAGTTCGGGATCGCCGGGGACGAGCCGGCGGACTCCGCCTGGGAGAAGCTGCGCTCCAGCGTGCGGGCGCTGCTCGGCGAGGACTCCGGGAACGAGGAGGCGGAGCGGATCGCCGCGACGATCGCCGTCGTGCTCGGCCTCGAGGCGCCCGAGGGCTCGGGCGCCGCCGACGCCGAGGACCCCCAGCGGATGCGCGAGACGCTGTTCTCCTCGATCCGCACCCTGACCGAGAGGATGTGTGCGCAGCGGCCGCTGCTGCTGGCGATCGAGGACATCCACTGGGCGGACGAGGGGATGCTCGACCTGATCGAGCACCTGGCCCGCTGGGTGCGAGGGCCGCTGCTGATCCTCTGCCTGGCCCGCGACGAGCTGCTCGACCGCCGGCCCGACTGGGGCGGCGGGCGGCGCAACGCCACCTCGGTCGCGCTCGAGCCGCTCTCGGCCGATGAGACCGAGGAGCTCGTCGGCTCGCTCTACCACGGCAACGGCGGCGACTCCGGGCTGGTCACCCGGGTCGCCCAGCGGGCGGGCGGCAACCCACTGTTCGCGGAGGAGATGGTCAACCGGCTGAACGAGCCCGACGCCGACCCCGAGGCCCTCCCCGACAGCGTCCACTCGGTGCTCGCCGCCCGGCTCGACTCGCTTCCCTCCTTCGAGCGCCGCCTGCTCCAGTACGCCTCGGTGATCGGCCAGAACTTCTGGGAGGGGGTGCTGCTGCGGGCCTCCGGCGCGGAGGATCGCGAGGTCTCCTCGGCGCTCGCCTCGCTCGAGCAGAAGGAGCTGGTGATCGGAGGGCTGAGCAGCCGGCTTGCCGGCGAGCGCGAGTACGCCTTCAAGCACGCGCTGATCCGCGACGTCGCCTACGGGATGCTGCCGAAGGCGAGCCGCTGCCGCCAGCATTTCGCCGTCGGCGAGCTGATCGCCGGGCGCGTCGAGGAGGCCGGCGAAGGCGCCGTGGCGCTCGTCGCGGAGCACTACGGGCGGGCGGCGACCCTGGGCGCCGAGTCGGGGATCGAGGCAGAGGAGATGCGGCGGATCAGCGAGCCGGCGCTCCAGTTCGCCGAGGCCGCCGGCGACGCCGCGGCAGCTCTCTACTCCAACCGCGAGGCGCTCGCGCACTACCGCGCGGCGCGCAGCCTCGAGGGCGTGATCGACGAGGACTCCTCGGCGCGGATCGGGGAGAAGACGGGCGACGTCGCGCTGCGGCTCGGCCGGGTCGACGAGGCGATCTCGGTCTGGGAGGAGTGCCTCGCCTATCACCGCCGCCAGGAGGACCTCGCCCGGGTCGGCGACCTGCACTGCAAGATCGGCGCGGCGCACTGGGACAAGGGGGAGCGCGAGGCTTCGATCGAGCATTACCAGCGCGGCATAGACCTGCTCAAGGACGGGCCGCCCTGCATCGAGCTGGTGCGGCTCTACGAGGAGGCCGCCTCGCTCTACATGCACACCGGCGACAACATGCTGGCGATCTACGCCTCCGAGAAGGCGCTGCGCTTGGCTGAGCGGCTCGGCGAGGCGGCCGCCGCGAGCCGCGCCCACGGCATCTTCGGCCGCGTCTTCGGCCGGATCGGCGACTTCGAGAAGGCCCGCGAGAACCTCGAGCGCTCGGTCGAGCTGGCCCGCGACTCCGACAAGCGCGAGGCGGTCCGCGCCCTGCTCACCCTCGGCTACCACCTCGAGGTCTCAGAGGCCGACTACCGCGGCGCCGGGGCTGCCTACTCGGAGGCCCTCGACCTCGCGGTCGAGGCCGGGGACATCCCCTCCCAGGTCGAGGTCCATGCGGCGCTGGCCCAGCTGGCGCTCTACGCCGCCGAGTGGGACGCGGTCGAGCGGGAGACCGAGGCCAGCGCCGGGCTGGCCGAGCGCGAGGGCCTGACCGGGAAGCTCTGCTTCCCCTACGTGATGCGGGGGGCGCTGCGCTGGCGCGCGGGCGAGTGGAAGCAGGCGGAGCGCTCCTGCCGCCGCGCCCATGAGCTGGCCGAGCAGGTCGGCCGCTCGGAGGTCGCCTTCTCGGCGCTGCGCTGGCTCGCGGCCATCCAGCGGGACCGCGGCGACTACATCGATGCCGAGCTGACGCTCTCACGTGCGCTCGATGTTTGCGAGCGAGCGGGTCTGGTCGCCCAGTCGCTGGAGGCGACGGCCGAGCGGGCTATCTGCCTCGCTCAGGCGGGCCGCGCGGAGCAGGCGCTCGAGGCAGCCGAGGGGGCCGGTCACCTGGCGGAGCGCCTGCACTACCCGGTCGGGGCCGCCGCCGCCGGCGAGGCGGCGGGCGCCACGATGGCCGACCCGGCAGAGGGCGCGGTCGCCCTCGCGGCCGCCTGCGAGGCGTGGGAGGAGCTCGGCCTGCCGATCGATGCCGCCCGGGCCGAGATGCTGCGGGCCCGCCGCCTGACCGAGGTCGATCCCGAGGCCGCCCGCGCCGCGGCCGAGCAGGTCGAGCGCCGTTGCATCGATCTCGGCATCGAGCACATGGCGGCGCGGGCGCACGAGCTCGTCCCCGCCGCCTGAGGCACGAGTTACTTGCGGCGGCTTCGCCGCCTGACATGCCTGTGCCAGCGCTAACACCGCGCTGGCAAGGAACACTTTTGCGGCGGCTTCGCCGCCTGACATGCGCCTGCCGGCGTCATGCGAGCCGCGCCGGCAATTCGGGAATGACTTGCGGCGGCTTTCGCCGCCTGACATGCCTGTGCCGGCGCTAACACCGCGCCGGCAAGGAACGACTCCCTAGAATTTGCACCTCGATGAGCGAGGGGCAGAAGACCTGGATCCTCACCGGCTCGCTGGAGAACTTCCGCATCAACGTCGAGCGCGGCTTCGACGTGATCGGGTTCAAGGAGCGGCGCCGAAACCAGGCCGAGCAGATGGAGCCGGGCGATGAGATCGTCTTCTACGTCACCGGCGTCAAGGAGTTCGGTGGCATCGCCCGGGTCACTTCCGAGGTCTACGAGGACCGCAGGCCGATCTGGCCCCAGGGGAAGAAGCGCCACCCGGAGCCCTACCCCTGGCGGGTCGACGCCGAGCCGGTGCTGATCCTCGCGGAGGAGGACTTCGTCCCGGCGGTCGAGCTGGTCGGCGAGCTCGAGCACGCCTCCAAGTGGCCGGCCGAGCACTGGCACCTCGCCTTCCAGGGGCAGCTGCGCACCGTCGGCCCGAACGACGCGCGCCTGCTCAGGGAGCGGCTCGGGGCGGCCCAAGCGGGGCGCGGCGACCGGACCCGCGCCGCGGCCGGCCGGTGAGCGAGCCGGGCGAGCCACCGGTCCACGAGCGCCACTTCAGCCGCGAGGAGGCGAATGCGGCACTGCCGAAGCTGCGGCCGCTGCTGCAGAAGCTCCGCGACGCCAAGGACCTGCTCACCGACGCCGAGGCCCACGAGGCGCTGGCCGACGCGGCCCCCGGCAACGGCGGAGGCGAGGCCGGGATCCAGGTCGGCGAGTCCTTCCTCGAGGTGCGGCGGATCCTCGCCACGCTGCAGGAATCGGGGATCGTGGTCCGCGACATCGACCGCGGCCTGCTCGACTTCCCGGCCCTGATCGACGGCCGTGAGGTCTATCTGTGCTGGGAGCTCGACGAGGACGCGGTCGACCACTGGCATGACCTCGACTCGGGTTACGGTGGCCGCGAGCCCCTCGACTGACCATCCCGGCCCGCTGGGATCGCTGCTGCGGCTCGGCCGCTTCGAGCGCCTGGCGGCTCTCGGCGCGATCGCCTGCCTGGCCAGCCTCCCCCTGCCCTGGTACGAGCTGCGATTCGCGGGCGGGCTCGGCAAGAGCGGGCTGGGCGGCTTCGGCTTCGCCGAGGCCGCGCTGGTGATCACCCTGCTCGCCGCGCTGACTCTGCTGGTGCGGGTCGGCGGCGGCCGGCTGCCGCCTCTGCCGCTGCACGAGGGCACCCTGCTCGCCGCCGCCGGGATCTGGTCCGCGGCGATCGTCGGCTACCTGATGTTCGACCGCCCGACCGCGGTCTTCGCCGACTTCCCCACCGACTACCGGCTCGGCTACGGCATCTTCGTCGCCCTGGGAGGGGCGGTTGTGCTGGCCCTGGCCGGGCTGCGGATCCGGCGCGACGAGCTGCACCGCCGGGCCGAGGCGGCTAGCTCGAGGGCGGAGGAGGGGGCTCGAAGCCCCACTTCCTCATCCCCTCCTCGATCCGCTCGATCACGGTCCTGATCACCTCGACCCGGGCGTGGCGCTTGGAATCGGCGGCGACGATGTGCCAGGGCGCGTGGGGCTGGTCGGTGCGGGCGAGCATGTCCTCGACCGCCTCCAGGTACTGCGGCCGCTTGTCGCGGTTGCGCCAGTCCTCGTCGGTCAGCTTCCAGATCTTCAGGGGGTCCTTCTGGCGGCGCTCGAAGCGGCGCATCTGCTCCTCCTCGGAGAGGTGCAGCCAGAACTTGACCAGGATCATCCCCTCGTCGGCGAGGGTGTGCTCGAAGGCGTTGATCTCGTCGTAGGCGCGCAGCCACTGCTCACGGGTCGCGAACCCCTCGACCCGCTCGACCATCACCCGCCCGTACCAGGAGCGGTCGAAGATCGCCATCCCGCCCCAGCCCGGGAGCATCGGCCAGAAGCGCCAGAGGAAGTGGTGGCGCTTCTCGTCGGGGGTCGGCGCGGCGAACTGGACGACGCGGACGTGGCGAGGGTCGAGCTGGGCGAGCAGCCGCTTGATGCAACCGCCCTTGCCGGAGGCGTCCCAGCCCTCGAAGACGACGCAGACCGGCGGACCGATCCCGCCGTCGCCGATCAGGCCGCCGAGGATCAGCCTCAGCTGGCTGAGGCGCTCCCACGCCTCCTCCAGCGCCGCCTGCTCCTCCTTGCGCGACAGCGACAGCGACAGATCCACCTGCTCGAGCCTTCCCATCCGCTGATCCTCTCATCGCCGCGGCGGAAAATCCAGCGTTTGCGGCGGTTTCTCGGTCGTCAGGTTGAGCGCCAGGGGGAACAGGAAGGCTCCGAGAAAGATCAGGATGATCCCGACGGCGACCAGCCAGCGCGAGCGGGTCAGGTGCCCGGCGATCCCAAATGCGAACCCGGCCACCATCAGAGCCGCGTAGGGGCCATAGCTGTGGGGCAGCAGCTCGGCGCTCGGCGGGGCGAGGAAGTGCACCGGGCCAATTATCATCGCTGGCCGATGCCCGACGCGAAGACACCCGACTCGGTCGTCGCGATGAAGGAGGCGCTGGGCGAGGTCTCCTACCTCGCCGACGAGGCCGCGGCGCTGGTCGCCTTCCTGGCGCAGCGGCTCGGGAAGCCGATCCTGGTCGAGGGCCCGGCCGGCGTCGGCAAGACCGAGCTGGCCAAGGCGCTATCGCGCTCCAGCGGGCGGGAGCTGATCCGCCTGCAGTGCTACGAGGGCCTCGACGAGGCCAAGGCGCTGTACGAGTGGAACTACCGCAAGCAGCTACTGAGGATCCAGGCCGGCGGCGACTCAGGATGGGAGGAGGTGCACGGCGACATCTTCGCCGAGGAGTTCCTGCTCGAGCGGCCGCTGATGCAGGCGATCGCCAGCCCCGACCCCGTGGTCCTGCTGATCGACGAGATCGACAAGGCCGACCAGGAGTTCGAGGCGATGCTGCTGGAGCTGCTCTCCGACTTCCAGATCTCGATCCCGGAGCTGGGCCAGGTCTCGGCGACGACGATGCCGATCGTCGTCCTCACCTCCAACAACACCCGCGAGCTGACCGAGGCCCTGAAGCGCCGCTGCCTCTATCTCTGGCTCGACTACCCCGAGGTCGAGCGCGAGATGGAGATCGTCCGCCTGCACGCGCCCGACCTGCCCGAGGCGCTGGCCCGAAAGCTGGTCGAGATCATCTCCTCGATCCGGGCGCTCGACCTGAAGAAGCCGCCCTCGATCGCCGAGTCGATCGACTGGGCGCGGACCCTGCTGCTGATGGGGGCCGAGGACATCGACCGCGAGACCTTCGAGCAGTCGATCTCGATCCTCGTCAAGCACCGAACGGACATCGACCTGGTGGCGGAGCGGGTCGGGGTGCGGCTGGCGCAGGCGACCGGCACCGGGCAGCAGGCATCCGAGACCTGATGCGCTGCCCGGATGCCTGATCCCTCCCCATACGGCCCCAAGCTCGACGCCGGTCCGCCGGGCCTGGCCGCCAAGCTGCTGGCCTTCTGCGAGGAGCTGCGCGGCGAGGGGGTGGCGGTGGGCACCTCGGAGATCCTCGATGCCTTCGCCGCCCTGGAAGAGGTTCCCTGGGGGAGGCAGGAGGACTTCCGCGAGGCGCTGGCGGCGACGATCGCCAAGTCGCAGGAGGACCGGCGGCTGTTCGAGCTGCTGTTCGAGCGCTACTTCTTCCGCAGTGCCGAAGCCGAGGCGATCGAGCGCGGGCTGAAGGAGCAGGGGCAGCGCCACGAGGGGGGCGAGCGGCTCGACCTGGAGGAGTTGCGCGAGGCAATCCGCCAGGCGATCGTCGAGGGCAATGACGGCGAGATGCGCGATCTGGCCAGATTGGCGATCGCCGCCTTCGGCCGCCAGGGCGAGGGCTCTGGTGTGGTAGGGGTCGACGTGCAGCGGATCCGCCGCACCCTCGGTCTCTCGGCCGGGACCCAGCCGCCCGCCGAGGATGGCAGCGGCGAGCAGCCGGTGATCGAGCGCGAGCAGCTGACCCGCTTCGAGCGCCACCTGCGGCGGGAGCTGGAGCGCGGGCTGATCGAGCGCACCGAGACGCTTCCACCATCGCGGCCGCTGGCCGAGCTCGACCGGACCCTGCCGACCAGCGCCGCACAGGACCTGGCGGCGGTGCACCGCGCGGTCGCCCAGATGAAGCGCCGCCTGGCGACCCTCGGGCACGAGCAGCGCGGTCGGCGCAAGGGCCGGGTCGTCGACGTGCGGCGGACGATGCGGACCTCGCTGGAGACCGGCGGCGTGCCGCTGCACCTTCGCTACCGTCCGAAGCGCCCGCGGCGCCCCGAGATCTACGTGCTCTGCGACGTCTCGACCTCGGTCACCTCGGCCAGCGTCTTCTTCCTCAGCGTCCTCCACGCCCTGCACGACTCGTTCCGCAAGCTGCGCAGCTTCGTCTTCATCGAGCGCATCTCGGAGGTCACCGAGATCTTCGAGCACGAGCGCGACTTCCGCCAGATCTCCTCGCGGATCACCAGCGAGGGCGGCGTCGCCGACGTCTCGGGCTACACCGACTACGGCCGCGTCTGGCTCGAGTTCCTCGACGAGATCGCCTCCGAGCTCGACCCGCGCTCGACCGTGATCGTGCTCGGCGACGCCCGCACCAACGGCCGCGAGCCCCACGCCAAGGTCTTCGCCCGGATCTCCGAGCGCGCCGGGCGGCTGTTCTGGCTCAACCCCGAGCCGCGGCTCTACTGGAACTACGGGGACTCGGTGATGTCGGCCTACGAGCCCTATTGCGACGGCGCCTTCGAGTGCTGGACCACCCGGCACCTGGAGAACTTCGTCAACGTCGTCGCCGGCGGCGTCCCCGCCGCCGATTGAGGGCGCTCAGCGCGCCGCCCAGGAGTCCGGGGACTCGGTCAGGTGCTCGACCACCGGCGGCATCTCGCCGCTGACCAGGTCGGCCAGGGTCACCTGCTCGACCACCGCGCGCAGGTTGGCGCGCACCGCGATCCAGACGTCCCGGAGGTGCTCGGCGTTGCCGCGGTAGGTGATCGACTCCGGCGGCGCCGACTGTACGTTGGCGATCGGGCCCTCGACCGCGCGGACCACGTCGGCGATCGTCACGTCGTCGGCCGGCCGGGCCAGCCAGTAGCCGCCCTTGGCGCCACGTCGGGCGCGGACGATGCCGGCGTGCTTGAGCTCGAGCAGGATGTGCTCGAGGAACTGCAGGGGGATGTCCTGCGAGTCGGCAAGCTTCTCGCCCTTGACCGGGCCCTCGTTCACCGCCGCCGCGAGCTCGGCGGCGGCGCGGACGGCGTAGTCGACCTTCGCTGTCACACGCATATAGGCAAGTAAACCAGTCAGGAAGGAGCGGGCCGCTCCCTGGAGCCCCCGGCGAACGCGATCGCCCAGGCTGCCGCCCGCCGCTCAGCCGACGACTTCGGGGGTGAGGTCCTCGGAGCGGTCGTGGGGCAGGGCGCCGTCCACGCGAGGAGGACCGTCGTCCTCGTCTGAGCCGTTGCGGTCACGCCGGCGATTGAGGTAGTGCGGCGCGGCGATGATCAGGCCCAGGCCGAGACCGGCGACGGCGGCCGCGATTGGCCAGACGTTGGGATCCCCCTTCTGGATCGTGACGATCCCCGAACCGACCAGGACCAGTCCAAGCGCCGTCCGCAGGAACGCCGTCGGTGCCCTGCCGGAGAGCGCGGAGCCGATTACGACTCCCGGCACCGACCCGACGAGGATGTTTGCGACCAAGCCGTAGTCGACGTTGCCGCTGATCATGTGGGCGATCCCGGCGGCCCAGAGAAGGACGGCGGCGTGGACTATGTCGGTTCCCACGACCCGCCTGGGCGAGAGCCGGAAGACGGTGATCAGCAGGATCGCGATCACCGTGCCCGAGCCGGCCGAGGTTATGCCGATGATGAAGCCCGTGGTCGCGCCGATGACGACCGCGGCAACCTTGTGGCGGTGCTTCATCTCGAAGTCGTCGCGCTCGTCGATCAGGTTGGCGAGGAGCAGCGCCCTGGCGAGAGTGATGATCCCGACCATCAGCAGGGTGCCGCCGAGCACCGCGTACAGCAGCGAGTCGAGCTTGTCCTCGCCGATCTGGTCCCGGAGGAAGGAGATGAAGAAGACTCCGGCGATGGCCGAAGGAACGCTGCCGACGGCGAGCCAGAAGACCATTCCGGTGTTCACCGTCCTCATCTTCAGGTGGCGCCAGCCGCCGACCGTCTTGGTGATCGCCGAGTAGACGATGTCGCTGCCGATTGCGGTGGTCGGGGAGGTGCCGACGACGAGGATCAACAGCGGGGTCATCAGCGAGCCACCGCCCATGCCGGTCATGCCGACGAGCATGCCGACGCCGAGTCCGAAGAGGATGATTGCCGGGTCCACTGGTTCCTCGTGACGAAAGAGACTCTTTCGCGACTTTCCTGACTTCCTTAGTCAGGAGCACAAGAAGGTCGGGATCGTATCAAAGCCGGCCTCGGGCTCGGAAGCCGCTGGGATCGGGGGTTGCCGGGTGAACCTCCCCGGACGCGACGCCGCGAGAGAAGCAATTGAGCGCCTTCAATCCGCCCGGCGCGGCGCGCTGAGTGTCCGGGGAGGAACCCCCGGCAACCCCACATGCCGCCGAGCAGAGGAGTCGCGCATTACTCTGGCCCCCGGAAGCGGAGCGGGAGCAGCCAAGCGGCCCCCGGACGCGGAGCCCGATCGCGAGGCTTCCGGTGATGGTGAGCGCGATCGGGCTGGAGCAGAGGAGGCCGCGCAGTTGTTTGTCTAGACTGCACCCGACAATCCAGGGGAGCTCGCGGGAAGGCGGGCTGAGATGGCGCCCCGAACAGCCCGGCGCCGACCCTCAGAACCTGTGCGGTAATGCGCGCGGAGGGAGCATGTTGACGAGGACCGGGGCTCCCACGCAGGAGCCCCTTTCAGATCCAGCCCCGGGCCCGCGGGGCACGGCGATCGCCCTCGAGGGCCTCGGCCACCGCTTCGGCGAGCTGGAGGTGATCGAGCGCCTCGACCTCGAGCTGGCGCCGCAGGGCGTCCTCGGGGTCGTCGGCCCCTCGGGCTGCGGCAAGTCCACCCTGCTGGAGCTGATCGCCGGCCTGCGCGAGCCCTCCTCCGGCCGCGCCCTTGTGGGCGGTGCCGAGTCCGCGGCCGAGCGCCTCGCCGCCTGCGCCTACATGCCGCAGCGCGACCTGCTGCTGCCCTGGTTCTCGGCGATCGACAACGCCGCCCTGGCGCTCCGCAACCGCGGCCTCGCCCGGGCCCGGGCGAGGCGCGAGGCGGGCCGGCTGTTCGAGCGCTTCGGCCTCGAGGGCTTCGAGGCGAGCCGTCCCGCTCAGCTCTCGGGCGGGATGCGCCAGCGGGTCGCCTTCCTTCGCACCCTGATCGCCGGTAAGCCGGTGCTGCTCCTCGACGAGCCTTTCGCCTCGCTCGACGCGATCACCCGGGCCGAGATGCAGGAGTGGCTGGCGGGGGCGCTTCACGCCGACCCGCGCACCGCCGTCCTCGTCACCCACGACATCGAGGAAGCGCTCTACGTCTGCGACCAGGTCGCGGTGCTCTCCTCGCGCCCGGCGAGGATCGCCGCCAAGCTGACCGTCGCCGACCCGCGGGCGCCCGACCGCGACCATACCGTCACCTCGGCCGCCTTCCTCGAGCTGCGCGAGCGGGCGATGGCAGCGCTGCGGGAGGGGGCGCGGTGAGGCGCTGGATCCTCCCCGCCCTGGTCCTGGCCGCGCTGCTCGGCGCCTGGCAGATCGCCGCCAGCAGCGGGGCGATCGCCTCGGCGCTTCACCTCGAGGACTTCCTCGTCCCGTCGCCCTCGGAGATTGCCAAGGTGCTGTGGGAGGACCGCTCGCTGCTCGCCGACAACGCCTGGGTGACCCTGAAGGAGATCGTGCTCGGCTTCGGCTGCGCCCTCGCCGCCGGGCTCGCCTTCGCCGTGGTCCTCCACCTCTCCCCCACCCTGCGGCGCGCCTTCTACCCGCTGATCGTCGCCTCGCAGACGGTGCCGATCATCGTCATCGCCCCGATCTTGGTCGTCTGGTTCGGCTATGGGATCGGGCCGAAGCTGGCGATCATCGCGCTGATCTGCTTCTTCCCGATCACCGTCAACGCCCTCGACGGCCTCCGCTCGGTCGACCCCGAGGCGCGAAAGATGATGCGCAGCCTCGATGCCTCCCGGTTCGCCACCTTCCGCCGGCTGGAGGCCCCGACCGCACTTCCCTACGTGTTCAGCGGCGCCAAGATCGCCGTGGCGGTCGCCGTGATCGGCGCCATCTTCGGTGAGTGGTCGGGGTCCTCGGAGGGGCTCGGGTACCTGATGCAGCTCGACAACGGCCGGTTGGAGACGGCGCGGATGTTTGCCTCGGTGGCGATCCTCTCGGCCTTCGCGGTCGGGCTCTTCGCGCTGCTCGCCTTCGCCGAGCGCAGGGTCGTGAGCTGGCGATGAGCGGTAGGGTCGCGCCCGGTTTGAGAGAGCCGCGAGCGAACAGCAGGGGGCGGCGTCGGGCGCTGGTCGTCCTGGCGGGACTCGCGGCGCTGCTCGCGGCGCTGACCCTCGCCGCCTGCGGCGAGAAGCCCGAGGAGGTCAAGGGCAAGCCGCAGCCCTTCGACCTCGCCCTCGACTTCTACCCCAACCCCGACCACGTCGGCATCTATATGGCGAAGCGGCTCGGCTACTTCCGCGACGCCGGGCTCGACGTCTCGATCAACGCTCCCTCCGACCCCTCGGCACCGATCAAGCAGGTGGCGGCGGGGCAGGTGGACCTGGCGATCTCCTATGAGCCCGAGATCCTGCTGGCCCGCGATCAGGGTCTCGACGTGATCGCGGTCGGCGCTCTCGTCGACCGGCCGCTGACCTCGATGATCTGGCTGAAGGACTCGGGGGTGCGGAGTGTCACCGACCTGCGCGGCAAGACGATCGCCACGGCCGGCATCCCCTACCAGGACGCCTACCTGAAAACGATCCTGGCGCGGGCGAACATGTCGCCCACCGAGGTCAAGTCCGTCAACGTCGGACTGGGGCTGCTGCCGGCGATCCTCGGCGGGCGCGCCGCCGCGATCCTCGGCGGGTTCAGCAACATCGAGGGCGTCGACCTGCGGGTGCGCGGGCGCAAGCCGGTGGTGACCCCGGTGGACCAGCTCGGCGTCCCGCGCTACGACGAGCTGGTCCTGGTTGCCAATGGCAGCCGGTTGGCCGAGGACTCCGAGCCGATCAGGCTGTTCATCGCCGCCCTGGCGCGGGGCACGGCCGCCGCAGAGCGCAACCCGGCGGCGGCACGAAGGGCGGTGCTCTCCTACGAGCGCGGCCTCGACCCGAAGACCGCCAAGGCCGAGCTCGCCGCGACCCTGCCGCTGCTCGAGCCGAGCCGCAAGGGCCGCCCGTTCGGCTACATGAGCCCGGCGGCCTGGAAGGTGTTCATCGGCTGGATGCGCGACAACGGCCTGATCAGCTCGCTGCCGAGTCCGGCGCAGGTGCTCAGCAACCACTACCTGCCGGGCAGGATCCCCGAGTAGGGACGCGCGTCGGCCAGCAGGTTGGAGACCTGCTGGGCGGCCATCGGGCGGGCGAAGTAGAAGCCCTGCGCCCAGTCGCAGCCGAGCCGGCGGAGCTCCGACGCCTGGGCCTCGTTCTCGACCCCCTCGGCGACCACGTCCAGCGCCAGCGCCCGCGCCATGCCGATGATCGCCTCGACGATCGCGGTGCGCTCTGCCTCGACGCCGAGTGCCTCGGTGAAGGAGCGGTCGATCTTCAGGACGTCGAGCGGGAAGCGGTTGAGATAGGCGAGCGAGGAGTAGCCGGTGCCGAAGTCGTCGAGGACGAGGCTGACGCCGAGCTCCTTGAGCGCCTCCAGGGTCGAGGTGGCGACGCCGTGCTCCTCGACCAGGACGCTCTCGGTGATCTCCAGGTGCAGGTGCTCGGGGGCGAGCCCGGTGCGGGCGAGGATCTCGGAGACCGCCGCCGTCAGGTCGCGGTGGGTGACCTGACGGGCCGAGAGGTTGACCGAGACGTCGATCGGACGCGCGTCCGGGCGCTCGTCGTGCCAGACCAGCGTCTGGCGGCATGCCTGCTCCATCACCCAGCGCCCGATCGGCTCGATCAGCCCGCTGTCCTCGGCGACCGGGATGAACTCGCCCGGGTCGAGCATGCCGCGCTCGGGGTGCTGCCAGCGAAGCAGCGCCTCCACCCCGGACACCTCGCCGGTCCGCATGGCGACGATCGGCTGGTAGCGTAGGACGCAGCTCGTCGCGCTCCAGGGCGTGGCGCAGCTCGCGCTCGATCTCCAGCCGGCGGATCGCCCGGGCCCGCATCTCGGCGTCGAACAGCTCACAGCGGCTGCGGCCGCGCTCCTTGGCCCGGTACATGGCGGCGTCCGCGTCGCGGATCAGGGAGTCGGCATCGGCCTCCGGGCCACCGGGGGCGGCGACCGCGATCCCGACGCTGACGGTGATGTAATGCTCGACGCCGCTGAGCTGGAAGGGCCGGTCGAACGCGCCGTTGACCCGTTCGGCGATCGCCAGCGCCTCCTGCTCGTCGGAGAGCTGCTCGACCAGGATCCCGAACTCGTCGCCGCCGAAGCGGGCGACGGCGTCGCCGGGGCGGAGGTGCGAGCGCAGCCGCGGCGCGATCGCCCGCAGCAGCTCGTCGCCCTTGTGGTGGCCGAGGCTGTCGTTGATCAGCTTGAAGTGGTCGAGGTCGAGGAAGAGGACGCCCACGGGGGCTCCGGAGTCCTCGGCGCGGGCCAGCGACTGGTCAAGGGTGTCGACGAACTGGGTGCGGTTGGGAAGGCCGGTGAGGGCGTCGTGGAGGACCCGGTGGCGAAGCTGGTCGTCGGCGAAGCGGCGCTCGATCGCGTCGGCGAGGACGTTGGCGGCGGACTGGATGAAGTGGACGTCCTTGGGGGTGAAGTAGTGGGGCTCGGTCGAGTGCACGTCGAGGACCCCGAAGGGATTCTTGTGGCCGTCGATGACCACCGCGAGGCTGGAGCGGATCCCGAGCACCCGCAGCGCCGGAGGCATCGCGAAGCGGCTCTCGGTCTCCCAGTCGTCGACGATCACATGAAGTCCGGACTCGACCGCGGCTCCGGCGTGGGAGTTTCGGGTCGCCGAGGCCCGGCCCTCCCCGTGCTTGCGCACCGATTCGAGGCCGGCGCGCAGGCGCAGGGTCCGCCCGCCCTGGGGCAGCTCCCAGACACAGGCGTGCTCGACGCCCTCGATCTCGGCCACCAGGCCGGCGGTCGAGTCCATCAGGGCCGCCGGCTCGGCGCCCGAGAGCGCCTGCTCCCCCAGCCGCGCGACCGCCGCCTGCTGGGCGGCGCTGCGCTCGAAGCCCTGCTCGGCGATCTTGCGCTCGGTGATGTCGTAGAGCACCCCGTGCCAGACGGGGATGCCCTCGGAGTCCAGTTCGAGCACCGCCTCGTCGAGGATCCAGACCACGTCCCCGTCGCGAGTCAGCATGCGGTAGTCGAGCGGCGGCGGGTTGCGGGTCCCGACGATCTTCTCGGTCTCCTGCTCCAGCGCCCGCTCGGCGTCCTCGGGATGGACCCTGCTGGCCCACAGCCCCGGGTCGGCGAGCCACTCCTCGGGGGTGTAGCCGAGGATCTCCTCGACCTGGGGGCTGACGTAGCGCCAGCGCCCGTGCTCGCCGAGCTCAGCGGTGTAGACGATCGCCGGCAGCCGCTCGACCAGGATGCGGTAGTCCTCCTCGGCCCGCTTGCGCACCCTCGTCTCGTCCTCGGCGCGCTGGCGCAGCTCGCGCTCCTTGGCGCGGCTGTCGAGCAGGCGCATCGCAACCTCAAGGGTGTGCGCCATCTCCCCCAGCAGCCCGACTTCCTCGCGGCTGAACATCTGCGGCCGCGAGCGCGCGACGAGCAGCGAGCGGTGGCCGTCGCGGCCGATCGGCACCGCGACCGCGTGACAGCACCCGGCGCCCGGCAGCTCGAGGAGCCTGGATCGGTCGGCGGCGACCGCCAGCAGCGCCGACTCGGGGACCTCGTCCTCGCCGAATCCGGCCCGGGACTCGACCCCCTCAGAGACGATCGCCGCGCCGTCGGCGGCGAAGGCCGCGGCGACCTGCTCGGCGGCGACGCGTAGCGCCGCTTTCTCGTCGGCCTCGGAGGAGATCAGGTCGAGGAACTCGGCGAGCTGCTCGGTCGGCCAGCTGCGCTCCCAGGAAGGCTGGTTTTCCACTCCAAACCATCGACAATGCGGCCAGGAGGCTTTACCGACGATGCGCCCACTGCAGGGCCGATCGCCACAGCCCCACGGACGGTGAGGGCACCCGCCCGCCCGTGTGATTCGCGCGCCCCCAAGGCCTCCGCGAAATACTGCATGGCGATGTCGCAGGAAAACGTGGAGATCGTGCGGCGGACCTACGCTGCCGCTGCTCGCCGTGACGCCGCGACCGTCTTCGCTCTCTATGACCCGGAACTCGAGTTAGACGCGTCTCGGATCGGCGTTTCGAACCGGCCGAGTGGCGCAGATGCATACCACGGTCACGACGGACTCCGCGACTTCTTCCGGGAGTGGCACGAGGCATGGGGGGAGGTCGAGTACGACTACGAGGAGTTGATCGATGCGGGCGAGCAGGTGATCGCGGTCGTCACCAGGCACGCGCGTGGACGGGCGAGTGGGATCGAGGTCGTGCGGCCCTTCACGCTGCTCTGGACGCTTCGCGACGGGAGGGTGGTCCGGGTGGTGTGGTTCCTGACACGCGAGGAGGCCTTCCAAGCCGCCGGGCTGTCGGAGTAGCGCCCCAACGAGACCAGGTCCCGACGCGCCAGAGGTAAGCAGACTCTGGGACTGCCTCCCGCACGCTTGTTTGCCGCGAAGGGAGGCCGCCTAGGTGTAGTTCCTAAGCACGTTGTTCATCCGGACCTCCTTGGAGGCTGGGGGTGTCGAAGCCACCCAGATCCAAGGAGGACACCGGATGAAGCTGCACGCTAACGCGCCCCTCGGCCCGAAGGGCAGGGCGCTGATGGTCGAGGAGGGTGCTCGAGGAGGGCCGCACGCTCGCGGAGGCGGCCGAGGCCGCCGGAGTGAGCGTGCGGACCGCCGGCAAGTGGGTGCGCCGCTACCGTGCCGAGGGCGAGGCCGGGCTGGCTCGATCGCAGCTCGGCCCCGAGGCGAATCCACAGCGCCGCACGCCCGATGACCGCGTCGAGGCGATCGCCGCCCTGCGGCGGCTGCGGATGACCGGGCCCGAGATCGCCGAACTGTTGGAGATGGCGACTTCGACTGTCTCGGCGGTACTGGGGAGGATCGGCCTCGGCAGGCTGAGCCGCCTGGAGCCCGAGGAGCCGATCCGCCACTATGAGCGCTCCCGCCCGGGGGAGCTGATCCACATCGACGTCAAGCAACTGGGGCGGATCGGTCCCCATGGCGCCGGGCACGGATCACTGGTCGAAAGGTGCGGCGAACGACGACGAGAACCGACGCCGAAGGCGCGAAGCGTCGCCGGATCGGCTGGGAGCGCGTCCACGTCTGCGTCGACGACGCCACCCGCCTCGCCTACGTCGAGGTGCTGCCCGACGAGAAGACCGAGACCGCGATCGGCTTCCTGCGGCGGGCCTTGACCTTCTACCGCTCACACGGGATCAGGATCGAGCGGCTGATGACCGACAACGGCCCTGCCTACGTTTCGGCCGCCCATGCGACCGCCTGCCGCCAGCTCGGAATCCGCCACATCCGCACCCGCCCCTACCGCCCCCAGACAAACGGCAAGGCCGAGCGCTTCATCCGCACGATGCTCCGTGAGTGGGCCTACGCGGCCGTCTACGGCTCATCGCCAGAGAGGGCGGCCGCCCTCTCTGGCTGGCTCGAGCGCTACAACTACCGGCGAAGACACGGCGCCCTCGGTCACCGACCGCCGATTGCCCGGCTACGGGAGTTGACCGGGAACAACGTGGCTGGCATCTACACCTAGGCGGCGAGGCGCTGCGGCCCGCCCTGGGCGACGAGGTGATGGAGGCCGACGATCGTGTGCACCCCCGCCAGGCCGCGGTAGGGCTCGTACGGCGCGTAGAACTCCTCGACCTCGGGGATCGTCGCCCGCCGGCCGCCGAGGTTCGCCAGCCGCCCGACCAGCTTCAGGTAGGCGAG
The DNA here is from genome assembly GCA_963725315.1 of uncultured Actinomycetes bacterium. GTDB lineage: Bacteria > Actinomycetota > Thermoleophilia > Solirubrobacterales > 70-9 > JBBRHQ01. Next base: position 521,129 of record CAVRYA010000004.1, on the reverse strand, counting down.
GTCCCCGGCGGGCAGGGAATCGGGGTCGCCGCGGCCGTGCAGGCCCAGACACTGCACGGTCCAGGGCCCGATGTTGCGGCGCGCCAGCAGACGGGCATCCGAGGCGGGGTCTGATGGATCGCAGCGGCCCCCGGCGACGTCGCGGGCGACCTCCCGCAGGGCGATCGCCCGGCGCGCGGCGAGGTCGGTGGACTCCAGCTCGGCCGGGGCGCGGCCCGCGATCACGGCGGCGCAGGGAACATCCCGGAGGGTCGCCGGACCCTCTCCCAGGTGAGGCCCCCAGCGACGGACGATGCGGCGCTGGATGCGAGCGGCGCGGACCGCCTCGATCAGCTGGTTGGTGACCGCCCAGGCCAGCGCCTCCCAAGGCCAGGGCCGTCGCCGAGGGCGAAGGTGCGGGCGCCGCCGCAGCAGCGGGCCGAGCAGCGGTTCGCGGCGAAAGCTGCGGTAGAAGTCGGAGAGGTCGTCGTCCACGCCGAGGGCGAAGCGCATCCGCTCGATCGCGATCTCGAGCTGCCCGCGATCGGCCCGGGGGCCCGCCGCGGGGGAGCCGTGCAGGTCAGGAGCGGCGACCGCGGCGGGCTCCAGCGGCTCGGCACAGAAGCGGACCGTCCCCGAGCCGGTCTGCCAGGCGTGGACGGCGACCGGCGCCCCGGCGACGTGGAGGAGACGGGTAGCGACGCCCCCAGAGCGCCGCAGGACGCGGTCGCCGCCCGCGGAGGGCAGGCGGAAGGGCGAGGGCGGGCGCACCTCGACCTCGAGGCCGGAGCCCCGGGCCGGGCTCACCGTCCGAGCAGGTGAACGTCCACGAGAAAGGAGCGGCTGGCGACGACGTTGGCGGGCGCGGGGCCGCGCCGGGCCAGCCGCCTCGAGGAGCGGCTGCGGCGCCCGGCGGCGCCGACCGCGCGCACCGCGGCGACCGTCGCGGCGCCGGCGAGGACGCCCCCGGCGGCGGCTATCGCAGCGCTTCGGACCTCGTTGCGAAGCACGGGCAGCTTCGGCTGCTCATAGGGCAGCGGCAGCGGCCGCACCCCGTTCGCGGACCCGGTCTCGGCGTCCTCCTCGGAAACCACCTCTCCCTCGACCTGATTCTCCAAACCACTCACGACCCCGACTCTAACGATGGCACTGGCGGGTCGCACCAGTGGTTACGTAAACCCCGCAATTAGCGGAAAACTGGATCTGGCCGCCCTGGCTCGCCTCGGACGGGTTCCGGTTTCAGAGCTCCTTCTCGAAAAGCCGGTACCTCTTGACCACCGTCCCCCCCATCCCCTCCATCGCCCGGTTCATCGGGCGGTTGGTCTCGAGCATCCAGCCCATCTCGCCGCCGGTGATCCCTCCGGGGCGCGCAGCCTCCTCGATGTGCTTGAGGTAGAGGCTGGCGGCGACGCCGGTGTGGCGGTAGTCATGCTTGACCCCGAGGGCGAATACCCGGCACTGGTCGATCCGCCGCCGGCCCAGGAGGAAGCGGGCCCAGCCGAAGGGCAGCAGGCGGCCGTTCATCTTGGCAAGGACCTGGTTGATGTCGGGCAGGGTGAGAGCGGCGCCGACCACCTCGCCGTCCTTCTCGGCCATCCAGGTCCACTTCTCGTCGATCACCTGCTTGAGGTTCTTGGCCTGGAAGGCGACCTCGGCCTCGGTCACCGGGACGAAGCCCCAGTTATCGCCCCAGGCCTCGTTGTAGACCTCCATGAAGCGGTGGACCTCGGCTTCCAGGTCGCGCTTTCGCATGTTGCGGATCGTGATGCCCTCCTCGCGCAGGGCCACCTCTGCGGCCTCGTGGATCGCGGGGTCGAAGCGCTCGCCCTCCTTGAGGCTGCCGAACTGGAGCTCCCACATCAGCAGGTCCATCGCCTTTTCGAAGCCCTGATCCTCGATCAGCCGGCGGTAGTGAGGCGGGTGCCAGGGCTGGAGGATCATCGGCGGCCGCTCGAAGCCCTCGATCAGAAGCCCCAGCTCATCGTTCGTGGTGAAGTCCATCGGCCCGAGGATCCGCTCGCGCCCCCGGGAGCGCACCCAATCCGAGGCGCTCTCGAGCAGGGCCGCCGCGACCTCGGGGTCGTCCTCGGACTCGAAGAAGCCGAACATCCCGTCGCTGCCCCCCTGGAACTCGTCCCAGCGGCGATCGACCTGGGCGGTGATGCGGCCGACCGGGACGCCGTCGCGCTCGGCCAGGAAGTAGCTGGCCTCGGCGTGCTCGAAGTAGGGGTTGCGGGAGCGGTTGAGGAACTGCATCCGCTCGAAGCTCAGCGGCGCGACCCAGCGCGGGTCATCGCGGCGCAGGCGGAAGGGGAGCTTGACGAAGCGCCGCAGGTCACGCCTGCCCTGGATGGCTCGGATCACCAGGTCTGCCATTCGTCGCAACGTAGCGCAGGGAAGTCGGAGCCAACTGCCACACTTGGGGCGATGGCTGAAACCGCGCGCAGCCCCGTCGACGTCTTCGAGAAGACCCGCACCCACGATCGGCTCGAACAGCTCCAGGCCGCGAGGGAAGCGGACCTGCTGCCCTACTTCCGCCTGCTGACCTCCCAGGCCGGGCCGGTGGTCGAGATGGAGGGACGGGAGACGATCATGCTCGGCTCCAACAACTACCTTGGGCTGACCACCGACGAGCGCGTCAAGCAGGCCGCCCGCGACGCGCTCGAGGCCTACGGCACCGGCCTGACCGGATCGAGGCTGCTGAACGGGACGACGCCGCTCCACGTCGAGCTGGAGCGCGAACTGGCGGAGTGGATGCAGACCGAGGAGGCGCTCGTCTTCACCACCGGCTACCAGTCCAACGTCGGCTGCATCGGCACGATCCTCGAGCCCGGCGACACCGTGGTCTGCGATTCGGGCGACCACGCCTCGATCCTCGATGGCTGCCGCCTCTCGGGTGCCAAGCTGCGCCCGTTCCGCCACAACCGCATGGACAAGCTGGAGCGGATGCTCGAGCGTGCCGCCGGGGACGGGGGTGGCGTGCTGGTGATCGTCGACGGCGTCTTCTCGATGGAGGGGGACGTCTGCGACCTGCCGCCGATCGTCGAGCTCTGCCGGCGCTACGGCGCCCGCCTGATGGTCGACGAGGCCCACGGCGTCGGCGTCCTCGGCGAGCGCGGGGCGGGCGCCTGCGAGCTGTTCGGCCTCGAGCAGGAGGTGGACCTGCGAATGGGCACCTTCTCGAAGAGCCTGGCCTCCTGCGGCGGCTTCATCGCCGGCCCCGCGGAGGTGATCGAGTACCTGCGGATCTCCTCGCGCTCATTCATCTTCAGTGCCTCCGGCGTGCCGGCGGCGATTGGCGCGGCGCTGGGCGCGCTGCGGATCATCCGCTCCGAGGGGCCGCAGCTGTTCGAGCGCCTGCTCTCCAACGCCGCCTACCTGCGCGCCGGCCTGCGGGACCTGGGCCTGGTCGTGGTCGAGCCGGGGAGGCTTCCCGACGGCAAGCGAGGCGACCACGCCGGTGGTCCCGGTGATGGTCGGCGAGGACTGGCAGGCGGTGCTGCTGTGGAAGGCGCTGTTCGACGCAGGCGTCTACACCAACGTCGCCATCCACCCCGCGGTGCCACCCGGCGGGGCACTGCTGAGGACCAGCCTGATGGCGACCCACGAGACCGAGCATCTCGACCGGGCGCTGGAGACGATCGGCCGGGTGGTCGCCGACTTCCCCGACCTGCCGCGCTCCTAGCACGCCCCAGGTCAACGTTTTCGGGTAGCCGGATGTTCCCCGGCCGGTGCCCCCGAACCGCCCGACCGGGTTCGTTTCATCCCCCAACGGGGGGACTTTCGCTCTTGTCCGAATCTGGACAAAAGAAACCCGCGCGGAAAAAGGTGCTCTTAGCGACCGTGGTCAGGGCAATCGGGCCGTTCGGGTTGACGCCCCGCGCGAAAAACAAATACCTTGCCCCGACCGCAAGCCCCCGGGGCAGGGAGGCGACGAGAGAGGAAGAGATTGCCCCGGCGTCGCGATTGGCCTTCCGGGGCGCGGTTCGAGAGATACATCCAGTCAATCCCCGATTCCTTTGAAGGGAGGAGTCTGCAGTGAACGCTGCTTCGATCGCCCCTGCTCCTAGAGCTGCCGTGAAGCCCGCCCAAAGCCAGATGCCCCAGCACATGGAAGCGCTGGCGCATGCCAACCGCGTCCGCCTAGCCAGGGCTGCCCTGAAGCGCTCTGTCGCCCGGGACGAGCGCTCCGTCGCCGTCGTGATCCGCGAGGCGCCGTGGGAGACGGAGAGCATGACGCTGGCCGAGCTGCTGACGGCGCAGCGCCGCTGGGGCCGCACCCGCGCACGCAAGTTCCTCCTCCCCCTGGCACTGAACGAGAACAAGCGCGTCGGCACCCTGACCCACCGCCAGCGGCTGATGCTGGCCTCCGAGCTGGAGGCGAAGGCGGGGATCGGCCCAGCCACCGCCGAGCACCAGGTGGCGCTGGCCGGATAGTCGCGGGCTCAGGGCCGCGCAGGCAGACTCCTCCCTTAGACCTTCGGGGCCCCGCCCGGGTGGGTGGGGCCCCTTTCCTTGGGACCGGTCAGCTGCGAAGGCCGCCGACCCGGTAGGTGAGGCCGCCCGAGGCCCGCTGGAAGGCTCTGCGCAGGGCAACGAAGGCGGCTACGAAGATCGCCGCGGCGATCCCGAGGCAGACGATCAGGATCAGGCCGGCCGCGTAGTAGAGGACGGCGACGGTGAGGACGAAGCCGGTGCCGGCGATCAGGGTCGTGTGCGAGCGGTAGCCGGCGAAGTGCTCGCGCAGTGACAGCTCGAGCCCTGCGAGGCAGCCGAGGATGACGCCGACCGCGATCGCAACGGGGTTGGAGCCGATCAGCCCGATGCCCAGCATCACCAGGGCGACCAGGACCGCCAGCTCCTGCAGGGGGAAGGAGCCCCACGGCGCCGGGGGGCGATCGCCGGGCGCCGAGCCGGCCGGTCTCGCGCGGGCGGCGGGCTTCGCCCCGGCGACCGCCTCCTTCCTGGCCGGCTTCGGGGGCGGAGGCCCGGAGCCGCGCCGGCGCCGCTTCTTGCGTGACTTCGCCACGCGCTAGATCTGGTGGATTTGAGGCGGGACGCCGGCTGCCGGCGCCCCCTTCATAAGGGGCAACCGGAGGAGAGCTTGACCCTCCACCAACCCATCAGCATCCCGAGCAGGCCGAAACGCGGACGCGAGTGCCAGTGGCCGCAGCCCGTCTCGCCAATGTCCTCGTTGGAGATGCGGACCCATTTGTGCCCCGCGGGGTCGGCGATCATCTGCTCGAGCCGCTCGCGATTGGCTGCCTCGATCTCGCCGCGGCGGTCGATCTCGCCGCGAGCCTCGGCGACCCGTACCGCGAGCGCGTCGCGAACCTGCTCGAGCTCCCCCACCCCGAGCAGCCTCGGCCCGCCGGCGGCCGCGACGCCCCAGTCGATCTCCCTGCGCGGAAAGGCAGAGGCGAAGAGGCCCGAGAGCTCCCGCTCGAGCCTGGCGATCTGACGCCGCAGCTCGACCCGGGCCGCCCCCTCGTCGGCGAGGAGCAGCCGCTCCAGGCTCGAAGCCGGCGGAGGCGAGGCTTGACTCGCGGCATTGGCGCTTCGGTCGAGAAGCTCCAGCATGGATCCCTTCCCGCGGACGATTGGTCTCGACCATTCTAAACCCGCCCGAGGCCCGCGATCAAATCGTGCAGCCGCTCACTCGTTCGCGCTCATCACCGTCGCCGCCATCCACAACGCCTCCTCGACGGCGATCTGTGGGACTCCGTTGACCTGGATCGCGGTAAGGACGATGCGCTCAGTGCGGGGGTGGACCCCGCGCCCCTCGGCTGTGGCCCCGAAGAGCATCGCCAGGGCTCGCCGCTCATCGCAGATCACCAGCGTCCCCCGCGGCAGGGATCCCGGGCGACCCTCGAGCTCCTCGCCCGGCGCGGATTCGCGGATCCCCAGCTCCCCCTCGATCCGGGCGGCGTCGAAGGCGCGCAGGGCGACGCCGGTCTCGATCGTCGCGATCGTCAGCGCGTCGTCGAGCTGGTTGCGGCTCTTGAAGGCGCCGCTCTTCATCCGCTCCAGCGCGAGCGCCTCGACCGGGGTGCGGGTCCGGTCGGGGTCGAGCCCGATCTGGCGAAAGAAGACCCGGTAGGCCCAGGGGATCGGGCGCTCGCGAAGGTGCACCGCGTGCCCTCCCATGAAACGGTCAGAAAGCATGTTGAGCTGGCGGCGCACCGATGCGGGACTGCGGCCCGAGGGGCCCTCGACGAGAGTCGAGGCGAGCCCCAGCCCGGGGAACTCGGAAGCGACCGCCGGCGCGACCCAACCCTGATCAGTCATCCGCCGCGGCCTTGCGCCGCGACGCCCGCAGCAGGGCCCTGACCTTGGCCTCGAGCCGGCGCGCACTCAGCTCGCCGATGCTGGCGCTTTCGAGGATCCCGCCCGGGTAGGCGTAGACGAAGGTCGGGCAGCCGCCGACTCGGTAGATGTTGGAGACGGCACCGTCGCGGTCGTAGCCGACCGGCATCCTCCAGTGGCGCTCGCGGACCAGAGCCCGAACGTCGCCGCGGTCGTCGCGAACGTCGATCGAGAGGAAGTTCACCCGCCCACGGTAACGCCGATAGACGGCGCTGACCACGTCCTGCTGTCCCTCGCAATCCCCGCCGCGGGTGAACCAGAAAGAGATGACCAGCGGCCGGTCGAAGTAATCGCAGACCCGGATCGAGTGGGCGACCCGGATCTCGCACGCTGGGGTGCGGCGGGAATCCGCCGGGCAGGGGTTCTCCGAGGTCGCGCAATCGTCCTGGTAGACGTTGGCGTCGCCGTCGAGCGGGCCGACCGCGACCGGGACCGCGAACTCGGGCAGGGGCAGGTCGGTCTCGACCCGATCGAAGCCGATCGTGCCGGTGTCACGCGTGGTCAGCAGGTTGACGAAGGCGACCACGATGAGGACGAGGAAGGCGAGGCCGACGAAGCGGGAGTAGCGCGCCCCGGGCCTCGGCGCCGGCTCGAGCGTGCGGCGCGCGGTTCTCCGCGGCGAGGGGCGCTCCGAACCGCGGTCGCCTCGGGCGCCGGGCGCCATCGGCTCAGCGGCGGGCCGGGCCGGGCCGGAGCGCGGCGAGCCGGCGGGGGAGCGGCACGCCGCGGATCTCGAAGGATGCCTCCGCCCATACCAGCGCCGCGGGAAGGACCAGCATCACCCCGGCCAGCGCGACGAGAAGGTCGACCACCGTGACGAAGCCGAAGTCGCGAAGCATCCGGATGTCGGTGGCGAGGAGCGCGGCGAAGCCGGCGACCGCGGTCACCCCCGAGGCCAGCACGGCCGCTCCGGTTCGATCATAGGCTCGGCGCAGAGCCTCGCCGACCGAGCGCCCGCCGCCGCGCTCCTCGTGGTAGCGGGCCGCGAGGATGACGCTGAACTCGGTGCCGATCGCGATCACCAGGGCGCCGAGGGTGGCCGACATCGGGTTCAACGGGATCCCGGTAGCCGCGAGTATCAGCGAGGACCAGCCGGTGGCGAGGACGATCGGCACGAGCGGCACCAGCGCCCGCGCCGCGGAGCGGTAGACGGCGAGCAGGGCGAGCGCCACCGCCGCGATCCCGGCCAGGGTCAGCCAATAACGGCTGCTGGAGAGGTCGGTGGCGGTCTCGGCGGCCATCACCGGCAACCCCGCCAGCCGCACCGTCGTTCCCTGCGGGGGGCCGTTGCCCTCGCCCGGCGGGTCGATCTCGGCCCGGATCCGGTCGATCAGCGCCTGCTGATCGTCGAGAGACTGGGACCTGATGCCGAAGGCGACGTTGGCCGTGTCGAGCTTCCCGGTCTCCGGGTCCCGGGCGAGGACCCCACGCAGGTCGTAGGCGGGCAGCTGATCGATCAGGCTCCTGACCTGGCCGCGGGTGACGGTCGCTCCGGGCGGGCCGAGGAAGTCGGAGAGCGCGGGGCCTGGACAGACCTGGGCCTTGCGGCAGCTCGGAAAGCGCCCCTCGAAGCCGTTGGCCACGAGGACGCGCCGCTTGAACTCGCCCATCCACCGAATCAGTGCCGGGTCGGCAATGTCCTGGCTCTGGATGCTGACGTCCACCTCCCCGGAGACCCCGGTCTCCTCCTGCAGCTGGTTCAGGTCGCGGACCTGGGCGAGGTCCTGGGGGACGAGCTGGCGAACGTCGGAGATCGTCTCGGTCCGGGTGCCCGCGATCCAGCCGCAGAGCGCCAGCACCAGCCCCAGGAGCAGCACCCGGCCCGGCGAGGCGATCGCCGTCGCCAGGGCCGAGCGGCCGAATCGCTTCAACCAGCGGGCGAGGGCCTCGCGCGACGCCTCCCGCCCGCCCTCCGCCCCACCGCGACCCCGGCGCCGCAATCCCTTCGCCGCCCCGACCGCCTCGGCCTCGCGGCGCAGGCTGAGCGCAGCGAAACCCGCCGTCAGCGCCAGGACGAAGGCGACCGCAATGCCGACCACGAGCATCAAGCCGAACCCACGGACCATCGGGCTGGGCGAGAGCTGCAGGACGGCGAACCCGGCCGCGGTCGCCAGACATGCGGTGCCGATCACCGGCCCGCCGCGGGACGCCGCAGCGCGGGCGGCGGCGGAGCCACGCCTCCCGTCCTCGACCGCCTCGTCGTAGCGCGCCTGGAGCTGGATCGCGTAGTCCACGGCGAGCCCGATCAGGACCGGCAGGACCGCGATCGAGGCCATCGTCAGCGAACCCCCGACGGCGCCCAGCAGCCCGAAGGTGATCCCCGCAGCGGCCAGCGCGAGGACCAGTGGCAGCAGCCGCAGCCGCGAGCGGAAGACGAGGAGCAGGGTGAGGGCCATGACGAGGAGGGCCGCGGCGAAGAGCACCCGCAGGGCGCCCGCCAGGATCCCCGCCAGGCCGTCGATGACGACGGGCGCCCCGGAGACGACATAGCTTCCACCCTGGATCGCGAAGCAGGGCGCCGGCCGCTTGCCGGCTGCGCAGGCCCTGCGGGGTGTGTCGTCGTTGACCGCCTCGCTGATCAGCGCCAGGGCGCGGTGGCGCTCGGTGTCGGAGAGATCGGGGCGAAGCCGGATGACGATCTCGGCCGAGTCTCGGTTTGGGAAGAGGTAGGCGAGCTTGGCCTTCGGCGTGCCCCCTGTCTGGCGCAGGTCGAAGACGACCCGGGAGATGAAGTTGCGATCGGTGAGCCGCGGCAGGCCGGTGAGCCCGTAGGTCGCCGCGGCCTGGAGCAGCCGGCGCTGGAGGTCCTGCATCACCTGGCTCGCGGCCTGGCCGCCCAGGGCCTGCGCCTGGGCGGTCGGGTAGCCCTGCGCCTTCGCCTGCCGGGCGACCGCCAGCGCCACGCGCCTCGCCCGCCTCTTGGCGGCGGCGATGCGGCGGCCGAGCTGCTCGTCGATGCCGATCACGGCCTGGTTGAGGAAGGTGGCCGGGCCCGAGAGGAACTCGACCGGGTGAAGCCTGGCGATCTCGGTGCAGGGCCCGGGAATCGGCTTCGCCTTCTTCGGCGGGTTGCCGGCCAGACAGCCCTCGAGGCGCAGCAGCTGGCCCAGGTTGCGGGTCAGCAGCAGGGTTCGCAAATCCCCCCTGGCGAGGACGACAACCGGGTCCTCTCCGAAGCGCTGCCGGACCAGCTCCGAGGCCTCGAACGAGGCCGAGTCCCTGTCCACCAGGGTGTCGCTGCCGGCGTCCGTCGGCAGCCGCGTCGCCGCCAGCCCCGCCGCGATCGCGACCAGGGCGGAAGCGACCAGGACCACCCGCGCGTGACGCACGGCCCAGGCGGCCAGCGCCCCGAACCTCTCTCCTGCTCTCACCGGCCGAAGACTACGGAGCGCTGGTTAATTCGATGCGAACCGGCGTTGGACGGGCGGAACAGGGCCGCGGGTCCTGTCGCGGGGGAGGACTCCTCGTCCTCGCAAGCTGCGGGCGAGGAGCCCACGCCCCGCACCACCCGCGGCAGGATCCGCACGGTGCTCGCCGGCTCACATCGCGGCAGTCAGCTACTCAGCAAGCGGCCGGTCATCTTGGCTCGCAGCACTGGAGCCCGGGCGGGGGACTCGGACCTGAGGCCCATTCACTCCTCTCCGGCGGGTGGCATGGGATGGGAGGACCCATTGCCGAGCACCCGCCGTGGAGCGCAGGCAATGGTGGGTCCCATCCCATGACAGGACCCGCCGGCCAGGAGCCATGACCCCTCAGGCCGAATCCACCGAGGCCGGCTCAGTACTTGAAGTCCTGATCAACGCGCCGCAGGACCTGGTCTGCCGCTACGCCCGAGCCGGCGTCGTTGAGATGGATGCCGTCGGACTCGCGGACGATCGTCTGGTCGCCACCGATGTCGATCGCGTCGCGGTAGTGCTCGCCGGGGGTGAAGATCGGCACCGTGTCGACGATCCGGATCTGGTCCATCCAGGGCTGGGCGGCGACCCGGATCGCTGCGTTGACGGCCTTTTCGACGGTCTGGCGATAGCTGTCGCGCGGGGTCGGGACGGTCAGCCAGTAGACGCGGGCAGCGCCTCCCTGCCGGTAGTTGTCCATCATCTGGCGCAGGCGGTTGGCGAAGACCGCGGCCCACTGCGGCCCGCAGCAGGGCAGGCTCTTGCCCCCCGGCCCCGGCAGCGGGTAGCCCTCGTTGGCGCCGATGAAGGCGACGACCGCGTCGGGGTGGTTCTCGGAGACCTGCGCCTTGGAGAGCTGCCCCCAGTCGACCAGGGTGGGATTGGAGATCCCGGTTCCCGGATGCGAGTCGCGGACCACCTCGACGCCGTCCGGGGCGAGGCGCTGGGCGAGCTGGGTGTCGAGCGGCTGCGAGAGCGAGTCCCCGGTGACCAGCAGGGTGCCGAGCTCCTTCTTCGGAGGCGGCTTGCTGCCGATCTCGACCGGGTCGAAGGCCTCCGGGGTGATCGGCGGGATGCGGCCGCCCTGGAGGGCGAGGGCGCCGGTCTTAAACTGGCCGCCGTTGTCGAGGTTCTGGTTGGGGTTGAGCGGCGAGGTGAGCTTGTGCGAGACCTGCTGGAACGGGAGGCTGTCGGCGATCGAGTTGGTCGGCTTGCCGACCGCGGTGATCACGTCGTGACCGATCCCCGGCGCCTGCTCCTCGCCTGCGTGGAGCACGCTGCCGCCGGAGAAGACGACGAGGATCGCCATCACCAGCGCCACCGCGAGGACCGACTGGCGGGCGCTGAAGTGGCGCACGCCCTCGCGGTCGAAGCGGCTCATCTCGCTGTCGTCTGAGTGCTGTGGCATCGGTTCGAGACGGAGACCTTAGAACTGGAAGTAGATGAACGGCGGGACGCCCTGGCTGGGGACGGTGGCGCCGACGATCAGGATCGTCGCCGCGACCCCGCCGGCGAGGCCGATCGGGTTGAGGCCCTCGATCCAGGTCTGGAGGCGCTCGACCGGGCGCGGCGGCAGCAGCTGCATTCCGATCACCACCACGAGCGCCAGCACGACCGGGAGGGTGATCAGGGTGGGTGGTCCGGCGACGAAGAGCCGGCTGACGTAGGTGCCGAACAGGCCGAGGTCGGTCGAGCGGAAGAGGATCCAGCCGAAGACGATCAGGTTGAAGGTGCCGAACCAGCGCAGCCAGCCAGGGATGCGGCGGCCGATCCTCCCCGCCAGGGCGTGCTCGCTGACCAACCCCAGGCCCTGGAAGGTCCCCCAGAGGACGAAGGTCCAGGCGGCCCCGTGCCAGAGGCCGCCGAGGATCATCGTGATCATCAGGTTGCGGTAGGTGAAGAGGCGGCTGCCGCGGCTGCCGCCGAGCGGGATGTAGAGGTAGTCGCGCAGGAAGCGCGACAGGGTCATGTGCCAGCGGCGCCAGAAGTCGCGGAAGCCGGTCGCCCGGTAGGGGCTGTTGAAGTTCTGCGGGAAGATGAAGCCCATCAGCAGTGCGAGCCCGATCGCCATGTCCGTGTAGCCGGAGAAGTCGCAGTAGATCTGCGCGGCGTAGGCGTAGGCGGCGACCACCAGGTCCGGCCCTGCGTAGGCCTGCGGCACGCCGAAGACGGGATCGACGATGGTGCGCGCCAGGTAGTCGGCGATCATCACCTTCTTGACCAGCCCCAGGGCGATCAGAGCCAGGCCGGCGCCGACCGCGACCCGGCTGGGGTCGCGCGGAGCCTTCAGCTGCGGCAGGAACTCGCTGGCGCGGACGATCGGCCCGGCCACCAGGTGCGGGAAGAAGCTCAGGTAGATCGCGGCGTCGATGGTCGAGGCGGGCTCGACCTGGCGGCGCTTGACGTCGACCACGTAGGTGATCGCCTGGAAGGTGAAGAAGCTGATCCCGATCGGCAGGGCGACCGTGAGCAGCGGCAGCGGCGTGGTGAGGTGCATCGTGTCGAGGACGTCGGAGATGTCCTGGACGAAGAACGAGTAGTACTTGAACACGGCCAGGGTGGCGAGGTCCAGCCCGACCGCTACCCCGGTGATCCATTTGCGCCGGGTCTCGTCCTCGGTGCGCGCAAGCATCTGCGCGGCGATCTGGCTGATCAGGGTGATGCCGCCGAGCAGCAGGCAGAAGCGGGGGTTGGCGGCCGCGTAGAAGACGTAGCTCGCGATCACGATGAACGGCTTCCACAGGGGCTGGCGCGGCATCAGCACCCAGGACAGAGTCAGCACGATCGGGAAGAAGATCGCGAATTCGATGGTGGGGAAAAGCAGCGGTCAACCTCCGGGAGATACCCTGCCACGCGTCTCAGCGACGTGCGATCCTAGCCATCCGCAACTGCCGGCGCGCAGAGGGTTTTCAAAAGACAGGTGTTTCGTTTCAGCCAACTCGTAACGATGGCGGCCCTGGCGGCCGTTGTTTTCGCCATCTCCCTGCCGGGGGGCGCCTCGGCCCGCCGCGGCTGCGGGCACGCCTACAGGGTCAAGGCGACCAAGGACGTCAACCCCGGCGGGCCTGCGCCGCTGGCGGTCGGCGACTCGGTGATGCTGCTGGCGCTCAACAACCTGGCCGGGGTCGGCTACGACACCAACGGCCAGAGCTGCCGCTCGTTCGCCGAGGGCCTCGGCGTGATGCGCAAGCAGCGCCGGGCGGGCAGGCTGCCGCGCCTGGTCGTCCTCGCCCTCGGCACCGACGGGCGGGTGAAGATGGCCCAGATCAACGAGGCGCTGCGGATCGCCGGCCCCGACCGCATCCTCGGACTGGTGACCCCGCACGAGCTGGGCGGCGGCGCCGGCTTCGACGCCACCGTGATGCGCAAGGCCGCGAGCAAGCACAGGGCCCGGATCGTGCTCTTCGACTGGGTCCGCTACAGCCGCCGCCACAACGGTTGGTTCCAGCCCGACCATGCCCACCTCTCCTACGCCGGCGCCGCGGCTTTCGCCCGCCTCCTCGCCAAGGGGACCCGCTTCTCCCAGCCGGGCACGACCCCCCATGGCGCCCGCTTCTCGCACTAGCCTCGCGGCCGCACTGGCGGCGGTGGCGCTCGCCGGCCTCAGCGGCGCCGGCATCGCATCCGCCAAGCCGGGCGCTCGGTCCCGGGTCGAGTGCCAGGGCCTGCGGGCGACGATCGTCGGCAGCTCGAAGCCCGACCGGATCTCCGGCACCAACCACCGCGACGTGATCGCGGCCCGGGCCGGCAACGACGAGGTCCACGGCCGCGGCGGCAACGACGTGATCTGCGCGGGGCGGGGCGCCGACTTCGCCTGGGGCGACACGGGGGGCGACCGGATCGACGGGGGCGACAACCGCGACACCCTCTATGGCGGGCAGGGCCGCGACAGGCTGCGCGGCCAGCACGGGATCGACTACATGGAGGGGGCCGAGGACGGCGACCTGATCGCCGGCGGCCCCGACGCCGGCACGCCGGCCGGTGCCGATGTCGCCTCCTACGCCGGCAGAGGGGGCGGGGTGAGCGTCGACCTGGAGGCCGGCGAGGCGACCGGCCAGGGCCTCGACCGGTTGGTCGGGATCGAGGGAGTGATGGGCTCGCTCTCCTCCGACACGATCAAGGGCGACGAGAAGCGGAACTCCCTAGTCGGTTCGGCGGCGGACGACACGATCGACGGCGGCGGCGGAGGCGACCTGATCGGGGCAGGGCCCGGTGATGACACCGTCCACGGTGACGGGGGCGACGATCGGATCCTCGGCTACAGCGGCGCCGATCAGCTCTACGGCGACGCGGGCAAGGACCGCATCGAGGGCTACGGCGATGACGACGTGATCCGCGGCGGGGCGGAGGACGACACCCTGATCGGCGACGAGGACGACGACCAGATCTACGGGGAGGAGGGCGACGACCGCCTCTTCGGCGACATCCAGCCCTGCGCCGGGGCATCGTGCGAGATCGGCGGGAACGACCTCCTCGACGGAGGGCCCGGCGCCGCCGACCGCGGCAACGGCGGGCCGCGCGAGGACACCTGCACCAACCTCGAGACCTTCACCGCTTGCGAGCCCTGATCTCGGAGATCTCGGTTCGCTAGGATGCCGCACCCTTTGCACGGATAAGCCAGGGAGAAAGGAACCCCAGAGAATGAGAAGCACCCTGAAGATCGCGATGACGCTCGCCGCCGCGGCGCTCGCCACTGCAGCGCTCGCAGCCCCCGGGGCCGGCGCCCGCAGCGAGGCCAGCGCCTCGAAGAGCTGCAACGTCTCCGCGCGAGCCTACGGGCACAACATGTACACCACCTCGCTGGCGGTGGGCCACACCTCCTGCGCCAAGGGCAAGGCGGTGGTCAAGGGCTACACCAAGTGCCGCTACAAGCACGGCGGGCTGAACGGCCACTGCCCCAACCGGGTGAAGAAGTTCAAGTGCGGGGAGGGCAAGCGCACCCTCGCCCCTCACATCCAGTACAGCGTCAAGGTCTCCTGCAAGCGCGGCTCGAAGCGGGTCAAGTTCTCTTACACGCAGCAGGTCTGAGCGCCGGCGCTTGACCTGGCCGGGGGGCAGGCGCTGTGCGACGCCGGTCGCGGCGATCGCCGCGACCGGCGTCCTGCTGAGCCTGGGCGCCTCCCCCGCGCCGGCCGCCTGCGGAGGGGTGGAGCGGGCCCGGGCGCAGAAGAGGGTGAACCCCGGTGGCAGGGCGCCGCTCGCGATCGGCGACTCGGTGATGCTGCTGGCGGTTCCGAAGCTGGCGCGGATCGGCTACAAGGTCAACGCCCGGGGATGCCGCCAGTGGGGCCAAGGGGAGCGGGTCCTTCGCCACTACAAGCGGGCCGAGAAGCTCCCGCACCTGGTGGTGATCGGCCTCGGCGCCGACGGGTCGATCACCTCCCGCAACGTGCGCCACACGCTGCATATCCTCGGCCCGAAGCGGGTGCTGGGGCTGATCGTGCCGCGCGAGCTGGGCGGCGGCACCAGCCACGACGCCGACGTCGTCCGCCACGCCGCCCGCGCTCACCGGCGGCGCATCCTGCTGCTCGACTGGGTTCGGCTCAGCAGGGGGCGCAACGGCTGGTTCCAGCCGGACGGTATCCACCTGACCTACTCCGGCGCAAGCGCCTACACCAGGCTGATCGGCAGCGCCCGCCACTTTGCCAGGGGGGGCGAGTTCCCCGACGCAACCGGTTGATCCCTTCCGCCGCTTCGCCCCGCTAGGTCAGGCGGCGGCTCTGAGAGGAGCGGTTGAGAAGGCGCGCTTCCCGCCGCTCTCCACGGTGACTACCGGGATGCCGAGTGAAGCGATCTTGCGTGGCAGGTCGAGCCGAAGCCAGCGCGAGAGCCGAGCCGGCCGCGTCGAGACGATCACCTCGTCGTAGGCGCCCGCGTTGAGCGCGTCCAGCGCGGCGGCGAACGGATCGTGGCTACCGATCATGCCCGTGATCGGCGCGCCCGCTGCCTCGCTGAGGGCCGGCATCGCCGCCTCCAGCGTCGCCTCGGCATCCGCGCAGCATTGATCCTCGGGGTCGATCACGCGGTGAAGTCCGTGAGCGACCGCGGGAACGAGCAGCGTGAAGATCGCGGGGGACTCGCCCGCGCGCTTCGCGACCATGTTGAGCAGCGCCAGGTCGTCGGCGGCGCGGTGGGCGATGATCAGGATGCGACGGGAATCGGCCTGCATGGGCGGGCTCCTTTCAGTGCGAGCTTGATCCGATGGGATTGGATGTACGGCGGGTGCCGCCTCTCCGTTCACGTGAGCTCGCTCACACGGGCTCCGGCTCCTGCGCGCTCAGATCTCCAGCCGCGACTCCTCTGTCAGGCGCTCGCGAGCACGTCCTTGGCGGCGCGCAGCTCAGGCCGCGAGCGATCCACGAGGATCGGAGCCCCGGCCGCCTCCGATAGCGGGCCCGGGGCTTCGGGAGAGCGCTGCGACAGGGCCGTCGTCACGACCTCGGCGAACTCCTGCGGCTGGTCCTCCTGGAGGTAGTGGTTGGCGCGGGGAAGGAGCCAGAGCTGGTTGTCGCCCGGCTTGCTGGCCAGGTAGGTGTTCCAGATGTAGGCGGCCACCCGCAGCGGCGAGACGACGTCGTAGAGACCCCAGACGATGGTGGTCGGGACCGGCGAGCGCCCCAGCGCCTCGAGCCACTCCTGCTCGCTGCGGGAGCGCTCGACCAAGTATTGGATCGTGTCGTGGAGAACAGCGACGCCATCGTTGTAGGCGAAGGTCTGCGCGAGAGCTTCGATGGCCGGGTCGTCCGGAGGGCGCGGCGGGGTGAAGGTCTGCTCGCCCATGCCGGAGGCGAGCAGCTCCGGGGTCACCTGGGCCATGACCTGAGGAGCGGACTCGGGATCGAGGGTCAGCCGCTGGAACTCGGTCAGGTTCGAGAGGGGAAGGAACATGTTGCCGTTGCTGAGCACGAGGTGGCGCAGCTCGAAGTGCGCCTCGGCGGCAGCGCAGCGGGCCGCGAGGGTCAGGGCAACGCTGTCGCCGCGGTCATGGGCAACGACCGCCCCCGCCTGCGCGCCGACGACCTCGCTGAGGTAGTGCTCGACCAGCTCGCAATCGCGACGGAGGGTGTAGCTCTCTCCCTCCGGCTTGTCGGAGAAGCCGAACCCCGGGAAGTCGAGCAGGCAGACCCGGTGCTCGCGGCTGAGCGCGTCGACGACGTCGTAGTAGTCGACGCTGCTCGTCGGGAAGCCGTGCAGGAGCAGGAGCAGGGGCGCCTCCGGGTCGCCGCGCTCGGCGTGGAAGACCCGCAGAGTGCTCGTCCCGCGCATCGGTTCGCGCGGCGCCCATTCGAAGAAGCTCCCCGCCTCCAGCCATTCCTTCGCACGCCCGTCGAGCATCGCGACTAGCCCCACCGATCACCGGGCCGTCGCATGCTCAGCCCGCCACCCAGCTCTTGGCGTCCTCGAGCTGGTCCAGCTCGAAGATCTTCACCTCGCCGGGGGTCATCCAGGCGAACAGGCGGTAGGCGTTGGCCACCCAGTCGACGTCGGTGACCAGAGCGAAGCGCTTCCAGGACGAGTGATCGCGCACCAGCGACCGTAACCCGGTCTTGACGTCCTCGATCCAGGCGCCCGGCTCGAGCCCCTCGAACTCGGTCAGCCTGAAGAGGAGGCGCAGCTCGCCCGACTCGATTCCCTCCTTCAACACCGGCTCGAGGACGGCGCGGTAGTCATCGACGCTCAACCTGCCGGTCGCCTGCAGCCCGATCGCTCCGGCGGGCATTGCCTCGATCGGCTCGATCACCTGCGCACCGTGATCACGCAATTCGCGCGGCGGACGGGCTGTGATCCACCGACGGTCTCCTTCGCCGTCATTTGCTCATCCTAGTCGGCGCCGGAGCCAGCCAGGCCGACCGGGAACTGGGGCCGCATCGCACCCACTGCGAAGTCGCCGCTGACCGCCTCGATCTCCTCCGGCAACGCGGCCAGGTTGACGTTCGTCGAGAACCCGAGCGGCGCGTCGGCGGCGCGAAAGAAGTCGTCGAAGTGACTGGCAAGGACGATCCGTGGCTCGAGTCGCGGCAGGATCCGCGGCCAGTAATCGGGCGTGAAGCTCCGCCCGGCGATCCCGGCGAGGAAGACATCGACGCCGCCGCGCGGGACCTCCTCGTCGATCAGGTTGGCGCTGCCCTGGTGGTAGAAGCTCGCCCCCGCGACCTCGATCCTGATCCCGTAGATCTCTCCGCACCTGTAGGCGCGGGGTGCCAGGCCGTCGAGGTGCTCGCAGCTCAGCTCGCCGTCGAAGGGGACGGCGAAGCCGAGCAACAGCTTCGAGTGGAGGCTGGGGAAGAAGGTGACCGCGAACGGCCCGAGCTGATAGGTGCGCCTCGTCTCGACCTCGACCGCCCGCTCAGCCATCCCGTGAAGAGCCATCAGCTTGCGCAGCGAGCTCGAGCCGTAGACCGGGGCATCCCAGCGGCGGGAGAGAAGCGGCACGTCGACGGCGTGGTCGAAGTGGGTGTGGCCGACGAGGATCGCGGCGACTCGGTCGGATTCCGAGCCGAGCAGGCGGTCGTGCAGGGCGGGGTCGGCGAGAGCCGGGCGCCCGGAGAGGACCGAGCTCAGCGGCACCCGTGAGACGTAGGGATCGATGTAGAGGGAATGGCCCTCGTAGCTCAACCTGTATCCGGCCACTCCCAGCCACCTCAGCCCGACCCCTTGCGGCAGCCTCAGCGGCGCAGCCGCAAGCTCGGACAGGGCGACCTCGTCCTCCCGCTCGCGGCGCTCGCGGTGGGTGAGATAACGGGCGAAGCTGAACAGGTGATCCGGCACCCGGGCGAAGCTGTTCCTCTCGAGCGGGCTGAGCATCGGCAGCCCGGCCGGGCGCTCAGTCCATCGCCAGCGGGCCCTGCACGTCGGCGCTGAGGAACTGGCGCACGAACTCGTTCTCGGAGTTGAACAGCTCCTCCTTGGGGCCCGACTCGACGATCTTGCCCTTCCAGAGCACCGCGATGAAGTCGGCGATCCGGCGCGCCGTGCCGAGGTCGTGGCTGATCACCAGGTAGCAGCCCTTGCCCTCCTCGTGGACCTCGCGGATCAGCTCGCAGAGCAGCGCCGTGCGGACCGGATCGAGCCCGGAGTCGGGCTCGTCGAACATCACGATCGCCGGGTCGAGGACGAGGGCCCGGGCGAAGCCGGCCCGCTTGCGCATCCCGCCCGAGAGCTCGTTGGGCATCTTGAAGTGGGCCTCGCCGAGGCCGACCTCGCGCAGGCGGCGGGTGCAGATCTCGCTGATCTCCTCCTCGCCCTTGTCGGTGTGCTGGCGCAGCGGGAACGCGACGTTGTCGAAGATGTTCATCGAGCCGAACAGGGCGCCGTCCTGGAACAGAAGGCCGAACTTCTTGCGGGTCTCGAACAGCTCGTCGTCGGTCATGTTCGGGATCGACTCCCCGTGGACGAGGACCTCCCCGGAATCCGGGTACAGCAGGCCGACGATGTGCTTGATCAGCACGCTCTTGCCGGTGCCCGAAGGCCCGAGGACCATCGAGATCTGGTCATCGGGCAGGCCGAGGTTGAGGCCGTTGAGGATCCGGGTGCGGCCGAACTGCTTGACCAGGTCGATGATCTCGATCGCGTCCGTGCCGCCGTGGTCCCGCTTGCGGCCGGTGTGCCAGCGGTAGGGATCGTCGTCGTCGGGATCGACGCCGGGGATGACGAAGTCCCTGCCCAGCGTCGCCCCGTCCTCGGAGACGAACGGTGCGGCTCCGGAGGAGGGCGCAGCCGGAGGGGCCGCGGCCGCGTCGGCGCGGGCCTCGGCCTCCTCGAAGGCGTAGGTGTCGCCGACACCGGCGTCGGACTCGGTTGCGCCGGGGTCGGACTCCAGCGCCTCCTCGGCGCCGGGCTCACGGGGGTCTTGCGGGTTCTCCTGCAATTCAGCCTCCTATCGGCGCCCTCGGGTTGGCCCCCCAGAAGACGAGGGTCCCGAGCATCCCGACGATGTGGACTAAGACGATGTTGAGGACCATCGACTTGGCGGTGGCGGTGCCCACCCCGACCGGGCCCCCCGAAGCCGTGTAGCCGTAGTAGCAGCCGACCAGGACGATGAAGGTCCCCATGACCATCGCCTTGATCACGCTGAACAGCACGTCTCCGGGGTTCTGGAACATCCAGAAGATCAGGAAGTAGCCGCCCGAGGAGACGTCGCCGATCTGCTTGACCACCGCGAGGTAGCTGGCGAAGTAGCCGATCCCGATCGCGGCCACGTACATGAACGGCAGCACCATCCAGGCGGCGAGCAGGCGGGTCGCGGCGAGGAAGGTGACCGGCGCCACCCCCATCACCTCGAGCGCGTCGATCTCGTCGGAGATCCGCATCGCCCCCAGCTCGGCGACGATCCCGGTCCCCACCTTGGCGGCCATCATGTAGCCGAAGCCGTAGGGGATCACCTCGCGCAGGTCGCACCAGGCGGCGAAGACGCCGGCGTAGGCGGGCGAGCCGACCGAGCGATTGAAGTAGGCGCCCTCGATCCCGCACTGCAGGCCGAGGATGAAGATCAGCCCCCAGATCACAATCGCCGAGCCGAGGATCAGGATCCCGGCCTGGCGCAGGGCCTCGCCGAAGAACTTCAGCACCCGTCCGGAGAGGACCTGGCCGGCGACCATCCCGCAGAAGCGCGAGATCTCCCCGATCGAGTCGACCCAGCCGCGGGGGACCGCCATCCAGCCGGGCATCAGCTCGCGCTCACTTGATCGCCTGCAGGTCGGGATGGGTGGCCAGGAGCGTCTGCGTGAAGACGTAGTTGAAGGCGCCGATCCCCATGAAGGCGATCACCACCGCCTCGTTGACGGCGCGCCCGACCCCGGCGGCGCCGCCGCTCGCGGTCATTCCCTTGTAGCAGCAGACCACGGCGATGATCGCGCCGAACAGTGTGCACTTGACCACCGAGCCCCAGAGGTCAGTGACCGAGGCGTTGTTGAAGAGGGTGGCGAAGAAGCCGCCCAGCGGCTGGCTGTAGAGGATCTCGGCGCCGAGCCCGCCGGTTATCCCGAACAGCAGCGCGTAGACGTCGAGCAGGCCGGTGATCAGCATCAGCGCCAGGAAGCGCGGCACCACCAGGTTCTTGATCGGGTCCACCCCGAGCACCTGGAGGGCGTCGAGCTCCTCGCGGATCTTGCGGGCGCCGAGGTCGGCGGTGATCGCGGTGCCGGCGACGCCGGCGACGACGATCGCGGTCACGATCGGGGCGAACTCGCGGATCGAGGCGAGGATGAAGAAGCCGCCGAGGCGATCGAGCGCGCCGAAAAGCGAGAGGAAGTTGGCCGCCTGCAGCCCCGGGGCGCCGAAGCCGAAGGCGATGCAGGAGATCATCATCGGGAACCAGCAGAGCTGCAGGGCGAAGAGGAACTGGCCGATGAACTCCCCCCCGTAGGGGTAGGGCGGCCGGATCGCGGAGGCAAGCGTCTTCGCGGTCAGGATCATCATGTCGCCAACCTGCTCGAAGAGCGACTTGGCGGGTAGGAATGCCCTGTCGACCGCGGTTCTGACCATCTACTCCTCCCGACGGGCGCCCCGCAGATGCGACGCCTAACCCGTCTCGGTGAAGTCTATGCGATGGGTTGGCGACCCGCCACACCTCGCCCGTCGAGGACCGCCCGTCGGGGCTCGCCGGACCGCTGCGATCGGACCGAAAACCCGCCTTGGCCGCGGGAGTCGCGTGGTATGTTCCCCGCGCCTTGCGGAGGAGTGGTCCACACGCCCGAGGAGCCAGCCTTCGCATCGCCGGAGTGGCCCTCGCAAGCGGCGCGATGGCGGCGTCGCTTTCCTCCTGCGGCGGCGGCGGCAGCCAGTTCTCCAACGAGCCCGCCGGCAGGTTCCCGGTCGAGGTCACCGCGGCGAGCTTTCCGGCGCGGCAGAAGCTCGACCAGAACGCATACCTGCGAATCGGGGTCCGAAACCGCGGGCAGAAGACGATGCCGGCGATGGCGGTGACGATCACGATCGGGGGCAAGAAGGGCGTCGAGTCGACCCAGCCGTTCTCGATCCGCGACCCGCAGCCCGGGCTGGCGAACCCGGACCGGCCGGTCTGGATCCTGGCGGACACCTACCCGAGGATCGCCGGTGTGCCGGGCCCGGGCGGTGCGCAGACCTCGAACAAGAAGACCTTCGACTTCGGGGCGCTGAAGGCGGGGCAGGCCCGGGTGGCCGTCTGGAAGCTCGGGGCGGTGAAGGCCGGCGCCTACAAGCTCCGCTACCGGATTGACGCCGGGCTGAACGGCAGCCAGAGGGCGGTCAACGCGGACGGCGGCGGAACCCCGATCGGCAGCTTCGCGGCGCAAATCGCCTTGAAGCCCCAGCTCACACGGATCAACTCCAAGGGCGAGATCGTGCCGGTTCCCCCCGCCGCGCAGGGAGTTGGCGGCACCGGGGGCGGGGGCGGGGGCGGCAACCCGAACGCGACCTCGGGCTCCGCGAACGGCGGCAGCGGTTCCTATCCGCCGTCCGGCTCGCTGCCCCCCTCCGGATCGTCCGGCTCCGGGTACTGAGCTGACCACGAGCCAACGGAGCGGCGCCGTCGGCGCAGTCGACTGATCGTGCCTGTCAAGGTTTACCGTCGATGCGAACCCGGCTCGCCGCCATCTCGCTGCCATTCCTGATAGCCGCCCTGCTCGGCGGCTGCGGCTCATCGGGCTCCGGCGAGACGGGAACCGGCCCCACCCAGCCTCCCCCTGCGACCGGTTCCGAGGACGGTGGAGGCGGCGCACCGAGGCTGACCAAGATCGGTGACTTCTCGCAGCCCGTCTACGTCGCCCAGCCCCGGGGAGAGCACGACGCCCTGTTCGTGGTGGAGAAGACCGGGGCGATCCGGGTGGTGCAGGATGGGCGGATCCTGCCGCAGCCCTTCCTCGACATCGGCGGGAAGGTCTCGGGCGGCTCCGAGCAGGGCCTGCTCTCGATGGCCTTCTCACCCGATTACGCCAGCAGCGGCCGCTTCTACGTCGACTACACGAACACCGAGGGCGATACCAGGGTGGTCTCCTACCGGCGCTCCCCCGGCGACCCCCTGCGCGCCGATCGCGGCAGCGCCAGGGTCGTTCTCGCGCAGGACCAGCCCTACGAGAACCACAATGGCGGCCAGCTCGCCTTCGGGCCGGGGGGCCAGCTCTACATCGGCTTCGGCGACGGCGGCTCGGCCGGCGACCCGCAGCGAAACGGCCAGGACCGCTCGACCGTGCTCGGGAAGATCGTCCGCATGGACCCGGAGGACCCCGGCGCCGAACCGGCCATCTACGCGCTCGGGCTGCGCAACCCGTGGCGCTTCTCCTTCGATCCGCCGACCGGGGCGCTGACGATCGGCGACGTCGGCCAGGATGAGTTTGAAGAGGTCGACTACGTCCGCGACCCCCGGGCGGGGATGAACTTCGGCTGGTCGGCGTACGAGGGCAACGCCCGCTACAACCACGACCAGCAGGCACCGGGGGCGATCCCGCCAGTGCTCACCTACAGCCACGATCAGGGCTGCTCGGTCACCGGCGGCTACGTGATCCGCGACCCGAGGCTGCCGCGCCTGCAGGGCCACTACATCTACGGCGACTACTGCGCCGGCCAGTTGCGCGAGTTCCTGCCGCCGGCAACGCCGGGGGAAGGAGCGAGAGCGGATCGCGAGCTCGGCCTCGAGGTGCCGCAGCTCACCTCCTTCGGGGAGGACTCGCGGGGGCGGATCTATGCCGCCTCGCAGGCCGGTCCCGTTTACCGGATCGACCCCTCCGGGTAACGTGGAAGCCGAACAGCGATCCGAATCCGGCGCTGCCGGTTTAGGTAGGACTGGAAGGCTGGGCGGGGGGCGCATGTCAGGCGCCGTTCAACCCCGCCGGCCCGCCACCCGGACGATGAGAGGCAGACCACCAACCACCCTGCTCGCGCTCGCGGCGCTGCTCGCGCTCGCGGTGGCACTGCCCGCCGCGGCCGGCGCCAGGGTCGGCCTGAAGCGGGTCGGCAAATTCGACCGCCCGGTGTTCGTCACCGGCCCGAAACGGGCCCCGAAGCTGCTCTACGTCGTCGATCAGCCCGGGCAGATCGAGGTGGTCCGGCACGGGCGCCAGCTTCGCCGCCCCTTCCTCGACATCCGCTCGCTGGTCAGCTTCGACTTCGGCGAGCGCGGGCTGCTCTCGATGGCGCTGCCGCCCGGATACCCCAAGGTGAGGCGCTTCTACGTCTACTTCACGAACAACCGGGGCAACATCGAGGTGGACGAGTTCAAGCGCGGCAGCCTCACCCGCGCCAGGCTCGGATCGCGGCGCAAGGTGATCGAGATACCGCACCCGAGCTGGGCCAACCACAACGGCGGCCAGCTCGAGTTCCTCGGCAAGCTCCTCTACTTCGGCACCGGCGACGGCGGCAGCGGCGGCGACCCCCACAACAACGCACAGAACACCGCCAGCCTGCTCGGCAAGCTGATCCGGATCGACCCCCGCAACCCGCCGGGCAAGCGCCGCTTCACGGTGCCCGCGTCGAACCCGTTCGTCGGCCGCGCGGGGCGCGACCTGATCTTCGCCTACGGGCTGCGAAACCCCTTCCGCTTCTCCTTCGACAAGGTCAGCGCCCGCGAGCCGCGGATCGTGATCGGCGACGTCGGCCAGATCAGCTACGAGGAGGTCGACTACGAGACCCTGGCGGGGGCGAGCGGCGCCAACTTCGGCTGGGACGCCTGGGAGGGGTTCAGGCTCTACCACGGGGACTGGGACGGCACTCCCGATCCCGGGGGGACGACGGAGCCTATCTTCGCCTACCCCCACAGCCGTGGCTGCGCGATCATCGGCGGCTACGTCGTCCGCGACCGGCGGCTGCCGGGACTGCGAAAGCGATACGTCTACACCGACAACTGCAACGGCACCCTGCGCAGCCTCTCGCCCCACCTGGGGCGGGCCGGCGACGATCGCTCGCTCGGCGTCTCCGTCACGGCGCCGAGCTCGTTCGGCGAGGACGGCCGTGGCCGCCTTTACGTGACCTCGCTCGGCAACTCGGGGACCGACGGCAAGGTCTTCCGGCTGGTGCGCCGACGATGAGAGCCCGCCGGGCCCTGATCGCGTGCCTGGCGGCGATCGCGGTCGCCGCCGCAGCGATCCCCGATGCCGGGACTGGTGCCGTGCGCGGGACCGGCCCCGCCGGAGTCCGGCTGAAGAAGATCGGCAGCTTCGACCAGCCGGTCTTCGTCACCGGCGCGCGGGACTATCCGAGGCTGCTGTTCGTCGTCGAGCGCCCGGGGGTGATCCGGGTGATCAGCCAGGGCAAGACGCTGAGGCGACCATTCCTCGACATCTCGAGCCTGGTCGAGAGCGGCTTCCAGGAGCGCGGGCTGCTCTCGGTCGCCTTCCCGTTCGACTACCGCGCCAGCCGCCGCTTCTACGTCTTCTACACCGACCACGACGGTGCCCTCCAGGTCGACGAGTACCTGCGCAGCCGCTCCGACCCGACCCGGGCGGTGCCTTCGAGCAGGCGCCCGGTCATCACCATCCCCCATCCCTCCTACCCCAACCACGACGGCGGCCAGCTCCAGTTCCACGGCCACCAGCTGTTCATCGGCACCGGGGACGGCGGGTTCGGCGGCGACCCGCCGAACAACGCTCAGAACACCGAGGTGCTGCTCGGCAAGCTGCTGCGGATCGACCCGCGCCCGACCAAGGCCGGGCGCCCCTACGGGGTGCCGCGCTCGAACCCCTTCGTCGGGCGTACGGGGCGCGACGAGATCTTCAGCTACGGCCTGCGCAACCCCTATCGCTTCAGCATCCAGACTCTGGAGAGGCAGCCTGACCGGATCGCGATCGGCGACGTCGGGCAGAGCCGTTTCGAGGAGGTCGACTACCTGCCTCTTCCCGACGCCCGCGGCGCCAACTTCGGCTGGGACGCCTGGGAGGGATTCCAGCCCTATGACGCCAAGCTGCCGCTGAGCTCGCCCTGCGGCACCCGCTGCCCGTTCTCGGGCACGCCGGACCCCGGCGGGACGATCAAGCCGATCCTCGTCTACGACCACGACAGCGGGTGCGCGGTCACCGGCGGCTACGTCGTCCGCGACCCCGCCCTCCCCTCTCTGCGCGGCCGCTACCTCTACGGGGACTACTGCCAGGGTGATTTGCGGAGCTTCCTGCCCCGTCTCGCAGGGGCCCGCGACGACCGCCCGCTCGGGCTCAACGTCGAGGCGCTCAGCTGCTTCGGCGAGACCCGCGACGGCCGCACCTTCGCCTGCTCGCTCGCCGGCCCGGTCTACCGGGTGGCGCCGCGCGGGGAGTAGAGTCTCCCCGCGAGCCCGTCCAATCAGCAGCTAGCGAAGGAGAGCGACGGTGGAGAGCGGCACCACGACCGAGGCGAAGACGACTACCGGCGGCAGCGGCGCAAACGCCGGCGGGGCGTCCCGCAGCATCGAGGTCAGCAACCCGGCGACCGGGGAGACGATCGCCACGATCCCGGCGGTGACCCCCGATGAGATCGGCGCGCTGGTCGAGCGGGGCAGGCAGGCGCAGCCCGGCTGGGCCGCGCTCGGCTTCGAGGGGCGCGGCAGGGTGCTGCGGCGAGCGCAGAAGTGGGTGACCGAGAACTCCGAGCGGATCATCCGCACGATCGTCAACGAGAACGGCAAGACCTTCGAGGACGCGCAGCTCGCGGAGGTCTCCTACGCCGCCGCCGCCTTCGGCTTCTGGGCGAAGAACGCGCCCAAGTACCTTGCCGACGAGAAGGTTCGCTCGAGCTCTCCCTTCGTGATCGGCCGCAAGCTGCTCGTTCGCTACGAGCCGGTCGGGGTGGTCGGAGTGATCGGGCCGTGGAACTACCCGCTGACCAACTCCTTCGGGGACTGCATCCCGGCGCTCGCCGCGGGCAACTCGGTGGTCCTGAAGCCGGCCAGCCTGACACCGATGACCTCGATGCTGATGGCCGAGATGCTGGCCGAGTGCGGACTGCCCGAGAACGTCTTCCAGCTCGCGATAGGCGGCGGTGACGTGGGCAGCGAGCTGATCGACCACGTCGGCTTCGTGATGTTCACCGGCTCGACGGAGGTCGGCAAGAAGGTCGCGGAGCGGGCGGCCCGGACGCTGACCCCGGTGGGCTTGGAGCTCGGCGGCAAGGACCCGATGATCGTCTGCGCCGATGCCGACGTCGAGCGCGCCGCCAACGCCGCCGTGCACTACTCGATGCAGAACGGCGGCCAGACCTGCATCTCTATCGAGCGGGTCTACGCGGAGGCGCCGATCTACGACGAGCTCGTCTCACGGATCGAGACGGTGATGCGCGGCCTGCGGGTCGGGGTCCCCGGCCCGGCCGGCAGCGTCGACGTCGGGGCGATCACCTCCCCGCCCCAGGTCGAGCTGATCAACTCCCACGTCTCCGATGCGGTCGCCAAGGGCGCCCGGGTGGTGGTCGGCGGCAAGCGCCGCGAGGGCCCCGGCGACTTCTTCGAGCCGACCCTGCTGGTCGACGTCGACCACTCGATGGAGTGCATGACCGAGGAGACCTTCGGCCCGACCCTGCCGGTGATGAAGGTGGCCGACGCCGAGGAGGCGGTGCGGCTCGCCAACGACTCCCCCTACGGGCTTCAGGCCTCGGTCTGGACCCGCGACACCGAGAAGGGCGAGCGCCTGGCGCGCCAGGTCGAGGCCGGGGTGTGCTGCGTCAACGACGCCCAGATCAACTACGTCGCGCTGGAGCTGCCGATGGGCGGCTGGAAGAGCTCGGGGCTCGGCTCGAGGCACGGTTCGGCGGGGATCCGCAAGTACACCAAGCAGCAGACCATCCTGGTCACCCGCTGGGGGCCGAAGCGCGACATGCACATGCTCCCCTACAAGGCGAAGACGACGAAGCTGCTGGGCCGCGGGATCCGTCTCCTCTACGGGCGCGGCAAGCGCGACTGACCAGCTATCGCGCTCCTGCGGGCGGGACCGCAGGCGCCGGCGGGCGCGCCGGGCCGCCGAGCGCCTGGGGAAGCGGCTGCCAGGTGGCGCACTCGCAGCACTTGTGCGCGATCTCGCCGGTGCTGGGATGGGGCCGGGGCGCGTCGAGGATCGATCCGCACCGCGAGCAGGATGAGGCGTGGGCTCTCATGCCGAGGATCATCGGCGGCGGCGGCGTCCCCGATGTGTCGGAGCCGTGAAGCGGGGGTTGCGATCCGGTGAACTGGGTCATCCCCGCGAGAGTAGGCGGCGAGACTAAACGCCGGTTGAATTTCGCCTGACTTCCGGCCGCCCCGGGCGGACTCGTCGGGAAACGCCGGTAGCTTGGCGCGGAGATGAGCCATCCACTCATCTAGCCATGGCAGTCCTGTTCGAGCACCGACTGCGGGTGGCCGGGTTCAAGACCCGCGCCCTGGAGCTCGACGGCTCGGGGCCGCCGCTGATCCTCCTTCACGGCTGGTCGGACAGCGCCGACACCTGGCGGCCGCTGCTCGACCTGATGCGCCGTTCCGGGCGGCGCGCGGTCGCCCTCGACATGCCCGGCTACGGCAGCGCCTCCCCGCTCGAGCCGGAGGGTGAGATCCTCCCCCAGCTCGACCGCTTCCTCAGGGCCGCGCTTGTCCGCTTCGCCGAGGGCCGCCCGGCCCTGGTCGCCGGCAACTCGCTGGGCGGTTGCGTCGCCCTGCGGGCGGCGGCCGATCCCGCCGTCCCGATCGGCGGCGTCGTCCCGATCGCCCCGGCCGGGCTCGACATGGCCGGCTGGTTCGGCGTGATCGAGGGAGAGTGGCTGATCCGGGCCATCCTGGGCTCGCCGCTGCCGTTGCCGCAGGCGGTCGTGCGAAACGCCGTCGGCCAGGTCTACCGCCAGGTGGCCTTCGCCAGGCCGCGCGGGATCGATCCCCGGCTGATCGCCTCCTTCACCGCTCACTTCTCGCGCGCCGGTGACGTCGCCCGGGTGCTCGCCAGCGGGCGGCGGCTGCTGCCGGAGCTGGCGGACCCCTTCGAGCTGGGGCGGATCCGCTGCCCGGTGCTGCTGCTCTGGGGCGACAGCGACAGAATGGTGTTCTCCAGTGGCGCCGAGCGATTGCTGAGCGAGGTCGCCGATGCGCGCTTCGAGCTGATCGAGGGCTGCGGGCACTGCCCCCAGCTCGAGGCGACACCGCGGCTGGCGGCGCTGATCGACCGCTTCGCCGAGGAGCTTGCGCGTCCGGAGGTTGGCTGAAGGCTGCCGACCGCCGGGAGCTCAGGGCCGCATGCGGCCGGGACTGGCTCTAGCATTCCTCGGGACGACCCTGGCATGGCAGGGACCGGCGGATGAGCTACGACCGCAACCCAGGTCAGTCTCGAGACGTTGTAAGGGGTGCGAAAACCGGTAGATCCGGGGGTCTTCAATTGCAGCAGGGAGCAGATAGCGAGCACCGGGCCCGGCAGGGGCGGCTGGCGCGACTTGCGCTGGGCGCGGCCGCGCTGATCGCCGCGATCGCTCCGGGCGCCACTGCAGCCGGCGCCGAGCACCAGGAGCGGCGCGACGCCGCGGAGGCCAAGCCGGCGGTGATGAAGGCGATCGCCAGCTTCGACGACCCGACCTACGTCACCGGGGCTCCCGGATTCCCGGATCTCCTCTTCGTCACCCAGCGCGCCGGAGAGGTGATGGTGGTCGACAAGGGCAAGAAGCTGGCCCGTCCCTTCCTCGACATCTCCGCCATGGTCACCCATACGAGGATCGAGCAGGGCCTGCTCGGGGTGGCCTTTCCACCGGACTACCGCAAGAGCGGCCGCTTCTACGTCCAGTACACCGACCGCGACGACGACCTGCAGATCGACGAGTACCGGCGCTTGCGACCGACGTTCGCCCGCGCCTCCTCCCGCCGGGCGGTCCTCACGGCTCCCGAGCCGGAGGGCTACACCAACCACAACGGCGGGCAGCTCCTCTTCCGCGGCCACCTCCTCTACAGCGGGATCGGCGACGGCATGGATCCCGGCGACCTCTTCAACTACGCGCAGAGCCTCGACAATCTGCGGGGGAAGATCATCCGCATCAATCCCCTTCCCAGCAAGAGGGGAAGGCCCTACGGCGTCCCGCGGACCAACCCCTTCGTCGGGCGGCCCGGGCGCGACGAGATCTACAGCTATGGGCTGCGCAACCCATTCCGCTTCTCGTTCCAGGAGATCAAGGGCGCCGCGGACAGGCTCTTGATCGGCGACGTCGGCGAGAACCGCTTCGAGGAGATCGACTACGAGGACCTGCACTGGGCCTGGGGGGGCAACTTCGGCTGGGACGCCTTCGAGGGGGATCAGCCCTATGACTGCGGCCTCTTCTGTCCCAACGGCGACACCCCCGACCCGGGGAACACCCTGAAGCCGGTGCTCACCTACCCCCATGGCCCCCGCTGCGCGGTGATCGGCGGCTACGTCGTCCGCGACCCGGCCCTGAAGGCGCTGCGCGGGCGCTACCTCTACAGCGACTACTGCGGGGGGCGGATCCGCAGCTTCGAGCCCCGCCTGAGCGGGGCGGTCGACGACCGCCCGACGGGGCTCAGGATCCCGCCGGGCCCCTTCGGAGGGCTGATGACCTCGTTCGGCGAGGACACCTTCCACCACATCTACGCCGTGACCACCAACGGCCCGGTCTACAGGCTGGCGCCGCCGCCCGCCAAGAAGCCCAAGCGCTCAGAGCGTCTAGTCGGGCGGGCCGGGGCCCTGCACGGAAGCAACCGCAGCTTCGCTAAATTAGGCCGACCATCAAGAGCGATCGAGGGACCCGGCCCAACGACATCGCAGCAACCGGCCCGAATCCCCGCGTGCTCCGCGTGCGGGCGGCGGTGCTACAGCCGGGATCGATGGAGGCGACAGTGAGACTGCCGAAGAGCGAAACGCAGAGCAGGGAACGGAATGGCTGAGCGAGATTTCCTCGCCGCCACCCGCGAGCGCGTCGTCGTCTTCGACGGCGGGATGGGCGCGACCCTGGAGCAGTTCGAGCTGACCCAGGCCGACTACGGCGGTCTCGAAGGCAAGTGCCACGAGGCGCTGGTGCTCAACCGCCCGGACGTGATCGAGGGCGTCCACGCCTCGATGCTCGAGGCTGGCGCCGAGGTGGTGGAGACCGACACCTTCCAGGGAAGCCGGATCAAGCTGGACGAGTGGGGGCTCGGCGAGGAGACGCCGGAGATCAACCGCCGCGCCGCGGAGATCGCCCGCAGCGCGGCCGGCCAGGAGCGGTTCGTCGCCGGATCGATCGGCCCCACGGGGTTCCTGCCCGCCTCCGACGACCCGACCCTCGGCGAGATCTCGTTCGGCCGGCTGGTCGAGGTCTTCACCGAGCAGGCCGAGGGCCTGGTGGCCGGGGGCGCCGACCTGATCATCATCGAGACGGCTCAGGACATCCTCGAGGTCAAGGCCGCCGTATTCGGGGCCCGCGAGGCGTTCAAGGCCGCGGGGCGGTCGTTGCCGATCCAGACCAGCGTCTCCCTGCTGCCGCAGGGTGGCAAGATGCTTCTGGGAACGGACATCGCCGCCGTGCTGACCACCCTGGCGGCGCTCGAGGTGGACGTGATCGGGCTCAACTGCTCGACCGGCCCCGAGGACATGCGCGACGCGATCCGCTATTTGGGCGAGCGCTCGCCGCTGCCGGTGCACTGCATCCCCAACGCCGGCCTGCCGCTGCAGGGCCCCGACGGGGAGACAATCTTCCCCGAGGAGCCCGAGCCGCTGGCGGCGACCCTGGGTGAGTTCGTCGAGCGCTACGGGGTCGGGATCGTCGGCGGCTGCTGCGGCACGACACCCGATCACATCGCGGCGCTCCGCGAGCGCGTCGACGGGCGCCTCCCCGAGGCGCGCCCGGCGCCGGGGCCGATCGAGGTCTCCTCGATGATGACCTCGACCCCGCTGGTGCAGGAGCCGCGGCCGACCCTGGTCGGTGAGCGGGTCAACTCGCAGGGCTCCCGCAAGGCCAAGGAGCTGCTGCTCACCGACGACTACGACGGCCTCGTCCAGGTCGCCGAGGACCAGGTCAACGGCGGCGCCCACCTGCTCGACGTCTGCGTCGCGCTGACCGAGCGCGCCGACGAGGACGAGCAGATGCGCCAGGTGGTCGAGCGCGTCTCGCTGACCCAGCCGGCGCCGATCCAGGTGGACTCGACCGAGCCCGAGGTGATCCGCAGGGCACTGGAGCAGATCCCGGGCCGGGCGATCGTCAACTCGATCAACCTCGAGGCGGGCCGCGACAAGGCCGACGTGGTCGTGCCGCTGGCAAAGGCCCACGGGGCGGCACTTATCGCGCTCGTGATCGACGAGGTCGGGATGGCGAAGACAGCGGAGCGCAAGGTCGAGATCGCGAAGCGGATCCGCGACCTTGCCTGCGACGAGCACGGCCTCGAACCCGAGGCGCTGATCTTCGACGCGCTCACCTTCACCCTGACCACCGGGGACGACGAGTGGAAGCCCTCGGCGGTGGAGACGATCGAGGGGATCCGGAGGATCAAGGCAGAGCTGCCCGGGGTGAAGACCTCGCTGGGCGTTTCCAATGTCTCCTTCGGCGTCTCCCCCCCGGCCCGCGCGGTGCTCAACTCGGTCTTCCTGCACCACTGCGTCGAGGCGGGCCTCGACCTGGCGATGGTCAACCCCAACCACATCACCCCCTACGGAGAGATCCCCGATGCCGAGCGCGAGCTCACCGACGAGCTGGTCTTCAACCGCTCCGAAGACGCGCTCGAGCGCTTCATCGCCCACTTCGAGTCGAAGGGCCCCGAGGAGGCTGACGAGGGCGACGACCCGACCGAGGGCATGGAGCCCGAGGAGGCGCTCCACTGGCACATCCTGCGGCGCAAGAAGGACGGGGTCGAAGACTGGATCGACCGCTCGGTGGAGAAGATCGGCGCGGTCCCGACCCTCAACGAGGTGCTGCTGCCGGCGATGAAAGAGGTCGGCGACAAGTTCGGCGCCGGCGAGCTGATCCTGCCCTTCGTCCTGCAGTCGGCGGAGGTGATGAAGCGCGCCGTTGCCCGGCTCGAGAACTACCTCGACCGGATCGAGGGCCACACAAAGGGCAAGGTGGTGATCGCCACCGTCTTCGGCGACGTCCACGACATCGGCAAGTCGCTGGTCAACACGATCCTCACCAACAACGGCTACACGGTGATCGACCTCGGCAAGCAGGTGCCGGTGGAGACGATCATCGAGGCCGCGGTTTCCAACGAGGCCGACGCGATCGGCCTCTCGGCGCTGCTCGTCTCGACCTCGAAGCAGATGCCCACCTGCATCGGCGAGCTGCACTCGCGCGGGCTCGCCTTCCCGGTGCTGATCGGCGGCGCCGCGATCAATCGCGACTTCGGCCGCCGGGCCCTCTACCCGGGCGGCAAGGACTCCGACGAGGTCTACGAGCCGGGTGTCTTCTACTGCAAGGACGCCTTCGCCGGCCTCGACACGATGGACGCGCTGATCGACGGTGACGCCCGGGACGGTCTGGTCGAGCGGATCCGGGCCGAGGCGAAGACGCTGCGGGAGAAGCCGGTGGTGATCGACAACGCGCCGCCGGTCACCGACGACAGCGTCCGCTCGGACGCCCGCACCGACGTGCCCGTTCCCGAGCCGCCGTTCTGGGGCGCGCGGGAGATCGAGGTCGACTTCGATCAGGTCTTCCCCCATCTCGACCGCCACGTGCTGTTCAAGCTCCACTGGGGCGGGCGCGGCAAGAAGGGAGAGGAGTGGCGGAAGATCGTCGAGGGAGACGGCGAGGAGGAGGGCTTCGCGCCCCGCCTGGAGCGGATGTGGCGCGAGCAGGACTACCTGCACCCGCGGGCCAAGCTCGGCTACTTCCCCTGCAACGCCGACGGCAACGAGCTGGTCATCTACGACCCCGAGGACCCGGAGGTCGAGATCGAGCGATTGGTCTTCCCGCGCCAGCCCAAGCACGACCGCATCTCACTAGCGGACTTCTTCCGCCCCGTCGACAGCGGCGAGCGAGACGTCGTCGCGCTGCAGGGCGTCACCGTCGGGCCCGAGGTGACCGAGCTGATGTCGAAGCTCGAGGCCGAGGGCGAGTTCGCCGAGCAGCTCTACGTCCACGGGCTCGGGGTGCAGTCGGCCGAGGGCCTGGCCGAGTGGCTGCACTCGGAGGTCCGCCGCGAGCTGGGCATGGAGCCCGAGCCAGGGACGGCGCTACTCCTGGGGCTACCCCGCCTGCCCGGACCAGTCCGAGCACGAGAAGGTCTGGCGGCTGCTGGGCCTGGAGGAGATCGGGATGACCCTCTCCGGCGGCTACGCCGTGATGCCGGAGCAATCGACGGTGGCGATCATCGCCCACCACCCGCAGGCGGTCTACTTCGGGATGAAGTCGGGGTTCATACCCGAGGACGGCTCCCCCGACGAGGTGATCGCCGGCTCCGATCGCGGCGCGGGCCTGCCTCCCGAGGAGGAGCCCCCCGAGGAGGACTCGGCCGAGGAGGACCCCGGGCCGCCAAGCCCGACAGCCGGGGCCCGCGGCGGGCTAGATCCGCCCGCCCTCGCGGGCGGGCGGAACCGCGCGGGCGGGCGGCTTGAGGAGCGGCGGCTGGCCGGGCCTAGCAACGGGTACTCGGGCAGGTGTTGTGGCGATCGTCCGCCAGCTTTGTGTTACGGAAGACAGCGCCCCACTCGTCCGCGGTCAGGTTTCGTCCGGCGAGTCCGCACACGGCGGCATTCAGCAGCCGCTCGGTGTGCTCATCGTGCCCCTGGCTCCAGAGGGTCGAATCCCAAGCGACCACCGGGCTGCCGTCGCCCGCGGTCAGCAGAGTTCGCCCGCCGTGGATGAAGGTGACCGATCGGATCCCGCTGCCTAGGTACCCGGTGGAAAACGCTTCCCGATTGTTGGTTGGGGACCGAGCGGTCGTGGAGTGTCCGAGGAGGCAATAACCGAGGTGGCGACGGCTCTCGACGTCGTAGAGGCAGGTGGCTCCGTCGCCGTCGCCGGCAGCAAGGGTTTGTCCGTCGGGGGAGAATGCAAGCGAGAGGATGGCGTTCGCTTGGTAGAGGTTGCCTGCCGTGCTCCTCAACGTCAGTTGATCATCCCGGCCCCGGACTACATCCCAAAGCACCACGTGCTCGTCAAGCCCCCCGGTGGCGAGGGTGTCGCCATCCGGGGAGAAAGCGAGCGCCTGCACCGGCTGGTACTCGTATCCCACCTTCGGTGTAACCGCCTCCTGCGTCGGAGACCTGGGATTGCTTACGACGCGAATCTTCCCCTCGTCCCCGCCGACGACGAGGAGGGGATCGGTGGGACTGAAGGCCAGCCGATTGACGAAGAAGTTGAAATGGAGCTTTGAGACAGCTTGCACGGCCCCGGTCTCGGCTACCTCGGACACGTCCCACAGATAGACGTCCCCGATCTGGTCGGAGGAGGCCAGCAGCAATCGCTTTCCGTCCCGGCCGAAGGCGAGCGAGTTGATCACGTCCGGATGGCGTTCGAAGTAAGAGGGGGCCCCGAGCCGACAGGGTCTGGCCGGCATGCTCGAACAGGAGGGCCCCGTATCCCAGATTGCGAAGGACCGCCCCTGCGCCACGGCAAGGATGCTGCCGTGGTAGGCGACAGCGAGGCTTGGCCCAACCGACGTGTGAATCCGGATCGATCCTTGCGGTCCGAGTGGCGAGCCATTTCCCCCGCCGGGGCGCCAGATGAACGCTCCTGCAGACCCGCCGGCAGCCGCGACAAGCCCGTGGTCTCCAGCGGCGAGATCGAAGACGGTTGGCGGGGCTGAGCCGAATTCTGGCGGACCGAAGCTCCCGACTGTCCACGCCAGTGCGCCTTTGCTCCTCAGCGGCCAGAATTTGACGAGCCCGTCCTCGCCGGCCGAGGCGATCGTTGCGCCGTCGGAGCTGACCGCGAGACCTCGCACAGCCTTTCGACCGTGCATCCGAGGAGGACCGAACGGCCGACCCGTCGCAAGGTTCCAGGTGGTGACGTTCGCATCGGCGCCCCCGGAGACGAGAACTGATCCACCGCGTGCGAAAGCAAGTGCGAAGACACTCCCCACAGTCGGCAGAAACCGTTCATTCCGGTGCCGGTCCAAGACACCGATCCCTCTTGCTCCCCCGAAGGCGAGAGAGCCATTCGGGGCTGTGGCCACGCTGAAAGCTGGTTTCGGATCCAGGCGGATCGGCGCTCGCCGTCGAAAGCCCGAGCTGGAAAGTGCCCATTCCTGAACCCCGGATTTGCCAGCCGACACCAGCGCCTTCCCGTACGTGGAAAAGGCGAGGCCGAAAACCGGGCCTGGAGCACTCCGACTGCCAACCCTCACTGGCTCTCTGGGGTTGGATACGTCCCAAAGCTTGATCTGACCGTCGTCGCCCGCTGCCGCGAGCATGTCGGGCGCGCGTGGGTTGAACGCAACCGCGTTCGCTCGACCAGGTCTCGTGGCCCAGAGACGTGCGGTCCACGACAGGGACTCCGGATCGCCCGCACCAAAGATGTCGACGAACCCGTCGTTCCGCGCGACAGCGATCCTGGGGGGCCGGTCGGCCTGCGACGGCCGGCTGACTGCCACGCTGGTCACAGCCTCACTGGCTCCGAACGACACCCGTGGACGGCCGAGTTCGCGACCTCGAGTACTCCAAATCCGAACCGTCCCGTCTGCCCCGCCCGAGACTGCCCTCTTGCCGCCGGGGGCAGAGCGCGACCGCCGGCGCCGACTTCGCGCAGGGCGCCTGGATCGTGCTTGCTCGCCTGGACGAGCGAGCGCCCTTCATGCAGTAGGCGTAGGAGGTGACCTTCTGCGAGGCGGAGGTGAGGTTGAGCGACCTCACCTTCCTGTCGCGGTCGCCGCCCCGCTTCCCATCCCCACCGGCCGGGGCTCCCGGCGTCCGTCGTGTGGGGCGATCGGGCGGAGAATGTGCAAATCGCCGGCGCAGAGGCGATGGAGGACGGGGTCGAGGTCGGACTCGGAGACGCCGGAGAGGTCGACGAGATCCTTGGCCGTGAGGGCGATCTTCGTCCCCCCGCTGGTGACGAGGAAGCGGAAGATCGACGCGGCCGTGCGCTGCTGGTCGGCCTCCAGCAAGCGCCGTCGAGCGGTCGAGGTGGGTCCCAATGATCGTCGCCGCGCCGCCCAGCCGCTCGAAAGTCTCGAGGCGAAGGTGTGGGACCCGGCCTCCACCTCCTCCTCCCACAGCCGCCTCATGACCAGCTGCAGGTAGGTCGTTTCGATCTGATTCCCGCCCTCGGCAGCTCCCTGGATCTGTCCGGCCCGTGGCCATCCTCGGCGGCATCGATCCGACCGCGCCGGACCTGATCGAGCACCGCATCGACAAGCGCCGGCTCGACTTGGAAGCGCTCGGAGCCATGCCGCTCGTTCAACCGCTCGATGGGCTGCTCGATCGCGTCGCGGGCACCGGCCGGATCGAGGTGTTCGAGATGGAGAACGTTCCTGTAGACGTTCGTTGCCTTGCCCCGGAACAGATCGCCGAGGCGGGCGACCGCGTCTTCCCGGATCGAGATGAGGAAGTTCGCACGTAGTGTCGGGGCGGCCGACGCAATGCTCGAGCTGCTGGGCGAACCCGTCCTCGCCCTCTTCCTGCGTGATAGAGGAAGTACTCCTCGAACTGATCGAGGATCACCAGCAACGTCGCGTCGACGGCCTTCGCGGCGGCCTCGATGGCCCGGTCGAGACGGTCGCGTGGGAGCTCCGCATTCCGAATCATCTGCGAGGAACGGATCGACGCGCCGCGCCGATCGCATCGATCAACCCGGCCACCGGTGCATCGCTCCATGAACTGAAGATGACGGGCACCAAGCGAGGCGAGCCCCGCGTCTTGGCGTCGTGCTCGGCCACAGCCCGCAGGCGCGCCACAACCCCGGCGCGCAGGACCGAGCTCTTGCCGACGCCGCTCTCGGCATAGAGAAGGGTAAGGCGGGCGGCGCGAAGGTTGCCGATCAGCAGCCCCCGCTCTGCATCACGTCCGAAGAACCAGTCCCCGTCCTCCTCGGTGAAGTGGGCCAGACCTACGTAGGGGCACCGACAGTCAGCGAAGCGGTGGCCGAGTCTCGCCCGCCTACGCTCAGATCTAGGCCTCGGAAACCGCAGCAGCCGAGACCACGCGGCTCTCGAGCTCGTTCACGAACGTGTCGAGGGGGGTGGCGGACAGCTCGACGCCGATCCTCTCCCAGAACCTGATCTCGAGCCTGTCCGGGTCGCGCTGGATCGCCCAGGAGGTGTTGGGTGGTTGCTGGCGTTCGCCCAGGACCCTCTTCAGGAAGACGCGCAAGTTCCAGTCACGCATCGTGTACCCGAGGAAGAGGAAGTGGCTGTAATCCCTCAACTTCCCGAGGAGCTGCTGGGGCACGATCGATTCTGATGTCGCCGCTCGCTCAGGGCGCCTGGATCTTCTCGCGCGCCTTGCGCGATCGGAACGCCCCTCGTGCCGTTGGCGTCGCGCGCTCACCTTCTGCGCCAGGTAGGCGGCGAGCTCGTCCCCATCGGGGAGATAGCCGGAGTCGATGTCGTGCCAGGCCTCGCTTCTATCGCTCGAGTTGGTTCCCGGTCCGAGGAATGGGACCACGAGTGACCCCTCGTCCAGCATCAGGCGCACCAGTTGGTCCTGGCCTTGCTTGGGAACGGGCGCCGG
This sequence comes from uncultured Actinomycetes bacterium, assembly GCA_963725315.1. Lineage (GTDB taxonomy): Bacteria > Actinomycetota > Thermoleophilia > Solirubrobacterales > 70-9 > JBBRHQ01. The sequence goes on along the minus strand of CAVRYA010000004.1, from coordinate 482,923 downwards.
CGGGGCGGGAGTACTGTCAGGAGAGGGCCGAAGCCGCGTCAGCTTCTCCTCGGCCGCCGGCTTGCCCTGGGCTCATCGGCGATCCGTTCCAGCCGCTCGATGCGCTCTTGGACGTCCGAGTCCCATCGCGAGGCCGCAGGTCCACCGTCTGCCGGTGCAATAGCGGTCGAAGCGAGCGAAACGCCCGCAGATCCTGCTCGCGGGCATCCGGGCATCGTCGACAAGGGCAGGAATGATCTCCCTCACCCTTGACTCCTTGTGAAGCGCCGCTTCGATCTCCGCCCGAACATGATCCTCGTCAGGTCCCCCCGCCCGCTCGCAGGTCCGCCCAGTCTGGCCGATCAGTCGCGTCGACCCTACCCCGGCCGTATACCCCGGTCAACCACCCACCCGTGGTCGAGTGGATGAAAACCAGCCCATATCCCCCGAAAACGTCCACTCGAGCGCCGGGCGGCGCGTAGGGGGCCTAGATCTGAGCGCCCTCGCGGGCGGGGGGCTTCGAGGAGAGTCGTACCGGGTTCGAGGAGAGCGCCTGCACCCGCAGGTCCGACCAGGTGAAGCCCTCGCGGACCAGGGCCGGGAGGCCGAGGGCGACCGCGGTGGCGATCTCGACCGCCTGCAGGATTACGCCGTAGGCGAGCGCGTCGGCGGTGCTGATCCCGAATCCGGTGTGAAGGACGCTGATCACCGCGAGCTGGAAGACCCCGATGTTCGAGGGGGTGGCCGGGACGACCGCGGTGACGTTGACCGCGAACAGCACCGCGGCGGCGGCGCCGATGCCTGCCTGGCCGTCGAGCCCCAGCGCGAAGAGCAACGCCCAGCAGGCGGCGAGCTGGATCGCCCAGGCTCCGAGCTGCCCCGCCGCCGCGATCGAGCCCCGCTTCGGATCGCGGAACACGGTCAGGCCGCGGCGCACCTGGACCAGGGCGCCGCGCATGCTCGCCCCGATCCGCGCCAGCCGCCCGTTGCCGCCGCGGCGCATAAGGGTCGGCGCGATTAGCACCACCAGCAGGAGCAGCAGCGGGACGGAGCTGAACCAGAAGAGCTTCTGCGTCCCCGAGTGGAAGAGGTCCGTGGTCGAGACGATGATCATCCCGAGCAGGACGAGGGCGAGGATGTTGAGCATCGTCTGCGAGACCAGGGTGCCGAGCAGCACCGGCACGGTCTCGCGCATCCGCCCGGTGCGGCGCGACAGCGACATGACCCGGGCCGGCTCGCCGAGGCGCGCGGGAAGCGTCGCCGACATCAGCACCCCGATCATCGTCGCCGAGGTGACGTCGCGGCGGCGGACCGGGCGGTTGGGGAGAGCGGCGCGCACGATCGAGTACCAGGAGGCGGCGCGGAAGAAGAGCGACGCCGACATCAGCGCGCAGGCGATCAGCACCCAGCTCAGATCGGAGCGGACGATGCTGGCGACGACCTTGTCGATCCCGATCTTGTTCGCCGCCAGGGCGGTGAGGCCGAGGCCGAGGACGGCGGCGACGCCGAGCCCGAGGCGGCGGGCTGCACTGCGCCGGCGGCTGCCGCTTCGCGCCAGGGGCGGGTCGAGGGAGGGCAGGCGCTCGGCGGGGCGCCGCGGGCGACCGTCGGCGGAGGCGATGCCGGCGCGGCGGGCGAGCCGCTCTCCGGCGGTGACCGCGGCGGGCGCCTCGATCGCCCGCTCATAGACGGCGCTCACCTGATCGGCAACACGGGGCCAGGCGTAGCGCTCGGCGCTGATCCGGGCGGCCTCCCCCATCTCCCGGAGGCGCTGGGGCGCGTGCTGGGCACGCTGCAGCTCCTCGGCCAGGCGCTGGGGATCGGCCGGGGGAACCAGCACCCCATCGAGACCGTCGGTGACGACGTCGCTGTAACCGGCGATCGCCGAGGCGATCACCGGGGTGCCGGCGGCGAAGGCCTCGGTCAGAACCATGCCGAAGCTCTCACCCGAGAGCGACGGGGCGCAGAGAACGTCGGCGCGCTGGAGCTCCTGCCGCAGCTCCTCCTCGGAGACCCGCCCGCGTGCGTCGATCGAGCCCATCAGCTCCGGGTCCTGGAGGTAGCGAAGGATGTCAGCGTCGCCGGCGCCGATCACGGTCAGCCGCGCGGGCGCCTGGTCGACCAGGGCGCCGAAGGCGGTGAGCAGGAAGGGCAGGCCCTTGCGCTCCTCCGGGCGGCCGACGAAGAGGATCCGGAACTCGTCGCTCCGCGGCTTCGGGCCGCTCGGAGCGCCGCCGATGTCGACCCCGTTGGGGACGATCTCGTAGTGGCCGCCGAACCACCGCCTGCCGGTCCACTCGGCGGCCTCGGAGACGGCGATCCTCGCCGCGAGCCTGTTGACCACGCGCCGGGCTCCGAGCAGGTTGGCGGCGTAGTTGGGGATCGCCTTGGTCGAGTAGGCGTGGAAGGTGCCGACCACCGGAGTCTCGGAGTGAAGCGCCGTGTCCCACCCGACCAACGGCGCTATCGGCTCGTGGACGTGGACGACGTCGAACTCACCCTGGCGAATGGCACGGCGAGTTGCGGTCACCCCCTCAGGGAAGAGCGAGAGGTTGGAAACGGCACCGTTGGCGCCGATCCCGACGGTTCGGCCGACCGGGATCAGGTAGTCCGGGCTCTCCCTGGGCTCGGCGGGGGCGCGGTGGAGAACCTTGCTGAGGCGGTCGGGTGGATCGAGGGGCGCGATCACCCTGACGTGGTCGCCGCGGCCGATCAACTCCTCGGCGAGCGCCTCCACGTGACGATTCACACCGCCCATGAAGCTCCACGAATATGGCGAAACGAGGGCGATTCGCACTTGATTAAGGGTAGTTGATCTTCCGGTGGCGGATTGTGACGGGGGGCACGCAGGCACTGCCCCGCGGGCTGGACAAGAAAAGACCCCTCTCGGGGTTCCCGGTTACCCCGGCCCCAAGCGATCTATTCGACTCTGGGAGCCCGATTCCGCCTTCTCCGCCCAGACGTAGCCGCCGAAGGCGAGCAGGTAGGCGGTGCCGACCTCGAGCAGCAGGGCGCCGGAGTCGTTGGCGAGGGTGCCGACGACGGTCGCCGCGGCGGCGCCGGCGAAGGCGGCCCGCATCGTCCGGTTGCCCGCGAACCAGGCCCGGATGCGGCGGCGCTGGAGGACCGCCAGCGCGATCGCCGCCAGCACGGCCCAGAAGACGGGCGAGCCGGCGGCCCGGCCGAAGCTGATCGCCGAGAGCCGCAGGCGCCGCTCGGCGACGTCGGCGAGGTCGGAGAGGCCGCCTGCGTCGAGCACGGAGCGGGTCAGGTGGGCGTCGCCCCCGGAGACGAGGTCGATCAGCGCCAGCAGGGCGAGCGCCAGGAGCGGCGCAGCCAGCGCCAGCCAGGCGAGGGAGCGCCTCCCGCTGATCACAGCCGCGGCGACCGCGGCGCCTGCCGGGAAGACGATCGCCGCGCCGACGTCGGCGCCGAAGCGCCCGGCGGCGAAGACGAACGCGGCCGCGAGGGCGACGGCGAGGAAGGCGATCGCCGCGGCGCGCCGGGAGAGGCCCGCGGCGAAGCCCGCGATCGCGGCGCCGGTGCCGACGATCGTCAGCGGGGCGAGGATCGCCTCGAGCTCGTTGCCGATCCCGTAGAAGCGGACGCCACCGCCGGGGTTGGGGCCGATCAGGGAGAGCGAGGTGAGCGGCGAGCCGGCGATCATGTCGATCGCGCAGGCCGCCGTGCTGAGGCCGCAGGCGACCGCCAGCGCCCTGTAGCCGCGCAGGCCGGCGAGCGTCAGGGCTCCCAGGGCGGGGGCGCCGAGTGCCAGCAGCGACAGCTCGGCGGGCTCGCTGGGGCGCAGCGCAGCGCCGAGCAGCAGAGCCAGCGGCAGGTACGCCACCGAGAGCGCCAGCAGCCGCAGGGCGGTGCGGCCGCGGCCGAGCAGGGCGGCGAGCCCCGCCGCGAGGGCCCAGGCGAGCAGGCTGAGGCCGACCACGGAGGTGCGGCGCGATGGAACCGCCTCGAGGCGATCGCCGAGCGAGGCCACCGCGCCGAAGTCGGGGCTGCCCTCGGCGCGGATCGCGGTGCCGCTCACCTCCGAAGGGACGGGCCGGCCGAGCCGCTCGAGGATGGTCGGGGCGAGATCGGTGGAGCTGACGTAGCCGTCGAGGCGGGTGCTGTCGGAGGTGAGGTTGCCGTCGAAGCCGGCCCCGGCGATGCCGAGGGCGAGCTGGGAGTGCTCGGCCGGGGGCGGGCGCTCCAGCGCGATCAGCAGGTCGGCGCCGCGGAGATGGCGGGCGAGCGAGGGCAGCTCCCCGGTGCTCGCGTTGACGATGCTCACCTGCGGCCGGCAGCTCGGGCTGCGGCAGGAGGTGGCCAGCCGCTCGAGGCGACCGCTCCGGTCGGCAGCCAGCAGGGCCGGCATGGTCAGGTCGCCGGCCGCGGCGATCGTCCCGGGGCCGAGCGAGGACGCGAGCAGCCCGGGGACGATCTCGGCCGGCGCCGAGTCCGCCCGCCTGACGATCCTGCCCCAGCCCGGGACCCGGGTGCCGAGGGTGTCGGTGGGCGGCAACTCGGAGTCGTACAGCGAGTCGAAGATCCGGTTGCCCTGGGTGATGTCGAGGTAGGTCTGATCCGGGGAGACCTCGCCCAGCCCGGCGCTGAGCAGGCCCGGCGAGATCCCCGGCACGCCTTCGAGCGCCGTGAGGCGGGTCCCGTTGGGCAGCAGGGCCACGGTCACACTCGGCTCCGCACCCGCCCCGGCGAGGGGGGCGAGGCACCCGGCCGCCCAGAGGAGCCAGGCGGCGAGCGCTATTTTGGGGAGCACCGTGGCCGGCAGGACTTTCGCGAAATTCACGTTCTTCAAGCTCGATCCCGCCTGGCGGCGCCTCGATGACGACCAGCGCGCCGCCGACAAGCTCGAGTTCCTCGCCGCCTGCGAGGACTTCGGCCTCGACCGCTCGCTGCGCGCCTACTCAACCATAGGCACCCGAAGCGACGTAGACCTGCTGCTGCTGAGCCAGAGCCCGATCCTCGAGGACATTCACAACTTCCACGTCGTCCTCGGCCAGAGCGGCCTGGCCAAGTGGTCGGCGATCCCCCACTCCTTCCTCTCGATGACCAAGGCTTCGCCCTACTCCGAGGAGGAGTCGGTGCGGCCCGAGATCTGCGTCTCCGACCGCCGCTTCCTCTTCCTCTACCCGATGGTCAAGCAGCGCCGCTGGTACGGGCTGCCGCTGGAGGAGCGCCAGCGGATCATGCGCAGCCACATCGAGATCGGCCGCCGCTACCCCGAGATCTCGGTCAACACCACCTACTCATTCGGCCTCGACGACCAGGAGTTCGTCGTCGCCTTCGAGGGCGATGACCCGGGCGAGTTTCTCGACCTCGTCAACGAGCTGCGCCCGACCGAGGCGAGCGAGTACACGGAGCGCGAGACGCCGCTGTTCACCTGCATCGCGATGAGCCTGCGCAAGGCGCTCGACGCCCTCGATGGCGTCCCGGTCAGCGCGGCCGAACCGGCCCGCCTGGCCTAGCGGCGCCCGGGCGCCATTCCCTATCCTTCCGCGTTCGCGATGAGCGCTCCCGGCACAACTGAGAACCCGCTCCGCGTGGCGATCATCGGAGCCGGCCCCGCCGGGTTCTACGCCGCCGAGCACATCCTCAAGGACGAGGGCACCCACACTCAGGTGGACCTCTTCGACCGCCTCCCCACCCCGTTCGGCCTGGTCCGGGGCGGGGTCGCCCCCGACCACCCGAAGATCAAGTCGGTGATCCGCGTCTACGAGAAGACCGCCGCCCGCGAGGGCTTCCGCTTCTTCGGCAACGTCAAGGTCGGACACGACATCGACGTCGAGGACCTCGAGCGGCTCTATCACGCGATCATCTTCACCTTCGGCTGCGAGACCGACCGCCGGCTCGGCATCCCGGGCGAGGACCTGCCCGGCAGCCATGCAGCCACCGCGTTCGTCGGCTGGTACAACGCCCACCCCGACTATGCGGAGGAGGAGTTCGACCTCAGCTGCGAGCGCGCGATTGTTATCGGCAACGGCAACGTCGCCACCGATGTCGCCCGGATGCTGGCGCTGACCGACCGCGAGCTGCGCGAGACCGACACAGCCGACCACGCGATCGAGATGCTCGGCGGCAACAAGGTGAAGGAGATCGTCGTCCTCGGGCGCCGCGGGCCCGCACAGGCGGCGTTCACCAATCCCGAGATCAAGGAGCTCGGCGAGATGCACGACGCCGACATCATCATCGACCCCTCCGAGGTCGAGCTCGACCCCGCCAGCCAGGCCTTTCTCGACTCCGATGAAGCCGACAAGACGACCCGGGTCAACGTCGAGACCGTGCGGGAGTTCTCGCAGCGCAAACCCGAGGGCAAGCCGAAGCGGATCATCATGCGCTTTCTCGCATCCCCGGTCGAGATCACCGGCGACGGAAAGGTCGAGGGCATCGTCATCGGCCGCAACGAGTTGGTCGAGGAGGGAGGCAGCCTGCGCGCCCGCGACACCGGCGAGCGCGAGGAGCTGGCCTGCGGGCTTGTGCTTCGCTCGGTCGGCTACACCGGGGTGCCGATCGAGGGAGTGCCCTTCGACGACAGCAGGGGCACAATCCTCAACGAGGGCGGCCGGGTGCTCGACTCGCACGACGGCGGCCACAGGTGCGGCCACTACGCCGCGGGCTGGATCAAGCGCGGCCCCTCGGGCGTGATCGGCACCAACAAGAAGGACGCCCTGGAGACGGTCAAGCACCTTCTCGAGGACGTCGCCTCCGGCACCCTGCTCGAGCCGGCATCGCCCGAGCCGGCCGCGGTCGAAGAGCTGCTCACCGAGCGGGGCGTGCGCTTCATCAGCTTCGAGGACTGGCAGGCGATCGACAAGGCCGAGGTCGGCCGCGGTGAGCCCCACGGCCGCCCGCGGGTCAAGTTCGTCAAGGTCGAGGAGATGCTCGACGTGCTCGGCCAGCGGGTCGGCTGATGGCCGACCTTTCCGAGATCCAGGCATTGATCGAGAAGGCTCTTCCCGGCGCCGAGGTCGAGGTCTCAGACCAGACCGGGACCGCCGATCACCTCGAGGCGGTCGTCGTCGCGCCCCAGTTCGAGGGACTCTCGCGGATCGAGCAGCACCGGCTTGTCAAGGAGGCGGTGCGCGAGCGGATGGACGATGGCGCGATCCACGCCCTCACCCTGAAAACGACCGCGCCGGACAGCTAAGATCCGCCCATGCCCGAGAACGATCTCAAGGAGCAGGTCGAGCGGCTGATCGCCGAGAACCAGGTGCTGCTGTTCATGAAGGGGACGCCGGAGATGCCGCGCTGCGGCTTCTCGATGCGGGTCGTGCAGATGCTCGACTCGCTGGAGGTGGAGTACGGCGCGATCGACGTGCTGCCGGCGCTGGAGCCGCTGCGCGAGGTGACCGGGGAGATCTCCGATTGGCGCACCTTCCCGCAGCTCTACCTCAACGGCGAGCTGCTCGGCGGCGCCGACATCGTCGGGGAGATGTATGAGTCGGGCGAGCTGGCCGAGGCGCTCGGGGTCGAGCAGGTCGAGGCCCCGGCTGCCGCGGCGACGGAGCCCGCGCAGGGACCACCGCTGCAGATCGACAACCCCGCTGGTTGACGAGACACCCGCGGATGAGGCCGCCGGCCGCGATCGCGGCCGTGCTGGTCGCGGCTGCGTTCCTCGGGGGCTGCGGCGGGGGCGGGGACTCATCGACCGCAGCCTCCCACGGCCCGGGCATCGGGCCGCCGAGGGGTGGCGAGTCGGCGCTCCGTCTCGCCGCCAGAGTCCCCGACGCGGGTCAGCGGGTGGCGGTCGAGCGGGTGCTGCGGCTGATCGCCTCCGGCGACGCCCTCCCCTACGAGCAGGACGGCTCCATCTTCCAGAACCGCGAGGGGAACCTCCCCGCGCTGCCCGCGGGGCTGCTCTACCGCGAGTACACGGTCCCCACACCCGGCAGCCCCGACCGGGGCGCCAGGCGCCTGGTGGTCGGCGACGACGGCAGCGTCTACTACACCTCCGACCACTACTCGAGCTTCACCCGTCTCGATGAGTGAGCCGGCTGCCGAGGCGCTGGCCCTGCTCGAGGCCGAGCCCCCGTTGCGGGTGCTCACGGGAGAAGCCGAACTGCCCGCGGCCCGCGAGGGAGAGGTCCGTGCCCGAATCTCCGGGGCGGAGATCGGCGACGAGGGTGAGCTGTTCTCGGCCCTCGCCGCGGCGCTCTCCTTCCCCGCCTGGTTCGGCGGCAACTGGGACGCGCTGCTGGACTGCCTGCGAGAGGTGGGCTCGAACGATCAGCGGCCGGATGCAGTCACCCTGGTCGTCGAGGACGCCGGGGTGCTCTTGACCCGCGCACCGCGGACGGCCGCGCTGCTTATCGAGACCTGGGTGATCGCGGCGCTCTGGTGGGCAAAGCGCGGCGTCCCATTCAGGCTGCTGTTGCTGATCGGGACGTAGAGAGCTAGACCGCGGCCTGGTCGGCCGCGTCCTCGCGGACCTGGAAGGAGGAGCCGCAGCCGCAGGCGGCGACGACGTTGGGGTTGTTGACCTGGAAGCCGGCGCCCTGGAGGCCCTCGACGTAGTCGACCTCCGAGCCGAAGACGAACTGGGCGCTGACCTTGTCGACGATCACGGCGACGCCGCGGTCCTCGAAGACATGGTCGTCCTCCTTGGCCTTGTCGAAGGCGAGCGCGTACTGGAAGCCGGAGCAGCCGCCGCCCCGCACGGCGACGCGCAGCGCCTGCTCGTCGCCCTCCGAGGAGCCGAGCAGCTCGTTTACCTTCTCCGCCGCCTTCGGCGTCAGGGTGATCGCGGCGTCAGGGATCTCGCTCATGGCTTCACATTGTAAAGCACGGTCGGCCGCCGATCAGGCGCTCCCCTCCCCACCGCCTCCGTAGCGGTGCTCGAGATACTGGCGGATCCGGCGAGAGTCGTGGATCACCTCCTCGCCGTCGACCAGCACCGGCACCCGCCGCTGGCCGGTCAGCTCGACGATCTCGGCCCGCTCGGCGCGCTTCAGCGCCACCCGCTCGGTGCGGAAGGGCAGGGAGCGGCGGTCGAGGTCGCGGGCGACGCCTCCGCAGGGGCAGAGGAAGTTGGTCGGCGTGCGGCAGCGGTAGAGCACCCTTCCTTCGGCGCCGCCGGATCCCGCGCCCCCGCTCATCCGGGGGTCAGCCGATCGCCGATCTGCAGGATGCGGCCGAAGGCGCGCAGGGCGAGGTCGCTGCGCGGGGCGCGGCCGACCCGGTCGCCGAGCTCGTCCATCTGCCAGCGCACCGCCTCCTCCAGGGTCTCCTCGTGCGGGCGCGGCTTGAACCCCAGCTCCTTCTTCGCCTTCGTGCAGCGGTAGGTCCACCACTGCGATGCGGAGATCAGCTCGTCCTGGCTGACCGGGGGCGTGATCCCCACCCAGCCTGCCATCTCGACCGAGGCCATGGTCAGCCCGAAGGGGATCTTGAGCGGTGGCGGCGGCACGCCGGAGATGCGAGCGACGTCCGCGAAGAGGCGCTGCAGGGTGAAGTTGCGCCCGCCGAGGATGTAGCGCTCCCCGGACTTGCCCTTGCGCTCGGCCAGCAGGTGGCCCTCGGCGACGTCGCGGACGTCGACGACGTTGAGCCCTCCGTCGACGAAGAGGGGAATCTGGCGCAGCAGCACCCGCCTGATCAGCCGGTTGGAGGTGCCCCGCCCGGGATCGTCGGGGCCGAGGACGAAGGTCGGATTGACGATCACCAGGTCGAGGCCGTGGGCCGCGACCCGCAGCGCCTCGACCTCGGCCTCGTGCTTGGAGTTGATGTAGGCGACCCCCAGCCGCCCGGCGGTGAAGGGCTGCGCCTCGTCCGCCGTGCCGCCGGGCTTGGCCGGGCCGACGGCGCCGGCGGAGGAGGTGTGGACGACCCGCTCGACGCCGGCCGCCAGCGCCTCCTCCATGACGATCCGGGTGCCGCCGACGTTGACCGTGAACACCTTCTCCGCGCTGCCCGGCCTCATCGAGGTGGTGCCGGCGACGTGGAAGACCCGATCGCTGCCCTCGACCGCTCTGCGCACGGCACGGCGGTCGGTGACGTCGCCCGTGATCCGCTCGAAGTCGAGGTCGGCGAGGTGGTCGAGGCTCGACTTCCGCCGCGCCAGCAGGCGCAGGTCGTCTCCGCGCCCGGCCAAGGCCCGGACCAGATGCGAGCCGATGAAGCCAGAGCCCCCTGTGACCAGCGTGGTCGCCACGGCGGCAGATGCTATTTGAGGGAGTGATTCCTGATAGAACCGGCTCCCTTGAGTCCCAGCCACCAGACCGCGGTCGTCTGCGACTCGACCACCTACCTGCCGCCCGAGCTGATCGAGGCTCACGGCATCGAAGTGATCAGCCTCTACGTCACCCTCGACGGCGAGCAGCGCCGGGAGGCGGAGATCACCGACCTGCCGGCCTTCTACGAGCAGCTGCGGGCCTCGGAGTCGGCGGCCGCCACCTCCCAGCCCTCGGTGGGAGACTTCGTCGCCGCCTACGAACCGCTTCTTGCGGCGGGGCGGGACGTCGTCTCGATCCACATCTCGGCCGGGATCTCCGGGACCGTCCGGGCGGCGGGGCAGGCCAAGGACCGCCTCGAGGCCGAGGGCAAGGGCGGCGAGCGGATCAGGATCTATGACTCGCGCAGCTCGGCCGGCGGCCTCGGCCTCTGCGTCCTGGCCGCGGCCGAGGCGGCCGAGGGAGGGGCCAGCGCAGGGGAGGCGCTCGAGCGGGCCAGGGAGACCCGGGAGGGGACGAAGATCTGGTTCGCGGTGGACACGCTCGAGTACCTGCGGCGCGGGGGGCGGATCGGGGGCGCCCGGGCCTGGATCGGCTCGACCCTGAAGATCAAGCCGATCCTCACCCTCGAGGACGAGATCACCCCCGTCGAGCGGGTGCGGACCAGGGCGCGCTCCATTGAGCGGCTCCGCGACTATGCAGCCCAGCGGCACGAATCACGCGCGGATGCATGGGTCGTGCAGCACATCCAGGATGCCGAGTCGGCTGCCTCCCTGGCCGACGACTGCCGGGAGATCTTCGGCTGCGAGCCGGTCTTCGTCTCCGAGATCGGGCCGGTGCTCGGCGCCCACGTCGGCCCCGGCCTGCTCGGGGTCGGCAGCAGCTATCCCTGGCGCTAGCGGGGAGAGGCTGGCCTAGCGGCGGCGCCGGCGCAGGGCGATGATTCCGCCGATCACGAATCCCGCGACGGCGGCGGCGGTGATCAGCTCTGTGCGGTGCTCGCTCACCTGCTTGCGCCAGTCGGTGAGCTCGTTGACCTTGGCGCGCAGCTCCTCGACCGAGGAGCTGAGCTCGCCTCGCTGGGCCTCGAGGTCGCGGCGGATCTCGGCCGAGCTGCGCCCAGGGGCGCCGACGGTCGAGCGCGGATGCACCGGGTCCTGCTGCGGGCCGGCGGGGCTCACTGTCCGGCCCTCTCGAGCTGGGGAGCCTCGGGGGCGGCCGGGGGCTCGCTGTGCTCGAGCACGGCGCGGGTCTGCTTGACGTCCTCGATCGCCTGCTCGGGCATCGGGGGCGAGCCGGCCTGGATCGAGCGGTAGGCGAGCCAGCCGGCGAGCGCCGCCAGCAGCAGCAGCACCGCGGCGACGATCAGGAAGCCGGGCCAGAGGGTGTCGTCGAAGAAGAGGTCGTCGATCAGGAAGGAGAGCCCCACCAGGATCATGATCAGCGCCAGGAAGGCGAAGGTCCCGGCGGCGACCCCGACCGCGGAGCCGCGAAGGAGCTTGGTGATCTTCTCGGAGATCTCGGCCTTGGCCAGCTCGATCTCCTCGCGGACGATCGTCGTGGTGCGCTCGGAGACGTCGAGGAAGAGCTCGCCGACCGATCGCCGGGGCGGCTCGGGCGGGATCGGCGGCGGCTGTGAAGGAGGGGTGTTCGGGGTCTCGGCCATCGTTATGGCGCTCCTACTCGGGCGGATCCTCGTTGAACACCCGCCGCCAGACGACGGCGGCGAGGCGCGTCGCGGCGATGCTGGCGAGGGCGCTGACCCCGGCCAGGGTGGCGCTCCAGAGGAGCCTTCGAACTATGTCGTTATCCACTTGCCTCGACCTTCCCGTCCGTGGCCGGGGAGTAAACCACCTCGCCCGCTTCGCGGTCGGGATACCCCGCCCAGCGCTCGAAGAAGCGACGGTAGACCGCGTAGGCCCAGCGCTCGTCGATCGCGTCGGCGGCGCCGTGGCCGCCCGCGGCGACGGTCCAGACGCGGACCAGATCGTTGCCGGCTGCGGCCTCGCGGAGGACCTCGGCCTGGCCGACCGGAACCAGCCAGTCGTCGGCGGAGTGCAGGACGAGCACCGGGACCCGGGCCCCGGAGATCGTGTTGCGGGCGGAGGAGCGCTCCCAGATGACCGCCGGCTCGACCCCGTAGTAGGGGGCGGCGAGCTGCTCAATCGGATCGGCGAAGTCCTCGAAGTCGACCGGCCAGCGGGAGGCGTGGATGCGGGAGCGGAGCATCGCCTGCAAGCCGATCATCGGGTCGTAAGCGCGGTCGCGGCGGCGTGGCCGCGAGATCCTGCGAACCATGTAGTGGGTGTCGGCGGGTGCGGCGATCGCGATCACGCCGCCGTCGAGCGCCTCCTCGGCGTCCTCGAGATGGCAGGCGCCGAGCACCGAGGAGCCGCCGAGCGAGATGCCGAGGGCGCCGACCGTGGTCGAGCCGGCCTGCTTGAGGAAGCGCGCAGCGCAGACGATGTCCTCGCCCTCCTTCCAGCCGGCGGTCGAGGGCGCACGCGAGAGGTAGGCGCTGGCGCCGAAGCTGCGCAGGTCGATCGCGCAGACGTTGAACCCCCACTCGTAGAAGGCGCGGACGGCGATCTCGCGTACGTAGTCGAAGCGCCTCGAGGAGAAGAGGCCGTGGACGACGACCAGGCCGGGGCGCGGCTCGGGATGAACCGCGAGGCTGGCCCCGATGTGCTCGCCGTCGGCGCCGACGAACCACTCGTCATTGAATTGGGCAGGGTAGGAGTAGCCGACGTCGAGGCCCTGCCGGGTCTGGGCGAGGGCGAAGCTGGTCAGGTCGCGCAGGCCCTTGCGCGTCTCGCCCCAGGGGCTGGGCTCGAGCCGGTGGGGGATCGCCTCCAGCTCATCCATCAGGGCATCCATCGAGCGCTCGCCCGCAGCCGGAAGGGGGAGAGGCTCGCGCTCAGGGCGCTCGAGCAGCGCCCGGCGCAACGGGATGCCGAGGCGCTGCCCGATCAGCCAGGCCGGGATCGCGAACAGGCCGACGACGACGTTGAGCGCCTTCGCCGCCCCGTGCAGGGCGCGGTCCTGGCCGCGGGTGGTCGCCAGCGATTCCCACATGCCGCTCGGCTACCGGGGCTCGAGGCCGTCGCAGATCGTCCCCACCACCAGCTCCTTCGCATCCTCGTAGTCGGCATCCGAGGCGGGGATCAGCTCGAAGATCCAGCCCGAGAGGAGCTGCTCGATCGCCCCGTAGAAGGCCATCGAGGCGAACTGCGAATCGATGTCGGCGCGAAACGCGCCGGCCCGCTGGCCGTCGGCGACGATCTTCGCGATCCCGTCATAGGCGCTGGAGATCTCCGGAAGGTGGGTGCGGCCAAAGGAGTTTGCGGCCCGGGTCACCTCGACGATGATCACCTTCATCAGCTCCGGGTCGTGGCGGTAGGACTCGATGATGAAGGCGGCGACCGCCGCGAGCTTCTCCCGCGGGCTGGCGTCGCTGCCGTCGGTCTCCTCGATCGCCGCCAGCAGCAGCGACCAGCGCTCGGTGAACAGCTCGTTCAGCACCTGGTCCTTCGACCTGAAGTAGTGGTAGACGAGCCCGTAGGCGACGCCGGCCTCGTCGGCGATGTCGGAGACCCGGGTCGAGTGGAAGCCCTGGCGGGCGAAGACGCGGACCGCCGCGTCGAGGATCTGTCGTCGCTTCTCGATCGGCGGCGCCTTGCTCATCGGGTGCCCGCCTCGGAGGGCTGCGGCCAGAGGTAGGCCTCGGGCCTGCGGTTGGCGAGCGAGGGCAGCGATTCGCGGACCCGCTCCTGCGCCGCGAGGTCGAGGTCGGCTGCGATGAAGCACTCCTCGTCGGCCGCGGTGGCCAGCACCACGCCCCAGGGATCGACGATCACCGAGCGCCCGTATGAGTGGAACGGGGGCGCCTCGCCGAACTGGTTGGGGGCGAGGACGAAGAGCTGGTTCTCGATCGCCCGCGCCCGCAGCAGCACCTGCCAATGGTCGCGCCCCGTGGCCATCGTGAAGGCGGAGGGGACCGTGACCAGGCGGGCGCCGTGGACCGCGAGGATCCGGTAGAGCTCGGGGAAGCGAAGGTCGTAGCAGACCGAAAGGCCGATCGTGGGCAAGCCCACGATCGGGTCACCGAGGGAATGGGATTCCGAACCTTCGGCGGTAACGATCTCAGTCCCTGCCTCCTCGACCTCCGACTCGCGGTAGGAGACGCCGCCGACCTCGACGTCGAACATGTGGATCTTTCGGTAGCTGGCGAGGTCGGCGCCGTCGGGACCGATCAGCACCGAGGTGTTGTGGCAGCGGCCATCATCGCCCAGCTCGCAGATCGAGCCGGCGAGCAGGTTGATCCCCAGCTCCCGCGCCCAGGAACGGGCGGCGCCGAGGCTCGGCCCGTCGAGCGGCTCGGCGCCCGCGCGCAGCGCCTCCCCACCGGCCAGCAGGTTCCACTTCTCGGGCAGCGCCACCAGGCTCGCGCCGTCCGCGGCCGCGGCCCGGACGAGGCGCTCGGCGATCTCGAGGTTTCGCTCCTTCTGCCCCGTCGAGTTGATCTGCACGGCAGCGGCGCGCAATTGCGTGACCCTTCCTCTCTTCTGCGGCGAGGTGCCGCCTCCGGCGCCGATTGGCTGACTGACCAGTCAATCGGTGGGCGCCCAGTATAGGGTCGCCGGGCGCCGCGGGGCCCTGCCGTGGCAAATCGGGACGCGCCTCTCAGACGGCGCTCAGAGGCCCATCTCGCGGGCGACGAGGCGGTCGAAGACGCGGTCGGGCAGGAGGCTTCCGAGGCGGGCCTGGACCTTCGCCCGGCGGCCGATCAGGTAGCGGGTCTTCGGCCGCGACGCGGTCAGCGCGTGCTCGATCGCTTCGGCGACCTGCTCGGGGGGCACGCCCCGGGCGGCGACCTTGCGCACGGTCTCGCGGTACTTCTCGATCCTCGCTCCGTAGAGCGAGTCGTGGTGCTCGGGTGCGCGACCGGAGAACTCGTCTGCCTCCTCCAGGCCCTTGTCCCAGATCGGGGTGGCGACCGAGCCCGGTTCGATCAGCGAGACCTCGATGCCCCAGGGGCGAAGCTCCTGGCGCATGCAGTCCCCGACCGCCTCGATCCCGAACTTCGAGGCGTGGTAGGCGCCGGTGAAGGGCAGCGCGGTGCGGCCGCCGATCGAGCTGACGAAGACGATCCGCCCGGTGGCGCGGCGGATCGCCGGGAGCATCGCCTGAGTGACCTCGACCTGGCCGATCAGGTTGATCTCGAGCTGGCGGCGGAGGTCGGCGATCGGCAGCGTCTCGAGCGGCCCGGGGATGGCGACGCCGGCGTTGTTGACGAGCCCATCGAGCGCTGCGACGCCCAGCTCGGACTCCAGCGAGGAGGCGGCTGCCGCGATCGAGGCTTGGTCGGTGACGTCGATCCGAAGGGGCGCGAGGCGCTCGGAGGCGGCCTCGCGCAGCGAGTCGCCGTCCTCCTCGCGCCGGACCCCGGCGAGGACCCGCCAACCGAGCGAGTCGAGCCGCAGCGCCGCGGCCCGGCCGATGCCTGTGGAGGCCCCAGTGATCAGCGCCGCGGGCACCACCCCAACGCTAGAGGATCGGGCCGAACTGCACGTTCCGTGCCCATTGGGGCCCCAAGGTTGCGTTCGGCCGGCGGCCGGCCTGGCGTAGGCTGCGGCGATGGCGAAGGCGGCGTTCGTGACCGGGGGCTCGGGGTTCATCGGCGGCAGGCTGATCGATCGCCTCACCGCCGACGGCTGGAGCGTGCGGGCGCTGGCGCGCTCCGACGCGTCGGCCGCCGCGGTCGCGGCGCGCGGCGCCGAGCCCGTCCGCGGCGATCTCGGCGAGCGCGACTCGATGGCCTCAGGGGCCGAGGGCTGCGACGTCACCTTCCACCTCGCCGCTCATCTGGGCGACTGGGGGCCGTGGGAGGAGTTCGAGCGCGGCAACGTCGTCGGCACGCAGAACGCCCTCGCCGCATCGGAGGCGGCCGGGGTGGGGCGCTTCGTCCACTGCGGCACCGAGGCGGCGCTGATGGCAGGCGACCCGCTGGTCGACGTCGACGAGACGGCTCCGCTTCGGCCCGACTCCAAGGCGCCCTATCCGGCGACCAAGGCGCGGGCCGAGCTGGCGGTCCGCAACGCCAACCGGGAGGGCTTCGAGACCGTCGTCATCCGCCCCCGCTTCGTCTGGGGCGAGGGCGACACGACGCTGATCCCGGTGATGGTGGAGATGATCGAGAAGGGTCGCTTCGCCTGGATCGGCGGCGGGCGCAACATGACCTCGATCACCCACGTCTCCAACGTCGTCGAGGGCCTCGTGCTTGGGGCAGAGCGCGGCGCACCGGGCGAGGCCTACTTCGTCACCGACGGCGACCCGGTCGTCTTCCGCGAGTTCGTCACCGAGATGCTCGCGACCCAGGGCGTCGAGCCGCCCGACCGCAGCCTCCCCGGCGCCCTCGCCGGACCGATGGCGGCGGTTTCCGAGGCGGCCTGGAAGCACCTGCCCCTCCCCGGCTCCCCGCCGATCAGCCGCTTCACGAGCTGGGTGCTGACCCAGGAGTGCACCATCGATATCTCGAAGGCGCGGAGCGAGCTCGGATACGAGCCGGTCGTCTCCCGCGAGCAGGGCCTGGCCGAGATGCGCACCGCCGCCTGACCGGCGCGGCGAGTGACGTAGCGCACACAGGTCGGGGCGCTTTGACGTCAACCTTGGCGGTTGGCCATGAACCCCTTCCGCCGAAACCAAGAAGAGCAAGCGCGCCGCATGTTCGAGACGCGCTCCCACGCCTGGCGCGAGGCCGGGCTCGAGGGCGAGGTCGCCCCCGGGCGCCGGCCCGGACGGCGCGGCGTGCTGCGCGCCCGCGGCCAGATCGTCGCATTCGCGGCGATGATCGCCGGCGTGCTGGTGCTGTTCAGCCAGCGCCACGAGCTCTTCCCCGGCTACGGGACGCCGGCGCGGATCGCCACCGTCGCCGCCCTGGTCATCCTCGGCTGGGGCCTGGCGCGCTCGCTCGGCGCCGGCGTCGGCCCCTCCCTGTTCCGGCGCATGGACCCCGGCACGGCGGGGACGGTCGGATTCGTGATCCGCCTGCTGACGATCGGCCTGGTGGTCGTCGTCGCCCTGCGGATCGCCGGGGTGAAAGCGGACACGCTGGCGGTCGGTGGGGCCTTCACCGCGGTGATCTTCGGTCTCGCCGCGCAGCAGACGATCGGCAACCTCTTCGCCGGCATCGTCCTCCAGGGCACGAGGCCGTTCCGGGTCGGCGAGCGGGTGCGACTGACCGGAGGGGCGATGGCGGGATCGGTCGAGGGGACGGTCAGCTCCCTCGGCCTCTTCTACACCAGCTTCGTCAACGGCGCCGACCGGATGATGATCCCCAACAGCGTCCTGCTCAGCCTTGCCGTCGTGCCGCTGCGCGAGCCCCAGCAGGTGGACCTTCGCGCCCGCTTCGACTCCAGCGTCAGCCCCAGCGCGATCCAGGAGCGCCTGGCCAGCTCGGTCACCGTCCCGACCCGCTACCCGCCGCGGATCTCGCTCGAGGAGATCGACCGTGACCAGGTCGTGCTGCGGATCGCGGCGACCCCGGATCAGCCCGCCGACGGCGCCAGGCTGGCCGAGGAGATCCTCGCCGTCGCCCGCGACGGCGCCCCGGCGGCTGCCGCGTCCAACGGCGGCTGAGCGGCGCCCTCAGCCGGCCCCGCTGCGGCCCACCGGGCGCCCACGCTGGCGTTCCAGCTCGGCGATCAGCAGCTTGGTGTGCAGGGCGGCGATCAGGTCCTTGAGCGGCTCCGCTCCGGCCTCGATCAGCTCGGCCACCCGCTCGGGCTCCATCTCCCCGGCGAGCCGCTCGGTCAGCACCCCGACCTCCTCCTTGACGAGCTGCTCGAGGGCGCGCTTGTAACGCAGCGTGTCGTAGACGGTGAAACCGATCTCCTCGTCGTAGCCGCCGGCGCGGAAGCGGCTGATCGCCTCGATCACCTTGACGTCGGAGGGCGAGTAGCCGCGGCTGTTGGGGCTGAGGATCTCCAGCTTCTCGAGGCGGTCGAGCACCTCCCTGGGGACGCCGTAGGCCTCTCGGACCTCGGTGGCGCTGGTCCGGGTGCGCTCGCCCTCGAGCGCCCGCTCGAGGATCCGGTCCTCGATCTCGACCAGCGCCCGGGCGCGGTCGGGACCCTTGTCGAGCACCGCCTTGATCGCCCGCAGCGGCATGTATCGCTCCTCCTGGAGGCGCTTGATCAGGCGGATCCGCTCGACGAACTCGGGCGGGTAGTAGGCCATGTTGCGCGAGGTCTTGACCGGCTCGGGGAGCAGACCCTCCCGCAGGTAGTGCTTGATCGTCGGGGCCGGCACCCCCGAGGCCTCGGCCAGCTCCTTCATCCGCAGCAGGCCATCGGCGCCGTTGGCGCCCTCCGCCTGCGGCCTGCGGGTCTGCGCCTTCTGGGTCATCCCAAGAACGAGGACTGCGGCGCGCCGCTCGTCCCCGCCGCCGCACCCGAGGAGATCAGCGCGGCGATCTCCTCCTCGGAGTAGCCGACTCCCCGCAGCGCCTCCTCGGTGTGCTCACCCAGGGCGGGGGCGGGACGCTCCGCGCTGCCGGGCGTGCGCGAGAGCTTGATCGGGATCCCGACCTGGCGCACCGGGCCGATCTCCGGCTGATCGAGCTCGACCACCATCTCGCGCGCCTTGACGAGGTCGGAGTCGAGTGCCTCGTCGAGGTCGAGGATCGGCTCGATGCAGCAGTCGTGCTCCTCGTTGAAGGCAAGCCACTGATCGCGGCTGCGGGAGCGGAAGATGGCGGCGATCTCCCGCCAGGCCTCCGATCCGGGCCGCTCGAACTGCTTCTCGATCAGCTCAGGCCGGCCGGCGCCGTTGCAGAAGGCGGCCCAGAACTTCGGCTCCAGCGCCCCGCAGCTGACCCAGCCGTCTGCGACCTCATACGGGAAGTAGCAGACGATCCGCCCGGCCAGCTCAAGGTCGCCGCGCTTCGGGACGACCCCGTCGCAGAAGTAGCGCCCGACGACCATCGCCAGCCATGAGAGGGCTCCGTCGCTCATCGAGATGTCGACGAGCTGGCCCTCGCCGGAGCGCCGGCGCTCATGCAGTGCGGCCATCACCCCGAGGGCGGCCATCATCCCGCCGCCGCCGAGGTCAGCGATCTGGCCCGCCGACTGCACCGGCGCTCCCCCGGCGGCGCCGGTCAGACCGAGCAGGCCGATCAGCCCGAGATAGTTGATGTCGTGCCCGGCGCGCTCCGTCATCGGGCCGTCCTGGCCGTAGCCGGTGATCGCGCAGTAGACGATCCCCGGGTTGGCCTCGCGCATCGGCTCGTATCCGACCCCGAGCCGCTCGAGCACGCCGGGCCGGAAGCCATCGAGGACGACGTCGTAGTCGGAGACCAGCCGCAGCAGGGCCTCGCGGCCCCCCTCGCTCTTCAGGTCGAGCCGGATCGAGCGCTTGCCGCGGTTGAGCGACAGGTAGAGCGCCGAGCGCGTGCCGAGCCCCTGCTGCTCCTCGGTGCCGTAGTAGGGCGGGGCCCAGCGAACGTAGTCGCCGGCGCCGGTGTCCTCGACCTTCAGCACCTCGGCGCCGAGGTCGGCGAGGAGCAGCGAGCAGAAGCCGCCGGGAAGCAGCCTGGTCAGGTCGAGGATGCGGATGTCCGAGAGCGGCAGGTCCGTCATCGCCGGCTCGCCTCCGCCCGCCTCGCGATCGCGCCCAGGAGGCTGCGGCGAATGATCCCGCTTCCGAACCGCACCGCGAGCCAGTAGAGCCGGAAGCGGCGCCTGCTCGCGGGGTCGGTCGCCTTCACCCAGGTCCTGGTCTGCAGGTAGGTGCCGGCCGGCGTCGGGCGGAGGCGGAAGTCCATCGCCATCTTCACGAAGCCGGGGCGGTCGAAGCCCGAGAACGAGTCGGCTCCCTCGACGGCGACGGTCTCGCCGCCCGACAGGTGCCAGGGCTGGCCGATCCCCCCGAAGACCATCTCCTCCTGGCCGCCGTCTCCGAGCTCCGCGAAGCCGATCTCGGTCATCCCCTCGAGGAAGGGCCGATCGCCGGGACCGGTGCGGCGGGAGATCCCCCTCGCGTTCATCAGCAGCCGCGCAAGGGGAACGTCCGCAGGGGTCACCGCGCGGATCGCCGCGCTGACCCGGCCCGGATCGGCGGCGATCGCGCGCTCGTGGCGCTCGCCGAAGTCGGGCGCCGGCATCAACTGCTCGAGCAGCGGGGCCGCCGCGGCCATTCAGGCCCCCACTCCGGCGACCGCCCGCTTCGGCAGCCCCAGCATCTCCCGCGCCTCGGCGACGGTCGCGGCGCGGCGGCCGACGTCCTCGGCCATCTGGCGCGCCTTGGCGATCAGCTCGCCGTTCGAGCGGGCCATCTCGCCGTTCGGCAGGTAGAGGTTGTCCTCGAGCCCGGCGCGGACGTTGCCGCCGAGGACGAGCGAGGCGCCGAGCAGCTTCCACTGGTCGCGGGAGATGCCGATCACCTGCCAGGCGTTCGGGCCCTCGGCGCCTCCCGGCACCTGCTCGGACATCATCGCGACGTTGCGGGCGTTGGGTCGGATGCCGCCGTTCACCCCCATGACCAGCGAGATCTGCAACGGCGGCTCGAGCAGACCCATGTCGATCAGCGGGTCGAGGTTGGCGACGTGGCCGGCGTCGAAGCACTCGTGCTCTGGCTTGATCCCCAGCTCCCGCATCGCCCCGAGGAACTCGATGATCGTGTCGAAGCTGTTCTCGAAGACGGCCTTGAAGACGAAGTCCTTGCGCCGCCGCGAGTACTTGGCGTAGTTCATCGAGCTCATGTTGAGCGCCGCGACGTCCGGCTTCAGCTCGCGCAGGTAGGCGATCCGCTTTTCGATCGGCACCCCGATCGCCCCGGTCGAGTAGTTGACGATCACGTCGTCGACCTCGCCGAGGATCGCCTCGGTGATCGCCCGGAAGTCCTCGATCTCATAGGACGGGGTGCCGTCGTGAGTGCGGGCGTGGATGTGGATCTGGCTGGCGCCCTCATCCACGGCGCGCCGCGCCTCGGCCGCGTACTCCTCGGGCGTGTAGGGGATCGCCGGGCACTGATCGCGGTTGGCGATCGCGCCGGAGATCGAGCACGAGATCACCACCGGCTCGGAGAAGCGGCTCATACCGGCATCACCCCGTGCTTGCGCCAGGGCCGCTCGACCCGCTTGTCCTTCGCCATCCGCAACGCGCGGACGATCGTCGGGCGGGTCTCGCGGGGGTCGATGATGTCGTCGATCGTCGCGTTGCCGGCGGCGATGTAGGGATCTATCTGGGCGCGGACGGTCGCCAGCATCGCCTCCCGGGTGGCCTCCGGATCCTCGGAGGCCTCGATCGCCGAGCGGCCGATGATGTTGACCGCTCCCTCCGGGCCCATCACCGAGATCTCCGCTCCGGGCCAGGCGACGATCAGGTCGGGCTCATAGGCCTTGCCGCACATCACGTAGTAGCCGGCGCCGTAGGCCTTGCGCACCACCACCGTCACCTTCGGCACGGTGGCGCGCGATACCGCGTAGAGCATCTTCGCCCCGTGGCGGATGATCCCCGCGTGCTCGACCTTGGAGCCGACCATGAACCCGGGCACGTCCTGGAGGAAGACCAGCGGGATGTTGAAGGCGTCGCAGAGGTTGATGAACCGCGCCGCCTTGTCGGCGGAGTCGTTGTCGAGGATCCCGGCCAGCTGCTTCGGCTGGTTGGCGACGATCCCGGCCGGGCGCCCGCCGAAGCGGGCCAGGCAGGTGATCAGGGTGCGGGCGAAGCGCGGCTTGATGTCGAAGTACTCCCCGTCGTCGACGATCTCGGAGATCACCTCGTACATGTCATATGGCTTGCGCGAGGACTCGGGGACGATCTCCATGAGGCGCTCGGAGGCGCGGTCCTCGGGGTCCGAGGTCTCTCGCATCGGGGGCTTCTGCTCGCAATTGGAGGGAAAGAAGGAGAGGTAGCGCTTGACCGCGGCGATGCACTCCTCGTCGTCGGCCACCTCGAGGTCGCCGACCCCCGACTTGCGGCAGTGGACCTTGGCGCCGCCGAGGTCCTCCATCGAGATCTCCTCGCCGGTCACCGCCTTGGTCAGGTGCGGACCGGCCAGCGCCATCGCCCCCTGGCCGACGACCATCGGGACGAAGTCGGAGAGCCCGGGGATGTAGGCGGTGCCGGCCGCGCAGGGACCGAGCATCGCGGCGACCAGGGGGATCACCCCCGACATCTCGACCTCCTCGCGGAACAGGTGGCCCGAGCCGGCGAACAGCGACCCCGCCGCCTCCTGGATCCGGGCCCCGGCCGAGTCGAGCAGCCAGATGAACGGCATCCGCTTCTGCAGCGCCATCTCGCGCAGGCGGGTCACCTTCAGCTCCCCGGTCATCCCCATCGAGCCGGCCATCACGGTGAAGTCGTAGGCGGCGACGCAGCACGCCCTCCCCTCGACGTCGCCCCAGCCGGTGATCACCCCGTCGGCCGGTGCTTCGCGGCCCTCCATCGAGCGCTGGGAGAAGTGGGGGCGGCCGTGGATGCCCATCTCGACGAAGCTGCCCTCGTCGACCAGCAGCGCGATCCGCTCGCGCGCGGTCAGCTTGCCGCGCTCGTGCTGGAGCTTGATCTTCTCGGAGCCGCCGCCCAGCTTCGCGTGCTCGCGGCGCTCGTGGAGCTGCTCGGTCAGCTCTCCCAGCGGAGCCGTCCCGGGCAGCTTCGGCGGGGCACCGTTGCCGCCCTTAGCTGCCTTCGCGTCGGTCTGATCCTCGCCGGCCAAGCTATCTCCCCTCGCCGTGATCGATCGGTTGCTCGTGCGTAGATTGAACGAGATGCGAAAGGTGCTGGCGATCGGACTGGCGGCGGCGCTGCTCGGCGGCTGCGGGGGCAGCGGCTCGAGCACCGAGACCGGCGCCGCGCAGGGGGTCGAGCTGACCTACCACCGCTCCGGCGGATTCGCCCCGATCGACGAGACGCTTCGGATCCACCGCTCCGGGTCGGCGAGCCTCATCGTTCGCCTGCCGCCGCAAGGCGACGTCAGGAAGGCTGAGCTGAGCAGGTTCGAGCTCGGCGCCGCGCAGGCGCAGGGGCTGGCGGGCGCCCTGAAGCGCTCGGGCTTCGAGGGGCTCGAGCCGACCCCGACCAACAGCGGCTGCGCCGACTGCTTCGTCTACGAGCTGGCGACGCCCGCCAACGCGCTGCGCTTCGACCAGGCGACGATCCCGCGGGCGCTGAGGCCGGTCCTGGCGCGGCTCGACGCGATCGTCGCGGCCCATCGCCCCGGCGGCTGAGTAGCTCATCGGCCCTTCCACTGCGGATCGCGCTTCTCGAAGAAGGCGGTGACCCCTTCGAGGATGTCCTCGGTGGAGAAGGTCAGGGAGAGCTGTGAGCGCAGGAACTCGAGCGCATCGTCGAGCGCCATGTCCTGCTGGCGGTACATCGCGTCGTGGCCGAGCCTCATCAGCACCGGGCTCTTGGAGGCCAGCTTCGAGGCCCAGTCGGTGACCGCGGCGTCGAACTCGTCGGCCGGCACGACCTTGTTCGCGATCCCGCACTCGACCGCCTCCTCGGCGCTCATCCGCTCTCCGAGCAGCATCATCTCGTTGACCTTCTTGCGCGGCACGTTGCGGTAGATGATCGCCATGATCATGTAGGGGAAGGCGCCGACGTTGATCTCCGGGGTTCCGAAGGTGGCGCCCTCGCGGGCGATCAGCAGGTCGCAGGAGAGCGCCAGCCCCATGCCGCCGGCGAGGACGTGCCCGTTCGCCGCGCACAGGGAGGGCTTGCCGAGCCGCGGCATCAGGCGGAAGAACTCGAGGAAGAGGTCGGAGGAGAAGTGCTTCTCGACCAGCGGCACCTCGGCGCCGAAGCCCCCGAGGTCGGCACCGGCGCAGAACACCTTCTCGCCGGAGCCGGTGAGGACGACCGCGCGCACCTCCTCGGAGTCCCGGGCCGTGCGCATCGCGTCGACCAGCTCGGTGAGCATCTGCCCCGAGAGCATGTTGCGCTTCTCGGGATCGTCGAGGGTCACCGTGGCGACCCCCTCGGAGACCTCATAGCGCACCTTCTCGTAGGCCATCGCCTCGGCAGACTAGCACTGATGAAAGTAGGAAGTGCTACTGTCTACTTTGCTGTAGGACGAGGCCCAACCCCGAGCAGAGGAGAGGAGCTGTGGCGACCGCGACGACCAACGGCACCTCGGTGATCAAGCCCGACTTCGAGTCGGGCCGCAAGCACTTCATCTTCACCCAGGAGCACGAGGACCTGAGGGAGTCGCTGACCTCGTGGGTGAAGAAGGAGCTCTACCCCCATCGCAACGAGTGGGAGGACACCTACTGGCCGAGCGAGGTGATGAAGCGCGCCGGCGATCTCGGCTTCCTCGGCCTCTGCTTCCCCGAGGAGTACGGCGGCCAGGGCGGCGACTACTACTACTCGCTGGTGCGGGCCGAGTCGATGAGCTACTCGGGCTCGGGCGGCACCAACATGGGCTTCGCGGTGCAGACCGACATGGTCCTACCTCCGATCCACCTGCTCGGCACCGAGGAGCAGAAGCAGCGGTACCTGCCGCCCGGGATCAGGGGCGAGAAGATCGGCTGCCTGGGGATCACCGAGCCGGGAGCCGGCTCCGACGTCGCCGGGATCCGCACCACGGCGATCCGCGACGGCGACGAGTACGTGATCAACGGGTCGAAGACCTTCATCACCAACGGGCCGCGGGCGGACTTCATCGTCCTCGTCGCCAAGACCGACCCCGAGGCCCGCCACGAGGGGATCACCCTGTTCATCGTCGACCTGCGCGACGAGGGCGGCGAGAAGGTCCCCGGCTTCACCGTCTCGGCCGAGCTGGAGAAGATGGGGATGCACGCCTCCGACACCGGCGAGCTGGCCTTCGAGGACGTCCGCGTTCCGGCCGACGCCGTGCTCGGCGAGATCGGCAAGGGCTTCTACCACATCAGCTGGGAGCTCCAGGGGGAGCGGTTGGTAGCCGCGTTCGGCTCCCATGCGGGGTGCGAGCGGATGATCGAGAAGACACTGGAATACGCGAAGGAGCGCGAGGCCTTCGGGAGGCCGATCGGCAAGTTCCAGGCGATCCGCCACAAGTTCGCCGAGATGGCGACCAAGACCGAGGCGGCGAAGCAGTTCAACTACGCGACCGCCTGGCGCTTCGCCAACGGCGAGTACCCGGTGCGCGAGATCACCATGGCGAAGCTGTTCTCCTCCCGGGTCGCCTGCGAGGTCGCCGACGAGTGCATCCAGATCCTCGGCGGCTACGGCTACATGAAGGAGTACGAGCTGGAGCGCTCCTACCGGGACGTCCGCCTCAACCGGATCGGCGCCGGCACCGACGAGATCATGCTCGACGTGATCGGCCGCTCCTACGGGCTCTAGGCGAACCGCTTCGCGGATGTCAGGGCTCGAACACGTTCGCTCCTACTACGAGGCGCTCAACACCGGCGAGGCCGAGCGGGTCTCGGCGCACTTCACCGAGGACGCGGTCCACTACTACACGCGGCTGGGGCCGCACGAGGGCGGCGCCAACATCGGCCAGTACGCCGCCTGGGCGGTGGCCAACATCGACGGCCAGTGGTATCTCGAGCACGGGATCGAGGGCGACGGAGAGGCCGTGATCGAGTGGACGATGACCTGGCGCGACCCGGAGTCGGGCGAGCGGCGCCTCGACCGCGGCACCGAGTGGTTCGGCTTCCGCGACGGGCTGATCTGCGAGGTCCGCGCCTACCACCACGGGGGGCGAAAGAACCCGCAGGGGGACCTGCTCGGCTTCGACCACGCCGGCCGCGGCTACACGATGATCGAGGACTGGCGGGCGCCTTGAGCTGGAAATCGCGATGAGCGTGATCCGCGACAGCGGCGCCCGGGCGACGCTGCCGCCGTTCGGCGAGGAGCACGAGGAGCTGCGCCAGACGGTGCGCCGCTTCGTCAGCGAGGAGATCGCCCCCAACGTCGGTGAGTGGGAGGAGGCGCGGGAGTTCCCGCGGGAGCTGTTCGAGCGCTGCGGCGAGCTCGGCTTCCTCGGGCTGAAGTTCCCCGAGGAATATGGGGGCCAGGGAGGCACCCACCTCCACGACGCCGTCTGGGTCGAGGAGCTGGCCCGCTCGGGCGCCTCGGGCGGGGTCGGGGCCGGGCTCAACGCCCACGCCTCGATCGCGATGCCGCCTGTGTTCAACTTCGGCACCGAGGAGCAGCGCCGCCGCTGGATCGTCCCCGGGATCCGCGGTGAGAAGGTCGGGGCTCTGGGGATCACCGAGCCGGGCGCCGGCTCCGACGTCGCCGGGATCCGCACCTTCGCCCGCCGCGTCGAGGGCGGCTACATCGTCAACGGCGCCAAGACCTTCATCACCAACGGGGTCCGCGCCGACTTCCTCGTCTGCGCCTGCAAGACGACCGAGGAGGGCGGCCACGGCGGCATCTCCTTCCTGGTGCTGGAGCGCGAGATGCCGGGCTACGAGGTGACGCAGAAGCTGGAGAAGATGGGCTGGCACTCATCCGACACCGGCGAGCTCTCCTTCACCGACGTCGAGGTGCCCGAGGAGAACCTGCTGGGGACGGAGAACGGCGGCTTCGCGCTGATCATGGCCAACTTCGCCTGGGAGCGGCTGCTGATGGCGATCGGCGCGATCGGCGCGATGGGGCGGGTGATCGAGGCGACGATCGCCTACGCCGGCGAGCGCGAGGCGTTCGGCCGCCCGATCGCGCAAGTTCCAGGCGATCCGCCACAAGGTCGCCGAGATGGCAATGAACGCCGAGGCCGCCCGCGCCCTCACCTACAACGCGCTGCGCCTCTTCCACGAGGGCCAGGAGTGCATCCGCGAGGTGACGATGGCGAAGCTCGTCACCCAGCGCGGCCTGGTCGAGATCTGCGACGAGGCGCTGCAGATCCACGGCGGCTACGGCTACATGCGCGAGTACGGGATCGAGCGGGCGCTCCGCGACGCGCGCCTCGGCCCGATCGGTGGCGGCACCGACGAGATCATGAAGGAGATCCTCGGCAAGGGGATGGGGTTGTAGGCGACCTCGCTCAAAGGGCATTCGCTCAGGCTGAGGCGACCATCGCCGTGCCACTCCTGCCCGATCTGCCACTCCTGCCCGCTCGCTCCGGTCTCAACAGCACGTCGAGCAGGTCGCCGACCTCGCGCTCCTGGACGAGCGGATGACGCAGGGGAAGCTCAGGCTTGACCGTGTATCGGTTGCGCCGGCCATGTCGCTCGCGCAGCACGTAGCCCTCTTCGACCAGCTCAGACAGGATCCGGTGAGCGCCACGCTCGGTGATTCCCACCGCCGCGGCGATGTCGCGCAGCCGGATACCGGGGTCCTGAGCGATTGAGAGGAGAACGTGGGCGTGGTTTGTCAGAAAGTCCCAGCGGGCCGTCGCTGGATTCGACCCTTTCGGTAATTCTCCTGAAATTGAATTCATGAATCCATGTTAAACTATGTCTCTAATTCAGCGAATTTTCGTCGCCTCATCCGTTCCGGCGGACTCGCTGGGAAGGGACAAGACTCATGACCGTCCTCAGCGCCATCCGCGATCGACTCTCTGGCCCTGACACCTCATCCCAATCGGACTCGACCGGCGATCCACCGACCGATCGAGCGACCGAGGCTCGGCTTCCATTCGCCGGCTATGACCGCCTCGACAAGAGGCAGGTGGTGGATCAGCTCTGCAACCACTCGCAGACCGAGCTTGAGGCCGTCGAAGGCTACGAGCGGTGCCACAAGGACCGGGGGGCTGTGCTGGACAAGCTGCGCTACATGCGTGGAGGCGAGCCGCTCCCTGGGTACGACGCTTTCAGCGTCGAGGAGATCGCGGCCGCGCTCGAGCGGGCTGACCTGGCCACTATCAGCAAGGTCCGCACCTACGAGCGGAAGTTTGCCAATCGCCCCGCGGTCTTGGAGGAGGCCGTCCGCGTCCACCATCAGCGCCAGGAAGCGCCAGGAAGCCCGACCCAAGAGCGCCTAGCGGCTGGCTCCCCGGTAGAGGCATGAAATGGAACCCGGCGCAGCGCAGATAACACGCCGACGTCTGGAGGAGCTCACGGCGGAGGCACGGCACGCGCGTGACCGTTTCCGGCTCTACAGGGCGAAGACGTACAGTCCGCGGCTGACAAGCCCGGGACGGCTGAGAAAGCTTGAGCGGGCCAGCAACATGGCCGATTCCATGTTGCGCCGGGCAAGGTCCAAGTCGAAGGGTTACAGCGGCGATCGTTAGCGCGCCCGGGCTTCAGTTGCTGCGGTAGCGTGGCGGCCCGATGAGTTGCCCTGCCCGTGATCGGCCCTCGACGCCCTTCCGCGGCGTCGGGAGGGTCGGCGCCCTCGCAGTCGCGATCGCCTGCTCGCTGGTGGGGCTGGTGTTCCAGGTTGCGATTGGCGCGGCCGCGCCAACCGCTCGCCGCGGCGCCGACCGGATCGTGATCCAGGCTCCACGGGCCCGCGCCGTCGTGGAGCGAAGTCCGTTCCGGATCAGCTTCTCAGGAGCCGGCGGCGGGCCCGTGCTGCGCGAGGTCCCCAACCGCCTCCCGGGGTCGCTCAACACGCCCCCCACGGCCGACCCGATCGCGCCCGGTTTCGACAACCCCTCCACCCCCACCCTCTATTCGCCGCTCAGCTTCCTGGTCGGGACGGAGACGCTCGAGCAGTACGACGGGAGCCTGTTCGGCGGCAACCTGATGAGCGGCGAGCGCTCCGGCGTCCAGTACGCGGCGAAGCGGGTGCTGAGCGCGGAGCGTGCCGGCCGCGGGGTGCGCCTGACCCTTTCCACCAACGACCCGAGCGGCCGCACCCTGACCGCCAACGTCGCCCCGCTCGGCTGCTGCGCGATCTCGGTGCGCGCCACCGCCCACCCCGCCGCCGGGGTGGCGACGATCGGCGACTCCTTCGCCTCGCGGCGGAGCGAGGGCTTCTTCGGGTTCGGCGGCCGCCACCTCGACCTCGACCAGCGCGGCAAGGTCTTCTCGAGCTTCATCAACGAGGAGAACATCAACGGCACGACCGGTTGGGGCACGGGCGGGGACGGCGACGTCGCTCTACCCGAACGGCCCGCCGGCGGCCTACTACCCGCTGGCCGAGTTCGTCTCCTCGCGTCGCTACGGGTTCCTGCTCGACCAGGCGCAGCTGGGCCGCTTCAAGCTGGCTGCCGACGGCCCGGACCGCTGGAACGTCACCGCCTCGGCGAGGCGGCTGCGCTACGTCGTCGCACCCGGCCAGGCGCGCCGGGCGATGGACACCCTGACCTCGCTGAGCGGTCGCCAACCGGTCCCTCCCCGCTGGGCGCTGGGGCCGATGATGGACCGGCTGGTCAAGAACTTCGGCGAGACCGAGGCCGACTACGAGGCAAACCTTCGCGCCGACATGCGCGACCTGCGCCGCTACCGGATCCCGATCCGCGCCTACCGGATCGAGGGCTGGGGCTTCCCGGGCGGCAACCACGGCCTGGCGATCCACACCTTCACCAACCCGGTGCTCCAGGCGGAGGTGATCAGCACGCTCCGCCGCCGCCGCATCCACCCGCTCGCCTATCTGCGCCCCTGGGTCGAGCCCGATTCCGCTGCGGTCGAGAAGGGCTGGGTCGCGACCCACGCCGACGGCAGCCCCTACCTGACCACCGGAACCGCCGGCCAGCAAATCGCCCTGATCGACTTCACCAACCCGGCCGCCGTGCGCTACTGGAAGCGCCAGGTGCGGGGGATCTTCGACCTCGGCTTCGACGGCTTCATGCAGGACTTCGGCGAGGAGGTCCTCTTCGGCATGCATTTCCACGACGGCCAGACCGGCGTGACGATGCACAACCGCTACCTGACCCTCTACCACAGGGCGACCCGGGAGGAGATCGAGCGCTATGAGCACCTCCATCCGAACCGCCGCCTCTGGTTCTTCACCCGTGCCGGCTACACCGGGCGCCCGGGGGCGACGGCGTATGAGGGCGGCAACTTTCCCGGAGACGAGACCACCGACTGGACGCGGTCCTCGGGCCTCGCCTCCTCCACCCCGGACATGCTGAACCGGGCGATCGGCGGCGCCTACGGGTTCGGCACCGACATCGGCGGCTACTTCGACCTGACCACCCCGCCGACCACCAAGGAGCTGTTCATCCGCTGGGCCGAGTGGGCGGCGCTCAGCCCCGTCTTCCGCCTCCACGGAGCCGGGCCGACCGGCACCCACGCTCCCTGGACCTTCGACTCGCAGACGGTCAGGGTCTACCGGCGCCTCTCGAATCTGCACCTGCGCGCGGCGCCGCTGATCATGCGCCTGTGGCGGCGAGCGGAGGCGAGCGGGACCCCGCCGACCCGGCCGCTCTGGCTCACCGACCCCTCCGATCGCCGCGCCCAGGCGCGCCGATCAGGAGTGGATGCTCGGTCCCGACCTGCTGGTCGCGCCGGTGGTCACCGAGGGAGCCACCTCGCGCCGGGTCTACTTCCCGGCCGGCTGCTGGCAGGAGGCGGCAGGCGGCAGGCGCTTCAGCGGGCGCAGCAGCGCCGTGGTGGCAGCGCCGCTGACGACGCTGCCCCACTTCCGGCGCTGCGGCACGCATCCCCTGCGGCGCACCTGAGGCAAGGGCCACACGGATATCGTCCGAGCCGTGGTCACGCCGGAGGAGATGATCGACGGCCTGAACTCCGTCTTCGGACTGCACCGGGGCCGCCGCACCCTGCACGCCAAGGGCACCTTCTGCCGCGGCACCTTCACCCCGACGGAGGAGGCCGGCCGCCTCAGCCGGGCGATCCACATGCAGGGGCCGGTCGAGGTGACGGCCCGGCTCTCCAACGGTTCCGGGGACCCCGCCTCCCTCGACTATTCCGCCGACGTCCGTGGCCTGGCGGTCACCTTCCATCTGCCCGACTCGGGGCGCACTGACATCCTCGCCCAGACCTCGCCCCGCTTCCCGGTCCGCACCCCCGACGATTTCCTCGCCCTGACCCGCGCGGTGCAGCCCGGGGCAGGGTTGCTCTGGCGCTTCCCCGCCTACCTCGCCAGGCACCCCGGCGCGGTGACGACGCTGGCCGCCGGCGCAAAGGCGGCCAAGCCGCCCCCCACCTATGCGGTCTGCAGCTTCTACGCGATCCACGCCTACCGATGGCTGGACCACGACGGCGGCTCCCGCTACGTCCGCTACAGCTGGCGGCCGGAGGCGAGCGAGCCGGGCATCTCCGCCGGGGAGGCGAAGAAGCGCGGGCGGGACTACCTCCAGGAGGACCTCCGCCGGCGCCTCTCGGCGGGAACGGTCAGCTTCAGGCTCGAGCTGCAGGTCGCCGCGCCGGGCGACGCCGTCGACGACCCGTCCTCGGTCTGGCCCGAGGAGCGCCGCCGGCTGACCGCGGGAACCCTGGAGCTCTCCGGCGTCCTCGAGGGCGCCGAGGAGGCCGAGGCAACCGCGATGGTGTACGACCCCGCCCGGGTCACGGACGGAATCGAGCTGTCAGGCGACCCGATCCTGCGCTACCGCCCCCGGGCCTACTCGGTCTCCCACGAGCGCCGCACCGCGGCCTGACTCCCCCTAGGCAGAGGCCAGCGCCGGCGCGGGCTCGAGCGCCGCGCCGAGCTGATCACCGGCGACGACCACCCGGTCGCGGCCGCCCCGCTTGGCCTCGTACAGCGCCTCGTCGGCGCTGCGGAAGAGGACGTGGTGCTCGACCGCCTCGCCCTGGGCCGCGCTGAGCCCGACCGACATCGTCAGCTCGACCCCACCGGGGCGCGACGCGGCGATCGTCTCGCGAAGGCGCTCGGCGATCTCGCGGCCTCCGTCCGGGCCCGTTCCCGGGAGCACGACCAGGAACTCCTCCCCGCCGAGCCGGTAGATCAGCTCGAAGGAGCGAAGCGCCTTGCGAAGCTCGTAGGCGACGGCGCGCAGCACGGCATCACCGCGCTCGTGGCCGTGGGTGTCGTTGACCGCCTTGAAGTGGTCGAGGTCGCAGGCGACGAAGCAGACCCAGTCCCCGGTCAGGGCCGCCTGCTGCTCCAGCTCGGCGACGCGCGCCTCCAGCCCGGTTCGGTTGAGCAGGCCGGTGAGCGGGTCGAGCACCGCGGCGTCGCGGTGGGTCAGCTCGGCCCCGGTGAGGGCCGAGGTGATCGCCGCCATGCCGACCAGCAGCGACAGCGTGACCATCACCAGCAGCGGATCGTCGGCGAGGCCGGCGGGGTCCGTCCCCACCGCCACCACCAGGGTCACAATCGCGGTGAGGCCGGCGTAGGCCCAGACCACCGGGGCCCGGAAGCGGGTGGCCGCCATTCCGACCGGGATCACAAGCCAGGGCAGCGCGGGACTCTGCGCCCCGCCGCTCAGCGCGACGCCGGTCGCGAACAACGCGGTGTTGAGGCAGAGGCTGCGGGCCGCCACCCGCTCCGGATGGTCGGTTCGCGAGAAACGCCACTCCAGGGTGGCGAGGTTGGCGACCGCGATCGCGAACAGGCCAAGCGTCCACCATCCGAACCACGGACCGGAGACGATCAGGGCCAGACCGCAGGCCCCGGCCGCGATCTCCCGCGCCCGGCGCACCCGCGGGCTTGCCTCGGTCACCCGGGCACGGTCAAGCTCGGTCGGGCATAGCCACGATCGCGACTCCATGGCGCTTGGTTATCGGCGAGCGGGCCGAATTGACTGAAGCGCCGCCGACCGGCTACGGGACGGGTGCCGGCGAGGGTTGGCGCTCCTCGGCGGTCGCGTGGGCGGCCTCGTGGCTGCGGTCATGGCCGGTGACAGCGCTGATGAAGTGCTCGCGCTCGAGCGCCAGCAGGACGATCTCGCTCCGCGCCCGCACCGTGGCGGTACGTGGCACGTCGCGCAGCAGGGCGATCTCGCCGAAGGACCCGCCGGGGCCCTGGGTGCACCTGAAGACGCCTCCCTCGCTGATCTCCACCTCCCCGCTGTCGATCAGGTAGAAGTGATCGCCGCGGTCACCCTCGGTGATCACCTCCTCGCCCGGCGGCGCCGTCAGCGTGACGAGGCCATGGGCGAGGCGCTCCACCGTTGCCACGGGCAGCGGCTCGAAGATCGGGTCGCCCCGCAGCAGCGCGTAGCCCCGCTCAGAGACCGGGGCGCCGATCTCGAAGCTGCGCAGCGCCCTCCAGCGCAGCACGACGAAAGCGGGCAGCAGGGCCGCCAGCGCGAAGAGCGCTCCCCGCACTCCGAACAGGGCGACCGCGACGGGGATCAGGATCGAGCCCAGCGCCATCGCGGCGACCCGGACGGTCTCCAGGCTGCCCATCACCCGTCCCAGCACCTCGTCGGAGCCGAGCCGCTGCAGCAGGGTGCGGGCGGCGACGTCGGTGAGGTTGAAGCCCGCCCCGATCCCGAGCCAGGCCAGATAGGCGACGGCGGGCAGGGCCCAGGCACCGGTCAGCGCCGTGGCGAGGCCGGTGAGCAGGCAGCCGAGGGCGAGCGCGACGGTCAGCCTGCCGCGCTCGAGCAGGGCGACCAGGACGGCGCTGCTCGCCACAGCGCCCAGCCCCCAGAGGGCGTTGAGGAAGCCGACGCTCCCGCGCCCCAGGTCGAGGAGCTGCAGTGCGACCGAGACGACCAGCACGTCCGCCGCGCCCTCGAAGACCGAGATCAGCACGATCGCGCTGGCGGCCAGCCGCAGGCCCTGCTCGGAGAGGATCGCCCGGGCGCCCTGGGCGGTCTCGGCGAGGATCCCGCTCGCCTCCTCGGGCCCGGCGTAGTCGGGACGGCTGTCCGGCCGCACCCCGGCGATCACCAGGGTCGCCGTCGCCGCGGCGGCGGCGGTCAGCCCGAAGACCAGGGCCGGCCCGCTCGCCACCAGGAGGAAGCCGGTGGCGACCGCGCCCAGCAGAAAGCCGAGGTTGTCGGCGACGCCGCGGGCGACGTTGGCGGCCGAGAGCTCTTGGGGGGTGCGGGCGAGGACGGGGAAGATCGCCCCCTCGGCGGGGATGTAGGGGCTGGAGACGACGGTGAAGAGGCCGGCGAGGACGTAGACGATCGCGGCGGGCGCGTCGAGGGCTGCTGCCGCACCGGCGAGGCCGAGCACGACGGCGGTCGAGGCGGTGCAAGCGAGCAGCACCAGGCGGCGCGAGTGACGATCGCCGAGCACACCCGCGAACGGCGTGGCGAGCACCCCCGGGAGCAGGCGGATAGCGGCGACCACGCCGACCGCGGTCGAGCCGCCGAGATCGAAGGCATAGACGCCGAGGGCGATCGCGAACCCCCAGGTGGCGAACGACATCGCCGTCCAGGAGACCTGCATCCTCCCCAGGTCGGGGTTCTCGAAGACGGCTCGCGCCGCCCGGAGAAGAGCCCCCAGTCGCCCCATGGGACAACCCTAGACCCAGAGCGGGCAAGGTTGCGATCGTCACATGCGAAGCGGATGCCGTGCCAGCGAGGCTTCTCGCCCGCCGGCGCTTGACGTCTCGCCCGCCGGCGCCAGAAATTGACAAAGTTTTGACGTCAATATCGGGACAGTTGGGTATTCTGAAGCAGTGCCCTCGACAATCGCACCAGCAGCCGCGCTTCGCCCCCTTGTCGATGCGGAGCTCAGCCCCGCCCAGCTGGCGCGCCTCACCGGGCGCTCCGAGCGAACCGCGAGGCGCTGGCTCTCCGGTGAGACTTCGCCCCGAGGCAAGGCTCGCACCCATGTCGACGAGATCGCCACCGTGCTGCAGGAGCTCGGCCGCGCCCTCCCCGGCGCCGAGGCCGGGCCGTGGCTCGAGCGTCGAAACCCCGAGCTCGACTTCCGCTCCCCGGCGGAGCTGATCGCAGCCGACCGTACTCGCGAGGTGCTGGCGCTGCTGGCCGCGATCGGCGAGGGTGCCTACCTCTGAGGACCTGACCGAGCTGCTCGCCGCGCTGGAGCGGCCCACCGTCCGACCCCGCGTCTTCCGCGCCGCCGGAGCCGCATACGATCCTCTCTCGACGAGAGGCGCCCGGCTGCACGGCGGGCGCTGGAACCCGCCGGGGCTCGCGACCCTCTACACCAGCCTCGAGCCGCTCACCGTCCGCGCCGAGCTGCTGCGGATCGCGGAGCGTCAGGGAGAGCGCGAGGAGTCCCTCTACCCGCTGGCGCTTGTCGAGCTGGTCGTTGAAGCAGACGTCCTCGACCTGGAGCGGCCAGGCGTCCTTGCCGACCTGGGCATCGAGGGGCCTCTGTCAGTGCTGACCCCGCTCGCCGGCTCGCGCGCGATCGGGCAGGCTGCGGCATCGCTCGGGATCGGCGCCGCGCGGGTGCCATCGGTCGCCACCAGAGCCACGAACGTTGCGCTGTTCACGGAGAATCTCGGACAGCCGCCGATCGTGGAGGCGCTGACCCCCCTGACGAGCCCGGAAGACTGGCCCGCGGGGTGAGGAAGGGCTCCCTCCCGGCGGTGGCTAGGACCGCGGCAACCGCTGCCGCACCGCGGTCTCGATCTCGGCCGCGACCGCGGGCGATTCGGCGATCAGCGCGTTCAGCCTCTCGGCCGGGACGACGAGCAGGAGCATCGGCTCGAGCGCGGTCACTGTCGCCAGCCTGACGTAGCCGTAGCCCGCCCCCCAATCGAGCGCGGCCAGCTCGCCGAAGAATTCACCCGGCCCAAGCTCGCGCGGCACCCCCTCGTCGACCTCCACCCGCGCCCGGCCTTCGAGGATGACGAAGAAATCGCGCCCGGCGCTCCAGCGGGTCGTCACCGGCTCGGCAGCCGCAGCGGCGCGGATGCGGGAGTCGCGGGCCAGGTCCCCCGCCTGCGCCTCGCTGAGGCCCCTGAACAGAGGAACGTTCGCGATCGCTCGCAGCTGCTCCTGCCCCGTGGCCCATCCGCCCGCCAGTCCCCGGTTGGGGTCTGCCTCGGGCTCCGCCGGCCCCGGTCCGGCGAAGGCAGCGACGTCGGTGTCGAGCTCCGCCGCCCCCAGCCAGTCAAGCACCCCGCGAACGTCCGACTCGCCGCTGGTGTGGTTGAGGACGCAGAGCCGGATCGCGTAGCTGCCCCGGAGCCGGGTCGAGGAGACCATGCCGTAGCCGCTGGCGTCCAATGCGGCGACAAGGCGGCGGTTGAGCTCCTCCATCTCGGCCTCGGAGCGATCACCGCCGAAGCGCCGCCGGAAGCAGACGATCCCGAGCCTTGCCGGACTCAGCAGCTCCAGCTCCCCGCTCTCCTCGATCAGGTGCTGGGCGAGAGCGGCGAGGTCGAGGGAGCGATCGATCGCCTCGCGGAACGCGTCGACCCCGAAGGCGCTGACCGACATCCAGACCTTGAGCGAGCGCGCCATCCGCGATAGCTGAAGCCCACGGTCGGCGAAGTCCACCTCTCCCCGGACGGCTTCGGTGTCCTTTAGGTAATGGGGCGAGACGCGGAAGGCGTCGTCGAGCAACCGTCCCTCGCGCACCAGCAGGCAGCCGCACTCAAACGGCTGGTAGAGCCACTTGTGGGGGTCGAGTGTGACCGAGTCCGCCTGCTCGATCCCCGCCAGCTGGCGAGAGCCGCGCTCGGTCAGCGCCGCGAAGCCACCGTAGGCACCGTCGACGTGGAGCCAGACCCTCTCCTGCTCGCAGATCGAGGCGAGCTCCGGCAGCGGGTCCACGGCGCCGGTGTTGGTCGATCCGGCGCTGGCGCAGGCGGCGAGCGGCGTAAGGCCGGCGTCGCGATCGGCAGCGATCGCCCCGCGGAGGGCATCGGGGCGCAGGCGAAACCCCTCGTCGCTGGGAAGCACCCGCAGCTGGGTGGGCCTGAAGCCGAGGGCCCGGGCGGCGCGGGCGATCGAGGAGTGCGCCTGATCGCCGGCGTAGATGATCAGGTCGTCGCGCATCGCCCCGGTCATCGCCTCCCTGGCGCAGGCGAGCGCGGTCAGGTTGGCGGCCGATCCGCCTGACACCAGCACCCCGGCCGCCCCCGACGGGTAGCCGATCCACTCCTTGAACCAGTCGAGGACGATCACCTCCACCCGCGAGGGCCCGGCCGCCTCCATCCACGAGGAGACCTCGAAGTTGAGCGCGCTGGCGACCAGGTCCCCGAGCATCCCGGGAAAGGTCCCTCCCCCGGGGACGAAGGCGAAGAATCGAGGGTGTCCGTTGACGCAGGAGAAGGGGACGACGTGGTCGCCCAGGTCCTCGAGGATTCGCTCATACGGCACCGGCGCCGCCGGTGCGCTACCCGGCAGCCGCGCCTCCATCTCCTCCGCCGTGGCCCGGCGCTGGGCGGGGAGGGAGCCCAGATCGTCGAGGAGATCGACGACCATGTCCACCGTCGCGTGGGCCATGCGGCGCATCTCCTCGGCCGGGAGGCCGAGCGGGTCATCCTGCTGGGTCAGCTCGCTCCTCCTCGCGGACACCCTACTTCTCACACACGGCTGCGCGAACGGATCGAGTAGGTCCTAGGGCTCCAGCTGCCTCGACGTCAAGGGACCTCCCTTCCCGTCCTGCCCACGGGCTCCCCTCTGTTGGATCGCCAGGGTCAGCCCCCGAGCCGGAACGGCGGGTAGCGGTCGGTGACCAGGACGAAGGCGTAGCCGATCACCCGGTTGTGCCAGCGGATCACGCCCGCAACGAAGTCGAAGATGCCGCGCGGGTAGCGGCCGGTGAAGAGGATCGCGAACCAGGCGCCGACCACCGCGAAGAAGGCGGCGATGTAGAGGAAGAAGAGCACGACGTAGTGCGGGATGGCCAGCAGCCACTTGACGATCGGCAGGCCGCGGTCCAGTTCGCTGGCGACGTCGGGGTATTCGAATTCGAGGTGGACCGACTGCTCCTCGTCGGTCGAGGGGTAGGCGTCGTCCATCAGCGCCAGGTAGACGCCGATCCGGTTGCCGAAGCGCAGCAGCTCGCGGTTCCAGTCGAACCACCAGCGCGGGTACTTCTCGCGCACGACGATCATCAGCAGGGTCGGGAGGAAGAGGATGCCGGTGCCGGCCGCCGCGATTCCCCAATAGTTGGAGCTCGCGTCGCCGCCGAAGCCGCCTCCACCGCCGATCAGGCTGAAGACGATCGCGATCGGGATCACCGCGAAGATGCGAAAGGCCGTGCTGACGCGGTTCAGGTCGCGGTCCGGGTAATCGACCGAGAACCTCACGGGGTAGTCCGATACCTCCATCTGCTTTCCTCCTCCTTGGGGAGCACAGATGGTGTCGTCGGCAGCGGCGGCAACTCTCTAGATTTCGGGAGGCAGCCCAACCACGCAAGGGAGAGACGCATGATCGGCACCCTCATCTACCTGTTCTTCATCGGGATCGTCGCCGGCTACCTGGCGCGGTTGCTGGTCCCCGGCCGCCAGGACCTCGGCTTCTGGAAGACGGTGCTACTGGGGATCATCGGCAGCTTCGTCGGCGGCTTCATCGGCTACCTGATCTTCAGCCACGATCTCAGCGACGGGCCCTTCCAGGCGGGCGGGATCTTCGGCTCGATCATCGGCGCGGTGATCGCCCTGCTGATCTACAACAAGGCCTCGACGGGGCAGGCGACCAGGTCGCCAGAGCGGCGCTGACGGGCACGGCGCGCCGGCGCCGGGCCGCCTGGCGATAGCGTTCCGCCGGTTCGCTTGAGAATCCGGAAGGAGAACGCATACAGATGGGACTACTGGACGGCAAGAGCGCGATCGTCACCGGCTCGGCGCGGGGCATCGGGCGGGCGACCGCCGAGCTGTTCGCCTCTGAGGGCGCGAAGGTCCTGATCAACGACCTCGACGGCGACGTCGCCGAGCAGACCGCCTCCGAGATCGACGGCGAGACGGCCGTGTTCGCCGGCGATCTGACCAAGCCCGAGACCGCCGACGCCCTCGTCGCGGCAGCGATCGAGGCCTTCGGGTCGGTCGACATCGCGGTCAACAACGCCGGCTACACCTGGGACGGCGTCGTCCACCGGATGACCGACGAGCAGTTCCAGGCGATGCTCGAGATCCACACCGTCGTCCCCTTCCGGGTGACCAGGGCCCTCGCCCCCCACTGGCGCGAGGCCGCAAAAGCCGAGGCCGCCGAGGGCAGGGAGGTCTTCCGCAAGTTGATCAACGTCTCCTCGATCTCGGGGACGATGGGCAACGCCGGCCAGGCCAACTACTCGGCCGCCAAGGCCGGCGTCGTCGGCCTCACCAAGACGCTTGCAAAGGAGTGGGGCCAGTTCAAGATCAACGTCAACGCGGTCGCCTTCGGCTTCGTCGAGACCCGCCTGACCGGCGCCAAGGAGGCCGGGGAGAAGATGACCGCGCCGGGCGGCGAGGAGATTGAGCTGGGGATCCCCGAGCAGATGCGGGCGATGGCGACGATGGTAATCCCGCTCGGCCGCCCCGCCCAGCCGGAGGAGGCGGCGGGACCGGTGCTGTTCCTGGCCTCGGGCCTCGCCGATTACGTTCACGGGCAGATCCTCAACGTCACCGGCGGCCAGTTCGGGGGGATGTACACGTAGGCAGGAGCGCAGGGCAGCCTCCCCAGGCGGCTCACCGGGCAGCGTTCGCGGCGCTCTCTTCAGCGCGGGGGGACGAGTTCGGGCTGTCCGCAGCTTGTGACTGTGTGCGATGCGCGAGAGGGAACTGCTAGCATGATGGCATGGCCATGAAGCGATTCATGGTGCAGGCGGACGGGGACCTCATCGACCGCGCCAGGCGACGGGCGCGCGAGCGGGGCGTCTCCCTTGCGCAGCTCGTTCGAGACGCGCTGGAGCGAGAGGTTGGGAACGGTCGGCAGCCACCCCTGTCGATCATCGGCAAGTTCGCCTCGCCGGGACAGCCCGATGCGAAGGCTGACACCGAGTCGGGATCGGCGCCACCGGTCGCGTCGCCGTTCTCCGAGGAGCCGGTGCCCTAACTGGCGCTCGTCATCGACACCGGGCCGCTGCTTGCATCGATCGATCGAAGCGACAGGCGCCATCGGCCCTGCGCCGAGTTGCTCGCCAACCCCCCCGGGCCAAGGGTCGTCCCCTCGCCCGTGCTGGCCGAACTGGACTACTTCCTCACGGGGCGTGTCGGCCCGGGTGCGTTCCCGGCCTTCCTGGGCCAGATCCTCTCCCGTGCGGTCGCGATCGAGGACCTGATCGATCCCGATTACGAGCGGGTGCGCGAGATCCAATCCACATATCTCGATTCCGGCGTGGGATTCGTCGACGCCGCCGTGCTCGCCGTGGTCGAGCGGCTCGGGGAGCCGAGGCTTGCGACACTCGACCGCCGCCACTTCACCCTGATGCGACCCCGTCATGTCGAGGCGCTGGAGCTGGTCCCGGAGCTTTGATCGGATCGTGCCGGACATCCCGAGACCCACGGGGACGGGCTCAGTCGCCGCGGCGCTCCTCCGCCGGTGGCTCGCCGCGCTCGCCGTAGACACCCGGCGGCCAGGAGCCGAACCAGTTGTCGCGGGCGCCGTCGACGGTGATCACCGTGCCGGAGAAGAAGTCGCCCGCGGGCGAGGCGAGGAAGGTGATCAGCCAGGCCATCTCCTCCTCGGTGCCGAGGCGGCCGAGGGGGACCGTGGAGGCGACGTTCTCGACCACCTCCTGCGGGTACTTGGTCCGCAGCGTCTCGGTGTCGAACTGCCCGGCGGCGACCGCGCAGGCGCGGATCCCGAAGCGGGCCCACTCGATCGAGAGGGTGCGCATCATGTTCTCGACCGCCGCCCGGGCGGCACCGGAGTGGACCATCCCCGGCATCCCGTTGTGGGGGGAGAGTGTGACGCTGAGGATCTTCCCGCCCTGCTGCGGGATGAAGGCCTTGGTGGCGGCGGCGTGGGTCATCAGCCAGGTTCCCTGGACGTTGAGGTCGATCACGGTGCGAAACCCCTTCGGCGAGATCGCCTCGGCCGGGCTGAGGAACTGCCCGCCGGCGTTGTTGACGAGGACGTCGATCCGGCCGTGGCGCTCGAGGGCGCCGGCGACGAAGGCGTCCACCCCCTCCTCCTCGCGGATGTCGAGCGGCTCGAAGGAGAAGGAGCCCTGCATGCCCTCGGCCGCGGCCGCGGTCTCGGCCAGCGGCTCCGGGCGCCGGCCGCAACCGATCACCGTCGCCCCGAGACCAGCCATCTCGAGCGCCGTCGCCCGCCCCAGGCCAGTTCCCGCCCCCGAGACCACGCACACCTTCCCGTCCAGCAGCCCGGGGGCGAAGATTCGCGAAAGAGTGCGTTCAGCCAAGGCCGCGCAAGCCTACCGGCGGCGATCGCGCCGCTACTGTGAGCGACGATGAGCATGCACGCCGAGACCAAGCCCCTGCACGAACCGCTCGCCGGCGGCAGCGAGGGGGCCACCGTGAGCGTCGAGCCGATGGTCGCCGGGCGCATGAACTGGCCCCTCGCGCTGATGGAGAGCCCCGGCGGCAGCTTCCTGACCCTGCGGCTGATGCGGGCCCTGATGACCGGCAAGCCCCCCAACGAGATACCGATCCCGGCGTTCCTGATCCGCCACCCGAGCGCCGGCGCGATCCTCGTCGACACCGGCCTTCATCCCTCGATCGCCAGCGATCCCGAGGAGAACCTCGGCTCCGCCGCGACCCGGTTTGCCAAGCCGGTCCTGAAGGCAGGCGAGGACGTCCCCGCCCAGCTCCGCGCTCGCGGGCTCGACGCTGCCGAGATCCCGATCGTGGTGATGACGCACCTGCATCTCGATCACACCTCAGCGATCTCCGAGTTCCCCCAGTCCACGTTCGTCGTCTCCGAGGCCGAGTGGGACGACGCGACCCGGGGCGGCCGCCCCTTGCTGCGCGGCTACAGGCCCTCCCACTTCGACTACACCTTCGACTACCGCACGATCGACTTCGACCGCGGCGGGGTCGGCTCCTATGCCACCTTCGGCCGCACCTTCGACCTCTTCGGCGATGGCTCGATCCGGCTCGCCTACACCCCCGGCCACAGCGCCGGACACCAGTCTGTGATCGCCCGCCTCGACGAGCGCGACTTCGTCATCGGCGGCGACGCCTTCTACACGCTGGGCCAGCTCACCGGGGCCCCCCTGCCGCCGCGACCCTTCGACGAGCACAACTTCAGGCGCTCGCTGCAGGAGCTGAAGCTGTTCCAACGCGAGTTCCCGCAGTCGATCATCACCCCGGGGCACGACCCGAGCTTCTACGCGAAGCTGGCGAAGAGCTACTCCTAGGCGCGGCCGGCCGGCTCAGCGCGATGCCCGGCGGCTCAGCCCTCGGGCGAGGCGCGGCCGGGCGTCGGCGA
Source organism: uncultured Actinomycetes bacterium (assembly GCA_963725315.1). Lineage (GTDB taxonomy): Bacteria > Actinomycetota > Thermoleophilia > Solirubrobacterales > 70-9 > JBBRHQ01. Next base: position 440,759 of record CAVRYA010000004.1, on the reverse strand, counting down.
GGGCAGGCCCTCGCGCAGCGAGCGGATCACGCCGCTCCGACCCTTCTCCTCCAGCGCCGTGTACATCGTCCGCACCCGGTCGAAGATCTCCTCGGCGGCCTCGATCTGGTGCTCGCGGCTCGGCCTGGCCTCGGCCGGGAAGGTGACCGGCTCGCCGTACTGGACGGTGACCTTGGGGAAGCGCAGCCGGCGCCACCCGCGGACCCCGGCCGAGCCGTGGATCGCGACCGGGACGACCGGGACGCCCGACTCGAGGGCGATCCGGCCGATGCCGCGGCGCGGCGTCCCGAGGTTGCGCGAGCGCGAGCGGCCACCCTCGGCGTAGATCAGCAGCGGATGGCCGTGCTCGAGGATCGCGTAGGAGGTCTCGAACGCCTCCTCGTCGGCGTGTCCTCGACGCACCGGATAGGCGCCACCGTGGTGGAAGATGAAGGTCAGAACCGGCGGCCCGAAGAGCTGTGACTTGGCCATGAAGCGGACCTTTCGCCGCATGTAGACAGCGCAGAAGAAGTGGTCCATCTGGCTGAAGTGGTTGGGGGCGAGCAGGACCGGGCCGCTGGCGGGGACGTTCTCGGTCCCGATCGCCCGGGTGCGGAAGACCAGCACCGTCGGCAGGGTGAGGATGACTCGAGCGATGTTGTAGACCCAGCCGCCCTGGCGGTCCGTACGCGCCCGCTCGTGGAACTTCTCGAAGTAGGCGGCGGGACGAGAGTCCTTGTATCTCTGCGGCTTGATCTCTGCCATCTGTAGCGGCCCGGCACGCGGGGCGCGCCAGGGGCCCGTTGGTTCCTACCCGCTCCCCCGCAAGCGGTTACGCCCCCTCGGCCCAGCCGCGCGAGCGCTCGAGCGCGCGGGCCCAGCCGGCCAGCAGCGAACGGCGCTCGTCCTCGCTCATCGCCGGCTCATACGCCGCCCGACGACGCCACATATCCGCCACCCCCTCCCGGCTCCACGCCCCGGTCGCGATCCCCGCCAGGTAGGCGGCGCCGAGCGCGGTCGTCTCGGTGATCTCGGGGACGATCACCGGCGCCCCGAGGACGTCGGCCTGGAACTGCATCAGCCAGCGGTTGACGACGGCGCCCCCGTCGGCCTTCAGCGAGGCCAACCGCCGCCCCGAGGCGGCCTCCTGGGCGCGGACGGCGTCGACGGTCTGATAGGCGATCGCCTCCAGCGCGGCGCGAGCGAGATGCTCACGGCCGCTGCCACGGGTGAGGCCGACGATCGTGCCCCGGGCATAGGGGTCCCAGTGGGGTGAGCCGAGACCGGTCAGGGCGGGGACGAAGTAGACGCCGTCGTTTCCCTGCAGCGAGGCGGCCAGGGCCTCCGACTCGGAGGCCTCCGAGATGATCCCCAGCCCGTCGCGGAGCCACTGCACGGCGGCGCCGGTGACGAAGACCGCGGCCTCCAGGGCGTAGTCGGTCTCCTCCCCGAGGCCCCAGGCGACGGTGGTCAGCAGGCCCTCGCCTGGCGGGGGCGCCTCGGCGCCGGTGTTGAGCAGCACGAAGCTGCCGGTCCCGTAGGTGTTCTTGGCGTCTCCGGGGGCGTGGCACGCCTGGCCGAACAGCGCCGCCTGCTGGTCGCCGGCGATCCCGGCGACCGGGACCTCGCCGCCGAACTCCGAGGTGGTGGCGTAGACGGCGGAGGAGGGAACCGGCTCCGGCAGCCGGGAGGGCTCGACCCCGAGCAGCTCGCAGAGCTCGGAGTCCCAGGCCAGCTCGTGGATGTCGAAGAGCATCGTGCGCGAGGCGTTCGAATAGTCGGTCAGGTGGCGGCCGGTGAGCTTGAAGGCGAGCCAGGAATCGATCGTGCCGAAGACCGCCTCGCGGGCGGCCTCGACGTTTTCCAGCAGCCACTCGATCTTGGTCCCGGAGAAATAGGGGTCGATGATCAGCCCGGTCCGCTCGCGCACCAGCGGCTCGTGCCCCTCGGCCTTGAGCCGATCGCAGCGCTCGGCGGTGCGGCGGTCCTGCCAGACCAGGGCGTTGTGGACCGGCTCGCCGCTCTCGGGGTCCCAGGCGACGACGGTCTCGCGCTGGTTGGTGATCCCGATCCCGCTCAGGGCGGAGCCCTCGATCCCGGCGTCGGCGATCGCCGCGAAGGCCACCTGACGCGTCACCTCCCAGATCTCGGTCGCGTCGTGCTCCACCCAGCCGGGGCGGGGGAAGTGCTGGTGGAACTCGGAGTAGGCGCGCCCGGCGATCCGGCCCCCGAGGTCGAAGACGAGGCAGGTGGTGCCGGTGGTGCCCTGGTCGATCGCGAGGATCATGGCGGCAGGCTATCCGCGGCGGGTTGCCTTGCGGCGCCGGCGACTGTAGGTTCGCTGCGAGCGGAGCGTCGCTCCCGGGGAGGGGCTCGCGAATCTGAAAGGAGCTCCCAGATGGCAGCGATTGAGGTCAGGAACTTCGACTCACCCGACGAGGTGCGTCCCTTCGAGGGCAACGGCGAGGCGAAGGTGGTCAAGATCGGAGGCCAGACGGTCGGGAGGGGAACCTTCGAGCCCGGCTGGCGCTGGTCGGAGAACATCAAGCCGATCGCCGGCACCGACTCCTGCATGGTCTCCCATCTCGCCTACGTCCTCTCGGGCCGGATGAAGGTGACGATGGACGACGGCTCGGAAGGCGAGATCGGGCCCGGGGACGTCTGCGCGATACCGCCCGGTCACGATGCGGTGGTGGTCGGCGACGAGCCCTGCGAGATGGTCGACTTCGGCCAGTTCGGGGATTACGCGAAGTCCGACTGAGCGAACGGCGCAAAGCCTGCTCAGCTCGAACGGCCCCGCGCCAGATAGGCGCGGGCGAAGTCGCGGAGCTGGCGGGCGCGGTGGACGAAGCCGGCGGCGTCGCGGCTCGTCGCCCGGTGGGAGAGGTCGAGCTCGTACTCGCGCAGCTGCGCTCCGGCCCGCACCGCGTCGATCGTCATCCCGACCTCCATTCCGTAGCCGGCGGCAAAGGGCATCGCCGAGCGCAGCACGGCCTCGCGCATCGCCCGCTGACCGGAGATCGGAGCGGTCGCCTCGATCCCGCAGCGCCGGCGGATCGCCCAGCGGGCGAAGCCGAGGGCGATGCCGAAGCCGCCCCCCTCGCGGCGGCTGAAGGAGGCCACCGCGAGGTCGCACTCGCCCGCCTCGACCGCCTCGACCAGGCGCCCGAGCCGGGCTGCGGAGGCGCCGAGGTCGGCGTCGCAGAGGAGGAAGACCCGCCCCTCCGCCGCGTCCGGGTGGCCGAGCGCCGCCTCGGCCGCAGCGGTCACGTTGGCGCCCTTGCCGTGCGGGCGACCGCGACTGACCAGCTCGGCGCCGCCGGCCAGGGCCAGCTCGGCGGTGCCGTCCCGGGAGGCGTCGTCGGCGACGATCACCGTGGCGCCCGGGAACGAGCGCCGCAGGGCCTCCAGTGTTTCCCCGATCCGGTCCGCCTCGTTTCGGGCGGCGACGATCACCATGGGGGGTGCGGGTTCCGCGGACAAGGGTGGCTATTGTGCCCCGCCATGGCAGACATCGAAGCCCACATCACCGGCAACGTCTGGAAGATCGAGGTCGCCGTCGGCGACCAGGTCTCCGACGGCGACACTGTGGTCATCCTCGAGTCGATGAAGATGGAGATCCCGGTCGAGGCGGAGGATGACGGCAAGGTGAGCGAGATCCGCTGCGAGGAGGGCCAGTCGGTCAATGAGGGAGACGTCCTCGTCGTCCTGGAGTAGCTCCCGTGGGTGAGAGCCTGGCCGGGGGCAAGCTCGTCTTGGACGAGCCAGCCGAGGCGGTCGCGCGGCTGACGATCTCCAACCCGGAGAAGCGCAACGCCCTCGACCACGATGTTCTCGACGCGATCGCCGAGGTGATGCCGAGCCTCGACCGCGGCATCGATATCCGCTGCGTGATGATCACCGGAGCGCCGCCCGTCTTCTCGGCCGGCTACGACATCGGCTCGATCTCCGAGTCGGCCTTCGAGCGCGATGCCGAGGCCCTCGTCGGGCACCCCTTCCTGGAGGCGATCGAGGCAGTCGCTTCCCATCCCTGGCCGATCGTCGCGGCGCTCAACGGGCACTGCTTCGGGGGCGGCCTCGAGCTGGCCGTCACCTGCGATCTCCGCATCTGCGCGGCGGGGGCGAAGCTGGGGATGCCGCCGGCGAAGCTCGGCCTCGTCTACGGGCATACCGGGCTTCGCAAGTTCCTCGACGTGATCGGCGTGGCGAGGACCAAGGAGCTGTTCCTGACCGGCGGCAGCCTGAGTGCCTCGCGGGCCGAGCAGCTCGGCCTCCTCAACTGGGTGATCGCCGACCACGACCTCGAGGCGGCCTCGATCGAGCTCGCCGCGGCGATCGCCTCCCACGCGCCGCTCTCGACCAAGGGCAACAAGCACGCGATCGACATCCTCAACGCCAACCCGGTGCTCAGCGAGCAGCAGGAGCAGGGGCTGGTCGCGCTGCGCGAGTCCTGCTTCGCCTCCGAGGACCTGCGCGAGGGCATCCGCGCCTTCGCCGAGAAGCGGAAGCCCGAATGGAGCGGGCGCTGAGCACTTCGGCCAAGCGAAGACGCGAGCAGCTCGCAGCCTCCGATCCGGCGATGGCCCGGCTGATCGCCGAGCTCGGGCGACTGGGACGTGGGCGGCGGTTGCGGCGCCGCGGCGCCGAGCAGAGCGACGCCTACGGGACGCTGCTGCGGGCGATCGTCGGCCAGCAGCTCTCGACCAAGGCCGCGGCGACGATCCACGGTCGCGTCCTGGAGCTGTTCGGGGGCCGCGACCCGGCTCCCCAAGAGCTGCTCGAGGCGGACGCCGACGCGCTGCGCGCCTGCGGGCTCTCGGGCCGCAAGGTCGAGTACGTCAAGGACCTCGCGGTGCACGTCCTCGACGGCGAGCTCGAGCTGGACCGCCTCGACGAGCTGGGCGACGAAGAGGTGATCGAGGAGATCATCGCCGTCCGCGGCCTCGGCCGCTGGACAGCTGAGATGTTCCTGATCTTCCATCTGAAGCGCCCCGACGTCTTCTCCGGGGGCGACCTCGGGCTGCGCCGCGCGATCCAGCTCTGCCACGGCCTTGATGCGATGCCCTCCCCGGCCGAGGCGGTCGAGATCGCCCAGCGCTGGTCGCCGAACCGCAGCCTCGCCTCGATCTATCTCTGGGAGTCGCTCGCGAACAACCCGGTTGCCTGAACTCCCCCGCCGACCGACGGAGTGGCCGCTCTACCGTTGGGAATCGCCATCTGAAGCCTCAGGCGGCCGAGCTCCAGGAGACGAAACCGAAGGTCCCAAGCGCAAGCAGCGGCGCCGAGACCGCGATCACCGCCCTCACGTGGCGACGCTCGGTCGCCCATAGACCCAGAGCGATCCAGAGGGGGAACATCACGAGTGTGAAGCGAGGAAGCGACTTGAGCGGGTCGTTGCCGGCCGGAACTGAGACCGCCATCGCGAGGCTGATCGCAGCGTAGGCGGCGTAGGCGAGCGGCAGCCTCTTCGATGCAATGCGGAGCAGAAGCACTGCGAGTACCAGGAAACCCAACTCGACCACATCCCGGATCTGCCCGGCGACCGTCACACGCCCTGCGAGGCGCGGATACAGTCCCGGCACCGCGGTGAGAACAGCCCACAGCGCTTTCAAGATTCCGAGGGGCACGCCGGCCAGGGGGATGAAGTGGCGCCCCCAGAGGCGCTCTTCGGTGAACGGCGTCCACGGGTGCCCGGTGGAGAGACCCAGAAAGGCGATGAAAATGGCCAGACCGATCGGCACAAGCGCGATCCAGAGAATGTCGGGCTGCGGCAGGTAGCGGGGCTTGCGCGCGCCCGCGGGGCGATCGGGTCCTCGATCGGCGCGCGGTCCCCAGAGGTAGAGGATGAGCAGGGGCACCAACAGCAGGACGCCGCTGTTTCGGGTCAAGGCTGCGAGCCCACCGAGAAGGCCGGCAGCGGCCCAGCGACCCATCCGGGCGGTGTAGATGCAGCCGACCGAAAGCAATAGGAAGAGGGCCTCCGAGTAGACGGCCGAGAGCACGAAGGAGACAGGGAGCCAGGCGAAGATCCAGACCGTGTTACGCGCCACCTGTTCGTCGAAATCCAACACGACGAGACGGTGCAGGAGGTAGAGCGAACCGATCGCGCAGGCAGACGAGATAGCGATCCCCAGAATCGAGTCAAGGCCTCCGCCAAACGCCGCCGCCCCGAGCGCGATCACACTCGGGTACAGGGGGTAGAAGACGCCCTGAGAGGGAAGTGTGTAACCGGCTTTGGCGATGCTGAGAAACCAGGCCGAGTCCCAGCGGGTCGCCGGAGAGATCAGCAGGTCGAGGAACCGATGGTGAAAGGGCACTGTCAAATGGCCGGGGTCGAGAATCGAGGAGCCCTGACCGTGCGGGAAGTACCCGACCAGCGCGACGGCGGCCATTCCGATAACCCAGACAAGTGCCCGCGAGGAAAAGAATGCCCAGAGCACGTCGCGAAGGGCGGCGCTTGACTCGGCCCGGGCAGACGTATCCGCAAGGTCGCCAACCGATTGTGTGCTGACCGCATCCACCCTTGCCCTCGAGCAAAGTGGAAATTCCTAAAAGGGACCTAATGCGGCGCAGCAATCAGCACCCGACCTCGGCAGGAACGAGACACTCCTCACTTCCGGTAGCGCCCCCTTTCGATTGGGGACAGCTGTTCGGACGTCCCGAAGAGGAGACCCGTAGGCGGATCGGCGCGGGGCATGGCGATCCTTGGAGGCGCAGGCCCGTCATGCGGGCGGCCGCTCGACGTAGAGCGGAGGCAGAATCGGACCCTGAATCAAAGCTGGCGACTCCTGGGAGTCTCTAGCTTCCGCTCCGATTACCTCGAAGGGGTAAGCCGCGGGTCGATTCGCGACTTGAATCGGCTTGTCCAAGAGGTTCTCGCGCTCGTACTTACCCGACCAGGTCGGTGGCGGTCAAGCTCGCGGCGGGCGGAAGGTCACCGTCGACTCGGCGTGAAGGCTAGTCGGGATTTGGTGGAGGTCGTCCGGGCCGAAGCGGGCTTCCCAGGCTTCCGGGTCCCGGCCACAATCGAGCAGCGCCGCGGAGGCATCAGCGGGGTTGGACCTGATGAACGCGAGTACATCGGCGGGCCTCGTGCCCCCGGGGGCGGACCACAGCGACAGAATCCGGCCCGTCTCAGGCACGGGCCGCAGGCCAGAGCGGTCCCCGAGTCGCTTCACACGCGCGAGGTCGCTGATTCCGAAACCAGCCGCGCGCCCATCGGAGAAGCGCTCGCCGCGAAATGACGGCCCTGCGCGCGGACGCCCGAACCTCCACGGGTACCAACATGATCAGTCTTCCCGAATGTTCCAGGCCCGATCGATCTTGTTGCTCTTGTACTCGTTTACGTTCTTTACGCCCTGCTGCAGCGTCTTGCGGGCGATCTCGGTGGGAAACACCCAGTTGAGCAGCTTGTTGTCCCCGACCAGCGCGAGCATGCAGTCGAGCTCCGTGGCGCCACTCTGGTCGTACTGCGATCCGTCCCGCCACCTGACAACGCGTCGCGCGTTCTCGTCAACTTTGTCGACGATGTCCTTGATCCGAGTGTATCGGTCGTACCACTTCTCCCCGAAGACCTTCTTGCCGATCTTTTCTGCTGCCCAGTCCTTCAGTCCGGTGCCATTGGAGTCAATGAAGTTCACCGGGTCGTCGTCCACGTAGGCGTACAGGTTCGTCTGACCGCCATTGAAGAGAATCGGATCGCGAGAGGTCCAGCGACCGCTCGCCGACTCGTAGTCGCGCAGCCCGAACTGCACCAGGCCCGAGGTCGGGTCCGTGAGGCCCCCCGCGAAGCCGACTCGGAGTTCGAAGCTCGGGGCGCTGTCCGTGATCACGTCCCCGTAGACGTCGTAGTCGATTCGCTTCACGGTCGCCCCGGTCGAATCGGTGACCAGGCGAGGCGAGCCCAGCAGGTCCGTGAACACATAGAAGCGCTGGCCTCCTCGCTCGAGGCCGACCAGGCGGCCGTACGGATCGTAGAAGTACTGCGTGAGCTGGCCCGCCGTATCGCGTGAGGCGGTCAGCTGCCACGGATTCTCGGGGTCGCCATAGAGGTACTGCTCGGTCGCGCCGCTCTCGGTGCGCGCAGTGCGGCGACCCATGCCGTCGTAGGCGTAGGTGATCACCGACCCGCCGACCTTGGCGCTCTGCAGGCGCCCACGCGGGCCGTAGCTGAAGGTGTCGGAGCCCCGCTGGGTCAGGTAGCCCGCGGCGTCGAACGAGTACGTGATCCCTCCCCGGCTCGCCAGCCGCCCCTGCGCGTCATAGGTCGCGGTCTCCGTGCCCGCGAGCCCAGGACGGGAGCGGCTCGTCCGGTTGCCGTTCGCGTCGTAGGTGTAGGTCTCCGAGGCGCTGCCACCCCGCTGCACCCCGGTCAGCCGACCGGCATCGTCGTAGGAGTAGTCGAGCCTCGTCGTGGTGGTTCCGAACGTCTCATCCCGGCGACTGATCTTGCCGCCGGCGTCGTAGGCGAGGGTTTCGCCGAAGCGCGCCGTGCCGCCAACGCTTCCGGCCAGAGTCGCCTGGCGGCCGAGGCCGTCGTAGGTGAAGTCCTGGCGCACGGTGCCGTCGTCCACCCTGGTCAACTCGCCCATCGCGCCGCCGCGGGTGAAGTTGTACGGCCCCTCGCGGGTTCGCAGGTCGTCCTGGTCGTACGCGAACGTCGTCGTCACGTCGTCGCTTCCGCTCTGCAGGCGGCGGCTGGTGAGGTTCCAGTGCGAGTTGTATCCGAGGGTGAAGATCCCGGCGGCCGCGCCGCTGAAGCTGAGCTTGGTCGGCAAGACGGAATCCCACTCGATCGCCAGATCCTGGTCCTGCGCCGTGCCGGCCCGGTTCGAGCTGATCATCGCCGGGCGACCCGTGGCGCCGACGTAGCTGATCGCCCCGTCGTCGCCGGTGGCGTTTATCGCCGTCAGGCGGCCGCCGGCGTCGCGGCCGATCGTCAGCTGGTGCCCGGCTCCCTGGTTCTGCCCGCTCACCTTGCCCTCGGCATCCCGCGAGATCGATTGCGCCGCGCCGGCCGGGCGGGGTGTACCCGGTGAGGTCGCCGTAGCCGTCCACACCGAGGGCGTGGACGGCGCCGGAGGGCTCGGTGACGCGCGTGAGCGCGTCCTCGCCGTCATAGGCGAAACGGGCCACGCCTCCAACCCCGTCGGTGACGGCGGTGGTGCGATCGTCGCCGTCGTACGCGTAGGACTGGTCTCGACCCGCGCCGTCGGCGCTGGTGGCAAGCCGGTCCCGGCCATCCCACGTGTACGTGTGACCGAGGGTTCCCTGGGTCACGCCGGTGGGTCGACCCTTTGCGTCATAGGCGATCACAGAGGGGGTACGCCCCAATCCCTCCGTGACCGAGATGGGCCTGGCTTTCGCGTCGAGGGTGGCCGTCTCGCGGCGATTGCCGGCGGAGATCGCCGAGAAGGTGCGCGTGGCCTTGGTGTAGGTCAGCGTCGAGATCGCTCCGTCGGTGTTCTCGGTCTCGGTCATCTGGGTGAACGAGAACGGATCCAGCGGACTCGAGAGGGGCGCGGTGCGCGTGATCGTGCGCGTCGTCGTCAGGCCTCCGGGAGTGGTGATCACGATCTTGGAGGCCATCGGCACGCTGAGCCCGAAGCGCGGGTCAGCCCCGAACTCGATCCTCACCGTCATCCCGTCGGGAGTGGTCAGGATCCTGGTCCCATCCGGCTTCCGCACCAGCGTGCTGGTGGCGCCCGAGGGGGCGGTGCGCGTCTGCTCGATGTCACCGTCTTGCTGCTTGACGATCTGGTAGATCGTCTGGCGCCCGGCCCCGCTGGTCACCGTCACGGTCGCCCCACCGGTCTGCTCGGTCCGCGCGAGGCTGAGGCTGTGGCCGGCGGGCCCATTGTCCTGGGTCAGGCGCCCGTCCGCGTCATAGCTGTAGGTGTGCTGGGCACCGCGGCGATCGACCATGCGCGTGAGGAGCCCGTCGGCGTTGTAGGTGAGCGAGGTGGGATGGCCCGCCGAGTCACGGATCTCGGTGAGATAGCCGGCGGCGTTCGCGTCCAGCTCGGTCCGGGCGCCGCCCGGGGCAACGATCGCCGTCGGGCTACCGTTGGCGTCGCGCCGAATCGCGGTGGTGCGACCGTCCCGGTCGGTAACGCCCACCAGGTGGCCGTCACCGTCGTAGTTGAACGTGTAGAGGGTTGTCCCCGTGAACGCGTCCAACGTACGCAGATGGCGACCATCCTCATTGAAGACCCAGAGCTGGTTGCCGTCGGCGGAGGCCGCCACCTGCTCACCGGAGCCGAAGCCCTCGAAGCGCGGGGTGATCTTGTAGACGAGGAACCGGTGGTTGCGAGCGTAGATCGTGCCGTCCGGGCCGACCGCGAGACCGTGGTCGCCAACGAACCGGGACAGCAGGGAGGACGAGCGCTCTCCGGGGTCGCTCCCGGTGGGGTTGGTCACCTGCCCGCCGACGGTGGTGACCCGCCCATCGGCGACCTTGAGGATCAGCTCCGAGGCGCTCGAGCCGAGGTGCCGGGTGCGAATGTAGACGCTGCCGTCCCCGGCGACCGCCAGGTCGTTGGGGGACTCGAGCGGGCTGTTGAGCGGGGGGAAGCCCTCATTCGCCGTTCCGCCCGTGCCCGTGCCGGCGAAGCGCTTCAGCATGCCGTCGAGGCCGACCTTGACGACCGTGTCGTCGAGCGACATCGCCGCGTACATCTCGCCGTCGGGGCTGAAGGCGACCGCCCGGATGCCGTCCATGCTGTGCTGGGAGGCGGGCTCACCCGCGCCCAGATCCTCGTTCGCGGAGCCATCGCTGCCGCCGCCCGCGGCGCTTGTGATCAACCCCGAGCTCGGGTCGACCCTCCGGACCCTCGCCAGCTGCGGGTAGCCCGTGATGCCGTCGTCGGCGATGTACAGCGAGCCGTCGGTCCCCATCGCCAGGTCGAAGATCCCCATCAGCTTCGCCGAGGTGGCGGGGCCGTCGTCACCCAGGTCGTTGGGAGCCGGGGTGGCGTTCCAGTCGCTTCCCGCGATCGGGGTGACGGTGCCGTCGGGGTCCACGCGCACCACCTTGCCGCGGTCGGGATCGCTCGGATCCTGGCCCGCGACGTAGACGCGCTCCTGCTCGTCGACCGTGATCGCGCCGTGCAGCAGCATCAGGCCGATCTCCTGCGAATCGGCGACCTCGAAGATCGTGCCGTTGGGCTCGACCCGTCGCAGGCCGCCCGAGGCCGCGCCGCTGGTCGGCATGCTGAGGATGTAGACGGTCCCGTCCGGCGCGACCGCGACGTCGGTTGCCTGATCGATGTTCGCGGCGAGCGCCGAGCCGCCGTTGGCGGCCGGGAAGTTCGTGATCCCGTCGCCGGCCACGGTGGTCCTGATCAGGGGTTGCAGGTCCGCCGGCTCGACGACCCCGTCGCCGCGGTGCACGGAATGGTCGTTGGGGTCGTAGCCGTGGTGGACGTCGAGCGACCATCCGCCGAGCCCGTCGATCCCGCGCGCGTCCCACGCTCCGACGTTGCGGCGCTCGTTGCGCAGGATCGAGTAGCAGGACGGCGTGTTGGCGGTCGCCGGGAAGGAGATGACACCGGAGGCGGCGCGGGCGCGGCGACCGGCCGGCTGCTGGGGCTTGGACAAGCAGTCCTCGGTCAGCGGGAACTGCGATCCGGGGGCGCCGAAGGAGCCGAAGCTCTTGTTGGAGGCCTCGATGCTCTCGTAGCGAACGGCCGGGTAGACGAAGGTCGTCCGGATGTAGATCGGGATCTTGCCCTGGACGGGTCGTCCGTAGGCGTCGGTGCCGTTCCAGGGGATCTGCCAGTGGAGGTTCGGCGCGAATTCCTCGAACTGGGCCGTGCCTTCGCCCGGCGGGACCCAGACCTTCTCGAAGAGCCGTCCGCCGACCGAGGCCTGCACCGAGATCCCCTGGAGCGAGGTCGGCACGGTCGCGCCGGTCACGCGGACGTCGAGCTGCTTGTCAGCGTCCCATCCGCGCGTCGCGGTCGCTCGAGTAGTAGAGCGAGAACGGCGTGCCGTTGACCCGGAGGCGCTCGCGCAGGACCTGGTCCTGGCAACCGACGATCGAGCCCTCGACGTCGCACGGCAGCTCATCGTCGGGTGCCTCGCTGGGCGGCGGGGCCTCGGCGTCCTCGGGCAATCCGTATGGGGTGTTGTGGTCGATCTCGGAGAAGTGGGTCGTGGGCACCCGCCAGAACTCGTCGCCGACCTCGTAGAGCTGCGCCAGCTGCGTGCGCTCGGCCGCATCGATACCGAGCGCCGCCAGCTCCGCCGGGCTCTCCGGGGCGCCGGCGTCGTTGCCGTCGATGTCGAGCTCGGCCATGCCGCCGCTTTCGCCGACCAGCTTCATCACGCGTCCGTCGGGATCGGCGATCCAGCGCCCGTCGGCGTCCTCGACGTGGAAGCCCGAGGGCATGTCCATGCCGATCGGTGCCTCGATGAAGTTGTCGACGTAGACCGAGACCGCGTTGTTGAAGTCGATGTGCTGAGCGCCGGCGGCAATCGCTTCGTCGATCGAGAGCTCGGCGGCGAAGGTGTACCCCGAGGTGGGTGGCAGCGGCGCGGGCATCGCCTCGGGACCGATGCCGCCAACGGTGTACTCCGTGGCGCGCACCGTCCACGGCCCGGGCAGCGATCGCTTGCCGCCGTTCGGGAGGGTGATTCGAGCGGTCGTCCCCGGCTTGAAGATCATCGTCACCCGGCGGCTCCCCTGCGGGTCGGTGACGACGCTCGAGCGCGCGACCTGGAGGCCGGTGCCGTTCGATTGGATCGTCGTTCGCCGCACTGTCGAGCCGGGTCAGCGCAACGTTGTCGAGCACGACGTAGTCCTGCCAGGGTGTCTCGAGGCGGCGCTCGATCGGCAGGAAGCCCTTCTTCTCGAAGGTGACCACGAGCGCTCCCCCGCCGTTCACGGCCATGTCGTAGCGGCCGTCGGAGCGCGTCTGGGTCGAGCCGAGCTCCGGGTGATCGAGGATCTTGACCGTGACTCCCTCCAGCGCAGCGCCGCTGCGCGTCGTCACCCGACCGCGCAGCACGGCGATGCGCTGCTCCTTGATCGTCCCCGGGTCGACCCCCTTCTGTACCGCGCGGCTGCCCCGGTAGAGGAACCTGGCTGAGTCGACCGTCGAGGTGGCGATCGTCGGGTCAAGCGGCGGCGGGGAGAACTTCGGCGGCGGCTTATGGTGCTTGCACTTCTTCTTCTTGTTCTTCTTGCACTTGCACTTCTTCTTGTTCTTCTTCTTGCACTTGCACTTCTTCTTCTTGCACTTCGGCTTCTTGGTCTTCTTCTTGGCAGCCCCCGCGGGCGGGTCATTGGCGGGCGGGCTCCACTTCGAGAAGAGAAGCGCGGTTGGATCGCCACTCAGATCGCCCTTCCCTTTGGCCGGGCTCGACTTGGGCCGGTCGGCGGCCTGCGCCGGCACGATCATCCCGGCGAGCAGGCTGCAAACGGCCAGGCACGTGATCGCAATCCGCAGGGTGTGGCGAGAGCTGACTATCCGACTGGAGGCATTGCATCCAGGATCCGTCATTCGCTCTCCCCAGTCATTCGCTCTCCCCAGTGCTGATCCATTCCCCGGAACGGCAGGGCCAAGGCGAACGTACCATCGGGCACGAGCGGCGGTCGTCGCTGGCGAACAACCCGGTCGCCTGACGGGGTCGACTAGCGGAAACGCGAAGCGAGCCCCGGGGGCGTGCTCCGGGACCCGGTCGGGGGCCGGGACGAGCCCTGCGCACGTTCGCGCGGCTCGTCCCCCCTGCTGGCGCCCCGATCGGTCCCCCCGCGGCGGGTGTGCCGCGGAAGCCGGTCCAGCACCTGCCTCCCGATCCCGATCACCCTGCGAGCATTGCCGAGCGCCGTCTACGTAGCGTTTCCATTTCGTGGGATCCTTGTTGACGGTGTCCGGTACTCGTTTCCGCATCTGGCTGGGATGTGCGGCGGTCGGGACGATCGTCGTCGCCTCGGTGATCGCCGCCCTGCTCGTCCACGCCCAGGAGCGCGACGACTTCGAGCGCACTCAGAACGGGGAGGCGGTGCGGGCCGCACACCAGGTGGAGGCCTCGGCCGAGGTCTCCGCAGGGCAGCTGGCCAGCGCCGCCGCCTTCTACGCGACCGAGGGCGCCGAGAAGGCCGCGCCCGGCGTCGGGGGATACTCGCGCCAGGAGTTCATGGCCATCGCCCGCTCGCTCCTGGGCGAGCGGCTGCTGAGCGCCACCGGCTTCGCCGCCGTCGTTCCGTTCTCCCGCAGGGACTCCTTCGAGCACCGGGCGAAGCGGCCCATCTTCGAGCGCCGGGGCGGGGAGCCCCTCCCCGTCCTGCCGCGCCCGGAGTACTACCCGCTGACCAACCTGGCGAGCACCCGAGCGACGCAAACCGCGCCGCGGCTGCTCGGGCTGGATCTCGGCTCGGCCCCGGGTCGTCTGGCGGCGCTTCGCCGGGCCCGTCGCTCCGGCAAGGCGTCGGTGACCGGGATGACCCCGCTGCTCACCTCGCCCGGCAGGGGGATCGAGGTCTATCAGCCGGTCTATCGCGCCGGCGCCCCGCTGGCGAGCAGGGCGCAGCGCAGGGCCGCCGTCGCCGGCTTCGCGGTCGGCGTGATCCGCGCTCGCGACCTGATCGCCGCCGCCACGGGGGCCGCCACCGGCACCACCCTGCAGCTCCGCGAGGGAAGCCGGATCGTGCTCGGGCCCCCCAAGCCGCTCGCCGACGCGGCCACCGCACCGGTGCCGATCGCCGACCGGACCTGGATCCTGGTGCTGAGCGATCACGACACGCCGAGCCTGGCCCTGCCGCTGGCGATCGCGATCGCCGGGATCCTGCTGGGCGCGCTGATCGGCGTCCTGCTGCTGTTCTGGGGGCGGAACGAGAGCGTCGCCCGCGGGATCGCTGCGCGGCGGATCGGCGAGCGCGACCGCGCGGAGGCAGAGCGCCAGCAGACGGAGCGGCGCTACCGGGTGCTGGCCGAGAACTCGATCGACATGATCTGCGTCTCCGACCTCGAGGGGCAGCTGGTCTATGTCTCGCCCTCCTCTCTGACCCTGTTCGGCTTCCGGCCCGAGGAGATGGTCGGCCGCTCGAGCCTCGAGTTCATCCATCCCGACGACCTCGAATCGGCGCGCAGCCAGCTGGCGAGTCTGCGGGAGGGACCCCGCTCGATCACCTATCAGTGCCGCTTCCTACGCAAGGACGGAAGCTATGTCTGGATCGAAGCCGCGGCCCGGTCGATAACCGATCCGGCCAGAGGCGAGGTCTCCGAGCTCCAGGCTGCGGTCCGGGACATCAGCGACCGCAAGCGCCTGCACCAGGAGCTGGAGCGCCTCGCCCAGCAGGACTCGCTGACCGGCCTGGGCAACCGGCGCCGTTTCGAGCAGGAGGTCGAGGCCGAGATGGCGCGCTCACGCCGCCAGGTGACCCCCGGAGCGCTGCTGCTGATCGACGTCGACCACTTCAAGTCGGTGAACGACTCGCACGGGCACCTCGCCGGTGACAAGGTGCTGAAGCAGATCGCGGAGATCCTCGACGATCGCCTGCGCGAATCCGACTCACTGGCTCGGCTGGGGGGCGACGAGTTCGCGATCCTCCTCCCGGACACCGGCCTGCGCGAGGCCCGGCTGGTGGCCGAGTCGCTGACCAAGGCGATCCGCGAGGGAACCGAGGCGGGGAGCGTCGCCTCGGCGACCGCAAGCATCGGCGTCGCGCTGTTCGACGGAGACCCGCGGCTCGACGTGCAGACGGTGATCGCCGAGGCGGACCTGGCGATGTACGCGGCCAAGGACGACGGCCGCGACCGGGTCCGGGTCTTCGACATTGGCCGCGATGCCTCGGTCCCTCCCGCTCCCCAGGACGCCGAGTAGGCCCTCGCCTCAGTTGAGATCGCGCCCCTGGCGGTGCCGAAGGACGAGGACGCGCTGCACCGAGCGCTCGAACCGGCCCCGGTCGAGACCGCCGGAGCGAAGCTTGCGAAGCAGCCCCCGGTAGGCCCTGGCCCCCGCGTGGTAGTCGGTGAACAGCAGCAGGTCGGTGCCCGCCTTGGCGGCGGCGAGGCCCGCCTTGGCGGGGCCGCCGAAGGCGCCGACCGAGACGGTGCCGAGCGCGTCGCTGATCGAGACGCCGCGGAAACCGAGCCGGACGCGAAGCTCGCGGGTCGCCAGCGGCCTGGCGAAGGCGGCCGGCTTGGGCGAGTAGGCCGGATAGATCGCCGTGCTCAACATCACCATTGCCCCTCGTGTGGCGACGAATCGCCGGTAGGGCAGCTCGTCGACCCGACGGAGGTTGCGCTTCGACAGCCGGATGCGCTGGACGGCGAAGTCGGTGTTGCGCCGCGCGGCTCCGAGGCCGGGGAAGTGCTTGGCCGTCGCCGCGACGCCCCACTTCTGCATCGCCTTGGCGAAGGGGATCGCGGTCGCCCTGACCCGCCCGGCGCTGGAGCCGAAGCCGCGATCGGTGGCCGCGATGTCACCGCCGGGCCGGGCGACGTCGAGCACCGGCGCGAGGTTGACGGTGACGCCCAGGTTTCGCAGGTTGCGCCCCGTGAGACGGCCCTGGCGGCGGCTGAAGTCGGGGCCGCGCGCGCCCATCACCTCGGCCGAAGCCTTCGGGGCGCCGCCGATCCGCTTCACCAGCCCGCCCTCCTGGTCGATCATCACCAGCAACGGGTCGCGGACACCCTTCGGGCGGGGGACGTGCTGGAGCCGGGCGATCAGCCGGCGACCGGCCGAGCGGTTGGGGAGGTTGTCGGAGAAGAGGATCACCCCGGCGATCCGGCCCCCGCGGATCATCCGCTTCAGCGAGGCGGGGACATCGGTCCCGCCGAAGCCGACCACTATCCGCTCTCCCGCAAGCTTCGGGGCTGGAAGCGCCTCGGCGGCGCTTCGCTCGCGGAGCGCGGAGCGCTCGGCCGCCAGGGCGGCCCCGAGGGCGAAGGCGGCGACCGCCGCGGCGGCGAGCAGGACGAGGGTGAGGCGCCCCCGTGTGGTGATCCGGTTCACGGCGCCGATATTACGAGCGCGCGGGGCAGGCCCGGAGGCGGATGTCGCGGGTCAGGCGGCGGCCGTCGAGCAGGGTGAGGCGCATTCGCACCGTCGAGCGCCGGCGCTCCCGCAGGCGCCCGTAGGGGACCTTGCGCAGGAACGGCCGGCTCAGGTCGGCGCCGGCGCTGCGGCCGTTGACGTAGAGCACCGTCTTGCGCACCAGGCCCGCGTCGCCGCCCTGGGGGCCGAGCTTGACCGGGGCGGAGAGGCAGCGCCGGCCCTGCTTCCGGGAGGCGACCAGCTTCAGGCTGAGCTGGGGCAGGCGCCGACAGCTCGCCCCTGCGCACCCCGCCAGGGTGCGGAGGCCCTCGGCCAGGGCCGCCCTGGCGTCCGCGTAGCCGGGATCGGCGTGCAGGCTCTGGAGCTCGTAGTGATCGTTGAAGAGGTCATACATCTCCGTCTCGCCGGCGCTGGCCGATCCGAAGTGCTCCGCGTAGAGGTAGCGGCGGGTGCGGATCGCGCGGTAGGTGCTCGTCTCGACCAGTAGCTCGCGTCCGCGCTCGCGGCCCGGCTCGGCGGCGAAGGGCTGAAGCGGGCGGCCGTCGAGCAGGCGCGACGCGCCAGCGCCGGCCGCCTCGAGGACGGTCGCCGCCAGGTCGGCATTGGTCGCCATCTCGCCGACCTTGGTGCCGGCCTCGAAGCCCGGGCCGCGGACCAGCAGCGGCAGGTGGATCGACTCCTCGTACAGCTTCACCTTGCCGTTGCGGATCCTGTGCTCGCCGGCGAAGAAGCCGTTGTCGGAGGTGTAGATGATCAGGGTGTTGTCGAGCTCTCCCGAGGCCCGCAGGGCGTCGACCAGCCGGGTTACCCCGTCGTCGATCGCCAGCAGCGACTCGATCCGGCAGCGGTACTCGCGCTGGGCGCCCAAGATCTGCGCCGGGGTCATCAACGGCTGGCTGCGAATCATCGCCGGCTTGTCGGAGACGTCGACCTCGTTGAAGGAGGGCGGCTGCGGCAGGGGCTCGGAGTCGAACGCGGCGGCGTGGCGGGGCGCCGGCTTCGCCGTGCTGTTGCAGTCGGCCGGCGGGTTGGGGCTCGGGTTGGGCCCGCCTCCGTGGGGGGCGAGGTAGGTGAGCCAGAGGAAGAAGGGCTGGGCCGCGGGCGCCCGGCGCTCGATGAAGTCCACCGCCTTGGCCGTGAAGACGTCGCTGTCGTAGTCCTCGGGATCGTCGCCGTAGGGCACCAGGACCCCGTTCTCGTTCATCTCCCAGTTGTAGTAGGAGTAGGTCTTCGTGGTCCCCTGCCACTCGCTGTAGCCGGGCGGCACCAGCGGCGGGTCATCGGTTCGGTGCGCCTCGTAGCCGTTCAGGTACTTGCCGATCAGCCCGGTGTAGTAGCCGGCGCGCTGAAGCCAGACCGGGAGGGTGTTGGTCGAGTCGAGCTTGTCGAAGCCGCCCAGCGGAGGCGAGTTGCCGAGCACGCCGTGGTTGTGCGCGTACTGGCCGGTGAGGAAGGTCGAGCGCGAGGGGCAGCAAAGCGAGTAGTTGTCGAAGAACTGTGTGAAGGTCGCGCCCCTCTCTCCCAGGGCGGCCTCGGTCTGCGGCATGAAGCGCATCGAGTCGAGCGTCTGGTCGTCGCTCATCACGACGATCACGTTCGGGCGGGGGTTTGACGCCGAGGCCGGCCCGGGGCCCGTCCAGACCAGCGCGATCACGAGGGCTCCCAGGGCGAGCGCCGCGATCCAGGCAGCATGCGACGACCTTCTGCGCGCTGCACCCTCGTTATGCATCTTCCCCCCCTCGGTCCCTTCTCGCGGACGGGGCGAGTAAATCCCGCCGCGGGCCTCGCGACAAGGGGCCCCGGGTGTTCCACACCTGGGTGTGTGCCTGAAAGTGCCGCATCTCACGGCATCGGTCGGGGTCCGGGCTCCCGAGGCCGTTGTCGGCCGGTGGGGCCGGAGCGCTGCTGGAGGCGTCCGCGACGGCGCCTAGCCTCGCTTCAGACCACCTGGGAAGGAAGGCTGATGCCACCGTTGATCAGTTTCGAGGAGGCCCTCGAGCTGGGCGCCCTCGAGAATCACGACGCGATATCCGATCTTGTCGAGCGCGCCTGGGAGGTGCGCCGGGAGAATTTCGGCGACTCGACCGACATGTGCTCGCTGGTCAACGCCAAGTCCGGCGGCTGCGCCGAGGACTGCGGCTTCTGCGCCCAGTCGCGCTACGCCGAGGCCGACACACCGATGCACGCGATGATGGAGCCCGAGCAGATCCTCGAGCACGCCAGGGCGGCCGAGGCCGCCGGCGCCCACCGCTTCTGCATGGTCACCCAGGGCCAGGGGCTCTCGAAGCGAGACTTCGCCAAGATCCTCGAGGGAGCGCGGCTGGTCTCCGAGCAAACCAACCTGAAGCGCTGCGCCTCGATCGGGCACATGTCGCCGGAGCGGGCGAGAAAGCTGCGCGAGGCGGGGGTGCAGCGCGTCCACCACAACGTCGAGTCGGCCCGCTCGCATTACCCCGAGGTCTCCACCACGGTCCGCTACGAGGGTCGGCTGAGGACGATCCGCGCCGTCAAGGAGGCGGGGCTGGAGACCTGCGTCGGGGGCATCCTCAACCTCGGCGAGAGCAAGCGCCAGCGGGTCGAGATGGCCTTCGAGCTGTCGGAGATCAACCCGACCTCGGTGCCGATCAACCTGCTCAACCCGCGCCTCGGGACGAAGTTCGGCGATCGCGCGCTGATGGACCCCTGGGAGGTCGTCAAGTGGGTGGCGATCTTCCGGCTGATCATCCCCGGGGCGCTCTTCCGGCTCTGCGGCGGCCGGGTCGAGAACCTCGACGAGCTGCAGCCGCTGGCGGTCAGGGCCGGGCTGAACGGGGTGATGATGGGCAACTTCCTCACCACCCTCGGTGCCGAGCCCGCCGATGACCGGGCGATGTTCGCCGAGCAGGGGCTGAACGTCGCCCGCCAGCCGGACAACGGGGCCAACCCGCGCCCCGACAACCGGGCCGGCTGGCTCGAGGGCCCGACTCCGGCGACGCCGATGGAGGAGCTGATCGACCATCAGGAGGAGGCCAACTTCTGGGATCCCTCGACCCAGCTGCGGGTGATCCGCAAGACGCGCAAGCCGCCGCCCTATCCCGGAGGGCGCGGGGAGAGCGGCGCGGAGGAAGCGGCCGCCTAGATGATTGATTCGGGCGAGATCGCCGAGCGCCTCTCCGAGCTCCGCGCCAGGGGCCTGCAACGGCGACTGCGCCTGATCGGCGGCCCGCAGGGGCCGAGGGTGGAGCTGGACGGGCGGCCGGTGCTGCTGCTCTGCTCCAACAACTACCTGGGCCTCGCCGACCATCCTCGGGTGCGCCAGGCGGCAGCCGAGGCGGCGATGCGCTGGGGCGCCGGCGCCGGCGCCTCGCGCCTGATCTCGGGGAACATGAAGCCGCACCGCCAGCTCGAGGAGCGCCTGGCCGCCTTCAAGGGCCGCGAGGCGGCGCTGCTGTTCGGCTCCGGCTACCTGGCGAACACCGGCGCGATCGCAGCGCTCGCCGGCTCCGGCGAGGTCGTCTTCTCCGACGAGCTCAACCACGCCAGCATCATCGACGGCTGCCGGCTCTCGCGGGCCGAGACCTTCGTCTACCGCCATCGTGACCTCGAGCACCTCGCCTGGGGGCTGCGCCGGGCGAAGGGGCGCGCCTCGCTGATCGTCACCGACGGGGTCTTCTCGATGGACGGCGACCTGGCCCCGCTCGAGGGGCTGGCGGGCCTGGCGCGCCGCCACGATTGCCGGCTGGTGGTCGATGAGGCGCACGCCACCGGGGCGATCGGGCCAGGTGGCCGGGGATCGGTCGCCGCCGCCGGGCTCAGCGGGGAGGTCGACCTGATCGTCGGCACCCTGGGGAAGGCGCTCGGAGCCTACGGCGCCTACGTCTGCGGGAGCCGCGAGATCGTCGAGTACCTGCTCAACACGGCGCGGCCCTTCATCTTCTCGACCGCGCCGCCGCCGCCGATCGTCGCGGCGGCGCTGGCGGCGCTGGAGCTGCTCGAGTCCCATCCCCACCGGGTGGCGCGGCTGCAGTCCAACTCGGCCGCGCTCCGCGAGGAGCTGGCGGGCGAGGGGCTCGAGGTCGGCGGCGAGACCCAGATCGTCCCGATCGTGGTCGGCGACGCCGAGCGCACGATGGAGCTCTGTGAGCTGGCGCTCGGGCATGGGATCTTCGCCCAGGGGATCAGGCCGCCGACCGTCCCGGAGGGCTCCTCGAGGCTGCGGCTGACGGTGATGGCGAGCCACCGCGAGGGCGAGCTGCGGCGCGCGGCCCGGCAGCTCGTCGCCTGCGCCTCCGAGCTCGGCATCAGCCTGCGAGGCTCGGCGGTCGCCGCGACCGCGGGCCGTGGCGAGGGCGCCGGCCTCGCCGAAGCGGCGTAGACCGGCCTTGCGCGGGGTCTTCGTCACCGGCACCGGAACCGGGGTCGGCAAGACCGTGGTGGCGGCGGTGATCGCCCGGGCGCTGGCCCGCGAGGGGGAGGGGGTCGCGGTGTTCAAGCCGGCGCTCACCGGCCTCGAGGAACCCGGCGAGCCCGACCACCAGATCCTCCGCCGCGCCGCCGGCTCGGATCAGGGCCTCGAGCAGATCGCCCCATACCGCTTCGGGCCGCCGCTCTCGCCCCACCTCGCGGCGCAGCTCGCCGGAGTGACGATCGAGCCCGCGATGCTGCGCGAGGTGGCGGGCAGCGCCGCCGAGGTGGCCGGGACGCTGGTATGCGAGGGCGTCGGAGGGCTGCTGGTGCCGCTCACTCCCGGCTATCTCGTGCGCGACTTCGCCCGCGAGCTGGAGCTGCCGCTGGTGATCGCCTCCGCCCCCGGCCTCGGCACGATCAACCACACCCTGCTCACCGTGGAGGCCGCACGCGCGGTCGGCCTCGAGGTCTGCTGCGTCGTGCTCACCCCGTGGCCGTCGCGGCGGGCGAGGATCGAGGACTCCAACCGGGAGACGATCGCGGCCCTGGCCCACGCCGAGGTCGCGGTGCTCGAGCAGATCGAGATGGAGCGGCCCGAGGACTGGCCGACGCTCCCGGAGCCGGTGGCGAAGCGGCTCAGGCGCTGATCGCCTCGCGGGCGGTGACCTCGGCGCCTTCCGGGCCGACCGGAGCCTCGGCTGCCTCGAGCGCCACCGAGCCCCGCCTGGTGCGGATCGCGCTCACCGCAACGATGGCGCCGAGCAGGGTGACGACGGCGCAGATGGCCATCGCGTGGCTGAGCGCGTAGACGAAGGCGTCCTGCGCCGCGGCGCCTGCCTCCCTGGCCTGCGCCGGCGAGAGCCCGGCGAGCGCCTTCCCGGAGGCGCCGCTGCCGAGACTCTCGGCAATCGTGCCCTGGCGGTCGGCGGGGATCCCCGAGCCGGCGAGGAGGGTGCCGAGACGGTCCGAAGAGAGGCTCTGGAAGATCGCGCCGGTGACGGCGACCCCGAGGCTGCCGCCAACCATGCGGAACATCGAGAGCACGCCGGAGGCGATCCCCGCCTTCTCCACCGGCACCGCGTTCATCGCCGCACTGGTCATCGGCGACATCGTCATCGCGATCCCGACGCCGAGGAGCATGAAGCCCGGTAGCAGGTCGAGGTAGCTGGAGTCCGTCGCTATCCCGCTGAAGCTGAGCAGCGAAGCGGTCAGCAGCAGCAGCCCGCCGCCGATCAGCCAGCGCGGCCCGTAGCGGTCGGCGAGCCGGCCGGCGAGCGGGGCGACGACGACGATCATCAGCGTCGACGGAAGGAAGCGGACCCCGGCCTCCAGGGGGCTGTAGCCGAGGATGTTCTGCATGTAGAGGGCGAGGAAGAAGAAGACGCCCAGCATCCCGAAGGAGATGACCAGAGCGACCACGACGGCGCCGAGGAAGTTGCGGTGGCTGAGCAGCCTGAACTCGACCATCGGCGCCGGGACGCGCAGCTCGACGGCGATGAACGCTCCGAGGAAGACCACGAACCCGCTCAGCAAGGCGACGATCTCGGTCGAGCCCCAGCCCCAGCTGTTGCCCTCGACCAGGGCGAGGATCAGCGCGGTCAGCGAGGCGGTCAGGGTGGCGACGCCGAGGTAGTCCACCTGGCGCCCGACGGTCCAGTCACGCGACTCGCGCACCGCGAACAGCGAGGCGAGGACCGCCCCGACCGCGACCGGGATGTTGAGATAGAAGATCGCGCGCCAGGAGACGTGCTCGGTGAGGAAGCCGCCGAGCACCGGACCCACCGCCAGCGCCAGGGCCGAGACGCCCGCCCAGGTGCCCATCGCCTTGCCCCGCTCGTGCGCCGGAAAGGCGTCGGTGATGATCGAGAGGGTCGCCGGCATCATCAGCGCTGCGCCGACCCCCTGCACGACCCGGCTGATCACCAGCGAGGTGGAGTCGACGGCGAACCCGGCGGTCGCCGAGGAGAGGGCGAAGATCACCACCCCGGCGAGGAACATCCGCCGCCGGCCGAAGATGTCCCCGAGCCGCCCGCCGGTGGCCAGCAGCACGGCGAAGGAGAGCGTGTAGCCGTTGATCGTCCACTCCAGCCCCGATATCGAGGCGCCCAGGTCGCGCTGGATCGAGGGCAGGGCGACGTTGACGACGGTGTTGTCGAGCATGATCATGAACAGCGCGAAGCACATCGCCGCGAGGGTCCACCACTTGCGGTTGTCGTCGGTGATCAGGTGGCGGTAACGGGTCATCAGCTCTCCAGGTCCTTCAGCTTGCGGTAGGTCAGAGCAAGCTCCTCGCGATCCAGCAGCAGCTCCAGGGCCGAGTCGAGCTTGCGCCGCTCGGCCGCGGTGAGGCTCTCGGAGAACTCCCGAAGCCCCGCGAGGCGGGCGCTGAGGATGCGGCCGACCACCTCCTCCCCGGCCTCGGTGATCGCGATCCGCCGGATCCGGCGATCGTCGGGGTCCTCGACCCGTGTGACGTAGCCGCTCTCGACCAGGCCGTCGACGGCGCGGCTGATCGCCGCCATCGAGAGCCCGATCTGCTCGGCCAGCTCCTTGCCGGGGCAGGCCTCCTCCTCCGAGCCGCCGGCCGGCCCCGAGAGGGCGAACAGGGCCTTGCACTGGGTGAGCGTCAGGCCGCTCTCCTCCATCGCCCGAAGCTGGCCGCCGCGGTCGAAGGTGAAGACGTGGCGGAGGAAGGCGCCGAGCCGCAGCGCGGTCTCCTCGGCTCCCTGCCGTGCGCCTGGCTGCTTGTTTTTGCCGGCGGTGCTGGTCGCGGTTGCTTGCACGAAAGAAATAGTTGCACAGACGCAATTATTGCGATGTGACAACCATCACACACGCGGGCCTCCGCCACCGCGGTTCCGCCGGGGCGGAAACTAATCTCGGCCGCGCCGATGCAGGACGGCCACACCCACCTCGACCACGCCCACCTCTGGCATCCCTTCACCCAGCAGCGCCAGTGGTGCGAGGAGGAGCCGCTGATGATCGAGCGCGCCGAGGGGACGACCCTCGTCGCGGCCGACGGGCGCCGCTACATCGACGGCGTCTCCTCGCTGTGGTGCAACGTGCACGGCCATCGCCATCCGCTGATCGACCAGGCCGTGCGCGAGCAGCTCGAGCGGGTCGCCCACTCGACCATGCTCGGTCTCTCGCACCCCGGGGCCGCGGAGCTGGCGGCGCGCCTCGCCGAGATCGCTCCCGGCCGGCTGAGCCGCGTCTTCTACTCGGACTCGGGCTCCACCGCGACCGAGGTGGCACTGAAGATGGCCTTCCAGTACTGGCAGCAGCGCGGCGGCCAGCACGTCCGCCGCACCTCCTTCGTCCACCTGCGCGACGCCTACCACGGCGACACCCTCGGCTCGGTCTCGGTCGGCGGCATCGGCCTCTTCCACTCCGCCTACCGGCCGCTGCTGTTCTCGACCCATGCCGCAGAGCCGGGCGACGCCGCCGACCTGGAGCGGGTCCTCGCCGCCCGCGAGGAGGAGATCGCCGCGGTGATCGTCGAGCCCCTCGTCCAGGGCGCCGCTGGGATCGTCGTCCACCCGCCCGGCTACCTGGCCGCCGTGCGCGAGCTGTGCGACCGCTTCGGCGTGCTGCTGATCTGCGACGAGGTGGCGACCGGGTTCGGTCGCACCGGGACGATGTTCGCCTGCGAGCAGGAAGGGGTCGAGCCCGACTTCCTCTGCCTCGCGAAGGGCTTGACGGGCGGGTATCTGCCGCTGGCCGCGACCCTGGCCACCGAGGAGGTCTACGAAGGCTTCCTCGGTGCCCACGAGGACTTCCGCACCTTCTTCCACGGCCACACCTACACCGGCAATCCGCTCGCCTGCGCCGCGGCGCTGGCCAACCTCGACGCCTTCGAGAGCGAGCGCACCCTGGAGCGCCTGCGGGCCAAAGATCCGGCTCTTCGAGGAGCTGTTGTCGGGGATGGCGGAGACCCCCGGGGTGGCCGAGATCAGGAGCCGCGGGTTGATGGCCGGGATCGACCTCGGCGAGCACGACCCGGCCCTGCGCCTCGGTCACCGGGTGACGCTGGAGGCTCGCCGGCGTGGCGCGATCATCCGTCCCCTCGGTGACGTGGTCGTGCTGATGCCGCCACTGGCGATCGCCGAGCGGGAGCTGGGGCGCCTGGTCGAGATCACCGCCGCCTCGATCGAGGCGGCCCAGCGCCGGCTTCCGCGTCAGGCAGCCCTCGGCACGACGAGCCCGCAGTCGGGCCAGGCCGGCGGCGGCCTGGCCGAGGCCGCCTGAGCGCCACCGGATCGATTCCGGCATCACGCCTCAGGGACCGGGCGCCGATACTCGGGTGTGATGGATCGCGGGCCCGCCCGTAGTAGGGGTGTGAGCCAGACCCTGGTCGCACCCGCCAAGGAGATGCCGGCTGACGCCGACCTCGCGTTCGAGCGCCTCTACCGCTCGAGTCGCGACGAGGTCTACGCCTACGTCGCCGGCCTGCTGCGCGACCGCTCGGCTGCCGAGGACGTGACAGCGGCGGCCTTCGAGCGCGCCTACCGCAAGCGCTCCCGCTTCGACCCGGAGCGCGGCACCGCGCGGGCCTGGGTCTTCGGGATCGCCCGCAACGCCGCCCTCGACGAGCTGAGAAGGCGCGACCGCCGGGCCGAGCTCGCAGCCGAGCCTCCCGATCCGGGCGCCGCCGCCCACCAGGCGGCCGAGAAGAGCGAGCGCCACCTGGCGCTGCGCACGGCCCTCGAGCGGCTCTCGGCGCGTCAGCGCGAGCTGATCTCGCTGAAGTTCTTCGCCGGCCTCTCCAACGCCGAGATCGCCGCCACGCTGCGGATCAGCGAGAGCAACGCCGGCACCCGCCTGCACCGCGCCGTCACCAAGCTGAGGGAGGTCCTCGATGAAGCTCCGTAGGGACGAACCCGCCCTCGACTTCGACCCCGGGGTCGAGCGTGAGCTGGAGGCGCTCGAGGCGGCGCTCGCCGGTCGGCCGGTGGAAGCGGACCTCGCCGAGCTCGCCGAGCTGGCGAGCGAGCTGCGCGAGATGCGCCCGGCGCCGAGCCAGCGGTTCGCCGCCGAGCTCGACGCGGCCGCCGCCGAGGGCTTCGGCGGCGACCGCCGCAGCGGCCGCTTCGCCGGGCTCGCGGCCCGCCTCGGCGCGGTGCCGCCGCGGCGGATGCTGCTCACCGCCGGGGCGGGAGCCCTCACCGCGGTGGTGATCGCCACCGCCGTCGTGGAGATCGGCGACTCGGGAGGAAGCCGCCGCGGCGCCCTGCCCGACTCCAACGTCGACACCCCCGGCGCGCCGGCCGGGGCGGCAACAGGCAGCCCTAAAGCGGAGCGGCCTCGGGGGTCGGCGTTGCTGGACCGCGCCGGCCCCGCCGCGACTGCCAACTCGGCGGCGGCCGCCCCCGCGGAGCAGATCGCGCCCAGCGGCCCCTTCGCCTCGAAGCGGAGCCGTCGCGCGGTCGAGCGCTCCGCGCAGCTCGTCCTCGGCACCGACCCCGACGGCGTGCGCCCGGCGGCCGACCGGGTGTTCGCCACGGTGGGGCGCTACGACGGGATCGTCCTCTCCTCGACGATCAGCGACGGCGACTCCGGCGAGCCCAGCGCCGACTTCTCCCTGCTCATCCCCAGCGACCGGCTGAGCGCGGCGCTGACCGACCTCTCGGCGATCGCCGAGGTCCGCTCCCGCCAGGAGAGCGCCGAGGACATCACCGCGCCGACCGTGACCGTGGGCGAGCGCCTGCGCGACGCCAGGGCCGAGATCGAGGGGCTGCTGAAGCAGCTCGCCAATGCCGACACCGACGCCGAGCGGGCATCGGCGAAGGCGCAGCTCCGCTTCCAGCGTCAGCGGGTCGCCGCCCTGCGCGCCTCGCTCAACGAGCTGCGGCGCCGCGCCAACTTCTCGCGCGTCTCCGTCCAGGTGATGACCGGCGACGCCTCCGCCCTCCCCGGCTCGGGCGGCGGACGCTGGACGATCGGCGACGCCCTCGGCGACGCCGGCCGCATCCTCGCGGTCGCGGCCGGTGTGATCGTGGTCGGCCTCGCCGTGCTGGCGCCGATCGCGCTGCTCGCGCTGCTCGCCTGGCTCGGCCGCCGCGCCTGGGTGCGGGCCGGCCGCGAGCGGGCGCTCGAGGGCTGAGCCGAGCACCCGTCAGGGGCCTCGCCCGCAGGCGCGCTGCGATACTGCGCGAGCCATGTCGCCGATGCGCGACGACGCTTCCCACAAAGGAGGACAGAATTGATGCTTGCAACGACTACGGTCGAGGATTTCGATCAGTTCTTGAGCGTCTTCTCGACCAAGGGCGCCGAGAAGCGGAAGCAGCACGGATCCAAGGGTGCGACTGTCTTCCGGGACCCGAATCAGGACGACCGGGTCTGGGTCCTCTTCGACTGGGATGAAGAGGGCTTCCAGAACTTCCTCTCCGACCCCGAGGTCCCGCCGATCATCCAGGAGGCCGGGCACAAGAGCAAGCCCCAGCCGGCGCAGCTCAGCGGTCAGTACGACGCCTAGACACCGAGTCGGAGCCCCGAACCTGCCCGCCCGGCGAGCGCGGGCTGCTGGGATGAGCGCTCAGTCCGTGTAGGGCTCGAAGTCGGCCTTGCGGGCGCCGCAGACCGGGCAGAACCAGTCGTCGGGCACGTCGTCGAAGGCGGTTCCCGGGGGAACACCCCCGTCGGGATCCCCTTCGGCGGGGTCGTAGATGAACCCGCAGGAGGTGCAGATCCACTGCTGCTTGACGCCGACTTCCATGGCGCCGCAGGATAGACGAGGGCCGGGTCGCGACCGCAGCCGGGCGCGGGATCCCCGATGTAGGGTGGACAGATGGGCGAGCCACCCGCGGGGCCGGCGGAAGCGTTCAACGAGGGCGAGCCCTCCACCCCTCGCCCCGCCGGCTCGGTTGTCCTCCTGCGACGCGGCGCCAAGCACGGCGAGCGGGCGCTCGAGGTGCTGCTGCTCGAGCGCAGCCACGAGGCGACCTTCATGCCCCGCGCCTGGGTCTTCCCCGGCGGCGCAGTCGACCCCGGGGACGGCGAGGGGGAGGCCGGCCTGCGCGCCTGCGCGCTGCGCGAGCTGGAGGAGGAGGCCGGGATCAGGCTGGAGCCCGGCGCCGAGCTGGTTCCCTTCGCACGCTGGATCACCCCCGAGTTCGTAAAGACCCGCTTCGACGCCTCCTTCTTCCTCGCCCTCGCCCCCCCGCACGCACCGCCGAAGCCCGACGGGGCGGAGATCGTCGACGCCGCCTGGTACCGGCCCCGGGCCGCGCTGGAGGCCAACGCCGCCGACGAGCTGCACCTGGCATTCCCGACCGTCAAGCAGCTCGAGAAGCTGCTCGCCTTCGCCAGCTCCGAGGAGGCGATCGAGGCCTGCCGGGGCGAGCCGGTCGAGCCGGTCCTGCCGAAGCTGACCGGCGGCGCCGAGGAGACCCGCCTGGTGCTTCCGGGCGATCCCGACTATCCGGCCTGAGCCCCCGCCGGCAACTCCCGGTCGCGGTAGGTTTCAGGCAATGACCGGCACGCTCCCCCAAGAGGTCCGGGAGGTCTTCGCCAGGTTCGTCACGACCGAGTTCGTGACCCTCGACTCCAGCGGGCAGCCGATCGCCTGGCCGCTGACCCCCTACTACACGGACGGCGCCCCGGTGATCGAGGTGACGACCGGCGTCGGCTATCCGAAGAAGGCCGAGGACGCGAGGCGTAATCCGCGGGTGGCGATGCTGTTCTCCGACGCGACCGGCTCGGGAATCGAGAGCGGCATCAGGGTCCTGGTGCAGGGCACCGCGGAGATCGACGACGCCGACCTCGGCGCCAACCGCGAGCGCTACCGCCGCGAGTCGGCCCGCAAGCTGCCGGCGACCGTCGAGATGCTGCCCCCGAAGCCGATCGAGGGCCTGTTCAGCTGGTACTTCGAGCGGATCTACATCCGGGTGCGCCCGGAGCGGATCTTCGTCTGGCGCAACGGCGCCGCCGAACCGGAGGTGCTCGACTCCCACATGGAGGAGGTCCGCTCCGGGCACAGCGAGGAGCCTCAACGACCGCGCTCGGCGCCGCGGCTGGGGGAGCCGGTCTGGGATGCGCGGATCGAGGAGCTGGGCGGCCGCCACCCGACTGCCGCCCTCGCCTGGACCGCCCCCGACGGCTTCCCGCTGGTGGCCCGGGCCGGCGTCCGTTGGCTGGGCGGCGAGCGCCGGGTCGCGATAACCGACCTCGACTCCGGGTTGCCGGTGGAGCCCGGCCGCGCCTGTCTCACCGCCCACTCCCACGACCCAGACTTCAAGTGGCAGGAGAACTTCCAGGTCCGCGGCGACCTGCTCGACGCGGGCGAGGGCTGGGCGCTGAGCCCCCAAAAACTGGTTGGCGGCTTCGAGCTGCCCAAGGAGAGCGAGCTCGCCCGCTACCGGCGCAACCTGCGCAAGTCGGTGCGCTTCTACAAGACCCGCAAGAGGGTGCTGAGGGAGCGCGCGGCGCGGGCCGGTCGCTGAGCCGCGCTACGCGGGCGGAAAGGGCTCGAGCCCGGCGAACCAGGGGCCGGGCGGGTAGGCGTGGATCCCCTCCTCCTCCATCTCCGCCCGCAGCCGGCGGAAGAGCTGACCCGCATTGGCCAGCGCCTCCTTCAGCTCCGCCTCGGAGCGCTCCCGCAGCTTCCAGAGGAACCAGAGCTGGCGGTCGTTGATGCCGAAGTCGATCTCGTTGTCGATCGAGATCACCCAGCCGAGGAAGCCGGGGCTGAACAGCTCGCGCAGCGCCACCGGGTCGTACTCGCTGGGAACGGTGGCGAGGAAGCGCTTGTTGAAGTCGATCGACTCGAACTCGACCTTGCGCCCCAGCCGCTGCATGACCTTCTCGCCCGCCCCTTCGACGGACTCGACGTTGAAGGCGGGGACGACCTTCGCCAGGTCGGGCATGTGGGCCTTGGCGAGGATCGCCGCCGGCAGGACCTCCTTGTTGAAGAGGCGGCCGACCTCGCGCTCGTCGGCATCGCAGCTTGCGCCCCAGAACTCCTGGTTCTCGGCGAGGCGGCCGGTCAGCCGGTTGGTGCCGCCGACGCAGAGGGCGACCGGGCCGTCCTTGGGGTTGATCCCGCCGACCGGCTCGTAGGTGAGGCCGCTGCGCTCGCCGTAGCGGCGCACGGTGTCGGCCCAGTCCGCGGCGGCACTCAAACCCGCGCCTCGCGGGGAGCGGTCAGGTCCGCGGGCGAGATCAAACGTCGATCAGGTCCTGGCGACCGTCCTCCTCGAGCTGCGCCCGGTAGCGGGGGAAGACGGGCTTGGTCAACGGCACCAGCTTGAGGATCTTCGAGACCGGCCCCTGGGGCTTGATCTCGCCCCGGGCGATCGCCATCGTCACGTTGACCTCGCCGAGCCAGAAGCGGTGGGCGGTGTCGGCCTTCATCCGCATCGTCACCTCGGGTTCCATCTCGGTCTCGCCGAAGTCGACGTCCCCCGGCTGGTTCTCCTGGAGGCGCGCGGTGATCGTCGCCTCGGGCTCCGTGTAGGCGTACTGGACGATCGTGTTCGCCTTGCGGAACTTCGGCCCCAGCTCCTCGTCCTGGGCGAGTCGGACGAACATCTTGCCGACCGTGTCGTAGACCTCCTGCGCGTCCTTGAAATAGGCCAAAGAGCCTCTCCTTCTACCGTTTCGGGAATCCTACTTTCAGCCCTACCGCGGGATCGCTCATCTAGGATGGCGTACGTAAGGCAATCCCGACAGGAGCCTCAATGACCATCGCCCTCATCGTCATCGCCGTGATCGTCGTGCTGGCGGTCCTCTACTACGTCGGCAAGCGCAACTCGATCATCGCTTCGCGGAACCGGGTGGACGAGTCCTGGAGCGGGATAGACGTGCAGCTGAAGCGCCGCCACGACCTCGTGCCGAACCTGGTCGAGACGGTCAAGGGCTACGCCTCGCACGAGAAGGAGGTCTTCGAGAAGGCGACAAAGGCGCGGGCCGACGCGATGTCGGCGCGCGGGCCGGCCCAGGCCGGCCAGGCGGAGGCAAACCTGAGCGG
This sequence comes from uncultured Actinomycetes bacterium, assembly GCA_963725315.1. GTDB lineage: Bacteria > Actinomycetota > Thermoleophilia > Solirubrobacterales > 70-9 > JBBRHQ01. Next base: position 409,423 of record CAVRYA010000004.1, on the reverse strand, counting down.
CGCCCTCACCGACCTGCGCGCCGTGGCTGAGAACTACCCCGAGCTGCGAGCGACCGAGAACTTCCAGCAGCTCAGCCGCCAGCTCTCCGAGCTCGAGGACGAGATCCAGGCCTCGCGGCGGATCTACAACTCCAACGTTCAGTCCTACAACACTTCGATCCAGCAGTTCCCGGGCTCGATCATCGCCAACCAGGGCGACTTTGGCCCGCGCGAGTTCTTCGAGATCGAGGACGCCGGCGACCGCGAGCCGGTGCAGGTCAGCTTCGGCGACTCGGCGCCGGAGGCACCGGCGGCTTCCTGAGCTCCGGGTATTCACTTCAGGCGCCCCTGCCGGCGGGTCCTGTCATGGATGGGACCCACCATTGCCTGCGCTCCACGGCGGGTGCTCGGCAATGGGTCCTCCCATCCATGCCACCCGCCGGAAAGGGACACCGGGTGGACTGCCCAGCAGCGAGAGTGCCCGGTCTCCGCGGAACTCGCCGCAGCTGCGGGAAGGAGATGCTGTGGCGCGGCCTCGGCCGGCCCTAGCCGCAGTAGGCGATTGCCCTGAGGGTGGTGACGGCGGGTTTTGTGGTGCCGCCGGCCTGCACCGCGCCGGCCTTCCAGCGCTCGCCCCTGCCGAAGGAGGCGAAGGGGTAGGCGAGGGTGAGCTTGAAGGGATCGAAGGTGATCGGCGACTGCTTGAAGCCGCCGGAGAGCGGCGTCTGCCTGCCAGGGCAGGGGGCCGAGAGCGCCGTGCCCTTGTTGAACTTGGTCGCGTTGGCCGGGTTTCGCACCTTGCCCTTTCCCGCCCGGACCGAATCGGCGCCCCGCCTGGCGCAGTAGACGTAGGCGGTGTGGCTGGCCGCGCCGAAGACGCCGCTGACCGCCTGCACCTTCCAGCCCCCCTTCCCCTTGCGAGCCGAGCCGGTGATCTGGTTGCGGGTGCCGGCGGTGCCGGAGATCCCCGGGAGTGGGGTCTCGAAGCCGCCGGCGATCGCTTCCTTGCCGCCCGGGCAGGCCGCCGTCGCCGAACCGATCTGGTTCGAGGTGGCCAGCGTGACCGTCTTCGAAGCGGCGGTGGTCGGGGAGGCGCCGGCCCGGCAGTAGGCGAAGCTCGTGACCTTCACCCTGCCGGTCGCCGTCCCCTTGTCGGCCAGCTGCACCGAGGAGCGCCACGTGCGCTGGCCGATCTTGCGCGACTCGAACACGACCCCGAGGGTGGTGACGGTCGGCGGGGTCTGGCGGAAGCCGCCCCCGGTGGCGCGGGTCCCCCGCGGGCACTTGGCCTCGACCCGAGCCGTCGCGAGCGGCCCCTTGATCCGCTTGCTCGCCTTTACCTGGAACGCGCCGGCGGCCGGCGAGCAGGCCAGCAGGGCGAGGATCGAGACCAGCGCAATCGCTCCCAGCCGGGCCATGGGGGAAACGCTACATGGTGGGTCCCATCCGTGACAGGAGCCGCGGGAAAGGCCTTCTAGGGGCGCGGCTCGACGATGCGGAAGCGGCGAGTCTTCGGCTTGCTCTCGTTGGCGCTCCGGTCAATGCCCCGGATGTCGGCGACGTAACGGCCGGGGCGGGCGCGGAAGTGCTTGCGCGGCGCGCCGAAGCGGACGTCGTTGAAGCCGACATGGCCGCCCCACTGCGCCCAGCCGGCGAAGCGGCGCCTGCCACCGCTCGTCGAGGCGGTAGTACTCGGCGTCGACTACGGTGCGCTCGTCGAGGGCGAAGTGCATCCCGGTTCCGCCGCGGCCGAAGATGTTGCTGTCGAGGCGCAGCGAGCCGACGATCGGCGCCTTCAGGTCGAAGTTGATCTCGGGCACGGGATCGGGCTCGGTCACCGGGATCGCCGGGGGTCGAGGAGACGACCACCTCGCCGGCGACGAAGGCGTGCAGCTTGCACTGGAAGAGATAGGTGCCCGGGGTGGTCGAACTGCGAGCGTGATAGGTGTCGCCGAGCGGGTGCCTCGGCAGGCGTCGGTCGTCGGGTCGGAGTCCCAGCCCTTGTCGTTGGCCGAGATGCCGGTGACCGAGTGGGCGAGGTCGGGGCCCGAGCCAGTCCCAGGTGACCTTCTCGCCGAGGTCGATGTGGACCTCAGGCTTCGACCATTCGTAGTTGGCGATCGAGACCCGGCGTGTTGGCGGCCCCGGCTCCAGGCGCGAATGCGAGAGCGGCGGCCAGGGCCGCCGCGAGGGCGGCGAGCGCGCGCGCGTCTCACGGCTAGACGACGTACCACCCGTTCATCCCCTGTGCAGGTGCGGAAGACGTGGCAGTGGTAGAACCAGCGGCCCGGGTTGTCCTCGGTGAATTCGAGCCGGAAGGAGTCGGCCGGGCCGAAGGTCTTGTTGTCGATCGATCCGTGCCGTCGGCGTTCGGTCCAGCGGTGGCCGTGCAGGTGGAAGGTGTGGAAGAAGTTGTCGACGCCGTAGACGTGGAAGGCGACGCGCTCGCCGACCTTCGCTTCGCAGGGTCGGCGTGTTGCCGGCGTAGGCCTGCCGTTGATGCAGTAGAAGATGCTGCTTGAGGCCGGTGATCGACGGGGTCCCAGGTGTGGAAGGCGAGGAAGAACTCGCGGTTGGGCCGCGCCTCGCCGGGCGCGCGGATCACCAGCGGCCCGAACAGGCCCTTGAAGACCGGCAGCGGGTCCATCGGCCCGTGGTCGTGGTAGAGCCAGGTGCCCTTCGGTCCCTTCGGGCGCGCTCCCAGACGTAGGTGAAGGTGCGGTTGTGCTGGACGAAGCCGCCGGGGTCGGTGAAGCTTGCCCTTGTAGGCGCCGTCCATCTCGTTCGCGTAGAAGATCCCGTGCGGGTGCATCGTCACCGGCGCCCTCAGCTTGTTGCGGAAGTGGACGACGACGTGTCGCCGACCTCGGCTTCGATCAGCGGGCCGGGCACCGTCGCCGGGCCGAGCGGCGCGGCGAAGTCCGGCGTGTAGGCGCGGTAGCCGTAGGCGGTGAACCTGGTCTTGCCCCTTGACCGGCTCGGCCATCATCTGCGTCGCGGTCGGTGGGGACGATGTTCCACTGCGCCGGCTCGGCCGCGATCCAGTACTCGCGCGTCGGCCCGAGCTGGTGCTGGCGGCGAGCACGGTCCGTCGCCTCGGCACCGCCGCCGCGCTCGCCTCGGCCGCCGCGCACCTTCGGCGGCACCGGGACGCCGGCCGCCGAGCTTCGGCACGTCGACCTGCCCTTGTCGGCGAATGACCTGCTGCCCGGCGAGGGTGCAGAAGAAGGCCTCCCGCCGAGCGCGAGGAAGCTCGCGGCGATCGATCGGCTCGAGGCTCATCGGCGCCTATCTTCTTGACCGACACTGTCATTTTCATTTCCGTCGGGTGGATCGTGCAGATGAACTTGTAGGTGCCCGGGGTCGTGAACTCTTGCGGATGAAGTTGATCCGCGGTCGTCACCGCTGGAGTCCTGAAGTCGCGCTTCCTTCAGCCCCTTGCGGCCCGTCGCTGCAGGTGGACGTCGTGGGGGTCGGTGTTGATCGGCCAGCCACTTCCACCGGACCGGGCGTTCTTGTGGATCGTGACGGCTGACCGGCGAGTAGTAGTCGTCGCCGACCGTGACGATCTTCGGCTTCGGCGGCCGCGGCGCCGACGCCGAGACCACCCCGGTGAGCGGCGACCGCGACCGCCAGCAGGGCGATCGCGGCAACGATGCGCCGTCAGGAGCCTGCGGCTCATGCAGGTCAGTTCACCGGGCCCGGGGTGATCTTCACCGGCTTGTACCCCTTGAACGGCGGGTGCGCGGCGAGTCCGTCGCACCCAGTGCACTGCTGGGGCCGCGGCGGGGTCGTGCCGGCGTAGCCGAGGATCGTAGTCGGGTCGCTCGTTGCCAACTGTTGATCTGCAGTCCCGCCGAAGTTGAGGCTCGTGCCCGATGCCGGTCGGCGCCGGCTGCGGGCAGGCTCGGGTAGATCGGCTCAGCGGCGTATGCCGTTGCCGGGGGCGAAGGTCGCGCTCGGCGCTGTTGCCGCCCAAGCAGTTGCCGCCGCCGGTGGCGTCGTTCAAGAAGTCGCCGTCTTCGGAGGTCCGTTCGGGTCGGTGCCGTTCGCGCCCCATCGTGTTTTCGACGATCTGGTTGTTGATGTTCTTGGCGTCGTCGCCCTCGTTGGCGACGAAGCCGGGTCCCGAGAAGGAGGCGATGCCCCACTTGTAGTTGCCGAAGATGTTGTTGTTCCTGACGACCGTGCCGTCGCCGCCGAAGAGGACGATGCCGACGCCGGTCGGGTAGTTGACCGCTCGGCGCCGCAGGTGCCAACCTCGCCGAGCCCGCCGGAGACGGTCTTGACGTCCGAGCCGGCAGGTAGTAGTTGTAGTTGTTCCAGAACACGTCGTTGTTCTGGATGATTCCAGCCGGTCGGCTCATAGCCCTCGGTGTCGAGCGTGTTGGGGACGATCCCGGCGCCGTTGTTGTAGAAGTCGGTGTCGAGGATGTTCACGTACTTCGAGTTCGTCCCTGAGTAGCCGAGCACGTTGCGGATAGCCCTTGATGTGGTCGATCGAGGTCCACTTCGGCTTCGTCTGGGTCGGGGTCGCGCCGACGTAGATCGCCGAGTCGCCCTGGCCGTAGCCGACCGACTTGGTCATCCGGCCGCCGACGCAGTTGAAGGCGAAGAGGCCGTAGGAGCGGTTGTAGGCGGCGATCAGGTTCTTCAGCAGGTAGCCGTGGCAGGCGGTCTTCGCCGTGTCCGAGCTGCCGTGGATGAAGACGCCGTTGGCGACGTAGTGGGCCACCTTGAGGTTCTTGACGACGAGGTGGTCGACCCCGTCGCCCTCGATGCCGTGGTTGGCGAGGCTGCCGTCAGGGGTCTTGGCGTTCTTGCCCTCGAGCACGACGGCGGCCGGGTCCTTGCCGGTGCCGACGATCCTCAGGCCGTCGCGCCTCGGGCCCTTGACCAGGACGCCCTCGACGTACTTGCCGGGCTTCACCCTGACGGTGTCGCCCTTGCCGGCCCTGTCGACCGCGGATTGGATCGTGCGGTAGCTGCAGCCGTGCTTGCAGACCACGAAGGTCTTGTGCGCCTTGGCCGAAGCCGTGCCGGACGCGAATGCCGGAACGAGCAGAGCGGTGCCGAGCGCAAGGGTGACTACAAACCGAGTCCGAAAGCTGCTTGCCACTGATCCTCCTAGGTTGGCGCCACGGTCGATTCCGTGGGCGGGTTCTCGGGAGAGAAACCCCGGAGTCGGCAAAAGTTTCTCTGCCGCTGGAGAGGTCCTGACCTGAGGCGAGTCTAACGGAGCAGCCGCTCAGGAGCAGTACGCGATCGAGGTGATCCTGCCGGGTGTCTCGAGGGTGGCATTGACGCCGGTGGCCACCCAGCCGCCGCCGCCGCGGGCGATCCTCCCGGGCGCCACCAGCTTGCTGTTGGGCTCGGTGAGCTTGGCCGAGGCGGCGAAGCCGCCGAAGACCAGGTGGGTGTGGCGGGGGCAGCGGGCCGTTGCCCTGCCGGTGCCGTCGCCGGGCACCGCGACGCTGGCGGCATGGGAGGACGGTCGGGGGCCGTCGCCGCAGTAGGCGATTGCGGTGGCTGGGCCCCCAGCCTTCAGCGCCGTGGCGGTGATCGCCAGCGAGCGCCTGCCGGAGCGCCTCATCGCGGTGACGATCACGGATGGCGCGTCGTCGCTCGGGTCGATCCTGCCCCGAAAGCCGCCGGCGAGCAGCTGCGAGCCTCGCGGGCAGCTCGAGCGGATCGTCTTCACCGTGCCGGCGGCCCTGAGCGTCTTGGTCACCGAGCGCACCGTGTAGGGCGGGTGCTTGCTGCAGTAGGCGGTCGAGCGGATCACGTGGGGAGTGTCGTCGTCGTTGTTGGCCCCCGCAAAGCGCCAGGCGCGCCCGGAACCCCCCATGCCGACCGGCAGCGCTCCCCCGCGGCGGGTGAAGCCGGCCCGAAAGCCGCCGAAGGCGGCGCGGGTCCCGTGCGGGCAGCGCGCCTTGGCCGCCCCGGAGCTATTGGGCGCCAACGTCTTCGAGGCACTGACCGTATCGCTCGGAGCCGCGAGCGCCGCGGCGGCGAGCCCGAGCGCAGCGATCGCGACCACGGCCGGAGCGCTCCGGATCAGCCTGCCCTTGTAGGCACCGCCACGCATCTCGGCGAAACGCTACCTGTCGGTGCGGCGGTTACCTGAGGGTGCGGCGGGCGGAATCGGGGAGGCCGAACGGCACCGAGCCGGTGGCGCTGACCGCGGCCGCGTTGAGGCCCTTCAGCGCCCGGCGGCCCTTGGCGGTGAGCGCGACTTTGACGCTGCGCGTGGCGCCCGCCCCGAGATTGAGCCCCTTCGCCTTGCCGATCAGCCTGGCGCCCTTGCGAGCCTCGATCGAGATCCCGGCGCTCTTCGTCACCGCCTTCACCCTGACCTTCAGCTTGCCCGAGCCCCGGACCCTGTTCAGGGTCTGGGCCGGAATCGAGACGGTGATCTTCGGACGGGCGACCGGGGTGCCCTTGTGGGAGATCACGAAGGTGCCCTTCATCGAATCGGGGTGGATGCTGCAGACGAACTTGTAGCTGCCGGCGGGTAGGTACTGGAAGCCGACAATCGGGACGCTCTTGCCTATGCCGACCGTCTTCGAGCGAAACAGCGGCTTGCCGCCCAGCTTGTCCTTGGCGATGACGTTGTGGGAGCCCACCTCGGCAGTCGAGGGATTGACGAAGTTGGGTATCTCTCCCTGGTCAGACTGGTAGGTGGATTTTGTGAACTGACAACAGACGTCCTTTGACACGACGTCCTCGGTAGCGGCCATCGCGATCGCTGCCCAGACGCCAGCGGCGGCCAGCGCCGCAAGGGCGGCGGCCAGGAGAACAGCTCTGCGCTTTGCTCGATGCCCTGCCATCTCGGTCAATGTAACTCGGACTCGAGCAGTTTGTTGCGGCCCCCTCGACTCAACCCTGCGCCGCTGCCAGCCGCTCCCCGACGTAGTCCCAGTTGACCACGTTCCAGAAGGCGTCGATGTAGTCGGGTCGCTTGTTCTGGTACTTCAGGTAGTAGGCGTGCTCCCAGACGTCGCAGCCCAGCAGCGGGGTCGAGCCGTCGGAGACCGGTGAGTCCTGGTTCGCGGTGGAGACGACCGCCAGGCCGGAGCCGTCGTGGACGAGCCAGGCCCAGCCGGAGCCGAACTGGCCGACCCCGGCGGCCTTGAACTGCTCCTGGAAGTCGCCGAAGGACCCGAACTCCCCGGAGATCGCCTCGCCCACCTCGCCGCCCGGCTCACCGCCCCCGTCGGGGGAGAGCATCTGCCAGAAGAGGCTGTGGTTGTAGTGGCCGCCGCCGTTGTTGCGGACCGGCGTCTGCTTGTCGGAGGGCAGCGCGGAGAGGTCGCGGAGGACGTCCTCGATCTCGGCGTCGGCCCACTCGGTGCCCTCGAGGGCGGCGTTGGCCTTGTCCACGTAGGCCTGGTGGTGCTTGTCGTGGTGGACGCGCATCGTCGCCTCGTCGATGTGGGGCTCGAGGGCGTCGTAGGCGTAGGGAAGATCAGGAACCGAGTAGGCCATCTGGGGTGTCTCCTCCGTTTCGAGAGTTCTGGAAGGCAGCCTAGATGATCGGCACTACCCGGATCGGCGGGCCGCACACCCGGCCGCGACCCGGTTGGGGCCGGATCAGGGGGTCGCGGCCGAGAAGGTGTCGCAGGCTCCCGGATCGCCGCTGCGAAAGCCGGTCATGAACCAGCGCCGGCGCTGCTCGGAGGTGCCGTGCGTGAAGGAGTCGGGGTTGACGCCGCCGCCGGCCCGGCGCTGCAGGCGGTCGTCGCCGACCGCCGCGGCGGCGTTCTGGGCCTCGACCAGGTCGCCGCGCTCGAGGTCGCCCTGCTCGAAGACGGTGCTCCCCCAGACCCCCGCGTAGCAGTCGGCCTGAAGCTCGAGGCGCACCGAGAGGGCGTTTGCCTCGCCGGGGTGCGAGCTGCGCTGCTGGGAGACCGCCCGGCTCGTCCCCAGCTCCTGCTGGACGTGATGGCCCATCTCGTGAGCGATCACGTAGGCCCAGGCGAAGTCCCCGGGGGCGCCCAGCGCGCGCCTCATCTCCTGGTAGAAGCTGAGGTCGAGGTAGACGCGCCCGTCGGCCGGGCAGTAGAAGGGGCCCACCGCCGAGGTCGCGCCCCCGCAGCCGCCGGTGTTGACGGCGCCCGAGTAGAGCACCAGCTTGGCGTTCTCATAGGGCTCGCCCTCCTCGCCGAAGGTCCGGGCCCAGGTCCGCTGGGTGTCCTCGAAGACGTAGACGGAGAAGTCCCTGAGGTCTCGCTGGGGGTCCTCGGAGGCCGGGATCGGCTGGGGATTGTCGGCCCCGGGCGCCGCATCTGGGGAAGACCTGATCGATGCCGAAGCCGCTGCCCCCGCCGCCCCCGCCGAACACCTGGATCGCGACGATCACGAGGACGACGATCAGCCCCAGCCCGCCGCCGACCCGGGGCATCCCCCTGGGGATCCCCATCCGCCCGCCGCCCAGCCCGCCGAAGCCGCCGCCTCGCGAACGCCTGCCGGCGCCGCGGACGTCGATCACGTCACGGCTCTTGGTCCGCCTCCACTTCATTCCCCCCTAAACGCTAGCCCCCGGCTGCGCCTTCTGGCGCTCGCGTCAGGCCGGGCGCGTCAGGCCGGGCTGGGCCTGCCGGCCCGTGCTTCGGCGCCCTTACGGTGCTGATCGAGCGTCCGGGCGGCGAGCGCGCCGGCGACGATCAGCCCGATCCCGACCGGCGTCGAGCAGGCGTCGAGGACGAGGCCGAGGATCCCGACCGGGATCAGCAGGCCGGCGGAGCCGAGCAGCAGCTCGCTGAGCGGCGGGCTCGGCTCGGCGGCGCCGGGGGCCTGGCCCTTGACGACCTTCGGGTACCACTCGGTGAACTGGATCGCGATCAGCAGGGCGACCGTCTGGATCACCCAACCGGTCCAGAGGTTGTTGGAGTTCTCGAGGACCAGGTCGCCGTAGGCGCCGGCCAGCGCCGTGACCAGGAAGGCGCCGCCCCAGAAGGCGGTGATCACGTAGTTGGTGCGGATGAAGGCCGGGTTGTCCCAGAGCTCGCGCGGCGCCTCCTCCCGCGCGTACTGGAGCGTGAACGGCTGGCGGAAGAGGATCGAGCCGAAGGCAATCAGGGTCAGCGCGACGTTCGACATCTCCCCCGACCAGTTGTCGAGCGCGTCGAGGGTCGATTGGCTGACGAGGAGGCCGAGGATCCCGACCAGGGTGAAGAAGGTGATGTCGGAGAGCTCGAGGATCTTCCAGGAGCCGCCGCCCATGCGGCCGACGATCACCACCACGAGGCTGATAGCGAAGGCGACCCCGACCGCCAGCTCGAAGCGTCCCGGCCCGGCGAGCAGTGACATCGCGATCCACGGCGCGAGGCCGCCGATCGGCCCGTTGATCAACTCCTTGACCTTCGCCATCGGGTGCCTTATCGGCAGGTAGGCGCGCCGGTGTTAGCGACGAGCGCAGGGTTGCGACACGCGGCTCTTACGCGGTTAGGGTCGTTCAGGCCAGGCAAGAGGCGGGCCGAAAGGAGACGGCATGGGATCGGGGACGAGGATTCTCGGCTGCAGGTGTCGAGTGGTCCTCGGCTTGACCGCCCTCGCCGTGCTGGCGGCGCCCGCCGCGAGCAGCGCCTCGACCATCGTCTGGTCGCGAAACGACAAGAACTTCACCCGCCAGCAGATCGTCGCCGCCAGGCCCGACGGCAGCGGGCTGCACGCGATCAGCAACCCGCCGAAGGGCGGACTGGACATCGATGCGCAGATCTCCCCCAACGGCCGCCGCGTCGTCTTCGAGCGGGACTTCGTTCGACGAGAGCATCCCGCCGGAGATCCACCTCGCCACACATCAGCGGCACGCACCGGCGATGCCTCGACCTCGGCTGCGTCGACCCCTGCGTGCTGGACTCCGCCCCGACCTGGCTCAGAGGCGGCGGGCGGCTCGCCTACACCCCGGTGATCGGCCCCTTCGACCAGGTCAACGGCTCCGCCACCTCCGCCGGTCCTTCACACCTCCCGGCTCGACGGCTCCGGCTGTCGAGCGCCTCTCCCAGCCCGGCATCGACGGCGCCTTCGAGGACTACCACGCGCACTTCTCCCGCGACGGCAGCTACCTGGTCTTCGTCCGGGTTCGGAATGCCGACATCAAGGGCGCGATCTTCCGCATGGACGCCGACGGCAGCCACCTGCGGCGACTTACTCCGTGGGGGCTCGGCGCGGATCTCCCCGACCTCTCGCCCGCCGCCGAGCGGACCTACCAAGGACCTCGTCGTATTCGAGACCTTCGGCGTTCGAGGTGCCCCGAAGGGCTCATCCCAAAACGTCGCAACGGTGCCGACGACCTGCCTGACACCTCGCAAGTGCCGCGGCAAGATCCGCTACCTGACACGTCACGGCGACGGGCCCGACCAGAGCTTCAACCCGGCCTGGTCGCCGAACGGCCGCCGGATCGCCTACACGCGGTTCATACCCGGGCGACAAGCACACGCCATCCGTCGGGGACATCTGGACGATGGACGCGAACGGCCGCCACAAGCGCCCGGTCTCGACCTCCCCTCTGTTCGAGTACCGGCCGGATTGGGGGCGGGCGCCGAAGCGCTGAGGCAGCGGCTGGCTGCTCAGGGCGCCACCGCGCCCACCGCGTGAAAGCCGCCGTCGACGTGGACGATCTCGCCGCTGATCCCCCGGGCCAGCGGCGAGAGCAGGAAGATCGCCGCATCGGCCACCGGGCCCGGATCGGCCGGGTCCCAGCCGAGCGGCGCCGCCTCGCCCCAGCCGCCGCTGAGCTCGGAGAAGCCCTCGATGCCGCTCGCCGCAGCGGTCGCCAGGGGGCCGGCGGAGAGCAGGTTGACGCGGACGCCGCTGGGGCCCAGCTCGCGCGCCAGATAGCGGGAGACCGACTCCAGGGCCGCCTTCGAGACCCCCATCCAGTCATACGCCGGCCAGGCGACCGAGGCGTCGAAATCGAGCCCGACGATGCTCCCGCCGGACCCCGAGCCCTGACCGGAACCGGCCTCCATCAGCGGCAGCAGCGCGGCGCCCAGCGCCTTCAGCGAGTAGGCGCTGGTCTCGAAGGCCTGCTTGGCGCTCTCCCGCGGGGCGCTGAGGAAGTTGCCGCCGATCGCGTCCGGCGGGGCGTGGGCGACAGCGTGAACGGCGCCGTCGAGACCGCCCCAGCGCTCCCCCAGCTCACGCGCCAGAGCATCGAAGTCCTCGTCGCGGTTGACGTCCAGCTCCAGCACCTCGGGCGGCCCCGGCAGCCCCTTGGCCGCCCGCTCGGTGATCCGCCGCACCCTGCCGAAGCTGGTGAGGACGACCTCGGCGCCCTCCTGGAGGGCGCGCTCGGCGATCGAGTAGGCGATGCTGCGGCGGTTGATCACCCCGGTGAGGAGAATCCGCCGGCCCTCGAGGATCAGAGGTAGACCTCCTCGGTGCTGACCTCCGTCCCCTCGGGGCTGATGTCACCGCGCCTCCAGAGCACCGTCACCTTGGCGCGGACGGCCAGCTCGCCGGCCTGGTTGACGATTCGCCAGGCGAAGGTGACGAGTCCAACTTGATCGGAGAGCGGCTTCGCCTCCTCGAGGCGGCCCTCGAGCCTGATCGTCTCCCCGATCTTCACCGGCCGCTTGAAGGCGACGCCGTCGATCCCGCGCAGGGCGATCACCCGGTCGGGGTCTATCGGGACGAGGCCGGCCGCGTAGGAGAGGAGGAGCATTCCGTGGGCGACCCGGTCGCCGAAGTCGCTGCGGGCCGCCCACTCCGCATCGGCATGCTGGGGGTGCCAGTCGCCGGTGAGCGCGGAGAAGGAGACCAGATCGGACTCGGTGATCGTCCGCGCGGGGGTGACGAAGGATGCGCCGGGGGAAAGAGCGTCGAAGTCCTCGGAGAACGGCGACGACGCCACGCTCACCTGCCGGCGTCCCGCCAGCCCAGCGCCCCCGCCAGGCGTGCTCGGGTCTGCGGAGGCTCGATCACCTCGTCGACGTAACCGCTCGCCGCCGCCGCCTCGGCGCTCAGGTGCTCCTCCTCGTAGGCGGCGGCGAGCAGGTTCCGCGCTCCGGGCCCCTCGCTCTGCAGGCGCCGGCGATGGACGATGTCCACCGCCTGCCCGGCCGCCATGATCCCGATCTCGGCGCCGGGCCAGGCGAATACCGCGTCGGCGCCGAGGTCGCGCGAGTTCATCGTGATCACTGCGCCGCCGTAGGCCTTTCGCAGAACCACGGTCAGCTTGGGAACGGTGGCGCCGGCGAAGGCCCGCAGCAGCGTGGCCCCCTGGCGGATCACCCCCTCGGCCTCCTGGCGGCGGCCCGGCATGAACCCGGGGGTGTCGACGAGCACGACGAGGGGCAGGCCGAAGCGCTCACAGCGCTCGATGAAGCCCGCCGCCTTCTCCGCCGCAGCCGCGTCGATCACTCCCGCGATCCGCCGCGGCTGGTTGGCGATCAGTCCGAGCGGGCGCCCCTCGATCCGGCAGAGCGCGGTGACCATGTTCGGTGCCCAGCGCGGCGAGACCTCGAGCAGGCGCCCGTCGTCGACGATCGCGCCGGCGACGTCGCGGACGTCGTAGACCTTGCGCGAGGCGGCCGGGACAGCGGCCGAGGGATCGCCGGCGGGGGCACTGCCGGGGGCACGCGGGAGCGGGTCGCCCATCCGGGAGGGCAGCATCCCCAGCAGCTCGCGGACGAGTTCGGCGGCATCGTCTTCGCTGCCGACCGAGAACTGGGCGACTCCGTTGCGGCCCTGAACCCGGGGACCGCCGAGCTCCTCCATTCCCACCTCCTCGCCCAGCGCCGCCCTGACCACGCCGGGGCCGGTGAGGAACATCCGGCCCCGGGAGGTCATCACCACGAAGTCGGTAAGGGCCGGCGAGTAGGCGCCGCCCCCGGCCGAGACCCCGGAGACGACGGACACCTGCGGGACGAGGCGCGAGAGCTCGACGCTGCGGCGGAAGATGCGGCCGTAGCCGGCGAGCGCCGCGTGGCCCTCCTGCAGCCTGGCGCCGCCGGACTCTACGAAGCCGATCACCGGCGCCCCGGCGCGCTGGGCAAGCTCCATCACCCGCACGATCGAGTCGGCGTGCGCTTCCCCGAGGCTGCCGCCGAGGAACTCCGGGTCCTCGGCGTAGCAGAACACCGGGCGCCCATCGACACGGGCCGCGCCGGCGAGAACGCCATCGTCGGGCCGTGCCCGCTCGACGATCCGACTCGAGACGACGCCGGTGCGGATCAGCTCCAGCGAGCCCGGGTCGGCGAGCAGCTCGAGGCGGTGCAGAGGGCTGCCGGCCCCACCGCGATCGCGGGCGCCCGGACGCTTGGCGAGGGCAACGCTCACGGCCCCTCCAGCACCAGCACCGCGTTGTGGCCGCCGAAGCCGAAGGAGTTGGAGATCCCCAGCGCCGGGTGGCCGTTGGCGTCGGCGAGCGGCTTCGAGGTGTTGGGCACGTAGTCGAGGTCGAGGCCCTCGTCGGGGACCTCGTAGTTGATCGTCGGCGGGGCGATCCTGTCGCGCAGGGCGAGCACGGTGGCGATCGCCTCGACCGCCCCGGCGGCGCCGAGCAGGTGGCCGACCGCCGACTTGGTCGAGCTGACCGGGAGCCTCATCGCGTCATCCCCCAGCGCCGCCTTCAGGGCCTCTGTTTCCGCCCGGTCGTTGAGCTGGGTCGAGGTGCCGTGGGCGTTGACGTAGTCGAGTTGCCCGGGAGTCACCCCGGCATCGGCGAGGGCGAGCTCGATCGCCCGGCGGGCGCCGCGGCCCTCCGGCTCGGGGGCGGTGATGTGGTGGGCGTCGGAGGTCGCGCCGTAGCCGATGATCCTCCCGAGGATCGCGGCGCCGCGCCGGCGCGCCTTCTCCTCGTCCTCGAGCACCAGGACCCCGGCCGCCTCGCCCATCACGAAGCCGTCGCGGAGCTTGTCAAAGGGGCGCGAGATGCCGCTCGGAGAGGTCGCCTCCATCTTCGAGAAGGCGGCCGTGGCGAGCTCGGTGAGGGCCGACTCGGTCCCGCCCGTGATGGCCGCGTCGGCGTCGCCGTAGGCGATCATCCGGGTCGCGGTGCCAATGGCGTGGGCGCCGGCGGCGCAGGCGGAGACGGTGCCGAACGAAGGGCCCCGAAGCCCGTAGCGCATCGAGATCACCCCGGAGGGGGCGTTGGCCATCATCAGCGGCACCGCCAGCGGCGAGATCCGCTCCCCGCCGCGTTCGCGCAGGACGTCGTGCTCGGACTCGATCGTGTTCATGCCGCCGATCCCGGTGCCGATGATGCAGCCGACCCGCTCGCCGTCGTAGGGCAGCTCCTCGCCCCATCCGGCCTTGGCGATCGCCTCCCCGGCGGCGGTCAGGGCGAGTTGGGTGGCGCGGTCGGAGCGCCTCACCTCCTTGACGGAGAGGTGGTCGCGGGGCTCGAACTCGTCAGCCCGGCCGAGGCCGTCCGAGATCCCCGACTTCCCGGCGCTCCAGCGCTCGTGCAGGGTCTCGGCACCGACGCCCAGCGGCGTTACCGCGCCGAACCCGGTGATGGCGACCGCGCGACTCACGGCAGGCGCGAGACCACCAGCTCAACCGCCTGCCCGACGGTCTTGATCCCCTCGACGTCCTCGCCCTTCAGCTCGACCCCGTACTCGTCCTCGACGATCTGGGCCAGCTCGACGATGTCGAGCGAGTCGATGTCGATCGCCTCGAACTCGGCGTCGAGGCTGATCTCGGCCGGGTCAGCGCCGAACTCCTCGAGCGCTGCAAAGACGCGGTCCTGCACCGCTTCCCTGGTCACTGTCTCGGTCATCGTTCGTTCCTTTCGCTGCTCATGCGGTCATCCCGCCGTCGACTGTCAGGGTCACTCCGGTCACGTAGGCGGCCCCCGGGGAGGCAAGGAACCGCACGCAGGCGGCGATCTCCTCGGTCGTCCCCGGCCTTCCGGCCGGGATCCGCTCCAGGACCTCGGGCCCCATCACGTCCTCGGTCAGCTCGGTCTCGACGAACCCCGGCGCGATCGCGTTCACAGTCACCGAGCGCTTCGCCACCTCCGAGGCGACCGTCCGGGTGAACCCGATCAGGCCGGCCTTCGAGGCAGCGTAGTTGGCCTGTCCGGGATTTGCCCGCGGGCCGACCACCGAGGCGACGTTGATCACCCGGCCGAAGCGCGCCCGGATCATCGGCCGCAGGGCACGGCGGGTGGTGCGGAAGGCGGCCGAGAGGTTGGTCTCGATCACCCGCTCCCAGGCGTCGTCGTCGATCATCGGCGAGAGCGCGTCGGCGCGGGTGCCGGCGTTGTTGACCAGCACCATCACCGGGCCGTGGGCCTCCTCGAGGCGGGAGAAGAGGCCGTCGACCGCTTCGGGATCGGTGACGTCGGCCTGAATCGCCGTCCCCGAGCCGCCGCTGGCGGAGATCTCCGAGGCGATCGCCTCGGCCCCCTCGCGATCGGCCCGGTAGTTGACGCCGACGGCCCAGCCGTCGGCGGCGAGGCCGCGGGCGATCGCGGCGCCGATCCCGCGCGAGGCCCCGGTGACCAGGGCGCTGCCGGCGGGGTTCGCCTTGGCCATCAGGGGGCGCCCCAGGTCATCAGCCCGGCGCCCCAGGAAAAGCCGCCGCCGAAGGCGCTGAAGAGGACCGTGTCGCCCTCGCGCAGGCGCCCATCCGCGTCGGCCTCGGCGAGGGCTATCGGCACGGTGGCGGCCGAGGTGTTGCCGTAACGGTCGATCGTCTGCACCACCCGGTCGAGGTCGAGGTCGAGCTTCTCCCCGACGGCGGCGAGGATCCGCAGGTTTGCCTGGTGGTAGACGAAGAGGTCGACGTCGCCGACCCCGATCCCCCCGAGGTCGAGGACCTGGCGCGTGCACTCGCAGAGCCGCCGCACCGCCTCGCGGAAGGTGTCATGGCCCTTCATCAGGATCGTCTGCTCGGCGTGGGTCGCCTTGACGTAGCCGTCGTCGTCGGCGTCCGCGCCGAGGACGATCGGCCCGATCGAGGCGCCCCCCTGCGAGGGAACGAGCAACGCCGCCCCGGCACCGTCGGCGAAGATCGCGGCGGTACCCCGGTCCGAGGCCTCGGTGAAGCGGCTGAGCACCTCCGAGCCGATCACCAGCACCCGCTCGGCGCGCCCGGCCTCGATCTGTCCCGAGCCGAGTGCCATCGCCGACATGAAGCCGTTGCAGGCGGCGCCGATGTCCATGCCGCCGGCGGCTGTGGCGCCGAGGCGTCCGGCGACCACCGGGCCCGCGTTGGGGGTGAGGTCGTCGGCGGCGCTGGTCCCGACCAGGACGAGGTCGAGGGAAGCGGCCTCGACACCGGCCTTCTCCAACACCCGGCGACCGGCGTCGACGGCGAGCGAGGCGACCGTCTCGCCCTCGGCCGCGATGTGGCGCTCGCGCACGCCGGTGCGGGTGAGGATCCAGTCCTCGGTGACGCCGATCCGCTCGGCCACCTCGGAGCTGGTGACGACCTTCCGCGGCAGGGCCTTGGCGACGGCGGCGACCGCGGCGCTTCGAACCGCGCGCCCGGCGGCGGGCGGCGCCATCCTCGCAGCCGAGGCGGCAGCGCTAGGCATTGGCCATGTCCCCCTCGACCGGGGCGCTCGCCTCGATCCCCTCGAGGGTGCGCCTCGCCAGCCGGCTCAGCACCTTGCCCGGGCCCGTCTCGACGAAGCGGGTGGCGCCCATCGCCTGCAGGCCCTGCATCACCTCGAGCCAGCGGACCTGGTCAGTCAGGGAACGGGCAAGCTCCTCAGCCGGATCGCTGAAGGGCCGGGCGGTGACGCACGAGAAGACCGGCACGGCCGGCTCGCCGAACTCGACTCCGGCGAGCACAGTGCGGAACGCGTCCGCTGCCGGCTCCATCTGCGGCGAGTGAAAGGCGCCCCGCACGGCCAGCGGCATCACCCGCAGCCCGTGCTCGCGCAGTCCGTCCTCGGCCGAGCGCAGCGCGGCGGTCGGGCCGGAGAGGACCACCTGGGTTGGCGAGTTGTCGTTGGCGAGGATCAGCCCGTGCTCGGCGGCCACCTCCTCGACCGCCGCCCGTGGCTCGCCGAGGACGGCGACCATGCCGCCGTCGCCGGCCGCCTCGGCGGCCTCCTGCATCAGCCGGCCGCGCTCGGCGATCAGCCGGACGCCGTCGGCGACCGAGAGGCTCTCGGCCGCGACCAGGGCGGCGATCTCCCCCAGCGAGTGCCCTCCCATCGCCAGAGGGTCGACCTCGTCGGAGATCGCCCTCCAGCCGGCGATCGCCGCGCAGAAGATCGCCGGCTGCGCGTAGCGGGTCCCCTCCTCGGTGCGCTCGAAGGGGTCGGCCCCCACGGCCTCGGCGGCAAGCGCCAGCAGGTCGGGCCAGAAGACCTCGACCGTGCGCCGCATGTCGGCGGTCTGGCTTCCCTGGCCGGGGAAGAGGACCGCGTCCGTCGACTGGGGATCGCGCATCGCTGGCGAACATAGCCCCGCGGCAGGCCGTCAAGTACGCGCATCAGGCGCCAGACCCCCCGAATGGGGGGTCAGTCTGAGCGGTCTGGGGGTGCGGGCGCCGTTTTCGAGGTCAGGTTGAGCCGCTCGGCCCGCTGCACGGCCTCGACGCGGTTGCGCACTCCGAGCTTGCGGTAGAGCGCGCTGGTGTGGTCCTTGATCGTGTGCGGGGAGAGGAAGAGGCGGTCGGCTATCTCCTTGTTGGTGGCGCCGCCGGCCATCAGCGAGAGCACCTCGCGCTCGCGCGAGGACAGCTCCGTGGCGGGGTCCTCGGGACGGGTGGCGAAGACGGTCATCCCCTTGCCGACCATGCGCACGGCGCGGGCGACGTCGGGGGCGCTCCAGTCCTTGAGCACGAAGCCGGAGGCGCCGGCGGCGCGGGCCGCTTCGGGCGAGATCGATCCCGCCCCTGAGATCAGCAGCACTTTGGTGTGGGGCGAGATACGACGAAGCGACTCACAGAGCTCGGCGCCCGACTCATCGCCGAGGAAGAGGTCGATCAGGGCGACGTGCGGCTCGAGCTTGCGGGCGATCTCCAGCGCCCGCTCGGCGCTCGGCGCCGCGACGCAGCGCTCGACCCAGCTCTGCTCGGAGAGCAGGACGCGGAAGCCCCACTGGACGACCTCGTGGTCGTCGACGATCAGCACCCGCAGCCGCTCCTCCTCAGCCATCGGCGCCGTCCGTCGCCCGCGGCACCACCAGGCGCACCCGCCACTCCCCCTCGGCAGGCGCGCCGAACTCGACCATGCCCCCGCACTGCAGCGCCTCCAGCGCCGCCAGCCTCAGCCCCATGCCGGTGCCGAGCATGTGGTCGGAGCCCTCGACTCCGTCGTTTCGGACCTCGAGATGGAAGGTCGCCCGGTCGGTGCCGACGCCGACCCAGACCCGGCTCGGCTCGGCGTGCTTGGCGCAGTTTCGAAGCGCCTCGGCGAGGACCGACTGGGCGAGCGGCTCGAGCCCGGGGGGCACCTCGGCCCCGCGCTCCCAGTCGACCTCGATCGGCAGCCGCTGGTAGTAGCGGCCGAGCCGCTCCAGCTCCTCGGCCAGGGTCGCCCCGGTGTCCAGCGGCGGCGGGGAGAGCGGCCGCGAAACCGCGTCGCGCAGGTCGGCGAGGGCATGCTGGATCTCGTCGGCGCAGCGGTCCAGCTCGGTGCGGCTCAGCTCGCGACCCGAGCCGAGGGCGAGGGAAACCCCGAACAGCCTCTGCACGACCCGCTCGTGCAGGTCGCGGGCGAGGTCGAGTCGAGTCGAGAGGATCCTCGCCCGCACTTGCTGGGTGACCCCGATACGGGCGCTGGCGGCGAGCGCCGCGGCCTTGCCGATCGCCATCATCGTCTGGCGCTCGAACTCGGTCATCCTGAACTCGCGCCCGCCGCGATCGGCGAAGATCACCCCGAGCCAGTGCCCGGCGGCCGAGACGGGCGTGCAGCTCATCGTCGAGAAGACCTCGAACCCGACGTAGCGGTCCGGCACCTCGCCCTCGAGCCCGGCAACCTCGACCACCCGGTCCTCGGAGAGCGCCCGCTGGGCGATCGGCGTCTCGTCCAGGGTGCCGTGGATCTGGGACATGATCCCGGGGTCGACCCCATGGCTTCCGACCGGGACGACCAGCTTGCGGGCATCGTCGTAGAGCAGCAAGCCGGCGCGGTCCATCGAGGCGAGGCGACAGACCGCCTCACAGAGTCGGTCGTAGAACTGGCTGCCCCCCAGCTCCCACTCGTCGTCGAACTCAGGGACCAGCCCGGCGATAACGTCGAGCGCCTCGGTCTCGGGGGCGGCGAAGGGCTCCTGCGAACTCACCTCGCATATGAAACCGCTCCGGCGCCCCCGGCGCACGGTCGCGGGTTAGAATCGGCCCTGCTCGGATGACGGAGAGAGCAAGCTGACCTCGCGGTCCGCGCTGCGGACGCTGGCGCTCGGGGCACTCGCCCTGGCGGCGCTCCTCAGCGCGCAGCTCTGCGCCAGCGCCTCGGCGGCCGGCAAGAAGGATGCCTACCGGGCCGAGATCACCAGGACCTCCTACGGCATCCCCCACATCCGCGCCACCACCTGGGGCGGCCTCGGCTACGGGACCGGCTACGCCTACGCACAGGACAACATCTGCACGATCGCCGACACCTTCGTCACCGTGCG
Source organism: uncultured Actinomycetes bacterium (assembly GCA_963725315.1). GTDB lineage: Bacteria > Actinomycetota > Thermoleophilia > Solirubrobacterales > 70-9 > JBBRHQ01. The sequence continues at coordinate 389,915 of CAVRYA010000004.1, read as the reverse complement.
GGCGCAGCGCTCGCGCTACTTCGGCCCCAACAAACGCACGATCGCCTCGGCGAAGCCCTCCGACCGCAACCTCGACTCCGACTTCTTCTGGAAGTCGATCATCGATCGCGGCGTGGTCGAGAAGCTGCTCGCCGAGCAGCCGCCGCTCGGCCCGAAGAAGCCGGTCAAGGAGGCGATCCGCGGCTGGGCGGCCGGCTACGACGCCTACCTGGACAAGGTCGGAGTAGAGGGAATCCCGGATCCCCGCTGCCGCGGCAAGGCCTGGGTGAAGCCGATCGAGGCGATCGACGTCTGGCGCCGCGCCTACCAGCTCTCGCTGATCGCCAGCAGCGGCAACTTCATCGGCGGCCTGGTCGCCGCAGAGCCGCCGGACGGCGCGCCGCGACCGGCCGCCGCGACAGCGACCTCACGGGACGCGCTTCGTGCTCGGACCCCTTCGACCCGGCGCACCCGCTGACCACTCCCAACCAGCTCGAACCGAGCACGGCCAACATCCAGGCGCTGGGGCTGGCGGTGAAGAGCCTCGAGGACGCGGGCCTACCGCTCGACGCGACCATGCGCCAGGCCCAGTTCTTCCCGGACAAGGGCAAGCGGATCCCGATCCCGGGCTGCGACAGCGGCTGCTACGTGGCCATCTACGGCTCCGTCAACCCGGCCGGCGACAGCGCCGCGCAGGGGGTCCCGGTGCGCTACGGCCAGGTCCTCGAAGGCTCGAGCACGGTGATGCAGGTCGAGCTGACCCAGAAGGGCCCGCGGGGGGCCACGATCCTCACCTACTCGGAGTCCGAGAACCCGCGCTCCCCCCACCACGCCGATCAGACACGCCTGTATTCGAAGCGCAAGTGGATCCCGCTGACCTTCACCGCGAAGCAGATCCGCGGCGACGCGAAGCGGCGCTACGTCGTCGGCGGTCACTAGCGCTGCGGAGGGCGCGATCGCGATGAGCGGAAGCGAGCGCTTCGTCGACCTCTCCGCCCCGATCGAGGCCAGCCCCGAGGGCACGCCCGAGTTCCTCGCCACCAGGGTCGAGCGCCTCGACCACGCCGGCGGCGCCGCCGAGGTCGAGGCCCTGTTCGGGGTGCCGGCGAGGCTGCTGCGCGACCGCGAGGGCTGGACCCGGGAGACGATCACCCTCGGCACCCACAACTCGACCCACGTCGATGCGCCCTGGCATTACAACTCGCGGATCCGGGGAGAGCCGGCGCAGACGATCGAGGAGCTGCCGCTGGAGCTCTTCTTCGGCCCGGGGGTGGTCGTCGACGTGACCTCGAAGGAGGACGGCGACGCGGTCACGGAGGAGGAGATGGAGGCCGGGATCGCCGCGGCGGGGCATCAGCTCACGGCGGGCGACATCGTCCTGATGCGAAGCGGCCGCGACGCCTTCTACGGCGCCGACGACTACGTCGCCCGCGGTCCGGGGGTGACCGCCGAGGCGACCCGCTGGCTGTATGAGCGCGGCGTGCGGGTGATGGGCATCGATGCCTGGGGCTGGGACCGCCCGCTCCACCTGCAGGCCGCCGAGGCACTGGAGCGCGACGAGCCGGGGATCTTCTGGGAGGCGCATCAGGCCGACCTCGCCTACTGCCAGATCGAGCGCCTCGTCAACCTCGGCGAGCTGCCGCCCAGCGGCTTCCGGGTCGCATGCTTCCCGCTGCCGATCCGCGGCGCGAGCGCCGCGCCAGCCCGGGTCGTGGGCATCGTCCCCTGAGCCCAGCCTCAGGGCCGGAGGACGTGGCCGACCGAATCCCTGACCGGCATGCCCTGCGTCGGCCACGTCACCGGGTGCGGCGTCCTGGGGTGGCGGCAAGATTGTCGGCGTTCGTGAACTGGAACTCGACAACGGTCCTCTCGCTGCTCGCCACAGCCGCGATCGGCGCCCTGGTGGCGCTGCAGCCGCCGGTCAACTCCGAGCTGGGAAGACGGACCAGCGACCTCGGGGCCGCCTTCATCAGCGTCAGCATCACCTTCCTGGTGCTGGGGGCGATCCTGCTCGCCTTCGGCGACCCCGGCTCGCTCTCCAAGGTCCGCGAGGTGCCGGCCGTCTATCTCACCGGCGGCCTCTACGGCGCCGCCTTCGTAGCGATCTCGCTGGTCACCGTCCGCCATCTCGGCGCCGGGACGACGATCGCCGTGCTGGTCTCCGCCCAGCTCGTCGTCGCCGCCCTGCTCGACCAGCTCGGAGTGCTCGGGCTGGAGCAGGTCTCGCTGACCCCGCTGCGGCTGGTCGGCATCGCGACCCTGATCCTCGGCACCGCGATGGTCACGGTGCGGTAGCCGGATCGAGTGCCGAATGGAAGCGCGGGCGGCTCTGAGAGAATCGGGTGCCATGGACGGGGGAGCGAGGCGGCTCTGGGCGCGGGCGCGGCTCGCGGGCCTGATGGTGCTGGCGCTCGGCCTGCTCGCCGTGCCCGCCGGGGCGCAGGCCAAACCGAGCGCGACCGAGAAGCTGATCAAGGCCTACTCGCCGATCCAGATGCTGCGCTCGCAGGAGAACGGGATCTGCGACGAAGGCGAGGAGCAGTTCCAGCCGATGGCCGTCGACGTGGTCCTCGACAACCCCAGGGTGCAGCTGAAGCACTACATGGACGGGGCGATGAAGACGGTGATGGAGGCGCCGGGCGCCGCCGATATCGCCGGGCTCGACGGCACCTACTACCTCAACCTCCCGGGCGACCCGCTGAACCCCGAATGCACCTACGCGACCGACTTCGACAAATTGAGACGCGCGGGCAAGACGCCCCCGATCACCTACGCCCACATCGCCCGCGAGACCGGCCACTCGGGCTTCGTCATCCAGTACTGGTTCTTCTACTACTTCAACCAGTTCAACGACCTCCACGAGGGCGACTGGGAGGGGATGCAGATCGCCTTCGAGCCCGACACGGCGGCGCAGGCGATGAAGCAGGGCCCGAGCCGGATCGCCGTCTTCCAGCACGGCGGGGGCGAGGCGGTCGACTGGGACGACGACGAGGTCGAGAAGGAGGGAACGCACCCGGTCGTCTACCCGGCGGCGGGCTCGCACGCGACCTTCTTCGAGTCGGCGATCTTCGTCGAGAACGGGCAGGGCGGCGCCGGGCTCGGCTGCGACAACACCAGCGACCCGCTGCGCCGCCTGGTCCCGCGCCCGGTGCGGATCCCCACCTACCCCGCGGTCGGCACCCCGGCGGAGTGGCTCACCTACGATGGCCACTGGGGCCAGCGCGAGAAGGGCTTCAACACCGGCCCCACCGGGCCCAACACCAAGACGCAGTGGACCGAGCCGTTCACCTGGATGGACGGGCTGCGCTCGGCCAGCCCGAAGCTGCCCGGCGGAGCCCTGCTCGGCCCGGCGGTGACCAGCGCCTTCTGCGGCACGGTCGCGGCGATGTCGAACCTGGTCAACCTCGAGGCGCAGTCGCGCTTCGGGCTGTTCGTGCTGCTGGCGATCGTCGCCGCTGCTGATCGCGATCCCGGTGCTGATCACCACCTGGCGCCCGGCCGACCCGGTGCCGATGCGCCAGCGCCGCGCCTTCGGACAGCTCGTCCGCGCCGCCCGCAAGCTCTACGGGCGCGAGTGGCGGGTGTTCATCCCGATCGCGGTGACCTCGCTGGCGGTCCTCGCCGCGGTCCAGGGCGTCGCCTGGCTGTTCGGCGTCCTGGTCGGGGAGACCGAGGTCGGTGGCCTGGTCGGCCCGGCCGGCGCCGAGGCGCCGATCAAGGACCTGATCACCTCGATCGGGCAGCCGCTCGGGTTCGCGGTCGGCGCCGGAGCGGTGATCGCCCACCTCAGCCTGCTCGACCGCGGCTGCCGAGAGCGGCGTCGTCGCCTCCTACCGGCTGATGCTCAGCCGCTTCTGGCGGATCGTCTTCGGCCAGCTCGCGGTCAGTCCTGCTCACGGCGCTGATAGCGCTCACCGTGATCGGCATCCCGATCGCGATCCGCAAGTACGTCGACTGGACCTTCGTCCAGCAGGAGATCATCTTCAACGACCGCTCGATCCGCGATGCGCTGCGCAGCAGCTCCGACGCGGTCCGCGGCAAGTGGTGGTGGACGGTGAGGGTGGTGGCCTTCTTCTGGGTGATCGGCGTCGCGGTCGGCCCGATCCTCACCTTCGCCCTGATCTTCGCCAACTTCTCGCTGATCGTCGTCAACCTGATCGGCTCGATCGTCTACGCGATCCTCGTCCCCTACGTCGCCTCGGGGCGGACGCTTCTCTACTTCGACCTCGAGAAGCGGCTCGAGGGACGCGCGCCGGTGCCGAGGCGCGACTGGCGGCGGCTGTGGACGCGGCGCGTGCCCAGCCCGCAGCCGGGCTAGGAATTCCCGCAACCGGTCAGCTATTCCCGCCGATGCGAGACCATCGCCGTCGCCTGCGCCACCGGCTTCACCGCGACGTAGTCGATGTTGACGTTCGCCGGGCGCTCCAGGGCGAAGGCGATCACCTCGGCGACGTCGGTGGCACTCAGCGGGTCGATGCCGCGGTAGACCTCGGCGGCCCGCTGCTCGTCGCCCTCGAAGCGGACCAGGGAGAACTCGGTCTCGACCATGCCCGGGGCGATCTCGGTGATCCGCAGCGGGCGCCCCAGCAGCTCCAGGCGGAGGGTGCGGACGACCGCGTTGACCGCGTGCTTGGCCGCGGTGTAGCCGCCTCCGCCCGGGTAGACCTCGACCCCGGCGACCGAGCCGACGACGACGATGTGCCCACGTCCACTCGCCTCGAGACGATCCAGCAGCGCCCGGGTGACGCGGACGACGCCGAGCACGTTGGACTCGTACATCTCCCGCCACACGTCGAGGTCGGCGTCGGCCGTGTGGGAGAGGTCAAGCGCCCCGCCGGCGCAGTGGACGACGGCGTCGAGCTCACCGACCTCGGCCGCCATCGCCGCCACCGAGTCGGGGTCGGTGACGTCGAGGGCGAGCGCCCGTCCGCCGACCTCCTCGGCCAGCTCCCGGCAGCGATCCACCCGCCTCGCTGCGGCGATCGTCTCGAAGCCGCGCTCGGCGAGCAGGCGGACGCTGGCTGCGCCGATGCCGCTGCTGGCTCCGGTGACGAGGGCGGTCGGCGGCATGAGTCGGGTCGATTCAACCATGCCCTAGCCTTGCGCGATCCGCACGGTCGCCGAGCCTGACAAGTGAGAGTGGACCGCCCGGCGGACACCCCTGGCTGGCTGATCGACGAGCTTGCCCATGCCGGCCGCGAGAACCTCGACCCGGGACACGTCTCTCGCTACGACAGCAAGGAGGATGCGAGCGCCAGGAGCGAGGTGGCGGTGGACGTTCAGCTGGATCCTCGAGCCGATCATCGCGCGAAGCGGCTTCGAGATCGTCGAGGCAGAGCACTCCGAGGACCGGATCTTCGCGAAGTACCTGCTTCGCGGGTTCTGAGCCGCCTTCGCGGCGGCCGTGTCAACAGGTCGCTGGCTGCGACCAAATCGGGGCGCCCGGATTTGAACCGGGGACCTCACCGACCCGAACGGTGCGCGCTACCAGGCTGCGCCACGCCCCGAGAGCGGCCGATTATCTCAGAGCCGCCCTCCGCCGGGCCCCTTCGCCTGGTCGAACGCAAGGTTAGGGCCCCAATGGGCACGGAACCTGCAGTTCGGCCCCCTCGGGGCTAGGAGACGGCCTGGATCGCCTTCTCGATCTGGTTCAGGGTCGGGGAGTCCTGGAGGGTCTCGGTGCCGCTCGGCCCGGTGACGATCGCCGAGGGCTCGGCGCGCAGGCCGAGGCCACGGGCGGTCTCGTCCTGGGCCTCGAGCCGCTTGGTGATCGCGCCGTCCTCCCCGCCGCCGGCGGCGAAGTCGTCCTTCCACTTGGGCACGTCGAGCTCGCCGATCGAGTTGGCAATCGACTCAAGGAGGTTGCCGGTGACGCCGAAGCGCTCCGCCTGGGCCTGGTTTCGGAACAGCAGGTAGACGTACTGCCAGAGGTATCCCTGCTCGCCGGCGGCCTCGGCGGCGATGAAGCCCTCCTGCACGGCGCGCTCCGAGAAGGAGTAGTTGCGGTAGTCGAGCTGGACGTCGCCGGAGCGCACGTAGTCATCGACCAGGGCGGGCACTGTGGCCAGGAACTGCTCGTCGCAGCCCTTGCACTGGACGTCGTTGAAGACCTGCACGGTCACCGGGGCGCTGGAGGAGCCGAGGCGATCGCCGGCCTGCGGCAGGCCGCCAAAGATCTCCTGGGCGTCGTCGATCCCCTGCAGCTCGATCACCGAGGGTCCGGCCTTCTGGGTGGCGATGTTGACGATCGCCGCCGAGAGCGCCACCGCGCCGATCGCCAGCACCGCGGCGACGAACCAGCGGCCGCGGCGCGCCTCCGCGCCCCCGACGGCGGCCTCCATCAGCCGGCCACCGCGGTGTAGTAGCGGACCGCGAGGCCGGTGAGGAGAGTCTTGAAGCCCTCTTCGACCGTGACCCCCTCCTGCTCGGCGTAGCGCTCCAGCCCCTGCTGCTCGATCGCGACGCTGCGGCGCACCACCTCGTCGACCAGTTCGGGGTGCTGGTCGCAGAAGAAGGCCCCCATCGAGTAGAGGTCGGTGTCCATCAGCGACTCGATGAAGGCGTCGCTGCCGGCCACCGCTCCCGTTGCTGGGTCTGCGTCTGGCATCGGCACATCGTAGATTGAGGCGATGGCCGGGCGCGACGAGATCGTCTCCTTCTGCGACGAGCTGCTCGAGGTTTCCTCCTTCGAGGACTACGGGCCCAACGGACTGCAGGTGCCCGGAGCGCCGGAGGTCGAGATGGTGATCACCGGGGTATCCGCGCACCGCAAGCTGATCGAGCGCGCCGTCGCCGGCGGGGAGCTGCTGATCACCCACCACGGCCTGTTCTGGGATTTCCTGCCGCGGGCGCTGAGCGAGCAGATGGCCGAGCGGCTGCGACTCGCCCTCGACGCCCGGCTCTCGATCGCCGCCTACCACCTACCGCTCGACGCCCACCGTCAGATCGGCAACAACGCCCTGCTCTGCGAGCTGCTCGGCTTCGAGCTCGAGCCGCAGAGCTGGGCCGAGGTCAAGGGCCGCCCGATCGGGGCGATCGGCCGCCACCCGGAGGGGATCGGGATCGCCGAGCTGGCGGCGCGGGTGGCCGGGTCGCTCGGCCGCGAGCCCCTCGTCTTCGAGGACGGCCCCGAGCGGGTGCGGCGGATCGGCATCGTCAGCGGCGCCGGCGCCTCGGAGATCCACGGCGCGGTCGGGCTCGGCCTCGACGCCTTCCTCACCGGGGAGCCGGCCGAGCACGTGATGGCCGACGCGGCCGAGGGCGGAATCCATTTCATCGCCGCCGGGCACTACGCGACCGAGACGGTCGGGATCCGCCGGCTGGGCGAGCTGGTGGCCGATCGCTTCGGGGTGGAGCACGCCTTCATCGACGTCCCCAACCCGGTCTGAGGCGCCGCCGGCGAGACACCATTTTTCATCTCGTGGCGAGAGAGACATCACCGCTCTCGAGGGGCCTTCCAGGCCTGGGCGAATCCCCGCAATTTGCGGCGAAAATGATTGACACATCCGGGTTGCCCGGTAGATTCCTCCTACAACCTGAAACGAGGAAGGGAAGTCCTTCGTGGCCAACCATCTGACGCCCACCGAACTCGCTGACGAGCTTCACATGAAGCGCAAGGACGTCATCGACAAGTGCATGCAGATGGGCGTTCCGATCTTCCACGGCCGCATCGACCGGGCGCTGTTCGAGTCCTCGCTGCGCACCGTCACCGACGCAGGAAAGAGCCAGCCCTCAGCGGCCTGAGCGGGCCGCCTGCGGGCGGCGGCAGCACATAGAATCCTCACCCGAGTCCGGGTTGCCTGTGCGAGGCCCGGGGACGACGAGCGAGGAGAAAGATGGAGCAAGCCACAGCCCCGGCCGCCGGCGAGAGCGATGCCTTGCTGGGGACCGGGTCGAAGACGATCGCCGATCTGCTGCCGCTGGCCGCCCGCCGCTACGGCGACGCCCCGGCGGTCATGTTCAAGGACGAGAGTGGCGCCTGGAAGACGCGCTCCTTCAAGCAGCTGCTCGAGGTCTCCCGCTCGCTCTCCCTCGGCCTGATCGGGCTCGGGGTCGAGGCGGGCGAGAAGGTCGCGATCCTCGCCAACACCCGGCCCGAGTGGACCTACTTCGACTTCGCCGCGCTCACCGCGGGCGCCACCGTCGTGCCGATCTATCAGACCAACTCCCCCGAGGAGTGCCGCTACGTGCTCGAGAACTCCGACGCCAAGGTGGTGATCGTCGAGGACTCCGAGCAGCTCTCCAAGATCCGCGAGATCCGCGATCAGGTGCCGAAGCTCGAGCACGTCGTCCTGATGAGCGGCAGCGGCGAGGGCGCGATCTCCTCCGAGGAGCTGATCGCCGCCGGGGCCGAGGTGCCCGAATCCCGCTGGGAGGAGCGCTACACGGCGGTCACCCCCGATGACATCTGCACCTTCATCTACACCTCGGGCACGACGGGACCGCCGAAGGGCTGCATCATCAGCCACGGCAACTACCGGGCGATGCTCGACATGGTGGTCGAGGGCGGCGCGCTGGGGATCGAGGGAGAGGGGCCGGGTGAGGACGAGATCAGCTACCTGTTCCTGCCGCTGGCGCACTCCTTCGCCCTGCTGATCCAGCTTGCCAACGTCGAGCTGGGGGCGACGATCGCCTACTGGGAGCGCGATCCCTTGAAGATCGTCCCCAACCTCTCCGAGGTCCGTCCCACCTACTTCCCCTCGGTGCCGCGAATCTTCGAGAAGATCTACACGGCCGCGAACGCCGCCGCCGAGAAGCAGGGTGGGCTGAAGAAGGCGGTTTTCAATTGGGCGATCGGGGTCGGGCGACGGATGCGCGAGGTCGAGCGCTCCGGGCGGCAGCCCGGCTGGCTGCTGCGCAAGCAGTACGAGTTCGCCGACAAGCAGGTGCTCTCGAAGATCCGAGCCCTGTTCGGAGGGCGCCTGCGCCAGGCGACCAGCGGCGCGGCGCCGATCAACCCCGAGATCCTCAGCTTCTTCGACGCCGCGGGCGTGCTGGTGCTCGAGGGCTGGGGGATGACCGAGACCTCGACCGCAGCGACGATCTCCACGCCCGACGACTTCAAGATCGGCACGATCGGCAAGCCCTTCCCCGGCTGCGAGGTGAAGATCGCCGAGGACGGCGAGATCCTGGTCAAGGGCCCGAACGTCTTCAAGGGCTATTACAAGAACGAGGAGGCGACCCGCGAGACGCTGGTCGACGGCTGGCTGCACACCGGCGACATCGGCGAGGTGGACCCCGACGGCTTCCTGCGGATCACCGGGCGCAAGAAGGACATCATCATCACCGCCGGGGGCAAGAACATCACGCCCGCCAACCTCGAGGCCGAGATCAAGCAGCACCCGCTGGTCTCCCAGTGCGTGGTGATCGGCGACCGCCGGCCTTACCTGGTGGCCCTGGTCACCCTCGACCCCGAGGAGGCCGTCGCCTACGCCAGCGAGCACGGCCTGCCGGCCGACCCGGCGGAGCTGGCCAAGAACCCCGAGGTGAGGGCTGACATCGAGGCCCACGTGGAGAAGATCAACGAGCGCTTCGCCCGGGTCGAGCAGGTGAAGAAGATCGCGATCCTCCCCGCGGACCTCTCCCAGGAGGGGGGCGAGCTGACCCCGACGCTGAAGGTGAAGCGCTCGGTCGTCGCCTCCAAGTACGAGGAGGAGATCGGCTCGCTGTACGCTGGCTGAGGCCTCAGGCCTCGCTCAGGGACAGCCGCTGGGCCGCGGGTCGAAGCGGTCGCGGCTGAGCCTGTCGCGGCCGGGACCGCAGGAGATCCGCAGGTCGCGGGCGAAGTCCCGGGCCCTGATCTTGTCCGCCCCGGGGCCGCCGAGGTAGCGGTCGCGGCCGCCATTCGGCTCGCTCGAGGCGCCGGTCCCTTGGCGGTCGAGGACGTCGTTGCCAGTGCCGCCAATCAAGGTGTCGCGGCCGTCGAGGCCGAACATCCGGTCGTTTCCGGGACCGCCGAGGATGCGGCTGGCGCCGAGGCCGGTCTGGCCAAGGTCGTTGCCAGGACCGAGCTTGAAGAGGACCGGAGGGGAGCCCTCAGCGTCGAACAACGGCTCGACCAGGATCAGCAGCAGGCCCTCGACGATGGTGTCGCGCCCGTCGCCGGACCTGGCGATGATGCGCGGCTCGTTGCCACCCCCCAGCGGACACTCGGCATGACTCGCGACCAGCACGCACGGCGCCGCCACATTGACCCCCTCCGTCCCGTCTTCGACGAGGAAATCGCTGCTGTTGAGGTCGAGGTCAATCTGGATCTCGTTGTTCTCGCCCGGATCGGAGATCGCGCGGAGGACGTTGCCGTTGATCGAGACATTGGTCGCCGCCGGCGCGGAAGTGGGCAGCGCCGCCGCGAGCGCCAGTAGCGCCACCAGCGCCCCCCTCGAGACAACGGCTCCCCTCATGGCCTTGACGGTAGCCGAGCGATCGGCGTTTTCAAGTGCAGCGGACTTCTCTACGGGCGGGCGAAGCTCAGGACGCCTCGCCCGACTGGCGCAGCAGGGCCGAGGTGGTCTGCCTGAGCGCCCAGGTGGCCTCAGGTGCAGCCGCTCGGCCGCGGGTCGAAGCGATCGCGGCTGAGGACGTCACGGCCCGGCCCGCAGGAGATCCGCAGGTCGCGGGTGAAGTCGCGGGCCCGGATCTTGTCCGCCCCTGGGCCGGCGAAGTAGCGGTCGCGGCCGGTGTTCGCCTCAACCGTGCTGCCGGTCAGCTGGCGATCGAGGACATCGTTGCCCGGACCGCCGATCAGGGTGTCACTACCGTCGAGGCCGGTCATCCGGTCGTTGCCCGGACCGCCGACGATTCGGCCCGAGCCGAGCCCGGCCTGCCCGCGGTCGTCGCCGGGGCCGAGCTTCTCGAGTATCGGCTTGAGGCCCTGGGTTTCGAGGTAGGGCTCGACCAGGGCCAGAAGCGACCCCTCGGCGACGTTGTCGCGGCCATCGCCCGCCCGGACGATGATCCGCGCGGGGTCGCCGATGCTGAGCGGGCAGTCGGCCTCGAAGCCGGTGTCCACGCAAGGCGCCGCCACGGTGATGCCGTGAAGAAGGTCGAAGACATGGACCTCGTTGCTGTCGACATCGAATTCCACCACGACCTGGTTGCTCTCGCCCGGGTCCGAGACGGCACGGATGACGTTGGCAGTGACCGAGACGTTGGTCGCGGCCGTCGCCGCGGAAGGCAGCGCCGCCGACGCGAGCGCAGCGGCAGCCAGCGCCGACAGGGCCCTCCGCGATCGAGCCGCTCCCCTCATGGCGCTCACCCTAGCCCGAGCAGTCGGCGTGGGCAAGTGCCGCGGATAACTCTACGGACGCGGGGCGCTCAGGACGCCTCGCCCGACTGGCGCAGCAGGGCCGAGGTGGTCTGCTCGAGCACCCGCCGCCAGGCCGAGGTCTGCTCCGGCTCCTCGTCGGAGACCTGCTTGATCACCTTCCGCACCCGCCGCGCGGAGATCTCGATGTCGTGGCGCTCGGCGATCTCCTGGTAGCGCTTGTAGTCCTTGGCCAGGGCGACGGTGACCGACTCGAAGCCGTGGCGGGCGATCGCCAGCCGCTGCGAGTAGTCCATCACCGAGGTCCCGAACATCAGCTCGTCGTTGGGCTCGGGCTCGATCAGCAGGATGTCGACGCCGGGGTACTTCTCCTGCCAGAAGGCGACCGCCTGGTGAAGGCGAGCGTGGGCGATCAGCTTGAAGGTCTGATTGGCGATCGCCGGCAGCCCCATGTCGGAGACGCGGCGCACCCGGGTCCCGAGAAAGGTCGGGATCTGGCGCTTGAAGTCGTTGACGTATGGGACCAGGGGATTGACGACGACGATGAACTTGGCGCCGCGCTCGACCGCGATGTCGACGTTGGTGGTCGAGCGGATCCCGCCGTCTATGAGCTGGCGCCCCTTCAGCTCGACCGGCTCGTAGACGACCGGCAGCGCGGTCGAGCACTCGACCGCCTTCGAAATCGGCACATCGGCCCAATCGCCCTCGCCGAGGATGATCCGCTCGCAGGTGTCGAGGTCGGTCGCCGTGAGGTAGAGCTCGCGATCGAGCAGGCGGAAGTCGTTGTCGCGGTCGGGATCGGAGAGCACCTCCTCGACGTATCGCCCGATCCCGCTGCCGGAATAGATCCCGGTTGGCAGCCCCTCGGCGAGGCCGACTCCGAAATCCATCAGCGAGACGTCTCCGAAGTTGGCCAGCAGCTTGCGGGCGGTCCCGATCAGGCGCAGCGGCATCACCGCAGCCTTCTCGACGTAGCCGCGGTAGTTGGGGTGAAGCAGAGTCCCCAGGTCGATGTCCTCGATCGGCGAGGGCAGGCGCTTGTTCAGCACCCGCATCATCTCCTCCGGCGTCACCCCGTTGGCGAGCATCGAGGCGACGAAGGAGCCGGCGCTGGTACCGACGTAGACGTCGAACTCGTTCACCGTACGGTTGACGGCGAGCAGGTCGAAGGCGCGCAGCGCCCCGATCTCGTAGACCCCGCCGGTGAATCCCCCGCCGCCGAGGACGAGAGCCGTCTTCGAGCGGCGCCTTCTTGTCCGAGTCGCCTTCCGGCCCTGGCCGGAGGGCGTCTCGAGCTTGACGACCTTGCCCATTTGAGCTCTGATTATCGCATGCTGGCCGGGCAGCCAGGCTGCAGGGGCGGCCTCGGCGTTCCGCTCCCGGGCAGGGACGCGCGCTAACCTCGGCCGCTTGCCGACGCAGGGCCGCCTCAGATCGCTGCTTTCCTTGGCGATCGTGGCAACTGCCACGATCCTCTGGCTGGCTGCCCCCGCTGCGGGGGCGAGCGCGCCGCCCGCGCCCCTTCCCAACCCCGATGCCCCGGCGGCGACGCCGCCGAGCGGCGGGGCGCAGGCATCGGGGAAGCTCAGCCGCGGCCAGCTCTGCCGGGCGCTCCACAAGCGGCTGCTGCGCGGCGGAGGGCGCAGCAGCGGCTTCTTCGTGCTCAGCGCCGGCACCGGCAGGGCGATCTGCGGCCACGCGGCGCGGACCCGCCGCCCTCTGGCCTCGAACATGAAGATCTTCACCACGGCGACCGCGCTGGGTCGCTTCGGGCCCGAGGCCCGCCTCCCCACCCGTCTGCTCGCCAGCGGCGAGCTCGACCGCCACGGCGTCCTGCGCGGAAGCCTCTACCTGAAGGGGGGCGGGGACCCGGCGCTGGGCTCGCAGCCCTTCTACGAGACCTTCCTCGGTGGCCTCGGGACCGACCTCTTCGGGCTGACCCGCCGGGTCCGCGCCGCCGGGATCAAGCGGGTCACCGGCCGCCTTTACGCCGATGACTCATTTTTCGACCGCCTCCGCGGCGTCGCCGACTCGGGCTACAGGACGAGCCCCTACATCGGCCCCCTCTCGGGTCTCTCCTTCAACTCGGGGTTCTCGAGCTCGAGCGCCCGGGGCTTCGCCACCGACCCCGCCCGACTCGCCGCGGCAAAGCTAGCCCGCTCGCTGCGAAAGCACGGGGTCGGGGTTAAGGCGCGGGTCGCGCTCGGCAAGGCCCCGAAGCGGGTCGAGGCGGTCGGCGTGGTGCGCTCTCCGAGCATGTCGCGGCTGACCAACGAGACCGACGTCGACTCGAACAACTTCTTCGCCGAGATGCTGCTGAAGGGGATCGGCGCCCACTACGGAGCCGCCGGAAGCACCCGTGCCGGGGCCCGCGTGGTCGAGCGCTTCGCCCGCGCCCACGGCTCGGCGGTCCACGCCGTCGACGGCTCGGGGCTGACCCGCACCAACAAGGCCTCGCCGGCCGCGGTGGCCCGGTTCCTGCGCTCGGTCCGCGCCGAGGACTTCGGTGGCTCCTTCGTGCGTTCGCTGGCGGTCGCCGGTCGCGAGGGCACGGTCGCCGATCGGATGCGGGGCAGCGCCGCCGCCGGCCGCTGCCGCACGAAGACCGGGACGATCAGCGGGGTCAGCAACCTCTCGGGCTACTGCTTCAACCGCTCCGGCAAGCCGATGGTCTTCTCGATCCTGATGGCGAGCGTCGGCAACCTCGACCTCGCCCACCGCGAGCAGGACCAAATGGCGGCCCTCGTCGCCCGCTACTAGCGTCGGGCGCGTTCAGGTGACCGCATAGAGGCGCCACTCGCCCGGAACCCCCTTCAGGTCCCGCACCCCGCGGTCGGCGAACTCGATCCCGGAGCCGACGACGAGGTCGCGGACCGTCTGGGAGACGAGGATCTCTCCGGGCTCCGCAGCCGAGCTGACCCTGGCGCCGATGTGGACGGCGATCCCGCCGAGGTCCTCGCCGATCCGCTCGCACTCGCCGGTGTGGACGCCGGCGCGGATCGGCAGGTCCAGCGGCTCGAGCGCGCGGCCGATCTCGGCCGCTGCGCTTATCGCCCGAGCCGGACCGTCGAAGCTGGCCAGCAGCCCGTCACCGGTCGAGTTCACATACTGGCCGCGCTGGCGCTCGATCTCCCGGCGAGAGATCCGGTCGTGCTCCTCGAGCATTCGCCTCCAGCGCAAGTCGCCCAGCGAGGCGGCGCGCTCGGTCGAGCCGACGATGTCGGTGAACAGGACCGTGGCAAGGGCCCGCTCCGCGGGCGGCCCGCTGCGCCGGCCGGTGAGGAACTCCTCGATCTCTCCCAGCACCGCCTCCTGATCCCCAGCGACGACGATGTGGTCGTCTCCGGGCAACTCGACCGACTTGGCTTCCGGGATGCCTTCTGCGACGACCTTCGAGAGCGCCGGCCGGATCATACGGTCGCCGGCCCGCCACATGATCAGGCTCGGCACTCTGATCAGCGGCAGCAGGGGCCGGACGTCGATCTGCTCATACATCTGTGCGAGCTCCTCGATCCCGCCGGGAGCCGAGCCATTGCGCAGCAGCCGGGCCCACCAACGGCCCGCCTCCTCGTCCTCCGCCAGGCTGGGCGCCCAGAGCTTCAGCAGGGCAGGGCTCCCCCACTCCTTCTCCATGATCGCCAGGAATGCGCGCAGGGCGTCGATCTCGGTCCCCTGCGGGTAGTCGGGGGCGACGGCCATCCGAGCGTAGGTTGCAAACTCGATCAGAGCGGTGGTGCGCTCGGGGTGGGTGGCGGCGAACATGGTCGCAGCCGAGCCGCCCTCCGAGACTCCGAACACCGCGGCCGAGGGAGCCCCGGCCGCGTCGAGGACGGCGATCATGTCCTCGCTGACCGCCTCGAGCGTGTAGGCGCCGGCGTCGCGGTCGGAGAGCCCCATGCCGCGCTTGTCGAAGCAGATCACCCGGCAGAAGGAGGAGAGGCGATCGAAGAAGCGCTGCGCCTGTGGCAGCTCCGGGAGGATCTCCAGGTGGCTGACGAATCCGGAAACGAAGATCAGGTCGATCGGCCCCTCGCCGAATGTCGAGTAGGCGATCGAGACCCCGTCGTTCTCCGCGTAGCGGATCGGCCCCATCTCCATGGCTCGATCCTATGGCCCGTCTGCCTCAGCCGGAAAGCAGGTGACGCAGGCCGGCCTCGTCGAGCACCGCCACCCCGAGCTTCTCCGCCTTCGCCAGCTTCGTGCCGGGGCTCTCACCGGCGATCACGTAGTCGGTCTTCTTCGAAACCGAGTTGGTGACCTTGCCGCCGGCCTCGCGGACCCTGGCGCTCGCCTCCTCGCGGGTCAGCCCCTCCAGGGTCCCGGTGAGGACGAGCGTCTTGCCCTCGAGCGGGCCGCCGGCCACACGGCGCTCGGAGCGATCGAGCTCCATCCGCACGCCCTTCTCCCGCAGCTTCTCGACCAGCGCCCAGGTCTGCTCGTCGGCCAGTGACTCGGCGATCTGAAGCGCCATCACCGGCCCCACCCCCTCGACCCCCTCCAGCTGCTCGGGATCGGCGGCGCGCATCGCGTCGATCGAGCCGAAGTGCTCGGCCAGGGCGGTCGCGGTGACGAAGCCGACGCCGGGCAGCCCGAGGGCGTAGAGCACGCGGGTGAAGGGTCGCCCGCGGGCGACCTCGATCGCCGCCACCAGATTGCGGGCCGAGACCTCGCCGAACCCCTCCAGGCCGGCAAGCTTCTGCTCGGTCAGGTCGAAGATGTCGGCGACGTCGGAGATCAGGCCCTCCTCGAGGAAGCGGAGCGCCTGCTTCTCGCCGAGCCCGTCGATCTCCATCGCCCCCTTGCTGACGAAGTGCTTGACGTGCTGGAAGGACTGCCCCGGGCAGCCGGAGCGGTTGGGACAGATCGTGAAGACGCCGTCGGGAGGCTTCACCGTCTCGGTCCCGCAGGCAGGGCATTTCGTCGGCGGCTTCGAACGCCGGGTCCGTTTCGGCCGTCGCTGGAGCATCGGCGAGACAACCTGGGGGATCACGTCCCCGGCCCGCATCACCACCACCTCGTCGCCCTCGCGGACGTCCTTGCGGGCGAGGTCCTCCTCGTTGTGGAGGGTGGCGGTGGAGACCGTCACCCCGCCGACGTGGACCGGCTCGAGCATCGCGAAGGGCAGCAGGTGGCCGGTGCGGCCGACGTTCCAGACGACCTTGCGCAGCTTGGTGGTCGCCGTGGTCGGCGGGAACTTCCAGGCGATCGCCCAGCGCGGCTCGCGCCCGACCACCCCCAGCTCGCGCCACAGGGCGCGCTCGTCGACCTTGACGACGACGCCGTCGATCTCGAAGTCGAGCTGGTCGCGACGCTCCTGCCACCACAGGCAGCGCTCGACCACCGCGTCGATCCCGTCGTGGTGGCCGGTGTCAGGGTTGACCTTGAAGCCGTGCTCGCGGAGCCAGCCGATCTCCTCGCTGTGGGTGGCGAGCTCGAGCCCCTCGGTCGCCCCGAGCCCGTAGCACCAGACCGAGAGCGGCCGCTCCGCGGCGAGCGCCGGATCGAGCTGGCGGATCGAGCCGGCAGCCGAGTTGCGCGGGTTGGCGAAGGTCGGCTCGCCGGCCGCGGCGCGGCGCTCGTTGAGCTCGGCGAAGGCGGCGATCGGCAGGTAGACCTCTCCCCGCACCTCGACCAGCGCCGGCGCGTCGGAGATCCGAAGCGGGATCGCGCCGATCGTCCGCAGGTTGCGGGTGACGTCCTCGCCGATCCGGCCGTCGCCGCGGGTGGCGCCGCGGACGAAGACGCCGTCGCGGTAGGTGAGCGAGATCGCCAGCCCGTCGATCTTCGGCTCGGTGGTGTAGCTGAACTGCGAGGCGCTGATGTCGAGCCGCTTCAGGTGGTTGCGGATCCGCGCCTCCCAGGCGCGCAGCTCCTCCTCGTCGCGAGCATTGCCGAGCGAGAGCATCGGCTCGGCGTGCTCGATCCGCTCGAAATGCTCCAGCGGTGGCGCGCCGACCCGCTGGGTGGGCGAGTCGGGCGTGCGCAGCTCGGGTTTCTCCTCCTCGATCGCCCGCAGCTCGTCGAGCATGCGGTCGTAGGCGTCGTCGCCGATCTCCGGGTCGTCCTCGACGTAGTAGAGGCGGTTGTGGCGCTCCAGCTCCCGCCGCAGCTCGGCGGCTTGCTTCTCGGGACCCTTCGCGCTCACCGCTCGGCGGGCGCGGCCTCGGGGGATGCCGAGGTCAGCATCGACTGGAGGTCGCGGTCGCGCAGGCTGCCGATCCCGCCATGGTCGGTGAGGTCGAAATGCACCGGCGTGACCGATATCCGCCCGTTCGCGATAGCCGAGAGGTCGGAGCCCTTCTCGTCCTCGAAGGAGGGCTCGAACCCGTAGATCTCATAGCGCTTGCGCCCGGAGCGCTCATCGCTGTCGACCAGCTTCAGCTCGTCGTTGTAGAGGCGCTTGCCGAGGTGGGTCACCTCAACCCCCTGGGGCTGCCCGGCCGGGCAGTTGACGTTGATCAGGGTCCCCTCGGGCATCGGCTCGTTGAGCAGCCGACGCACCAGCTGCGCGGTGAAGGAGGCGGCGATGCTGAAGTCGAAGACCCGGCCGAAGCGGAAGTCCATCTCGCGCTTCGCGGACTGCTGGGAGACCGCGACGGCCGGCAGCCCCAGGACGATGCCCTCGAAGGCGGCGGCGACCGTGCCCGAGTAGGTGATGTCGTCGCCGAGGTTGGCCCCGTGGTTGATCCCGGAGACGATCAGGTCGGGCTTCTCGCCGAGGAGGCCGAGGTCGGCGAAGCGGACGCAGTCGACCGGGGTGCCGTCGGTGGCGAAGCCGCTGGAGTCGTCGCCGAAGGAGACCTCCTCGACAGTCAGCGGCGATCGGGTGGTGATGCTGCGCGCGGTGGCGCTGCGGTTCGAGTCAGGGGCGATCACGTGGACCTCGATCTCCTCGATCCGGCGCAGCTCACGGCGTAGGGCATGGAGCCCCTGGGCGTTGATGCCGTCGTCGTTGGTCAGCAGGACCTTCATCGCGGTTCGATTCTACGGTGGCCGATCCCGGCCTCTAGTAGGTGACCGAGGCGAGGTAGAGGCCGTGGGCGGGGACCGTTTCCCCTGCATGCTCACGCGAGGTGCCCTCGAGCAGCGCCTCGAACCCGGCCACGCTGCGTCTCCCGGAGCCGGCCTCGAGCATGGTGCCGACCAGGATCCTCACCATGTTGTGCATGAAGGCGTCGGCCTCGATCCAGAAGCAGACGATCGAGTCCTCCTCGGTCCACTCCGCCCGCAGCACCTCCCGCTCGAAGCGGACGTGATCGCTCTTGGTCGGGGTGAAGGCGGTGAAGTCGCGGCGGCCGCGGAGCGAGGCGGCGCACTCCTCCATCGCCCCGACGTCCAGGGCACGCGGCCACCAGAGCGCCCGTCCGCGCTCGAAGGGGCTCGGGAAGTCGCGGCGGAGGATCCGGTAGCAGTAGGTTCGTGAGCGCGCGTCGCGGCGGGCGTCGAAGCTCTCGGCGGCCGGCTCGGCTGCCAGCACGCCGATGTCGTCTGGCCCGACCCCGTTGAGGCGGCGGGCGAGATCGGGCGGGACCTCCGCTTCGGTGCGGAAGCTCGCCACCTGACGCCATGCGTGGACGCCGGCGTCGGTGCGACCGGCCACCGTCAGCCGCAGCGGCTCGCCGAGGATCTGGGCCAGCGCCGCCTCCAGCTCCCCCTGCACCGTGCGCGCCCCCGGCTGCGCCGCCCAGCCGCGGAAGCCGGCGCCGTCGTAGGAGATCTCGAGGCGGATCGTGGTCATCCGGGCGCCGTCACGCTAGCGGTCGACGAGGGGCGTAACCTGCAGGTTGGCGCCGGGGCAGTGCCCGGTGCACCCGGATGGAAGGAGCGGCCGATGTCCAACATGAGCGAGAACCAGCGCGCCGGGTTCGAGCGCGCCACCTACTCCGGCAGCGCGGAGAGAATCCGGCACGGATCGGAGAAGGGGGCCTACGCATCTACCTCGTCGTTCGCGACCGATCCTCGCCGTTGTCGCTCTGCGCCGGCGCCCTCGCGCTGCTCGACGGCTGGGCGGAGTGGGTGGTGCTCGGCGCGATCGTCTTCACCGCGATCGGCTTCATGGTCGCGGTCAGCCCGCGGCGACAGGCCTGAGCCTCAGTCCGGAACTATCACCGAGGCGCGGTCGAAACCGCACGAGACCGACATCGAGGCGCCACCGACGGCGCCCAGGTTGACGGCGATCAGCAGAGAACGCGACTTGCCGTCTGCGGGAACGCTGGTGCTTCCCGTCAGCGAGCCGGGGGTCGATCGGCCGGCGATGTCCGTTCGGCCGGTTTCGCCGATCACGTCAAGCACGATCCCCACCGTGGTGTTGGACCCGACGCTGCCCGAGCAGCTCAACTGGGTCGTCATCGATTCCTCGAAGCACGCACCGAGGTGGCGGTGACGGTGTAGGTTCCCGCGGCCTGGGGGGCGGTGTAGAGACCGCCGACATCGCTCTGGCTCGGCTGGGTGATGGTGCCGGGACCGGTCTCGCTCCAGCTCACCCTCGTGTCGACCGCGTTGTGGACGGTGGCGGTGAAGCGCTGACTGCCGCCGGGGGCGAGGTTTGCCCCGGTCGGGCTGATGTCGACGCTGACGGTCGCGCAGGAGCCGTTGAACTCGACCATCCCGGCGGGGCATGTGACGGTCACGTTCGTGCTGCCCTCGCGGTCTGCGTGGACCGTGCTGGTGGCGGTCACGGTGACCGTGCCGGGCTTGTGGGGAGCCGTGAAGTGGCCCCCGGGGGTGATCTGCCCGCTCGATGCGCCCCAGCTGACGCTGGTGTCGGCGGGATCGTCAGCGGTCACGGTGAAGTCCTGGGTCTTGTCGATCTCGACCGAGGGGTTCTTAGGGCTGACCCTGATCTTCGGCACGCAGTCCAGCAGGGCGTCGGCGAACTCCTGGTCGAGGATCTGGGCCGGGGCGGCGATCGCCAGGCCCTTGTGGAGAAGATCCTGTCCTCCGGGGAAGTCCTTGGCGTCGCACTTCGCCTTGCCGTCGTCGAGGATCTTCTGCAGGCCGGCCGTGGCGGCGTCGATCGCGATCCCCTTGAGGATGTCGAAGTCCTGCTCCGCGGCGACCCCGGCGACGAACAGCGCGCACTCGACGTCGCGGATCTTCTTGTCGTTGTCGTAATCGGCCCTCGCGACCGGCACCCCCGCGCAGGGCCCGGAGATTCCCAGTGGGTCGGATTGGGCGGTGTCCTTGATCAGGTTGACCATCGCCGCCGTCAGCTTTGCCCGGCAGGCCCGAAGCACCGATCGTGGGGGCCGGCCCAGGTTCTGAAGGTCGGCCTCGAGCTCGACGAGGACGGCGATGCTCCTCACCATCGGCTGGACCAGGCCGCCGCTGGCCGCGGTGGAGCAGTCGTCGGGGGTGAGGGTGCCGAGAAACTGTTGGGCCTCCGTTTCCACAAAGGCGCAGGTGGGATGGGAGACGCCGTCGCACCAGTCGGCCGGAACGGCCCGCAGAGCCCTGAAGAACTCGCCCGCACCGGCGAGCGTCATCGGCCCCGCCGCAAGTCCGGCCACCAGCCTCTCGAACTCCCGCTCGGACATCGCGGCCACGCCAGCGCCGGAGAAGTGGCTGATCTTCAGCACCAGCGCGCTTCCGGCTTTGGTGGCCCGCGTCAGGCCGAGATTGCGCCCGTCGCCCGAGTAGGCAAGCCCGATGGCGCCGGGCAGGGGCTTATCCGGCGTGATGCGGAGGGTCGCCGGCTCGGCGAAGCTGAGCCCCTCCGGGGAGAACTGGACCGCGAGGGCGCGGTTGGCCGCGAACGGCAACCCGCCCAGCTTGGCGACCGGGGTCAGGGTGACCGTTGCGGCCACCTCGAGTGCACCGGCAGGGACGGTCAGCTTGTAGCTGGTGCCGTCGGAGCCCTCCGCGCTCACCGCCCCCCCTCCGGGGCCGATCTGCTCCGAGGAGGCATTTTCGGGCTCCAGGGTTGGTTTGACGCGGCCGTCGAAACCACTCCCTATCCGCAACCGCGCCTTCAGTGTCTTCCCGCGGGTACGCACCACGACCTTGAAGTTGCCCGGCCGCAGCGAGGGCACCAGCACGTTCAGCCGCTTGCGCTTTCGCGAAACCACACGCGCGCGCTTGCCGCCCACCGCGACACTTGCCCGGGCATGCGTGATTGCCTTGCCCGTAACCGTGAAGACCTGACCGGGCACTGCCGAGCGGATGCTCAATCTCAGCCCTGGGCCCCTTGAAAATGCATCTCCCGCCGGTGGCCACATCGCAACGATCAGCGTCGCGGCCATCAACCCGAAACCTACCCCCTTACACCTCCCTACCCCCTTACACCTCCCCATGCGGCCATGATACCTGCGGTCCGAGCACGGGCTCAGGCCAGTCCCAGAAAGACGCTCAGACCAGTTCGAGGTAGACCATCTCGGTCGAGTCCGAGCGGCGCGGGCCCAGCTTGACGATCCGGGTGTAGCCGCCGGGGCGCTCGGCGTAGCGGGGGGCGACTTCCTCGAACAGCTTGTGCACGGCGAACTTGTCGTTGTGGAGCGTCGCCAGGGCCTGGCGGCGGGCGTGGAGGTCACCCCGCTTGGCAAGCGTGATCAGTTGCTCGACCTCGGGCTTGACCGCCTTCGCCTTGGCCTGCGTCGTCTTGATCCGCTCGTGCTCGATCAGCTGCTTGGAGAGGTTCGCCATCAGCGCCTTGCGGTGGGCGGCCGGGCGGCTCAGCTTGTTGCGCTTGCGAGCGTGACGCATGGCTTCCTCTCCGCTGCCGCCGCCCGCAGGCTCAGTCCTGGCGCAGGTCGAGGTTGCGCGAGTGCAGGGTCTCGATCACTTCCTCGATCGACTTCGAGCCGAAGTTCGGGATCGCGTTCAGCTCCGACTCGGACTTGCGGACCAGGTCGCCGACCGTCTGGATCCCGGCGCGCTTGAGGCAGTTGTAGGAGCGGACGCCGAGCTCCAGCTCCTCGATCAGGATCTCGTCGAGCCCATCACCGCCGGCGGCGGCACCGTTGTCGGCGAGCGGGTCGGCGGTCAGGGCCGAGACCGCCTCGCGGGCGGTCAGCTCCTCGACCCGGTCGGCGTCGGTGAAGATCGCCAGGCTCTTGATGAGGATCTCCGAGGCCTCGCGCAGCGCCGCCGACGGCTCGATCGAGCCGTCGGTCTCGAGCTCGAGCGTGAGCTTGTCGAAGTCGGTGCGCTGCCCGACCCGCGCCGAGTCGACCGCGTAGGAGGCGCGGCGGATCGGCGAGAAGATCGAGTCGATCGGGATCACGCCGATCGGCTGCTCCTCGGTCTTGTTCTCCTCCGCCGGCGAGTAGCCGCGGCCGCGGCCGATCGTCAGGTAGATCTCCAGCTTGGTCTTCTTCTCCAGGGTCGCGATCGGGGCCTCGGGATTGAGGATCTCGACCCCGGAGGGGAGGTCGATGTCCTTGGCCTTGACCTCGCCCGGGCCGGTCGCGACGAGTGGCGCCTCGATCTCGTCGGCGTCGGTGTGCATGCGAACGACGATCTCCTTGAGGTTGAGGATGATGTCGGTGACGTCCTCCTTGACGCCGGGCACGGTCGAGAACTCGTGCGCGACGCCCTCGATGCGGACGCTGGTGATCGCGGCGCCGCCGAGCGAGGAGAGCAGCACCCGCCTGAGGCTGTTGCCGAAGGTGTAGCCGAAGCCCTTGTCGAGGGGCTCGACGGTGAAGGTGCCGCGGGTGTCGTCGCCTGATTCGGCGCTGATTCTGGGGACCTGGAAGTCAGTGGGCATGGGGTTCCTTGGGTATTCGTGTTCAGAGGCAGGGACCCGACTACTTGGAGTACAGCTCGACGATGAGCTGCTCCTGTACCGGAGCGCTGATCTCGGAGCGCTCCGGGTAGCGCAGGACCTTCGCGGTGAGAGCGTCATGATCGGCCTGCAGCCAGGCGGGCACGGTCGAGACGAGCTCCGTCGCCTGCCGAATCGTGTCGGTGGCGGCCGAGCTCGGCTTGATCGAGATGATGTCCTCCGGGCGCACCTGGTAGGAGGGGATGTCGACCCGGCGGCCGTTGATCATCCAGTGGCCGTGGCGGATCAGCTGGCGCGCCTGGCGGCGGGAGGCGGCGAAGCCGAGCCGCACGAGGACGTTGTCGAAGCGGGACTCGAGCAGCCGCAGCAGGTTCTCGCCGGTAACCCCGTCCTGGCGCGAGGCCTTGTCGTAGTACTGGCGGAACTGCTTCTCGAGGATCTGGTAGTAGCGGCGCGTCTTCTGCTTCTCGCGCAGCTGAACCCGGTACTCCGACTGGCGCATGCGACCGCGGCCGTGCTCGCCGGGCGGGTAGGAACGGCGCTCGACCCCGCACTTGTCGGTGAAGCAGCGCTCGCCCTTGAGGAAGAGCTTCTGGCCCTCCCGGCGGCACTGCTTGCACTGTGGGGAAGTGTCGCGAGCCATCTCAGAAGCCCCTGTTCCGGTGCGCTCTGCTCGCGCGGAACCAGATATGGACGCTCGCTCCGCGCACCTTCACACCCTGCGCCGCTTCTTCGGGCGGCAGCCGTTGTGTGCCTGCGGGGAGACGTCCTTGACCGTGCTCACCTCGAGGCCGGCCGCCTGCAGCGAGCGGATCGCGGTCTCGCGGCCCGAGCCGGCGCCCTTGGCGAACACCTCGACCCTCTCGAGGCCGTGCTCCATGCCCTTCTTCGCGGCCGAGTCGGCGGTCACCTGGGCGGCGAACGGGGTGGACTTGCGCGAACCCTTGAAGCCGGCGCTGCCGGCCGACTCCCAGGCGATCACGTTGCCCTCGGTGTCGGTCAGGGTGACGATGGTGTTGTTGAAGGAGGTCTTGATGTGTGCCTGCCCGTAGGTGATGTTCTTCTTGACGCGGCGCCGAGAGCGGCCCTTCTGCGGTTTCTTGGCTGCCATCTCGCTACTTGGGGCCCGGCGCCCTGCGCTTGCCGGCGACGCTCATCCGGCGCGGGCCCTTGCGGCCGCGCGCGTTGGTCTTGGTCCGCTGGCCCCGCACCGGGAGGCCGCGCCGGTGGCGCAGGCCGCGGTAGGAGCCGATCTCCATCAGCCGCTTGACGTTCTGGGAGCGGTCGCGGCGCAGGTCACCCTCGACCTCGCGCGACTCGACCGCCCCGCGCAGCTTCATCACCTCGTCCTCGGTCAGGTCCTTGACCGAGGTGTCGGGATCGATCTTGGTCTCGGCGAGGATCTCGTTCGCGGCCGAGCGGCCGATTCCGAAGACGTAGGTGAGGCCGATCTCCACCCTCTTGTTGACCGGGATGTTGACGCCGGCGATCCGAGCCATCAGATGACTAGCCCTGCCTCTGCTTGTGGCGCGGGTTCTGGCAGATCACCAGGACCGCGCCGCCGCGGCGGATTACCTTGCACTTCTCGCACATCGGTTTTACGGACGCTCGGACTTTCATCGCCCTCGGATTCGTATCGAAATAGGAAGCCTGGCGGCTCCAGGAGTTGAGCCGCAGGCACACTCAAACCGGCCCTTGGGCCGACCGGGAAGGATAGCAGGACACGGCTGCGGTCAAAGCTCCGGTTTTGCCGAAGACAGCGGGGCGGCAGGCAGGACCGAAGGCGTCGGCGTCGTGACCGGCAACTTGGGACGATGGTGCCGCGTTGGCAGGTCAGGCTAGTTTTCCGTGTAGATGCGCGAGGTCGTCGAGCAGGCGGAGACGTTGCCGGCGGCGTCGGTCGCGGTGGCCCGGAAGGTCGTCGAGCTGTTGTCGGGGACCGAGGCGCTGATCCCGGGCGAGGCGAGTTGGGCGGCGGTGCCGGTCGCGGTCGGGGTACCGGTGCAGGTGGCGTTGGTGAAGAGCTTCACCGTCGAGCCGGCCTCAGCGGAGCCGATGATCTTCGGCGAGTTGTTGTTGGCAGGCGATGCGGGGCTGGTCGAGGTCAGGCTGGGGGAGCGGGGGCGGTCGAGTCCTCCGTGTAGATGCGC
Source organism: uncultured Actinomycetes bacterium (assembly GCA_963725315.1). Lineage (GTDB taxonomy): Bacteria > Actinomycetota > Thermoleophilia > Solirubrobacterales > 70-9 > JBBRHQ01. The sequence goes on along the minus strand of CAVRYA010000004.1, from coordinate 364,798 downwards.
GAGGTCGTCGAGCAGGCGGAGACGTTGCCGGCGGCGTCGGTCGCGGTGGCCCGGAAGGTCGTCGAGCTGTTGTCGGGGACCGAGGCGCTGATCCCGGGCGAGGCGAGCTGGGCGGCGGTGCCGGTCGCGGTCGGGGTACCGGTGCAGGTGGCGTTGGTGAAGAGCTTCACCGTCGAGCCGGCCTCAGCGGAGCCGATGATCTTCGGCGAGTTGTTGTTGGCAGGCGATGCGGGGCTGGTCGAGGTCAGGCTGGGGGGAGCGGGGGCGGTCGAGTCCTCCGTGTAGATGCGCGAGGTCGTCGAGCAGGCGGAGACGTTGCCGGCGGCGTCGGTCGCGGTGGCCCGGAAGGTCGTCGAGCTGTTGTCGGGGACCGAGGCGCTGATCCCGGGCGAGGCGAGTTGGGCGGCGGTGCCGGTCGCGGTCGGGGTACCGGTGCAGGTGGCGTTGGTGAAGAGCTTCACCGTCGAGCCGGCCTCAGCGGAGCCGATGATCTTCGGCGAGTTGTTGTTGGCAGGCGATGCGGGGCTGGTCGAGGTCAGGCTGGGGGGAGCGGGGGCGGTCGAGTCCTCCGTGTAGATGCGCGAGGTCGTCGAACAGGCGGAGGCGTTGCCGGCGGCGTCGGTCGCGGTGGCCCGGAAGGTCGTCGAGCTGTTGTCGGGGACCGAGGCGCTGATCCCGGGCGAGGCGAGCTGGGCGGCGGTGCCGGTCGCGGTCGGGGTCCCGGTGCAGGTGGCGTTGGTGAAGAGCTTCACGTGTCGAGCCGGCCTCAGCGGAGCCGATGATCTTCGGCGAGTTGTTGTTGGCAGGCGATGCGGGGCTGGTCGAGGTCAGGCTGGGGGGAGCGGGCGGGGCCGTGTCCACGGTGAAGGTCACGGGCTGGCTTTGGCCCCGGTTGCCGGCTGCATCCGACTGCTCGGCGGCTGCAGTGTAGGTCCCGGGGTCGAGATCGGAGGCCGGCGCAGCCGACCAAGAGCTGCCGACTCGAGACGCGTCGATCGCCTCGGTGAGCACGCCCGACGCATTGGTTCCGGCATAGATCCCCACCCTCACCGTCCCACTGTCGCCGCCGGCGCCGCCGGCGCCGCCTGAGAGCGCCGGGCGGGTGTTCGCCGTCGCGAGGCTCGCAGTTGGCTGGGAAAGGGTCACCGCGCGGCGCCGTCGAGTCCACGGTGAAGGCGCGCGAGGCCGGGGTCGGCTCCGTGTTGCGGACCTGATCGCTGGCTCGAACCTCAAGCGTGTGGGGACCGTCTGAGAGCGCAGAGATCGGCGAGTGGCTTGCTTCGGGTGGGGCGACGGCTTCGGGAACGTCGATCCCGCCAGCTGCAGCATTTCCGGCAATCTCCGGCTGGCGTCAGGACCCGGTCATAGACCGCGACCTCATCGATCCATCCGGTCATCGTCTCGCCGGCTGTGCCGCTGCCCCGATACCCAATCACGAAAATCGCCCGGGGCGCCGCGCATGGGATCCTCGTAGCCGAGTCGGTACGAGTAGAACCCGTCCGGCCCGAACCTGCCCTGGCTGACGCCGTTGATGAAGACCTCGCCGACGCCGGTTGCGTCGTCAAACGTCATCGCGTAGTGGACGAGCTCACCGAGCCCGAGCCCTCCGCCCTCCGAGGGTCCGAAGTGACCCGGGGGTGAGGGGCTGTCGACCCATCCGACTGGATAGGTGCTGACCCTGGGGTAGAAGCGCAGGAAGGCGACTCCATTACCGCCTCCGAGCCATTCCTGAGTTGGATGGGGAGGCTGTCGAGCTCAGCTTCCAGGTCCCGCGAGAGGTGAAATTACCGCTTCCGGTCGAGCCGTTCAGTGTGAATGTCCTGGCTGAGGTAACAGTGATCTAGCCAGCCGCCGTTGGCGGCGGGGTTACCGCCGACTCCGGCAATGCTGACCTTATCCCCCGTCCTCAGGTGATGGTCTCTGGAGGTCGTGATCTCGATCGGCGCCGCGTTGCTTGCGCCGATGACCGTGCCGCTGACAAGAGCCACCCCACGTCCGGAGAAGAGCGTCTGAAAACCCACAACACTCGTTGTGGCATCCTCAGCCAGCACTCAAAGGTCCTTTGTGAGCCCTTGACATACGGTCCGTACCCCGGCGCGGTGATTCCCGAGACGATGGTGTTGCCGTCCGAGCTGATCAGGGCCGATTTGCCGTCGGAGTCTGCAGCCAGTCCATCCTGACGGAAGCTGACATCACCGGTGATGCTGCCGTCGTGGCCGTTACCGCTGACGTCCCTGATCGGTGCAGCGGCGTCATCCAGGGGCCAGTAGAGGGCCGGGTTGAGCGAGAGAATCCGGTCCCGGTAGCTCTGTGGGCCCCTGCACGGCGCGAACGCCCCGGAGTCGAAGCGACACTCGAAGGCCGAGTCCGCCTCGCTCGCAGAGAAGCCGAAGGTCGGGGTGGGGTCATTGGTCAGGCCCTGGGGCCCGGAGTCGATCGTCGTCTCCGGAGCGCTTGAGTCCTCCGTGTAGGTGACCGAGGAGGCCGAGCAGCCCGAGGTGTTCCCAGCCGCGGAGGTGGCGGTCGCGTGGATTGTCGTGGTGGAGTCATCGGGGACCGCGACGCTGATCCCCTCCCCTTCCAGCTCTGCGGCGCTGCCGCTCGCAAGCGCCGGGCCGCTGCAGTCGGCGCTGGTGTAGAGGCGCAGGGTCGAGCCGGCCGCGGCGGAGCCCTGGAGCTTGGGCGAGTTCTCATTCGCCGGGGATGCGGGGGAGATGGCGCTCAGGGTCGGGGCTGGGGGCGCGGCGGTCTCGACCTCAAAGGCCTGGGTGGCCGGCGTGGGGTCGGTGTTCTGGGCGGCGTCGGTGGCCCGCACCCGGAAGGTGTAGGGGCCGTCGCTTAGGTTTGCCGTGGGTGTGTGGGCGGCGCCGGGGCCCGAGCAGGGGCCGAAGCTGGGGACGCCGCTGTCGAGCGAGCACTCGAATGCCGAGCCCGCCTCCGAGGAGTGAAAGCTGAAGGTCGGAGTCGGGTTGGAGGTGGATCCTGAGGGCCCGGAGTCGATCGTCGTCTCCGGAGCGCTTGAGTCCTCGGTGTAGGTGACCGAGCCCGAGCAGCCCGAGGTGTTCCCAGCCGCGGAGGTGGCGGTCGCGTGGATTGTCGTGGTGGAGTCATCGGGGACCGCGACGCTGATCCCCTCCCCTTCCAGCTCGGCGGCGCTGCCGCTCGCAAGCGCCGGGCCGCTGCAGTCGGCGCTGGGGTAGAGGCGCAGGGTCGAGCCGGCCGCGGCGGAGCCCTGGAGCTTGGGCGAGTTCTCATTCGCCGGGGATGCGGGAGAGATGGCGCTCAGGGTCGGGGCGGGTCGGCGGTTCGACCTCAAAGGCCTGGGTGGCCGGCGTGGGGTCGGTGTTCTGGGCGGCGTCGGTGGCCCGCACCCGGAAGGTATAGGGGCCGTCGCTTAGGTTTGCCGTGGGTGTGTGGGCGGCGCCGGGGCCCGAGCAGGGGCCGAAGCTGGGGTCGCCGCTGTCGAGCGAGCACTCGAAGTCCGAGCCCGCCTCCGAGGAGTGAAAGCTGAAGGTCGGAGCCGGGTTGGAGGTGGATCCGGAGGGCCCGGAGTCGATCGTCGTCTCCGGAGCGCTTGAGTCCTCGGTGTAGGTGACCGAGCCCGAGCAGCCCGAGGTGTTCCCAGCCGCGGAGGTGGCGGTCGCGTGGATTGTCGTGGTGGAGTCATCGGGGACCGCGACGCTGATCCCCTCCCCTTCCAGTTCTGCGGCGCTGCCGCTCGCAAGCGCCGGGCCGCTGCAGTCGGCGCTGGTGTAGAGGCGCAGGGTCGAGCCGGCCGCGGCGGAGCCCTGGACCTTGGGCGAGTTCTCATTCGCCGGGGATGCGGGGGAGATGGCGCTCAGGGTCGGGGCTGGGGGCGCGGCGGTCTCGACCTCAAAGGCCTGGGTGGCCGGCGTAGGGTCGGTGTTCTGGGCGGCGTCGGTGGCCCGCACCCGGAAGGTATAGGGGCCGTCGCTTAGGTTTGCCGTGGGTGTGTGGGCGGCACCGGGGCCCGAGCAGGGGCCGAAGCTGGGGTCGCCGGTGTCGAGCGAGCACTCGAAGTGCCGAGCCCGCCTCGCTCGCAGAGAAGCCGAAGGTCGGGGTGGGGTCATTGGTCAGGCCCTGGGGCCCGGAGTCGATCGTCGTCTCCGGAGCCTGGATGTCAACCGTGAAGGTCGCCGACGCGCTTCGGCCTAGATTTCCGGCTGAGTCTGACTGCTCGGCAGTGGCCGTGTACGTTCCGGGCTCGAGATCCGAGTCCAGAGACGCAGACCAGGAGTTGCCGGTACGATCCGCGTCGAGCGAGAGGGTGGGAGTGCCCGAGGCGTCAGTGCCGGTATAGATCTTCACGCTCACCACAATCCCGTCGCCCTCCGCCTCACCGGCGGCGCCAGAGAGCGTTGGACGTCGGTTGGCCGTGACGGTGCCGGAGTGCGGCGAGTTCAGCGTCACGGATGGGGGTGTTACGTCAGGGGGCGGAACGGTTGAGAACTGATCCGTGCTGGTCGTGAGGCCATCAGGGCCAAGGCAGACAAACCCGCCAAAGGCGGCCTCCTTCCCGCAGGCCTGATACTCGTACCGGGTTCCCGGCGTGAGTCCAGTCGCTGTCTCCAACCAGGAAGCTCCGCTTACGGCCCCGATGTTGGTGATCGTCGGACCATTGATCCAACTGCTGGTGCCAACGGCGCGCCACCGGATGTATGCGGAGCAGTTCCCTTGATCACAGGAGCCGATGGAGGTCAGCTGCGCCGAGTTGGTGGTGATGTTGGTGGCTCCTGTAGTCCGACCGGAGCAACCGGTCATCAGCGCAACCGCCCCAATGCCGACCGCCACCAGTGAGAGCTTGCGGGTAGCGCCTATGAACGCCAAGACCGACCAACAACAAAGGAGGGTCTTCGTCGCGCAGAGGATCGCGCTGCACTACGCCAATCCATACATCCACTCCAAACCCCAGCAATCCGCGACAGCGCCGCTGGAGGGTCATCGCCGGGTTGTGCTGACGCTATTCCCGTCCAGTCACCAAACGCAACCCGACTAGTTGGTAACCTATGTGGGCGTTGAGAGGGTGCCGATCATCTGGGCGACCGGCTCGTGAAGGCCGGCCGTTTGAATCAGCAGCTAACCCTCGTGCCAGGGCGTGAGGATGCGCGGGCCCTTGGCCGTGACCGCGACCGTGAACTCGAAATGGGCCGCGAGCGAGCCGTCCTGGGAGTAGACCGACCAGCCGTCGTCGTCGATCCGCACCAACGGGCCGCCGGCGTTGACCATCGGCTCGATCGCGAAGACCATCCCCTCCTCCAGCTCGGGGCCGCGGCCGGCCTCGCCGAAGTTGGGGATCTGGGGGTCCTCGTGCATGTCGCGGCCGATGCCGTGGCCGACCAGGGTGCGGATCACCGAGAACCCGTCGAGCTCGACCCGGCGCTGGATCGCCGCGGAGACGTCGCCGAGGTGGTTACCCGGGCCGCATCTGCTCGCTGCCCTCGAGCAGCGAGGCCCTGGTCGTCTCGAGCAGGCTGCGTGCCTCCGGGGTGATCGAGCCGATCGGCACGGTGATCGCGGCGTCGGCCACCCAGCCGTCCTTGACCACCCCGACGTCGATCGAAAGGATGTCGCCCCGCTTCAGCTCGGCCGGGTTCGGGATCCCGTGCACGACCATCGAGTTGGGCGAGGCGCAGATCGAGCCGGGGAAACCACGGTAGCCCTTGAAGGCGGGCTCGGCGTCCTGGGAGCGGATGAACCGCTCCGCCGCCTCGTCGAGGTCCAGCGTGCTTACCCCGGGGCGTGCCTTGGAGGAGAGCATCCGCAGGCAGCGGACGAGGATCTCGCCGGCGGCCGCCATCATCTCAACCTGCTCAGGGGTCTTTCGGACGATCATCCGGTACACGCTCAGATGTCCTCTTCCATCCTCAGGGTCGCGAGCAGCGCCCGGATCTCCTCGCTGACCTCCTCGGGAGGGTGGGCGCCATCGACCCGGCGCAGCAGACCCTTCCCGTCGTAGTAGGAGATCAGCGGCTCGGTCTGCTCGCGGTAGGTGTCGAGGCGGCGGTGGATCACCTCGGGCTTGTCGTCGTCGCGGATCTCGAGCGGGCTGCCGTCGATGTCGCAGACCCCTTCCTTCTTGGGCGGGTCGAACTCGACGTGGAAGACGTGGCCGTTCTCGGCGCAGGTGCGCCTCCCGGAGAGACGCCGCACCACCTCCTCGTCGGAGACGTCGATCAGCAGGGCAGCGGTCAGCTCGCGGCCGAGCCGCTCGATCTCAGCCTCCAGGGCCTCGGCCTGCGCAACGTTGCGCGGGAAGCCGTCGAGGATGAAGCCGTCGGCGGCCTCATCGGAGCCCAGCGCCTCGACGATGATCCCGATCACGATCTCGTCGGGGGCGAGGTCGCCGCGGTCCATGTACTCCTTGGCGGTGCGGCCCAGCTCGGTCTGCTCGCTGACCGCCGCCCGGAGGATGTTCCCGGTCGCGTAGTAGGGCAGGCGGAAGTCCTCCTGGAGGCGTTCCCCCTGGGTGCCCTTGCCCGAGCCGGGCGGGCCGAGGAGTACGAGGTTCAGCTCCGACATGAGCCGCGGCGCGGCCTACTTGAGGAAGCCCTCGTAGTTGCGCATCATCAGCTGCGCCTCGAGCTGCTTGACGGTGTCCAACGCGACCCCGATCACGATCAGGATCGAGGTCCCGCCGAAGAAGAAATTGGCCGAGGTCTGGCTGATCAGGATCGTCGGCAGCGCCGCCACCGCGCCCAGGTAGAGCGCCCCGGGGAAGGTCAGCCGGGAGAGGATGCGGTCGAGGTACTCGGCGGTCGGCCGGCCCGGTCTCACCCCGGGTATGAACCCGCCGTACTTCTTCAGGTTGTCGGCCTGGTCCACGGGGTTGAAGGTGACCGCCGTGTAGAAGTAGGTGAAGATGATGATGAAGAAGACCTCGCCGACCACGTAGGCCCAGCTGTTCGGGGAGAAGAAGGCGGCGAAGTCGAGCGCTGCGGGGGTATTGAGGAGCTGCCCGATGGTCGGCGGGAAGGCCATGATCGAGGCGGCGAAGATGACCGGGATGACCCCCGCCATGTTGACCCGGAGCGGCAGGTAGGTCGAGCCGCCGGAGGTCATCTTGCGCCCGACCACGCGCTTCGCGTACTGGACGGGGATCCGCCGCTGACCCTCCTGGACGAAGACGATGGCGACGATCACCGCGAGGGCGATGAACGGCATCATCACCACGAAGACCTGGTCGGGGTTGCTCCACCACTGCGTGATCCCGTTCGGTATCCCGGAGGCGATCGAGGCGAAGATCATCAGCGAGATGCCGTTTCCGACGCCGCGCTGCGTGATCAGCTCGCCCAGCCACATCAGCAGAGTGGTGCCGGCGGTGAGGCAGAGGACGATCAGGAAGACGTTGGCGAAGGTGAGCTCGCCGACCACGCTGACCCCGGCCGCGTTGCCTTGATTGCTGAAGAGGAAGACGTAGCCGAGCGACTGGGCGAAGGCGAGCCCGACCGTGAGGTAGCGGGTGTACTGGGTGATCTTCTGCTGACCGACCTCGCCCTCCTTCTGCAGCTTCTCCAGCGAGGGGACGACGACGGTGAGCAGCTGCAGGATGATCGAGGCGGTGATGTAGGGCATGATCCCCAGCGCAAAGAGCGACAACCGCGAGAGGCTGCCGCCCGAGAAGAGGTTGAGGAAGCCGAGGATGTTGGAGCCGGCGAAGTTGTTCTGGATCTCCTTGACCGCGTTGATGTCGACCCCGGGGGCGGGGATATAGGAGCCGAGGCGGTAGAGGGCCAGCATCGCCGCGGTGAAGGCGATCTTCTTGCGGATGTCGGCAACGCTGAAGGCGTTGAGGATGGTCCTTAACACCTAGCCCGCCGCCTCCTCTGAGGGAGCGTCAGCGACCGGTGATCCCGGCTCTGCCGGGATTCGTCCGGGGGCGGCGGGGTTGCTGGCAGGCTGCGCCTCCAGAATCTCGCAGGTGCCGCCCGCCGCCTCGATCTTCTCCCGGGCGGCGGCGCTGAAGCCGTGGGCGCGGACGGTGAGCTTCTTGGAGAGGTCGCCGCGGGCCAGGACCTTGACCGGATCCGAGCGCTTCGCCAGCCCCTTCTCGCGGAGCGTCTCCGGGGTCACCTCGGCACCGGCGTCGAAGCGCTGCTCGAGATCGGCGAGGTTTACCGGCTGGGTGCGGCTGCGGAAGTTCTCGAACGGCATCGACTTCTTCATGTGCGGACCGCGCAGCTTGCGCATCCTCATGTGGATCGGGTTCTGCCCGCCCTCGTAGGCGACCTTGCGCTTCGAGCCGGAGCGGGCGCCGGCGCCCTTGTGGCCGCGACCGGACTGCTTGCCGGTGCCGGAGCCCTCACCCCGGCCGACCCGCTTGCGCGGCCGGCGCGAGCCGGGCTTGGGCTTGATGTTGTGCAGCCCGATCTCCTCGGAGCGCGGCGTCTCTGCCATCAGGAGGCCTCCCCGATCTCGACCAGGTGCTCGACCACGCGGAGCTGGCCGCGAAGCTGGGGGGTGTCGGGGCGCTCGACCCGGGAGCCGGGCCTGCGGAGGCCCAGGGCGCGCAGGGTGGCGCGCTGGTTGGGCTTGGTCCCCACCGCGGAGCGGACCTGGGTGATCGCCACGTCGCTCACGAGCCCTCGCCCTGCGGTTCGGACGGGCTCTCCTCGGCAGCGGGCTCTGCGGCGGTCTCGGCGACGACCACGACCGGCTCCGCCGCCTCCTCGGGCGCAGCAGGCTCGGCCGTGTCTGCGACCGGCTCCTCGCCCTCGCGTTTGCCCCGCTCGGCCTTCTGCGCGTCGAGCCCGAGCACCTGTCCGACGGTGAGGCCGCGCAGCTCGGCGACCTGCTCGGGGCGGCGCAGGCGGATCAGACCGTCCATCGTCGCCTTCACGAGGTTGATCGGGTTCTGAGTGCCGATGCTCTTGGTGAGCACGTCGCGGACGCCGCCGAGCTCGAGCACCGCCCGCACCCCGCCGCCGGCGATCACCCCGGTACCGGGGCTGGCCGGGCGCAGGACGACGTGCCCGGCGCCGAAGCGGCCGATGATCCTATGGGTGATCGTCTGGCCGTATTTGGGGACGCGGATCAGGTTCTTGCGGGCGTCCTCGACCGCCTTCTGGATCGCCAGCGGCACCTCGCGGGCCTTGCCGTAGCCGATCCCGACCACGGACTCCTCGTCGCCGACCGCGACCAGCGCGGTGAACGAGAAGCGGCGCCCGCCCTTGACCACCTTGGCGACGCGGTTGATCTCGATCACCCGCTCGGAGAGGTCGAGGCCCTTTGGGCTGACCATCTCGATCTTTCCTGTGCTCAATCCCTTCATGGCAACCGGCTCACGGTAGCGGAAGCGGCGACGGGCGCCGCCTCTCGTCAGAGCCTCATTCCCCCCTCACGGGCGCCCTCGGCGAGCGCCTTGACGTGGCCGTGGTACCGGTAGCCGCCGCGGTCGAAGACGCAGGTCTCCACGCCGACCTGCTTCGCCCGCTCGGCCAGCAGCTCGCCGGCTCGCCGGGCCTGCTCGCCCCGCTTCAGCTCGCGAAGCGCGGGCTCGGTCCAGTTGACCGCGGCCAGAGTGCGGCCGGCGCGGTCGTCGATCAGCTGGGCGAAGACGCCGCGGTTGGAGCGATACACGGAGAGCCGCGGGCGCTCCGCCGTTCCCGAGACCTTGGCCCGGACCCGCCGGCGGCGGCGCAATCGCCTCTGCTGCTTGGTGAGGACGGTCATGCGCGCTTGCCCACCTTGCGGGCGACATGCTCGCCGCTGTAGCGGATCCCCTTGCCCTTGTAGGGCTCCGGCGGGCGCCGCTTGCGGATGTCGGCGGCGACCTGGCCGACCAGCTGCTTGTCGATCCCGCGGACGATCACCTCGGTCGGCTGGGGCACCTCGAACTCGACCCCCTCGGGGGCCTCGACGATGACCGGGTGCGAGTAGCCGAGGGCGAGCTCCAGGTTGCGGCCCTTGAGCTGGGCGCGGTAGCCGACCCCCTGGATCTCCAGCCGCTTCTCAAAGCCGTCGGTGACGCCCTCGACCATGTTCGCGATCAGGCTCCGGGTGAGGCCGTGCAGCGCCCGGTGCTCGCCGCGATCGGTTGGCCGCGCGACGGTCAGGGTGCCGTCGGCCTGATCGACGGTCATCTCCGGGGAGACGACCTGCGCGAGCTCGCCCTTCGGGCCCTTGACCGCGACCTTCCCAGGGGAGACCTCGACGTCGACGCCGTCGGGAACGTTGATGGGCTTTCTTCCGATCCGGCTCATGCTCCGATCACCACACGTAGGCGACGACCTCTCCGCCGACGCCCTTCGCCGTCGCCTCGTGGCCGGTCATCACGCCGGTGGAGGTGCTGACGATCGCGGTGCCGGTGCCGCCGTAGACGCGGGGGACCTTCTTGGAGTCGACGTAGCGCCGGCGGCCCGGGCGCGAGACGCGCTCGAGGCCGGTGATCACCGGCTCGTGGTCGTCGGTGTACTTGAGGCGCACCTTGATCACGTCGCCGACCCGGGCCGGCTCGGAGTGGAAGTCGGTGATGTAGCCCTGCTCCTTGAGGATCCGCGACATCTCCAGCTTGAGGCGCGAGGCGGGGATCTCCACCTCGTCCTGCCCGGCGCTCATCGCATTGCGGATCCGGGTCAGGTAATCGGCTATCGGGTCGGTCAGCATCGCCTCACCAGCTGGACTTGGTCATTCCGGGGATGTAGCCCTCGTGCGCCGCCTCGCGCAGGCAGATCCGGCAGAGGCCGAACTTGCGGTAGTAGGCCCGCGGGCGCCCGCAGCGGCGGCACCGATGGTAGCCGCGGGTCTTGTACTTCGGCTTGCGCTGCTGACGTGCTTTCTGGGAAGTCTTGGCCATCGGGAATTCCCCCGCGTCGCTCTCTCTCGCTCACTCGAACTCATCTCACTGTCCTCTTTCTCGTTCGCTCTCCGCGTCGCCGCGGGCGGCTCTCGCCACTTCCTTCGCCCTCGCCTTCCTCACCCTCCTCGCCCTCCTCGGGCCTCTCGGGCTTGGCGTAAGCCTCGGGGTTCTCCTCCTTGAGCTGCTCGAGCGCCGCCTGCTCGGCCTCGGCCCGCTGCCGGGCCTCCTCCTTGCGGCGCTCCTCCTCTTCCTCGGCCTCGCGGTCGACCGAGCCGGGCCGGCCCTCCTGAGCGAAGGGCATGCCCAGGGCCAACAGCAGCTCGAAGGCCTCCTCGTCGGTGGCGGCGCTGGTGGTGATCGTGATGTCGAGGCCTCGCACCTCGTCGATCGAGTCGTAATCGATCTCGGGGAAGATCAGTTGCTCGCGGATCCCCATCGAGTAGTTGCCGCGGCCGTCGAAGGAGCGCGGGTTGAGCCCTCGGAAGTCGCGGATCCGCGGCACCGCGATCGAGCAGAGCCGATCGAGGAACTCCCACATCCGCGCCCGGCGCAGGGTGACCGAGAGGCCGACCGGCATCCCCTCGCGCACCTTGAAGGAGGCGATCGACTTGCGCGCCCGGCGGACGTTCGGGTGCTGCCCGGAAATGGTCGCAAGCTGCTCGGTCGCCGCCTCGAAGACCTTCGAGTCCTGCTTGCCCTCCCCGAGGCCCATGTTGAGGGTGATCTTCTCCAGGCGCGGAGCCTGCATCGGCGACGAGTAGCCGAACTTCCCGATCAGCGCAGGCTGGATCTCCTCGCGGTAGCGCTCGCGCAAGCGCGGCGGGGGGGCCGCCTGCTGTGGCTGGGGTGTGGTCGTGGCCTCCATCGTCCTAGTCGATCGAGCTCCCGCTCCGCTTCGCGTAGCGCTCGCGCTCCCCGGCGTCGTTCCGCCTCATGCCGACTCGGGTCGGCTTGTTGTCCTTGGGATCGAGCAGCATCACGTTGGAGACGTGGATCGGGCCCTCCTTCTCGACGATCCCGCCGACCTCCGCCCCCTTCTGGGTGTCCTTGACCGAGCGCGGCCGCTGGTGGCGCTTGACCATGTTGATGTGCTCGACGTAGACCTTCTCCTGCTTGGGATCGGTGCGCACGACCCGCCCGCTCTTGCCGGCGTCCTTACCGCTGATCACGACCACGTGGTCGTCGGTCCGTATCCGCATCGACTTCGCCATCACAAGACCTCCGGGGCGAGCGACACAATCTTCATGAAGTTCCTGTCTCTCAGCTCGCGTGCCACGGGGCCGAAGATACGGGTACCGCGGGGATTGTTCTGGGGGTCGATCAGGACCGCGGCGTTCTCGTCGAAGGCGATGTAGGTGCCGTCCGAACGCCCGAACTGCTTGCGGGTTCGCACCACCACGGCCTGCACGACCTCGCCCTTGCGGACGCCGCCCTGCGGGCTGGCGGCCTTCACCGTGGCGGTGATCACGTCGCCGACCCCGGCGTAGCGACGGTGCGAGCCGCCCTTGACCCGGATGCAGAGGATCTCCCGGGCTCCCGAGTTGTCGGCGACACGGAGCTTTGTCTCCTGCTGGATCACGGCTAACGGGCCTTCTCGACCACCTCGACCAAGCGCCAGCGCTTGGTCTTCGAAAGCGGTCGCGTCTCGATCACCCGGACGATGTCGCCCTCGCCGGCCTCGTTGCGCTCGTCGTGGGCGTGGAGGGTTCGGGAGCGGCGCACCACCTTCTCGTAGGTGGGATGGCGGCGGGCGATGTCGATCCGCACGGTGATCGTCTTGTCGGCCGCGTCGGAGACGACCACGCCCTGCCGCGTCTTCGCCGGATTGGAATCCCTCTCGGCCGCGGGGGTCCCGGTGGCGGGCTCACCCTTCTTCCCTCGCTGGGCCTCGCGATAGCGCCGCCTGGCAACCCCCGCCCGGCGCCTGGCATCGGCTCGCTCGCCGGCCCGCTCCTCGGCGCTCCGCTGAGCCCCCGGCTCGTGAGGCTGGCGGGATCGCTCAAGCCTCCTGCGCTCCTTCCAGGGAAGATCGGAATCGTCTGAATCCCCGCCCGCGGCTCCTCCGCGACCTCAGGCTCGGATGCTCATCCGCGGCTGCGGCCTCAGGCTCCGGTGCTTCCTCCGCGCCGTCGGCCTCGCGAGGATGACGTTTCCTCCTCGGCCTCGGCTCAGACGCATCTTCCGCGGGTGGCGCGAGGTGGACTCCTCGCCCGCAGCTTGCGAGGACGAGGGTCCGCTCCGCGACAGGACCCGCGGCCGAGGCGTCGGAGCCTCGGCCTCCGGACGCTGCGTCCGAGGCATCTGTTGTCTCGTCGGTCTTCTCTTCCTCGCTCATCAGCCCCTCAGTTCCTTCTGCACGTCTATCCCCCGCTCCCGGGCGATCGTCAGCAGCCGCGCCACCTCGCGCCTCGCGATCCCGATCCGGGACGTGTTCTCGAGCTCCCCGGTGGCGTGGCGGAAGCGCAGGTTGAACGCCTCCTGCTGCGCGTCGTTGAGCTTCGCGACCAGTTCGTCGTCCTTGAGGTTGTGCGCCTCGGAGGCCTTCATCACTCGACCACCCCTTCGCGGTGGACGAACTTGGTCTTGACCGGAAGCTTGTGGCCGGCGAGGCGGAGCGCCTCCTTGGCGAGGTCCTCGGGGACGCCGGCAAGCTCGAACATCACCCTCCCGGGCTTGACCACGGCGACCCACCCCTCCGGATTGCCCTTGCCCGAGCCCATCCGCGTCTCAGCGGGCTTCTTGGTGTAGGGCTTGTCGGGGAAGATGTTGATCCAGACCTTGCCGCCGCGCTTGATCTTGCGGGTCATGGCGATACGCGCGGCCTCGATCTGGCGGTTGGTGACCCAGCCGCGCTCGACCGACTTCAGCCCGTACTCGCCGAAGGCGACCTGGGTGCCACCCTTGGCGTTGCCGCGCATCCGGCCGCGCATCTGCTTGCGGTACTTGACCCGCTTCGGCATCAGCATCAGCGCCCGCCTCCCCCACGCCGCCCGCCGCGCTCGCCCGGCTGGGGCGGGGGGCCGTCGTCAGGTGCCTGGTCGGAGGCGAAGCCCTCGGGCATCACCTCGCCCTTGTTGATCCAGCACTTGACGCCGATCCGGCCGGTCGTGGTGCGCGCCTCGAAGAAGCCGTAGTCGATGTCCGCCCGCAGCGTGTGCAGGGGCACGCGCCCGTCGGAGTAGCCCTCGGTCCGCGCCATCTCGGCCCCGCCGAGCCGCCCCGAGACCTGCACCTTGACGCCCTTGGCGCCGGAGCGCATCGCCGAGGTCAGCGCCCGCTTCATCGCCCGGCGGAAGGCGACCCGGTTCTGCAGCTGCTCGGCGATCGACTGGGCGACCAGCTTGGCGTCGAGCTCGGGGCGCTTGACCTCGCGGATGTTGACCTTGACCGCCTTGCCGGTGATCTCGTGCAGGTCCTTTCGCAGAGCGTCCACCTCGCTGCCCGACTTGCCGATCACGATCCCTGGGCGGGCGGTGTGGATGTCGACGGCGACCTCGCCGCGGCGCTCGATCGTGATCTTGGAGAGCCCGGCGTGGGAGAGCTTGTTCTCGATGTGATCGCGGATGCTGAGATCCTCGAGCAGGGTGTCGGCGAAGCCCTTCTCGTCGAACCAGTTCGACTTCCAGTCGTGGATGTAGCCGACGCGGAAGCCCTCGGGGTGGATCTTCTGTCCCATCCTCAGTCCTCCGGAGTCAGCGCCACAGAGATGTGGCTGGTTCGCTTGTTGATTGTCGTCGCCCGCCCCAGCGCGCGCGGCCGATAGCGGCGCAGGGTCGGCCCTTCGTCGACGGTGATCTCGACGATCCTCATCTCGTCGGAGACCAGCTCGAAGTTGTTCTCGGCGTTGGCCGCGGCCGAGTCGATCAGTTTGCGGATGTCGCGCGCGGCGTGGCGCGGCGAGAACTGGAGCAGCGCCCGCGCCTTCTCGATCTGAAGGCCGCGCACCTGGTCGGCGACCAGCCGTGCCTTGCGCGGCGCGATCCGCACGTAGCGCGCGCTCGCCCGCACCATCACCGGCGCCGGCTCGGCCTGCTTTTCCTTGGCGGTGCTCGCCGCCCTGGGCTTTGCCTTCTCAGCCATCGCTACTCACCCGACTTTCCGGTTCCCGAGTGCGAGCGGAAGGTTCGGGTCGGGGCGAACTCGCCCAGCTTGTTGCCGACCATCGACTCGGAGATGAACACGGGCACGTGCTTGCGCCCGTCGTGGACGGCGATCGTGTGGCCGACCATCTCCGGGAAAATGGTCGAGGTCCGCGACCAGGTCTTGACCATCTGCTTCTGGCCGGACTCGTTCATCGCGTTGACCCGCGCCATCAGCCGCTCCTCGGCCCAAGGGCCCTTCTTGGTGGATCTACCCACGGTCGATCACCTCTTCTTCTTCCCGCGCCGGCGGCCGCGGACGATGTATCTGTCCGACTGTTTGCCCTTCTTGCGGGTGCGGTAGCCCAGGGTCGGCTTGCCCCAGGGGGTCACCGGGTGCCCGCCGGGGGTGTGATGCGCCTCGCCGCCGCCGTGAGGATGGTCCACTGGGTTCATCGCCACCCCGCGGGTCTGCGGGCGCTTGCCCTTGTGGCGGTTTCGGCCAGCCTTGCCGATCTTGACGTTCTGATGCTCGGGGTTGGAGAGCGAACCGACCGTGGCGCGGCACTCGGCCCGGACCATCCGCATCTCCGAGGAGGGCAGGCGCAGGGTGACCATCTCGCCCTCCTTCGCCGCCACCTGGATCGCCGTGCCGGCGGCGCGACCGAGCTTGCCGCCCTGGCCGGGGACCATCTCGACGTTGTGCACGATCGTCCCGGTCGGCATCTCGCGCAGCGCAAGCGCGTTGCCGGGGCGGATGTCGGCGCCGGGCCCCGAGCGAACCTCGTCGCCGACCTCGATCTGGGCCGGGGCGAGGATGTAGGACTTGTGCCCGTCCGCGTAGTGGAGCAGGGCGATGTAGCAGCTCCGGTTGGGGTCGTACTCGATCGTCGCGACCTTCGCCGCCACCCCGTCCTTGAGGCGCTTGAAGTCGATCCTGCGGTAGCGACGCTTGGCGCCGCCGCCGCGATGGCGGCTGGTGACGCGGCCCTTGGAGTTGCGCCCGCCGCTCTTGCGCAGGCCCTCGGTCAGCTTGCGCTCGGGCTCCGACGCGGTCACCTGATCACGGATCGGGTAGGTGGCGAAGCGGCGCCCCGGGCTGGTCGGCTTTGTCCTTCGGTTGGCCATGGCTATCTCAGTCCGTCGCCGCTCCCTCGAACAGCTCGATCCGCTCCCCCGGGGCCAGCTGGACCACGGCCTTCTTCCAGGCCCTGGTGTGGCCGCGGTGAAGCCCGCGGCGCTTCGGCTTGGCGCGCACCTTGGAGGTGCGCACGCCGGCCACCTCGACCTCGAAGATCTCCTCGACCGCGCGGGCGATCTGGGTCTTGTGGGCGCGGTCGGCGACCCTGAAGGTGTACTTGCCCTCGGCGATCAGCGCGTAGCTCTTCTCCGAGATCACCGGGCGGATGACGACGTTGCGGGGGTTCACGAGCCCACCCCCGCGCGCGAGGAGAGCACCCCGAGCGCCTGCTCGGAGATCACGATCGAGGCGGCTCCGATCACGTCCACCACCCCGACCGAGCCGACCTCGGCGACCTCGACCCGCTCGATGTTGCGAAAGCTCTTCAGCGCGCCGGTCTCCTCGGTCGTGATCACGACCAGCGTGGGACGGCGTGCTCCCCACTTCTCCAGCGCCTCGGCGGCCCGCTTGGTCGAGGGATCATCGAAGCCGGAGGCGTCGAGGATCGCGACGCTGCCGCGCTCGGCGTGGACCGAGAGCGCGGAGCGAAGCGCCCGGCGCCGGGCCTTGCGGTTGACCTTGACCGTGTAGTGGCGCGGCTTGGGGCCGAAGGCGACGCCACCGCCGGTCCGGTGGGGCACGCTGAGGGCGCCGACCCGGGCGCGCCCGGTCCCCTTCTGGCGCCAGGCCTTGGCGGTGGTCATCGAGACCTGGGCGCGGGTCAGGGTGGAGGCGGTGCCGCGCCGGCGCGAGGCGAGGTCGGCCCGCGCCGCCTCGTCCACCAGCGACTGGTGGAAGGGCTCGGCGAAGATCCCCTCGGGCAGATCGGCCTTGGTCGTCTTGCCGAGCACGGCGGCCTTGCTAGCCATCGCTGCGGACCTCGACGATCGTCTCGCGGGAGCCGGGCACCGACCCTCTGATCAGCAAGAGGTTGCGCTCGGCGTCGATCTCGGCGACCTCGAGGCCGCGCTGGGTGACCCGCTTTCCGCCCATCTGGCCCGGCATCTTCATCCCCTTGAAGACACGGGCAGGCCAGGCGCTCGCCCCGATCGAGCCGGGGGCGCGGACGTTGTGGGAGCCGTGGCTGACCGGACCGCGGCTGAAGTTGTGGCGCTTGATCCCGCCCTGGAAGCCCTTGCCGATCGAGACGCCCGAGACCTTGACCCGCTGCCCCGGCTCGAAGGAGGAGACGGTCACCTCCTGGCCCACCTTGGGGCCGGAGCCCTCGCCCTCCTCCTCGCCCTCGCCCGGCGCGATCTCGGCGTCGCGGAACTCGACCAGGTGGCGCATCGGCGCCGCCCCGGCCTTGGCCAGGTGGCCCAGCTCCGCCTTGGTCAGCTTCCCCTCCTTGACCTCGCCGAAGGCGAGCTGGACCGCGTCGTAGCCGTCGCGGTCGGCCTTGCGGATCGCGGTGATCGGGCAGGGACCCGCCTCGATCACTGTCACCGGGACGACGGTGCCGTCCTCGCGGAAGACCTGGGTCATGCCGAGCTTGCGGCCGATGATCGCCGGCATCAGGCCCTGTTCCCGGCAATGCTCCGCTCGCGCGGAATCAGATTTAGACGCTCGCTCCGCATTGCCTAGAGTCTGATCTCGATGTCGACGCCGGCCGGCAGCGAGTCGAGGCGCTGCAGCGAGTCCACGGTCTTCGGGCTCGGCTGGTGGATGTCGATCAGCCGCTTGTGGGTGCGGATCTCGAAGTGCTCGCGCGAGTCCTTGTCCTTGAACGGGGAGCGGATCACGCAGTAGACGTTCTTCTCAGTCGGCAGCGGCACCGGGCCCGAGACCGTCGCGCCGGTGCGCTCGGCCGTTTCCACGATCTCGCGAGCGGCGCGATCGATCGCGTCATGGTCGTACGCCTTGAGGCGGATCCGGATTTTTTGAGCTGCTATGGCCGACACTTCGTGCTGCTGTCTTTCCTTGGTCTTTCTCGCGCAATCGGGGCGCCGCCCCGGTTGGTGGGGCGCCGCCCCGGTCGTATGTTCTTTGCAGTTTTTGCCGCCGTCCTGGCGGCGAAAGGGCGGGCACCGTGCCCGCCCTCCGAGGTCGCTACTCGATGACTTCGGAGACGACCCCCGAGCCGACGGTGCGCCCGCCCTCACGGATGGCGAACCGCAGACCCTGATCCATGGCGATCGGCTGGATCAGCTCGATCGTCATCTCGACGTTGTCGCCGGGCATCACCATCTCGGTCCCCTCGGGGAGGTCCGCGACGCCGGTCACGTCGGTGGTACGGAAGTAGAACTGAGGCCGATACCCGGAGAAGAAGGGGGTGTGGCGACCGCCCTCTTCCTTCTTCAGGCAGTAGACCTCGGCCCGGAACTTGGTGTGCGGGGTGATCGAGCCGGGCTTGCAGAGAACCTGGCCGCGCTCGATCTCCTCGCGCTTGGTGCCGCGCAGCAGGCAGCCGACATTGTCGCCGGCCTGCCCCTGGTCGAGGATCTTGCGGAACATCTCGACCCCGGTGACGACGGTCTTGCCGGTGTCCTTGATGCCGACGATCTCGACCTCGTCGCCGGTGTTGACGATCCCCTGCTCAATCCGGCCGGTGGCGACGGTGCCGCGCCCCGTGATCGAGAAGATGTCCTCGATCGGCATCAGGAACGGCTTGTCGAGGTCGCGCGTCGGCTCCGGGATGTAGGAGTCGAGCGCCTCGGCGAGCTCGAAGATCGCCGCCTTGGCGTCCTCGTCGCCCTCCAGCGCCTTCAGCGCCGAGCCCTTGATGATCGGGGTCTCATCCCCGGGGAACTCGTACTCGTTGAGCAGGTCCTTGACCTCCTCCTCGACCAGCTCGATCAGCTCCTCGTCGTCGACCTGGTCGATCTTGTTGAGGAAGACGACCACGTGCGGAACATTGACCTGGCGGGCGAGCAGGATGTGCTCGCGCGTCTGCGGCATCACGCCGTCCGCGGCGGAGACGACCAGAATCGCCCCGTCCATCTGGGCGGCGCCGGTGATCATGTTCTTGACGTAGTCGGCGTGCCCGGGGCAGTCGACGTGGGCGTAGTGGCGGTTGTCGGTCTCGTACTCGACGTGGGAGGTCGCGATCGTGATCCCGCGCTCCTTCTCCTCCGGCGCGTTGTCGATCTCGTCGAAGGTCTTCGCCTCGGTGCCGCCCTTCTCGGAGAGGGTCTTGGTGATCGCGGCCGTAAGCGTGGTCTTGCCATGGTCGATGTGACCGATGGTGCCGACGTTCACGTGCGGCTTGTCGCGCTCGAACTTCTCCTTGGACATCTCTCTCCTTGGGCCTTTCTTGGTTTCTCGTCTTTGCTGTCTGGACTAAGTGATTATGTGTTCAGGTCGCCGGCAGGGGCATTTTGCGCTGCCTGCAGGCGAACCTGGGAAATATAGCGTTACGACGCAGCTCCCACGGGTTCGCCGGCGCGGTGCTCGACGATCTCCTCGGCGATGTTGTTCGGCACCTGCTCGTAGCGCTCGAACTGCATCGTGTAGGTGGCGCGACCCTGGGTCGAGGAGCGCAGGTCGGTGGCGTAGCCGAACATCTCCCCGAGCGGGACGAAGGCCTGCACGGCGAGCGCGTTGCCGCGCTGCTCCTGGCCCATGACCTGGCCTCTGCGGCGGTTGAGATCGCCGTTGACGGTGCCGAGGAAGTCCTCGGGGGTGACCACCTCGACCGCCATCACCGGCTCCAGCAGACACCGGCTTGGCCCTGCGGGCGGCCTCCTGGACCGCCATCGAGCCGGCGATCTTGAACGCCATCTCGGAGGAGTCGACGTCGTGATAGGAGCCGTCGATCAGCTCGATCCGGACATCGACCATCGGGTAGCCGGCCTTGACCCCGTTCTCGAGCGCCTCCTCCATCCCCTGCTCGGCCGGGCCGATGAACTCGCTCGGGATGACGCCGCCCTTGATCCTGTTGACGAAATCGAAGCCCTCGCCGGGAGCCGGCTCGAGGTTGATGACGACGTGGCCGAACTGGCCGCGGCCACCGGTCTGGCGGACGAAGCGGCCCTGGACCTTCTCGACCCGCTGGCGGATCGTCTCGCGGTAGGCGACCTGGGGGCGGCCGACGTTGGCGTCGACCTTGAACTCGCGCAGCATCCGGTCCACGATCACCTCGAGGTGAAGCTCGCCCATGCCGTGGATCAGGGTCTGACCGGTCTCCTCGTCGGACTCGACCTGAAACGTCGGGTCCTCCTCGGCGAGGCGGGCGAGGGCGCTGCCGAGCTTCTCCTGGTCGACCTTGGTCTTGGGCTCGATCGCAACCGCGATCACCGGTTCGGGGAACTCGATCGTCTCCAGCTGGATCGGCGCGTCCGGCGCCGCCAGGGTGTCGCCGGTGGAGGTCTGCTTGAGGCCGACCCCGGCGCAGATGTCACCGGCGTAGCACTCCTCGATCTCCTCGCGGTGGTTGGCGTGCATCATCAGCAGGCGGCCGATGCGCTCGGTCTTGCCGGTGGAGACGTTCAGCACCCGGCCGCCGGCCGAGAGCTTGCCCGAGTAGACGCGGAAGTAGGTGAGCTTGCCGACGTAGGGGTCGGCCATGACCTTGAACGCAAGCGCGGCGAAGGGGGCGTCGTCGTCGGCCGGGCGCTCGGCCTCGGTCGGCTCCTGCGAGCCCTTTGCCGGCGGCTCGAGGCCGGTCACCGCGTGCACCTCCAGCGGCGAGGGCAGCAGCTCGACGATCGCATCGAGGAGCGGCTGCACCCCCTTGTTCTTGAACGAGGACCCGCACAGCACCGGGGTCACCTTGATGTCGAGCGAGGCGCGGTGCAGCGAGGAGGCGATCCGCTCGTGCGGGATCTCCTCTTCGGCGAGGTAGGCCTCCATCAACTCGTCGTCGTACTCGGCGCAGGCCTCGATCAGGTCGGTGCGGTACTTGTGCGCCTGCTCGCGCATGTCCTCGGGGATCTCCGAGGTCTCGAACTCGGTGCCGAGCTCGTCCTTCCAGACCATCGCCTTCATCTCGATCAGGTCGACGACGCCGGTGAACTCGGACTCCTGGCCGATCGGCAGCTGGATCGGCAGCGGGTGCGCTCCGAGCCGGTCGACCATGGTCTGCACGGCGTTGTAGAAGTCGGCGCCGGTGCGGTCCATCTTGTTGATGTAGGCGATCCGCGGGACCTTGTACTTGTCGGCCTGGCGCCAGACGGTCTCTGACTGCGGCTCGACCCCGGCGACCGAGTCGAAGACCGCGATCGCCCCGTCAAGTACGCGCAGGCTGCGCTCGACCTCGACCGTGAAGTCGACGTGACCGGGAGTGTCGATGATGTTGATCCGGTGGCCGTCCCACTCGCAGGCGGTGGCGGCCGAGGTGATCGTGATCCCCCGCTCCTGCTCCTGCTCCATCCAGTCCATCACGGCAGCGCCCTCGTGCACCTCCCCCATCTTGTGGGTGCGGCCGGTGTAGTAGAGGATGCGCTCCGTCGTCGTCGTCTTGCCGGCGTCGATGTGCGCCATGATCCCGATGTTGCGGGTTTTCTCGAGTGGGAAGTTGCGAGGCATGGTTAGGCGTAAAGTGTTCGTTGGTGGGCGGGGATTGGAACGGAGATGGCTTCTTGCTGAGATCCGGTTTTGCGCACAAAAAAGGCCCTGACGGGCCCCGCGCGACCTTGGCTCCGCGAGATCCGGGACAGACGACTATGTCGAGCGGCTATCCATTGGTCGGGAAACGACTCCGGACGACCCCGGCCGGCACGCGGTTTCGTGCCTGGGGATCGTGCCTGGGCGACGCGCGATGATAGCAGAGCCATGAGCCCACATCGAAAGCGGCGAGAGCGTCGCAGGGAGCGCGAGCGGGCAGCCCGGAAGGCCCGCCGCGAGGAGCTCTCGGCCCGCCTGCGCGGAGAGGAGGCGGCGGAGTCCGCCGAGGCCCGCGAGCAGCGCCGAGCCGAACGAAGCGCCGCCCGCCAGGGGGGAGCGAAGCAGCCCGCGAAGCGCCCACCGAAGCAGCGAGCCAGGCGCAAGGCAAGGGCGGCGCGGGTCAAGGCAGGGCGCTCCTCGGCGGCGCTGGCACAGCGGGGGGCATCGCGCTTCGAGGGCGCCAGGCGGGCCTGGCGCCGCGGGCTCAGGTCCACCGGGGCCAGGGTGGGCAAGACGGGTCCTGCGCTGAGCCGGACGGCCGGGCACGCCTGGGCCGCGGTGGCGCCGCTGTTCGCCTTCGTCTTCGGCCTGGTCGCCCGCGTCTACCGGTTTCTGCGTTCCGGGCTGGCCGGGCTGCGGCAGGCGATCGCCGCGGCCATCGGCCGCCTCGATCGCCTGCTGACGCCGGCCCGGGGGGCCCTCCTGGTCACCGTCGCCTGCGCCGCCTGCCTGGTGCTCTCCCAGTTCGTCTACTTCCACGGGGTCGAGATCGGCCAGCCCGGCTACGGCCAGGTCTCGGCGATCGCCTCGGCGCCGCAGGTGGACCTGGTGAGGGCGGGCGAGGCGCACTCCTATCTGCTCATCCCGCTCGCCGCCTTCGCCGTGGTGATGGCCGCCGTCGCGGTCTTCGCCAAGCGGCGGCGGGCCGGGGAGCTGGTGGCCCTGGCCGGCCTCGCCGGCCTCGCGGTGACCCTGCTGATCGACATGCCGAGCGGCCTCGACGCCGGCTCGGCCGGGGCCCGCTTCTCCGGCGCGCACGCCGTGCTGCGAGAGGGCTTCTACGCCCAGCTCGCCGCCTGCGCCGGGCTGGTGATCTGCGGCGCGGCTCTCTGGCTCGATCTGCGCGCCGCTCACTCCGGGGCGAGGAGCCGGGCGCGCAGCAGCCGGCGGCGCCGTGCGCGGCGCTCGCGAAAGGCACCGTCGCTGGCGGAGAGCGGCACGTGAGCGAGGGGTTCCGCTACGAGCGCCTGCTCCCCTTCGCCTGCCTGGTGGGAGCGGCCCTGCTGATCGCCTCGGAGCTGATGGACACGTTCCGCTTCGAGGCGGTTGACGAGCTGTCGGGGACCGTCGGGGGCGTCGCCACGGTGGCCGACCGCCACCAGTACGCGATGCTGGTCCTGGGCCTGTTCGCGATTCTCGCGCTGATCGTCGCGATCACCTCGGGCTCGAAGCCGGCCGCGGTCGCCGTCGCGGTGGCCGGCGCCGCCGCTCTGCTGCTCTTCGTCCTCATCGACGTCCCCGACGCCGGCAAGGTCGGGACCTTCAGCGACGCAGGGCGCTCGTTCGTCGACGCCAAGGCGGTTCCCCAGGGCGGCTTCTGGCTGGAGTTGATCGGGGCCCTGGTCCTGGCGGTCTGCGGGGGGGCACTGGCGACCCTCAGCCCGGACCAGCTTCAAGCGCTCCGACCCGGCGCCGGGCGCGGCAGGGGACGGGGCAAGGATGGGGAGCCCGCCCCGGCCCGGCGGGGCAGGAGCGCCGTCCCGGAGCGGCGCTCAGCGGTGGACGGCGCGGCAATCGACGGCGCCGGTGCGGCGGCGATCCGAGCCACGGCCGCCGACGACGGCAAGAAGGGGGCGCGCCGCAAGCGCGGCCGGCGCCTCGGCAAGGCTTCCGGGAAGTCTGGCCGCAGCTAGCCCGGCTACTCGCGGTGGTAGCCGCCTACCAGCGGTAGTGGGCGAACGCCTTGTTCGCCTGGGCCATCCGGTAGATGTCGTCCTTGCGCTTCCAGGCGCTTCCCTGCTGCTTGGTCGCGTCGAGGATCTCGTTCGCCAGGCGCTCGGACATCGAGTACTCGCGGCGGCGACGGGCGAAGTCGACCAGCCAGCGGACGGCGAGGGTGCGGGCGCGTCGGGCGGGGACCTCGACCGGCACCTGGTAGGTGGCGCCGCCGACCCGGCGCGAGCGGACCTCGAGCACCGGCGTCAGCTGCTTGATCGCCTCGTCGAGGTTCTCGACCGGGTCCTCTCCGGAGCGCTCCCCGACCAGGGCCAGCGCGTCGTAGACGATCTCCTCGGCGCGCGACTTCTTGCCGTGGGTCATCACCTTGTTGATCACCTGCTGCACCAGCCGGCTGCGGTGACGGGAGTCGGGCTCGATCGGCCGGATCTGGGCTGCGGTTCGGCGCGGCATGCCCGGAGCTAGCGCTTGACCCCGTAGCGGGAGCGCGCCTGGCGGCGATCGGAGACGCCGGCGGCGTCGAGGGTGCCGCGAACGACCTTGTAGCGGACGCCCGGGAGGTCCTTGACGCGGCCGCCCCTGACCAGCACGACCGAGTGCTCCTGGAGGTTGTGGCCCTCGCCGGGGATGTAGGTGGTGACCTCCATCCCGTTGGTCAGCCGTACGCGGGCGATCTTGCGAAGCGCCGAGTTCGGCTTCTTCGGAGTCACCGTCGCGACGCGGGTGCAGACGCCGCGGCGCTGCGGCGCGGAGACGCGCTTCTTGCGGCCCTGCCCGGACTTCAGCCCCGGCGTCGTCACCTTCTTCTTGGGGCGCTTGCGGCCCTTCCTGACCAGTTGGTTCGTGTTCGGCACGGCGGCGAATGGTAGCGGGCGGCGACGGAGCGCGAGACCCGCCGCCGCCCGCCGCACGTCGCGGCTAGCTGCCCGTGTCGCCCGCGCCTTCGCCGTCGGCCTCGATCACGACCAGCTCGTAGTTCTGATCGAGGCGGACGTCGACGGTCTGCCCGCCCGGCTTGGTCACCTCGACCTCCCAGGTGGCGCCGTTCTCGCCGTCGCGCTCGACCGAGTTGGCCTTGCCGCCGGTGATCGCCAGCGCCGCCTGTTCGGCCCTGGCCGCTCCCGGGCCGCCGGCGTTCTCGCCGCCGTCGGAGCCGACCGCCCCCGCCGCGGCGCCGCCGCCGGCCCCGAGGGCCGCGACCGCGCCCGCGATCACTGCGATCTTCTTGACTGCGGTCATTGCACACCTCCTGTGTTTGGATTGCGATTGCCCGGACAGGCTGGCCGGGGCGGATTAGACCGCGATGAAAGGCCGGCGGCGGCGATCCGGCAACTAGGCTTGGGGCGATGGCCGAGCGACCGATCCTCGCCGTTGACGTCGACGGCGTCATCAGCCTCTTCGGCTTCGAGGACCCCCCTGATCGCGACCTCGCCCGCTTCGAGCTGATCGACGGGATGGTCCACTGCATCTCCCTCCGGGCCGGCGAACGCCTTCAGCGCTTGGCAGAGCACTACGAGCTGATCTGGGCCACCGGCTGGGAGGAGCGCGCCAACGACGTCCTGCCCCGGATCCTCGGCCTGCCGGAGCTGCCGGTGGTCAACTTCGGCGGCGCTGCTCAGTTCGGCACCGCGCACTGGAAGCTGGAGCCGCTGGCCGAGGCTGCGGAGGGCCGGGCGCTGGCCTGGATCGACGACTCCTTCGACGAGAGCTGCTACGAGTGGGCGCGCTCGCGTCCCCAGCCGACGCTGCTGGTCCCGACCGAGCCGAGGCTTGGCCTGGAGGAGGCCCACGCCGAGGCTCTCTCGGCCTGGGCGAGGGGCCTGGAGCGCGAGTCGCGGCCGGAGTCGACGGAGGGATAGACAGGCAGGGTCTAGACTTGTGGCGGTGGAGGGTTTCTGGCCGATCTTCTTCTTGATCGTGGTCCTGAAGATCCCCGTGCTCGGGTCGATTTGGCTCGTCTGGTGGGCCTCGCAGCCGGCCCCCGAGGCCGACGGCGCCGAGGACTCCGACGGCGGCTTCCGCCGCTGGCGCCCGCAGCCGCGGCGACCCAAGGGTCCACGGCGCGGCCCGCATGGGGGCGGAGCCGCGAAGGCTCTGCCGCGCTGCCCTCCGGGCTCCCGGACGCGGGTGGTGACGCCGCCTGCCCCCGCCCGAACCGGCCTCGCCCATGCCCGCGGCGCCGCCCAGCCGGCTCGCGAGCGCTCCGGCCACTAGCTCCAACGCCGACTCGCCTCCGGCCGGCCCCTGTGCTCAGGTCGCTCTGGCGAGCGTGATCTTCGACCGGGAGCGGCGGGCGCCGCGGCGGCGCTCGCGGCGCAGTGCGCGCATGTAGGGATGGAAGTCCACCTGGATCGTGTGCCGCTTCGAGGCGACGTAGCGGCGCGCGATCTTCGCCCGGGTGCCCTCGATCTCCTTGCGCATCTCCTCGGGATCGGGGAGCGCGGCCTTTCCCTCGAGCAGGTCGGCAACCCATTGCGCTTGCTGCTCGGCGATCGGCATGATCGCTCCAAGCGGCTGGATCAGGCCGATGAAGTAGAGGCCCGGGTGCTCGACCGATACCACCCGGCAGTAGAGGTCGATGCGGTTCTCAGGCGCCGAGAGGAGCGAGGGGTCGAGGAAGGGGAAGGTGATCCGGTAGCCGGTGCAGTAGATGACGAGGTCGATCTCCTCCTCGCTGCCGTCTGCGAAGCGGACGCTGTGGCCCTCGAAGCGCTCGATGTTCGGCTTCACGGTGATGTCGCCGTGCCCGATCCGCGGCAGCAGCTCCGACGAGACCGTCGGATGCGCCTCGAGCAGCTTGTGGTCGGGCTGGGGCAGGCCGTACGAGGTGACGTCGCCGGTCGCCGTCTTCAGCGCCGACATGAACATCCGCCGCTGCAGCGCCAGCGGCAAACGCGAGAGCGCCTCCGAGCCGGTCTCGTCGGTCGGCCTGCCCCGCAGGTACTTGGGGACGATGTAGGCGCCGCGCCGCATCGCCAGGAAGGTCGCGTCGGCGACCCGCGAGGACTCGACCGCGATGTCGGTGGCCGAGTTGCCGATGCCGAGCACCAGCACCCGCTTGCCCTGCAGGATGTCGGGCTCGCGGTAGTGGTGGACGTGCATCTGCTCGCCGAGGAACTCATCGGACCCGGGGAAGGGCGGCTCCGGCCAGCGGGGGTTCCAGTGATGGCCGTTGGCGATCAGCACGGCCCCGTAGCGGCCGCTCTCGCGACGGCCGCGGTCGTCCTCGGTCGTCACCTCCCACTCCCCGTCTGCCGGCTCGACGCTCACCACCTCGGTGCCGAAGCGAATCCGGTCGCGGAAGCCGAAGTGGTCCACGTAGTCGTCGAAGTAGCGGGCGATCTGGAAATGGTCGGGGTAATCGGGGTAGTCGTCGGGCATCGGGTAGCTGGCGTAGGCCATCTGGCCGCGGGAGGTGTTGATGTGCAGCGAGCGGTATGCGGAGGACATCTCATTGTCGTTCTCGTAGCGCCAGTTGCCGCCGACCTCCGAGCCCTTCTCGAAGCAGTCGAAGGGGATGCGCCGCTCGGCCAGGACCTGGCAGGAGGCGATCCCCGAGGATCCGGCGCCGATCACACAGACCTTCTTCCCCGCCCGAAGCGCGCTCACGGCGGGGAATCTAGCCCATCATTTGCGGCGGCCTGTGCCGGCGCTAACACCGTGCCGGCGACTCCTGGCCATCTGGCCAGGATTGCTTGCCTTGGCACCCCAAGGCGTCCGCTGGCGCTCAAACCTCGCGGCGCGCGGCCGATACAAGGAACAGGGCAGCGGGTTCTCAGCTCAACTGACTTCTGAATGCGACGAACCTCTCGAATACTTCCGGCAGCCTTCATCCTGGCCCTCGCCTCGGGCGCGGGCGCCGTGCGGCTGCCGCTGGCCGAGGCCGCGCACGCCTGCGCGGGGCACCACGCGACGATCGTCGGCACGCCCGGCCCGGACCGGATCGTCGGCAAGCGGGCCAGCGACGTGATCGCCGGGCTGGGCGGGAACGACGTGATCGTCGACGGCCCCAACGGCAACGACGTCCTCTGCGGCGACGGCGGCCGTGACCGCCTCGTCGGGAGCCACGGCAACGATCGCCTCTACGGAGGCGGCGGGCGCGACACGGCGATCGGCGGGCAGGGGAACGACCGGCTCTCCGGCGGCGGAGGCGACGACGTCCTGCTGGGCGGATCCGGGAACGACCGCATCGGCGGCGGCGCCGGGGCCGACCGCGGGCGCGGCTTCACCGGCAACGACCTGATCAACGGCGACGCCGGGCCCGACCGTCTCTACGCCGAGAACGGCGATGACCTCGTCCACGGCGGCGGCGGCGATGACCTCGTCGACGGGGGCCTCGGCGACGACGTCCCGATCTACGACGGCGGCGTCTACGGCGACGGTGGCAGCGACCGCGTCCTCGGCGGCACCGGGGTCGACCTGGTCGACGGCGGCCCGGGCGACGGGGATGTGGTTCGCGGCGACCAGGGGCCGGACACGACCGTCGGCGGGCCGGGCGACCATGACATCGCCTCCTTCAGCACCGCCTCGGTCGTCAGCAGGTTGGGCTGGGCGAGCCCGGGGTGCCAGCACACCGCCGGGTTCGGGCTGGTGGTCGACATGGACCGGGGCGTCGCCTGCGAGTTCCTCGCCCACGACAAGATCCTGGTCCAGGACTTGCGAGGGATCGAGGACGTCGTCGGCACGGCCTTCCCGGACCGGATCAGCGGGGACGCCGGGCCCAACCGGATCGACGGCGGCCCCGGCGATGACCGCCTCAGCGGCGGCGCCAACTTCGACCAGGCGTTCGGGGGATCGGGCTACGACGTCTGCAGCGACTTCGAGAAGGAGGAATCGTGTCCGGGGCCCAGCGGCGGCGGCAGGCTGACCGAGGTGGAGCTGAACCGCTCGATCGACGGCTCCTCGACGCTGGTCGTGCTTGGTTCGGGCTCCTCCAACCAGATCCGGCTCGGCTATCACGGCGGCCGTTACTCGGTCTCCGACAGCGAGGGACTGACGGCGGGGAGCGAGTCGGGCTGCACCAGGGGCGATGCCGCGGTCGAGTGCGCCGAGAGCTCGCTGAGCGCTCTGCTCGTCGACGGCAGCGGCGGTGCCGACCGGGTGACGATCGCCGGCTCGGTGCCGGCGTCGGTCGACGTCACCGTCGACGGCGGGGCGGGCGATGACCGCATCGTTGGCGGCCGCGGCGCCGACCATCTGAGGTCCGGATCAAGCGGCAGGGACACCGTGATCGGCCGGGGCGGGGGCGACGCCCTCTACGGCGGCGGCAACGACCCCGATCGTCTGTTCGGCGGCCCCGGCCCCGACCTCTCGACGCTGCCGGCCACCTGCCGGGGTGGCAGCCTGATCAACGGCGGCTCCAGCCGCGACAACGTCTCCTACGCCCTCTCCGACCAGAACAGCGTTTGGGTGATGAGCCTGAAGACCGACACCGCCGGCTTCTCGCGGCGACGCTGCGGCAAGGACCGGCTGGTGGGCGTCTCCTCGCTGGAGGGGACGAAGGGCGTCGACGTCCTGATCGGCGACGGTCGCCACAACGGTCTGCTCGGCCACGAGGGCGCCGACGTCTTCCGCGCCGGCGCCGGCAAGGACTACGTGGACGCCCGCGACGGCGCCCGCGACAGGGTGGTCAGCTGCGGCCCCGCCCGCGACCTACTCCTAGCCGACGGAGCCGACCGCGCCAGAGGCTGCGAGCAACGCCGCTAGCCACTAGGCGCCGGGGTGACGGACCCCTACTCCGAAGACCCGCCGTCCGTCGTCGACTCGATCTCCTGCGCCAGTTCTTCGAGCTCCTCCGCGAACGAAGGCCCGAAGCTCTCGATGTCGGCCTCGCCGCCGCCCTCGAGCCCGAGCTCGGCGGCCAGCTCGTCCTCGTCGAGCAGGCCCTCCTCGCTCGGCGGCTCGATCGGCTCGGAGGGTTCGATGGCCAGCGTCCGGTAGTGCCTGAGCCCGGTCGCCGCGGGGATCAGCTTGCCGATGATCACGTTCTCCTTGAGCCCGACGAGGCGATCGCGCTTGCCCTCGAGCGCCGCGTCGGTGAGGACCTTGGTGGTCTCCTGGAACGAGGCGGCCGAGAGGAACGACTCGGTGGCCAGCGAGGCCTTGGTGATGCCGAGGATCCGCTCCTTGGCCTTGGCGGGGGTGCCGCCCTCGTCCTTGACCTCCTTGTTGATGCGCTTGAGGCTCTGACGATCCTCGAGCTGGCCCGGCAGCAGGGCAGTGGAGCCCTTTGCCTCGACCTCGACCTTGCGCAGCATCTGCCGCACGATCAGCTCGATGTGCTTGTCGTTGATGTCCACCCCCTGCTGGCGATAGACGTCCTGCACCTCGCGCACCAGGTAGAGCTCGGTCTCGGTGCGCCCGCGGATCTCCAGCAGGTCGGCCGGGAAGAGCGAGCCCTCGTTGAGCTGCTGCCCCGCCTCGACCTTCTCGCCGTGGGCGACGTGCAGGCGCGAGCGGGCCGGGAAGGTGTGCGAGGTCTCCTCGCCTCCGGCGTCGGTGATCGTCACCTTGACGGCCTTGTCGGTCTCCTCGACGGCGACCTTGCCAGCCGCCTCGGCCAAATGGGCGATGCCCTTCGGCTTGCGCGCCTCGAACAGCTCGACCACGCGCGGCAGGCCCTGGGTGATGTCCTGGCCGGCGACGCCTCCGGTATGGAAGGTCCGCATCGTCAGCTGGGTCCCGGGCTCGCCGATCGACTGCGCGGCGATGATCCCGACGGCGTCGCCGATGTCTACAGTCGCCCCGGTCGCCGGCGCGACCCCGTAGCAGGAGCGGCAGATCCCTGAATCGGCCTCGCACTTGAGCGCCGAGCGGACCGGGACCTTGTCGTCCTCCTCGAGCGCCTCGGCCAGCTCCTCGAGCTTGTCGGCGTCGATCTCTTCGTTTCGCTTCAGCAGCTCGCGGCCGCGCTTGGTCTCGAACTTCTTCGCCGCCAGCCTGCCCATCAGGTACTGGTTGAGTGAGCCGTCCGGCTTGCGGATCGGCATCTCGATGTGGTCCTTGGTCTTGCAGTCCTCGATCCGCACGATCACGTCCTGGGCGACGTCGACGAGGCGGCGCGTGAGGTAGCCGGAGTCGGCGGTGCGCAGCGCAGTATCGGCGAGGCCCTTGCGGGCGCCGTGGGTGGAGATGAAGTACTCCAGGACCGAGAGGCCCTCCATGAAGTTGGCCTTGATCGGGCGCTCGATGATCTCGCCCTTCGGGTTGGCCATCAGGCCGCGCATCCCGGCGAGCTGGCGGATCTGCTTGAACGAGCCACGGGCGCCCGAGTTGGCCATCATGTAGATCGGGTTGAGCTCGTCGAGGTTGCGCTCCATCGCCTTTCCGACCACGTCGGTGGCCTCGTTCCAGCGGCTGGTCACGGCCTCGCGGCGCTCCTCCTGGGTGATGTAGCCGTCGTTGTACTGGCCGCGGATCTCCTCCGCCTGCGCCTCGTAGCGCTCGAGGATCTCGTCCTTGTCGGGGGGCGAGACGACGTTGTTCTTGGAGATCGTGATCCCGGCCTGGGTGGCGAAGTGGAACCCGAGGTCCTTGAAGGCGTCGAGCACGAGCGAGATCGCCGGCGCTCCGTAGGTGTCGACCAGGTCGGAAACCGTCTCGTTGACGTCGCGCTTCTTCAGCGACTGGTTGACGAACTCATAGCTCTCCGGCTTCCAATCTTCGCCGATGGCGGCCTCCAGGGCCCGCTCGATCCGGTCGTTGAAGATGATCCGCCCGACCGTGGTCAGGAAGTGCTCGTGGCCCTCGCGTCGGTACTCGGCATGGTCGTGGAGGCGGACCGAGCCGTTCTCGTAGGCCAGCTCGGCCTCCTGTGCGGAGCGGAAGGCCTTCGGGCGCGAGCCGTTGGCGCCCTTGCCCTTCTTCAGCTCCTCGTCGAGCTCGGCCAGCTCCTCGGGCCGGGGCCCGTAGGTCAGGTAGTAGATCCCCAGCACCATGTCCTGGGTCGGCGTCGCCAGCGGCGCACCGTGAGCGGGCGAGAGGATGTTGTTGGCGGAGAGCATCAGGATCCGCGCCTCCGCCTGCGCCTCGGCCGAGAGCGGCACGTGCACCGCCATCTGGTCGCCGTCGAAGTCGGCGTTGAAGGCGTGGCAGACGAGCGGGTGAACCTGGATCGCCTTGCCCTCGACCAGGATCGGCTCGAAGGCCTGGATCCCCAGACGGTGCAGGGTCGGGGCCCGGTTGAGCAGCACCGGGTGCTCGTGGATGACCTCCTCGAGCACGTCCCAGACCTCGGGGATCTCGGACTCGACCATCTTCTTCGCCGCCTTGATGTTCTGCACGGCCTTGCGCTCGACTAGGCGGGCCATGATGAACGGCTTGAACAGCTCCAGCGCCATCAGCTTCGGCAGCCCGCACTGGTGCAGCCGCAGGCTCGGCCCGGAGACGATCACCGAGCGGCCCGAGTAATCGACCCGCTTGCCCAGCAGGTTCTGGCGGAAGCGGCCCTGCTTGCCCTTCAGCATGTCGGAGAGCGACTTCAGTGGACGGTTGCCGGGCCCGGTGACGGGGCGGCCGCGGCGGCCGTTGTCGAACAGTGCGTCGACGGCCTCCTGCAGCATCCGCTTCTCGTTGTTGACGATGATCTCGGGCGCGCCGAGGTCGAGCAGGCGCTTCAGCCGGTTGTTGCGGTTGATCACCCGGCGGTAGAGGTCGTTGAGGTCGGAGGTCGCGAAGCGGCCGCCGTCGAGCTGGACCATCGGCCGCAGCTCCGGCGGGATCACCGGGACGCAGTCGAGGATCATCCAATCCGGGCGGTTGGAGGAGTTGAGGAAGGCCGAGGCGACCCGCAGCCGCTTCACCGCGCGGGCCTGCTTCTGGCCCTTGGAGGAGT
Source organism: uncultured Actinomycetes bacterium (assembly GCA_963725315.1). Lineage (GTDB taxonomy): Bacteria > Actinomycetota > Thermoleophilia > Solirubrobacterales > 70-9 > JBBRHQ01. Next base: position 332,390 of record CAVRYA010000004.1, on the reverse strand, counting down.
TGATCGTCTGCTCGAGCTCCTCGCACTCGGCCTCGAGGTCGATCTGCTCGAGCAGGTCGCGCACCGCCTCGGCGCCCATGCCGCCGCGGAAGTACTCGCCCCAGCCGAACGGGGAGCCGAAGCGATCCTTGAGCTCGCGGAAGACGGTCTCGTCGTTGACGACCTCCTTCGGCTTCATCTCGCAGAAGATCTTCCAGACCTCCTGCATGCGCTCGATCGCCTCCTCGATGTAGGCCTCGGTGTCGGAGATCTCCGCGTCGAAGGTCTTGCGCAGCTCCTTGCTCAGCTTCGTGCGCTCCTCCTCGGAGAGCTTGCGCAGCTGGGCGGCGGTCATCTTCAGGCCCTCGGCCCAGATGTGATCGTCGTCGGAGAACTTGTCCTGGCTTCCGTTCTCGAGGTAGGCGAGGCGGCGCTCGAGCGACTCGTTCAGCTCCTGGGTGCGCTTCTGGCGCTCGGCCTCATAGGAGTCGACGACCTTGTCGACCTCCTTCTCGAGCTTGCCGACGTCCTTGTCCCGGGCCTCCTCGTCGACCCAGGTGACCATCGAGGCGGCGAAGTAGAGGACCTTCTCCAGCTCCTTCGGCGCCATGTCGATCAGATAGCCGATGCGGCTGGGAACGCCCTTGAAGAACCAGATGTGCGAGACGGGGGCGGCGAGGTCGACATGACCCATGCGCTCGCGCCGCACCTTGGAGCGGGTCACCTCGACCCCGCAGCGCTCGCAGACGATCCCCTTGTACCGAACCCGCTTGTACTTGCCGCAGTAGCACTCCCAGTCCTTGGTCGGGCCGAAGATGCGCTCGCAGAAGAGCCCGTCCTTCTCGGGCTTCAGGGTGCGGTAGTTGATCGTCTCGGGCTTGGTGACCTCGCCCCAGCTCCAGGAGCGGATCTTCTTCGAGGAGGCGAGGCCGATCTCGATTGCGTCGAAGTTGTTTATGTCAATCACTTGGTTTCAGTCCTCTTCGTCGTGAGTCACGGGGCTTGCGGCGCGGCGCCAACCCCTACTTCTTCGCTTCCTCGGCCTCGGCCTCGGCTTCGGACTCCTCGCCGTCGGACTCGGAGACCTTCTCGTCGGCGGCGCCGTTGGAGGAGTCTGCGCGAACCCCGGTCAGGTCCATGCCCAGCTCCTCGGCCGCCTTCAAGAGGTCGTCCTCCTCCTCCGACATCTCGACCTCGCCGCCCTCGGAGACGACGTTGGCGTCGAGCGAGAGGCTCTGAATCTCCTTCAGCAGCACCTTGAAGGACTCGGGGATCGAAGGCTCGGGGATGTTCTCGCCCTTGACGATCGCCTCGTATGCCTTGACCCGCCCGACCGTGTCGTCGGACTTGACCGTGAGCATCTCCTGCAGGGTGTAGGCGGCGCCGTAGGCCTCCAGGGCCCAGACCTCCATCTCGCCGAAGCGCTGCCCGCCGAACTGCGCCTTGCCGCCGAGCGGCTGCTGGGTGACCAGCGAGTAGGGGCCGGTCGAGCGGGCGTGGATCTTGTCGTCGACCAGGTGCAGCAGCTTGAGGATGTACATCTGGCCCACCGTCACCTTGCCCTCGTAGGGCTCGCCGGTGCGGCCGCTGTAGAGCTGCACGGTGCCGGCGCAGCGCGATCCCGCGCGCTGGCGCTTGTCGACGCCGAGGTCGATGCCGCGCTCGGCGTTCGCATCGGACCAGCTGACCAGCGCCTCGTCGACGTCCTCGACGGTGGCCCCGTCGAAGACCGAGGTCGCGACGTAGACGCGGCCGTCGCCGTCGGCCGTGTGGGCCTGCTTGTAGGCGTCGGAGCCGTCGTCGTACCAGCCGTTGGCCGCGACCCAGCCGAGGTGGGTCTCGAGAATCTGGCCGATGTTCATCCGGCTGGGCACGCCTAGCGGGTTGAGGATCACGTCCACCGGGGTGCCGTCCTCGAGGTGGGGCATGTCCTCCTCGGGAACGATCTTCGAAATCACGCCCTTGTTGCCGTGACGCCCGGCGAGCTTGTCGCCCTCGGCGATCTTGCGCTTGGTTGCGACGTAGACGCGGACCAGGTCGTTGACCCCGGGGGGCAGGTCGTCACCATCGTCGCGGCTGAAGGTGAGCACATCGATCACCACACCGCCCTCGCCATGGGGGACCTTGAGCGAGGTGTCGCGGACCTCGCGCGCCTTCTCCTTGAAGATCGCGCGGATCAGCTTCTCCTCCGCGGTCAGCTCGGTCTCGCCCTTCGGCGTCACCTTGCCGACCAGCAGGTCCCCGGACTGCACCTCGGCGCCGATCCGGACGATGCCGCGCTCGTCGAGGTTGCGCAGGCTCTCCTCTGAGCGGTTGGGGATATCTCTGGTGATCTCCTCGTCGCCGAGCTTGGTCGTGCGGGCGTCGATCTCGTACTCCTCGATGTGGATCGAGGTCAGCTCGTCGTCCTTGACCAGGCGCTCGGAGAGGATGATCGCGTCCTCGAAGTTGTAGCCCTCCCAGGACATGAAGGCGACCAGGCAGTTCTTGCCGAGGGCGATCTCGCCGCCGGCGGTCGAGGATCCATCGGCGAGGACGTCGCCCCCCTTCACCTTCTCGCCCACCGAGACGATCGGGCGCTGGTGGATGATCGTCCCCTGGTTGGACCGCATGAACTTGTCCAGCTCGTAGGTGTCCCTCTTGGAGCCGTGGCTGACGACGACCTGCTCGGAGTCGACATAGGAGACCTCGCCGGCGTTCTCGGCCAGGGTCACGTCGCCGGTGTCGATCGCCGCACGCCGCTCCATCCCGGTGCCGATCAACGGCGGGTCGGGCTTCAGCAGCGGCACCGCCTGGCGCTGCATGTTCGAGCCCATCAGGGCCCGGTTGGCGTCGTCGTGCTCGAGGAACGGGATCAACGCCGTCGCCACCGACCAGATCTGGGTCGGCGAGACGTCCATCAGGTCGACGTCCTTGGGCGCGGCGGAGGAGTACTCGTCCTCGCTGGCGCGGCAGAGCACCTGTGGCCCCTTCAGCTTGTTCGTCTTCGGGTCGATCTCGGCGCTCGCCTGGGCGATGATCTTGTCCTCTTCCTGGGTCGCGTCGAGGTGGACGATCTCGTCGGTGACGACGCCGTCCTTGACGATCCGGTACGGGGTGGTGACGAATCCGTGCTCGGAGATCTGGGCGTAGGAGGAGAGCGATCCGATCAGGCCGATGTTCGGCCCCTCCGGGGTCTCGATCGGACACATGCGGCCGTAGTGGGTCGGGTGCACGTCGCGCACCTCGATCGGGGCCCGCTCGCGGGTCAGGCCGCCGGCGCCGAGCGCCGAGAGGCGGCGGCGGTGGGTCAGCCCGGCCAGCGAGTTGGTCTGGTCCATGAATTGCGAGAGCTGCGATGAGCCGAAGAACTCCTTCAGCGCCGCCACCACGGGGCGGATGTTGATGATCGTCTGCGGAGTGATCGCGTCGGAGTCCTCGGTGGTCAGCCGCTCGCGGACGACCCGCTCCATTCGGTAGAGCCCGATCCGGAAGGCCTCCTGGATCAGCTCGCCGACCGTGCGCAGGCGCCGGTTGCCGAAGTGCTCGTACTCGTCGAGGTGGTCGTAGACCGGCTCGCGCGGGTAGGTGATCGCCTCCGCCGCGTAGTCCTTGATCGGGTTCTCCTCGTCGATCTCCTCGGGGATCCCGAGCAGCCGCGGCAGGGTGACCAGCTCCCTGACCAGGGCGATGATGTCGTCGTGGGTAAGGACCCGCGTGTCGAGGTCGATATCGAGGTCGAGGCGGGCGTTGAGCTTGTAGCGGCCCACCCGCGTGAGGTCGTAGCGCTTCGGGTCGAAGAAGAGCTGCTCGAGCAGGTTCTTGGCGGCGTCCACCGAGGGCGGCTCGCCTGGGCGCTGCTTCTTGAACAGCTCGATCAGGGCGCCGTCCTCGGTCCTGGTCGGCTCGGTGTCGGCGTCGATCGTGTGCTTGATGTAGATCGAGTCGTCGAACAGCTTCATCAGCTCCGCGTCCTCGACGTAGCCCATGGCCCGCAGCAGCACCGTCACCGGCAGCTTGCGCTTGCGGTCGATGCGGACGTAGACCCGCCCCTTCTTGTCGATCTCGAGCTCCAGCCAGGAGCCGCGGGCCGGCATCAGGTTGGCGATGAAGACCTGCTTCTCGGGGTCCTTGGGCGCCATCACATAGGCGCCCGGAGAGCGCACCAGCTGGGTGACGACGACGCGCTCGGTGCCGTTGATGATGAAGGTGCCCCGATCCGTCATCCACGGGAAGTCGCCCATGAACACGGACTGCTCGCGGATCTCCCCGGTCTCCTTGTTCTGGAAGGCGACCGTCGCGGTCAGCGGCCGCGAGTAGGTCATGTCCTTCTCGCGGCACTCCTCGATCGAGTGGGCAGGCTCCTCGAACTTGAACTCGCCGAAGACGATCGCCAGGTTCCCCGTGTAGTCCTCGATCGGGGAGATGTCGTCGATCGTCTCCCTCAGCAGACCCGACTTGGGGTCTGTCAGCTCCGCGAAGGAGCGGCGCTGGATATCGATCAGGTGGGGGACGTCAAGCGGGTTCTGGAGACGAGAGAAACTCCTGCGGGCAACGGGGGCAGCGTTGGAACGTGCCAAGTCGGCGACTCCTCAGGTGGTCAGAGGGACGTAAAGATGGGGCGCAATTCGACGCGAGGGCACAACGGCGCGCGACCGTAAAAAATACCACACGGCCAATCCTGCCCACAGGGCCGGCCCGCCGCTGCACCCGAATCGCCGGAAATGCTGGGGTTTTGAGGTAGTTACTTGAGCTCGACGGTGGCGCCGGCCTCCTCGAGCTCGGCCTTGAGCTTCTCGCCCTCGTCGCGCTCGACGCCCTCCTTGATCGCATTGGGCGCCTCGTCGACCACGGCCTTGGCCTCCTTCAGCCCAAGCCCGGTGGCGGCGCGCACGACCTTGATCACGGGGACCTTCTGGCCGCCGACCTCGGTGAGGACCACGTCGACGGTCGTCGACTCCTCCTCGGCTCCGCCGCCGCCGTCACCGCCGGCCGCGGCAGCCGGAGCCGCGGCTGCGACCGCGGTGGCGGAAACGCCGAACTCCTCCTCGAGAGCCTTGATCCGCTCGGAGAGCTCGAGCACAGAGATCCCCTTCAGCTCCTCGATCCAGTCCTCGGTTGTCACCTTTGCCATAGCTAGCTACTCCTCTTCGTTCGAAGCTTCTGTTTGCTCTGAAGTCTCCGATCGCGTCCGTCGCCTCGTGCGCTTCTGCCGAGGGCTCGGACGCCTCGGCCGCGGGTCCTGTCGCCGAGGACGGACGCCTCGTCCTCGCCGGCTGCGGGCGAGGCGCCCACCTCCGCGCCACCCGCGGATGAGGCTCCCCGCCGTCGCGGAACCGTCCGGGTCTTCGGCCGGGACTTCCGCGCTGACGCGGAGCCGCGGCGTCCGAGCCCGCGGCAGAGGACTCGGAGTCCTCGTCCTCAGCGGCTTCGGACCAGCGAGTCCCGCGGCCGCGTCCCTCGCGGCCGGAGGCTCGCCGCTGACCAGCCCCTGCTCCGCGATCTGCTGGAGGGCCACGGCGAGCCCGGAGACCATCGAGCCGAGCCCGCGGACCAGGCCGGTCAGGGGGCTTGCGACGACGCCGGCCAACTGGCCGTTGAGGACGTCGCGGGAGGGCAGGCGGGCGATCGAGGCGAAGGTCTCCTCGTCGAGCGTCAGGCCGTCCATGAAGCCGCCCTTGAAGGCGAGGACGTCGTGCTCGCGGTTGAAGGTGGAGATCGCCTTGGCGGCCATCGCGGTGTCGCCGCGGATGAAGGCCAGGGCGGTCGGGCCCTCGAGCAGCTCGCCCAGCTCCTCGCGACCGGCCTTCTCGGCGGCCAGCTTGGTGAGGCGGTTCTTGACTACCCGGAAGCTGGCATCGGCCTCGCGCAGGCTGCCGCGAAGCGCCGCTGCCTCGGGGACGCTGATCCCCCGGTAGTCGATCGCGAAGATCGCCGCGGAGCCCTCGATCTGGGCGGCGATCTGATCGACCACTGCTGCTTTCTCGTCTCGGTTCATCTGTGTGGGTGCTGGTTCGGCCCGGACCACGAAAAAACCCGCTCGCAGGCGGGCTCAGCGACGACGCAGGGTCTCTCTGGCTCCACCTGCACCGGGCTTGCGGGCCCTGGGGCCCCGCCGGTGGTCTCTGGCAGGTCGCGGAGTGTAGAGGAACTCCTGGGCAAGCGTCACAGCTGACACGCATCAGTCACCGGCGCTTGGGATGGGACCTCTCAGACGCCTATGTGGCGCTTCAAAGTTCCCACCCCGCGTGGCGGGCCTAGAAGCCGTCGCGCAGGGCGACGATGCCGCCGATCACGCCAAGGTAGGCGGTGCCGTCGGGGCCCAGGGCGAGGCCGGCGTAGTTGTTGTTGAAGAACAGGCCCGAGCCGGCGTACTTCTGCCAGGCGGTCTTGCCGTTGGAGAATCGCAGCGCCGCCCAGTAGTAGCCCTGGGAGCCGCTGGCGTCGGGCGGCCGCGTGTAGGCGTAGATCAGGCCGGTCTTGGTCGAGAGCTTCGGCACCACGGTCGGCGCCCTCAGATCCCGGTTGGTCCAGACCTTCCTGCACCCGCGGCCGTTGCGCTTCACGTCGACGCGGGCGAAGCCGGGCTGGGTGACGGCGCCGGTGTTGGGCCCGAAGGGGTCCTGGTAGCCGTAGTTGTTCTCGACGATCAGCGAACGGTGTGCGGCCAGCAGCGAGTTCTCGGTGGCGCCGGTCGTCCTGGGGAAGACCGGCACCTCGCAGACGACCCGCTTCTGGCCCCTGCGCAGGTGCTTTGCCCGCCGGTAGACGACCACGTTCATCGGCTCGGCGTTGTCGGTGATCGCCACGTAGCCGCCGTCCATCAGGGTCGGCGTGGTGCCGCTGCCGGCGTTCACCTGGCTGGGCTTGACGATCCCGGAGTTCTTGTAGTGGGCCTTCCAGGAGATCACGGGCCGGCCCTTGCGGGTCGAGTCGAAGCGGTACATGCGCTTGTCGGAGACGATGTAGATGCCGCGCCTGTCGATCGCGAAGGAGTTCTCGATCTCCTCCCCCAGCCTTTTCACCTTGACCTGACCGGTCTTGCGGTCGAGCGTCCCGACCTTGCCGTTCTTCTTCGAGACGAACCAGATCCGGCCAGAGAAGTCGGGCAGCGCCGAGGTGATCCGCTCGGTGCCCTCGTCGAGCACGCCGGTGAGGTCGTAGTCGCGCCGCTTGACCAGGGTCTGGCCGTCGGCGGACTCGCCGATCACGAAGATGTGGTCGGTCTTGGTCGGCACCCAGATGCGGTCCCTGTTGTCGAGGAAGAAGTAGCCGCCGCCGGTGAAGTTCTGGAAGGCGGGAGTGTTGGGCGGGTCGGGCGCCTGCGGCAGGTCGTAGCTGTCGATCGTCGCCAGGTTGTCCGGATCGATGATCCGCGCCTGGGGCGGACTCCCGGCCGAGGGGCAGACGGAGACGATCCGCCCGCGGGTGTCGAAGGTGATCGAGCCGCAGAGCGAGGCCGGCTTGGCCTCGGAGGTGGCGACCAGGTTCGAGCCCAGCGGCCCGGGGATGTCGTAGGCGTCCGTCATCCAGGTGTCGTTGTGGATGTTGCTGAACGGGTTGCGCCCCATGAACGGGTTCTGGGGCGGGTGCGCCGGGGTGACCCCGTGGGCCTTGACGGCGTGGCCCTGGAAGTCGGGAAGCGAGGGCGGCGGAGGGGTCGAGGCGATCGGCGCGGCCGCCGCGGGCGAGGCGACGACGGCCAGCAGGGCGGCGGTTGCAAGGGCCGTCGCGGCGAGACGGGCCGAGGTCTTGATGCGGGGCATTCTCATCTTCCTCTCCAGGCTCCTCATGGTCGGCGGCGAGCCATCCTACGATCCTGTTTACACTTTGTCAAGTGAACGCTCCGAGCCGACCCGTCCCGACGCCCATCCGGCGAGCGCGCCGATGGCCAGCGCCGGATGCCCTCGGCCGAGCGGCGCCGCCAGCTCGGCCGGGCCGCTCTGGAGATCGCAGCCCGCCAGGGCTACGCCGGGCTCTCGCTCGACGACGTCGCCGAGCGGGCCGGCGTCACCCGCAACCTCCTCTACCACTACTTCCCACGGGGGCGACTCGACGTCTTCCTCGCCGCCGCACACCTCGCCGGGCGCGAGCTGACCGAGGGATGGGTCACCGACGAGCGGCTGCCCCTCGAGTCGCGGCTCGCGGCGAACTTCGAGCGGATGATCGACCACGCGGCTGAGCCCAGCGACGCCTGGCTGGTCCTCCGGCACTCGCGGATCCCCGCGGAGCCCGAGGTCCACGAGCTGGCCGAGTCCTATCGGCAGGTGATGGTCTCGAGCATCGCGCTCAACCACTTCGGCACCGCCGACCCCCCGCCGCTGGCCAGCCTGGCGCTGCGCGCCTTCCTCGCCTACGCGGAGCAGGCGCTCGACATCTACCGCGAGGAGGCGCTCGACCGCCCCACCGTGCAGGCGCTGCTCTCGAGGACGCTGGTGGCCACGGTCGAGGCAGCTCGCCCGGGCACCTGAGCCCGCTCAGATGCGGACGCTTCCGTCCTCCTCGATCCTCCAATGGGGATTGTGGGCGACCTCCCACGGGTGCCCGTCGGGGTCGGTGAATACGCCGGAGTAACCGCCCCAGAAGGTCTCGCCGGGCTCGCGGGGGATCCCGGCACCGGCGGCGCGGGCCTGCTCGATCACCGAGTCCACCTCGGCGGGCGAGCGCAGGTTGTGGGCGAGCGCCACGCCGCCCCAGCCCGGTGAGTCCTCGACTCCGCTGTCCTCGGCGAGGCGTGCCCGGCTCCACAGCGCCAGCACCATGCCCCCGGCCTGGAAGAAGGCGACGTCGGCCTCGGGGTCGCCGGTCTGCACCCAACCGAGGTCGCGGTAGAAGGAGCGGGCGCGGTCGAGGTCCTCAACTCCGAGGGTGACGAGGCTGAGCCGCTGCTCCACTGGCGCCGGGTCCGCGACCTCAGGCCGGGACGGCCTCGGTGTCGTCGGAGCCCTCGCCGCCCTCTGCCTCGGCTTCCGCCGGCTCCCCGACGGGAGCCTCGGGAGCCGTGGCCTCCGCCTTGGACGCGCCCGCGGGGGCCCGCTCGCCGGCCTTGGTCGAGTCGACTCGGATGCCCGGCCCCATCGTCGTCGCCAGGGTGACGGTGATGACGTAGCGGCCCTTGGCTGCAGCCGGCTTGGCCCGGTTGATCTCCTCGATCACGGCGTTGTAGTTGTCGAGGAGGTGCGAGCCTTCGAAGCTGGCCTTGCCGATCGCCAGGTGAACGACGGCCTGGCGATCCGTGCGGTACTCGACCTTGCCCGACTTCGACTCGGAGACCGCCTTCTCGACGTCGTCGGTGACCGTGCCGACCTTCGGATTGGGCATCTTGCCCTGGGGGCCGAGGATGCGGCCGAGCTTGCCGACCGTCGGCATCATGTCCGGGGTCGCGATCGCGACGTCGAAGTCGGTCCAGCCGTCCTCGATCCGCTTCGCGAGGTCGTCGGTGCCGACGAAGTCGGCCCCCGCCGCCTCGGCGTCGCGCGCCTTTTCGCCCTGGGCGAAGACGGCGATCGTCACCTCCTTGCCGAGCCCGTGGGGGAGCGCAAGGGTGCCGCGCAGCTGCTCCTCGGCATGGCGCACGTTGACCCCGAGCCGGATGTGCAGCTCGACCGTCTCGTCGAACCCGGCGCTCGCGGTCTCCTTCAGCAGCGCCACCGCCTCGGCGGGCGGGTAGGCGCGGTCGCGGTCGATCTTCGCGTACTGCTCGCGGTATCGCTTACCCCTGGCCATCGTTGCTCCTAGTTCTCCACGTCCACGCCCATCGAGCGGGCGGTGCCGGCGATGATCTTCGAGGCCGCGTCGATGTCGTTGGCGTTGAGGTCTGGCATCTTGCGCTCGGCGATCTGGCGCACCTGCTCCATGCTGATCGTGCCGACCTTGTTGATGTGGGGCTCGCCGGAACCCTTCTCGAGCCCGATCGCCTCCTTGATCAGCACCGCCGCCGGCGGCGTCTTGGTGATGAAGGTGAAGGAGCGGTCCTCGAAGACGGTGATCTCGACCGGGATGATCGTCCCGCCCTCCGACTGGGTCTGGGCGTTGAACGCCTTGCAGAACTCCATGATGTTGACCCCGTGCTGGCCCAGGGCAGGGCCGACCGGGGGAGCCGGGTTGGCCGCCCCCGCCGGGATCTGCAGCTTGATCAGTGTCAGGACCTTCTTCGCCATCGGGCTCTCAATCTAGAGGGTTCGGCTCTTCGGGAATAACTTGCGGCGCTTCGCGCCTTACATGCATGTGCCGGGGGCTAACATGCCCCGGCCCTAGACCTTTTTGACTTGGTCGTACCCGACCTCGACCGGGGTCTCGCGGCCGAAGATCGAGACCAGCACCTTGAGCTTCGCCGCGTCCTCGTTGATCTCGGCGATCTCGCCGGAGAAGTCCGAGAGCGGGCCGGAGATCACCTTCACCGACTCGCCGATCGAGAACTGCGCCTGGGTGCGCGGGCGCTCCGCGGTCTCGCGGTGCAGGAGGCGGTCCACCTCGGGCTTGGAGAGCGGCACCGGCTTGTTGCGCGAGCCGACGAACCCGGTGACGCCGGGGGTGTTCTTGACCAGCCCCCAGGCGTCGTCGGTCATCTCCATGTTGACGAGCACGTAGCCGGGCATGGTCCGCTTCTCGGTCTGGACCTTCTGCCCGTCCTTCATCTCGGAGACCTGCTCGGTGGGAACGACGACCTGGCGCACGTAGCGGTCCTGGGCCATCGTCTGCACCCGGTGCTCGAGGTTGTGCTTGACCTTGTTCTCGTGCCCGGAGTAGGTGTTGATCACGTACCAGCGATACATGTGTCCGTCTCGCTCCTAGAGGATTCTCTTGATCAGGAAGTTGAAGACCGCGTCGAGCGCACCGAGGTAGGCGGCGGCGACGGCGACGAAGATGATCGTCACCGCGGTCGCCTGCACGAGCGTGTCACGGTCGGGCCACTGGACCTTCTTCAGCTCCGCCCAGCAGGAGGCGAGGAAGCCGAACACACCGCCCCGCTGCCGCTCCGCGGAGGCCTGCTTCTGCTTGCGCGCCAGGGCCTCGCTCTCGCGGCGCTTCTGGTCGTCGCGGCGGCGCCTCTCGGCCTCCTTGCGCTCCTTGGCCTCGGCCCGCCGGCCGGCGCGCGAGGGAGCGGGGACTTCTTTCTGACGCGAGGGCGCGGGCGCCTTGGGGGTGTCGGGGGTCTCGAGGTCGGACTCGGGGGCGCCGGCGGCGATCCCGGCCTCGACCGCCTCGATCTCGGCGACCTCGCCGGACTTCGGCACCTGGGTGTCGTGCTGTGCCTCGACCTCGGACTCGGTGGTCGAGGAGCGCTCCGTTTTCGCCTCGCGGGCCTCGCGGGCGCGCCGCTCGGCCTTGCGCTGTGCGCGCGTCTTCGCCATCAGCCGCCTATCGGGTTTCCTTGTGCGGGGTGTGGTGCCCGCACCAGCGGCAGTACTTGCGCAGCTCGACCCGGTCCGGCGAGTTGCGGCGGGACTTGTTGGTCTGGTAGTTGCGCCGCTTGCACTCCTCACAGGCAAGCGTCACAGCGATGCGCACATCTCCGCGAGCCATGTCTCCTCGAATCGAAGCCGTTACAGAAAGAAAACCCCGGGCGCGGAGCGCGAGGCGTGCCAAGGATAGCGCTAGCTAGAGCCCCAGCGTCTTGGCGATGATGTTGCGCTGGATCTCCGAGGTCCCCCCGTAGATCGTCGAGACCAGGCTGGTGCGGACGAGGCGCTCCATGTCGTACTCCGAGGAGTAGCCGTAGCCGCCCATCAGCTGCATCCCCTCGAGCGAGACCCGCTTGGCCACCTCGGTGACGTAGAGCTTCACCATCGAGGCCTCCTTGGGGAGCATCCGCCCGGGGTCCTCGTCGGTCATCGAGGCGACCCACCAGGTCATCAGCCGGGCCGCCTCGAGCTCGGTGGCCATGTCGGCGAGGCGGTGCTGGAGGGCTTGGAAGGAGCCGATCGGGCGATCGAACTGGCGGCGCTCCTTGACGTAGGCGAGGGCGTCGTCGAAGGCGCGCTGGGCCACCCCGAGCATCGTCGCCGCGAGGATCAACCGTTCGACGTTGAGCCCCGCCATCAGCTGCATCCAGGCCTGGTCGACCTCGCCCAGCACGGCGGAGGCGGGGACCTCGCAATCGCTGAAGTAGAGGTAGTTGGTCTCGCGACCGCCCATCGTGTCGATCGGCTTCACGTCCATCCCCCCCGCGTCGGAGGGGACCCAGATCATCGACAGCCCCTCGTGCTTGTTGGTCCCCTTGGTGGTGCGGCAGACGACGAGGATGTGGTCGGAGATGTGGGCGTTCGAGCAGAAGACCTTCTGCCCGTTGATCACGAAGCCGCCGTTCACCCGCTCCGCCGCGGTGGTCAGCGAGCCGACGTCGGAGCCCGCCTCGGGCTCGGTCATCGCGATCGCCTCGACCGAGCCGGAGGCGATCCCGCCGAGGATCTCGGCCTTCTGCTCCTCGGTGCCGAAGCGCTGGGTGGCCCCGGCGACGATCAGGGTCGTGGCGTAGCCGCCGATCGGCGCCAGCCCGCGCGAGGTCTCCTCCATGAACAGGCAGGCGTCGAGCATCGAGCCGCCGGATCCCCCGTAGCCCTCGTCGATCGTCACCCCGAGCCAGCCGAGCTCGGCCATCTTCGAGTAGAGGCCGGCATTGTGGAGCTCGGTGTGGCCGTTGGTCAGCTGTTCGCGCTTCTCCAGGGTGCCGCACTCGCGCCCGCAGAAGTCGCGGATCGCGGCGACGAAATGCTGCTGCTCGTCGGAGAGCGTGAAGTCCATCGGCGGCGCAGCCTAGAGGATCGAAACCGCTCGGCTTCGCGAAGGCTCAGAAGCCCGGAACCGGACTCGAACCGGTGACCCCTTCCTTACCATGGAAGTGCTCTACCAACTGAGCTATCCGGGCGCAGCCGTCAACTCTAGCGGCGCTCCTTCGGCCGCGAGGAGCGCCGGGGCTCGCGCTGCAGGGTGCGGGCGACAGCCTTGTCGGTCTCCTCGGTCATCGCGATCTTGAAGACGGCGAGCAGCGACTCGGTGGCGAGCGGGCGCAGCCGCTCGAGCGCGTCGCGGACCTCGGGCCAGCCCTCCTCGGGGCGCCCCGCCTCCTCGAAGGGCTCCCAGACGTTCTTGACGAAGAGGCGGACGAAGGCGCGGGCGACGCCGCGGGCGTGGCGGTGCATCTCCTCGACCACCTCGAGCGCCGCCTCCGGCCCGATCCCCAGCTCGGCCAGCTCCAAACGGGCGCGGCGCAGGCGCGGGCTGACCACCTCGTAGCGGCCCTCGCCGAGCGGGCGGAAGAGCCCGAGCCGCTCGGCCCGCGCCAGCAGCTCCGGGTTGGGGTCGGCGACGCCCTCGGCCAGCTCGGAGACGTGGACGACCTCGGGCTCCTCGTCCTCGAACGGCGTCCGCAGGGTCCTGGTGAAGTCGAGCACTGCCTCACTCGACTCCCCCACGCCCGTCGAGCAGGCGCCGGATCGCCTCCAGGTTGAGGCCCTCGGCCTGGAGGTCGCGGATCAGCTCGATGCGGCTGACGTGGCCCTCGTCGTAGTAGCCGGTGCGCCCGCGCACCTCCGGCGGGGGGAGCAGCCCCCGCGACTGGTGGGCGCGGATATTCCGGACGGTCATCCCGGTGCGCCGGGCCAGCTCGTCGATGGTCATCGTGGATTCCGTGACTTCGGTCACGCAGTCAGGGTATCGATCCCATGTGCCATAGATCGGTGTAACAATGTTCGGTGCAAGATGGCCCCCGCCGAGTTTCTCCCTCCCGTTCTCGCCGCGACCGGCTCCGAGCCGGCCGGCGGAGCCGCGGTCGGCCAGATCCTGATCGCCAATGCGATGGCGATCACCGCCAGCGGCGCCCTCGCCTGGCTGGTGCTCGGCCACCGCAGCGGTCGGGTGCCCTATCTGGGGCGGGCCGCCGCCGCGGCCGAGCGGGCCAGCGGGCTGCCCGGATGGGCGGCCCTTCCCTCGGCGACGGCGAGCGCCTCGCTGCTGGTCGCGCTGCTCGGCATGTACTGGGACATCTCCCTGCACATCGACGTCGGCCGCGACGCCGGGCCCCTGGCCAACCCGGCCCATTACCTGATCCTCGCCGGCCTATTCGGGATCTTCTGCTCCGGATTCGTGGCGATGGCCCTGCCGCTGCAGCGCCCCGGGCCGACCGCGGTTCGGATCAACCGCGGCTGGTACGCGCCACTCGGGGGCGTACTGATCACGGCCTGCGCCTTCTTCTCGCTGCTCGGCTTCCCTCTCGATGACCTCTGGCACCGCCTCTTCGGGCAGGACGTGACCCTCTGGGGACCGACCCACCTGATGCTGATCGGCGGCGCCGCGCTGACCCTGGTCGGACAGGCGGTCCTGCTGGTCGAGGGCATGCGCGCCAGGGAGCGGACCGGGGCCGGCCGCAGCCCGGCGCTGATCGTCCGCCTGCGCCGGGCGGGGCTGATGGGAGGGCTGCTGGTCGGGCTCTCTACCTTCCAGGCGGAGTTCGACTTCGGCGTCCCCCAGTTCCAGATGATCTTCCAGCCGGTACTGATCGCGCTCGCCGCCGGCGCCGCGCTGGTCTGCGCCCGGATCTGGATCGGGCCCGGCGGCGCCTTCGCGGCGGTCGGCTTTCTTCCTCCTCGTCCGCGGGGCGGTAGCTCTGGTGGTGGCCGGCGTCTTCGGCGAGACCCTTCCCGCACATGCCGCTCTACCTGGCCGAGGCGGCCTGCGTCGAGCTGCTCGCGATCTTCCTCGCCCGCCGGCCGCTGGCGCTCGCGGCCGCCTCCGGCCTCGCGATCGGAACCGTCGGCTTCGCCGCCGAGTACGGCTGGAGCCAGGTGGCGATGCCGCTGCCGTGGACGAGCTCGCTGCTGCCGGAGGCGCCGCTGCTGGCACTGGTCGCGGGGCTGGCCGGTGCAATCGCGGGGGCGCTGCTGGCGCTCTCGCTGAAGCAGGCCCTGCCCGGCCGCGGGCTCACCCGGGGCCTGGCGCTGGCTTCGCTCCTCGCGGTGATGGCGGTAGTCGCCGACGGGCTCGTGACCACGGCGCCGCGAGGGATCGAGGCGAGCGTGAAGTTGAGCGAGGCCGGTGCCGGGCCGGGCCGCGAGGTGACCGTGAGGGCGCGGATCAAGCCGGCCTCGGCGGCGGCCGACGCCCGGTGGCTGACGATCACCTCCTGGCAGGGCGGGGGGCTCGTCGTCGACCGCCTCCGATCCCTCGGCGGCGGCGTCTACCGCAGCACCGAGCCGATCCCGGTGAGCGGCGAGTGGAAGACCACCCTGCGCCTGCAGACCGGGCGGACGATCGCCGCTGTGCCGATCTACCTGCCGGCGGATCGGGCGATCCCGGCCGCGGCGGTCCCTGCTCCGAGCCGCTTCCAGCGCGCCTTCGTCAGCGACAAGCGGATCCTCCAGCGCGAGACGAAGCACGGGGTCCCGGGTTGGCTCACAACCGCCGCGCCGCTGCTCGTCCTGGTCATTGCCCTCTCCCTGCTGACCGTCCTCGCCCTCGGCCTGGGACGGCTGGGGCGCGAGCCGCAGGGGGTATCGAACCGCCCCCGGTGGGAGACTGGAGAGATGCGCAGACCCCAGCGACCGCGGGTGCCGGCTTGAGTGAGCACCGCCGGGTCGTCGTGATCGGTGCCGGCTTCGCCGGGATCGGCCTCGGGATCCGGATGCTGCGGGAGGGAATCGACGACTTCGTCGTGCTCGAGAAGGCCGCGGACCTCGGCGGCACCTGGGAGGCGAACACCTACCCGGGAATCCAGTGCGACATCCCTTCGCACCTCTACTCGTTCTCCTTCATGCCGAACCCGGGCTGGACCCGCACCTTCTCGGAGGGGGCGGAGATCTGGGACTACCTTCGGCGCTGCGCCCGGGAGGGCGGCGTCACCCCGCACCTGCGGCTCGGCTGCGAGCTGCTCGGCGCCGAGTGGGACGAAGAGGCGAAGCGCTGGCGTCTGGAGACCTCGGATGGGCAGATCAGCACCTCGGTGCTGGTCGCCGCGACAGGGGGCCTCTCGGAGCCCTCGATCCCCGAGATACCCGGCCTCGGCTCCTTCGACGGAGCTCTCTTCCACTCGGCACGGTGGGACCACGGGTTCGACCTCCGCGGCAAGCGGGTCGCGGTGGTCGGGACGGGCGCCTCTGCGATCCAGATCGTCCCGCAGATCCAGCCCGAGGTGGAGAAGCTCCACGTTTTTCAGCGCACCGCGCCCTGGGTGATGCCCCACCGCGATCGGAAGATCAGCCGCGCCGAGCGGCTGCTGTTCAAGCGCCTGCCGGTGGCCCAGCGCCTCAACCGCGCCTTCTCCTACCTGCTGCGCGAGTCGATCGTCCCCGGGCTGGTCGGCAACCCGGACCGGCTGGCGCGGCTCGAGCGGATCGGGCGGGCGCACCTGCGCCGCCAGGTCGCAGACCCCGAGCTGCGGGCCCGGCTCGAGCCTTCCTACCGGCTCGGCTGCAAGCGGATCCTGCCCTCGAGCAAGTGGTACCCGGCGCTCCAGCAGCCCAACGTCGAGCTGGTCAGCTCCGCCGTGGCGACAATGCGCCCCGAGGGTCCCGTCGGCGCCGACGGGTCGCTGAGGAAGGTCGACGCGGTGATCCTGGCGACCGGGTTCAACGTCTCCCATCCCGAGTTCGGCTACCGGCTCAGGGGACCGGGCGGGACGGTCGGCGAGGTCCAGGAGAGCGAGGGGCCCCAGGCCTACCTGGGCTCCGCGATGGCGGGCTTCCCCAACCTGTTCACCCTGCTCGGGCCCAACACCGGCCTCGGGCACAGCTCGGTCCTCTACATGATGGAGTCGCAGCTCAACTACGTGCTCGACGCGCTGCGGCTGATCGATCAGCGTGGAATCGCCCGCTTCGAGGTCCGCCCGGAGGTCCAGAGCGCCTACAACGCCGACCTCCAGCGCCGCCTGGACGGCGCCGTCTGGAGCAGCGGCGGTTGCGCCAACTGGTACCTCGACGACCGCGGCCGCAATGTCGTCATCTGGCCGCGGCAGACCTGGAGCTTCAGGCGGCTGACTCGGCGCTTCGACCCGGCCAGCTACCGGCTGGAGCCAGCGCCGTCCGCCACCGTCTCCTCGACCGATGCCGCGAAGGCGTCGACGTCCTCGGCCGCCGTGTCCCAGGAGCACATCAGCCGCACCGTCCCCGAAGGCTCGTCCCAGACGTAGAAGGCTCGGTTGCCGTCCGGGTCGAGCTCGAGCCGCTCGATCGCGGCGGCCGGGAGGCGGGCGAAGACCCCGTTCGCCTCGACCGGCTGAGCCAGCTCGACTCCCTCGATCCGCTCCAGGGCGGCGGCGAGGCGGGCCGCCATCTCGTTCGCGTGCGAGGCGTTGCGCAGCCAGAGGTCGCCGCCCAGCAGAGCCTCGAGCTGGACCGAGGCGAAGCGCATCTTCGAGGCGAGCTGCATGAGCTGCTTGCGGACGAACTGCGCCCCCTCCCCCAGCTCCTCGGCGAGAAAGACGACCGCCTCGCCGAACAGGAGCCCGTTCTTGGTGCCGCCGAAGGAGAGCAGGTCGACCCCGACGTCGGTGGTCAGGTCCCGGAGCCCCAACCCCTGCGCCGCAGCGGCGTTGGCGATCCGCGCACCGTCGACGTGCAGGAGGAGGCCCCGCCCGTGGGCGGCATCGGCGATCGCCCGCACCTCTGCCGGGGTGTAGACGGTGCCGAGCTCGGTCGAGTTGGCGATCGAAACCACCCGCGGTTGGGAGGCGTGCTCGTCGTCGACCCGCTCCCATGGGAAGGCTCCCTCGAGCAGCTCCGGCGTCAGCTTGCCGTCGGTGGTCTCGACGGTGATCAGCTTCACTCCGGCGACCTTCTCCGGGGCGCCGCACTCGTCGACGTGGAGGTGGGCGGTCGCGGGGCAGATCACCGCCTGCCAGGACTCGGTCACTGAGGCGAGCGCGACCACGTTGGCGCCGCTGCCGTTGAAGACGGGGAAGGCGCGGGCGGCGGGGCCGAAGTGCCCGCGGAAGCGATCCTGCGCGGCCGCGGTCCAGCGGTCGGCGCCGTAGGCGGGGGCGTGGCCGTGATTGGCCGCCTCGATCGCCTCGAGGATCTCCGGGTGGGCGCCCGAGTAGTTGTCGCTGGCGAAGCCGCCGCGCGGCGCTCACGGGTGCAGCGAGAGCCGCTGGCCGTTCATCCGCCCGCCCTCCTCGGAGCAGAGGAAGGCGATCGCCTCGGCCAGGTGCTCGGCCGGGGTGAAGGTGGCATATGCCTTGTCCGGGTTGGCCTCGCGCATCTGCGGGGTGAGGATCGCGTTGACGACGACGATGTTGGCAGTCGCGGCGGTGCCGTCGAAGCCGTCGGCGTAGGCGAGGGTCCAGGCCTCGGCCGCGGCCTTCGCCGCGGCGTAGATCGCGTTGTCGTTGGAGGGCTGCTGGGCCTGCTTGGCGGAAACGAGGACGAAGCGGCCGTGATCGCTGGCGGCCAGCGCGGCGTGGAAGCCGCGGGTCGTGTGCTGGACGGTTCGGATCAGCAGGTCGTGGAGGAGGGCCCAGTCCTCCAGCGGCTCGGTCGTGGAGCGGCTGGCCGCCCTTCCAGCCGCCGACCAGGTGGACGAGGCCGTCCACCCTGCCGAAGCGCTCGGCGATCGCCTCGCACCAGCCGCCGGCGGCGTCGGGGTCGAGCAGGTCGACGACCCGCCCGTCCCAGCGCTCCTCGGGGATGCCCGCCTCGGCGGGGATCGCGTCGAGGCGCTCCTGGGAGATGTCGGTGGCGGCGATCGTCGCCCCCTCGGCGGCGAGGTGGCCGCAGACGACCGGGCCGAGCCCGCCTCCGGCGCCGGCGACGGCGATCACGCTGCCCTCGAGCCGTCCTTCGCTCAACTCAGGCCCCGCTGCCCGCGGCCGCCCCGCTGCGCGAGGGTCGGGCGTCGAGCGCCGGCTGGAGCTTCGGCTTCAGCTGCGAGTAGAAGAGGCTGAGGGGGAACTCGTCGTCGCGGACGAGGTCGACCAGCTCCTTCGGCTCGGCGACCTCGGGGAGGTCGCGGCCGGCGCTGTCCCAGACCGAGCTCTCGGTCGCCGGGACGTAGCTCGGAGACGAGGTCGTGGGCGGCGATCCACTGCGAGAGCTTGGAGCGGTCGATCCCGGAGTGATACAGCGCCTGCACCCGCTCGCGCAGCGCGGCGACCCCGCTCGGCGACCCGGTCCCAGTCGATCGTCAGCGCGTTGTCGGTCCAGTTCAGGTAGCCCTCCTTGTGGAGGAAGGCGAAGAGCAGCTGGCCGCCGAGGCCGTCGTAGTTGCGCACGCGGCTGCCGGTGACCGGGAAGCGGAAGAGGCGGTCGAAGAGGATCGCGTACTGCACGTAGCGGGCGAAGGCGAAGCCCTCGCGCTCGAGCTTCACCGCCTCGCCGAAGGCGGTGAGGTCGCAGCGCAGCTCCTCCAGCGAGTACATCCAGTAGGGGCTGCGCTGGCGGATCATGAACGGGTCGAAGGGCAGGTCGCCGTGCATGTGGGTGCGGTCGTGGATCAGGTCCCAGGTGATGTAGGCGTTCTGGGAGAGCTCGGGCGAGCTGAGCAGGCAGGCCGCGTCGGGCGGCAGGTTGAGGCGGAGGATCTCCGCGGCGGCGCCGCAGACCCGGCGGAAGCGCTCCGCCTCGCGGTCGCAGAAGATCGCGCCGAAGTGCGCCGGCGGGCGCTCCGGCACGCGAGAAGGTCTCCGGGAAGAGGACCGCGCACTCGGAGTCGTAGCCGTCGGTGTAGTCGACCAGCTCGACCGGGACGAACTTGGCGTTGTCGTAGCCGTTCGACTCCAGCTCGGCGACGAACCCGGGCCAGGGGGTGCGGACGAGCAGCGCCTCGAAGCAGGTGTCGCGGGAGGCGTTCTGCTTGTACATCGGGAAGACGACCAGGTGCTCGATCCCGTCCTCGCGGTGGCGCTCGGGGCGGAGCGCGTCGATGCGAGGCGTAGAAGTCGGGCTTGCCGAAGTCCGCCGGCCTCCCAGGCGGCGAGGTCGCCGGCGAGAGCGCGTCGAAGTACTCCGCCTGGTGGGGGAAGCGCGGGGCCAGCGCCTCGACCTCGGCGACGATCGTCGCGGTCAGCTCGGCGGTGCGGGCGCGGTCGTGCTTGGCGAGGTCGACCGAGCCGTCGGGCTCCTGGGTGAGGCGCAGCTCGGCGACCGCCGCCTTCAGCGCCGGCCAGTGCGGGTCGGCGACTGCCTCGGTGGCGGGGCCGGGCTCCCCGGCGGACGCGGCGAAGGCCGGGCCGGCCGCCCAGTAGACGAGGTTGAGCCAGAGCGCGGCGTGGTCGAGGTCGCCGATGCAGTCGTCGCCGAAGAGGTCGGAGTCGGCGAGCACGGCGACCCGCCCGGCGCCGTGCTCGGTGATCGCGGCCAGCGGGGCGCCCGGCGGGTCGGCGCGTCTCGTGGGTGCGGGCGATGGCGCGGCCGCCGTTGCCGAGGGCGATCGTGCCGGCGCGGTAGAAGCAGGCCTCGTGGACGCGGGCGAGCAGGTCGGGGGCCGCGCCGTTGGCGATGGTGAGGTCGGCGAGGACCCAGGACGGGGCCTCGCGGTGGTGCTCGTAGTCCTGCACGGTGGCGTTCTCGACCGAGAGGCCGAAACGGGCGAGCAGCTCGTTGAGGTTGTTGCCGTACTTGTCCTGCTCGGTCTCGCCGAGGACGATGAGACCGCCGCCGGCCTCGACGAAGCGCGCGATCGCCTCGATCTCGGAGTCGTCGAGCCGCGGGGAGCCGCCGTCGAGAGTGTGCTCCCACTTCGGGTCGGAGGGGTGGGCGATGACGAGGACGTCGGCGCCGGCGAGGGTCTTGGGGTCGAGCGGGGCCGTCGGCGAAGGCGGCGACCTCGAAGTCGCGGCTGGCGAGCGCCTCGGCGGCGGCGGCGAGCGAGGAGTCGGCCGGATGGGCGGGCTGGATCTCGGCCGCCAGCTCGGGACGAATCGTCCACGCCTCGGAGTGCGCCTCGTCGAAGAGGACGCGGGCTATCTTCGGTTGGGTCAGCACTGTCTGAAGCCTAGAACGGCCTCCCTGCATAGTCAATCCCCGAGATTTGGCATCTTCGCGCAATAATCAGACGCGTGGACGCTATTGATCGACAGATTCTTGCACTGCTGGTCGAGGACGGCCGCCGCAGCTACGGCGACATCGCCGCCCGGGTCAGCCTCTCCGCCCCCTCGGTGAAGCGCCGCGTCGATCGGCTGCGCTCGACCGGCGAGCTCGAGGGCTTCACCGCGGTGGTCGACCCCGGGGCGATGGGCTGGGGGACCGAGGCGCTGATCGAGCTCTTCTTCGAGCCGGGGACCCAGCTCGACCAGGTGGCGAGCACCCTGCGCTCCCACCCCGAGGTGGTCGAGGCGCTGAGCGTCACCGGCGAGGCCGACGCAATCGCCCGCGTCCGCACCTCGGACAACGCCGACCTCGAGCGGCTGATCATCGAGTTGCAGCAGACCGCCCCGGTGGTCCGCACCCGGTCGCAGGTGGTGATGTCGCGACTGGTCAGCCGGGGCTAGACCGCCGCGC
Source organism: uncultured Actinomycetes bacterium (assembly GCA_963725315.1). Taxonomy (GTDB): domain Bacteria; phylum Actinomycetota; class Thermoleophilia; order Solirubrobacterales; family 70-9; genus JBBRHQ01. Next base: position 311,004 of record CAVRYA010000004.1, on the reverse strand, counting down.
GCCGGCGGCTCCTCGCGGTCGAGTGGACGAAATCATCCAAATGGGAGAGGAAATCGTCCACTCGACGGGGGGAGGGGACCGGGAGCCGGCGGGCGCGTTCTAGAATCGCGCTCACTCCTGGGGGAGCGCCGGAGTTGGAGAGCCGGGGCAGACTGTAAATCTGTTGGCTAAGCCTGAGTGGGTTCGAATCCCTCCTCCCCCACTAGCCGTCCCGGATCGCCCCGGGCCGCCTCAGCTCGCTTCGCGCAGCATCTGCGCCTCGGGCAGGCGCTTCAGCTTCTTCAGGGTGTTGTTCTCGATCTGGCGGATGCGCTCGCGGGTGACGCCGAAGGCGCGGCCGACCTCCTCGAGGGTCAGCGGCTCCATCCCCGAGAGGCCGTAGCGCAGCTCGATCACCTGGCGCTCGCGCTCGGGCAGCGCGTCGAGCGCCCGGCGCACGCCCTCCTTCTGCAGGTGCTCGGAGGCCTCCTCGAAGGGCTCGGAGACGGCGTCGTCGGCGACGAAGTCGCCGAGCTCGGACTCCTCCTCGTCGCCGATCGGCTTCTCGAGGGAGACCGGAAGCTGGGCGACGCGGAGGATGTCGCGCACGTCGCGCACCGACCAGCGCAGCTCCTCGGCGATCTCTGCGGCCTCGGGCTCGCGGCCGAGGCGCTGGACGAGCTGGCGCTCGACGTGGGCGACCCGGTTTAGCTTCTCGACCATGTGCACGGGGATGCGGATCGTCCGCGCCTTGTCGGCGATCGCCCGAGTGACCGCCTGGCGGATCCACCAGGTCGCATAGGTGGAGAACTTGTAGCCGCGGCGGTAGTCGAACTTCTCCACCGCCCGGATCAGCCCGAGCGAGCCCTCCTGGATCAGGTCGAGGAAGCTGAGGCCGCGGCCCAGGTAGCCCTTGGCGATCGAGACGACGAGGCGCAGGTTCGCCTCGACCATCTGGCGCTTGGCGATCATGTCGCCGCGCTCGATCCGCTTCGCCAGCTCGATCTCCTGGCTCGGCGGTGAGCAGCTCGACCCGGCCGATCGAGCGCAGGTAGAGGCGCAGCGAGTCGAGGCTCGGCTCGACGGTCAGGTCGAGCTCGGGCTTCTTCGCCGCCCCGTTGGGGGAGGGCTCGCCGGCCTTCTGCTCCTTGTAGGCGCTGACGCCGTCCTCGGCGATCACGTCGACCCCGTGCTCGATCAGGTGGGAGTGCAGGTGGCTGACCTGCTCCTTTGTCACCTCCACCTCCTCCAGGGTGGCGGCGATCTGCTCGAAGGTCAGGTAGCCCCGCTCGCGGCCGAGGGCGATGATCTTGCGCAGCTCCTCGGAGTCGCCGAAGGGCTGCTCCTCCGAGCCCTGCTCCAGTCCCTCCACCGCGGTGTCTAGCTGCTCGATCTCTCTGCCTCCCGCGCACTTCTGCGCTTACGCGGAGTCGGCTCCTCACCTCCGGCTCGCGGCGGAGTATACGGGCCACGCAGAAAGCAAAAAGGCCTGGATTGCAGACCAATCCGCGCACCTGGCCGGGCGACCCGGCCACCGCCGGTGGGCTGTTGCCTAATCTTCTGGATGCGATGACTCCGCAGACGCCGACCCTCTCGGTGAGCGTCCACCGATGTCCAGGCCTCGACCCCGGCCACCGAGGTCAGCCTCTCGCGGGTCGGCGTCACCGGGGTCGAGAAGGTCATCCGGGTCAAGGTCAACGGCACCGAGCACCTCTACTTCGCCGAGATCGAGTGCTTCGTCGACCTCAACCCCCAACAGGCCGGGGTGCACATGTCGCGCTTCGAGGAGGTGGTCGGCGAGGCGATCGACGAGGTCGTCCTCAGCGAGGCCCCCTTCCACGCCGAGACACCTCGCCGCCCACATCGCCGAGCGGGTCCGGGAGAGCCAGCGCGGCCTGCGCTCGGAGGTCTCGGTGGCCGCCCGCTACCCCGAGACGGTCCCCGCGCCGGTCTCCGGCCAGGAGACCCAGGAGATCTACACCCTCTACGGCACCGCGGTCTCCTCGCAGCGCGGCACCCGCACCCTGACCGGCGTCCAGGCCCAGGGCATGACCGCCTGCCCATGCGCCCAGGAGATGGTCGCCGGCGTCGCCCGCGAGCGCCTCGCCGAGCGCGGCTACGACCCCGAGCAGGTCTCCGAGATCGTCGAGGCCGTCCCGATCGCCACCCACAACCAGCGTGGCATCGGCACCCTCTGGGTCGGCTGCCCCGAGGGCTGCGAGGCCGACATCGACGCCCGCGAGCTGCTGCGGATCGTCGAGCAGTCGATGAGCTCGGAGATCTACGAGCTGATGAAGCGCCCGGACGAGCTGGCGGTGGTGATGCAGGCGCACTCCCAACCCCGCTTCGTCGAGGACTGCGTCCGCGAGATGATCCGCCGCGTGATCGAGGCCCACCCCGACCTCGATCCCGCCGCCTTCGTGATGGCCCGCCAGGAGAACCTGGAGACGATCCACCGCCACAACGTCGTCGCCGAGCGCTACGGCGCGCTCGAGGACCTGCGCCGGGAGCTCGCGGACGGCGAGCACTCAGGAGCACCACCTGACGATGCGCGAGTGGCTCGACGCGCCTTCCGCCCGCCGCCGGAGGCTCAGCGCCCTGACGCGCCGCGGCTCCCGCGGCCTCGCGTCCTCGGCGCCGCGCGCTCGCTTCGCGCTCGCCTCCAGGCGCTTGCGCACGCCGAAGAAGTAGTCGAAGCCGCTGATCAGGGTGGCGGCGACGGCGAGGTAGACGAGGACGTCCACCCACAGCGGCGAGGGGTCGAAGGCGATCAGGGCGAAGACCGCGGCGATCTGCAGCACCGTCTTCACCTTTCCCATCCAGCTCGCCGAGATGACCAGGCCCCGCTCGACGGCGACGGCGCGCAGCGCGGTGACCGCGAACTCACGGGCGATGATCACCATCGCCACCCAGGCGGCGAGGCGCCCGAGCGAGACCAGCGAGACCAGGGCCGCGGTGATCAGCAGCTTGTCGGCAACCGGGTCCATCAGCTTGCCGAAGGTCGTGACCGACCCGCGCGAGCGGGCGATGTAGCCGTCCAGCCCGTCGGTCAGCGCTGCCAGGGCGAAGACGCCGGCGGCGAGAGCGTCCCCGTTGGGCGTCTCCCCGAGCAGCGCCACGACGACCACCGGCACCGCGATGATGCGCAGCAGGGTGAGGACGTTGGGGATGTTGAGCGGGAACACCCAGGACCTCCGCGCCTCAAGTCTTCGCCGCCGGCTGCGCCTCCCTGCCGGCTGCGGCGTCGCGCCGCTCGAAGTACTCGCCCCCCTCGATGTTCAGGTTGGGGAGGACGCGATCCAACCGCCGGGGGCAGCCACCAGGCGCGCTCGCTCATCAGGACCATCAGCGCCGGCACCAGCAGGCAGCGGACGATGGTCGCGTCTATCGCGATCGCCACCGCGAGGCCGACCCCGAACTCCTTGACCACCGGGTTGCCGTTGAGCACGAAGCTCGAGAACACGAAGACCATGATCAGCGCCGCCGAGGTGATCACCCGGCCGGTGTTGGCGAGTCCCTCGATCACCGCCCGCTTGGCGTCGCCCGTGCTCCGAGAAGTGCTCGCGGATCTGCGTCATCAGGAAGACCTCGTAGTCCATCGAGAGCCCGAAGAGGATCGCGAACATCAGCAGCGGCACGTAGCTGACGATCGGGATCGAGTGGTCGAGGCCGATCAGCGATGCGCCCCACCCCTTCTGGAAGACGGCGGTGACGACCCCGTAGGCGGCGGCGACCGAGAGCAGGTTCATGAAGGCCGCCTTCAGCGGCACGAGGATCGAGCGGAAGGCGAGGAAGAGGACGATGAAGCTGAGGCCGACGACGATCAGGATCATCAGCGGCAGCTGGTCCGAGATCTCGTTGGCGAGGTCGATGTAGCCGGCCGTCTGACCGCCGACGTAGGCGGTCAGGTCGGTGCCCTTCAGCGCCTTCGGGATCACCGAGTCGCGCAGGTTGTTGACCAGGTCGACGGTTGCGTCGGCCGAGGGTGAGGAGTCGGAGACGACGCTGAAGACGGCGGCGGTCCCCTTCTTGTCGAGGCTCGCCGCCGAGACCGCCTTCACGTCGGGCGCCTTGGAGATGTCCTTCTGAAGGGTGGTCAGCTGCGGATCGGTTGCCGGGTCCTCCGCCTGCTTGCGCTGCTGGTCGAGCTTCTGCTGCTGGGCGGCAGTCTTCTGGTCGGCGTCCTGCTGGGCTTGGTCGGGCGGCACTCCCGCCGCCTCCTCCTCGGCGGCGATCTGCTGCTTCTGCGCGTCGAGCTGCTTCTGGGAGGAGTTGACCTTGTCGATGTTCTTCTGGTCCGGCTTTGCCGGCGTCCCGAACTCCACGGCGACCAGCAGCGGGCCGTTGTAGCCCGGCCCCGAAGCCCTCGGCTGAGGCCGTCGTAGTTCTGGCGAGCGGTGGTGGATTTCGGCTGCACGCTGTTGTCCTGCTGGCCCAATTCGAGGTCGCGGATCGGCAGCGCGAGGACGACCAGGATCAGCCCCGCGACGATCGCCGCCGGCAGGGGCCTGCCGGCGACCCGTCGGGCCCAGCGCTCCCAGCCGTGGGGCTGCTTGTCGTCGGGATGCGTCTTCCCCGAGCTGCACCCGCAGCGAGTTGATGTGCGGTCCCAGCGCTCCCAGCATCGCCGGCAGCAGGGTCGCCGCCGCCAGCACCGCGACGACCACCGCGACGGCGGCGGTGAGGCCGAGTGCGGTGACCAGCGGGATCCCGGCGACGAACAGCGAGCAGAGCGCGATGATCACCGTGAAGCCGGCGAAGACCACGGCCCCGCCCGCCGTCGCGGTCGCCCGCGCCACCGACTCCATCACCTCCATCCCGTCCCTGAGCTGGAGCTTGTGGCGGGTGACGATGAACAGCGCGTAGTCGATCCCGACCCCGAGGCCGATCATCGTCGCCAGGGTGGAGGCCGTGCTGGGGACCTCGATCACGTTCTCCAGCAGGCGGATGATCGAGAGCGCGCAGGCCAGGCCGAGGACGGCGCTGAGGATCGGCATCGCCATCGCCGTCACCGTGCCGAAAGCGAACAGCAGGATGATCACCGCGGCGGTCGAGGCCGATCGCCTCGCTGATCTCGGTGGATGGCTTGGAGAGCTGCTGGCCGACGTAGCCGCCGACGGAGACGTCGAGGCCGGCGGCCACCGCCGGGTCGCCGGCGTCGAGGACCCGCTGCGCCTGCTCCTCGGTCAGGTCGCCCGGGCCGACGCTGAGCGTCACCGGTATGTAGCCGATGCGACCGTCCTTGGAGAGGAAGTCCGACCCCTGCGAGGAGAGGGGGCTGATCGCGCTGGTCACGATCGGGATCTTGTTCAGCTTCGCGACCGTGGATGAAACGGCCTTGCTGTAGGCGGCGCTGGAGAGCTTGGCGCCGTGGGACTCGATCACCAAGGGGTTGCTGCCGTAGGCCTGCTGGGGGAGCTTGTCCTCGAGCAGGTTGGTGGCCTTGGTCGAGCCGGTGCCGGGAAGGGTCAGGTTGTCGTTGGTCTTGTCACCCGAGGCCTGTCCGACCAGGACCAGAACCACCGCGGCGATCACCCACATGGCGATCACCGGGTAGTGGTGCCGCGAGCAGAAGCGCCCGACGGCGTAGAGGGGACCGGTCACCGGAGCTCTCTCCCCTTATGCCCCGAACACGGCGAACCGCCTCTCAGGACTCGCGCTCGTCCGAGTCCCGGATCGCGGTTGGGTCGGCGCCGGTGACGGTGTCCTTGAAGCCGCGGATCCCCTTGCCGAGAGATCGGCCCACGTCCGGCAGCTTCTTCGGGCCGAGTACGAGCAGGGCGACGATCAGGACGACCAGCACTTCCATCGGTCCGATGTTGGGCATCACGATCAGGTCCTTTCGCTGACTGGGCCAGACACCGTACCGTGCCTCGGGCCCGCCGGAGGGCGGCTGCGCCCGGTGACCTGTTCCGGTAGTTCAGTCCGCATCACCGAAACCCTTCAGCCCGCCCTCGGTTCAGGGGGCGGTGAGATCCCCGCCTCGAAGGCGGCGGGAACCGCGTCGGCGGCTCCCGCGCCGAGCGCCTGGCGCAGGACGACGAGGTGCTGGCCCTCGCTGGAGCAGATCTCGGTGGTGAGCTTGAGCAACCCGGGGGACTCCAGCTTGCGCTGCGCCTCACCGTAGGCGGCGACGGCGGTGTTCTCGAGCCCGATCGCGAGCTCGAGGAAGTCCGTCTGGCTTCGCACCGCGTCCAGGCCCTCCACCTCCGTCACCGTGGGAGGCTCAGGCATCGTCCCGCCCAGAGCTCTCAACGACCCTGCGAGCGCCGCGATGTGCTCGCGCTCCTGCTCGCCGAACAGCCTCGCGACCGCGGCGAACGGCATCTCCAGCAGTCCGCTCTCATACCCGGTCGAGTAGGCGAGCAGCGTGGCCTGCTCGGCGGCGATCGCGGTTTCGAGGATCGCGGCGTCGTCCTCGCTGTCGGCAGAGGCGGCCGCAGCCCGCAGCGCCGAGCTCAGCGCGCCGCCCGCAAGGACGGCGCCCGCTCCGACCGCGCCGCGACGCACCACGTCGCGACGGGTTCCCTCGCCGGCGCCGTTGGCGGCCACCCGCTCCTCGACCCCGGAGGCGCCCGGCCGGTTCATCCGATCGCGGCGCCGTCGAGGCCGGCCCCCGAGAGCGCGCCGGGATCGCCACTGACGAAGGCGTCGGGGGCCTGGGGGCGGCCGAGCTCGCCGGAGATCACGGCGAGGTGCCCAGCCTCGACCGAGGCGATCTCCCCGGCGATCGCGCGCAGGTTGCTGGCCGAGAGCCCCTGGACGGCGGCGAGGTAGGCGGCGATCAGGACGTTCTCGAGGTCGGCGGCGAAGGCGAGGGCCTGGCGCCGGCTCCCCAGGTCGGGGTAGTCGAGCCGCGCCCGGTCGGCGCTGGCCGTCCCGCCAAGCTGCTTGATCGCCTTGGTCAACGCGTCGGCGTGCTCCTGCTCCTGGATCAGGAAGGCCTCGAAGACCTCCAGTGCCTCTCCACCAAGCGGCTCCGCCGCTCGCCGGTAGGCGGCTATCGCCGTCAGCTCCAGGGCGAGGGCGTGGTCGAGGATGGCGACGTCGCGCTCCTGCTCGCCGCCGGCACCCGCGCCGTCTCCACCCCCGCAGGCGGCGAGGAAGACGCCCGAGGCGCTGCCGAGGGCGAGACCGGCGCCGGTGAGGAAGCCACGGCGTGAGCGCGGTTCCCGGATGATCCGCCCGGCATCCTTCCGGCCAGGCCAGGGAGGTGACGACATGAGCGGATCATCGCCGACATCCGAGCCGGAGAGGCTCAGCGGGCTGCGGGCGCTCGCCGCCGAGGTGCACGGGTGCCGCCGCTGCACCCGGCTGGTCGAGTGGCGCGAGCGATGCGCCGCCGAGCCGCCCCGGCGCTTCGCGGGAGAGGAATACTGGGGAAAGCCGCTGGACGGCTTCGGCGACCCCGATGCCGGGGTCCTGGTCGTCGGCCTGGCGCCCGCGGCGCACGGGGGGAACCGCACCGGGCGCTTCTTCACCGGCGATCGCTCCGGCGACTGGCTGTTCGCGGCGATGCACCGCGCCGGCTATGCCAGCCAGCCGGTCTCCGAGCGCCGCGGCGACGGACTGCGGCTGCGCGGCGCCTACGTCACCGCCGTCAACCGCTGCCCGCCGCCGCAGAACCGGCCGACCACCGCCGAGCGCGACAACTGTCTCCCCTACCTCGAACGCGAGCTGGGGCTGCTGATGCAGGCGAGGGTGATCGTCGCCCTGGGCAGCTTCGCCTGGGACGGCACCCTGCGGGCGGTGAGGGCGATCGGCGGCGAGGTGCCGAGACCGAAGCCGCGCTTCGGCCACGGAGCGGAGGCGGTTGCCGGGCGCTTCTCCCTGCTCGGCTGCTACCACCCGAGTCAGCAGAACACCTTCACCGGCAAGCTGACCGAGGAGATGCTGGACGCGGTCTTCGCCCGGGCGCGCCAGCTCGCCGGGTAGGGTGGCGCAGCGATGAAGCCGGCCGTCACCGCACTCGCGATCGCGCTCGCCGTCTCGCTGATCGCGGGCTGCGGCTCCTCGGGCGAGACGGCGAGCGCCCCGGAGCCGCTGAAGCGCGCCGGGGGCTCGGGCGGACCGATCGGCGCCTCGGTGAAGAAGTGCCCGGCGGCCGGAGTTCTGACAGCTCTGCGGGTGAGCGGTGTGAGCTGTGCGACCGGCGTCGCGGTGATGTCCTCCTGGAACTTCCCTCGCTGCCGCCCGGCGAAGAGCGAGTCCCGCTCGGCCTGCACGGTCAGGCGCTATCGCTGTCTCTCGGTCCGGACCGCCCGCGGCGTGCCCGTCAACTGCGCCCGCCGGGGTCGCTCGATCACCTTCCTCTGGAAGCCATGAGCCCCGAGGCCCGCCCCGCCTCGGCCTCGGAGTCGCTGCTGGTCAGGTGGATGTCGATCACCGACGCCAACTCGGCCGGCTTCGTCCACGGCGGGATGGTGATGAAGCTCTGCGACGAGGCGGCCGGGATCGCCGCCCTGCGCCACTGCGGGGTGCGGATCGTCACCGCGGCGATGGACCGGATGACCTTCATGCACCCGGTCAACGTCGGCGAGCTCGTCACCTGCCGGGCGAAGGTCAACGCCGCCTGGCGCACCTCGATGGAGGTCGGCGTCCGGGTCGAGGCCGAGAACCCCCGCACCGGCGAGACCCAGCACACCTCGACCGCCTACCTGACGATGGTCGCCCTCGACGAGCAGGGGCGGCCGACCCCGGTCCCGGAGCTGCGGGCCGAGACACCGGACGAGGTCCGCCGCCAGAAGGAGGCCGAGCTGCGCCGGGCCAACCGCCTCGCCGAGCGGGAGGAGATCCGCGCCGCCCGCGACGACTGAGCGGAGCTCAGGCTCAGCCGACGCCGACCAAGCGGGCGATCCGATGGCTTGGATCGAAGAACAGCCCCAGCCAGATGAACGGGGCGACGTGAGGCGCGATCACCGCCACCGGGATCGAGGCGACGAACACGGCGCACACCCACAGCCCGCCATTGCGGTTGGCGCGGATCTCCTCGGAACGTCCCTCGGTGGTGAGGCCGGCGCGCACCGCGTAGGTCGTCATCAGGGCGCTGGTCAGCGTGGCGAGGGAGAGGTTCGCCGCGTAGATGATCACCGCCGTCGGCTCTCCCCCGTAGTCGCCCAGCACCTGGCTGGAGAAGGGGATCGCGACGATCCAGAAGAGATAGACGAGGTTGATGGTCAGAAGGTGGCCGTCGAAGGCCCTGACCTCGGTGAAGAAGCGGTGGTGGATGACCCAGAAGCGGCCGATCACCGCGAAGCTGATCGCGAACGCGATGATGTCGCCGTCCTGGCGGGAGATCTCGTGCCATAGCTCGCCGCTCGATGTCACCCCCTGCGGCACCTCGATCTGGAGCACGAGCAGAGTGATCGCGATCGCGAAGACACCGTCGCTGAAGGCGACGATTCGGGAGAACTCGATCTCGTTCTCCTCTCGGCGTCGCAAGGGCATGCGGCGGTGGCGGACCACCCCCTGATCTTCGAGGCCGGCCTCGACGGAACTACGTGCGGCGGCTTCGCCGCCTGACATGCCTCTGCCGGCGAGGTGCTGACCGCGCCGGCAAGCAGAAGCGCGGCGCGGCCGGTCTTCGGTCAGCGGGCGAGCGCGCGCAGGTGATCGCGGAAGCCGATGCCGAAATTGGTCGGGGTGCCCTTGAAGTCCTTGATCAGCGAGGGACCGCCCCGGCAGGTCCAGCTTCCCGGCGCCGTCGCATTCCAGGTCCAGCCGAGGTACGAGATCCGGTGGCGGTCGGCCCAGGGCATGAAGCGATCGATGTAGCCGTGGCGGCAGTCGGTCTCGCCGAACTCGCCGATCACGACCGGCACGCGGCGCGCCGTCCTCGCCATCGCGCGGCGGCACCTCCGCCCGCAGGGGGCGAGCTTCCCGTAGTTGTGCTCGGAGGCGACCAGCTGGTGCAGGGGGTCACGGGGCCTGTGCGCCAGCCAGCCACCGAGGGTGCGGGCCCAATCGAGCCCGCCGAGCATCAGCGGCTGGCGGGCGCCGGTGGAGCGCACCGCGTCGACCAGCTCCTGCATCCCGGCCGCCTCGTAGGAGGCGACCGGCCCGTGCTCCTGGGTGTAGGCCGGGACCCAGCAGCCGTGCAGCCAGCACCTCCAGCTCACGTAGTGGGGCTCGTTGTAGAGGTCGAAGAGCAGGCGGTGGTCAGACTTGAAGTGGGAGGCGACCGAGCGCCAGAAGTCCGGGGCATGGTCGGCGTCGGGCATGCGGAGGATCTGGTTGGCGAGATGGTGGCCGGCGCCGGCCAGGTGCATGTCGAGGACCACGTAGAGGCCGGCCCGGTGCAGGCGGCGGACGTAGCGGTGGATCACCCGGCGGTAGTTCCTGCCCCCGAAGCGTGGTCGCACGCCGTTGATGCCGAGCCAGCAGTCTTCGTTCGAGCGGCAGGCGGACGGCGTTGATCCGCCAGCTCTTCATCACCCTGATGCTCGCCGGGTCACTGGGCCCGTCGAAGAACCCGTATCCCTGGAAGCAACTGTATTCGGTCCCGGAGCGATTCAGGCCGAGCAGCCTTACCGCGTGGCCCCTGCTCTTGCCGGCGACCAGCTGGTTGCCGCGGACCCGGATCCCGGCACTCGCAGAGGCGCAGCAGAAAAGCATCAGAAGAGCGGCAATGAACCAAGGGGAGTATCTGCGGGGAGCGTTCAAACCAGACCTCCGAGGGCTCAGCGCGTCATCCGCCGCACGCCCTCTCCCTCCTTCCATGCCTCGATCACCAGCGCCTTGCGGCTCTCGTCGAGCCTCACGATCGAGAGCTCCGCGATCTCGGCGCGAAAGAGATGGGAGTCCGGAGAGACCTCCTCGGCGCCCATCGCCCGGAAGATCCTCGCGCGCCGGGCGCGTTCCGAGATCTCCTCCGCCCGTCCCGAGAGCTTGGCGTCTCCTGCCCAGTCCGGTGGGTCCTGCGAGCCGCTGTGCAGGGCGAAGCGGGGGTCGCGGCGCAGGTCCATGGCCTTGCGCGCTCCGGGCATCGAGCCGAAGTAGAGCTCTCCGCCGATCAGCTTCGCCTCCGTCCCGCTGATCCGGGGGGAGCCGTCCAGGCGAAGGGTCGCGATCGTCTTGTGGACCCGCTCCTCGAAGTAGCCCCTGGCCAGCTCCGCCAGCTCGGGCGCCTCGGCTGCGATCTTCTCCCAGGTCGCCATCCCGGGCATGATTCCAGCCGCCGATCCCGGCCGCGCCCCGCACCGCGCAGCCCGCTCCGGCGGGGGGAGACTGGCGCCTACAATCCCTGCCCCGCCGACGTAGCTCAGCTGGTAGAGCACTTCACTCGTAATGAAGGGGTCCCCGGTTCGAGTCCGGGCGTCGGCTCTTCAGCGTGCTCGCCGTGCGGCTCCGGCGCGGCGTGTCAGACTTGGTGGGAGTCGATGTCAGTAGCACGCCGCCAAGCGCTGATCAACGCCCCGCCGGCGAGGATCTGGGATCTGGTCGGGGACCCCAGCCACCATCCCGAGTGGTGGCCGCGGGTGGTCGAGGTTCGCGGCGAGCGCTTCGACGAGGGCGACAACTACGCCCAGGTGACCAGGAACGCGCGAGGCGCCGAGATGGAGACGACGCTGCAGATCGAGCGTCTCGACGACATGCGGGCGATCGACATGCGCTGCCTCAACACCGGGACCTACACGCGCTGGCTCCTCACCGAGGCGCAGGGGAACACCTTCGTCGACGTCGAGTTCGGCATGGACCCGATCGGCGCCGCCAACCGCGTCTTCGACGCGGCCCTCGGCAGGATCTACTTCAGCCGCTGGCTGGAGAAGTCCCTGGCGGCGCTGGAAGAGGCCTCGGCAGAGGCTGGAGCCGAGGGTCAGGCCTCGTCGTTGAACTTGTAGCCGACCCCTCGCACCGTGACCACCAGCTCGGGGCGCTGGGCGTCGCGCTCGACCTTCTGGCGCAGGTTGGAGATGTGGACGTCGCAGGCTCGCTCGTCGCCGTCGAACTCCGTCTGCCAGAGCTCCTCCATGATCTGGGCGCGGCGGAAGACCTCGCCGGGGCGGGCTGCGAGCAGACGCAGGAGCTGGAACTCCGAGCGGGTCAGGTTGACCTGCTCGCCGCGCACCGTGACCAGGTGGCGGGCGAGGTCGATCGAGACCGGGCCGGACTCGATCCTGCTGTCCTGGGCGGCAGGTGAGCGGTCGAGCTCCTGGCGCCGCAGCTGGGCGCGGACGCGGCCCAGCAGCTCGCGGACCGAAAACGGCTTCGTCACGTAGTCGTCGGCTCCGACCTCGAGGCCCACGACCTTGTCGATCTCCGCGTCCTTGGCGGTGAGGATGATGATCGGCACCGGGCTGCGGGCGCGGACGTCGCGGCAGATGTCGAGGCCCGAGGGGCCCGGCATCATGATGTCGAGGATCAGCAGGTCGAAGGGCATGCCGTCGCCACCGATCTTCTCCATCGCATCGTTGCCGTCCACCGCGCCGACCACCTCGAAGCCCTCCTGGTCGAGCGCGTAGCCGACGGAGTCACGGACCGAGGGCTCGTCGTCGGCGATCAGTATGCGTCCTCTGCTCATCGGTCTCGCTCCAGGGTGCTCATGCGACCGGGGTGGCGCTGGGCTGGGCGACCGGGAGGCGCACCCAGAAGGTGGTGCCCTCCCCTTCGACCGAGGCGGCGCCGATCCGGCCGCCCATCACGCTGACCATCCTGCGGGCGATCGCCAGGCCGAGGCCGAAGCCCTCCTGGCGGCGCGACTCGGTGCGCCGGTAGAAGCGCTCGAAGACCCTCTCGATCTCGGCAGCCGGGATGCCCGTGCCGGTGTCAATGACTTCCAATACGACCTCCGTCTCGCCGTCGTGGCGGCCGCGAACGGTAACGGCGCCGGGGGTGGGCGTGTTCTTGTAGGCGTTTGTGAGCAGGCCGATCAGCACCTGCCTCAGCAGCGTCGGGTCGCCCTTCGCCGCCAGGTCGGGCTCGACGTCTACGGTCAGCTCAATCCCGGGAGGGGCCTCCACCGCGGCGGCCACGTCCGAGGCAGCGAGCTCGACGTCGACCTCGTCCTCCTCGCCGGCGCCGAGTGCCTCGACCCGGGCCAGGGTCAGCAGCGACTCGGTGAGGCGGCTCATCCGCTCGGCGTCCTGGGAGAGCCGCTCCAGGAAGTGCTCGCGGGCCTCGGGATCATCCTTGGCGCCGGTCTGCAGGACCTCGATCGCGCCTGAGATCCCGGCCAGGGGGTTGCGCAGCTCGTGCGCCGCGTTGGAGACGAAGTCGCGCTCGGCGAACTCGCGTCGCATCTCGTCGGTGCGGTCGCGGACGACCGCCAGCACCGCTCCCTCCTCCGGCAGGTCGCGGGCCTGGATCGCGTAGGCGCGGTCCCCGATCCGCAGCGCCGGGTGGGCGGAGAAGCCGACAGCCGAGGCGCGGCGCAGCTGCGGGATCATCGCCTGCGGGGCCTGCCCGTCGGCGTCTACCAGGCGCGACGCGGCGCTGTTGGAGAAGCGCACCGTGCCGTCGTCGTCGACGACCATCACGGCGTCGGTGAGCCCGTCAAAGATCGCCGTCAGCTTGTCGCGGTCGGCGGTGAGCACTCCGAAGCTCTCCTCGAGGGAGGCCCGCATCGAGTCCAGCGCCCGGGCCAGGTCCCCGATCTCGTCTCGCCCCGAGGTGTCGAGGGAGACGTCGAAGGAGCCGGATGCCATCTCCTCCGCGCCCGAGGCCAGCCGCTTCACCCTGCGGGCGATCGCGCTGGCGACCCCGAAGCCGGAGAGCACGCCGACCAGCACGGCGATCCCCAGGGCCCGCAGGCTGTCGCTGCGCAGGCGGGTGATCGCGCTGGAGAGCACCTGGGAGCGAGAGGAGCGCCCCAGCAGGGCGCCGGTGATGCCCTGCTTGTCGAACACCGGGACGGCGACCACGGAGACCTCCCCGCCCGGCACGGTCCCGGTGTAGCGACCGCCGTCGAGCGCCATCTGGATGGCGCTGTGGCGGGCCGGGATCCCGGCAAGCGCGGCCCCCGGCGGCACCGGCGCCACGAGCTTCGCCTTGCGGTCGTAGTACCAGGCCTGGAACCCACCACCCTTGGCGCCGGCGATCACGTCGGCGGCGTCCCCGTGCGCCGCGCCGACGCTGTCGGCAACCGTGATCGTGCGACCGACGGCGAGCTCGGTGGCGCGGTTGGCGATCGTCTTCTCGCTGGAGGCGCTGACCAGGAGGTAGACGAGGGTCGCCGTGATCAGCCCCACCAGCGCGAAGGCGCCGGCGAGCCACAGGCGCATGCCGATGTGGGGAGGCCTCCCACGGCGCGATCTGATCCGAAGCCGTCTCAGCATTAGTGGTTCCTAACACAAAGCTAACCGAGTCACGGGCGAACGCGTGCCGGGCGCGGTGCTGCTTCGTGGCAGAATCGTTCGGTGCGAACGCTGGTCTTCATTCCCGCCTGGAACGAGGAGGGCTCGGTCGCGACGGTCGTCGCGGACGTGCGCCGCAGGCTGCCCAACGCCGATGTCCTCGTCGTCGACGACGGCTCGACCGACGCCACCGCCGAGGCTGCCCGCGAAGCCGGGGCGATCGTCGCCTCCCTGCCCTTCAACCAGGGACTCGGGGCGGCGCTTCAGACCGGCTACCTCTACGCCCTGCGCGAGGGCTATGACTGCTGCGCCCATCTCGACGCCGACGGCCAGCACCCGCCCTTCGAGGTGGTGCGCCTGCTCGAGGAGGTCTGGGGGGACCGGGCCGACCTGGTGATCGGCTCGCGGTACAGCGATCCCACGGCAGCGGAGAGCGAGGACTACCGCCCGACGATCCCACGCCGGATCGGCTCCGGCGTCTTCCGCTTCTTCCTCACCGCTGCCACCCGGCAGCGCTTCACCGACACCACCAGCGGCATGCGGGCGGCCAACCGGAGCGTGATGGCGCTGTTCGGGGAGCGCTACTCGCCGGACTTCGCCGAGATCGAGTCTCTGCATCAGGCCGTTCGCCAGGGCCTTCGGGTCGAGGAGGTGCCGGTGCGGATGCTGCCGCGCGCCGAGGGGCGCTCGTTCCTGACCCCGCTGCGCTCGGCCTTCTTCATCTTCAAGGGCCTGATCGTCCTCCTGGTCGGCCAGTTCCGGCCCAGGCACCCGGGGTACGAGGAGCGGTGAGCCCGCCGCTGGCGGCCGCCGGGCCGACCGTCCACCTGACCGCGCAGTCGCGGATCCTGGCGGCGGTGATCGCGATCGCCTTCATGGCGCTGATCCTGGAGATGATCCGCCGCAACCGCCTGCAGGAGCGCTACAGCGTGATCTGGTTCATCGCCGGGCTGGGGATGCTCGTCGGCGCCGCCTTCCCCGGGCTGCTCGAGGTGGTCGCGGACGTGATGGGCGTTCGGGACACCAACGTCGCCCTGTTCTCGCTGGTCCTCCTCCTGCTGCTCGGGCTGGCGCTGAACTTCAGCGTGATCGTCTCCCGCCAGTCCGAGCAGATCACCAGGCTGGCGCAGGAGCGGGCGCTGGAGCGGGCCCACGAGCAGGGCCGGGGCGCCGCCGCGAACGGGGAGGGCGACGCCGGGGCGCCCTCAGGCGGCCGGGGAGAGCAGCGCCTCGAGGCGGAAGAAGAGCGCCTCTAGGGCCAGCTCCTCGGAGACGTTGAGGTCGAGCCTGCGGCGGGTCTCGCCGACCAGCTCCACCGCCCGCCGCGCCCGGGCGGGGGCCAGCCCCTCGGCCGAGCCGCGCAGCCGGTCGAGCCGGTCGCGGTTGAAGACGACGCCCTCGGCGCCGGAGTTGAGGGCGACCAGGTCGCGCAGCCAGGCGGCGCAGAGCTCGAGCCCCAGGTCGAGGACCTCGGTGCGGCGCAGGCGGCCCGCCCTGCGGGCCTCGTCGGAGGCCTCCTTGGCCGAGCGCCGGACCCCCAGCTCCTTCTCGGCCTCGAGCGCCTCGCGGGCTGCCGCCTCGGCCTCCTCTCCGGCCGCCTCGGCCGAAGCGAGCAGCTCGCTCCACGGTGCCGAACCGGTCGCGCCGGCGAGGGCGGCCTCCGCGCAGGACTCCGCCTCAGCGCGGATCTCGCCGCCCTCCTCGGAGAGCAGGAAGCGCGCCCGCTCGAGGTCACCGCGGCAGAGGTTGGCGGCCGCCATCACCCGCTCCGGCTCGGCGGCGCCCTCCAGCTCCGCGGCGATCGCCGCCGCCGGCAGGGCCGCGAAGGTGACGGCCTGACAGCGCGACGAGATCGTCTCCAGCAGCGCCTCGGGCTCGGCGCTGAGAAGGATCAGGTGCGCGTAAGGGGGTGGCTCCTCGAGCGTCTTCAGCAGGGCGTTCTGGCTCTCGTCGCGCATCGCCTCCGCGGCTTCGATCACGAACACCCGGCGCGTCCCTTCGAAGGGCCGCAGGGCGACCGCCCCGATCACCTGCTCGCGGACGTCGTCGATGAGGTGCTGCGTCCCGCGCGGCGCCAGCCAGACGAGGTCGGGATGGGGCGAGGGGTCCTGCAGCACCCGGCGCCCCGCGTCGGCCTCATCCTCGCAGCCCGGGGCGATGATCCCGGCGGCAAGGGCGCGCGCCGCCGCCGCCTTGCCCGACCCCCGCGGCCCGCGGAAGAGGTAGGCATGCGAGGGGCCGGAGGCAAGCGCCGAGGCGAGCGCCAGGCGGGCCCGCGGCTGGTGCTCGGTGGCAGCCTCCAGTGCCGCCAGGTCGGGGCCGCTCACCTCTCGTCCCCCCCGGCCTCCGCCTGCCTCGAGCGCACAGCCTCCATCACCCGCGCATGCACCTCCTCGACACTGCCCCCGCCGTCGATCACCGCGAAGCGATCGGCGGCGACCGCGGCGATCTCCTCGTAGGCATCGGCGACCTCGCGCTGGAAGGAGACGCCCTCGGCCTCGAAGCGGTCCTCTCCCGAGGCCCGGGCGAGACCGGCCTCGGGGTCGAGGCGGATCAGCACCGAGAGGTCGGGCCAGAGGCCCTCAGTTGCGGTGTCGCAGAGGCCGATCGCCATCCCGGCGCCGAGCCCGCGGGCCGCCCCCTGATAGGCGACGCTGGAGTCCGAAAAGCGGTCGCAGACGACGTCGCGGCCGCTCTCCAGCGCGGGGCGGATGACTCGGCTGACAAGGTCGGCGCGGGCGGCGCAGAAGAGCAGCAGCTCGGCCAGCGGGTCGAGCTCGAGCGAAGGGTCGGCGAGCAGCTCGCGAATCCGCTCGGCCGAGTCGGTGCCGCCGGGCTCGCGGACCAGCACGGTCTGCGGCCCGAGCGCCTCGGCCAGCAGGCGGGCCTGGGTGCTCTTGCCGGAGCCGTCTATCCCCTCGAGCGAGATGAACACCCGAGCGGCGGCCTACTTGGTGGCGCTGCCGGCCTTGCGGGCGCGCTTGCGCCGGCGGGTGCCGGGGTCGGGCGGGCCCTTGGGGGCCTTGGACTCGGCGCTCTCGCCGTTGGCCTCGGTCTTCTCCTTCATCTCCTCGCGCGCGGCGCGGGCGGCCTCGCGCTCGGCCCGCTTCTCGCGCATCTCCACCATCGAAGGGCACTCGTCGTTGAGGCAGAGCTTCCAGGGGCGCCCGCGGAAGCCCTTGACCGTCAGCCTCGGCATCTCGCCGCAGATCGAGCAGTGCTCCTCGAGGCGCCAGAGCTCGTACCCACGCCCCGGCAGCGGGCCCGAGACCGGGCAGGAGTCGGGGGAGTCGGGGTCGTCGCGGATCCAGCCCTCGCAGCCGTACATCCGCTTGCCGCCCTTCAGCTCGATGATCCGCAGCCGGTTCGGCGAGCCGTCCTCGTGCTCGCGGCCGGCCTCGGCGCAGACCTTGCAGGGGCCGAGGAACTTGTCCTCGTCCATCCCGGCCCAGACGACCTTCGCCAGGTCCTCGCGGCGCTCCTCGATCTCGGTGGTGGTCCGGTGCAGGAGCTCGCGGCTGTCGCCGACCACCCCGTCGCGGGTCATCTCGCCGGCGGCGATCTGGTCCATCTCGGACTCCAGCTTCGCCGTCATCTCGGGGGTCGCCATCTCCGGCACGTAGCGCTTGAACGCCTCGTACATCGCGATCCCGGTCTCCGAGGGGACGGGCGGGTTGCCGTAGACGTAGCCGCGGTCATAGAGCTTCTGGATGATGTCGGCGCGGGTCGCCTTGGTGCCGAGGCCGCGCTCCTCCATCAGCTCGACCAGCTTGCCCTGCGAGTAGCGGGATGGCGGCTGGGTCTCCTTGTCGACGATCCAGGGCTCCCCGTCGAGGGCCAGCTCGTCGCCCTCGGAAAGCGGCGGGATCTCCTCATCGGAGGAGCGCGCGTAGGTGTAGATGCCGGCGTAGCCGGGCTCGACCACGACCGAGCCGCGGACGAAGAAGGTCTGCGAGCCGGCGACGATGTCGGCTCGCGTGGACTCGGTGATCATCGGCTCGGAGAAGGTGGCGAGGAAGCGGCGCACGACCATCTCGTAGACGCGGCGCTTCGGGCCCTCCAGGGCGTTGGGGTAGACGGCCTGGGTGGGGTAGATCGGCGGGTGGTCGGTGGTCTCCTTCTTGCCCCGGGTTGGGGTGAGCTGGCCGCCCTCGAGCAGCCCGGCGGCGGCTGAGAAGTCGGGGACCCGCACCAGCGAGGAGATCAGCTCGTGCACCGGAAGCGAGGAGGGATAGACGGTGTTGTCGGTCCGCGGGTAGGAGATGAAGCCGTCCATGTAGAGGTCCTCGGCGATCCGCATCGCGGCCGCCGGGGTGATGCCGAGGCGGCTGGAGGCGTCGGTGGTGAAGGCCGTGGTGTTGTAGGGGGCCGGCGGCTTGCGGGTGTTGCGGCGCGAGGTCACGGACTTCACCACCCCCGGACTCGAGGTGCCGGCTATGGCGGCGTCGGCCTCGGAGCGCTCCCAGAACTTGTCGGTCTCGTGGTGCGCCTCGAAGGATCCCTCCGGCCCGGAGAACTTGGCGAAGACCTCCCAGAAGGGCTTGGCGACGTGGGCGCGGCGCTCCATCTCGCGCTCGACCAGGAGGCCGAGGGTCGGGCTCTGGACCCGGCCGACCGAGAGGAAGTTGGAGCCGAAGCGGCGCGTCGCCAGGGAGACGGCGCGGGTCAGGGTGGCGCCCCAGAGCAGGTCGATGTACTGGCGCGCCGCGCCGGCGTTGGCGAGCGGGTAGGAGAGCTCGTCGAGCTCGTCAAAGGCGCGCTCGATCTCCTCCTTGGTCAGCGCCGAGTAGCGGGCGCGCTTGATCTGCAGGGTGCCGGCGTCGGCGTCGGCGCGGCTGCCGAGGGAGGGGTTTGCCTCGAGCATCTCCTCCAGCGCCTCGAGGCCGATCAGCTCGCCCTCACGGTCGAAGTCGGTGGCGATCACCAGCTCGTCGGCCTCCTTGGCCACCTTGCGGATCGCCTTGACGACGTTCTTGTCGGTCGGCTCCTTGATCAGCTCGGCGTCGATCAGTTCGTGCAGGTCGGTCTCCTGCCAGTTGGAGTAGCCCTCCGGGAAGGCCGGGTTGAGCACGTGGCCCTTGAGCCCGATCGTGCGATGCTCGCCCTCGGCGTCGGACCAGGTGTAGTAGGGCACCTTGTAGGACTTCTCCTCGGAGGGGCCGGCGCCGAGGATCTCGGCGATCTTGCGGGCGCTGTTGTTCTTCTCGGTGACGATCAGTCTCATGGGGCGGCGAGGGTAGCAGGGGCAAAACCCGGCCCCGACAGGCATGGATGCCACCCGGCGGGCAGCAGGCCGCGAGCGACGGGGCGTGCTCGACGTGCGTAGGATCGTCGCTCGATGCGGACTCTTGTCACAGGCGGGGCGGGTTTCATCGGCTCGAACATGGTCGACGAGCTGCTCGCCCGCGGCGACGAGGTGATGGTCCTCGACGACCTCTCCACCGGGCGCCGCGAGAACCTCGGGCCCGCGCTCGAGGCCGGGGCGGAACTGATCGAGGGCGACATCCGCGACGCGGGTGCCGTCAGGGCGGTGTTCGAGCGGGCCAGGCCGCAGGCTGTCCTCCACCTGGCGGCGCAGATCGATGTCCGCAAGTCGGTCGCCGACCCCGCTTTCGACGCCTCGATCAACGTCGGCGGGACCGCCACCATGCTGGAGGCGGCGCGCCAGACGAGCGAGCCGCGCTTCGTGCTGATCTCCACCGGCGGTGCGATCTACGGCGAGGGCGAGGGCCGCGGGCTGCCGCTGCCCGAGGACACCGAGGTGGCGCCGCTCTCTCCCTACGGACTGAGCAAATTCGCAGCCGAGGGCTACCTGGCTCTCTACGAGCGCCTCTACGGGCTCTCCGGCGTCAGCCTGCGGCTCGGCAACGTCTACGGGCCGCGCCAGGACCCGCTCGGGGAAGCCGGTGTGATCGCGATCTTCTGCGGGCGCCTGCACGCGGGGGAGCAGCCGATCGTCTACGGGGACGGCCGCCAGACGCGCGACTACATATACGTGGGCGACGTGGTCTCGGCGGCGCTCGCGGCCGCCGAGAGCGAGGCCGGCGGGGCCTTCAACATCGGCACCGGGGTCGAGACCAGCGTGCTCGATCTGGTCGAGGGGCTGCGCGAGCTGAGCGGCGAGGGCGGCTTCGAGGCCCAGCTCGCCCCCGCCCGCCGGGGCGAGGTGCAGCGGATCTCGATCGACCCGGCCCGCGCCGCCGACGCGCTGGGCTGGCGCCCGCAGGTCGGGCTCGATGAGGGGCTGCGGCTGACCCTCGACTCGCTCTAGCCCGGTGGCGGCCGGCCACCACTAACCTTGGGCCGATGCCCGCCCAGGCCTATGCCGGCAAGCCCTGCGTATGCCAGCTCCGCAAGGGGATCTGCGACCAGTCGTGCGTGCGCGACATGCTCGAGACCCCCTTCTACATCGCCTGCCTGAAGCTGAGCGGGCGGCGCTGCCTGGTGGTCGGGGCCGGCGAGGTCGGCCTCGAGAAGGTCGAGGGTCTGCTCGCCTGCGACGCCGAGGTCACCGTGATCGCGCCGGACGCGCATGCCGCGATCGCCGAGCTAGCCGCGGAGGGCTCGATCGGCTGGGAGAAGCGTCCCTACGCGGGGGCGGCCGACCTGGAGGGCGCCTTCATGGTGATCGCGGCCAGCGACGACAGCGAGGTCAACATCGGCGTCTACGAGGACGCCGAGCGGCGGGCGATGCTGGTCAACGTCGTCGACGTGCCGCCGCTGTGCAACTTCATCCTGCCGGCGATCGTCCGCACCGGGCCGCTGGCGATCGCGATCTCCACCGCCGGCGCCTCCCCGGCCCTGGCGAAGCGGATGAAGCGGGAGATCTCCGAGATGTTCGGCGAGCCCTACGCGCGACTCGCGGTGATCCTCAACGACGCCCGCGGCTGGGCCAAGGGCACCCTGCCGACCTACCGGGACCGCAAGGATTTCTTCGAGGGGATCGTCAACGGCGATCCCGACCCGGTGGAGCTGGTCCGCGAGGGCCGCGAGGGAGAGCTGCTGGAGCTGATCGAGGCCGCGAAGGAGCGGCATTCGGCGGCGCTGGCGGGCTGAGCCCTCAGGCGGCCGGCACCGCGTAGAGCGCGACCGCCGTGAAGTGGATCGCGGCGGCGGCGATCACGAGCAGGTGGAAGACCTCGTGGTAGCCGAAGACGGCGGGGTTCGGGTCGGGTCGCTGGGTCGCGTAGATCACCGCGCCGGCCGTGTAGAGGGCGCCGCCGGCCGCCAGCAGCAGGGCCCCGCCGAGGCCCATCGCGCTGAGCAGCGAGGGGAAGGCAGCGACGGCGACCCAGCCGAGCGCCAGGTAGACGAGGGCGTGGACCCACTTCGGCGACTCGATCCAGACCATCTCCATGATCGCCCCGGCCAGGGCGCCGATCCAGACCACCGCCAGGATCGCGTAGGCCAGCGGGCCGTGGAGGACCAGCAGCGCGAAGGGGGTGTAGGTGCCGGCGATCAGCAGGAAGATCATCGAGTGGTCGAGGCGGCGCATCCAGCGCCGTGCGGAGGGCCGCTTCCAGTTGACCCGGTGATAGAGGGCGCTGGTCCCGAACAGGGCGGAGAGGCTGATCGCGTAGATCGTCACCGCCAGGGTCGCCTTCGGAGTCTTGGCGTAGACGATCAGCGCCGCGCCCAGGACCAGGGAGACGAAGAAGGCCCACTCGTGCGAGACGCCGCGCAGCCGCGGCTTGACCGCGGCGATCGCCTCGGCGGCGGCGTCCCTGGCGGCGGCGGCGCCTTCGGCGGCCGCCTCGCGGGCGGCCTCGGCCCGCTCGCCCATCGCCTCGCGAGCCGCCTCCGCCCTCTCGCCCATCGCCTCGCGGGCCGCCCCTGCGCGCTCGGAAGCCGCCTCGCGGGCGGCGCTGATCCGCTCACCGGCGAGCTCGGCGCCGCGTTTGAAGTCGTCGACCACGGGGGAAAGCCTACAACGCCCAAATAGGGCGATGTTTCCCGGATGGGAACGCTATATGTGGGATCGAAAGAGGATTCTTGCGCTACCCCTAGTAGAATTGGGCGTGTGCGCTGCCCCAACTGCACGTCCGAGGAGACCAAGGTCAAGGAGAGCCGCAGAGCTGAGGAGGGAGCATCGGTGCGAAGGCGCCGGGAGTGCTCGAGCTGCGGCCATCGCTTCACCACCTATGAGCGCTACGAGCGAGGTTCCCTCTACGTGCGCAAGCGGGACGGCGAGCGCCAGCCCTTCGATCGCGCCAAGCTGCGCGGAGGGCTGGCGCGCGCAGCGCACAAGCGCCCCGTCGGCGAGGCCGAGATCGACGCCCTGGTCGGGCGGATCGAGGCCGAGGCGGACCGCGCCGGCGGCGAGCTGGAGGCGGCGCGGATCGGCGAGATGTGCCTCGAGGGCCTGCGCCGAATCGACCGCGTCTCCTACCTGCAGTTCGCCGCCGTCTACAAGCAGCTCGACGTCGAGCAGGTGCAGGCGGAGCTTGCGCTGCTCGACTCGGAGCCGCCCACCGACCACGATCCACCGTCGGCGGAATCCTCGCTCGTTGCGCCGATCGGCGGGGCGGGTTCCATCCGACCCGAGAGCGATCCTGAGTGATTCCGCCCCAAAGCCGCTGTTGAGAGGAGAGAGGTAGATGTCGAGGACCGCCGAGGGCACCACCGCAACGAGCCGCCGGGGGATCGCGGTCGAGCGACGATTCAGCACTCCGGGGGTGCATCCCTTCGACGAAGTCGAGTGGGAGATCCGCGATGCGGTGATCGGCGATCCAGAGAGCCCCGCCTTCGAGCAGCGCGGGGTCGAGTTCCCCAAGAGCTGGTCGCAGAACGCGACCAACATCGTCGCCCAGAAGTACTTCCGCGGCAAGCTCGGCTCCGAGCAGCGCGAGTCCTCGGTCAAGCAGATGATCGGCCGGGTCGCCGGCACGATCGCCGGCTGGGGGCGCGAGGGCGGCTACTTCGCCACCCCCGAGGACGCCGACGCCTTTGAGATGGAGCTGATCGCGATCCTCCTGCACCAGAAGGCCGCCTTCAACTCGCCGGTCTGGTTCAACGTCGGCTTCGAGGAGACGCCGCAGTGCTCGGCCTGCTTCATCCTCAGCGTCGAGGACACGATCGAGTCGATCCTCGACTGGAACACCAAGGAGGGGATGATCTTCCGTGGCGGCTCGGGGTCGGGGATCAACCTCTCCAACATCCGCGGCTCGGTCGAGCACCTCTCCAAGGGCGGATTCGCCTCCGGCCCGGTCAGCTTCATGCGCGGTGCCGACGCCTGGGCGGGGACGATCAAGTCCGGCGGCAAGACGCGGCGGGCGGCGAAGATGGTCGTCCTCGACGTCGATCATCCAGACATCGAGGACTTCATCTGGTGCAAGGCGCGCGAGGAGGAGAAGGCCGGTGCCCTGCGCGACGCCGGCTTCGACATGTCGATCGACGGCGAGGGCTTCACCTCGATCCAGTACCAGAACGCCAACAACTCGGTCCGCGTCACCGACCGGTTCATGCAGGCGGTCGCCGATGGCGACGACTGGGAGCTGACCGCCCGCGTCGACGGCAAGCCGACCAGGACGGTCGACGCGCGGAAGCTGATGAGCCAGATCGCTGACGCCGCCTGGCGCTGCGCCGATCCCGGCGTCCAGTACGACACGACGATCAACCGCTGGCACACCTGCCCGGAGTCGGGGCGGATCAACGCTTCCAATCCCTGCTCCGAGTACATGCACGTCGACGACTCGGCCTGCAACCTGGCCTCGCTCAACCTGATGAAGTTCCGTCGCGAGGACGGCAGCTTCGACGTCGGGGAGTTCGAGCACTCGGTCGACGTCGTCTTCCTCGCTCAGGAGATCATCGTCGGCTGCTCCAGCTACCCCACCGAGGAGATCGGCCGCAACGCAAACGCCTTCCGCCAGCTCGGCCTCGGCTACGCCAACCTCGGCGCCCTGCTGATGTCCGACGGCCTCCCCTATGACTCAGAGCAGGGGCGCTCGGTGGCGGCGGCGATCACGGCGCTGATGACCGGCCGCGCCTACCGCCAGTCGGCGCGGATCGCCGCGGAGGCGACCGGCCCCTACGACGCCTACGAGCACAACCGCGAACCGCACAACGCGGTGATGCGGATGCACCGCGACGCTTCCCATGAGATCGACGACGCGCTGGTCGAGGACGGCCTGCTGGGCGCGGCGCGGCGCTCCTGGGACGAGGCGGTCGAGCTTGGCGAGGAGCACGGCTACCGCAACGCCCAGGCGACGGTGCTGGCGCCGACCGGGACGATCAGCTTCCTGATGGACTGCGACACGACCGGGATCGAGCCCGACTTCTCGCTGGTCAAGTTCAAGGAGCTGGTCGGCGGCGGCAAGATGACGATCGTCAACCGCTCGGTGCCGCTGGCGTTGCGGACGCTCGGCTACTCGGCGAGCGAGATCGACCAGATCGACGCCTACATCGCCGAGAACGCGACGATCATCGGCGCCCCCGGGCTGAAGGAGGAGCACCTGGCGGTGTTCGACGTCGCGGTCGGCGAGCGGGCAATCTCTCACACCGGCCACATCGACATGATGGCGGCGACCCAGCCGTTCATCTCCGGGGCGATCTCGAAGACCGTCAACCTGCCCGAGTCGGCGAGCGTCGCCGACATCGGCGACGCCTACACGCGCGGCTGGAAGGGCGGGCTGAAGGCGCTGGCGATCTACCGCGACGGCTCGAAGACGGCCCAGGCGCTGCGCACCGACGCGCAGCGCAAGGAGCCCGAGCCCCAGATCGAGACGCTCGGCCCGGTGCGGCGCAAGATGCCTCGCGAGCGCCAGTCGATCACCCACAAGTTCTCGCTCGCCGGTCACGAGGGCTACATCACCGCCGGCAAGTACGAGGACGGCCGGGTCGGGGAGATCTTCCTCACCGACATCGGCAAGGAGGGCTCGACCCTGCGCGGGATGATGAACGCCTTCGCCACCGCGATCTCGATCGGGCTCCAGTACGGCGTCCCGCTCGAGGTCTTCGTGAAGAAGTTCAGCTACATGCGCTTCGACCCCGAGGGGATCACCCAGAACCCGGAGATCCCCTTCGCCAAGTCGATGCCCGACTACATCATGCGCTGGCTCGCCAGCCGCTTCATCGACGACCTCGACGAGCTCGAGGACCTCGGCATCCTCACCCCCGAGGTGCGGGCCCGCAAGGAGGCCGAGCTGGCCGCCGCGGAGACCGGCAACGGCAACGGGACGAACGGCCACGGCAACGGGCACGCGAACGGCGGCAACGGCGAGGCCACGGCGAAGCCGGCCGAGCCGGTGCCGGCGGCGGCCGCGCTCACCGACACCCCGCCGGTGATCCCGGCGAAGCTCTCGGGCTCCGACCTGGGTCCGGCCTGCGAGCAGTGCGGCGGGATGATGCAGCGCACCGGCTCCTGCTACACCTGCCCGAGCTGCGGCAACAACACCGGCTGCGGGTAGGAGGAGCGGGCAGCTCGGGCGGCCGGGCGCCGCGCGTAGGCCGACGAGCGAGGCGCGAGATTCGCCTCTCGCCAGCCGTTGATCGTTCGGATGTCAGCTCTGACGGGGGGTCTCTGATGAGGGGGGAACAGGCAGGTCACGGGCGCCGCAGGCGCGCCCTGGCGGTTCGCTGGCGGTCGCCGCTGTGGCGCTGTGGTCGATCGGCGCCGGCGCGGCGCTCGGGGCCTTCTCAAGAAGCAGCGAGCAGAAGTTCATCCCCTACAACGTCTTCGGGACCGTCACCTCGAGCTGCCCGCACGGCCAGCACGTCAACTTCGGCGGCTTCAAGACCGACACCATCGTGCCCTTCCACGACCGAAGAACTGCTCTGGCCCGCCTCGATGGGTGCCGGGGGCAAGCACACGAACAAGTGGTCAACGGTCGCCGCCAGCCCCCTCGACAGGCGGCGGCAAGCTGACCTCGATCGCCTACTGCAAGGCCGGCGCCGAGCCAAGGTGGTGACGGCGGAAGAAGATCGTCCTGCAGAGCGCCGCCAACGACGAGCTCCGAAAGGTGTCGGTGACATGCCCGCCGGGCAAGAACGTGATCGGCGGCGGTTGGTCGGCGCGAACCGCCTCTCCTCTCTACCACACCGACGACAGCCAGCCCTACCTCGACATCATGGGCGCTACAGCGGACCTCGAACCGGACCTGGCGAGGTGTCGGTCGTCAACCACACCGAAAGCAGCACGCGGTGACCGCGATCGCGCTCTGCGGGAAGCGGCGCCGCGCCGAAGACCTCGGTTGGCAACCGTGATGTTCCCCGCCTCAGGCTCCAGCACGATGAAGACCGCGACGGCGACCTGTCCGGGAAAGACCGAGGTCGTCTTCGGAGGCTTCAGGGGCGACTACGACTACCTCTCCGGTCGGAACGCCTTCATCTTCAGCTTCTACCGCTCCTCGAAGAAGGCGATCAGCGTCCGCGGCGGCCAGAATCTACGTCCTCGGCAACACCCAGGTCCCCAAGCTGCAGGCCTTCGCCTACTGCCGCTAGCCATCCGAAGGAGCCGAACTGCATCTTCCGTGCCCATTGGGCACGGAACCTTGCGTTCGGCCCGCGCCGATCAGAGCGCCTCGAGGTAGCGCTCGGCGACCATGCGGTCGAAGGCGTGAGTGTCGTCCTCGCTGTCGCTGTAGCGGCCGGGGGTGAAGCCGCGTGAGGCCACGCCCTTCTGGGTCAGCTCGCAGACCCGCCAGTCCTCGCGGTTGACCTGGTCCCAGAACTCGATCGCGTCGGAGGGATCAAAGCCCTCGGCTGCGATCGTCGCCGGCTCGAACAGCCACTCGCAGGTGACCGCGGTCTTGCCCGGATCCCGGGGCCAGAGGGTGTGGAGCATCACGTAGTCAGGATGAAAGGAGATCAGCGCGTTCGGGAAGAGGGAGACGTAAAGGACGCTGCGTAGCTCGCTGCCGGAGAGACCGGCGATCGGCTCGCGGGCTCCGCCCCCTCCCGCGCCATCGTCTCGGCGCCATCGTTGAGGAAGAGCGAGCCACCGCACCACAGCCCCTCGCCCTCGAAGCTCTCGCCGCTGTCGTAGCTCGAGAGCGCGTTCAGCTCCGGATGCACGCCGGGGCAGTGCAGGCACTCGTTGTAGTTCTCGGCGATCGCCTTCCAGTTGGCCCCGACCTCGTAGACCCGCTCCGCCGCGGGCCTCAGCTCCGCCGTCCTGTAGCGCTCGAGGCGCTCGGCGAGGTCGCCCACGTGCCCGGCGGGGTCGGGAGCCCGTCCGCTGAGGTCGACGAGCACCAGGCCACCGACGACTTCGGTGCGAATCTGCCGCAGTCCCTCGCATTCCGGGTCGAAGTCCTCGAGCCCCGCGGTGTGCGGGGCGGCCCTCAGAGCGCCGTCGAACCCGTAGGCCCAGGCGTGGTAGGGGCAGCGGACCAGGTGCTTCGCCCTCCCCGCCCCCTCGAGCAGGCGCGAGCCGCGATGCCGGCAGACGTTGTAGAAGGCCCGCGCCTCGCCGTCCTCACCGGCGATCACGAAGAACGACTCGGCGCCGAGCTCGCGGGCGACGAAGTCACCGGGCTCGGCGAGCGCGGAGAGGTGCGCGGCGCAGATCCAGCCATCGAAGATCCGCTCCAGCTCCCAATCGAGGACCCCGGGGTCGGTGAAGGCCGCCGCGGGCAGCATCCTCGCCCGCAGCAGCGGCTTGGACGTCTGCTCGACGTCGACGCGGCTGAGCGGCAGCTGGATGGAGCCGTTGGCTGCCCCCGAGGAGGCCATCAGGGGGCTGATCGTAGCGCCGCGGCGCGGACCCGCCGCAGTGGGTGAGAAATAGGCGAAATTCGGGTGACTCCCGTCGCAGCCCGAATAGGGTGCGGGCATGAGGTTCCGGATCCTGGCGGCCGTGCTCTCGTGCGCGCTTCTGGGATTCTCAATCACAGCCTCAGCCTCCGCTGCCCCTAACCACGGCCACAGGGGCGGCCACCGGCACAAGCCGCAGCGCTGCAACGGCCAGCGCGGACTCTGCGGGAAGCGCTTCAACCAGGTGGTGCTGGCCGGCGCCCACAACGCGATGTCCTCGCTCGATCTGGGCTGGAAGATCCCAAACCAGACGATCGCGATCCCCGACCAGCTCCGGTTCGGGATCAGAGGACTGCTGTTCGATACCCACTACGGCCGGCGCCAGCCCGACGGCACCGTCCGCACCGACGACAGCGGCAAGGTGACCACGGGGGTTCGCGACCTCTACCTCTGTCACGTGCTCTGCGAGATCGGCGCCAGCCGCCTGATCCCGGTGCTGCGGTCGATCACCAGGTTCCTCGAGAGCCACCCGCGAAACGTGCTGCTGATCGACAACGAGGACTACATCTCCCCGACCGACTTCGCCGCGGCGGTGCGCTGGAGCGGGCTGCGAGGCCACGTCTTCCGCGGCCAGCCAGGCCCCGTCTGGCCGACCCTGAGACGGATGATCGCGACGCGCCAGCAGGTGGTGGTCCTGGCCGAGCACGATGCGGGCGCGATTCCCTGGTATCACCGCGCCTACGACGGGATCCTGCAGGAGACCCCCTACTCGTTCGCCACCCCCGACCTGCTGACCAACCCTGTCAACTGGCCCTCGAGCTGCCAGCCCAACCGCGGCGGGACGAAGGGATCGCTCTTCCTGATCAACCACTGGTCGCCCGCGACCCCGCCGCCGGTCCCGGACCCCGCCGCCTCGGCGGCCGTCAACGCCAAGCAGGTGATCCTAGGCAGGACCCGGGCCTGCGAACAGGCGCGAGGCCCGCTTCCCTCGGTGATCGCAGCCGACCAGGTCACCTACGGCGGATTGCTGGCCGCCGTTCACCGGCTCAACGCCACTGGCGGATGAGAGCGCGGCGGCGCGGGCGACGCGGCCCATCGCCTAGGGTGAACCAAGAGTGAGACCGCTCAATGCCAGCCTCGCCGCCGTCGCCGCCCTCCTCCTCTGGAGCGCCCCCGCCCTGGCGAGCTCGGGGCATCACAACGGATGGCATCACGGCCGGGCCAAGGTCCACATCACCGGCACGGCCTACGCCTTCGACAACCAGCTGCCGATCGCCGGCGCGACGATCCGGGTCGCGGAGCTGCCGAAAGCCAGGGCGACGAGCGCGGCCGACGGCAGCTACGACCTCCTCGTCCCCGCCGGCGCCAGGGTGACCCCCTATATCGAGGCCGCCGGCTTCCACAGCATCTACCTGCAGACCTTCTTCACCACCGGAAGGGACATCCCGCGGGTCAACTTCCAGGTTCCCTCGGTCGGCATCTACCACGCCCTCGCGGCCCTGCTCGGCGTCGAGCTTGACGCCCAGGACAACCCCAAGAACTGCGTCGTCGTCTCCACGATCAGCACCGTCAACATCCGCGACCTCAGCTTCGAGGACTTCATCGCCTACGGCGCCCATGGCGTCGCCGGCGCCACCGCGAGGGCCTTTCCCGCCCTGCCGGACCCGATCTACTTCAACTCCTCGGTGATCCCCGACCGGAGCCTGACCGAGTCCTCGGTCGACGGCGGGGTGCTCTGGCTCGACGTCCCCGCCGGCGTCTTTAGGTTCAGCGCCCGGTCTCCGAGCGCCCGCTTCGCCAGCTTCTTCGCCACCTGCAAGCCGGGCCGGCTGGTCAACGCCAACCCGCCCCAGGGCCTCCACCAGCTGAGGCCCGGCGAGAGGGATCCCGGCCTTCACTGGCACGGGTACGGGGCGAAGCCCCACGAGCATTGCCCCGGCCCGGGCAGCCCGACCCGCGGCCGCTGAGCCGCCTCGATCCCGCCTCCGATCTGGGTTTGCGCGGCCGCGAGCCACCCGGCTTGCACGCCGAACGGAGGTTCGCTATACTTTTTGAAGTAACTGGGCCCAAATACGGCCTACCTCGGATAGGAGCACCATTGGCAAGGACCAGAGGCGCTGCCGAGCAGCGCACCGATACGCGTCGCCGACGCGGCGCACACATAGAAAACGCAACCGGCTCCAGCGCACGGGCGGAGAGGCGCACCGATACCCATCTGCTGCCCGAGCAGACGACCGACAGCTTCCAGCTCTTCCTCAACCAGGCGAGCCGCTATCCCCTGCTCACCGCCGAGCAGGAGATCGATCTGGCGAAGCGGATCGAGCGCGGCGACCTCGAGGCGAAGGAGCTGCTGATCAACTCCAACCTGCGCCTGGTGGTCCGCTTCGCGACCCGCTACCAGGGCCACGGCCTGCCGCTCAACGACCTCGTCCAGGAGGCGATGATCGGGCTGATCCGCGCCGCGGAGAAGTTCGACTGGCGGCGCGGCTACAAGTTCTCCACCTACGCGGTGCTGTGGATCAAGCAGTCGATGCAGCGAGGGCTCGACAACAGCGGCCGCGCGGTGCGGATCCCCGCCCACATCGCCCAGCGCGAGCGCACCGTCAACAGAGTCGCAAACGAGCTCAGCACCGAGCTGAACCGCGAGCCGACCGAGGAGGAGATCGCCCGGCGGGCGAAGCTCCCGCTCGAGGACGTGATGGCGGTTCAGGACCTGGCCCGCGTCACCTCCAGCCTCGACGCGCCGGTGGGCGACAGCGAGACCACCCTCGGCGAGCTGCGGGCGCAGAGCGACGGGCGCTCCGACGACGAGGTCATCGACCGCCAGCGCGAGGAGGCCGTGAGCACGGCCCTGGCGACCCTGCCCGAGGGGGAGCGCCGCGTGCTCGAGGTTCGCTTCGGGACCGGGGGCGAGGTCGCCGGGACCCTTCGCGACGCGGCGCGCGCGGCCGGCGTCACCCAGGAGCAGGCCCGCCGCCTCGAGGCCCAGGGCCTGCAGCGCCTGGCCGCCGACGAGTCGCTGGCCGGCTGGCGCGAGGCCGCGTAGTCAGCCGAAGACGATCTCGGCGGCGGCGCGCACCGTGGCGACGTCGCCCGAGATCAGCAGCATGGTGACTACCGACTCGCGCCACTTGGCGAGATCGTCGCGGATCTTCTCCGGTGGGCCGATCAGCGAGAGCTCCTCGATCAGCTCCGCCGGGAGGGCGGCGGCGGCCTCCTCCTTGCGACCGCCGAGGTAGAGGTCCTGGACCTCGGCGATCAGCTCGCCGTGGCCCATGCGGATCGGCACGTTGGCGTGGAAGTTCGCCCCCTTGGCCCCCATGCCGCCGAAGTACAGCGCGTAGAAGGGGCGCAGCGCGTCGATCGCGGCGGCGACGTCCTCGGAGACGATCAGCGGCACCGTCGCCGCCACCTCGAAGTCCTCGGCGCTGCGCCGAGCCCCTTCCCGTGCGAAGCCCTCGGCCAGCGGTCCCGCGTAGAGGTCCTCGTGGGCGGGCGAGAAGAGCATCGGCAGCCAGCCGTCGCAGAGCTCGGCGCAGAGCGCGATGTTCTTCGGGCCCTCGGCGCCGAGGAAGATCGGGATCTCTTCCCGCAGGGGGTGGATCGAGGACTTCAGCGGCTTGCCGAGCCCGGTCCCGCCGGGCAGCGGCAGCGGGTAGTGGGGACCGTCGCTGCGCAGCGGGCCGCGGCGCGCCCAGATGTCGCGGAGGATGCCGATGTACTCGCGAGTCCTGGCGAGCGGTTTTGCAAAGGGCATCCCGTACCAGCCCTCCACCACCTGCGGGCCGGAGACGCCGAGGCCGAGGATGAATCGCCCGCCGGAGAGGTGGTCCATGGTCATCGCCGCCATCGCCGTCGCCGCCGGCTGGCGGGCCGAGATCTGGGTGATCGCCGTGCCCAGCCGCACCCGCTCGGTCTCGGAGCCCCACCAGGCGAGCGGGGTGAGGCCGTCGGAGCCGTACGCCTCCGCGGTCCAGATCGAGTCGAAGCCGAGCTTCTCGGCCTCGGCGATCGCCTCCCTCACCCCCGGTGGCGGGCCCCCCGCCCAGTAGCCGGTGTTGAGACCGAGCTTCAGCTGCGTCGCGATGGCGCCGCCCTCAGCCCTCGGCGGCGACCTTCAGCACCAGCTTGCCGTTGTTGGCACCGCTGTAGAGCTTCAGCAGAGTCTCGGGGAAGGTCTCGATCCCCTCGACCACGTCCTCGCGCGCCTTCACCTTGCCCTCGGAGATCCACCCGGCCATCTCGGCCGCCCCCTCGGCGTAGCGGCCGAAGTACTCGGTGACGACGAAGCCGGTCATCGATGCGTGGTTGACCAGCAGCGACATGTAGTTGGAGGGACCCCGCATCGGCCCGGTGTTGTTGTACTGGGAGATCGCCCCGCAGATCACCACCCGGGCATGGCGATTCAGCAGGGCAAGGGCGGCGTCGAGGATCTCGCCGCCGACGTTGTCGAAGTAGACGTCGATCCCGTCGGGGCAGGCCTCGGCGAGGGCGGCGCCGACGTCGCCGGCCTTGTAGTCGACGACCGCGTCGAAGCCGAGCTCGTCGCTGACGTAGCTGCACTTCTCGGGGCCGCCGGCGATCCCGACCACGCGGCAGCCCTTGAGCTTGGCGATCTGCCCGGCGACCGCGCCGACCGCGCCGGCGGCCGCCGAGACCACCACGGTCTCGCCCTGCTCGGGCCGGCCGACCTCGAGCAGGCCGAAGTAGGCGGTCATCCCCGGCATCCCGAGGGCGCCGAGGAAGCGCGGCAGCGGCGCCAGCGAGGGGTCCACCTTGATCACTCCGCGGCCGTCGACGATCGCGTGCTCCTGCACCCCGAAGAGGCCGCTGACGGTGTCGCCCTCGGCGAAGTCCGGATGCCCGGAGGCGATCACGCGGCCGATCCCCAGGGCCCGCATCACCGCTCCGATCTCGACCGGCGGGATGTAGGAGCGCATCTCGCTGACCCAGCCGCGCATCGCCGGGTCGAGCGAGATGTAGGCGACCTCGACCAGGACCTGCCCCTCGCCGGGCTCGCCCAGCTCCTCGGTGAAGTACTCCCAGTCGTCGCGGTCGGGCAGGCCGACCGGGCGGGAGGCGAGCTTGTAGCCGTGGTTGGTGCGACTCACCCGTTCAGCCTTTCACAGGCCAACTTCGGCCGGAACCGGCGACGCTTCCTACGGACGGTTGCGCCCGAAGATGTCAACGGCCAGTCAGATCCTCAGCCGGTAGCCCGCCCCCCGCACCGTCTCGATGCTCTCTGCGCCGAAGGGGCGGTCGATCTTCTGCCTCAGGTAGCGGACGTAGACGTCGACGATGTTGGAGCGGTTCTCGTAGTTCATGTCCCAGGCCGCCTCGAGCAGCGCCAGGCGGCTGAGCACCTCGCCGGGCCGGCGCATGAAGGCCTCGAGCAGGGCGAACTCCTTGGCGGAAAGCTCGATCGCCTCGCTCGAGCGGGTCACCCGCCGCGTCGCCGGGTCGAGGCGCAGGTCGCCGACCTCGAGCACGGTTGGGCGCTCGATCGCCCCGCGGCGCGTCAGGGCCCGAAGGCGGGCCAGCAGCTCGGCGAAGGAGAACGGCTTGGTCAGGTAGTCGTCGGCCCCGCCGTCGAGGCCGGCGATCCTGTCCGCGACGGCGTCGCGCGCCGTCAGCATCAGCACCGGTGCCCGCACCCCGTCCTCGCGCAGCCGCCGGCAGGTCTCGAAGCCGTCGATCCCGGGGAGCATCACGTCGAGGACGATCGCGTCGTACGCGGTCGAGCCCGCCATCCAGATCGCGTCCTCGCCCCTGGTCGGCGACGTCGGCGGCCAGCCCCTCCTCCCGCATCCCCCGCCGGATCAGGCCGGCCATCTTCACGTCGTCCTCGACGATCAGGACGCGCATCGTCAGCCCATCGTCCCATCGTCGGGCAGCGAGATCCAGACGTCGGCCCCGCCCCGCTCGCGGTTCGCGGCGTGGGCGCTTCCCCCGTGGGCCTCGGCGACGGCCTCGACGATCGCCAGCCCGAGCCCGCTGCCGCCGCGGCCGCGAGCCGGGTCGCCGCGCGCTGAAGCGCTCGAAGGCAGTGCCGATCAGCTCGGGCGGGAAGCCGGGGCCCTCGTCGGTGACGTGGAGGTCGACTCCGCCCTCGGTCCGCGCGGCGGCCAGCCCGATCGGGCCGCGACCGTGGCGCAGCGCGTTCTCGATCATGTTCGCCAGGGCCTGCTCGATCCGCAGCCGGTCCGCCCGCAGCACCAGGCCGTCGCCGGGCTCGAGCCGGATCAGCCGCTCCTGGGCGGCGCAGCGTTCGGCGAACCGCTCCCGCATCGAATCCAGCAGCTCCGCCGCCGCGACCTCGGCCGAGTGAACCGGCAGGCGCCCCTCCTCGGCGCGGGCGACGACCAGCAGGTCGTCGGCGAGCTGCGCCAGCCGGTCGGTCTCCTCCGCGGCCGAGCGGATAGCGGCCTCCAGCTCCTCCGGGCTGCGGGCGCTGCGCATCGCCAGCTCCAGCTCGGCCTTGAGGATCGCCAGCGGCGTCCGCAGCTCGTGGCTGGCATCGGAGACGAAGGTCCGCTCGCGCTCGAACGCCCCCTCGAGGCGGGCGAGCATCTCGTTCAGGGTCTCCCCGAGGCGGGCGACCTCGTCGTGGCTCGGAGGGACCGGCAGGCGCCGCCCGGGCTCGGAGGCGGAGATCTCGGCTGCTCGGCGCCGCATCGCCTCCACCGGCCGCAGGGCGGCGGCGGCCACCCAGTAGCCGGCGGCGCATGCCAGCAGCAGCGCCACTGGCCCGCCGACCAGCAGGAGGTCCCGCAGGCTCGCCAGCGAGTCGTTGCGATCGTCGAGGGCGACGCCGACGACCACGACCAGGTCCTCGCCCGCGATGCGTAACGGAGAGGCGCGAATCCTCGACGGCTCCTCCAGCCGCCCGACCGGGGGCCGGTCGAAAGCTGACCTCGTCGCGGTGCGCCCGGGCGAGCTGGGAGCCGTCGATCAGGCTCAGATCGCGCACCGCCGGTGTCGCGGCGATCACCCGTCCGCCGGCAGCGAGGACCTGGGCAAAGCCCTCTTCCTGCTGGGAGAGCAGGCGGCGGCCTCCCCGGCTCGGACCGTCGTCCGCCTGCCGGACGAGCGCGGCGACGTCCCGCGAACGCGCCTGAAGACTCTGGTTGATGGTCGCTGTCCAGATCGGAGCGGAAGCGGAGGTAGACGAAGAGGCCGATCGCGGTCAGCCCAAACGACATCACCACCGCGAATGCGAGCGTCAACCGCAGTCGTATCGAGCAGCCGTCTCATCCGGTCTGGCGCCCTGGCTCAGGCTCCTCATCCGACCCTAGGCACGGCAGATGAGGGTCCGATGAGTGATTCTCCCCGACCGGACGCCGATCCGCAGGCACGGCGCCTAACGGAAGATTCCGGTATGCCCGAGCGAGTAGCGCCCGGGCTGGGGATAGACGCAGAGTCCGTGCGGCCCGCTGCCGACCGGTATCCGGGCCAACAGCTTGCCGTTGCGGGTGCTGATCGCGTAGACCTCGGCGTCGTAGCGTCCGCTCAGCCAGAGCACCTTGCCGTCGGCTGACACGCCGCCCATGTCGGGGCTGCCGCCGCCGGGGATGCGCCACTTGTGGACGGCCTTGCGCCTTGCGAAGGAGATCACCGAAACCGATCCCTCGTCACGATTGGAAACGTAGAGCGAGCGGGAGTCGCGACTGACGTAGAGCCCGTGCGCCCCGGCGCCGGTGAAGATGAAGCCGGTCTTGCGGAAGGTGCGGGCGTCGATGATCCAGACGCCGCCGAAGGCCATGTCGGCGACGTAGAAGGCCCGGCCGTCGGGCGAGAGCTTGACGTCCTGCGGCCTCGCTCCAGGCTGGAGGTGAACGGTCCGGACGACCCTGCGGCGGGCGATGTCGACGCTGATCAGCTTCGATCCGAACTCGCAGCTCGCGAGCAGGGTGCGGCCGTTGGCTGTGAAGTCCAGGTGGTCGACGCCCTCGCAGGGAACCCGGAGCGTGTGGCGCAGGCGCATCGTCCGAGGGTCGCGGAAGTCGAGGCGCTGCAGCCGCTCGGCGACGACGATCGCTTGACGCCCGTCGGGGGTGAAGTAGAGGTTGTAGGGGTCGGTCACCGGGACGGGCCTGCCCGGCTTGCCGGTGCCGGGGTCGATCGGCGTCAGGCTGTTGCCCTCGTCGTTGTCGACCCAGAGGGTCCTGAGGTCATAGGAGGGGGTGACGTGCTGCGGCAGCGCCCCCACCGGGAACTGGTCGATCACCTTGAAGCTGCTGGGGTCGATGACACTGACCGTGTTGCTCTCGCTGTTGGGGACGTAGACCCTCGAGGGGAAGCTGCGGACCGCGGGCGCCAGCCTGCCGGGCCGGTCGGCCGCGTAGACGTCGTGCGGATTCAGCGACGGCGGAACGCTCCCCCGCGGCGGGGCCGAGCGCCGAGGCGCGCTGCCGGGCGCCGGGGCAACGACCGTGGTGCCGGTTACGCCGCCGCCCGAGCCGCAACCGGCGAGCAGAAGGGCCGCAATTGCGGCCGCGGGGAGGATCGGCGTTCTGCTCGGCGGGAGCACGCCGACCCATCGTGACCGGGAGACCTGAATGCCTCCTGAAGCGTCCCCTCACGCGGCGATCAGGTTCCCCTTAGGCTCGGCGGCCAGGATCCGCCGTATGCGACGCCGGCCGGCAGCCGTGGCGGTGTTTCTGGGGGCCGCGGTCCTCGTCCTGCTGATCACCTCGCCCTGGTCGGGAGGTGGAGCGGGCCCCCGCTCGGCGGCCCCGGCCTCCCGACCGCAGGGTCCCCTGCGGTCGGGTCCGCTGAGGCTGACCGCCGTGAAGTCGCGCTCGAGCCTTCCCGCCCCGCTCTCGGGGGAGGCCGTCGCCGCCCGTGGCTCGCGCCTGCTCATCTCGGGAGGCCTCGACAGCGCCGCCGCCTCGACCGCTTCGGTCCTCGAGTTCGACCCCGGGGCGGGCGTGGTACGCCCTGCCGGGTCGCTGTCGGAGGCCGTCCACGACGCCGCCTCGGCGACCTTGCCCGCCGGCACCCTGGTTCTCGGAGGTGGATCGGCGACCACCCTCGACACGGTCGAGCGCCTGCGTCGGGGCGGCGGCGCCACGGTCGCCGGCCGGCTGCCGCAGCCCCGTTCGGACCTCTCCGCCCTGACACAGAGGGGCTCAGCGGTCGTGCTCGGCGGCTATGACGGGGTGGCGCCGGTCGGGTCGGTCCTGCGCACGCGGGACGGCCGCAGCTTCGAGACGATCGCGCAGCTGCCCGTGCCCGTCCGCTACGCGTCGGTGGCATCGCTGGGCCCTACCGTGTACGTGCTCGGGGGCGAGCTTGGCGACGGGACCGACAGCGCCTTGATCCAGGCCGTGGACACCGGCTCGGGCAAGGCGACCGTGGTCGGGCACCTGCCGGGCGGCCTCTCGCATGCCTCGGCCGTCACGATCGACGGCCGCATCCTCCTGCTCGGCGGGCGCCTCGACGGCAGGACGACCGACCAGATCCTCCGCTTCGATCCTGCCCGCGCCCGGGCTCAGCGGTTTGGACGCCTTCCCGCTCCCACCCAGAACGCGGCTGCCGGAGTGGTGGCCGACACCGGCTACCTGATCGGCGGCCTGGACCGCCGGGGCGCGCCGCTCGCATCGATCGTGCAGATAAGCCTCAGCCGGCCTGCTGCGCAGGCCGTGAGCGGCTGAGCTCCGCCGCCCGATGTTCGTGCTCATCGGCGTCGAGCACGGCCCAGCCGACCCGCTCGACGAGCTGACCTGAGAAGTGGTCGGACTCGAGGTCGCTCAGCGCCACCCGCTCGCGATAGACGACGGTTCTGGCGGCCTCGTCCGGGGCGTCCGTGACTACGACTATCTGGGGCATGCTGGCCTCCTTTGGGTTGGGTCGAGGCAGCGTGGGGCGCGCCGGTTTCCCGCAGGTCAAGGGGCGGTAAAAGCTGAGTCAAGATCGCCAGCCCTTCATCGATCGCTCATCTTTGGGGCCGATCATCGAGGGGTGATCTCCACGGCGCTGAGAAGGCGTTTGAGCTGGGTCCTCTCGGGGATCGTCGTTGCCGTCCTGCTGGCGGTGACGGTCGTCTCCGACAGCGGCGGAGCGGCTCCCCACATCACCCCTACCCACCCCCCGCGCTACTCCCACGTCGCTGTTCTCGTGCTCGAGAACCACCAGTACCACAGCATCATCGGCAGCCCCAGCTCCCCCTATCTGACCGGACTGGCGAGCCGCTCCGCGCTGGCCACCAACTACTTCGGGGTCGGCCATCCCTCGCTGCCCAACTACCTGGCGATGACCGGCGGCTCGACCTTCGGATTGAGCGGCGACTGTGGCTCATGCACGGTCGAGGGCAGCAGCCTCTTTGACCAACTGAGCGAGGCCGGGATCCCCTGGAAGGCCTACTTCGAGCCCGGATCGGGCCGGGTCAACCCGTTCCTGCATTACGAGGGGAACATCAGCGACGGCGACTCCCCCAATGTGGTCCCGTTCAGCCGCCTTCGCAAGGACATCAACCACCACGCCCTACCCAGGTTCTCCTGGCTTGGTCTCAGCCTTTGCCACGACGGTCACAGCTGCCCGGCAGGCGTCAGCGACCACTACCTGTCGCGCCTGGTCCCATCGGTCCTGCGGGCGCTCGGTCGCCACGGAATCCTCTTCGTCACCTGGGACGAAGGAAAGATGCATGCGCGGCCGGGCGGCGGCCACGTGGCGCTGATCGCAGCCGGGGGCGCAGCCCGCCCCGGCGCTCGCTCCAGCGCGCCCGCGGACCACTACACCCTGCTGCACACGATCGAGAACGCCTTCGGCCTGCCGCCGCTTCGCAGGGCCGCAACCGCCCCGACCCTTCCCGTGCAGCGGCTGCTGACCTAGGCCCCGGTGGGCTGCGGCTGGCGGGCCTCCCGGGCCCGGCGCCGGCGGTCCTCGAGGCGCAGCAGCGGCACCTGCCAGACCGCCTCGGCGACGATCGCAGCGCTCATCTTCGATTCGCCTTCGCTGCGGTCGCGGAAGGTGATCGGGAGCTCCCGCACCGTGAAGCCCGCGGCGAGCGCCCGGTAGGTCATCTCGACCTGGAAGACGTACCCGTGGGCCGCGATCGAGTCGAGGTCCAGCGCCTCGAGCACCTCACGGCGGAAGCACTTGAAGCCGCCGGTGAGGTCCCCCACGCCGAGGCCGAGCACGGCCCGCGCGTAGGCGCTGCCACCGCGACTGATCGCCCGCCGCAGCGGGCCCCAATCCTCGATTCTCCCGCCCTCGACGTAACGTGAGCCGATCGCCAGGTCGGCCCCCGCGGTGGCCTCGATCAATCGGGGCAGGTCGGAAGGGTCGTGGGAGAAGTCCGAGTCCATCTGCAGGATCAGACCAGCTCCTCCGGCCAGCGCCCGGCGGAAGCCGGCCACGTAGGCGGTGCCGAGGCCCTGCTTGGCGCTGCGATGCAGCACGGCCACGTCGCCGTGGCGGGCGGCGAGACGGTCGGCGATCTCCCCCGTGCCGTCTGGGGAGCCGTCGTCGACGATCAGGATCCGGCGGGGGCTCGGCAGGCTGTCGCGCACCGCGCTGACGATCGCCTCGATGTTGCCCGCCTCGTTGTAGGTCGGCAGCACCAACCAGACCTCCGGGTTCAGCGGCCGTGCTCTCACGAGAACGTCCACAGCTTGTTGCCGGCGAAGTTGAACGGCATGGCGATCGCGACCGCTATCGCCTGGGCCGGCAGCGCGCTCAGCTCGGCCCCCGCGGTGAGGACCTCGAGCGCCGCGAGATTGATGATCAGCGAGGCGATGCTGACGGCAAGGAACCGGGCCGCCTGCCACCTTGCGGCGGTCTCGCCGGGCCCGAAGGTCCAATAGCGGTTCCAGATGTAGTTGTTGGTTACGGCGACGCCGAAGGCGCAGACCGCTGCCGGCGCATGATGAACGCCGGCGCCGCTCACCAGCAGGTCGAAGACCACGAGGTTGACGAGGTATCCGCAACCGCCGACCAGGCTGAACCTGAGTAGCTGGCGCCAGGTCGCCCGCTGGCGGGCGGCTTCGCCGATGCGCAGGGAGATCTCCGAGACGGTCATGACAGTGCCGCCGGGAGGTTGTTGACAAGGTGACCGAGGCTCGCTTCACGAGGGCCGCCATCGACCAGAACCGAGTTGACGCGGAAACCGGTCCGCAAGCGTTTGAGCTGGCTGTAGTCGACGACCCTGGGTCTTGCGGTGACGTAGCGAACCAGCGTCAGACGGTCTTCGCTCACCTGCCCCACCCGGTGAAAGCCGGCCGGCAGCCTGCTCAGCGCCCGCGCAGCCGAAGGCTTGGCGAGGACGTCTATCTCCCCGGCGCGAACGGCTCCCGAGTAGAGCCGCTGGGCGTCGTTGTGTAGATAGAACTCGAGCGGGGCGGCGGCCAGCTTCCAGCTGACGACCGCCCGCGGCTGCCCGGAGGTGTCAATCTTGCCGGCGAGGTCCCGCCAATCGGGCCGCTGGAGATTCGGGGTCAGGTCGACGTGGACGGCGAATGCGAGCCAGTAGGCGCACAGCACCCCGGCTAAGGCGAGCCCGATGCGACGCCAGCGGAAGGCGGCGAAGCCCACCGCGGCGACCACCAGCAGTGGGACGAGCGCCGGCAGCAGGTTGCGCGCGATCACATAGTCCTTGCCGGCGACCGCGGCCCCGATTGCCAGCGCAGCAGTGCCGCCCCCGATCACCAGGCCGACGCTCGCGGCCCGGCGCCCGACTCGACCGGCGAAGAACACCGCGAGCACCATCCCCAGCAGGACGATCGCACCCGGGACGATCGCGTAGCCATTGCGAGGCCGGCGGCCGATGATCGAGCCGGTCTCGCCGGTCATGAAGGTCGCGGCCGCGTGGACACCCCGCGTCGGGAGGGGGCTTGCCGAGATCCAGCCGATGTGATGGGGGTTGGCCTGTGCGAGGGCCAGCGGGGTCAGCAGCAGGCCCATGGCGGCGATTCCGGCAAAGGCGAGGAGCACTCCGAGGCGGAGCCTGGTCGCCAGCAGCAGCCAGACAGCCTCGATCGCGATCGGGAAGGCGGCGAAGTAGTGACTTGCCAGCGCCAGCGCCGATAGCAGCGACCAGAGCAGCAGGTCCCAGGGGTCGCCGCTGCGCCGAACGCGCAGGAAGAAGAGCAGCGAAGCGGAGCAGAGGACGACCAGCAGCGCGTAGGAGCGGGCCTCCTGCGAGTACCAGATCAACATCGGGTTGAGCGCCACCAGTGCCGCCGCGATCAGGCCGGCCCGGCGGCTCAGCAGCTCCCTGCCGATCAGGTAAGCGATCGGGATGGTCGCTGCCCCGAACAGCGCCGGAGAGCGAGCGCAACCCGACCTCGCCGGTGCCGAACAGCTTCGACCAGCCCCAGGCGAGGACGTAGTAGAGGGGCGGGTTCGACTCGCTCGCCCTCACCTCCCGCAGCATGTGGATGAAGCTGCCCGGGAGGACGCGAGCGGCGGTGATCACCTCGTCGTGGTGGTAGCTCTGGAGGCCGAGCGTCGAGAAGCGGATCCCGACCCCGACCGCCGTGATCGCGGCAAGACCCCAGGCCACCGCTGAGCCCACCCCCGTAAGGCTCCATGCGGGGGAGCGGATGCCCTGCGCTGCGATGCGGTCGCCGATTCCACCACGGTGAAGGCTGCTCGGAGGCGCTGACCGCGAGCTAAAGAGAATTTGAGCGGAACCTAAATCGGAGCCCGAGGTCAGATGGCGACGCCCGATCCCACGCGACTCAGGGG
Source organism: uncultured Actinomycetes bacterium (assembly GCA_963725315.1). Lineage (GTDB taxonomy): Bacteria > Actinomycetota > Thermoleophilia > Solirubrobacterales > 70-9 > JBBRHQ01. The sequence continues at coordinate 269,353 of CAVRYA010000004.1, read as the reverse complement.
GCGCAGCTGTTGCGGGGAGGGGAATGCCCCGGTCCGTAGGAGGCCGGGAGCGCAGCGCTGCTGTCGCCCCAGTCCGCGGTTCGGGCGGGATCCGAGCCTGAAGGTCAGACGCGCGCCGCGGGCGAGCGCGCACCAGGTCGTCCACGGCCGCCCGTAGGGGTGTCCGTTGAACCGCATCGCCTCGATGTAGGGATTGCGGGGCGAGGCCCCGGCGGCGGTGATCAGCACCCGCCTGCCCCCGTGAAGGTGGATCGAGGCGTGGCGGAAGAGCGGGCTGCCGACGGCGAGAAGGCCGACGCCGGGCACCTCGGGATAGAGGCCGAGCGCTCCGAACACGTACCAGGATCCGAGCTCGCCGAGGTCGTCGTTGCCTGGGTAGCCCGGCGGGGGAGGTGCCGTAGAGGCGGAGGATCGCCCGCCGCACCGCGGCCTGCGTCTTGAACGGCCGCCTCGTCCAGTCGTAAAGCCAGGGGACGTTGAGGTTCGGCTCGTTGCCGAGCAACGCGTGGGTGGTGTGGGTCGCCCCCGAACTGCCGTTGAGCCGGCGCAGGAAACTGTCGAGGCGGACGGTCGCCGCGGTCCGGTCGCCGATCGCCCGGAACAGGCCCGTGGGGTCCTGGGGGACCATCCAGGTGTACTGGAAGGAGTTGCCCTCGACGAAGCCCCCGCCCCCGAGGTTGTCGTAGTGGTGGCGGAAGGCACCGCTGGAGAATCGCGGCTCGATCTTGTGGCTGTGCCGGTTCAGCAGCCGCCGCCAGTTCCCGGCGCGGCGGATGAACTCCCTGTAGACCGCGGGTTGGTCGGCGAAGCGCGCGGCGAACTGGGAGATCGAGAAGTCGTCGATCGCGTACTCGAGAGTGGTCGCGGCCGAGGCCCAGACCGCTCCGGGGTCGCCGAAGATCGAGTTGGCGTTGCGGCGATTGACGTCGAGGTCATAGGGAACGTAGCCGAGGGCGAGATAGGGCCCGAGGCCCTGGCGCTCGACATAGGTGCCATCGCCACTGCGACACGCGGTCTCAGCTCCCTTGAGCATCGCCGCAAGCGCGGCATCCGTGATCGAAGCCCGAGGCGCCGAAGGCGGCAGCGGAGGCGATGATCGGATCGGCAGGATCGCCGACCATCATCATGCTCTGCCCGTTGGCGTATGACCAGCGCGGCAGGCAGCCGCTCTGCTCGGCGTCGGCGAGCATCGAGCGGACGATGTCGGCGGCGCGGCCGGGGGCCAGAATGGAGAGCAGCTGGATCTGGCTGCGGTAGATGTCCCAGCCGGAGAAATCGGCGAACTGGGTGCTGTGCGCCGGCGTCGTGGATCTGGCCGTCCATGCCGGGGTAGCGTCCATCGGCATCGTCGAAGGTGCGGGGTGCCAGCAGCGCGTGGTAGAGCGCCGTGTAGAAGGTCCGCAGGTTGTGGAGATTTCCGCCGCTGACGTCGATCCTCCCCAGCACCGCGTTCCAGCGGCGCGCCGCCACCCCCGCGATCCGACCGAAATCGAAGGAGCGGTCCTCGGCCTGGAGATTGCGCCGCGCCCCCGCGATGCTGACGAAGGAAACGCCCACCCTGACCTTGACCACCCTGTTGCGAGTGGTGTCGAAGGTCGCGTAGGCCCCCGCCTGGGCGGTGTTCGAAGCCACGGTCGAGGGACGCTTGCGATCGGTGGCGGCCTTCGCTCCCGAGTGGAGCTGTTGCCTGCGCCAGCTGCCGAAGGCGGAGAAGCCCCGATTGAAGCGGGCGGATATAGTAGACCTTGTACCGGGGCCGCTGTGCGCAGAGGTAGCCGCTGGAGGCCACCCCGGTGATCTCCCGCCGGGCCGGGTAGACGTGGACCCCGGCGAGGTTGTCGGCCCTGGCGCTTCCGCCGGCATTGACGAGGACGCTGGCGTGACGGCTGCGTGGGAAGGTGAATCGCGCCAGCCCGGTGCGGGTCGTCGCCGTCAGCTCGGCGCGGATCGGGTCGGGCTGAGACGGGTTGAGGCGGACCTCGTAGTAGCCGGGACGGGCCCGTTCGTCGCGGTGGACGAAACCGGGCCGGAAGCGGGCGTCGAGCCCCGCGGCGCCGTGTGGGGCCGGCGAGCCGGTGATCCGCTCGGTGGTCGGGACGAAGGGGAAATCGCCGTACAGAGCGCACCCGGCACCGCTGAGATGGGTGAGGCTGAACCCCTTGAGATGGTGATCGCGATAGTCATAGCCCCCGGAGTGACGGTCCGACGGCGAGGTATCGGGGCTCCACTGGACCATGCCGAAGGGAGCCGCCGCCCCGGGGAAATCGTGGCCTCCCCCGAAGGTGCGCGGGCCGGGGCTTGTGCCTGCGAAGGGCACCACGTAGCGGCGCGGCGTGGCGGTTGCCGAGGCTGACGGGGCTACGACGAGGACGAGCAGCGCCGCCGCGAGGAGGGTTTTCGCGGGTCCCACTCGGGCGCACCGTAACGTCCGAACCTAAACACCCGTGATCGGCCATCGAATAGGCTCGCGCGATGAACGCAAAGGAGTGGCTGGACGCGTTCGCCGCGCGAGCCGGGATCGAGGCGCCGACCCAGGAGGAGTTCGCCGCGATCCTCGATCTCGCCGCGGAGGCGGCGCATGCCTCCGAGCGGGTCGCGGCGCCTGCAGCCTGCTGGGTGGCCGCCAAGGCAGGGCTGCCCCTGCCGGAGGCGATCAGCGCCGCGCGCGAGATCTCCGGCGGCGCGGACGGGCAGGATTGAGGTGAGGGCGAAGCCGAGGTGAGCGCGGCAGCCCGGCCGTCCGCCCTCGAGGGGGTCCTGGAGACGGCCCTCTACCACGAGCCCGAGGAGGCCGAGGAGATGCTTCGCCTCTACCGGGACGTGCTGGGGATGCCGGTCGTCGCTTCCTGGGAGGACGGGACCGCGCTGCGGGTCGGAGCGGGCCTGATCCTGCTGTTCGACCGCGAGCGGCTGGCGGGGCGCGGGGGGCCGATCGCCGGGCACGGGACCCGCGGGCCCTCCCACCTCGCCCTGCTCGCGTCAGCCCGAGGACTACGAGACCTGGCGCGAGGGCCTCCGAGCCGCGGGGGTCGAGATCGTCCACGAGCAGGAGTGGAGCGCTCGGCGCGGCGCTCCTTCTACTTCCGCGATCCCGGCGGCAACCTGATCGAGATCGCCGGCGGCGACATCTGGCCCCCGGCGCCGGCCGGGAGTGCCGAATGAGCTGGCAGCCGGAGATCGACGAGCTGCGCCGCCGCGAGGCGCTGGCCCGCGAGCTCGGCGGGCCCGAGCGGGTCGAGCGCCAGCGCGCCAGCGGCCGGCTGACCGTGCGCGAGCGGATCGATCGCCTCCTCGACGAGAGCAGCTTCGACGAGACCGGGGCGATCGCCGGGGTCGGCGGCTACGGCGAGCAGGGCGAGCTGGAAGCCTTCACCCCCGCCAACATGGTCATCGGCCGCGGCCGCATCGAGGGTCGCCGGGTCGCCGTGCAGGGCGACGACTTCACGGTCCGTGGCGGTGCCGCCGACGCGGCGATCTGGCGCAAGATGGTCTACGCCGAGCAGCTCGCGGCGGAGATGAGGATCCCGCTGGTCCGCCTAGTCGACGGCACCGGGGGCGGCGGCAGCGTCAAGTCACTGGAGCAGATGGGCTTCACCTACGTCCCCCAGGTCCCCGGCTGGGAGGTCGCCGTCGCCAACCTCTCCCGTGTGCCGGTCGTCGCCGCGGCGCTCGGGCCATGCGCCGGGCTGGGGGCGGCGCGCGTGGTCGCCTCGCACTTCAGCGTGATCGTCCGAGGCACCGCCCAGCTCTTTGTCGCCGGGCCGCCGGTGGTGGCGATGGCGGGGATGGGCGAGGCGCCCGACAAGGAGGAGCTGGGCGGCGCGCGGATGCAGACCGCGGCCGGAGCGGTCGACAACGAGGCCGCCGACGAGGAGGACGCCTTGGCGCAGCTTCGCCGCTTCCTCTCCTACCTTCCCGGCAGCGTCTGGGAGGCGCCGCCATGCCTGAGCGGCTCCGACCCGGCCGAGCGCCGCGAGGAGGAGCTGCTCGGGATCATCCCCCGCGACCCGCGCAAGACCTACGAGATGCGGCGGATCCTCGAGCTGGTCTTCGACGGCGGCTCGGTCTTCGAGGTCGGCCGGCGCTTCGGACGGCCGCTGATCACCGCGCTCGCCCGCCTCGATGGCCGCCCGGTCGGGGTGCTCGCCTCCGATCCCAAGGCCTACGGCGGCGGGCTCGACGCCGACGCCTCGGAGAAGATGACCCGCTTCGTCGACGTCTGCGACCAGTTCCGGCTGCCGGTGGTCAACCTGGTCGACCAGCCGGGCTTCGTGGTCGGCACCGCCGCCGAGAAGCGGGGGACGATGCGCCGCGGCACCCGCGCCTACGTCGCCGTCTACCAGGCGAGCGTCCCCTGGGTCTCGATCCTGGTCCGCAAGGTCTACGGGATCGCCGGCTCTGCCGCCGGCGACGCCTCGCGGCTCAACCTCCGCTACGCCTGGCCCTCGGGCAACTGGGGCTCGCTGCCACTCGCGGGCGGGCTCGAGGCCGCCTACCGCCGCGAGCTCGAGGCCGCCGAGGACCCGGTCGCGCTGCGGGCGGAGATCGAGGCCCGCCTCAGCGCCGTCACCTCCCCCTTCAGGACCGCCGAGCGCTTCTTCGTCGAGGAGATCATCGACCCCCGAAACACCCGCCCGATCCTCTGCGACTGGGCGGAGCGCGCCCACGAGCTGGTCCGCCAGGAGCTCCCGGGCGGACCGAAGGCGCGAGGCCTGCGGCCGTAGCCGAACCCCGACCCCGAGAGGAGCCCATGGAGTCATCGAGCGCACAGAGCGACTCAGACAAGATCATCGTCATCGGCCGGGTCGCCTGCCGGCCCGAGCAGCGCGAGGAGCTGGTCGGGCTGCTGGAGGAGATGCAGGATCGCTCCCGCAGCGAGGAGGGTTGTCTGAGCTACGGGTTCTTCGAGGCGATCGAGTTGCCCAACTCGTTCATCGCGGTCGAGGAGTGGGCATCGCGTCAGGCGCTCGACCGCCACTTCGCCCAGCCCCACCTGGCAGAGTTCGCCGCCAAGCTGCCGGCCGCGATCGACGGCACGCCGTCGGTGGAGCTGAATCGGGTCGCCGGCGTCGATCCGTTCCCTGGGGCCGGCGGCTAGCGACCTCGGGGCGGTCAGAAGGCGATCCGCAGGAGGGCGCCCCCACCCGGGGCGTTCTCGGCGGCGACCGTGGCGCCATGAGCCTCGGCGATCTCGCGCACGATCGCCAGCCCCAGCCCCGAGCCCCTCATCCCTCGGGCGCCGGCGGCCCGGTGGAAGCGATCGAAGACGAGGGGCAGGTCCTCCTCCGGGAACCCCGGCCCGTGGTCCCGCACCACCAGCTCGCCATCGTGCAGCCGGACCTCGACGAGGCCCCCCGGGCTGCTCCACTTGGCGGCGTTGTCGAGGAGGTTGGCGACGGCCCGACCGAGTCGCTCGGCATCACCGCGGACCGTGCAGGGCTCGAGCTCGGCGGTGAAGTGGAGCTCGGTCGCGTGCATGCGGGCCCTGCTGATCGCCTCGGCGACGACCGCCTCCAGGGCGACGTCCTCACTGATCGCCTCCCGCTCGCCGCGGCGCGCCAGCTCGACCACGTCCTCGACCAGCAGGGTCAGCTCGTCGACCTGGCCGAGCAGGTCGGCGCTGATCTCGCGCCGGTCCTCGGCTCCGAGGTCGGGCTCGCGGAGCAGGACCTCGAGGTTGGTCTTGACCGAGGCCAGCGGCGTGCGCAGCTCGTGGGAGGCGTCGGAGACGAGGCGGCGCTGGGCGAGGACCGAGGACTCGAGCGCCTCCAGAGTCGAGTTGTAGGTGCGGGCGAGGCGGCCGAGCTCATCGTCGCCGCCCTCGGGCAGACGCCGGCTGGGGTCAGCTTCGCCGGCCAGTGACTCGGTCTCCTCGGTGAAGCGGCGCACCGGCGCCAGCGAGGCGCGCGAGACTGCGCCGCCGAGGACAGCGGCGAGGACGATCCCGGCGACGGTGATCACGACGAGGATGAGGGCGAGGTCCGAGAGGACGCTGTCGACCTCGTCCAGCGGCCGGGCGACCTGGATCGCGCCGCCGCCGGGGAGGGGAGCGGTGAGGATGCGCAGATGATCCCCGGCGACGGTCTGATCGTCGATCCGGGCGGTGCCCCCGCCGGTGGCGACCGCGCGGTCGGCGGCGCTGACCGGCAGTCGCGGCCCCGGCTCGGGCCCGCGGATCACACGCCCGGCGGGGCCGATCAGCTGGACCACGCCGGTCGCTCCGCCGAAGCGGGCCGCCTCGGGGCTCGGCGGGGGGACCGAGCCCCGCGGCGGCGCCGGCGGAGGCGGCGCGCCCGGCGGCTCCGTCCCCGGCCCGCCCGTCGGGAGGCTGCGGGCGGCCGCGGCGCGATCGCGCAGCGAGGAGTCGACCTCCCCCCGCAGCTTCGATCGGACCGCGACGTAGGCGGCGACCGAGGCGAGGGCGATCGCGATCGCCACCGCCAGCGCCGCGGCCAGTGCCAGCCGGCGAGAGATGCTCACGGCGTCTCGCGCAGGACGTACCCGACCCCGCGCACGGTCTGGATCAGGCGCGGCTCGCCGCCGGCCTCCAGCTTTCGCCGCAAATAGCCGACGTAGACGCCGAGCGAGTTCGAGGTCTCGCCGAAGTCATAGCCCCAGACACGCTCGTTGATCAGCGAGCGCGACAGCACCTGGCCGGGGTTCCGCATCAGCAGCTCGAGCAGCGAGAACTCGGTCCTGGTCAGCTCGACCGCCCTGCCGCCGATCGTCACCTGCCGAGCGCCGAGGTCGACCGAGAGCGGGCCGAAGCTGAGCCGCTCGCCGTCGGATCCCTCGCCGGGTCCACGGCGCAGCAGCGCCCGCAGGCGGGCCAGCAGCTCCTCGAGCGCGAAGGGCTTGACCAGGTAGTCGTCGGCGCCGGCGTCGAGCCCGGCGACCCGGTCACTGACGGTCTCGCGGGCGGTCAGCATCAGCACCGGGGTCCGATCGCCGGCGGCGCGCAGCCTGCGACACACCTCGAGCCCGTCGATGCCCGGCATCAGCACGTCGAGGAGGATCGCGTCGGCCCGTGAGGAGTGAAGGATCGAGATCGCCTCCTCGCCGCTGGCGGCCTCGCTCACCCCGTAGCCCTCGAGCGCGAGGGCGCGGCGGATGGCCGAGCGCAGCGCCGGCTCGTCGTCGACGATCATCACCTGCATGGCCGTAGGATCGGGGATCTCCCGAAGAATCTCGTAAGAGTCGGCCGCCCTGACTAGCCTGGCGGGGCGATGGCGCCCGCTGACGGCTACGACGGCTTCCTCTTCGACCTCGACGGAGTCATCTGGCTGGGCGAGGAGCCGGTCCCCGGGGCGGCGGAGGCCGTCGCCTCGCTGATCGCCGCCGGCAAGGGCGCCGCCTTCCTCACCAACAACCCGCGGGCCAGCGCCGATGAGTACGCCGGGCGGCTGCGCCGGGAGGGGATCGAGGTCGGCCCGGAGAGCATCGTCACCGCCGGCGCAGTCACCGCCGCCCTGGCCGCAGCGTCCCCCGCCGCCGAGCGGGGGGCGTTCGTGATCGGCACCGACTCCTTCAAGCGCGAGGTCGAGGGCGCCGGGACGAGCCTGCTCGATGGCGAGGACGGCGCCGAGGCCGGGATCGTCGTCGTCTCCGGGCACTCGGGCTTCGACTACGGGGAGCTGCGGATCGCCACGGCGGCGCTGCTGCGCGGTGCGGAGCTGTTCGCCACCAACCGCGATCCGACGATGCCGATGCCCGGGGGGCTGTGGCCGGGGACCGGCTCGATCCTGGCGGCGGTCGAGACCGCCTCCGAAGCCTCGGCGACGGTGGGCGGGAAGCCGCAGCGCCCGATCTTCGAGCGGGCGCGGTCCCTGGTCCGGGGCTCGAGAGTGGCGATGGTGGGCGACCGCCTCGACTCCGACATCGAGGGCGCGGCCGCCGCGGGCCTGGAGACGATCCTCGTCCTCACCGGCTCCACCGACCGCGAGCAGGCTCTCCAATCCGCGGTGCGGCCCGGTCAGATCCTCGACAGCGTCGCCGACCTCACCGGCTGATGGCGAAGCCGTTCTGGATAACCGCCGCTCTTGCCGCACCGGCCGCAGCCGCTGCGCTCCTCGGCGCCTCCCCCGCCGGCGCCGCCGACCGCGACTGCAGCGACTTCCCCAACCAGCGGGCCGCGCAGAGCTACTTCATCGCCAAGGGAGGCCCCGGGCGCGACCCCGACCATCTCGACTCCGACGGCGACGGCACCGCCTGCGAGACCCTCCCCTGCCCCTGTAGGGGCGGAAGCGGGGGCGGAGGTCCCCCGAAGCAGCGGATCAAGGCCCGGATCGTCCACGTCACTGACGGCGACACCGTGCGGGTGCGGGCGAAGCACGCCCGGCGCCGACACTACGACGTGCGCCTGATCGGCATCGACACTCCCGAGAAGTACGGCGCCCGCGAGTGCGGCTCGGGAGGTGCCTCACGCTCGATGCGGCACCTTGCCCCGGTCGGGCTGCCGGTGAAGCTGGTCACCGATCCGAGCCAGGACAGCTTCGACCGCTACGGGCGCCTGCTCGCCTATCTGGTCCGCCGCCGCGATGGCCGTGACCTCGGCCGCGCCCAGATCGCCCGCGGCTGGGCAAAGGTCTACGTGTTCGAGCGCCGCTTCAGGCGCGTGCACAGCTACCGCCGAGCCGCTCGCCGCGCCCGGCGGGCCGGGCGCGGCGTCTGGGGGCGCTGCGGCGGCGACTTCCATCACCCTCAGTAGGGGACCGAAACCCGCACCAGCACCCTCCCGGCGCAGTAGAGCCGGGCCGAGCGGTCCTCGTAGCGGACCAGCCGCAGGGTGCGCGGCCGGGAGCACTCGACCCTGGCAGCCGGCGCGGCGCTCGCCGTCCCTGCCGCCCAGATCGCCGCCCCGGCGAGGATCGTCGTCAGCGCCCGTCGGGCCATGGGAATCCAAGGGGCCGGCAGCGCCGTCTCGCCCCTGCTCGGCTTCAGCAGGGGCGATCGAGAAGGTCGGCCGAGTCGATCAGCCAGCGATCGCCGGCGCGGACCATCGAGTAGGTGCCGCTGAACTCGGTGCAGCCGCCGGCGAGCGAGTCGGTGCGCAGCGAGTCGACCCGGACGGTGGCGGTGGTGTCCGTCTGCTCGACCACGCTCGCGTCGAGCTGGGCGTCGATCAGGAGGTCGGCGATCCGCTCGGAGACCCAGACCGTCCTGCCGCCGAGGCTGTCGAGGAGCCCGGGCGTCAGGTCGTCAGCGGCCGCCAGGAATCTGCCCTGCTCGAGCAGGTCGAAGTGGGCCTGCAGCGTCTGCACCGGATCGAGAGTGGTGGCCGGGGCACCGCCGCTCTGCCCCGAGCCCGTACTGCCGCCATCGTCCGTCCCGTCGAGCGCGACCACCGCCACCAGGCCCGCGACGAGCCCGATCGTCACCGCGAGGACGATCGCGATCAGCCGGCGCCTGGCGCTGCCCGGCTGCCGGCGATTCGTGGCCGGTGGTGGTGGTGGTGGTGTGGCTGCGCCCTGGGCGGTGGGGGCGCCTGCACTCGCGGCGGCGGCGGCTCGGGTGGGGGCCGTGTGGCGGCGGCCGGCGCTCGGTCGGCGGCTCGGCCCGGGTCGCCTTCTCGGTCGGCGGCTCGAGCTCTGCGCCGGCGCCGCCGGCGCCGGTCAGCGCCTCGGTCTCCTCCGTGTGCTCGGGGACCGTCGCCTGCTCGGCGCCGCAGGAGCGGCAGAAGCGGTCGCCGCGGGCGGTCGGTGCGCCGCACCCCGGGCAGCGGAGGAGTCCCGCGCCCCTCCCGCTCTCGCCACTCAAGCTCGCCGGCATCGCCAGAATCAGGGTATCGGCGCAGCGAGAACCGACATCAGCCCGGAAGGCTCTCCGCGCCGGTTGGCGTCGTTCGCAGGCGTCTTCGCGACGACGATGCTTTCGATGCTGGCGGTCGGCGCCGTCCTCCCCGTCCTCCCCCATTACGTCCGCGGCCCGCTCGACTCCGGCGACGTCGTCGTCGGAGTGGTGATCGGCTGCTACGCGATCACCGGGCTGATCTTCCGCCCGATCGCCGGGCGGATCGCCGACACCCGCGGCCGCCGGCGAGCCGTCGTCCTCGGCACGGCGATGGCCTCGCTCGCGGGGCTGCTCTACATGGTGCCGGCCGGCGTTCCGGGACTGATCGTCGCGCGACTGATCCTCGGCATCGGGGAGGGCACGATCTTCACCGCCGGCTCGGCCTGGATCGTCGACCTGGCGCCGGCGGGGCGACGGGGGCGGGTGATCGGGCTCTACGGGCTGGCGGTGTGGACCGGCCTCAGCCTCGGCCCGCTGATCGGCTCGCTGCTCCTGCACGCGGCCGACTACGAGCTGGTCTGGGCCTTCGCCGCCGCGGCGCCGCTTCTGGGATGCCTGATCGCCGTCCAGCTCCCCGACCCCTTCGTCCCGCCCGAAGAGGCCGAGCTGCGGCCGCTGATCGCCGCCGAGTCGATCCGCCCGGGCTCGGCGCTCGCCCTCGCCTCGGTCGGCTACGCAACCGTGGCCGCCTTCGTCGTCCTCCACCTCGACGCACGCGGGATCGGGCACGGAGCGGTGGTCTTCGGGGCGTTCGCCGCGATGGTCGTCCTCACCAGGCTGATCGGTGGCGATCTCCCGGACCGGGTCGGGCCCGCCCGCTGCGGGCTGGCGGCCGCGACGGTCGAGTCACTGGGGCTGGCGACGATCGCCCTCGCCCATAGCCTGCCGGTGGCGATCGCCGGCGCCCTGGCGATGGGCGCGGCGTTCTCGCTGCTCTACCCCTCGCTGTCGCTGGTCGTGGTCGGCAGGGTGCCCGAGCACCGGCGGGGCGCCGCGCTGGGGACCTTCACCGCGTTCTTCGACGCCGGGGTCGGGCTCGGCGCGCCGATCGCCGGGCTTGCGGCGGCTCTGACCGGATACGAGGGCGCCTTCCTCCTCGCCGCCGCCTTCGCGCTTGCGGCCGCGGCGACGATCGCGGTCGCGATCTCCGCCCGGGGTCGCGCCCTGGTGGGAGAGCTCAGCGCGCGCTGATCAGCAAGGTCTGCATCGCCCGCCCGATCCGCCCCTGCTGATCGAGCAGCAGGGCGTCGGAGGTGGCGACCCCCTCGGGCTGGGGCAGCGTCACAGCGTCGAGGCAGACCCACTCGCCGCGCGGGAGGCGCTCAAGGTGCACCGAGAGATCGACGTTGACGAAGGAGTGGCGGCGCCAGTCGAGGGCGGAGCTGACCCCGTTGCCCGAGTCGGCCACGACCAGGACCCGCTGCAGGGGAGTCGGCTCCTCTCCCGCGACCAGCGGCTGGCGCATCCTCATCCAGACCGTCGCCGGGCCGGCCTCGGTGAACGAGCCGCTGATGAACCGGTACTCGATCGCGGTGTGGTAGCCGACCTCCTCCCCGGTGGGGAAGTAGTCGCCCTCGATGCCCTCGGTCGGAGAGGGGATCGACTCGGGCTCGGGGGCCGGTTCGAGCCCTACCGGGGAGCCGCGCAGGCGCCAGGCCCGCGCGCGCATCAGCTCGGTGCCGGCGATGTCCGATAGGGAGGCGTCGATCATCTCGACCCGGCGGCCCGGACGGACGATCTCGGCGCCCACCCGCAGCTCGGTGATCGGCACCGGGCGGAGGATCTCGAAGGTGATGCGACCGATGTGGGCGTCGCCTCCCTCGCCGACCCGCTCGATCTCGCGGCCAAGCAACCCCGCGGGCGGACCGGCGTGCTGGTGCTCGGGATCCCATGGCCCCCGGGTCGACGCGGTGGCGATGTAGGTCTCGCCGTCGCTCTCGTAGAAGGCAGCGGGCACCGGGCGAGACTAGCCGCGGCGCCCTCTCAGCAGCGCTCGCCGAAGTGCTGCACCCAGACGTAGGCCGGGCTGTAGCCGCTGAGCGGGCCGACGACCAGACCCACCCCGAGGCCGTCGTAGCGGGGATCGAGGATGTTCTCGCGGTGCCCGGGCGAGTGCATCCAGGCCTCGAAGATGGAGCGCACGGTGCCGAAGCTGCCGCCGCCCCAGGCAATGTTCTCGCCCGCGCGCCAGCAGCCCCCCGAGAGATATCCGTCGCGGCGCATCCAGTAGGTGAATCCGCGCCCGCAGGCGGAGTGGCTGAAGCTGTCGCAGCGAACGATGTCGCGGGCCTTGTGCCCGGCCGAGCGCTGCAGGCGGCGGTCGGCCGCCAGCCTGGAGAGGCCCAGCCGGTGGCGGGCGAAGTTGGTCATGCAGCGCATCGCGCGCTCTTGCACCGCGATCGGATCGCTGCGATCGCCCTGATGCGCGCAGGCGGTGGGCGGCGCGATCAGCCGGCTGATCTCGGTCGCCTGCGCTGCCGCGGGAGCCGCGCCGAGCAGGGCGGTCGCCAGGGCGGCGCCGATTGCCAGTTTCCGGATCACCTTGGCTATCTCGCCACAGGCCCTGCGCCGCGCGACCTCCAGGCACGGGACCGGACGTTCGTTGGAGGCTTCGAGGCCTGTAACGATAGGTGTGCGAATCGGACTTGCAAGTAGACGAAAAAGGAGCGAGATGAGTCAGAAGACAGAGAAGGTCACCAAGTCCGACGCCGAGTGGCGCGACGAGCTCACCCCCGAGCAGTACGAGGTGACCCGCAACGCGGGGACCGAGCGCCCCTTCACCGGACCCTACGTCGACAACAAGTCCGAGGGGACCTACCGCTGCGTCTGCTGCGGGAACGAGCTGTTCGCCTCGGGCACCAAGTTCGACTCGGGCACGGGCTGGCCGAGCTTCACCGAGCCGGCCAACCTCGAGAACGTCGAGCTGCGCCCTGACAACAGCCTCTTCATGCGCCGCACCGAGGTCGTCTGCCGCAACTGCGACGCCCACCTCGGCCACGTCTTCGACGACGGCCCCGGCCCAACCGGCCAGCGCTACTGCATCAACGGCTGCGCCTTGGACTTCGCCGAGAAGGAGTAACTGATCCGCGGGGGGTGCCGGGGGAACAGCCCCGGACGCCCGCCGCGAGATGAGTAGCGGCCAACTTCAAGACTCCTGGCGCGGCGCGCTGAGTGTCCGGGACAGCACCCCCGGCACCCCCAAGTGTCGGCGTCCGACGGCTTGCCCAATTGCTGGCCGTCAGCGGACAAGCCGCCCCAGACGCGGAGCGAGAACCCGCACCCTGGAGTTTCGGCGCGGTGAGAGCGGCACGGTGCCGTCACCCGAGATGGCCGACCTGAGGCGTGCATGTCAAGGAGTTGGTCGGCCACCTCCGGAATGGCAGCGCCGGCGGCCGAGCCGCTGCTGAACTCGGGGGTGCCGGGGGTTCCTCCCCCGGACACTCAGCGCGCCGCGCCGAGCGGATCAGGGACCACCAGCTCCTCCCCTCGCGGCGTCGCGTCCGGGGGTGGTTCCCCCGGCACCCCCGGATCCAGAGGCGGCGCCTAGCCCCCGTTCGTGCCGCCGCCAGCGCCCAGATAGCTGAAGCGGACGGCCAGCGCCACCGCCTCGGTGCGGGTGTCGACCTCGAGCTTGGCGATCGCGTTGCGGACGTGGGTGTGGACGGTCGCCGGGCTGAGCGAGAGGCGGTCGGCGATCTCCTTGACCCGCAGGCCCTCGGCGAGGAGCTCGAGGATCTGCCTCTCACGCGGTGAGAGGTCGAGCAGCTTCTCCACCTCCGACGGCTTGCCGCCGGCGAAGTCGCCGCCGAGGAAGGTTCCGCCGCTGGTGACCGCCTCGACCGCCTTGGCGATGTCCTCGGCCGGCGCCGACTTCAGCACATAGCCCGAGGCGCCGGCGCGGAGCGCCAGGGCCAGCAGGTCCGGCTGGGCGTGGGCGGTGAAGATGATCACCTTGGTCAGCGGCCGCACCCGGAGCACCTCCCGGGTGGCCTCGATCCCATCGCGCTTGGGCAGCTCGACGTCGATGATCAGGACGTCGGGCTCGAGCTCGGCCACCGCTTCGACCACGTCACGGCCGTCGCTCGCCTCGCCGACGATCTCGACGGCGCTGGAGTTCGCCATCCGGGCCTTGATCGCGTCGCGAACGATTTCGTGGTCGTCGCAGAGAACGACGCGCTTGGCTTCGCGCACGCTCATTTCGCCGCGATTCTTTCAGGGGCGCCGTAGGTATGCAAAGAAATGGGTAGCGTGAATCCGCCGTCGCGCTCCTGGCGGTTCTCGATCAGCGCGATCAGGGTGCGCCCAACGGCCACTGCGGTGCCGTTCAGCGTGTGCGGATGCACGGGTGCCTCCCCCTCCGCAGGCCGGTAGCGGCAGTTCAGCCTGCGGGCCTGGAAGTCCGTCGTATTCGAGCAGGAGGTCAGCTCCCGGTAGCGCCCCTGGCTTGGTATCCATGCCTCGCAGTCGTACTTCTTGGCCGCTGGCGCACCGAGGTCGCCGACCGCGACGCTGACCACCCGATATGGCAGCTCCAGGTCGGAGAGGATCCGCTCCTCGATCGCCAGCAGGCGCTCGTGCTCGGCCGCCGAGGAGTCGGGCTCGACGAACGAGAACATCTCGATCTTGTCGAACTGGTGCACCCGGAAGATGCCGCGAGTGTCCTTGCCGGCGGCGCCGGCCTCGCGGCGAAAGCAGGGAGAGAAGCCCGCGTAGCGCAGCGGCAGGGTCCCCGGCTCCAGGATCTGATCTCCCCGAAGCGCCGCCAGCGGGACCTCGGAGGTTCCGACGAGGAAGAGCTCGTCGCGGGGGACCTCGTAGATCATCTCCCGCTCGCCGGGGAAGAACCCGGTGCCGAACAGCGCCTCCTCCCTGACCAGCGCCGGCGGGACCACCGGCTCGTGACCCTCGGAGCGCAGTAGCTCCATCGCGTAGCGGGCCAGGGCAAGTTCGACCATCACCAGATCACCCATCAGGTAGGCGAACCGCGAGCCCGAGACCCGGGCCGCCGCCTCCATCTCGATCAGGCCCAGGGCGATGCCGATCTCCAGGTGGTCGCGAGGCTCGAAGTTGAACTCGGGCCGCTCCCCGACCTCCCGCAGGACGAGCGCGTCCTCTTCTGTGAGACCGTCGGGAGCATCCGGGTCGGGGAGGTTGGGAAGCGTCGCGGCGAGCTGGTCCCGGCGGCCCTCGATCTCGGCCAGCTCCCCTTCGAGCTGCTTGATCCGTGCGGAGAGCTCGCGCATCTCGGCGATCGCCTCCGTGGCGTCGCCGCCCGCCCGCTTGATCTCGGCGATCGCTCGTTGGCCGTGTTCCTCCGTGCCCTTCCGTCCTCGATCTCCGGCAGCAGCGCCCGGCGGCGCGCGTCCACCTCGAGCAGCTCGTCGAGCGCCTCGGCCGCCCCGCGTCGCGCCAGCGCCGCCCGGTAGCGCTCGGGGTCGGAGCGGATCTGCTTCAGGTCCAGCACGGTCGCTCCCTTGCGGGGGACCGAGGCGAAGCGCGCCGGCTATGGCCGGCGGCGCCCATCAGGGCTTCGGCTCGCCCGGGCGGGGCGACTCCGCAGCGTCCTGCCCGGCGTACTTGGCGACGAAGCGGGCGACCTTCTTCGCCTCGTCGCCGACGACGATGTTCTGGGGCATGATCGCGCCCGAGTAGCCGCCGTTGCGGATCGCGTAGAGCGAGGTCGCGACCGTCTCGGTGCGCTGGTCGAGGTTTGGGCCCTGGGTCCGCTCGCCCCGGTTGCCGGTGCCCTGGGTGCCGGCCGCCTGCAGGGTGTGGCAACCCGAGCAATGGGTCGCGAACAGCTCCGCCCCGGCGTAGTTCGGGTCGTCCTTGGAGACCGAGATCCCCTCCTCTCCGAACCCGCAGGCGGTCAGGCCGAGGACCGCCGAGGCGACCATGGCTGTGATCCAAACTGGGCGCACGACGCGGGCATCATATTGTCTGGCGCCGATCGCGATGCCCGCTCCCGACCCCGCCCGATTCCGCGCCGCCATGGGCCTGCTGCCGACGGGGGTGACGGTGGTCACGGCCGGCGGGCCGGACGCCCCGGCGGGCGCCACCGCGAATGCCGTCTGCTCGCTGTCGATGGATCCGATGCTGATGCTCGCCTGCCTGGACCGTGGCTCGCGCACCCTGCTGGCGGTGCAGGCGGCGAACCATTTCGCGGTCAACGTGCTCGGCGCCGACCAGGAGCCGATCGCCCGCGCCTTCAGCACCAAGGCGCCGGTGGCGGACAAGTGGGAGGGGATCGGGTGGAGCGAGCGCGGCGGGCTGCCGGCGATCGACGGCGCGGTCGCCTTCGTGGCCTGCGAGCTGCGCGACGTGATCGCCGGCGGCGACCACGTGATCGTCACCGGTGAGGTGCTGGACGTGGAGGCCGCCGGGGGCGACCCGCTGGTCTTCCACGGCGGCGCCTACCGGCCGTTGGAGTAACCGCGCCGGGACGGGGGTGCCGGGGGAACAGCCCCGGACGCGACGCCGCGAGGGGAGGAACGGGTGCCGTGAACCGGGCTGGCGCGGCGCGCTGAGTGTCCGGGGCAGCACCCCCGGCACCCCATGTCGGAGCGGTTGCTCGAGAACGGCTTGCGCGCAGGCGCCGACTGGCTTCTCAGCAACTCTTGGGCCGAGTTCACACTAGCGAAGTGGCAGCGTCATGGCCCGAACCGCCCCGCTCCGCGGCGGCCGAACTGTCCTGGCCCAGGGGTGTCGGGGGATGCCCCTCCGGACACTCAGCGCGCCGCGCCAGGCGTATTGAGGTCGCTCACTCACTTTTCTTCGCGGCGTGCGTCCGGAGGGGTTCCCCCGGCACCCCCAGTCCGGCGACGCTGGTTCAGAAGTGCCCGGAGGTCCCCGCGGCTCGCAGGGCGAGGAAGAAGATCACCCAGCAGCTCACGGTCATGATCCCCATCTCGCGGCGGACGATGGCCAGCGCCAGCTCGCGCTGGCGCTGGCCGGGCAGGGAGTCGAAGTCGAGGCCGGCGAGCTCCTGATTGGCGGCGCCGGCGCGGGCTCCCTCGGCGAGCAGCGAGACGAGCAGCGGCAGCATGCCGTAGACGTAGTGGAGGTCGTCCGGGGGCTTGTGCCCGCTGAAGACGAGCAGCGCCCCCAGCATCACCTGGATGAAGACCGCGACCTGGGCCGCCCGCAGCAGGTACCAGAAGGGGACCGAGGCCTGGTCGCGGAGCCAGCAATAGCCGCCGAGAAGGCCGGCTGCGAGGTTGAGGGCGAGGACGCTGAGACCGACGACGAGGTGCAGCTCGGCCATTCCGCTATATCCGCCCAGAAGGGTCGGGATTCCGCTTACTGATGCGGAATATCACTATGTAGCAAGTTGCCACAAAGTCGGTGTATAACAGTCCCCGCGTTGCTTCGGAGCTACTTCCCGATCCTTGTATTCGGCGCTCTCGGCCTGATCGTCGGAGGCGCGTTCACGATGCTCAACCACGTGATCGGCGCGAAGCGACCGCGCAAGCAATCGGAGGCGACCCGGCGCCAGACCGAGCCCTATGAGTGCGGGCTCCCCTCCGAGGTCTCGAAGACGTTTCGCTTCGGGGTCAGCTTCTACCTGGTGGCGATGCTGTTCATCCTCTTTGACATAGAGGTCGTCTTCCTCTATCCGGTGGGGGTGATCCTCAAGGGCGCCGACAGCGTCTTCGTCCTCGGAGAGGTGATCGTCTTCGTCGTTCTGCTGTTCGTCGCGCTCGCCTACGTCTGGCGCAAGGGGGCGTTGGATTGGAGGTAGAGCGCAGCAAGATACGAGCGCTGGCGCCCCTGGAGCAGCCGAGCTCGCCGGAGGAGCTGCGGGCGCGCCAGCTCCGGGCCCGCGACATGTTGCGGGGCTCGATCGACCCCGAGGACCTCGAGGCCTATGTCGAGGACCGGGTGGCCACCACCTCGCTGGAGAAGATCCAGAACTGGGCTCGCGCCAACTCGATGTTCCCGATGACCTTCGGGCTCGCCTGCTGCGCGATGGAGATGATCTCGGTCGTCTCGGCTCGCACCGACCTGGCCCGCTTCGGCGCCGAGGCGCTGCGGGCCTCGCCACGCCAGGCCGACATGATCATCCTCTCCGGCCGCGCCTCGATCAAGATGGCGCCGATCATCCGCCGGCTCTACGACCAGATGCTGGAGCCGAAGTGGGCAATCTCGATGGGCGCCTGCTCCTCCAGCGGCGGGATGTTCTCCAACTACGCGGTTGTTCAGGGGGCCGACAAGTTCATGCCGATCGACGTCCACGTCCCCGGCTGCCCCCCGCGCCCCGAGGCGCTGCTCTACGGCTTCAACAAGCTGCAGCGAAAGATCCTCGGCAACCCCGACCCGGGCTGGCGGCGCCGCTACGACGCCGAGGGGACCGAGGAATGGGCGCGGGGAGGCGTGGCAAGCAGGCCCAGCCCGGATGCGCTCGAGGCCTATGCGGCCGCGAGGGAGACGGTCGGTGCCTGACGCTCCGGGTCTCGAGCTGATCCGCAGCGAGATCAACGACCGCCACACAGGTGCGATCCTCGAGACGAGCTTCGAGCACGAGCAGGCCGCCCTGATCGCTGACCCCGAGCAGGTCGTCGAGGTCCTGCGCTGGCTCCGCGACACGCCCGGTCAGGAGTACACCTTTCTCTCCAGCCTCCACGTCGCCGACTACCTCCCGGCGGAGCCCCGTTTCGGGGTTCACTACGAAATGCTCAACCGCGACCGAGTCGAGCGGATCAGGGTGCGGGCTGCCCTCGCAGATCCTCAGCCCGCCCACCACCCCGGCGCGCCCGGAAGCGGAGCTGAGGACGTGCCGGGCAGTGATTCCAGCGGTGATGTCCTGCCTGAGATCGACTCCTGCGTCGAGCTGTTCCCGAGCGCCGACTTCCAGGAGCGCGAGGCATACGACTTCTTCGGGATCGTCTTCCGCGGGCACCCGGACCTGAGGCGGATCCTGATGCCCGAGGACTACGTCGGCTGGCCGCAGCGGCGGGACTTCCCGGTCGGCGGGGAGCCGGTCACCTTCACCTACAACGAGGAACGGGAAGCGGGCGCGTGAGCACGATCGAGAAGGCGGCGGCCGAGGTCGAGGGATCGGTGCCCGGGGCGAGCGTCTCGCTCGAGCCCGAGACCGAGCTGATGACGATCAACATGGGCCCGCACCACCCGGCGACGCACGGGGTGCTGCGGCTGGTGGTCGAGCTGGAGGGCGAGGTCGTGCGCGAGCTGCGGCCGGTGATCGGCTACGTCCACACCGGGATCGAGAAGTCCTGCGAGGTCCACTCCTACTGGAAGGTGATCCCCTTCGTCGAGCGCATGGATTACCTCTCCTACTTCTTCAACATGGAGGCCTTCTGCGGCGCGGTCGAGCGCCTGCTCGAGATCGAGATCCCCGACCGCGCCAAGTACCTGCGGGTGATCCACATGGAGCTGAACAGGCTCCACTCCCACCTCGTCTGGCTCGGCACCAGCGCCCTGGACGTCGGCGCAATCTCGATGCTCTGGTACGCGTTCCGCGAGCGCGACACCATCCTCGACCTCTTCGAGATGTCCACTGGGCAACGGATGCACACCCGCTACTTCCAGGTCGGGGGAGTGATCGAGGACATCCCGCTCGGCTTCGAGCGGAAGCTGCGCGAGTTCACCGCAGAGATGCCGACCCGGGTCGACCAGTACGAAGCGCTGCTCGATCGCAACGAGATCTTCCTCAACCGCACCAAGGGGGTCGGCACGGTCTCGCGCGAGCGCCTGCTCGAGCTCGGCGTGACCGGGCCGCTGCTGCGGGCGACCGGGGAGCCCTGGGACCTGCGCAAGGTCTACGACTACCTCGCCTACCCCGACTTCGAGTTCGGGATCCCGGTCGGCACCGTCGGCGATTGCTACGACCGCTTCCGCGTGCGCATGGCCGAGATGCGCGAGTCGGTGAAGATCATCGAGCAGGCGATCGACGGCCTCCCCGAGGGCCCGCACATCGCCGACGACCGCAAGTACGTGCTGCCGCCCCGCTCGGAGCTCTCGACCTCGATGGAGGCGCTGATCCACCACTTCAAGCTGGTCACCGAGGGCTACCGGGTGCCCCCCGGGGAGGTCTACCGCGCGATCGAGTCCCCGCGCGGCGAGCTCGGCTGCTACGTGCTCGCCGACGGCTCCGCGAAGCCGGCCAGGGTCCACTTCCGCGACCCCTCCTTCGTCAACCTGCAGGCGCTCCGCGACATGTGCGTCGGCGGGTATGTCGCCGACCTGATCACCAACCTTGCGATGCTCGACCCGATCCTCGGAGGCATCGACCGGTGAGCGAGCGCGAGATCCGCGACCTCAACCGCCCGGGGGCGGGCCTGGAAGACGTCTCGCCGGACGCGGGCGGCCCGGGCCGCGGGCCCGAGGCGCCGCGCCGCCCCGACGGCAGCCCCGGGCTGCCGCTCGACGCCGCCCTGGTCGACGGGCGCTTTCCCGATCGCCAGGCGGAGAGGGTCCCAGAGCTCCACGAGGTGGAGTGCCCGCCGGAGCTCCAGCAGCGGATCGAGGAGATGGTGGCGCGCTATCCCGACCGCCACTCGGCCTCGATCCCGGCACTCTGGGCGGTGCAGCGCCTCTACGGCTGGTGCACCCCGGAGGGCATGCGCCAGGCGGCCGCGGTGATGCGAGTCACCCCCGCCTACCTGGAGTCGGTCGCCAGCTTCTACGACCTCCTGCACACCGAGCCCGCCGGCACCCAGCGGGTGCTCGTCTGCACCAACATCTCCTGCTGGATGCGCGGCGGCGATCAGCTGCTCGAGGCGTTCTGCGAGGCCGCCGGCTGCGACCGCGGCGGGGCCGGCCACGGCGGCTCGGTCTCTGGGGACGGCGAGCTCTACGTCTCCGGCTTCGAGTGCCTCGGGGCCTGCGACCTGGCGCCGATGGCCTCGATCAACGGGCGCTACTTCGGCCCCCTGGCGGACGGCGACGCCGCCACCGCAGTCGAACAGCTCCGCTCCGGCGGCGACGTGCTCCCGGAGAGGGCGCTCGAGCGGCGCCCGCTCGCCGGCGGGCCGGAAGGCGAGCCCGACAAGCGCCTGACCGGGAAGAAGGGCCCCAACCAGTGAGCGCGACGGAGACACGGATGCTGCTGCGGGGCGCCGAGGACCCTGACCTGGCCACGATCGAGGGCTACAAGCGCCACGGCGGCTACAGCGCGATGGAGATGGCCTACCGCGAGCTGGAGCCGGACGAGATCGTCAACGAGCTCGAGCAGTCGGGGCTGCGAGGACGCGGCGGCGCCGGATTCTCGATGGGCAAGAAGGCCTCCTTCCTGCCGCGCGGGAAGACGCAGAAGTACCTCTGCTGCAACGCCGACGAGTCTGAGCCGGGCGCCTTCAAGGACCGCGAGCTGATGCAGCGCAATCCCCACCAGCTGATCGAGGGGATCGCGATCGCCGCGCTCGCCGCCGACGTCGGGCACGCCTTCATCTTCATCCGCGGCGAGTACGACCGCCAGGGGGACATCCTCGACGCGGCCGTCGCCGAGGCGTATGGGGCCGGCTACCTCGGCACCAACGTGCTCGGCTCCCGCCACGACCTCGAGCTGGTCGTCCACCGCGGCGCCGGCGCCTACATCTGCGGCGAGGAGACGGCGCTGCTCGACGCGCTCGAGGGCAAGCGGGGCAACCCGCGGCTGAAGCCCCCCTTCCCCGCGGTCGAGGGCCTCTACGGGGGCCCGACCCTGATCAACAACGTGGAGACTCTCTCGAACGTCCCCCACATCGTCGCCAACGGCGCCGAGTGGTTCAAGGGCTTCGGCACCGAGCAGTCCCCCGGGACCAAGGTGGTCTCGGTCTCGGGCTGCGTGCAACGGCCCGGGAACTACGAGGTCGAGCTGGGGATCCCGACCCGCGAGATCGTCTACGGCCTCGCGGGCGGCCCCGAGGAGGGGCGCGAGGTGAAGGCCTTCTACCCGGGAGGGTCCTCCTCCCCGGTCCTTACCGGCGGCGACCTCGACCTCCCCTACAGCTTCGAGGCGATGGCGGAGGCCGGCTCGATGCTCGGCTCGGGCTCGATCATCGTCGCCGATGACCGCGTCTCGATCCCCCACATGGCGCTGCGCACGGCGCGCTTCTACCACCACGAGTCCTGCGGGAAGTGCACTCCCTGCCGCGAGGGGACGAACTGGACGGTGAAGATGCTCGAGCGGGTCGCCGGCGGCGAGGCGACCCCGATGGACCTCGACATCGTCGCCTCGGTGCAGGAGAACATCATCGGCCACTGCCTCTGCGTGCTCGGCGACTCGATGGCGATGCCGGTCGGAGCCATGGTCCGCAAGTTCCGCGAGGAGTTCGAGGAACTCAATGCCCAGCATCTCCTCCGCTTCGCGTCCGGGGATGCCGGGGTCCGAGGAGGGACTGGTCGCAAGCGCCACGGGAGGCGCCGATTGACCCCCGAGCGCAAAGTGACGCTGGTCATCGACGGGCGCGAGATCGAGGCGACCGAGGGCGAGATGCTGGTCGACGCCGCCAAGCACGGTGACGTCGAGATCCCGGTCTTCTGCTACGAGCCGAAGCTGGGCGAGCCGGTCGGCGCCTGCAGGATGTGCATGGTCGAGATCGAGGGCATGCCGAAGCTGCAGACGGCCTGCTCGACCCCGGTCCGCGACGGGATGGTCGTCTACACCCGCAACGAGCAGGTGAAGGGTGCCCAGAACGCGGTGGTCGAGTTCCTCCTCGTCAACCACCCGCTCGACTGCCCGGTCTGCGACAAGGGCGGCGAGTGCCCGCTCCAGGACATCTCGATGGGATGGGGCCACGGCCGCAGCCGCTTCACCGAGGCCAAGCGCCACTTCGAGAAGCCGATCCCGCTCTCGCCGCTGATCGCGATCGACCGCGAGCGCTGCATCCTCTGCTACCGCTGCGTGCGCTTCAGCCAGGAGGTCGCCGAGGACTCGCAGCTTCAGCTCCTCGAGCGCGGCGACAAATCGTACGTCGGCACCTTCGACGAGCGCCCCTACATCGCTCCCTTCCACGGCAACATCACCGAGCTCTGCCCGGTCGGCGCGCTCACCTCCTACACCTACCGTTTCCGGGCGCGGCCCTGGGACATCGAGCAGGCCGGCTCGGTCTGCACCCTGTGCCCGAGCCAGTGCAACGTCAGCTTCACCGTCCGCGACGAGGCGGTGAAGCGGGTTCTCGCGCGCGACAACGCCGACGTCGATGACGGCTGGCTCTGCGACAAGGGCCGCTACGGCTTCGAGATGCTGGCCGGTGAGGCGCGGGTACGGGGACCGGCCCTGCGCTCCGGCGGCAACCCGGCCGGGGCGAGCTGGCCCGAGGCGATCGAGCGCGCCGCGGCCGGCCTGCGCGCCGGCGGCGCCCAGACCGCGGCGATCGTCGGCGACGCCTCCAACGAGGAGGGCCACCTGGTGCAGCGGATCCTGCGCGGTGCGCTCGACTCGGCCCACGTCGACTCCCGGCCGGCGGGCGGGCCGGAGCGCGAGGAGCTGGTCAAGCTCGCCGACCCGGCGATCTCGGCCCGGGTCCCCGACATCGACGCAGCCGGCGCGATCCTGGTCATCGGCACCGACCCGCTTCACTCCTCCCCGATCCTCGACCTGCGGATCCGCAAGGCGGTGCGGCGAAATGGCGCGCGGCTGGCGGTCGCCACCGAGCGCCCGACCGCCCTCGACGGAGGCGCGGCCGCGGTCGCCCGCTACGCACCCGGCGCCGCGGCCGGCTTCCTCGCCGAGCTCTGCGCCGCTCTGGCGGGGAGCGGCGAGGCGTCGGGCCCCGCCGCGGAGCTCGCCGGGGCGCTCTCGGGTGCCGAGGAGGTGGTCGTCGTCTGGGGCGAGCGGATCGGGCGGGGGGAGTCCGGCCCGGCCGCAATCGAGGGACTGCTCGGGCTGGCCGAGGGGCTGGGGATGAGCGGCAAGGAGGGATCCGGCCTGCTCGAGGTTCCCGACCTGACCAACGCCCGCGGCCTGCGCGAGGTCGGCTGCCTGCCCGACGCCGGTCCGGGTTTGACCGAAGCCGAGGCCGGGATGGGGACGGCGGAGATCCGCGCCGCCCTGGAGTCGGGATACCTCTCCGCGGTGGTCCTCTTCGGCATCGACCCGGTGCGCGACCTGCCCGACGGCGCCGCCTGGAAGCGAGCGCTGTCCGCCGCCGATCACGTGATCGCCTTCTCGATGCTCGAGAACGAGACGACCGCTCTCGCCGACGTCGTCTTCCCGCTCGAGAGCCACGCCGAGAAGGACGGGACCGTCACGCATCCCGACGGGCGCCTGCAGCGGGTGCGGCCGAGCGCCGCCCGGCCTGGCGACGTGCGGCCCGGGTGGCAGGTGCTGGCCGAAATGTCCGCCGCGCTGGGCCACGAGACCGGTATCGAGTCGGCTCCCGACGCGCTTGCCGCCGTCGCTGAGGCGGTTCCCTTCTATGCAGGTCTGACCGATGCTGAGATCGGAGGGCGCGGTATTCGCTGGCAGGATCGGCCGGCCGCCGGCGGCCCTCCCCCGGGGAGCAGCTCCGCGCGAGGCACCGGATCTTGACTCAATGGGATCGGCGCGCTCCGTGCTGAGTTCCCCGGTGGAGTCCCCCGACGGCCAACTGTTGCTCGGCACCTACCGCGATCTCTGGGCCGGGCCCGTTAGTGAGCTGAATTCCGCTCTGCGGTTCCTGAAGCCGGGTCAGACGGTCGAGGTCTCTCCTGAAGATGCGGAGCGGCTCGGGTTGCAGCATGGCGAGCGGGTGCTCGTCGGGTCGAACGGGCGTCGGGTGGAGGCGCGGGTCGCGATTCGGGAGCGGATGCGGGATGGGGCCTGCTTCTTGATCGAGGGGACTGAGGAGGGGAATGCGAACTCGCTGCTGAACGGCGGGGGCGAGGCGGTATCGATCGAGAAGGTGGGCGGGTGAGCCTGCCGTTGGCCGACACCGGGGTGGCCGAGGCGACCTGGATCCTGATCGTCAAGTCGATCGTGATCTTCGCGGTGATCTTCGCGATCCTGCCGGTGCTGACGGTGGTCGAGCGGAAGCTGATCGGGCGCTTCCAGCACCGCTACGGCCCCAACCGGGTCGGCCCCTACGGGCTCTTCCAGCCTCTCGCCGACGTCGGCAAGCTGCTCTCCAAGCAGGCCTTCCGCCCCGACAACGCAATCCCGGCGCTGTTCGTGCTCGGGCCGTTGCTGCCGATCCTCTCCGGCATCCTGGCGCTGGCGATCCTGCCCTTCGGTGACGTCCAGGGGGACGTCGGCTTCTACGGGATCGACGTCTCGATCGGGATCCTCTACTTCTTCGCGGTCGGCTCGATCGCCTTCTACGGCCTCCTGCTGGGGGGCTGGGCCTCGGGCTCGAAGTACAGCTTCCTCGGGGCGATGCGCTCGGCGGCGCAGCTGATCTCCTACGAGGTGGCGATGGGCCTCTCGCTCCTCGGGGTGATCATGATGGCCGGCTCGCTCTCGCTGGTCGACATCGTCAAGTCGCAGGACCAGATCTGGTTCATCGCGCCTCAGCTCCTCGGCTTCCTGATCTTCATGGTCGCCGGCTTCGCCGAGACCAACCGCGCCCCGTTCGACCTCCCCGAGGCCGACGCCGAGCTGGTCCAGGGGTTCATGACCGAGTACGGCGGGATGCGCTTCGGCTCCTTCCTGTTGGTCGAGTACCTGGAGATCATGGTCGTCTCCGGGATCGCCGCGGCGATGTTCCTCGGCGGCTGGATGGGCCCTGGCCCGTCCTGGCTGGACCCGATCTGGATGCTGGCGAAGATGATGGTCCTGGTCTTCTTCTTCATCTGGATCAGGGCGACCCTGCCGCGCCTCCGCTACGACCAGCTGATGCGGCTGGGCTGGAAGGTGCTGCTGCCGCTGGCCACCCTCAACGTCCTGGTCACCGCAGTCCTGGTGGTGGTCACGTGAGCGAGTTCCCCTACCTTCGCGACGAGAGCGTGATCGAGGTCCAGCGAGGCCCTGAGCCGGGCGGCCCAGGCGGCGCCTTCAGGGCCTTCGGCGAGACGCTGCGGGGGCTGAAGACGACGATGGCGCGGCTGATCGAGGGCCCGCTGACGATCCAGTACCCGGAGGAGAAGACGCCCGTCTATCCGCGCTTCCGCGGCCGCCACAAGCTGCACCGCTTCGAGGACACCGGGCTGGAGAAGTGCGTCGGCTGCTCGCTCTGCGCCGCCGCCTGCCCGGCCGACTGCATTCGCGTCGTCGCCGCCGAGAACGACCCCGCCGACCGGGTCTCCGCGGGCGAGCGCTACGCATCGGTCTACGAGATCAACCTCTCGCGCTGCATCTTCTGCGGCTACTGCGAGATCGCCTGCCCGTTCGATGCGATCACCATGGGCCACGACTACGAGATGTCCGATTACGACCGCAACGACCTGATCTTCACCAAGGAGATGCTGCTGGCCGAGCCGATCGAGCGCACCCCGCTGCGCAAGGAGGGCGAGTAGCTTGGGCGCGTGGCGGATGACCTCCTCAGCAACTTCCGTGCCGGCTACGAGCACTCGGCGGCCGCCTTCAACGAGGGAGACCTCGACCGAGCCCTCGCCGGCCTGCCGGAAGACCTCGAGTGGCACGCCGTCGGCGAGGACCCCGAGCAATCGGTGCTGCGGGGCCCAGCAGAGATCAGGGGTTTCTTTCAGGGCTTCCGCAACGTCTTCGACCGCTGGCGGATCGAGCCGATCGCCTTCGAGCAGCCCGCCGAGGCGGCGATCCTCGTCCACCACGTCATCCGCGGGACCAGCCGAGGGGCCGGGGTGCCCGTCGAAGTCGAGACCTGGGAGCTCTGGGAGCTCGAAGACCTGCGGCCCGTTCGGGTTCGCCAATTCTTCTCCCGGGAGGAGGCTCTGGCCGCAGCAAGGGGCTGAACCTCGCCGGGGGGCGGGGTGCTGATGGAGGAGGTTGTCTTCTTCGGGGCGGCGATCGGAGCGCTCGGAGGCGCGATCGCCGTGGTCGGGCTGCGCAACCCCTTCTACAGCGTCCTCGCCCTCGTCGTCCACCTGATCTCGCTCGCCGTGCTCTTCCTGCTCCTGCACTCGGAGTTCGTCGCCGCGGCGCAGGTGGTCGTCTACGCCGGCGCGGTGATGGTCCTCTACGTCTTCGTCGCCGCCTACGTCGGCGGCATCGAGGAGCCGGTTTGGGAGCCGATCCCCGGCCAGCGCCTTCTCGCCCCCCTGCTCGGCGCAGCGCTCTTCGTCGAGCTCTCGATCGCCGTCCTCGGCTCCTCCTTGAAGGCCCTCGGCACCGACGGCCCCCAGGTCGCCGACGGCTTCGGCGCTCCCTCCCGAATAGGCACCCTGATGCTGGAGAAGTACCTAATCCCCTTCGAGGCAGCATCGATGCTCCTGCTGATCGCGGCTGTAGGGGCTGTGGTGCTTGCCGCGAGGCGCCGCTCCGGGACCGGCCGAGACGATAGCGGGGTAGGGGGCGATGCTTCGCTCGCCTCAGCTGGTCCCAGCGCCGTGCCCGGTGGGGCTGCTGTCGGGGGCGCCGGGGTTCCCCCGCCGGACACTCAGCACGCCGCGCCAGGCGGCTCAGGGACCACCGGCGCCGATCCTCGCGGCGCTGCGTCCGCCGGGGAAGGCCCCGGCGCCCCCCCAGGAGCGCCCGCGTGAGCGTCGAGTGGTACGTAGTCCTCTCGGCGCTGCTGTTCGCGATCGGCGCAGGGGGAGTGCTGATCCGCCGCAGCCCCGTGGTCATCCTCCTCTGTCTCGAGCTGATGCTGAACGCCGGCAACCTGGCCCTGGTGGCGTTCAGCCGCATGACCGGCAACGAGTCGGGGCAGATCTTCGCGCTGATCGTGATGGTGGTCGCGGCCTGCGAGGTCGTGGTCGGCCTGGGCCTGATCGTCGCGATCTTCCGTCGCCGCCTGCCGCTCAACGTCGATGAGCTGAGGGAGCTGAAGGGATGAGCGTCACCGCCTGGGCCTGGCTGGTGCTCGCCTTCCCGCTGGCCGGCTCGATCGTCACCGGGCTCGGGTTCCGGTTCTTCCCGGCGCGGGTCGCCGGGGTCATCGGCACCGCCTCGATCGCGCTCGCCTTCGCCTGCGCCGTCGGGGCACTGCTGACCATGCTCGGCGACCCTGCCGAGTCGCGGACCTACACCTCGACCGCCTGGGACTACGCCAACGCGGCCGGGCTCGACATCAAGCTCGGGATCCTCGTCGACCCGCTGTCGATGTTCATGGTCCTGGTGGTCACCGGGGTCTCGAGCCTGATCCACCTCTACTCGTTCGGCTACATGCAGTCCGACCGCGGCTATCACCGCTTCTTCAGCTACCTCAACTTCTTTGTCTTCTCGATGCTGCTGCTGGTACTCGCCGGCAACTTCGTCCTGCTGATCGTCGGCTGGGCCTTCGTCGGATTCGCCTCCTACGCGCTGATCAGCTTCTGGTACCGGCGCACAACCGCGACCAAGGCCGGGATGAAGGCCTTCGTGATAAACGTGGTCGGCGACATCGGCCTCACCCTGGCGGCCTTCCTGATCTTCCGTGAGTTCGGCTCCTTCGACTACGGCACGGTCTTCGCCAGGGCGCCTCAGGTGTTCACGACCAACGAGTGGACGGTGGTCGCGATCTGCCTGCTGCTGCTGCTCGGCGCCTTCGCCAAGTCGGCGCAGCTGCCGCTCCACACCTGGCTCCCGGATGCGATGGAGGGCCCCACCCCGGTCTCCTCGCTGATTCACGCGGCGACCATGGTGACCGCCGGCGTCTACCTGATCGCCCGCACCCACGTCCTCTTCGGCCTCGCCCCGACGGCGGCCGACGTCGCCGCCTTCATCGGCCTGGCGACGCTCCTGATCGCCGGCACGATCGCCCTGGTGATGACCGACTTGAAGAGGGCGATCGCCTACTCGACGATGAGCCAGATCGGCTACATGGTGGTCGGCGTCTCGATCGGCGCCTTCAGCGCCGGGATGTTCCACCTGATGACCCACGCCTTCTTCAAGGCGCTTCTGTTCATGGCCGCCGGCTCGATCATTGCCGGGATGGCGAACCGCCAGAACATCGACGAGATGAGCGGCTTCGGCAAGGCGATGCGTTTCGACCTCGATCCTCTTCGTGATCGGCAGCCTCGCGCTGGCGGCGTTCCCGCTCACCTCGGGCTTCTTTTCCAAGGACGAGATCCTCGGCTATGCCGCCGCCCGCGGCGGCTTCTACTGGATCTTCACGATCGGCGGCTACGCAGGGGCGCTGCTGACCGCGGTCTATAGCTTCCGGCTCGTCTTCCGGGTGCTGCCGGGGCAGCCCTGCAAGGAGGCCCAGGAGTTGATCGACACCGGCCACGTCTACCACGCCGAGCCGGCCAACCCGGCGACCGGCGAAGTCGAGGACACCGAGGTCGGCTTCCCCGGGGAGACCCATCACATCGCCGAGCAGTCGGCCTCGATGCGCTGGGCGATGGCGGCGCTCGGCTTCCTCGCCCTGGTCGGCGGCCTGGTCCAGATCCCCGGGATCGACGACGTGATCACCAGGTTCCTCGACCCGGTGTTCGCCGACTCGCCGCTGGCGGCGATCCACCCGACGGTGCTCGCCGACTGGGAGGGCCTGGGGGTGGGAGGGATGATCTCGATCCTCGGCATCTACATCGCCCATTGGTTCTACGTCGCCCATCCGGAGACCCCGGCGATCCTGCAGCAGCGCCTTGCGCCGCTCTATCAGCTGTTCGTCAACAAGTGGTACTTCGACGAGGCGATCGACATCCTCATCGTCCGCCCGGCGCTGGCCGTGGGGCGCTTCGCCAGCCGGACATTCGAGCGCCTCGTCGTCGATGGGCTGGTCAACGGCGCGATCGACGTGGTCCGAGGGGCCGGGGGGATCGTCCGCGGCGCCCAGTCGGGCTTCGTCCGCAGCTACGCGCTGCTGCTGGTCGGCGGCTTCGCCGGCCTCGGCCTCTACTTCCTGATCGTGAGCAGCTGATGCTGAGCTTCCTCCTCTGGGCGCCGGTGGCCTTCGGGGCGGTCGGCCTCTTCCTGCCGAAGCGGGTGGTCGGCTGGTGGGCGCTGCTCGGGAGCCTGGTGGCGATCGGGATCTCGATCGCCCTGGTCGCCGACTTCGACTCCGGCGCCGGGCTGCAGCACTCCGTGGACGTCGCCTGGATCTCCGGCCTCGGGGTCGACTACAGCCTCGGCATCGACGGCCTCAACCTCTTCCTGGTGCTGATGACCACGATCGTCTTCGCCGGCGGGATCGCCTTCGCCGCGCTGCGCGAGCAGGAGCGCCCGGGGCTCTTCTTCTTCCTGCTGGCGCTGGCGGAGACCGCGATCCTCGGTGCCTTCCTCTCCCAGGACCTGCTCCTCTTCGTCCTCTTCTTCGATCTGATGCTGGTCCCCTTCTACTTCCTCTTCGGGGCCTGGGGGACCGATCGCGAGGGCGGGCCGAGCGCCTGGTCGGCGACCCTGAAGATGATCGTCTACACCCTGGTCGGCTCGCTGCTGATGCTGGTCGCAGCGATCGCCACCGCGATCATCTCCGCCGACGGCGGCCACATCACCTTCTCGATCGCAGCCCTCCAGCAGCACCCGCTCGCCGACGGCAGCCAGCGCTGGATCTTCTGGTTCTTCGCCGCCGCCTTCCTGATCAAGATGCCGGCCTTCCTCGTCCACGGCTGGATGCCCGACGCCTACCGGGCGGCGCCGCTGCCGGTCTTGATCGTCTTCGCCGCGGTCCTCTCCAAGGTCGCCGCCTACGGCTTCCTGAAGATCGTTCTCCCGCTTTTCCCCGCGGCGACGATCCAGTTCCAGGAGGTGGTGCTGGTGATCGCGGTCGCCTCGATCCTCTACGGCTCGGTGATGGCCTTCACCCAGGACGACGTCCGCCTGATCGCCGGCTTCTCCTCGGTCGCCCAGCTCGGGTTCATCACCGTCGGCATCTTCGCCCTGCGCCCCGACGGCGCCGACGGCTCGATCCTGCAGATGGTCAACCACGCGATCGTCGTCGCGCCGCTGATCCTGATCATCGCCCTGCTCGCCGAGCGCAGCGGCAGCGAGGACCTGCGGCGGGATGGGCGGTATGGCGCGCCGTGCTCCGGTGCTCGCGGCGCTGTTCCTGATCGTCACCCTGGCGACCCTGGCGATGCCCGGATCCTCCAACTTCATCGGCGAGTTCTACATCCTCAACGGCCTCTTCCAGGCGAAGATCGTCTACGCCTTCGTCGCGATCAGCGGCGTCGCGATGGCCGCCTTCTACGCCCTGCGCCTCTACCAGCGGACCATGCACAACCGCCTCCCCGACGGCGTCGCCTCGCGCGAGATCTCGCTGCGCGACGGGCTCATCCTGGCACCGCTGGTCCTCTGCATCCTCGGCCTTGCGCTCTACCCGAACCTGATCCTCAGCCGCAGCGAGAACGCGACCGCCGCGACGGTTGCCGCGGCCACGGTCCCCGAGGGCGTCAACGCCGGCACGAGCAAATCGGCCAGCACAGACGCCGACAACGGCTGGACCGGCTACGCGCCGCTGAGCGAAACGAGCCGGCAATGATCGCCGCCTTCGACGCCCCCCACATCGATTACTCCGGGCTCGCGCCGGTGATCGCCCTCACCGCGGGCATCTGCGTCGTCCTCGGGACCGCCGTCTTCGACGTCCCACGGCGGATCCCGCCGGTGCTGACGATGATCGTCTTGGCGGTTACGGCGCTCCGGCTGATCCTGGAGTGGAACGACCCCCAGGACCTGGTCGCCGGAGCGCTGCGGCTCGACGACCTGGCGATCTCGATCTCGCTGCTCTGCATCGCCGCCGCGGCGACCGCCCTGCTGCTCTCGATCGACGAGCCGGCTGTCGACGATGCGGGATCGGGTGAGTACCACGCGCTGCTGCTCGGCTCGGTGCTGGGGATGGTGCTGCTTTCCCAGGCCCAGAACCTGATCACCTTCTTCGTCGCCCTGGAGACCCTCTCGATCCCCCTATACGTCCTCTGCGCGACCAACCTGCGCCGCGAGGGATCGCTGGAGTCCGGGCTCAAGTACCTGATCATCGGCTCGCTCGGCTCGGCCACCTTGCTCTACGGGATGGCCTTCATCTACGGCGGCTCCGGCGCGGTCGACTTCACGGGAATCGCCGCGGGGATCGGCGAAGCAGGGAATCCTCGACGACCCGCTGATCTTGGTGGGGATCGCCCTGGCCGCCGTCGGGCTCGCCTTCAAGACCTCGATCGCCCCCTTCCACCAGTGGACTCCGGACGTCTATCAGGGCGCGCCCACCCCGGTCACGGCATTCATGGCGGTGGCGACCAAGGCGGCCGCGTTCGCCGTCTTCATTCGCTTCTTCGACGTCGCCCTCGCACCCTCGGTTGACGACTGGGACACCGCCCTGGCGGTGCTGGCGGCGATCACGATCGTGGTCGGCAACGTGGGCGCGATCGCCCAGACCTCGCTGAAGAGGATGCTCGGCTATTCCGGGGTGGCGCAGGCCGGCTACATGCTCGGCGGGCTCCTCGTCGCCTCCGAGGCGGGGGTCAACGCGCTGGTCTTCTACCTGGCGGCCTACACCTTGATGAACCTCGCCGCCTTCGCCGTGATCGTCGCCCGCGAGCGCGAGAGCAGCCACGGCGATGAGATCGGCTCAGTCGAAGGTCTCGCGCGCGAGCGGCCGCTCCTCGCCTGGCCGCTGACGATCTCGATGCTCGGCCTCGCCGGCCTGCCGGCGACCGCGGGCTTCATCGGCAAGCTCTACCTGATCGAGGCCCTGGTCTCCGGCGACTTCACCTGGCTGGCGGTGTTCATCGCCGTCGGCACGATGATCTCGCTCGTCTACTACCTGCGCGTGGTGGCCGCCGTCTGGGCGCGCCCCTCGGAGCGCGAGGCCCCGGGCGAGGCGATGCCGGCGATCGCAGGAGCATCGCCGGAGGCCGACGCGATCGACCCCGACGCGGGCAGGCGCGCCTACCTGGTCGGCCCGGCGCTGCTGGCGGCGGCCGGGACTGTCGTCTTCGGGATCGTCCCGGAGCCGCTGGTCCGCTTCGCCGAGCACGCCGGCAGCTCGCTGGCGCCCTTCCTCTAGCCGACGTGTGACGTCGAGGAGGCGGCGCCGGGGGCAGGATCAGCGCCGTTCGAGGATGACCAGCGGGATCTCGCGCTCAGTGCGCTCCTGGTAGTCGCGATAGCCGCCGTAGGTCTCGATCGCCTTCGGCCACAGCCGCTCGCGCTCCTGCGGATCTGCGACGCGGGCGTGGACCGGGCGATGCTCGGTGCCGACCTGCACCGTGGTGTCAGGGTTGGCGCGAAGGTTGTGGTACCAGGCGGGATTCTTCGGGTAGCCGCCCTTGGAGGCGACGATCACCAGGTCATCGCCGTCGCGGAAATATGTCAGGGGGGTCGTCCGCTCCTTACCGCTGCGCGCCCCGACGTGTTCGAGCAGGAGCGTCGAGGGAGCGCCCGGGAAGCTATGCCCGATCCGTCCGCCGGTGATCCTGTAGACGGTCGTGTGCAGCCCCATCACGTGGCGGGTCACGGGCCAGAGGCGGTCGGCGAGACTCATCGTGTCCATCGGGCTGGCATCAAGCCTCCCACATTGCGATGCTGCGGCGGTGCTACAGCACGTCTCGATCGAGCTACCCGGCGCCGAGGTCGAGCGCACGGTCGCCTTCTGGGCGCTGCTCGGCTTCGAGCGGGTCGAGCCGCCGGACCCGCTCGCCGGCCACGTCACCTGGCTGGAGCGCGAGGGCACCCAGATCCACCTGATCCACACCGACGCCGCCACCGTGCCCGTCCTCGGGCACGTCGCCGTGGTCGCCCCCGACTTCCAGGCGGCGTTCGACCAGATCGCCGAGGCCGGTTTCGAGGTGGAGGAGTCGCGCCGGCTCTGGGGAGCGCGGCGGGCCTTCGCGGTCGCCCCCGCCGGGCACCGGGTGGAGCTGATGGAGGCCCCGCCGCCGAGCTCTGGGGGCTGAATGGACCGACCCGCTCCCCTCCCACCGCTGCACCTGGCGGAGAGAGTCTGCTCGCTGAAAGGCCGGGGCGACCCCTACGTTGCCTACCAGCAACTCGGCGCCGAGGCAAAGGAGGCGATCCTCGAGCTGCTCCCCGACGAGTGGTCCTTCGAGGGCCGCCGGGTCTTGGACTTCGGCTGCGGGGCCGGCCGCACGCTGCGCCATTTCCTCGATGAGGCGAGCTGCGCCGAGCTCTGGGGGGTCGACATCGACGCCGAGAGCGTGCAGTGGCTCCAGCGCTCGCTCTGCCCCCCGCTCCACGCCGAGCTCTCGCCCGAGGCGCCGCCGCTGCGATTCGACTCGGGCTCGTTCGACCTGATCTGGGCGCTCTCGGTCTTCACCCACCTGACCGAGCACTCGGCAGCCTGGATGCTGGAGCTGCATCGCCTGCTGAAGCCCGGAGGCCTTCTGCTCGCCACCTACATGGGGAAGTGGACCTCGCGGGACCACGTCGACGAGCCGTGGGAGGAGGATCGGATCGGGATGAACGTGCTGCGCGCCGATCAGGGCTGGGAGTTCGGCGGTCCGATGGTCCTGATGTCCGACTGGTGGGTGCGCGAGCACTGGGGGCGCGCCTTCGAGTTCGAGGCCACCAACCCGTTCATGCACGGGCAGAGCTGGGAGCTGCTGCGCAAGCGAGAGGTCACCCTGAGCCCATGGGAGCTGGAGAAGCCCGCCGATGACCCGCGCGAGCTGCGCGCCCTGCGCCACAATGTCGCCCAGGTCGCCGCGTTCGAGCGCGCATCGCACCGGCAAGTGGCGGTTCCCCCTGCGCTTCGCCGAGCGAAGGACCGGATGCGGTTGATCGCCGCTGCCCTCCGCAGCCGAGCTCGGAGGCGGGTCGGAGCTCGCTGAGGCCCGAAAGCCCTGGCGCTGCCCGTCGGCGGCGCTGGCTACGATCGGCCCGTGCGCTACCCGGTAGAGGCCTTCACAGCCGACGAGCGGGCGATCCTCGCCCCCCACTTCACCAACCTCGACCGGCCCGTGTTCGCGCTGGTCAACCTGCCGGAGACGGTCAAGGGCGCGCTCTTCGCCCGCTACTCGCGCTACTCGGGCGGGGTCCGGCGTCTCTTCCTCGAGGAGTTCGCCGCCGACGTCGCGGACGGCGGCCGCCCCTTCGACGGGGCCGAGGGCGAGCGCGCGGCGAAGCTGTACGAGCGGGTCTTCCTCGGCTACGGGGACGACTCGATCGCTCAGGTCGGCGGCGCCCACATCGCCTGCGAGTGGGTCTCCAACGTGCTCACCAAGGTGCTGCAGCGGGGGCGCCTGGCCGCCTACCTCGAGCAGTCCACCCGCTACATCCCCTATGACCGGCCGCTGCCGGACGGTGGCTACCGCTACTACCGCAACGAGGAGCTCGGGCCCCGGTTCGCCGCCGCCATGGACGAGCTCTTCGCCGCCTACTCGGAATCGCTGCCCCGGGTCGAGGCCTGGGCGGCGGAGCAATGGCCGCGCGGCGACTCCGATCCTGAGGGGCCCTGGCGGAGCTCGATCCGCGCCAAGGCGCTCGACCTGCTGCGTGGCCTGCTGCCCGCGGCGACGCTCAGCCACGTCGGCATCTACGCCTCCGGGCAGGCCTACGAGCAGATGCTGCTGCGGCTGATGGCATCGCCGCTGCCCGAGGCGCGCGAGGTCGGCGCGATGATCCTCACCGAACTCCAGAAGGTGATGCCGAGCTTCGTCTCCCGGGTCGAGCGGCCCGATCGCGGCGGCGAGTGGGTCTCCTACCTGCGGGCCCGCCGCGAGGCGACCGAGGAGTGGGTCTCCCGCCTCGGCCTCGATCGCCGGGCCTCCTCGGAGACCTCACCCACGGTGGAGCTGATCCACGTCGACGGCACCGAGGAGGACCTGCTCGCCTCCTGCCTGTTCGAGGCGAGCGCGGCGCCGGAGAGCGAGATCACGGCGCGGATCGACGTCCTCGACCGTGACGAGCGGGCGCAGCTGCTGGCGGCGATGGTCGGCGAGCGGGCCAACCGCCGCCACCGACCCGGGCGCGGGTTCGAGGCACTCCGCTACCGCTTCGAGATCGTCTCCGACTACGGCGGCTTCCGCGACCTCCAGCGCCACCGGATGCTGACCTGCCAGTGGCAGCGGCTCAGCCCGGACCTCGGCGCCGGGGTGCCGGAGGAGTTGGAGGCTGCCGGGGTCGGCGAGGACTACCGGCGGGCGCTGGAGACCTCGCGCGAGGAGTACGAGCGCCTCGCCGACGCCGGGCTGCTCGAGGCCGCGCCCTACGCGCTCTGCCTCGGCTACCGGATCCGCTACGTGCTCGACCTCAACGCCCGCGAGGCTATGCACCTGATCGAGCTTCGCTCGGGGCGCGAGGGGCATCCCACCTACCGGGCGGTGGCCCAGGCGATGCACGAGCGGATCGCCGCGGTCCACCCGGCCATCGCCGAGGCGATGGGCCACGTGGACACCACTCGCGAGCCCCGCCTGGAGCGCATCCTCAGCGAGATCCGCACCCAGCGCAAGCGGACCGAGGACGCCAGGCGCAGCGCCGAGGGGGCGCCGAGCGGCCTCAGCCCGCTCGGCTGAGCAACGAACCAGGCGCGGGCGGCCTCCGTATACCGGCCTGATGGACCCTTCCCGCGACGGCGAGGAACCGGCAGGGGATAGCCCTTGGGCCTAGGATGCCTCGAATGAGGAGATTTACGGTGGCCGCCGTGGCCACCGCAGTCGCCGCCTCGCTGATCGCGCCCCAGGCGATCCTCGCCGAGCAGCCACCGCCGCAGCCCGCCGCCCCCGGAAGCGCTGCGACGCCCCCGCCAGCCGCGGGCGAGAACGGCGACGGGGCGCCCCTCGGCAGCGACGGCCCGATCGTGACCGACGGCTCCGAAGCGCAGCCGTCCACCCACCCGACTCTCCGCACCTCCCTCGCCCAGCACGCGCCCCAGACCGCCGCGGCGTCGGCGGGACCGGCGGCCACGGTCGTCATCAAGGACTTCCTCTTCAGCCCGAAGACGGTGACGATCAACGTCGGCGAGTCGGTCAAGTGGGACAACAAGGGCAAGGCCGAGGAGGGGCATACGGCGACCGGGGACAACTTCGACTCCGGGGTGCTGAAGGAGGGAGAGACCTACATCCACAAATTCTCGAAGGCCGGCACCTTCGACTACATCTGCACCCTGCACTCCAACATGAAGGGGACGGTCGTGGTCAGGGCCGGATCCGGCGGCGGAGGCTCGGGAGACGGCGGCGGCTCACAGAACGGCGGCGGCTCACAGCACGGCGGCGGCTCCGCCAACTCGAGCAGCGCAGGCTCCGGTGGCACGACGAGCGGCGGCGGCTCGGGCAGCAGCTTCTTCCCGGACTCGAGCGGATCCGGCAGCAGCGGAGGCTCGCTGCCCAGCACCGGCCTCGACCTGGGCCTGCTGGCGCTGCTCGGGGTCGACCTGCTCCTCGCCGGGACGCTGGCGCTGCTGCGCTCGCGCTCCCCCGGCCCCGGCTGATCCCGAGCCCACGGCCCGATGGCGGCGGCTTCTACGATGGGGGCTTGATCCGTCGCGCCGCCCGCACCTGCCCGCCGCTCCTCGCCGCCGCGCTCGCCGCGCTCGCCATTGCCGCCTGCGGCTCCACCTCCAGCTCACAGGCGGCGCGCTGGAGGCCGAAGCCGACGACGGCGCCGTGGCAGTGGCAGCTTCAGGGCAGGATTGACACCTCGGTGCCGGCGTCGGTCTACGAGATCGACGGCTTCGACGCCGGCAAGGGGGTAGTGCGCAGGCTCCAATCGAAGGGCCGCAAGGCGATCTGCTACCTCGACGTCGGCTCCTGGGAGCGCTACCGACCCGACCGTGCCGCCTTCCCGAAGCAGGTGATCGGCAAGCGCTATCAGGGCTACCCCGATGAGCGCTGGCTCGACATCCGCCGCATCGACCTCCTGGCGAAGCCGCTGAAGGCGCGCTTCGCGCTCTGCGCGCGCAAGGGTTTCGACGCGGTCGAGCCCGACAACATCAACGGCTTCACCAATCCCACCGGCTTCCCGCTGACCGCGGCCGACCAGCTCCGCTTCAACCGCTGGGTGGCACGGCAGGTGCACCGGCGAGGCATGTCGGTGGCGCTCAAGAACGACCCCGAGCAGGCCGCGAAGCTGGCCCGCGTCTTCGACTTCGCCGTGGTCGAGCAGTGCTTCCAGTACCACGAGTGCGGCCGCTTCTTGCCCTTCATCAAGCGTCACAAGGCCGTGTTCGAGGCCGAGTACGAGATCCGCCCGGCGAGGTTCTGCGACCGGGCAGCCGCGCTTCGCTTCAGCGCGATCCGCAAGAGCTATGACCTCTTCGCGCGGCCCTGGATCCCCTGCAGGCCCGGTCGCTGAGCGGTCCCCGAGCTCCACCTGCGAATAGGATTGCGCCACCCGTAAGGAGGAGAGCGCGTGGCAGAGACACCGGAGCTCGACGTCCTGCTCGGTACCGAGCAGACCTTCCCCCCGCCGCCCGAGTTCGCGGCGCAGGCGAACGCCTCCGATCCCGGCGTCTACGAGCGCGCCGACGCCGATCCGGAGACGTGGTGGGCGTCCTGGGCCGAGAAGCTCGACTGGATCGAGCCCTGGGAGGAGGTGCTCGACTGGTCCGATCCACCCTTCGCTAAGTGGTTCTCCGGCGGCCGGCTGAACGTCTGCTCCAACTGCCTCGACCGCCACGTCGAGGCCGGCCGCGGGGAGCGGGTCGCCTTCCACTGGGAGGCCGAGAACGCCGCCGAGCTGGGCGAGCGAGGCAGGCGGGCGCTCACCTACGCGGAGATGCTCTCCGAGACGCAGCGCTTCGCAAACGTGCTGCGGGGCCTCGGGGTCGGCAAGGGCGACGTGGTCGGCATCTTCATGCCGATGATCCCCGAGGCGGTGATGGCGATGCTCGGCTGCGCCCGCATCGGCGCCATCCACAACGTCGTCTTCGGCGGCTTCTCGGCCGAGTCGGTGCGCGAGCGGATGGAGGTCTCCGACGCGAAGGCCCTGGTCACCGCCGACGCGACGCTGCGCCGGGGCGAGCCGGTGCCGATGAAGCCGGCCGTGGACGGCATCCTCGGATCGCTGCCGAAGATGGAGCACGTGATCGTCGTCGATCGCTGCGGGACCGAGCCGCCGATGCAGGAGGGCCGCGACCTCTTCTGGCACGAGGCCTGTGCAGCGGCCGAGGCAGAGTGCCCCCCGGAGCCGATGGACGCCGAGGACCCACTGTTCATCCTCTATACCTCCGGCTCGACCGCGAAGCCGAAGGGGATCGTGCACACCACCGGTGGCTACCTGACCCAGGTCAGCGCCACCCACAAGCTCGTCTTCGACCTCAAGGAGGACTCCGACGTCTACTGGTGCGGGGCCGACGTCGGCTGGGTGACCGGCCACTCCTACATCGTCTACGGGCCGCTCGCCAACGGCGCCACCTCGATCCTTTACGAGGGCGCGCCCAACTACCCTGCCGAGGACCGCTGGTGGGAGATCATCGAGCGCTACCGGGCGACGATCTTCTACACCGCGCCGACCGCGATCCGCGCCTGCATGAAGTGGGGAGACGAGCACCCCGCCGCCCACGACCTCTCCTCGCTGCGGCTGCTGGGGACGGTGGGCGAGCCGATCAATCCCCGCGCCTGGCTCTGGTACCACGAGCACATCGGCGGCGGACGCTGCCCGATCGTCGACACCTGGTGGCAGACGGAGACCGGGGCGATCATGATCGCCCCGCTGCCGGGGCTGACCACGACCAAGCCGGGCTCGGCGACGGTGCCGCTGCCCGGGATCCGGGCAGCGATCTACGACTCCGACGGCAACGAGATCACCGAGGGCGGCGGCACCCTGGTGCTGACCCACCCCTGGCCGTCGATGGCCCGCACCCTCTACGGCGAGCGCGAGCGCTTCGTCGAAACCTACTGGGACCGCTATGGCCGCGACGTCTACCTGGTCGGCGACGCTGCGCGCCGCGACGAGGACGGCTACTTCTGGATCGTCGGCCGGATCGACGACGTGATCAACGTCTCCGGGCACAGGCTCTCGACCATGGAAGTCGAGTCGGCGCTGGTCTCCCACCCGAAGGTCGCCGAGGCGGCGGTGATCGCCCAGCCCGACGAGCTCACCGGGCAGGCGATCGTCGCCTTCGTCACCCCCCAGGGGGACGAGACGGGAGGGCCCGAGCTGGAGGCCGAGCTGCGCGAACACGTCGCCGGCAAGATCGGCAAGCTGGCGCGCCCCAAGCAGATGTTCTTCGCCGACGACCTGCCGAAGACCCGCTCGGGGAAGATCATGCGGCGGCTGCTGCGCGATGTCGCCGCGGGCAACGAGCTGGGCGACGTCAGCACCCTGCGCGACCCCAGCGTCGTCGACCAGCTCAAGGAGCAGGTGGCGGAGGGGGCCTAGACGCAGCGCGGCGATCGCCCCTGTCTCCTGGTTTCCTCCTCAGGCGGCCATCTCAATCAGCTCTTCGAGCTGGGGCAAGGGTGGGCAGCCGAGGACCGGCTCTGGATCACCTTCCCGACACCGGACGCAAGGCAGCTTCTATCCGGCGAGCGCGTCCTCTTTGCGCACCACCCGACGAATCGCAACCTGCGCAACCTCGTCCGCAACGCGATCCTTGCGTTCGCAGTGCTGAGGCGGGAGCGCCCGCGGCTCGTGCTGACCACCGGGGCGGGTGTCGCCGTGCCGCTCGTCTATGCCGCCCGTCTGTTGGGGATACCGGTGATCTGGGTGGAGGGGATCGAGCGGGTCCAAGGCCTCTCGCTGTCCGCCCGGCTGGCCGCTCCGGCGACGACCCGTCTCTTCGTCCAGTGGCCAGAGGCCGCGAGCCGCCACCGGCGCGCCGAGTACGCGGGGAGGCTCTGGTGATCCTCGCTGTGCTCGGCACCCACGAGCAGCCGTTTCCCCGAGCCGTCCGGATGGCCCATGCGCTGCGCGACCCGCCGCGGGAGGAGCTCCACGTCCAGCACGGTCACACCCCCCCTTGCCCCGGCATCGACGCCCGCTGGCAGCAGTGGTACGAGCGGGAGGAGCTGGACGAGGCGATGCTCTCCGCCTCCGTGGTCGTCGTCCACGGTGGCTCCGGCTCCATCTACCAGGCGCTCATGCTCGGCCTGAGGCCGGTGGTCATCCCCCGTCTCGCCCGCTACCGCGAGCACGTCGACGACCACCAGCTGCAGCTTCCGGGCCGGCTTGCCACGATGGGCCGCGTCGTCCTCTGGGCGCCCCGGGAGGGACCAGGCGACGTGCGCCGCAGGGCCGAGCGAGGCCGCTCGCGGAGTTTCCTCGCGGCGCGCCGGGACCTTCGCGAGGCCGTGTGGGCTGCCGCCGAGGAGCTGACCGGTAAGGGATGACCACGGCCCCCGCCGGAGCCGTCGACGTGATCATTCCGGCGCACGACGAGGAGGCCGCGCTTCCCGCCTGCATCGCCTCGGTCCTGACGCAGCGGGGAGTCGAGGCCCTCAACGTCTGCGTCGTCGCCAACGGCTGCTCGGACCGGACCGCCGCCGTAGCTCGTGGCTACCGGGAGGCGGCCGCGGCGGGCGGGCATCGACTGGCGGTCCTCGAGCTGCCCGAGCCGGGCAAGGCCGGCGCGCTGAACGCCGCCGATCCCCTGGTCGATGGCGAGACCCGTGTCTACCTGGACGCCGACACCGCGCTCAGCGGCGGCGCCCTGCTGGCGCTCCACCGGGAGCTGGCCGGCACGGGGCCGAGGATGGCCTCTCCGCTCCCGCTCCCCCTCCTGCCCGCGGATCGGCTGGCGCGCGGCTACGCCGAGGTGTGGATGCGGCTCCCCTCGGTGGCAGGGCAGGTCGTGGGGCTGGGGTGCTACGCCGTCAACCGCGCCGGGCGGGAGCGCTGGTCGGCGATGCCCCGGATCGTCGCCGACGACGCTTTCGTGCGGTCCCGCTTCGCGGAGGGGGAGCGCAGGCTGATCGCCGGCGAGCAGATGGTCAACGCATTTCCCTCCGGTCGCGCTCTTCTCGGGGTGCTGAAGCGCTGGAGAGACGGAAACCGCGAACTGGCGCGCCGCCGCGCCGCCGCCGATCCGCGCGCCTCGCGCCAGGCGGCGCTGCTCTCGCTCGCGGCCCAACCGTCGGCCTGGCCGCACCTGCCGGCCTTCGCGGCGGTCTCGGGGGCCGCTCGGCTGGAGGCTCGAACGAGGCCCTGGGCCAGGGCGCCCCGCCAGGGGCCGAGCGAGCCCCTCTCGCTGCGACCCAAGCTGGCGGCGACCGTCGTCGCGGGCACCAGCTCCAACCGACTAGACCGATGCCTGCGCTCGCTTGAGCCGATCCGGGCCACCGCGGATGTCGAGGTGGTGGTCGTCGACGACCCTGCGATCGCCGGCGGGTCGGTGGCCGGGGACCCGGCTGAGCTGGTGCTGCTGATCGAAGCCGACGTCGTCCCGGGCCCGGGAGCGATCGAGCTGCTCCTCCTCGTGGCCAGGCGCTTTCCGTGGGCCGGGATCTACGGCGGAAGGGAAGCGCCGCCGCCCGGAAGCAAGCGATCACCGCGCCCCGAGGTGATCCGGCGCGTCAACGCCCTGCCGGGCGGGCTGCTGGTGGTCGGTGGGCGGGCCTGGAAGGCGCTCGGGGGATGGGCCGGGTGGCGCCCTGGAGCCGATCCGGGCCGGGAGCTCTGCGTCCGCGCCCTGCGGGGAGGCTTCAGCCCGCTTCTGGTTTCGCCCGCCTCCTTCTCACGGGCCGCAGAGCCGCGCTACTGACGCCGCTTGCGCTTGCGCCGCTCGCCGGGCTTTCGCGGAGGGTTCGCCGGCTCGGCGGCACCCGTCCCGGTCGTCTCCACGGCGCTGGTCTCAACCGCATCGTCGCCCCCCGGCGGCCCGGAAGACCTGGGGCCGCCAAACAGTCCGCCTCCCGAACCGCGCTGGGGGGACTCCCAGGGGACGGCCTTGCCCGCGTCCCAGGCGGGCGGTCGCGAGCCGAAGGGGATCTTGTCGATGAAGATCAGGCCGACGAAGACGAGCCAGCACATGATCGCCAGCAACGCCACGGGGAAGATCAGGAACATCGACGCTCCCAGCGCCATCGCCAGGGTCCCGGCGAAGCGGGTGACGAGGCCGACCCGGTAGGCCTGGAGCGGTATGTAGATCATCCCGACCATCAGCGCCAGGACCGCGGGGATCAGCAAGGCCGAGGCCACCTTGCGGGCGCCGCTGGCGTCGACCAGGTCCTTGGCGGCCTTGGCCGTGTTCGTGCCGGCGTCGATGAAGTCGCTGGAGATCCCGCGGGAAGCCGCCCAAGCGACGACCCCCTGAGCGGCCAGGATCGCCGGGCCGATGACGGCGAAGGCGACCATCTCCGAGCGCACCCTCTCGCTGCGGGCCTGCGCGGCGCGGAAGATGTAGTAGAGCGGCAGGGCCATCGCCAGGAAGCCCAGGGAGCGGACCACTGTGGCCAGCAGCAGAGTGCCGGAGTGCTGGTCGAAGGAGAGGAGCTGGAGGTTCTCGGGACCGTCCGTCTTCACCCCCGTCCCCTGCTCGATCAGGACCGAGACGACGTAGCAGGCGAGGCCGGCGAAGGCCGCGATCGCCGCCGGTGTCGCGAGCCGGCGCTCGCGCTCGACCACCTGCTCGGGGCCCATCAGCCGCTCGACCCGTTCCGCCCCGGGATCGCGTCGCGGCGATCCGGCTCCTGCTTGCTGAGCTCGCCGGCCCGCACCGGGTAGTACTCGTAGTCCTCGGGCTCGGCGATCCGGGAGATCCGATCGCCGACGGCGAGGACGATGTCGAGGAGGGGCGCCGCCAGGCCGATCACCCTCTCGACCCGGTGGCGGGTCCGCTGCTGCCCCGGTGTGAGCGGCAAGCTCCTCAGCCCCGTTCGTGGAAGTAGAACTGCGGCAG
This sequence comes from uncultured Actinomycetes bacterium, assembly GCA_963725315.1. Classification (GTDB taxonomy): domain Bacteria; phylum Actinomycetota; class Thermoleophilia; order Solirubrobacterales; family 70-9; genus JBBRHQ01. Next base: position 225,917 of record CAVRYA010000004.1, on the reverse strand, counting down.
CGCTCCCTCGATGACCTCCTGGGTCATCCGCTGCGCGACCTCGAGGTTGCCGGTGCGAACGGCGATGTCGTCGATGGTGACGATCCCGGCGAGCCGGTCGTCGAGCACCACCGGGAGCCTGCGGATCCGGTGCTGGACCATCAGCGCCGCCGCCTCGTCGAGCTCCATGTCGGGCTCCCCGGTGATCAGCGGCCGCGAGGCGCTGCGGTCGATCGCCTCGTCGGCGCCGGCCTCCTCGGCCAGCACCCGGACCGCGAGGTCGCGGTCGGTGACCATCGCCATGGGGGCGCCCTCGGGATCGACGATGACGACCGAGCCGACCGAGTGCTCGCGCATCAGCTGGGCCACCTCGAGAGCGCTCGAGCCCGGCTCGGCAGTGACCACGGCGGCGGTCATGATCTCGCTCAACTGCATCTCCCCTACCGTATCGCCCGGCAAGGGGCGGCGGCGGGGCTCGCGTAGGATCCGAGCGTGGCAACTCCCACGCAATCGGGTCCGATCGCCGTCTACGGCGCGACCGGATACACGGGACGGCTGGTCTGCGAGGAGCTGGAGCGCCGCGGCGCCGAGTTCATCGCCGCCGGCCGCAACCCCGACAAGCTGGAGGCGCTCTCGCGAGACTTGGGCGGCGAAGGGGTGCCGACCTGCGCCGTGGAGACCGGCGACGCCCCCGGAATGCGGGCGCTGCTGGAGCCCTGCGCCGCGGTGATCGCCTGCGCCGGCCCGTTCTGCGAGCACGGCGAGCCGGTCCTCGCCGCGGCCGCCGAGACCGGGACCAATTACCTCGACACCACCGGCGAGCAACCGTTCATCGCGCTGGTCTTCGATCGCTACGGCCCCGTCGCCGAGCGCAGCGGCGCCGCCCTGGTCACCGCGATGGGCTTCGACTACGCCCCCGGCGACATGATCGCGGCGCTGACCGCGGAGGGGATGGGGCCATTGGAGGAGATCACCCTCGCCTACTCGGTGCGAGGGCTGCGCATGACCCGCGGCACCACCCTCTCGGGCATCGGGATGCTCACCGCCTCCGAGTTCGAGTTCGTCGACGGACGGCGCCGGCCAGGCGATCGCAGGCTCAGCCGCGGCAGCTTCGTCTTCCCTGCGCCGGTCGGCGTCCAGCCGATGGCCCGCTATCCCTCGGGCGAGCCGATCATGGTGCCGCGCCACGTCGAGGTGCGAACGGTGCGGACGATGCTGACCGCGGCGACGATGGCGCCGCCGCGGGCCGCGCGGCTGCTGCCGGCCCTCGTGCCGGCCTTCGGCGCGGCGATGCGCACCCCGCTGCGGGGCATCGCCGAGCGCCTGGTCGATCGCCTCCCCGAGGGACCCGACCCCGAGGCCCGCCGCGCCGCCAGCTTCATGATCGTCTGCGAGGCGCGGCCGGCCGGCGGCGGGGCGGTGCGGCGGGGGGTGATCACGGGCTCCGACGTCTACGGGCTGACCGCGGTGACGATCGCCGAGGGCGCCCTGCGCCTGGCGGCGGAGGGCTACGACCGCAGCGGCGCCCTGGCGCCCTCGGAAGCGTTCGACCCGGACACCTTCCTCGACTCGCTGGAGCCCTTCGGGGTGAGCCGGGAGGTCGAGCCGGCGCCGGAGGGATCGCCCGCAGCGAGCTGATGGCGATCGGCGAGAAGCGTCCGTCGGTCCCCCTCGAGGCCGGGAGCGGGCCCGAGAACCCACCCTGCCCGGCCTGCGGCGAGCCACTGTTCGGCTGGGCGATGGTGCGCCCGGCCGGGCTCCCGGTGCGGCGCTGCGAGCGCTGCGGCCTCGCGGTCAAGGGCGGCGCGGCGGAGCGGGATGAGGCGGCCGCAGCGGCCTCGGCTGCTGCGGCTGAGGGCGAGGCACCGAACCGCGCCAGCCTCCAGGCCTGGATCGGTGGCTCGGGCTGGTCGGCGCTGGAGCCGGCCAGGCGATTCTTCTTCACCGTCGAGTCGCTGCGCCTGCTGGGGTGCTCCGGGGCTCGGCGGGGCCCGGCGATCGCCGCGATGTGGCAGACCCTCCTGAACAGCTTCACGTTCGGGCACAACGTCGCCTTGGGGCGCCTTGGCCGAGCGACCGCGACCAAGGCTGAAAAGCCCTGGCAGCGACGGCTGGACCTCGCGATCAGCCTGCTGGCGACCCCGCTCGCCCTGCCGATCGCCTTGCTGGCCGAGCTCCTCGCCGCCGGCGCCGAGCGCGGCGGGCGGCTGAAAATCGGCCGAGACGGATGCGACGAGAAGGCGAAGATCGAGCACCGCAGCGCCGGACGGAAGAACCGCGGCAAGGTGATCGCCCAGACGCCCGCCCCCGGGAAGTCGAAGCCCACGGATTTCCGCGCCACGGTCGTGATCGGCAACTGAGTCCTTCGGCTCCGCCTCGAGCGGCGCTCATCCACTGAGCCCCGCCGCGTCGCCACCCTCCTCGAGCAGCTCGGCCAGCAAAGGAGCGAGCTCGGAGGCGGCGGATAGGTGCGGCAGCCCCTCGCCCCCGAGCTCGACGACCTCGCTGCCTCGCAGCCGGCCTGAGAGCTCGACGGCCGCGGTGCTGAGCGGCTGGGGGGTCGACGGCGAGACGACGATCTTCGTAGGCACCTCGACCGCGCCCAGCTCGGCCGGGCGCAGCGACCAGGACGGGACCGCTCCGAGCTCGGCGAAGAGGCTGAGCGGCCGCTCGCTCGCAACGCTCGAGACCTCCGCGGGGATCCGCTCGGCGCCCGGGCCGAGAAACGGCAGCCCACCGGCCAGGTAGAGGTCGAGCGCCGCTTCGGGTCCGCCCTCGCGGAGCGCCTCCTCGATCGCGACGCGGTCGGCCGAGAGGCCCTCGGTGGCCTCCGCGACGAGGGCGAGCAGGGGCGGCTCGATCAGGACCGCCCCGCCGGTCAGGTCAGGGCGGCGCAGGACCAGATCGAGGGCCACCACGGCGCCCAGGCCCGCCCCGCAGAGCAGCGCGCGGCCGGCGCCGAGCGCCTCCAGAAGGGCCGCGGCGTCCTCGGACTGCTCCTCCACCGTGGTCCGGGCGTAGGACGGCGGGACCTCTGAACGGCCCCAGCCGCGGCGGTCGTAGGCGATCGAGCGGACCCCTTGCCCGAGCGCCTCTGCCAGCGCTCGCCAGACCTCAGCGCCGGTGGCCGTCTCGTGGATGAAGAGGACCCCGGGACCCGATCCTCGCTCCCAGTGCGCCAGGTCGACCCCGTGCGCGTGCGGCACTCGGCTAGGAGAGACCCTCGCGCGCCTCGCGGACGAGCGTCACCGCCTCGGGGAAGAGGATGCGGATCGCATCCCGGACCTGCACCGCCTGCTCGTCGCTCGATCCCGAGAGCTCGAGCCGGTGGATCGCGGCGACCGTCATGTCGACGGCGAGCTTGATCGCGTTGTCGGCCCAGGCGACCCGCTGAGAGGACTGCATCTGCTCGGCCATCTCCTCCATCCGGGCGCGGAACTCGTCCGGGTCGCCGAAGAGATTGAAAGGGTTGCCTTCCATCGCGTTCAGGATAGACGGGTGCGGGTGCGGGTCAGAGCCGGCGCGGAATCTTGACTCTGCGCACCACTGCCGCGCGCCGGGCCCGCCTAGCTTGGCGGGATGGGCTCGCAGAGAGGATCCGCCACGGTCGAGCAGGCCGGCCTGGCCGCCCTGATCGCCCTCCTGGTGCTCGCTGGGATCTCCTCGATCCTCGCCGGGGACGGACTCGATTCCGGACGCGGGCTGGCGGGGGCGATCGCCCGGCGCATCGCCTGCGCGCCGCGCCTCCCGGACGCCTGCCGCCACCACCCTCTGGTCCCGGCCTACGGCTGGCCGCTGGCGCGGCTGGTGCGAACGCTGGCGCCGAGGCCCGCGGCCGTGGTCGGCCCCTCCGGCCTGCCGCTGGTCCCGGTGGACTTCCGCCGCTGCCGCCGCGAGAGCTGCGCGGTCCCGCTCCCGGGCGGCGCGGGCGAGCACCTGACCTCCTCCGGACGTCGTATCACGGCGTTCACCGAGATCTCGGATGACCGCCGCCGCGATGGCACGGTCCGCGTCACCTACTGGCTCTACCGCCCGGCCTCGGCTGGGAGCGCGTCGGCCGCCTCGCCGACCGGGCCGACGTCGCGGCGGCTTCGGGGGTTCGGGTACTGCTCCGCGACGACCCGAACCTGGTACCGCTGGAGACCCTCCCCGGCCGCAACCACTACGACTTCCCGCCGAGCGAGCGCCCGCCGTGGCAGTGGCGGGTTCCCGGCCGCTATCCGGGCTGGTCGAGCTGAGCGGTCGCCGGCTCGGCCGGGCCCTCCATCGCCGCGTCGGACTCGGCGTCGCGCATCAGCCCGCGCCAGTCGGTGGTGCCGAAGACGAGCAGGATCGCGCCGAAACCGAGGACGACCGACCATGCCGCCATCGCGATCTGGGTGCCGACCGAGAAGGAGAGCACCGCCGAGCGCGAGGGGCCCTCGAGCGTCGCTACGAGGAGGGCCTGCTGCGCTCCCGCCCCCCCGGGGGTTAAGGGAACGATCGTGGCGATCGCCTGCACGCTCATCACCAGCATCACGTTGGCGATCGAGCCGCCGATCTGAAACGCCTCGAGGAAGAACCAGAAGGCGGCGAAGCGGCAGAGCCAGCCGATCCCCTGCCAGGCCGCGACCTGGCGCAGGTAGCGGGGCGGGTCGGTGAGCACCACGAGCCCCTGCTTGATCCGCGACCAGAACTCCTCGGCGCGGCGGGCCAGCAGGGCGAAGGCGACGATCGAGCCGACCCCGAGCAAGGTGACGATGAAGATCAGGAGCTGGGGCTTCTCGGCCCAGAAGGCGATGTCGAAGGCGGGCAGGTCGGGCAGCTCGGGCGGCCGGGGCAAGAGGCCCTGGGTGACCGCGTAGAGCAGGACCAGGGCGCCTACCGTGGTGTCGAAGACCGACTGCACGAAGAAGGAGGAGGTCACCGCCGGGTAGGAGGAGTGCGGGATCTGCTTCTTGACCAGGAAGATCTTGGTGACGTCGCCGGCCCGGGCCGGGATGATCGCGTTGATCCCCGCGCCGGCCAGGTAGGAGGCGGCGACGCGGACGAAGGAGATCGGCGTCCCCGGGTAGGCGGCGCGCAGCACGTTGTGCCAGGCGCGAGCGCGCGAGAGCTGCATCGCGGTCAGCATCGCCAGCGCCAGGGCGAAGGGCAGCCAGCGCACGTCGGCCAAGTGGGAGAAGAAGGCGCCGGCGGCGTCGGTGAAGGAGCGAAAGCTCGAGGAGAAGTCAGCCGCGATCACGGTCTCGCGGCGAAGCTACACTAGCCAGCCTTGTCCGAGGCCGAGACCCAGATCGTCGCCCCCGCCGCGACCTACGATCCCGCCGACGAGGCGATGTGTGCCCGTGCCCGCGAGCGCTTCACGGCCGACCGCAAGCGCCGCTTCCGCCGCCGCCGCAAGCGTCACGCGACGATGCCGAACCTGATCATCATCGGCGGGCTGAAGTGCGGGACGACCAGCATCCACCACTACCTCGGCCTTCATCCCGAGATCCAGATGTCGAAGCCCAAGGAGCTGAACTTCTTCGTCTCCGAGCTCAACTGGGACCTGGGGCTCGACTGGTACGCGGGCCGCTTCGACGATCGCTTCCGTGTGCGCGGCGAGTCCTCGCCCCACTACACCAACCTGCCGCGCTACACCGGAGTCGCCGAGCGGATCCACGAGCACTGCCCCGATGCCCGTCTGATCTACATGGTCCGCGACCCGATCAAGCGGTTGCTCTCCCACTGGGTCCATGCAACCGGCGCAGGCTATGAGCGGCGGGAGCTGACGCCGACGCTCACCGCCCCCGACACGGCCTACGTCGAGCGCTCGCTCTACTGGATGCAGCTCCAGCCCTACCTGAAGCTGTTCGAGCGCGAGCAGATCGAGGTCTTCACCCAGGAGGAGCTTCAGGGCGAGCGAGACGAGACGATGCGAAGGGCCTTCCGCTTCGCCGGGGTCGACGAGGCCTTCAGCTCAGAGCAGTTCGACCGCGAATGGGAGCGCTCGAGCGCCAAGCAGGGCGACCGCTACCAGCTCATGGAGCGGCTGATCAAGCTCCCGGGGCTGCGCTCCTTCGATCGCAACTTCGACCGCCTCCCGGAGTCGATGCGCTGGATCGTCGAGAAGGTCGTCCACGACCCCGAGGCGGCGCCGGCGCCGAAGCCGAAGCTCCCCGACGATGTCTTCGAGACGCTGCGGGGCCGCTTCGGCGAGGACTCAGCCGCGCTGCAGCAGTTCGCCGGCCGCGAGTTCGCCGGCTGGCACGACTACTCCTAGTCCGTAGCCCCTACTCTCTCCCCGGTGCGGATCGCGGTCGCAGCGGACGAGCGGGTCGGAGTCGCCGAGGCGCTGGTGGCGGAGCTCGAGCGCCGCGGCCACGACGTGCTGCCCCACGGAGCGCTCAGCCCCGAGGAGCGCGACGACTGGGCCTGGGCCGCGGCCGCGGCTGCCCGCGATGTCGCCGAGGGCCGCGCCGAGCAGGCGGTCGTCTGCTGCTGGACCGGGACCGGGGCCTCGATCGCCGCCAACAAGATCCCCGGGGTGCGCGCCGCGCTCTGCGGCGACGCCGCCACCGCAACCGGCGCCAAGCGTTGGAACGACGCCAACGCGCTGGCCCTGAGCCTGCGCTCGACCTCGGAGGCCGAGCTGACCGAGATCCTCGACGCCTGGTTCGGGAGCGGGGCCAGCGATGAGGAGGAGGACCGCGCCAACGTCGCGCACCTGGCTCGGCTCGACGCGGGCGAAATCTGAGCTGTCGCCGGCTCGGCGGGCGGGGGCGCGCTTGGCGACGGCTCTCAGTGGGCGGGTTCTAGTGGCGCCAGGGCATCTCGGTCTCCGATGTCGGTCTGGGCGGCGACTGATCGCCGCTCTGCACTCCTCTCGGAGCCAGTACCCGCTACCTCAATTCGGAGCCGACGCCTCCATATAACCGTTGATTCGCGGCTCATACGAATGTCCAGCTTGAAGGCCACCCACCGCTGCGGCTAGCCTGCCGGTTGCTTCGGCCGCAGATCTTGCCGGAGCTGCCGCGCAAGCTCGGATGGAGCCCCCGCCGACCCCTCAAGAGCATTCCAGCAGCGCCGGATTCCCGGGCGGTGGCCACACGGGCCTCGATCCCGGCGTGCAGCGGCTGCTGGCCGAGTCCCGCAGCCGCCAGGTGAGCGAGTTCAGCCGCCGCGAGCTGCGGACCGAGGCGATCGTCGCGGCCTCCTTCATGATCGCGGCCGCCGGCTCGGCGCTGCTCCTGCCCAGCGAGCGCTCGCTCGACCCATGGCTCGCGGTGGCGGCCGTGCTCGCCCTTGCGGTCAGCGCGCGGGTCGAGTTCCACACCGGCGCCGGGTGGACGGTGCCGACCCAGCTCGTCTTCGTGCCGATGCTCTTCGTCCTGCCCACCCCGTACGTCCCGGCCCTGGTTGCGGCCGGGCTGCTGCTCTCCAAGGCGGCCGAGTACACGCGGGGCGAGGTCCGCCCGGAGCGCGCCCTGCTGGCCTTCGGCGACTCCTGGTATTCGATCGGCCCGGCGGTGGTGATCTCCCTCGCCGGAGCGGAGATCCCCCAGTGGAGCGACTGGCCTGTGTACCTGGCGGCGCTGGGCTCGCAGTTGGGGATCGACGCCGCGATCTCGATGCTGCGGGCCCGCTACGGGCTGGGCGTGCCGACCCTCGCCCACCTGAGGGAGCTGCGCAGCGTCTACCTGGTCGACGCACTGCTCTCCCCGATCGGCCTCCTCGCCGGCTTCGCCAGCCAGGAGCAGAGCTACGCCTTCCTGCTGGTGCTGCCGCTTGCCGCGCTGCTGGCGGTCTTCGCCCGGGAGCGCCAGGCGCGGATCGACTCGGCCGTCGCCCTCAGCGACGCCTATCGCGGCACCGCCCTGCTGCTGGGCGAGCTGATCTCGGCCCGCGACGAGTACACCGGCGAGCACAGCCGCAGCGTCGTCATCCTCTCGATCGAGGTGGCCGAGCGGATCGGGCTGAGCGAGCGCCAGAAGCGGGAGGTCGAGTTCGCCGCGCTGCTGCACGACATCGGCAAGATCTCCACGCCGCAGGAGATCCTCCACAAGGCAGACCCCCTCACCGACGAGGAGTTCGAGGTGATGAAGAAGCACGTCACCGACGGCCAGCTGATGCTGGAGCGGATCGGCGGCACCCTCGGCGAGGCCTCCTATGTCGTCCGAACCCATCACGAGCGCTTCGACGGCAGCGGCTACCCGGACGGCCTGGCCGGGGCGGAGATCCCGCTGCCGGCCAGGATCATCGCCGCCTGCGACGCCTTCAACGCGATGACCACCGACCGCCCCTACCGCCCGGCGATGTCGATCGCGACGGCGATCTCGACCCTGCGCGGGGCGGCCGGGACCCAGTTCGACCCCGAGGTGGTCGCGACGCTGACGGAGCTGATCGAGGCATCGCTGCAGCGGATCGGCCGCGACCCGGGCAAGGCCCCGCCCCCCGACGAGGACTGGCTCGAGGCCCTGCGTGCCTGAGGAAGCCTCCAGCACGCTGCGGCGACTGCTTCCCGAGGCGGGCTCGACGACGGTTGCCGATGAGATGGCGGCCTACCGCCCCTTCGAGAGCTCCCGTGCGGATCGCCCCTTCGTGGCGATCAACTTCGCCACCACGCTCGACGGGCGGGCGGCGATCGAGGGGCGCTCGGGCAAGATCGGCTCCGACGCGGACACCGAGATGCTGCAGCGGCTGCGGACCCGCTTCGACGCGGTGATGGTCGGCGCCGGGACGGTGCGCGCGGAGCGCTACGGGCGGATCGTCTCCAACCCGGAGTGGCGGGCGCACCGCGAGCGGATCGGTCTCCCCCACGACCCCCTGGCGGTGATCGTCAGCGGCCGCCTCGACCTCCCCTGGGACGCGCCGATCTTCACCTCGGGCGGCGGTCGCGTCCTTGTCTTCACCGCATCGGAGGCCGAGCCGCCGCAGACCGAGACACCGATGCGGGTGGTCCGCCGCGACGACTGGGTGGACATCGCCGGCGCCCTGCGCTATCTGCGGCGAGAGCGGGGGGTCAGGGCGCTGCTCTGCGAGGGCGGGCCGGGGCTGCACGGCGAGCTGGAGGCGGCGGGCCTGGTCGACGAGCTGTTCGTGACGATCGCTCCCAAGCTCTCGGGGGGCGGCGGCCCGCACATCCTCGAGGGCGAGCTGCCCGAGGTCGCGGGGCTCGAGCTGGTCCGGCTTCTGGAGCGCGAGGGCGAGCTCTTCACCCGCTACCGCCGCCGCTGAGCCGGCCGCGGTAGCGTTCGCCCCGACCCCGCAAGAGAGGACGGCCCATGGACTTCAACCCGAGCCCCCAAGTCGAGTCGCTGCGCGAGCGCGTCGTCGCCTTCATCGAGGAGCACGTCTACCCGCAGGAGCTCGAGGCCACCGAGGCGCTCGACGACGAGATCAGGGTCGACTCGGACGCCGTCTATCCCGAGGTCCTGGTCGAGCTGCGCGAGCGGGCGAAGTCCGAGGGGCTCTGGAACCTGTTCATGCCCGACGAGCGCTACGGCGCGGGTCTGACCAACTGGGAGTACGGGCATGCTCTGCGAGGAGATGGGCCGCAGCCCGATCGTCGCGCCGATGGTCTTCAACTGCGCCGCGCCCGACACCGGCAACATCGGAGATCCTCGCCGAGCACGGCACCGACGAGCAGAAGGAGCGCCTGGCTGGCGCCGCTGCTCGACGGCGAGATCCGCAGCTGCTTCTCGATGACCGAGCCCGAGGTGGCCGGCTCGGATCCGACCACCCTGCGGGCGCGCGCGGTGCGCGACGGCGACGAGTGGGTGATCAACGGGCACAAGTGGTTCACCTCGGGCGCGGTCGGCGCCGAGCTCGCGATCGCGATGGTCGTCACCGACCCCGACGCGGCTCCGCACGCGCGGGCCTGCATGATCCTCGTCCCGACCGACACGCCCGGCTTCAACCTGATCCGCCCGGTGCCGGTGATGGGCCACGACGGCGGGCCCGGGCACTGCGAGATCCGCTACGAGGACTGCCGCGTCCCGGCGGCCAACCTGCTCGGCCCGAGGGCGCCGGCTTCGCGATCGCGCAGGACCGGCTCGGGCCGGGCCGCATCCACCACTGCATGCGGGCGATCGGCACCGCCGAGCGGGCGATCGAGATGATGTGCCGGCGCGCCAACACGCGCGAGGCCTTCGGCGGGCCGCTGGCCGAGAAGCAGTTCGTCCAGGACTTCATCGCCCGCTCGCGGATGGAGATCGACCAGGCGCGGCTCCTGACCCTCTACGCGGCCTGGAAGATGGACACCGTCGGCAAGCGCGCCGCGCGCCAGGAGATCTCGATGATCAAGGTCGTCGCCGCCAACGTCGTCATGGACGTGCTCGATCGCGCCATCCAGGTGCACGGCGCGCTCGGCGATGTCCGACGACACGCCGCTGGCGCGATGTGGCGCTCAGCCGCATGCTGCGGATCGCCGACGGGCCCGACGAGGTCCACAAGATGGTGATCGCGCGCCGCGAGCTGGGGCGCGCCGCGAAGGCGGCGGAGGCCGAGGCGCAGGCGGAGGCCGCTAAGGCCTGAGCCGCGCGGCGGCCTCCTCAGCGGCCTCGGCCAGCCGCTCGACGATCCTCGCGAACTGCTCGAAGGCCTCGTCGGCCTCGCCATACTGGCCGGCGGCGTAGCGGGCGAAGACGCCCTCGAGGATGATCGCCAGCTTCCAGTAGCCGAGGGCGACGAAGAAGTCGAGCTGGCCCAGGTCGCGGCCGGAGCGCTGCGCGTAGCGACCGGCGAGCTGCTCGCGGGTGGGGAAGCCGGGGGCCATCGTCGCCGGTTCGAACAGGGGGACGAAATCGTCTCCCGGCTCCGACCAGTAGACCATCAGCAGGCCGACGTCGGCGAGCGGGTCGCCGAGGGTGCAGAGCTCCCAGTCGACCACCGCCGCGACCTCGCCGGCGGGCGAGAGGATCATGTTGTCGAGGCGGTAGTCGCCGTGGACGATCGCCGCCGGGCCCTGCTCCGGGATGCGCTCCGAGAGCCGGGCGTGAACGGAGTCGACGACCGCCAGCTCGCGTGTCTTCGACTTCTCCCACTGGCCGTGCCAGCGGTGGAGCTGGCGGGCGACGTAGTCGGACTTCTTCCCCAGCTCGCCGAGCCCGACCTCGTCGGGGACGACCTCGTGGATCGCGACCAGGGTGTCGATCACCCGCTCGCCGATCGCCCGACGCTCGTCGGGTTCGGGGAAGAGGTCCGCCTCGGGCAGCGAGCGCAGCACCGGCCCCTCGACGAACTCCATTACGTAGAAAGGGGCGCCGTTGACTGCCTCGTCCTTGCAGAGCCCGACCACCGGGGGCACCGGCACCGGGGTCTGCGCCAGGGCAGAGATCACCCGGTGCTCGCGACCCATGTCGTGGGCGGAGCCGAGCCGCTTGCCCAGCGGCGGGCGGCGAAGCGCCCAGCGGTGGCCGGCCGCGTCGGTGACGCCGTAGGTGAGGTTCGAGCGCCCGCCGGAGACGCGATCGAAGGCGAGCGGCGGCTCGGCGCCGGGCACGTTGGCGGCGAACCAACCCTCGACCCCGGCGCGGTCGATCCCGTCCGGGGTCTTCGTCCCGATAGCCTCGTCGCCCATCGCCGCGAAGCATATGGCCGAGAGCGACACCGACAGAGCGCTGCTGATCGACTTCGGCGGCGTCCTCACGACCCCGGTCTGGGACAGCTTCGCCGCCTTCTGCCTGCAGAAGGGACTCGACGAGGGCGCCGTGAAGCGCCTCTTCCGCGAGGACCCCGAAGCCCTCGTCGACCTGCGGGCGCTGGAGACCGGGGCGATCCCCGAGCAGGAGTTCGAGCGCCGCTTCGGCACCCGCCTCGGGCTCGATGACAGCTCGCAACTGATCGACAGCCTCTTCGCGGGGATGGTTCCGGTCGAGGCGATGACCGGCGCGGTGCGCTCGGCGCATGCCGCGGGGATCCCGACCGGCCTCGTTTCCAACTCCTGGAGCGTCAGCCACTATGACCGGGCGCTCCTGGCGGAGCTCTTCGACACCGTGGTGATCTCGGCCGAGGTGCGCCTGCACAAGCCCCAGCCCGAGATCTACCTGCTCGCCGCCGAGCGGGTCGCGCGGGCGCCGCAGGCCTGCCTTTTCGTCGACGACCTGCGCGAGAACTGCGAGGGCGCCGCGGCGGTCGGCATGGTCCCGGTCCTGCACCGCGAACCGGCCGAGACGATCCCGATGCTCGAGCGGCTGCTGGGGATGGCGCTGCGCTGAGGACCGCCGGCGGACCCGGCCCCCGGGGGTGGCCGACCTCATCTGCGGCATGCAGGCATTTGGTCGGCCACGTCGCGGGGGGCGGGGGTGTCGCCCTAGCCGGCGGCGATCAGGAGGACGCCGGTCAGGGCGAGGGCGACGCCCAGCTGCTGGATCCGCGCCAGGCGCTCGGCGAGGATCACCCTGGCGAGGATGACCGTGACGATCGGGAACAGCGAGCCGCCGACGGCGACCAGCGAGAGCAGGCCGATGCCGCTGGCGACCGCGATCAGGGTGTTGGCGGTGGCGTCGAGGCCCCCGATCGAGAGCAGCGTGGGGAGCGAGGCGGTCGGGAAGGGAGCGGCCGGCGGGCGCGCAACCAGCGCCACCGCGATCGCCAGCGATCCCCCCAGGCGCGTCCAGGTGGCCGCCCACAGAGGATCCTCGGAGGCGGCGCTGTCGATGCAGACGAAGAAAAGGCCGAAACCGAGGCCGGCGAGCGCGGCCAGCGCCAGCGCCCGCGGGGAGACCGAGACGGCGTGCGGGACCTCGGCCTCGCGCACCGCCAGCGCGATCCCGCAGAGCGCCGCCACCAGGCCGGCGATCTGCACACCGCCGGGGGACTCTCCGCGGATCAGGCCGACCGCGACCGGGACCGCGACCCCCAGCGAGACCAGCGGAGAGATGATGCTGACCGGACCGATCGCCATCGCCGAGTAGAAGAGGGAGATCGCGGCGGCGCCGCAGACCCCGCCGCCCATCGCGATCGCGACCTCGCCGGCCGACAGCGAGCCGCCCGCGATCAGCGCCACGATCGCGATCAGCACCAGCCCGGTCGGGTAGCTGACCGCGACCACCCAGAGGACGGGGGTGCGGCGGGAGGCCTGCCCGCCGAGGAAGTCGGAGACGCCCCAGGCGATGCTGGCGCTCAACGAAAGTGCGATTGCGAGGGTCTGCTGCGTCACGGAGCGCCGCTACTGTAGGCGTGAGCGCCCCCCCGTGAACGCCACGCTTGCCAACCGGCTGAGGATCGGCTTCGCAATCACCTTCGCCCTGCTGGCGGCGGTGGCGGTGATCGGAGTCGGGAACCTGTTCGAGCTGCGCCACAACTTCGAGCACCGCACCGAGCAGTCCTACGCACGTCAGATCAGCGACCCGAGCCGGACCGACGTCGAGATGGCCCGCCGGACGGCGCTCGAGCACCAGGTCACCTCTGACACCCGCCGCACGACGATCCTCTTCGCGGCGCTGCTGGTCGCCTGCCTGCTCACCGCCGGATTCGTCTTCGATCGGCTGATCGCCTCGATCGAACGTCCACTCCAGCGGCTCGTCGACGCCGCCGGAAAACTGGCCAGCGGCGACCTGAGAGCACGGGTCAGCGTCGCGGGGCCCTCGGAGACCGCAGCTCTGGCAGTGGCTTTCAACGAGATGGCCGACGAGCTGCAATCCGCCTACCGGCGGCTCGAGGAGAGCCGCGAGCGTCTCTCGGTGACGCTTGAAAGCCTCTCCGACGGGGTAATCACCCTCGATGAGTCCGGCACGGTCACGGACGCCAACCCGGCGGCCCGGCGCTTGGTCCCCTGGGCCGACGTCGGCACGCCGATCCGCGAGCTGCTGGCGAGCCTGGCCGATCGCCGCTCGATCGATCGCCTGCTGGCGGGGGGCGAGCCGAAGGAGCTCCACCTCGGCGAGGGCGAGGCGACCCTGGCGATAACCGCTTCCAAGCTCGGCGCCCAGGAGGGCGGCACGGTGCTCTCGGTCCGCGACATCTCCCAGCGGGCGAGGCTGGAGCGGATGAAGGACGAGTTCGTGCTGACCGCCTCGCATGAGCTGCGCAGCCCGCTGACCTCGGTCCAGGGCTTCGCCGAGCTGCTGATGCTCGAGCGCGAGCGCCTCAGCCCCAAGCAGACCGAGACGGTCGAGATCATCCTCGAGAACACCCGGCATTTGGTGCGGCTGCTCAACGACCTCCTCGACCTGGCCCGCAGCGACGCCGGCAGGCTGACCATCAACCCGGTGCCGACCGAAGTCGAGCCGCTGGTCTCCGAGGCGGTGCGCTCGATGCGGACCCAGACCGAGGCCCGCCGCCAGGAGCTGCGGCTCGACGTCGAGGCGGCGCTGCCGCAGGTCTCGGTCGAGCCGGACCGGATCCGCCAGGTTCTGATCAACCTGCTCGCCAACGCCAACGAGTACTGCCCCGAGGGAGCGACGATCAGGGTGACCGCGATGCGCGGAGCCGACGGCGTGGTGATCGCCGTCTCCGACGACGGGCCCGGGATCTCCGCCCGGCAGCGCGAGCACATCTTCGAGCGGTTCGTCCGCGGCGAGGCCGGACTGACCCAGCGGGTCAGCGGCAGCGGCCTCGGCCTGGCCATCTCCAAGTCCCTGGTCGAGCTGCACGGCGGCTCGCTCGACGTCGACTCCGTCCCCGGGCAGGGCTCGACCTTCCGCATCGTCCTGCCCGCGATCCCGGTCCGCAGGCCTCGGAGGGCGGGTCAAAGCCTCCTGGAGAGCCGCTGATGGCGAGGATCCTGGTCGCCGACGACTCGGAGACGATCCTCCTGCTTCTGAGGACGAGGCTGGAGATGGAGGGCTACGAGGTGATCACCGCCGCCGACGGCGCCGAGGCAAGCGAGGAGCTCTGGAGGCGCGGCCCAGGCGAAGGGCCCGACCTGATGCTGCTCGACGCGATGATGCCGCGCAAGTCAGGGCTCGACGTCCTGCGCGAGGTGCGTGAGGCCGGCAGCCAGATCCCGGTGCTGATCGTCAGCGCCCACGGCGAGGCGGCCGCCCAGGCGCGCGCCCCGGAAACCGGGGCGAGCGGCTACCTGGAGAAGCCGATCGACTTCAGCGACCTGCTCGGCAGGGTCGCCGAGCTGCTCGGCGAGCGCAGCTAGCTCCGCGCCACCTCGAGGCGGATCTCGCGGCCCTTCAGCTTGGTGCCGTCGAGGAACTCGACCGCCCGTTCGGCCTGGTCGGCGTCGAGCTCGACGAAGGAGAAGCGGTGAAGGACGCGGACATCGCGGATCGCCTTGTCGGGGATCACCGCCCCCTCGCGCAGGATGAAGCGCAGGTCCTGCTCGGTGATCCCGCTTCGCTCGCCGCGGTTGACGAACAGCTTCTGGGTGCCGTCGGCCTCCGCGGGCTTCGCGGCGCGGGGCTCGCGGCGCGGCGCCCGCTCGCGGCGGCGCGGGCGCGGCGCGTGCTCGAGGCGCTCCTCGGGCGCCTCCCACTCGCCGATAGAGGTCTTCACGTCACGCTCGATCCGGTCGATCTCGCCCCGCTGGCTCGGCGTCACCAGGGTGATCGCGCGGCCGGTGCGCCCGACCCGGCCGGTGCGCCCGATCCGGTGCACGTAGACCTCGGAGGAGTCGGGGACGTCGTAGTTGATCACGTGGGTGACGTGCTCGATGTCGAGGCCGCGGGCGGCGATGTCGGTGGCGACCAGCAGCCGCACCCGGTGGTCCTTGAAGGCGATCATCACCCCGTCGCGCGAGCCCTGGCTCATGTCGCCGTGGAGCGCCTTGACGTCGAGGCCGCGGTCGCGGAGCGTTCTATCGAGCCGGGTGGCGCCGATCTTGGTGCGGCAGAAGATGATCGCCTGCTCGGGCTCCTCGGCGCGCAGCAGCTCGATCAGCCGCTCGGCCTTCTCGCGGGCCCCGACCTCGATGAAGGCCTGGGAGATCGCGTCCACGGTCAGCTTCTTCGGGGTGATGCGGATCGTCACCGGGTCGTACATGTAGCTCTCGGCGAGGCGCTGGATCGGCGGCGGAATGGTCGCCGAGAAGAGCAACGTCTGGCGCCCGTTGGGGCACATCCGCAGAATCCTCTCGACGTCCTCGATGAAGCCGAGGTCGAGCATCTCGTCGGCCTCGTCGAGGACGACGTAGCGGGCCGCGGTGAGGACCAGCGAGTGCCGCGACATCAGGTCCATCATCCGCCCCACCGTGGCGACGACGACCTGGGCCCCGGCGCGGAGCTGGGCCTGCTGGGAGCGGATCGGCGCGCCGCCGAAGACGGCGACGATCTCCACCGGCAGGTGCTCGGCGTAGGCGCGCATCGCCTGCGTGACCTGGATGCAGAGCTCGCGGGTCGGGGTGAGGACGATCGCCTGCACCTCCTCGCTGGAGGGGTCGAGGTACTCGAGCAGCGGCAGGCCGAAGGCGGCGGTCTTGCCTGTCCCGGTCTGGGCCTGGCCGATCACGTCGTGGCCGGCGAGCAGCTCCGGGATCGCCTGCTCCTGGATCGGCGTCGGCTCCTCGTAGCCAAGCTCGTCGAGGGCCTGCTGGACCTCCGAGGAGAGCCCGAGGTCGCGGAAATGGGTCACGCCGCGGGGTCCAAGAGGAGCTTGCCGGTGGTCTTCCGGGCGGCCAGCTCGCGGTGGACCTGCTGCGCCTCGGCGAGCGGGTGGACGCCGGAGATCACCGCCTCGAGCTCTCCCGCCGCGGCCGCGCCGTAGACCTCCTCGAGGCCCTCGCGCAGGAGCTCGGGCCGGCCGAAGAGGTGGACCAGCCAGAAGCCGACGACGGCGCGGCTGTTTCGCATCAGGTGGCCGGTCTTCACCTGATTCTCCTCGCGGGAGGCGATCCCAAAGGTGACCAGGCGCCCGAAGGGGGCCAGGGCGCGGAGGCACTGCTCGAAGGCATCGCCTCCGGCCATTTCCAAGACGACGTCGACCTGCTTGCCCTCGTTCGCCTCGAGGATCGCCTCGCGCAGGTCCTCGGCGCGTGAGTCGACCGCGGCGTCGGCGCCCAGCCCGAGCACCGTCTCGCGCTTCTCCGGGCTCGAGGCGAGGCCGATCACCCTGCCCGCCCCCATCCGCTTCGCGAGCTGCACCGCGAGGCTGCCTGTGCCGCCCGCGGCCGCGGCCACCACGACGCTCTCCGCAGGTTGCAGGTCGGCCGAGATCCGCAGGATGCTGCGCGCGGTCAGCCCCTGCAGGAGCAGGGCCGCGGCCTGGTCGTCGTCAACCGCGTCGGGTATCGGGATCAGCGAGGCGTCGGGGACCGCCACCTTCTCCGCGTAGCCGCCGTTCATCAGCAGGGCCGCCACCCGGCGACCGTCCGGCGTGACTCCGCTGACCTCGCCGCCGGGGATCAGCGGCAGCTGCTGCTCGGCGAGGTAGTCGTTGCGGGTGACGTGGGTGTCCGCGAAGTTGACGCCCGCCCGCGAAACCGTGAGGAGGGTGTGCCCCTCTGGCGCCTCGGGGTCTGGCAGCTCGGTGTGCTCGAGCACCTCGGGACCGCCGAACTCGCTCATCTGGATAGCCTTCACGGCCGCCTAGTTTCCCGTAGCGGCGCCGCGAGTGTCGCCCGACCCTGCTCCGAGGAGGACCCTTGTCCCTGACCGTCGTGGGATCGATCGCCTTCGATTCCGTCAAGACCCCGTTCGGGGAGCGCGAGCGGATGCTCGGAGGCTCCGCCGTGCATTTCTCGCTCTCGGCCAGCTTCTTCACCGAGGTCCGCGTGGTCGGCCCGATCGGAGAGGACTTCGGCAGCGAGCAGTTCGCGGTGCTCGAGGGCCGTGGGGTCAATACCGAGGACGTCGAGCGGGTGGACGGAGGGCGGACCTTCTTCTGGCGGGGTCACTACGACTACGACCTCAACGTCGCCCACACCGACGACACTCAGCTCAACGTCTTCGGCGACTTCGTCCCGAAGCTCTCCGACGCCTCCCGCAACTCCGACACGCTGTTCCTGGCCAACATCCAGCCCGAGCTGCAGCGCGAGGTGCGGGGTCAGTGCCGCAGCGCCCGCTTCATCGCGCTCGACTCGATGAACTTCTGGATCGAGACGGCGAGGGACTCGCTGCTGGCGGCGGTGGCCGAGGTCGATTGCCTGATCGTCAACGACGCGGAGATCCGCGAGCTGACCGGGGAACCCAACCTGGCGAAGGCGGCCCGTACGGTGATGAGGCTCGGACCCAAGGCGGTCGTCGCCAAGCAGGGCGAGTACGGCGCGGCGCTGTTCACAAAGCGCGGCTTCTTCGCCCTACCGGGGTTCCCGCTGGAGGACGTCCGCGACCCGACCGGCGCCGGCGACAGCTTCGCCGGCGGCTTCCTCGGCTACCTGAGCGGCTCCGACGGCGAGATCGACGAGACCACTCTGCGGCGGGCGATGGGCTACGGCACCGTGCTTGCCTCGTTCAACGTGGAGGAGTTCGGCACCGAGCGGGTCAGCCAGCTGACTCGCGAGGAGATCGACGAGCGCTTCAGCCACCTGCGGGCGATGACGCAGTTCGAGCCGCTGCCGGCCTGATCTAGGCGCGAACCGCAAGCAGGCCGAGCGCCAGCATCGGCACCGCCACCGAGAGGGCGCGAAGCGCCCCGTCGAGGGGGCCGGCCAAGCTCGACGCGTCGAGGGCGCGCACCGTGCCGTCGGCCAAACGCTGGCTGCCCTCGAGCGCCACCGTGTGCCGCCGCAACTCGCGGACCGGCGTCGAGAGCCGCCTCTGAGCGACGCTGAGCCAGAAGCAACCGAGCACCGCGGCGACGCCCGCGAGCGCCTCCGATGCCGAGTGGATGCCCAGCGCGTTGGCCCACCAGCCGGTCAGAGCGGGGAAAGCGCCCCAGGCCGCGGCGAACCACCAGTCGGTGTGAAAGCGCCCGCCGAAGGGCTCGAGGCTGTAGGCGGGAACGAGAAAGCCGCCGAGCAAGACGAGCGGGATCAGGGTCGGCGAGACGACGGCGGCGCCAGCGCACCCGATAGCCAGCGCCGCGAGGAGCCCGAGGACGCCGATCGCCTTCAGCGCACGATCCGTGAGCCGGGTTCCGAGGGGGCGGCCATTGAGCTCGTCCAGCGCGTGGGCGCCGACGCCGACGGCGCAGAAGAAGGCGAGCAGCGCCCAGGCGAGCCGGCTCCAGTGAACCTGCGGCGCCGCCGCCCACCCGATCGCCACGTAGCTGAGGTGCCAGAGCGTGTAGGGAGGGTGCAGGATCGTGACAAGGTCACGCCAGCCGCCCGGCGCGAGGGCGTAGAAGGCCGGACGCTCAGCTTCCACGCCGGGTCCCCCAGATCACGATTCCGGCGCCGAGGCTCATCGTCCTCCAGTGGACCTCGCCGATCCCCGCAAGATCCCAGCTCTCGAGCTGGCGCTCGAGGGGAAAGCGCTCGTAGAAGCCCTCGATGCTCGGCCCGAGGAAGCTGCCCACCCGCTGCCAGTCCCGCGAGGCGAGCCGGCCGAGGAGCGGCAGCCCCAGCCTCGTGTAGGCCCGCCACGGCGCCAGGAACGGCGGACGCGGGACGCTGAACTCGAGACAGGCGACCCGTCCGCCGGGGCGGACCACGCGTGCCAGCTCCCGCATGGTCGCGTCTGGATCGTCGACATAGCGAAGCAGGTAGGTGAAGGTGAGATGATCGAACTCCGCGTTCCCGAAGGGGAGCGCCTCGGCCTCCCCGCAGATCAGCTCCACCCGCCGCGCCAGGGCAGGATCGGCCTCCAGCTTCGAGCGCGCCCGGGAGAGCATCGCGCTGCTCTGGTCGAGGCCGACGACCGCGCACCCGTAGCGACGGACGAGCGCCCGCGCGACGAGACCGGTCCCGCAAGCGACGTCAAGCACCCGCTCGCCCGGAGCGGCGTCGACGGCCTTCACCATCGCCCGGCGCCAGCGCGGATCCTGGAAGAAGGAGAGCGCCGCTCCGAGCTCGTCATAGCGCGCCGGCAATCCCTCGAATAGCTCGAGAGCGTGGAGCTTGCGTGCCGACCTCGTCGTGGACACCCGGGAAGAAGGGTTCCAAACCGCACCGGTCGGCGGTCGCGAGGTGCGATACTGGCGCCTCGCATTTCGAGGAAGAGGAGACGCTGATGACAACCGAGCAGCGGACTGAGGACGTGTCGGTGGACGGCGCCGGCGCGACGGGCACCGAGTCGCTCACCGTCACCGACAACCGCACCGGCAAGAGCTACGAGCTGCCGATCACCGAGGGCACCGTGAAGACTATGGACCTGCGGCAGATCAAGGTCTCCGAGGACGACTTCGGGCTGATGGGCTACGACCCGGCCTTCACCAACACCGCCTCCTGCCGCTCCGCGATCACCTACATCGACGGCGAGGCGGGGATCCTCCAGCACCGCGGCTACCCGATCGAGCAGCTCTGCGAGCGCTCCACCTACCTCGAGGTCGCCTACCTGCTGGTCTACGGCGAGCTGCCGACCCAGGCCCAGCTCGAGCTGTGGATACACGACGTCACCCACCACACCTTCGTCCACGAGGACATCAAGAAGTTCCTCGAGGGGTTCCGCTACGACGCCCACCCGATGGGGATGCTGCTTGCCTCGGTGGGGGCGCTCTCCACCTTCTACCCGGACGCGAAGAAGCTCGACGACCCCGAGGAGCGCTACCTGGCGACGATCCGGCTGATCGCCAAGATGCCGACGATGGCGGCCTTCGCCTACCGCCACAACATGGGCCTTCCCTACGTCTATCCGGACAACGACCTCTCCTACGCCGAGAACTTCCTCGGGATGCTGTTCAAGATGACCGAGTCCAAGTACCAGCCGGACGAGCGCCTCTCCCGGGCCCTCGACGTTCTCTTCATCCTCCACGCCGATCACGAGCAGAACTGCTCGACCAACGCGGTGCGCGCGGTCGGCTCATCCGACGTCGACCCCTACTCGGCGGTGGCGGCGGGGATCGCGGCGCTCTACGGGCCGCTGCACGGCGGCGCCAACGAGGCCGTGCTGCGGATGCTGCGGCGGATCGAGACGGTGGAGAACATCCCCGACTTCCTCGAGGGCGTCAAGAAGCGCGAGGAGCGGCTGATGGGCTTCGGCCACCGCGTCTACAAGAACTACGACCCGCGGGCGCGGATCATCAAGAAGCACATGGACGGAGTGATGGAGGCGACCGCCTACAACCCCCTGGTCGAGATCGCCACCGAACTGGAGAAGCGGGCCCTGGAGGACGACTACTTCACCTCGCGCAAGCTCTACCCCAACGTCGACTTCTACTCGGGGATCATCTACGAAGCGCTGCGGATCCCGACCGAGATGTTCACGGTGATCTTCGCGATCCCCCGCACCTCCGGCTGGATCGCCCAGTGGCTGGAGATGAACGACGACAGCGAAAAGAAGATCGCCCGGCCGCGGCAGATCTACACCGGCGAGCGCGACGTCGACTATGTGCCGATCTCGGAGCGAAGCGGACCCGAGGAGATCGAGGGCCCACCGGCCCGGCGGCCCATCCCCTGAGGGGCTAGGGACAACGGCGCCGGCGCTAGGGTGCCCCCGTGCCCGCCTGGAAGTTGACGGTCCGTCACGGCTCCGAGGTCAGCCGCCGGGGATTCGAGGACCTCGACGCTGCCCTCGAGCAGACTCGCCGCAAGGTCGAGGAGCTGAGGGCGGAGGGCCCGCTCGAGAACGTCTCGATGCTGCGCGAGTTCGACCCGGCGGCGCAGGTCCACGCCCGCCTGGAGATCTCCGGCAAGGGCCTGATCCGACCCCCGACCGCCGGCGTGGACCTGCGCGGCGACGGCAGCCTGGTCGCCTTCTCGGGATCGCTGGCCCGCGAGGAGCTGAGGCCCACCGACGGCGAGAGCCCACTCGAGCTGGTCCGGCAGGCGCTGGAGCGGGCATCGTGAGCGACGGCTTCGAGGTTCCCGAGGGCAGCGTCGCCGTCGGGCGCCGGGTGCGGCTGCCGCGTGGTGCGGAGCCTCCATTCGCCGTGTTCATAAACGGCGTCCGCCAGGAGCTCGGCTCCGACTACGAGATCCACGGCGGTGAGGTCGTCTTCTCGCGGCCGATCCTCAAGGAGAAGAAGCTGGGCGGGTTCCGCTGGCTCTCGATGCTGGTCGGCGTCGCCGGCACCTACCGCAAGCACGAGACCGTCGACGTCCAGTTCACCCGCGCCGGCAAGACCGAGCTGGTCTCCGACCTGGAGGTGCTGCCGGACTAGGGCAGCCGCGTGCGCTGATCCGGCATTTGAGGTGCCGGATCAGCGCGCCATCGCTGGCAAGCAGTTCGCTGGACGTTATTGGTCGCCATAGCAACCAGATCCGTCCAACGAACGGGCCTGGATCGCTTCGCTGAAGCGAATTGGTCGTCATAGCGACCGAATCGCTTCAATGAAGGCTGATCGCCTTCCGCTCAGCCAGCACGGGCCGGGCAGCGGGCGAGGACGGTGCCACGCGAGCGGGATCTCCCCGTGAGAAGCAAGCCGATCTTCAGGTCAGCCGAGCTGTCGCCCTCGATCTCGACACCGCCGACCATCGAATCCTCGCCATCTCCTCCTCCCCCGCACCCCCAGCCCGCCAGCGCGGCGAGCGCCAGGCAGGCGACGAGGACGCGCCTCATCGACCAGGACCTAGTTGAACACGTAGAGCAGCAGGAAGGCGACCAGGGCGAAGGTGGCGCCGGCGGCGATCATTCCCTTGTCCTCGGCGACGATCGCCGCGGTCGAGCGGTCGTCGGAGCGGTCGTAGATCAGGTAGAGGTAGCGGAAGATGCCGTATACGACGGGCGGGATGGTGAGCATCATCTCGCTGCCGATCAGGGGCGAGTTGACGGTGTAGATGGCGTAGCTGATCACCGTGCCGGTGGTGACCAGGGAGACCATCTGGTCGAGGAAGGGCAGCGAGTAGTGCTCTAGCACCGGTCTGGTGCTGGTGCCCTCGTGCAGCTCGGACACCGCCTCCTGGCGGCGCTTGGTGAAGCCGAGGAAGAGGGCGAGCATCCCGGTGCACAGCACCAGCCACTCGGAGGCGTGGGCGTCGACCGCCTCGGCGCCCGCGACGACCCTCAGGATGAACAGTCCGGCGAGGGTCATGACGTCGATGATCACGACCTGCTTGAGCCCGTAGCTGTAGGCGAGCTGGGCGGCCCCGTAGCCCGCGACCATCAGCCCCACCTGCCAGCTGATCGCTCCGAAGGAGAGGAGCAGGGCCCCGGCGGCGAGGGCGACCGCGAGGAAGATCGCGCTCGACTCCGAGAGCTCCCCCGCGGCGATCGGGCGGAAGCGCTTCTTCGGGTGCTTGCGGTCGAGCTCGACGTCGTTGAGGTCGTTGATGAAGTAGCCGGCGCTGGAGATCGCGCAGAAGGCGACGAAGGCCAGGGTCGCCTGGAGCACGGCGTGGGCGTCGTTGAACTGACCCGAGAAGAGCAGACCGGCGAAGACGAGGACGTTCTTGATCCACTCGTGCGGGCGGGCGGTCTTCAGGGCCGCCCGCGGGGGGGAGCGGCGCAGGCGGGGGGGAAGCGGAGGGCCCTCCTGCGGCGGGGGCGAACCCTCGCTGCCGCCGGGCTGGACGGTCGGGTGTTCCTCGGTGATCGTTTCCATGGCAGGAGCCGGCGATGCGGGCAGGTCGCCCGGCTGGCTCAGGACGGTCGCGAAAGCGTAGCGCCGCCGCTCACTCGAAAAGCACCCCGGGGTTCATGATCCCGCCCGGGTCGAGCGCCGATTTCGCTCCGCGCAGCGCCGCCGCGAAGGCGGCGGGCCGCTGGCGATCGTAGAAGGGGCGGTGGTCGCGGCCGACCGCGTGGTGGTGGGTGATCGTCCCGCCCGCCGCGATCAGCGCTTCCGAGACGGCCGCCTTGACCTCGTCCCACTGCTCGACCTCCCCGCCGCGCACCGCGGGCGCGATCACCGTGTAATACGGCGCCGGGCCGTCGGGATAGACGTGGGTGAAGCGGCAGCTCACCCGGGCCGAGCCCGGGCCCTCGGCGGGAGCGCCGGAGGACTCGGCGAGCGCCCGCCGCGCCGTGCCCATCACCTCGGCGTGGAAGGCCTCGAAGCGATCCCAGGTGATCGCCGTCTCGAAGGTTTCGGTGAGCACCCCACAGGCGACCATCGAGTCGCGGAGGTAGGGGATCTGCAGGAAGGCCGAGCGCCAGGAGTCAACGGCACCCTCGGCCTCCTCGCCCGCGTCGCCTCCCGCCGGCTCCCTCACCCCTCCCCCGTGCGCCCGGGCGATCTCCAGCGTCTGCTCCATCGGCCAGCCGACCTCGTGGCCGGCGGACTCGAAGCCGAGCACGAGGATCGCCTCACCCTCGCCGCCGGCGAACATCTCCGCCTCCAGCTCGTCGAGCAGGCGGCAGTTGGAGGGGTAAAGGCCCGACTGTGCGATCTCGCGCACCGCGCCCGCGCCGGCGGCGAAGCTGCCGAAGCCGACCGCGCGCGAGAGCTTGAAGCGGGGGCGCTCGCGGACCCGCACCCAGGCCTCGGTGATCACCCCGAGGATCCCCTCCGAGCCGAGCAGCATGCGGTCCGGGGAGGGCCCCGCGCCCGAGCCCGGGAGTCGCCGGCTCTCCCAGCTGCCGCGCGGGGTCAGCGCCCGCACCGAGGAAACGAGGTCGTCGATGTGGGTCTCGAGGGTGGCGAAGTGCCCGCCGGCGCGGGTCGCGATCCAGCCGCCGAGGGTCGAGTACTCGAAGGACTGCGGGAAGTGGCGCAGGGTGAGGCCGTGCTCGCGGAGCTGCGCCTCGAGCCCCGGCCCCGTGGCACCGGCCTGGATGCGGGCGGCGAGCGAAACCGGATCCACCTCGAGGACGCGGTCGAGCCGGCGCAGGTCGAGGGCGACCACGGCGTCCTGTTCGCCGAGTCGCGCCTCCACCCCGCCGACCACGCTGGTTCCGCCTCCGAACGGCACCACCGCCGCTCCCTGCTCCTCGCACCAGGCCAGGACGAGCTCGACCTCGGATTCCTCCCGCGGCAAGGCGACCAGGTCGGGGGGATTGGGGAACTCGCCGCGAAAGCCGCGGACCACGTCGCGGTAGGCCTTGCCGAGGGCGTGGGAGAGTCGCTCGTAGCGCCCGTCGCTGAACAGCCCGTCGAATGAGGACGGCGTCTTCAGTCGCGACCGCCGCAGCTCGACCTCTTCGAGCCCCATCGGCTCGGCCACCGAGAGCCCCTCGAAGCCAAGCCGCTCCGCCGCCGAGGCCGCGACCGCCTCCAGCTCCGCCCGCGAAGGCTGCTGGTCCTCGTACCCCCAGCCCCAGTGCTTGAGGCGGCGCTCCGCCCCTACCAGTGGACGCCCTTCATCAGGTGGGCGAAGGCGACCTGCTCGGTCGAGGCCTCCTTCTCGATCTCCTTCGCCCCCTTGGCGCCCTTCGCCGCCTTCGAGTCGGGGAAGAGCTTGTAGGCGGTGTTGAGCACGGCGTCGGAGGCCTTCGGCGCCACCGCGTAGAGCAGCTCGCCGAAGTTGCCGAGGCGGGTCGCCACCTTCTTCTGCTTGCTGATCATCGCGTCGGTGATCATCTCCGCCGCCTCGTCGGGGGTGATGGTCGGGAAGGCGTCGTACATCTTGGTCGGGGCGATCATCGGCGTCCGCACCAGCGGCATGTGGATCGTGGTGATCTGGACGCCGTCGTCGACGACCTCGGAGGCGATGCAGCGGCTGAAGGCGTCGAGCGCCGCCTTCGAGGCGACATAGGCCGAGAAACGCGGGGTGTTGGTCTGCACGCCGATCGAGCTGATGTTGATGATGTGACCAGAGCGGCGAGCGGTCATGCTCGGCAGCAGGCTGAGGATCAGCCGCAGGGCGCCGAAGTAGTTGAGCTGCATCGTTCGCTCGTAGTCGTGGAAGCGGTCGTAGGCGAGCTTCACCGAGCGCCGGATCGAGCGCCCGGCATTGTTGACCAGGACGTCCACGTGCCCGTGCTGGTCGAGCACCTCCTGCGCCATCCGCTCGACGTCGGCGGCGTCGGCGAGATCTGCGCGGTGGATGTGTGCGGCCCCGCCCTCCTCCTCGATCTGGGCCTTGGTCTCCTCGAGCTTCTCCGGGGTGCGGGCGACCAGCAGCACCGTCGCCCCGGCCCGGGCGCACCTGATCGCGGCGGCCTTGCCGATCCCCGAGGAGGCGCCGGTGATCAGCACCACCTTGCCCCCGATCGCCCCCGAGAGCGAGCGGTCCTTGAACAGGTCGGGGTCGAGGTTGCGCTCCCAGTAGTCCCAGAGCTTGTCGGCGTAGGTCTCCAGGGGCGGCACCGAGATGCCGCTGCCCTCGAGCGCCTCCAGGGTGTTGGAGCAGTCGAAGCGGGTCGGGTAGTTGACGTAGGTGAGGACCGACTCGGGGATCCCGAGGTCGTCGAGGACCTGGTTTCGGATCCGCTTCACCGGCGGCAGCATCATCAGCCCGCCGCGGACCGCCGGAGGGACGATCTCGAGCATCTTCGGGTCCAGCCGCATCGACATCTGCGGCGCGTTGGCGGAGCGCGAGAAGAGGTTGATCACCTGGCCGGCGCTCTTCGGCGCGGGGTCGGTGAGCGAGAAGGCCTTGCCGTCCAGGCCCGGCTCGTGGGCGATGTGGTCGATCGCCTTGGCGACGAAGTCGACCGGCACCAGGTTGATCTCCTTGCCCTCGACCCCGACCGTCGGCATCCACTGCGGCAGGGCGTTTCGCAGCCGCTGGATCAGCTTGAAGAAGTAGTAGGGACCGTCGATCTTGTCCATCTCGCCGGTCTCGGAGTCGCCGACCACGATCCCCGGCCGGTAGACCCGCCAGGGCCGCCCGTACTCCTCGCGGACGACCCGCTCCGACTCGTGCTTGGTGCGGAAGTAGGGGTGGGTGTCGAGGCTCTCGGCCTCCTCGAACATGTCCTCGCGCCAGGTCCCCTTGTAGAGGCCGGCGGCGGCGATCGAGCTGACCATGTGGAAGCAGCCGGCCTCGATCGCCTCGGCCAGCTCGACGGCGTGGCGCGTCCCCTCGATGTTCGCGACCTGCTGGCTCTGGGCGTCGGCGGTCATGTCGTAGATCGCCGCCAGGTGGAAGAAGTGGTCGATCTTGCCCCTCAGCTCGGAGATCTCGGACTCGGAGACCCCGAGCCGCGGTTGGGCGAGGTCGCCGACCACCGCGACCACGCGCTCCGCCTCCGCGCCCCAGCGGTTGCGGAGCTCCTCGAGGCGCCCGCGGGAGCCCTCGCGCACCAGCACGTAGATCGTCCCCTCGCGCTGGAGGAGGAGCTCGACCAGATGGCGGCCGATGAAGCCGGTCGCTCCGGTCACGAAGTAGTTCATCTCGCCTCCTGGGTTCGCTGCAGGGGAATGCCGAATTCGCCGGAATCCGGACTCGCGCGCACCCTACACTCTGCTCGGTGGCGCTACACCTCGATCCGTTCGAGCAGGGGCCCCTCCCCGGAGAGGGGAACGCGAGGGCGGCCGACATCGCCCCGGAGTGGAGGGTGGCGCGGCACGGAATCGAGGTGATCGCCCACGGCGCCGTCGTCTGCCCCGGCTGCTCGGCGCCGCTGACCCTCGGCGCCGCCGTGCCGGCCGCCGGCGAGTTGAGCTGTGGTTTCTGCGGGCACGCGGGGCGGGCCCGCGAGTTCCTCGTCCGCGACGTCTTCGACACGGTCGCCAACGAGGCCTACATGATCGCCCGCCTGCCGGCTTGAACGCCTCCTATGCAGGCCGTTTCGCCGGCTCGGCGCGTCGCATAGACTCAAGCAGGGATGGCTGAGACAGCCACTGTCCAGATCGAGATGCCGGCGATGGGCGAGTCGGTCACCGAGGGGACGGTGCTCGAGTGGCACGTCGCCGAGGGCGATGCCGTCGCCGAGGGCGACACGGTCGTCGAGGTCTCCACCGACAAGGTCGACGCCGAGGTTCCGGCGCCCGCCTCGGGGACGATCACCAAGCTCCTGGTCGCGGTCGACGACGTGATCGAGGTCGGAGCGCCCCTGGCCGAGATGGAGGCCGGAGAGGCACCCGCGGACGGGGGCGAGCAGGCTCAGGGCGGGACGCCGGCCTCGCCGGTCGTGCCCGAGGCCGCTCCCGAAGCGGCCGAAGCGGACGGGGCGCCGTCGGCCGACGGCGCCCCTGCCGACGGCGTCAAGGCGACCCCGGTGGCCCGGCGCGCCGCGGCCGCCAACGGCGTCGACCTGGGCACCCTCAGCGGCTCGGGCGCCGGGGGCAAGGTTCGCAAGGAGGACGTCCTCGCCGCCGCCGATGGCAACGGAGCGGCGGCCCCCGCCGCGGCGGGCGAGGCGAAGCCGTTGCGAGGGCCGGCGGCGATGCTCGCCCAGGCGATGGACGAGAGCCGCGAGGTGCCGACCGCGACCTCGTTCCGGACGATCGCGGTGGACACCCTCGACGCCAAGCGCAAGGCGCTCAACGGGGTCCTGAAGGAGCGCGGGATGAAGGTTTCCTTCACCCACCTGGTCGCCTGGGCGATCGTCCAGGCGGCAAAGGAGTGGCCGGTGATGGTGCGCACCTTCGAGCAGCGCGACGGCAAGCCATTCGCGATCGACGGCAACCCGGTCAACCTCGGCATCGCCGTCGACGTCGAGCGCAAGGACGGGTCGCGGAGCCTGATGGTGCCGGCGATCAAGGGCGCCCAGGGGCTCGACTTCAGCGGCTTTCACAGCTACTACGAGGAGTTGATCACCAAGACACGGGAGAACGCGCTCACCGCCGACGACTTCCAGGGCACCAACATCTCGCTGACCAACCCCGGCGGGATCGGAACGATCGCCTCGGTCCCGAGGCTGATGGCGGGGCAGAGCGCGATCATCGCCACCGGCTCGATCGCCTACCCGCCCGAGTGGGCCAACGCCTCGGCGGAGCGGATCAAGTCTCTCGGCGTCTCGAAGGTGATGACGATGACCTCGACCTATGACCACCGGGTCATCCAGGGCGCCGAATCGGGCTCCTTCCTGCGGCAGCATCGAGCTGCTGCTTCAGGGTGAGAACGGCTTCTACGAGGAGGTCGCCCGCACCCTGGGGATCGAGGAGGCCGTGGTCGCCAACGCCCATCCCGCTTCGGCGTCGGCAACTCCCCTGGCCGCGGCGCCCGCGCCCGCCGCGGCAGCGGCCCAGCCCAGCGAAGAGCTGCTGGCCGCGGTGCAGGCGGCGACCTCGCTGCTCAAGGGCTACCGCACGCACGGTCACCTCGCGGCCCACCTCGACCCGCTCGGCTCGAGCCGCGCGGCGACCCGGCGATCCAGCCCGAGAACCTCAACCTGACCCCGGAGCTGATGTCGCAGATCCCGGCCTCGATCCTGCGGATCGGCGTCCCCGGAGAGACCCTGCTGGAGGCGCTGCCGCGGATGCGCGACGCCTACTGCGGCACGGTCGGCTACCAGTTCGAGCATCTCTCCTCCCACCAGCAGCGGATGTGGCTGCGGGAGATGATCGAGACCGGCGCCAACCGCCAGCCGCTCTCCGCCGAGGAGAAGCGGCGGCTGCTGGAGCGCCTGCTCGACGTGTTCGAGTTCGAGCGCTTCATCGAGAAGGCCTACCTCGGCCAGAAGATGTTCTCGATCGAGGGAATCGACGCGGTGGTGCCGATGCTCGACGAGGTCGTCACCCTGGCCCTGCAAGGCGGCGCGCGCGAGGTCGTCTTCGGGATGGCCCACCGCGGGCGGCTCAGCGTTCTCGCCCACAACCTGGGGCGGCCGCTGGAGGGGATCTTCGCCGAGTTCGAGGGCTCGAAGGCGATCGAGTCGGTGAAGGCGGTGGCGGCGATCCCCCACGGCGGGACCGGCGACGTCAAGTACCACTACGGCCACGGCGGCGTCTACGAGACCCACGCCGGCGAGAAGATCGACGTCCGCCTCTACCCGAACCCGAGCCACCTCGAGTTCGTCGACCCGGTCGTCCTCGGCGCCACCCGCTACGAGCAGGACGTGATCGAGGGCGCGCAGCTGAGCCACGACCCAAAGCGCGCCGTTCCGGTGCTCCTGCACGGGGACGCGGCCTTCCCCGGCCAGGGAGTCGTGGCAGAGACCCTCAACCTGCAGGCGCTCCAGGGCTACGCCACCGGGGGGACGATCCACATCATCCAGAACAACCAGGTGGGCTTCACCACCGACCCCGAGGAGGCCCGCTCGACCCCGTACGCGGCCGACATGGCGAAGGGCTTCAACGTGCCGATCGTCCACGTCAACGCCGACGAAGTGGAGGCCTGCTCCGCGGCGGTGCGGCTGGCGATGGCCTACCGCGAGCGCTGGGGCCGCGACATCGTCATCGACGTGATCGGCTACCGCCGCTACGGCCACAACGAGACGGACGAGCCCGCCTACACGCAGCCGCTGATGGCCGCCAAGATCAAGGCCCACCCGCCGGTCTCGGAGATCTACGCCGAGAAGCTGATCGCCGAGGGGGTGATCGGCCCGGACGACGTCGAGCGCGAGCGCGAGGAGCGCCGCGAGCGGCTGAGCGCGACCCTGAAGGGACTGCGGGAGAAGATGGAGCTGGGCGAGTACGAGGACCCGACCGTGACCACGACCGGCACCGGCGAGCTCGACCGCACCGCCAGCCCGCCGGTGGCCACCGCGGTCCCCGAGGAGAAGCTGCGCTCGCTCAACGAGCGCCTCATCCAGGTCCCGGAGAGCTTCACGATCCACCGCAAGTTGCGAAAGCCCCTTCAGAAGCGGCTCGACTCCCTCGACGACGGTGGGATCGAGTTCGGCCTCGGCGAGAGCCTCGCTTTCGCCTCGCTGCTGACCGATGGCGTCCACATCCGCCTCACCGGCCAGGACACCGAGCGCGGGACCTTCTCCCACCGCCACCTCGTCCTACACGACGAAAAGACCGGGCTCGAGTATTGCCCGATGCAGCACCTCGCCGACGCGACCGCGCCTTTCGAGCTCCACAACAGCCCGCTCTCGGAAGCCGCCTGCCTCGGCTTCGAGTACGGCTACTCGGCCGCCAACTCCAACTCGCTGGTTCTCTGGGAGGCCCAGTTCGGCGACTTCGCCAACGCGGCCCAGGTGATCATCGACAGCTTCATCGTCTCCGGTGAGGCGAAGTGGGGCCAGACCAGCCGCCTCACCCTGCTGCTGCCTCACGGCTACGAGGGCTCCGGCCCTGAGCACTCCAGCGCCCGGATCGAGCGCTTCCTCGCCCTCGGCGCGGAGGGCAACATCCGCATCGCCAACCCGACCACTCCGGCCCAGTACTTCCACCTGCTGCGGCGCCAGGCCCTGGTCCGCAAGCCCCGGCCGCTGGTCGTCTTCACGCCGAAGGGCCTGCTGCGCCTGCCCCGGGCGGCCTCATCGCTACAGGAGCTGGCCGAGGGCGAGTTCCACTACATCCTCGAGGACCCCACGGCCGCCGAGAGGCGCGCCGGCATCGAGCGCCTCGTGCTGTGCACCGGCAAGCTCTACTACGACCTCGACGCCAGCGAGCGCCGCGCCGCGGCAGAGAAGGTGGCGATCGCCCGGGTCGAGTACCTCTATCCCTTCGCCGCCGACCAGCTCAGCGCCCTGATCGCCTCCTACCCGAACCTCAAGGAGGTCGTCTGGGTGCAGGAGGAGCCGCGCAACATGGGCGCCTGGAAGGTGATGTCACGGCGCATACCGCAGCTGCTTCCGCAGGGGATCGACCTTGGCTACATCGGCCGGCCGGGCCGGGCCAGCCCCGGCGAGGGCTACTCGATCGCCCACGCCCGCGAGCAGGAGCGGATCGTGCTGACGGCGCTCTCGGTCGAGGCCGAGCCGCAGCCGGCCTGAGCGCAGCCCGCCGGCGGTATCTTGGATTCGATGGCGCGGAGCTCGAAAACGCTGCGAAAGCCGGTGCCTGGACGTTTGTTCGCCTGGGTCAAGGTCCTCTCCTGGGTCGAGCTGGCGGTGTTCGCGGCCCTGCTCTTCTTCTGGCTGGCGCCGGGATTCGAGGGCGAGACCTCGGCCTTCGGGCTTGCCCACGGGCTCGGGTTTGTCGCTCTGTGCCTTGTGATCTGGGCCTGCGTGCTGCGCCGCGAGGCCCCCTACACGCTGCTGGCGGCGACGCTGACGCCGGTCGGACCCCTCGGCAGCGTGGTCGCGATCGAGCTGATCGAGCGCAAGCGATGGGGCGTCGGCAGCCCCGAAGACGCCTCGGCGAATGCGGGCTTGACGAGAACCGCCCCGGCGAGTGTAGAATCTCCCCAATAGAGGGATCGAGTCAGATCCCTCGTGTAGGGAGAATCACGAGTTCTTCATAAGCTCGCTCCGGGGGCTTGTCCTTCGGGGTGAACGCGTCGGCATCCCTCCCTGGCTACCGACGCGCTGGCGTGGCGAGGGCCGTGCGGACCCCCTGCCTCCCGCGGCCCCGTCACGCCCCTTTCTTTCCGGCCCTGCCGTGAGAGTGGGTCTGGCGTCTCAGGTGGCCCGCAGGCCCCGAAGCACCGTCTGCAGGATGCCGCCGTTTCGCAGGTAGCGGACCTCATTCGGGGTGTCGAGTCGGACCGTCGCCTCGAAGCGGACCGGCTCGGCCCCCTCGCGGGTCGCCGTTACCTCGACCGCCTTCGCCTCGCCCTCGCGGAGATCGCCGACCTCGATCGTCTCCTCTCCGCTCAGCCCCAGCGAGGAGGCCGACTCGCCGGTCGGGAACTGCAGCGGGACGACGCCCATCCCGATCAGGTTGGAGCGGTGGATGCGCTCGAAGCTCTCGGCGATCACAGCCCGGACGCCGAGCAGCTTGGTCCCCTTGGCGGCCCAGTCGCGCGAGGAGCCCGAGCCGTACTCCTTGCCGGCGAGCACCACCAGCGGCACGCCCTCGGCCCCGTAGGCGATCGCCGCCTCGTAGATCGTCGTCTCCTCGCCGTCGGGCCAGTGGCGGGTGAAGCCGCCGGTCCTCTCGACGAGCTGGTTGCGGAGGCGGATGTTGGCGAAGGTGCCGCGGATCATCACCTCGTGGTTGCCGCGGCGCGAGCCGTAGGAGTTGAAGTCGCGCGGCTCGACTCCCTGCTCGATCAGCCAGCGGCCGGCGGGACTGTCCTTCTTGATCGCCCCTGCCGGGGAGATGTGATCGGTGGTGATCGAGTCGCCGAGCACCGCGAGGACGCGGGCACCGATGATCGGCTCCAGCGGCTCGGGCTCCGCCGGCATCCCCTCGAAGAAGGAGGGGCGGCGGACGTAGGTCGACTCCGGCCAGTCGTATCGGTCGCCCTCGGGGACCTCGACCGCGTTCCAGCTCTCGTCTCCCTCGAACACCTCGCCGTAGCTGCGAGTGAACATCTCCGAGCGGATCGAGCGCCCGACCATCTCCTTGATCTCGGCGCCGTCGGGCCAGATGTCGCGCAGGTAGACCGGCTCGCCGTCGGAGCCCTCCCCGAGGGGGTCACCGGCCAGGTCGATGTCCATGCGACCGGCGAGCGCGTAGGCGACGACCAGCGGCGGCGAGGCGAGGTAGTTGGCCTTGACGTCCTGGTTGATCCGGCCCTCGAAGTTGCGGTTGCCGGAGAGCACGGCGCAGACCGCCAGGTCCCGCTCGGCGATCGCCGCCGAGATCTCCGGCGCCAGAGGGCCCGAGTTGCCGATGCAGGTAGTGCAGCCGTAACCGACCAGGTTGAACTGGAGCGCGTCGAGGTATTCGGTGAGGCCGGCCTTCTCCAGGTAGGCGGTGACCACGGTCGAGCCCGGGGCGAGCGAGGTCTTGACCCAGGGCTTCCGCTCGAGGCCGCGCTCGACCGCGTTGCGGGCGATCAGGCCGGCGCCGATCATCACGCTCGGGTTCGAGGTGTTGGTGCAGCTGGTGATCGCGGCGATCACGACCCTGCCGTGGTCGAGCTCGAAGCTGGTGCCGTCGGCCAGGGTGACCTCGATCCCTTCGCCGCCGCCGGGCTCCGCCGTCGCCGTGGTGGCGGCGCCGGTGAGCGGCGCGCGCGGCTTGCCGCGCTCGTCGTCGTGGCCCTCGCCGGGAGGGTCCGAGGCGGGGAAGGACTCCTCGATCGCCTCGTCGCGGCTGTTCCCCATCCGCTCCGCAGCGTCGGGGTCGAACTCCCTCATCGCCTCGAGGAAGGACTCCTTGGCGCTCGCCAGCGGTACCCGGTCCTGGGGACGCTTCGGGCCGGCGATGCTCGGCTCGACGTCGCCGAGGTCGAGCTCCAGGGTGTCGGAGAAGGTTGGGTCCTCGGAGTCGGAGTCGTGGAACATCCCCTGCTCGCGGGCGTACGCGTCGACCAGCTCGATCGTCTCTGTCGGGCGCCCCGTGAACTCGAGGTAGCGCAGGGTCTCGGCGTCGACGGGGAAGATCGCGCAGGTCGAGCCGAACTCCGGCGACATGTTGCCGATCGTCGCCCGGTCGGCGAGCCCGAGGGTGGCCAGGCCGGGACCGAAGAACTCGACGAACTTGGCAACCACGCCGCGCTCACGAAGCATCTCGGTCACGGTGAGGACGAGGTCGGTCGCGGTGGCGCCTTCGGGAAGCTCCCCGTCGAGGCGGAACCCGATCACCTGCGGCAGCAGCATCGAGACCGGCTGGCCCAGCATCGCCGCCTCGGCCTCGATCCCCCCGACGCCCCAGCCCAGCACCCCGAGGCCGTTGACCATCGTCGTGTGCGAGTCGGTCCCGACCAGGGTGTCCGGATAGGCGGCGAGGCCGCCGTCCATCTCACGGCTGTAGACGACCTGCGAGATGTACTCGAGGTTGACCTGGTGGCAGATCCCGGTCGCCGGCGGCACCACCCGGAAGTTGTCGAAGGCATGCTGGCCCCATTTGAGGAACGAGTAGCGCTCCCGGTTGCGCTCGAACTCGCGCTCGGCGTTGGTGGCGAAGGCGCGGGGGTTGCCGAACGCATCGACCTGGACGGAGTGGTCGATCACCAGGTCGACGTCGACCAGCGGGTTGATCGCCGCGGGGTCGCCGCCGATCTCGTCGGCCATCGCGTCGCGCATCGCCGCCAGGTCGACGACCGCCGGGACGCCGGTGAAGTCCTGCATCAGAACCCGGGCCGGCTGGTAGGGGATCTCGGTGCTGGGCTCGGCCGCCGCCTCCCAGGTGGCGATCGCCTCGACGTCGGCGGCGGTGACCGCCTCGCCGTCCTCGAGTCGCAGGACGTTCTCCAGCAGCACCTTGATCGAGTAGGGCAGCCGGGCGACGTCGAAGCGCTGCTGCAGCGCGTCGAGGCGGTGGATCTCGTAGCTGCGCCCGCCGACCTCGAGGGTCGCGCGCGAGCCGAAGGAGTCGCTGCTCATCTCCGCGGCCTCATCTCTTGTCGGTCTGGCCCGAGGCGACCTCGTGGGCGGCCTTCTGCGCGACGCCGCCGGAGGCGCTCCGCGTCGCCAGGCCCGGCGCCGCCAGGGCGAAGTGCGCGAGCGCCCGCTGCTGGAGCGGCGCCACTGTCACCTCGACGCTGTTCCGCTCGATCGCCCGCAGCACCGCCGCCCCCACCGCCTCGGGGGTCGAGGTCCCGAGGCCAGCCGGCGCCTTGGCCCGGGCGTCGGCGAACATGCCCGCCTCGCGGATGAAGCCGGGGGCGACGATCGATGAGCCGACGCCGCTGCCGTGGAGGTCGGTGCGGAGGCCGAGCGAGAACCCCCGCAGCCCGAACTTGGTGGCGTTGTAGACCGCCGAGCGCGGGCTCGGCGCCTTGCCGGAGAGCGAGGCGACGAAGACCATGTGTCCTGCGTAGCGCGCCAGCATGCCCGGCAGCAGCGCCTGGGCGAGGAGCATCGGCGCCTCGAGGTTGACTCGCAGCGCCCTCTCCACCTCGGCGGCGACGAAATCCTCGATCCTCCCCGTGCCGGGCAGGCCGGCGTTGGCGACCAGGATGTCGATCTCCCCGGCCTCGGCGGCAAGTTCGATCGCCGCGCCGGGTTCGGCGAGATCGGCGGGGATCGCACGGTGCCCCTCACCCGGAAGAGCCTCCGCCATCTCGCCGAGCGCCTCGGCCTTGCGACTGCTCAACACCAGCCTGGCCCCCCGCTCCGCGAGGGCGGCGGCGATGGCGCGCCCGAGGCCTCCGGTCGCCCCGGTCAGAAGCGCTGTTCGACCGCCTGGATCCACCTCACTGAACCTACCACCGGGCGAGCGCCCGTCCCGGGCTCAGGAGACGTCGCGGCGCTCGGTGATCAGCGAAGCGGCGAGCGACGGCGATCGCCGCATAAGCCCCGAACACCAGGGCGGCGAGGAGGGGTGAGAGCACCGAAAAGCCGGCGTCCTCCCCGGTGCCGCCGCCGAGCGCGACCGCCAGGCCGCTGAGGCCGAAGCGCCCGTAGCCGTCGATCAGCGCCGCCAGCACCGGATCGAGCACGAACAGGAACCCGAGGAC
This sequence comes from uncultured Actinomycetes bacterium, assembly GCA_963725315.1. Lineage (GTDB taxonomy): Bacteria > Actinomycetota > Thermoleophilia > Solirubrobacterales > 70-9 > JBBRHQ01. The sequence continues at coordinate 189,877 of CAVRYA010000004.1, read as the reverse complement.
GGCGACCACCGCCGCGACCTGGCTTCGCAGCAGGGCGCCGACGCCGACTCCCAGCATCGCCGCGATCGAGGTGTAGGCGGCGCAGCCGGCGACGATCCCGGCGATCTCCGCGGTCCCCAGCCCGAGCGAGGAGAGCGAGTCGCCCCGGCCGGAGAGCCAGGGGACCGTGATCGCCAGGGCGAGGACGGAGGCGATCAGGGCCACCAGCAGGCCGAGGGCGCCGTAGGCGAGCGCCTTGGCGATCAGCACCCTGCGGCGGCTCGGGGTGACCAGGAAGGTCGAGGTGATCGTGCCGTGCCGGTACTCGCCGGCCGAGCCGACGACTCCGAGGACGATCATCATCAGCCCGGCGACGAGGCTGTTGGAGAGCACCGAGCGGAGGTCGCTCTCGCTGCTGACCTCTCCGCCGGCGAGCTGCCCGATCACCGTGAGCGCGACCAACCCCAGCGACAACAGGGCCACCCACCAGGAGGTCCGGGTGGTGCGCAGCTTCAGCAGCTCCGAGGCGAGCAGGTCGCTCACCGCTCCCCCCCTTCCCCCGAGGGCTCCTCGGCGGTCAGCTCGAGGAAGACGTCCTCGAGCGAGGACTCCTCAGCCGCCCCGAGCTCGTGCAGGACCACTCCCGCGCCAGCCGCCTCCTCGCCCACCCGCTCGGCGCCGATCCCCCGCACCGCCAGCGCCTCGCCGCTGCGCTCGACCGATCCCCCGGCCGCCTCGAGCAGCCCGGCGAGGCGATCCGCCTCCGGGCTCCGGACCCGGACGACGGTCCCACCGCCGCGGATCGCGGTCAGCTCGGAGAGCGTCGAGTGCGCCCGCAGTCTGCCCTTGCTGATCACCACCACCTCATCCACGGTCTGCGAGACCTCGGCGAGGACGTGGCTGGAGATCAGCACGGTGCGCCCCTCCGCGGCCATCGCGCGCAGGAAGTCGCGCAGCCAGCGGATGCCCTGGGGGTCGAGGCCGTTCGCCGGCTCGTCGAGGACGAGGACCCCGGGGTCGCCGAGCAGGGCTGCGGCCAGGTTCAGCCGCTGCTTCATCCCCAGCGAGTAGCCGCCGATCCTGCGCTCGGCCGCCTCCCGCAGCTCGACCAGGTCGAGCACCTCGTCCACCCTTGCCGCGGGCAGCCCGGCCGCGCGGGCGATCACCCGCAGGTGGTTTCGCCCCCGGCGCCCAGGATGGAAGCCGGAGCTGTCGAGCACGGCGCCGACGGTCCCGATCGGGTCTTCGAGGTCGGCGTAGTCGCGGCCGTCTATCGTGGCGCCGCCGGCGCTCGGACGCGCCAGGCCGAGCAGAACCCGCAGCGTCGTCGTCTTACCGGCGCCGTTGGGGCCGAGGAAGCCGAGCACCGATCCGGGCGCCACCGAGAAGCTGAGGTCGTCCACCGCCACCGTGGCGCCGTAGCGCTTGCTCAAGGATTGGATCTCGATCATCGGCGCCGAACCCAATCAAAGATGTTCTAGGCTCGCGGGGCCAACCCCGACGAAGGGAAGCCGGATGAAGCTCTACGTCTGCTGGGGGACATTCCAGACGATCCGCCCCGGCGGCCACCCCTGCGCCAACGCCCACAAGTCTTTGCTCGAAGCGGGATACGAGCCGGAGGTGGAGAAGGTCCACGGGCTCGGGGTGGGTCCGCTGAAATGGATGACCGAGGGGCGCAGGGAGGTCAAGGAGCTGACCGGCCAGCCGGCCGTGCCGGTGCTGCTCACCGATGAGGGCGACGCGATCGCCGATTCGAAGGCGATCATCGAGTGGGCCGAGAAGCACCCGGCGCCCTCGCCTTCTGCGAGCTGAGCCGATGGTGGTCGCGATCGCCGGCGGGCACGGCAAGATCGCCCTGCGGCTGACCCGGCTGCTGAGCGCCGGGGGTGACCGCGTCCTCGGCCTGATCAGAGACCCCGCCCAGGGCGACGAGGTGCGCGCCGCCGGCGCGGAGCCGGTGGTCTGCGACCTGGAGGGAGATTGCGACGTCGGCGCGGCGATCGGCCCCTCGGAGGCGGTCGTCTTCGCCGCCGGGGCCGGGCCGGGCAGCGGCGAGGGTCGCAAGCGGACCATGGACCTGGGCGGGGCGGTGAAGCTGATCGAGGCGGCGAAGGCGCGCGGCGTCGGGCGCTACGTGATGGTCAGCGCGATGGGCGCGGCCGATCCGCCCGCCGAGGGCGGCGAGGTCTTCGGCGAATACCTGCGGGCCAAGGCGGAGGCCGACCGCGCCCTGCGCGGGAGCGGGCTCGAGTTCACGATCGTCCGCCCCGGGATGCTCACCGACGAGCCAGGGAGTGGCCTGGTCACGCTCGGCAAGCGGCTGCCGTCCGGCTCGATCAGCCGCGACGACGTAGCCGCGGTGCTGGCGGCGGTGCTCCGCAGCCCCGCACGGTCGGCGCGAGCTTCGACGCGGTGGCCGGCGAGACCCCGGTAGACGAGGCGCTGGCCTCGGTTTCCGGCGCGCGCATAGCTTGTGCGCTCTGGCACGAGATATTGGTTCTTTGTCGAGCAAACGACCAGGGAATCCTCTACAGTGCCGCGAACTGAATAACCGGTAATGCCGAGTCCCGGGCCACCTAGAGCCCGGGAGCGGGGGAACCAACGAAGCATGGGGCGAACCCACCACGGTGGGAGCGCAGGCTCCTTTAGCGCCAGCCCGACAGCTAACCCCGTAGGCCGACAAAGGAGATCGGTTTGTCTTCGAGCATCGGAAAGATCAAGGCGGGGTTGGCGGCAACCGGCGCGGCTGTGGCCGTGCTTGCGCTCGCCCCGGCTGGGGCCTCGGCGGCATGCGGGAGCTCCGGCGGGATCAACCCGGGCGGCAGCAGCGCCTGCGCCCCGGCAGGCAAGGCGCGGCTGGTGCGCGGCAAGGCGGTCGCCCCGGCGAACGCCCCGGCGCGGGTCCAGGCCGTGATCGCGGCCGCCAACAGGATCCGCACCAAGCCCTACATCTGGGGCGGCGGCCACGGCCGTTGGGAGGACAGCGGCTACGACTGCTCGGGCTCCGTCAGCTACGCCCTCCACGGCGGCAGCTTCCTCTCCAGCCCGCTCCCCTCGGGCCCGCTCGAGAGCTGGGGACATCGCGGCCGCGGCCGCTGGATCAGCGTCTACGCGAACTCCGGGCATGCCTACGCGGTAATCGCCGGGCTGCGCTGGGACACCTCGATGACCCCTGGCGACGGCCCCGGCTGGAGCAAGCAGATGCGCTCCTCCAGCGGCTACGTCGCTCGCCACCCGAACGGCTACTAGCGGCCAACGCAGAAACTGAGGAGGCCCGGCCGCCGCCCGGCTGGCCGGGCCTTCGCGGGCAATCGCCGCGATCGCCCTGAGCGGGACCGGCACTCGCGTACGACTCGCCGCTCCGATAGCGTTGTGCCGGGGGATCAGCCCATCGCCTGATCGGCTGCGCCTCCGGGAGCGGAGGAGAAGACGGCACCAACCACGGCAAGCGATGAGTCCCGGCCGGCCGAGCCTGGGGAAACGGGCGCGGGCGACTCGGTCCCCGACGTCCGCCTCAGCGGGCTGACCAAGCGCTACGGCGACGTCGTCGCGGTGCGCGGGATCGACCTCGAGATCGCCGAGGGCGAGTTCTTCACGATGCTCGGACCCTCGGGCTCAGGGAAGACGACGACGCTGCGGATGATCGCCGGCTTCGAGGAGCCGACCGCCGGAACGGTCGAGCTCGCGGGCGCCGACGTCGTCGGGATGCCGCCCTTTGACCGGGCCGTCAATACCGTCTTCCAGGACTACGCCCTGTTCCCCCACATGAGCGTCGGCGAGAACGTCTCCTACGGGCTGCGGGTTGCCAAGGTGCCGAAGGACGAGCGGGAAAGGCGCCGCGACGAGGCATTGGAGATGGTGCGGCTCTCCGACTACGGCGAGCGCAAGCCGAGCGAGCTCTCCGGGGGACAGCGACAGCGGGTCGCGCTCGCCCGGGCGATCGTCAACCGCCCCAGGGTGCTGCTGCTCGACGAGCCGCTCGGCGCGCTCGACCTGAAGCTGCGCGAGCAGATGCAGACGGAGCTGAAGACGATCCAGGGAGAGGTGGGGATCACCTTCGTCTACGTCACCCACGATCAGGACGAGGCGCTGACCATGAGCGACAGGATCGCCGTCTTCAACGAGGGGCGGGTCGAGCAGGTGAGCCCGCCGACGGAGCTGTACGAGCATCCGCAGAACGCCTTCGTCGCCGGTTTCGTCGGCGTCTCGAACCTGCTGGAGCGGGACGGCGAGCGGTTCACGATCCGCCCCGAGAAGATCAGGCTGCTCGACCCGGCGGCGGCGACCGACGGCCTTCGCACCGAGCCCGGCCGGATCATCGACGTCGCCTACGTCGGCATGGTCACCCGCTACACGGTCGCGCTGGAAGCGGGTGGAGAGCTTCAGGTCGTCCGCCAGAACCAGGAGGAGACGTCGATTGACGCTGCCTCCGAGCGCGGGCGGGAAGTTGTCGTCGGATGGCGGCCGGAGCACACGGTCGAGGTCCGGGAGGAAGTGAAAAACGAGGAGGAGGGATCAACGTGAGGAAGTCGGAGGCCCACCCGGCACGGGTGGCATGGCTCTGCGTAGCCGGTCTCGTCGCATTCATGCTGGCGCTCGCCGGTTGCGGAAGCAGCAGTAGCGACACGACAGGCTCCACCGCTGGCGAGTTGCAGAAGGTCGGCAAGGGCGAGGGCCAGGTCGATCTGGTGGCCTGGGCCGGCTACGTCGACGATCCGTGGAAGTCGCAGTTCACGAAGCAGACCGGCTGCAAGGTCAACGTCAAGGAGGCCGGGACCTCTTCGGAGATGGTCTCGCTGATGCGGACCGGCCAGTACGACGGCGTCTCGGCCTCGGGGAACGCCTCGCTGCAATTGGTCGCCGGCAATGACGTCGCTCCGGTCAACGTCGACCTGGTGCCCAACTACAAGACGATCTTCTCCGACCTCAAGAACCAGCCCTACAACACGGTCGATGGCGTCCACTACGGGATCCCGCATGGTCGTGGCGCCAACCTGTTGATGTGGAATTCCGACGACGTCAAGCCGGCGCCGACGTCATGGGACGTGATGCTCGACCCGAAGAAGGCGGCGAAGTACAAGGGCAAGATCAGCGCCTATGACGACTCGGTCTATATCGCCGACGCCGCCGTCTATCTCAAGTACCACGACAAGAGCCTGGGGATCGATAACCCCTACGAGCTCAACCAGAAGCAGTTCGACGCGGCTGTCAACCTGCTGAAGGAGCAGAAGCCGAACGTCGGCGAGTACTGGTCGAACGCGACCAAGCAGATCTCCGCGTTCGCCAACGGTGACGACCAGGTCGGCACCACCTGGCAGTACCAGTACTTCGCGCTCAAGGATGCAAAGCATCCGGTGGCGTCGAGCCCCGCGAGCCAGGGCTTCCTGCCGAAGGAGGGCGCGACCGGGTGGTCGGACACGTGGATGATCAGCTCCAGCGCCAAGCATCCGAATTGCATGTACGAGTGGATGAACTTCATCGCTTCGCCGAAGGCGAACGCTGAGGTGGCAGAGACATGGGGCGAGGCGCCGGCGCAGAGCAAGGCGTGCAGTCACACGACCGACCCCAATTTCTGCTCCAACTACCACGCGGCGGACCCGAGCTTCTGGAAGCGGGTCTACTACTGGATCACCCCGGTGGCCGACTGCGGCAACGGCAACACCGATTGCAAGGACAACAACGCCTGGGTCCAGGCGTGGACGGAGATCAAGGGGTGAGCCAGGCGGTTCGCCCCGAACGACCGTGAGGTTCGATGGAATCAGCTGACGCTCTGGCGCCGGCTGCGAAGAGGTCGGCGGGCCGCAGGCTCGCCGTCCTCTTCCACGGTCGCCCCCGGCTCCAGGTGGGAACGCTGCTCGCCGGCCCGCTCGGCTGGCTGGTCATCGGCTACATCGGATCGCTCGCGGTGCTGCTGGTCGCAGCCTTCTGGAGCGTCGACTCGCTCAGCGGGGAGATCAACCGAGCCCTCACCAGCGCCAACTTCGACACCCTGGTAAGTGACTCGGTCTACCGCGACGTCGCCCAGCGGACCATCCTGATCGCCGCGGCGGTGACCCTGACCGTCGCGCTGCTCGCCTTCCCGATCGCCTTCTTCATGGCGAAAGTCGCGAAACCGGGGACCCGCGGCCTGCTGGTCGTCGCGGTGCTGATGCCCCTGTGGTCGTTCTACGTGGTCAAGGTCTATGCCTGGCAGACGATGCTCTCCTCCGGCGGCGTGATCAACTGGGCGCTCGACCCGCTCGGCCTCAGCGGTCCCGGCTTCGGCACCACCGCCGTCTGGCTGGTCGAGAGCTACCTCTGGCTGCCCTACATGATCCTGCCGATCTACGCCGGGCTGGAGCGGATTCCGGACTCGCTGCTCTCCGCCTCGGAGGATCTCGGCGCCGGCCCGGGGACGACCTTCCGCCGGGTGATCCTCCCAATCGCCTTCCCGGCGGTGGTCGCCGGCTCGATCTTCACCTTCTCCCTGACCCTGGGCGACTTCATCGCGCCCTCGCTCGTCTCGCCCGACACCCAGTTCATCGGCAATGTCGTCTACAACAACATCACCACCAACCTCCCCCTCGCCTCGGCCTTCGCGACGGTCCCGATCGCGGTAATGGTGATCTACCTGCTGCTCGCCCGCCGGGCAGGCGCCTTCGAGCACCTCTGATGCGGCTCTCCGGACGCGCGCAGAACCTGCTGAGGCTCGGGGTGGGGATCACCCTGGCGTTCATCTACGTGCCGCTGCTGGTGATCGCGATCTACGCCTTTAACGGCGGCACCACACTCGAGTGGCCGCTGACCGAGCCTGACGACCCACTGGTTCAACGTCGCGATCTCAGACCATGGCGCCCAGCAGGCCCTGCTGACATCGCTCAAGGTCGGGGCGGCGGCAACCGCGATCGCGCTGGTCCTCGGGACGCTGGCCTCGCTCGCCGTGGGGCGCCACCGCTTCTTCGGCCGCGAGACTGTGTCCTTCCTCGTCATCCTGCCGATCGCCCTGCCGGGGATCGTCACCGGGATCGCGCTCAGCGACACCTTCACCCAGGTCTGGGGGATAAGCCTCAGCCTGTTCACGGTGATCATCGGCCACGCCACCTTCTGCATCGTCGTCGTCTACAACAACGTCGTCGCCCGGCTGCGGCGCGTCTCGGGCTCACTCGAGGAGGCCTCCGCCGACCTCGGGGCCCACACCTGGCAGACCTTCCGCTTCGTCACCCTGCCGAGCATGCAGACGGCGCTGGTGGCGGGCGCTTTGCTCGCCTTCGCCCTCTCCTTCGATGAGATCATCGTCACCCTGTTCACGATCGGCGCCGGGCAGGAGACGCTCTCGATCTGGATCTACGACAACCTCTTCCGCACCACCCAGCCGGCGATCGTCAACGTCGTCGCGGTGCTGGCGGTGCTGATCTCGATCATTCCCGTCTACTTCGCGCACCGGCTGACCCGGGACGAGGGCGGGGCCGGCGGGCGCGGCGCCGCGATGGAGGCCGAGGCCGAGTCCGTGGCGATGACCTAGGCGCCCGGGGGGCACCCCCGGCCCTTCGTCGGTCGAGTGGACGATTTCAGCAGGTAGGGAGCGGATTTCGTCCACTCGACCGCAAGTTGCGTGCTCAGGCCCTAGCCTGCGGTCCCCGCCATCTCCAGTCCCAGCGCTTCGCTCACCGGTACGTAGGGGGCGCCGAGCGCGTCGGCGACCGCCGGGTGCGTGACCTCGCCCGCAGCGACGTTGACGCCGGGCCCCAGCCCCGGGTCCGCGCCGATCGCCCCCTCAAGCCCGAGGTCGGCGAGTGCGATCGCGTAGGGCATGGTCGCGTTGGTCAGCGCGAAGGTCGCCGTGATCGGCACCGCCCCGGGCATGTTGGCGACGCAGTAATGGGTTATCCCCTCGACCTCGTAGGTCGGGTCGCGGTGGGTGGTCGGCTTCGAGGTCTCGAAGCAACCCCCCTGGTCGATCGCGACGTCGACGAGCACGGCGCCCGGCCGCATCAGGGCCAGCTGGTCGCGGCGGACCACGTAGGGCGCGCGGGCCCCGTGGACGAGGACGGCGCCGATCACCAGGTCGGCCCGCGGCAGCATCTCCTCCACGGCAAGGGTCGTCGAGTAGACGGTCGAGCAGCGCCCGCCGAAGCCGACGTCCAGCTCGCGGAGGCGGTCGATCGACTTGTCGTAGACGAAGACGTCCGCCTCCATCCCGATCGCGATGAAGGCGGCGTTCATCCCGACCACCCCGCCCCCGATCACCATCACCGTCGCCGCGGCGACCCCGGGTACGCCCCCGAGCAGGATCCCCCGCCCCCCGAGCGGCTTCTCCAGCATGAAGGCACCGGCCTGGGTGGCGATCTTGCCGGCGATCTCGCTCATCGGGGCCAGCAGGGGCAGGCGCCCGCGGGCGTCCTCGACCGTCTCATAGGCGATGCAGGTGGCCCCGGACCCCTGCAGCCCCCTGGTCTGCTCGGGGTCGGGGGCGAGATGCAGGTAGGTGAACAGGAGCTGCTCGGGGCGCAGCATCTCGATCTCGGTCGGCTGCAGCTCCTTGACGTGGACGATCATCTCCGCCTCGCCGAAGACCGAGGCGGCATCGGGGGCGATCTTCGCTCCCTGCGCCGCGTACTCGGCGTCGGGGATGGAGCTGCCCTCACCGGCCGCGGTCTCGATCACCACCTCGTGCCCGTGCTCGACCATCTCCCGGACCCCGGCCGGCGTGATCGCAACCCGGTACTCGTCCTGCTTGATCTCCTTGACCACTCCGACCTTCATCCGACGCTCTCCTCCTTGACGTCCAATTGAAAGCGACAACCGCGACTCTCCAGCTCGGCGAACATCTCCCCTGGGTCCAGGCAGCGCTCCGGGGGAAGCGCGCCTCGGGCGTCGACCCGGCCGCGGGCGATCAGCCGCGCCGCCGCCGCCGCCGGCGAGGCGGTGGAGACTATGCCGCCTCCCATGCCCCAATCCGCGTGCGCCGGAGTCACCGAGCGCATCCTCACCGAGCGGCCACCCCCGGAGGCGTCGATGATGTGGACCGAGACCGTCTCAGAAGACTGGCGTCCCGCCTCCCGTCCCGCTTCGCGCACCCGATCCTCCCCGGCGCCGGTCAGCTCGCGCAGCTTCTCCAGCAACGGCGGCGAGAGCGAGAGCCTGAAGCTGCACTCCCGGCAGCCGAAGCTCTCACCGAAGGTGCGAAGCTCGGAGTGAAGCGTGTAGATCGTGCCTGCGACGCCGATGGGCTCGCCGAAGTCGACCTCGCCCCCCTCGCTCAGTGGCTCGACCTCGGCCGCTTCGCCGTCACGCAGCACCACCGGCGGCAGGGTGAGCTCGTCGATCAGCGTCTCCAGCGCGTAGGGAAGGCTGAGGCCCGGGGGCGGGTCGAGATCGCGGCTGGCCGCGGAGACGTCGATCGAGTCGACCGAGTCGAGCTCGGTGACCGCACGCGCCGCCATCAGGTTCGTCTTGCCCGGACTCGAGCCGATCCCGAGGACCGCCAGGAGGCCTGCGGCCTCGAAGCGGTCGTTCATCGCCAACTGCTCGCCGGTCAGGTGGTAGAGGCCGCCGAGGTCGAGGTAGTGACAGCCGGCGTCGAGGCAGGCCTGCATCGCGTCGAGGTTGATCCGGTAGCTGGCCGAGTTGATCAGCGCATCGCAGCCGGCGATCTCCTCCGCCAGCCCGGCGCGCGCGTCGGCCTCGCGGGCGCTCGCCCTGCCGCCGCCGTGTTCGGCGGCGACCCTCTCCGCGACCTCCCCCCGGAGGTCGAGCAGCAGGATCGAGTCGATCTCCTCGGATTCGGCGAGGTCGCGGACGATCGCCGGAGCGATCGTCCCAGCCGCACCCAGCACCGCGGCCTTCACGCGACCAGCTCCCTCGCCCGCAGCGCCAACCAGAACTCGATCCGATCGTGTGCTGTCGAAAGGTCGCGTCCAGTCAGCTCCTCCACCTTTCGCATCCGGTAGCGCAGGGTATGGCGGTGGCAGTAGACCTGGCGCGCCGCCCGCTCCCACTGCCCGTTCTGCTCGATGAAGGCCTCCAGCGAGCGCAGCAACTCGCCGCCGTACTCGGCGTCGCCGTCGTCGATCGGGCCGAGCACGCTCTGGCAGTAGAGCTTCAGCGCCTCGTCGTCGGATACCGAGAGCAGCAGCGTGAAGGCACCGAGGTCACGCCAGGAAGCCACTTCGGGGGACTCGCCGTTGTCGAGCGCCGTGGCCTCCAGCGCGCAGCGGGCCTCGTGGAAGGAGCGCCGCAGCGCCTCCGGCTCGGCCGGCCGGCTCGCCGCCGCCCGCACCGCGCCCCGATCCTCGGCGAGCGCCCCGCGGGCGGCCGCCGCGACCTCGATCGGGTCCCGATCCGCTGCGTCGATCAGCGCACAGAGAAGCTCCCTGCCCTGGCTCACGTGGGGGGCGACGATGGCGGCGCAGCCGGCTGAAGCCAGGGCGACCTCCAGAGAGGTCTCGGCCGCCGAGGGATCGTCGAGGGAAAAGACGAGCACTGCGGCGGAGGAGCCGACCCCGAACGGCTCCAGCCGCCGCCTCAGCTCGGCCTCCTCGAGCCGCCCCGAGAGCGCCGCCGCCAGCACGTCACCGGCCAGCCGCCGCTCGGTCTCGCGGGCGACCCGACGGCGCATCAGCTCGAGCGCCACCACCGCAACCGCCTGCTGGAGGATCATCTGCTCGAAGTCGCCGAGGCCGCCGGAATCGCGGACGATCGCAACCCAGGCCTGTGGCGGGCCGCCTCCGGGCGAGATGATCGGGTGCGCCAGCGCCCGCCCGGCGACCGAGGGGTGCGAGGGGATGAACGGGTGGCCGTCGCCGAGGTGGGCGAGGGCCTCGGCGCGGATCTCCTCTTCGGCCTCCTCGGAGAGCTCGCGGCGAAAGCCCCTGCCGGCCAGTGGCTCACCGCGGCCATCGAGGATGCTGACGGTGCCGCCGACCGCAGAGGAGATCGTCGCAGCGATCTCCTCGAGGCCGCGCTCCTCGAGCACCATCCGCTCGAGCCGACGCTGAACCGCGATCCCTCGCTGCAGCACCTCGTACTGCTCGTTGACCAGGCGCGAGAAGGCCTTCTCGGTGATCGCGATGAACGGCATCGAGTAGGGCACCTCGAACAGCGGGAACTCCTGCTTGCGGGCCTCGTCGGCCAGCGCCTTCGGCAGCTTGCGATGGCTGAACCCCGTACCGAAGCCGAGGCCGGCAAGGTTGTGGCGGACCAGCAGCTTGACGTAGGCGCGCTGTTCGGCGGCGCTGCCCAGCGGGATCCCGGTGCTCAACATCAGCTCCCCGCCGGAGAGCCAGGGGGTCGGATCCTCGAGCTCTGAGATGTGGACCCAGCGGACCGGGCCCTCCGCCCCGGGCTCGCCTGCCGCCAGCTCGAGGCCAAGCTCGTCTAGGAGGCTGTTGACCGTGAGCATCGAGGGTCTCCGGCTCGATCCCGTGTCGAGGGCCGGCTAGATCCGCTTCGACGCCGCGGTGAGGACCTCATGCAGCACGTCGTGGATCTCCTCGAACTGCTCGGTGTCCGCGATCAGCGGCGGCGCCAGCTGGATCACCGGGTCGCCGCGGTCGTCGGCTCGGCAGATCAGGCCGCGTCGGTACAGCTCACCGGAGAGGAAGCCGCGCAGGAGCTCCTCGGCCTCCTCGTCGCTGAAGGTCTCCTTGGTGTCCTGGTCCTTGACCAGCTCCAGGGCCTGGAAATAGCCGGCGCCGCGGACGTCGCCGACGATCGGCACGTCGCGCAGGCTCTCCAGCATCTCGCGGAACTCGCCCTCCTTGGCGAGGACGTGGCCGCAGAGGTCCTCGCGCTCGATGATGTCGAGGTTGGCCATCGCCATCGCCGCGGCCACCGGGTGCCCGGCGAAGGTGAAGCCGTGGGCGAAGGACTCCGAGCCCTCCATGAAGGGCTCGGCGACGGCGTCGGATGCGATCAGCGCCCCCATCGGAGCGTATGCCGAGGTCAGCGCCTTGGCGGTGGTGATGATGTCCGGCTGGTAGGAGAACCGTTCGGAGCCGAAGTAGTGGCCGAGGCGCCCCCATGAGCAGATCACCTCGTCGGAGATCAGCAGCACGTCGTGGCGGTCGCAGATCTCGCGCACGTGCTGGAAGTAGCCGTCGGGTGGGACGAAGCAGCCACCGGCGTTCTGGACCGGCTCGAGGATCACGGCGCCGACCGTCTCCGGGCCCTCGAAGATGATCCGCTCTTCGATCGCACTCGAGGCCCACAGGGGGTGGCGGTCATCCGGCCAGCGATAGAGGTTCGTGTTGGGGACGTGGCAGCCGCCGGGGGCCAAAGGCTCGAACTGTGAGCGAAGCTCGGTGATCCCGGTGGCCGAGAGGGCGCCGAGGGAGGTGCCGTGGTAGGCGATCTCGCGGGCGATCACCTTCGTCTTCTGCGCGTTGCCCCGCAACCGATGGTAGTTGCGGACGAGCTTCAGCGCCGACTCGACCGCCTCCGAGCCGCCCGAGGTGAAGAAGACGCGATTGAGGTCTCCCGGGGCCAAGGTCGCGATCCGGGCCGCCAGCTCGATCGCGCGCGGGTGCGCATAGCTCCAGAGGACGTAGAAGTCCAGCTCCTCCACCTGGCGGGCGGCGGCCTCTCCGATCTCGGTGCGGCCGTGGCCGGCATTGACGCAGAAAAGGCCCGAAAGCCCGTCGAGGTAGCGGTTGCCGTGCTCATCGTAGACGTAGCAGCCGTCTCCTCGGGAGATGATCGGGATCTCGTGGTCGGCGGTGTAGGTGCCCATCCGCGAGAAGTGCATCCACAGATGCCGCCTTGCCATCTCCTGCAGGCTGGTGTCGGTCTCAGCTGTCTTCTGCTGCGTTATGGCCATTCCGCTCTCCGTCCGCGCTTGTTGGTCGTTCGACGTCGTGGACAACGCTAGACCCGAAGGGTGCCGCTTGCAAGTGATTATTGGGTCAAGCCCCAGAGCCGCTCATATACGGAATGTATAAACGGCCGTGAACAGCTTTGCCAACTGCTACTTGCGAATATCGCTGATCGCGCATAGGTTCGCGGCAGTCGCCGCCACCAGGGCAGCGGACCAAGGAGGAAATGGATGGAGAGCGCTTCCGCAGCCGAGCCAGTCCGCCAAGCCGGAGTGGCCAGCGAAGGTGACAAGGGCCTCAAGGCGGGGGCCCTCGGCTTCCTCTCCAACGTCGTGATCGGCGTCGCCTCGACCGCCCCCGGCTACAGCCTCGCCGCGGTGCTCGGCTTCGTCGCGATCGAGGTCGGCTTCCAGTCACCGGCGATCCTCTGGCTCGCCTTCATCCCGATGCTGTTCATCTCGGCGGCCTACTACTACATGAACCGCGCCGACCCCGACTGCGGGACCTCGTTCACCTGGCTGACCTCGCACGGTCGGGCCCCGAACCGGCTGGATGACGGGCTGGGCGATCATCATGGCCGACCTCTTCGTGATGGCCAACCTGGCCCAGATAGCCGGCCTCTACACCTTCCTTCTCTTCGGCTGGCAATCGGCCGCGGACTCGACCTCTCGCCGTGACCCTGGTCGGCGTCATCTGGATCGCCGTGATGACCTGGATCTGCGTCGTCGGGATCGAGCTCTCGGCCCGGACCCAGTTCTTCCTGCTCGCCGCGGAGGTCGTCACGCTGGCGGCTGTTCTCCGTAGTCGCCCTGGTCAAGGTCTACGCAACCGACGTCACAGGATCGGTGCTGCCGTCGCTGTCCTGGTTCAACCCGCTCGACATACCAAGCGGGAGCGCCCTTGCTGCGGGATTGATCCTGGCGATCTTCATCTACTGGGGGTGGGATACCGACCGTCACCGTCAACGAGGAGAGCGAGAACTCCGCGGAGACGCCCGGGAAGGCGGCGGTCGACGGCCACGATCGTCCTCGTCCTCATCTACGTGGTCGTCGCAACCGCGGCCCAGGCCTACGGGGGGCTGCACGAGCTGACCCACAACGCCGATGATGTCCTCAGCGCCCTCGGCAAGGACGTCTTCGGCACCCCCCTCGACAAGATCCTGATCATCGCCGTCCTGACCTCGGCCTCGGCCTCGACCCAGACGACGATCCTGCCGAGCTCCCGGACCTCGCTCTCGATGGCCTTCGCGAAGGCGATTCCCAAGCACTTCGGCCATGTCCACGAGCGCTTCCAGACGCCCGACTACTCGACCATCTGGTTCGGTGTCGGCTCGATCGTCTGGTACGTTCGGCCTCACCCATCAGCGAGAACATCCTCTTCGACTCGATCGCCGCCCTCGGCCTGATGATCGCCTTCTACTACGCGCTCACCGGGTTCGCGGCGCCGATCTACTACCGCCACGAGCTGTTCAACGGCCCCAAGAACCTGATCCTGGTCGGCGTCGCCCGCTGATCGGTGGCCTGGTGCTCGCGGCCTTCTTCAAGAGCGCGATCGACCTCTCCAACCCGGCCAACTCGGAGTCCGGGCGACTCCTGGTTCGCGGCTCGGCGCCCCGTTCGTGATCGGGATCGGCTCGCTCGTCATCGGTTTCCTGCTTGATGCTGGTCTGGGAGCGGACGAACCCGGAGTTCTTCAAGCGCAAGTGGAGGACGGCTGTGCCGGGATCACTTGACGAGCAGCCGGCGCCGGTCGCAGGGGGTGCCCCACTTCCCGGCGAGCCGGTTCCCAGCGACACGAGCAAGGAGAGGTGAGCCAGATGGCCGGAGAGATCATTCTCGGCTACGACGAGACCGAGGTCTCGGATGTCGCGCTTGGCGTGGCGCTGGAGCTTGCGCGCGATCTGAAGACGAAGCTCGTGGTCGTCTTCGGCTATGACCCGGCCCGGATCGGGGGCGAGGTTCGCGACCTCGACAAGGCGCTCGAGAGGCGGGGGAATGAGGTGATCCGCAAAGCGGAGGAAAAGGCGGATGCCGAGGGCGTGCAGACCGAGACGTTGGTCATCAAGAGCAAGCCGTCGGCCGCCCTCTCCGAGCTCGCCGACGAGAGAGGAGCCCGGTTCATCGTCGTCGGCGGCTACAGCGAGCGCCCGGTCACCGGGGCGATCCTCGGCTCGACCCCCCACAAGCTGCTCCACATCTCACGGGTACCGGTAATAGTGGTCCCTGTCAGAGAGTGACCGAGGAGCGTCGAACTGGAGGGCGTCACCGAGTGATCCAGCGGCGCCGGGCCGAGAAGATGGCCTCGGCCCGCCCGGAGCAAGAGTCGGCCGCGTGAGCGCCGAAACCAGGCTGCTGATCGGCGGCGAGCAGGTCGGGGGCTCCGGAGAGCCCCTGGAGGTCGAGAACCCCGCCACCGAGGAGGCCGTGGCGACGGTCGGAACAGCCTCGCCAGAGCAGGTCGAGGCCGCGATCGCCGCCGCCCGCGAAGCCGCTCGCGGCTGGGAGCGGACCCCGGCGATCGAGCGTGGCGAGATGCTGCACGAGGTGGCGAGGCGGCTGCGCGGACTCCAGGAGGAGCTGGCGGCGGCAACGACCGCCGAGGGGGGGAAGCCGCTGATCGAGAACCGAGACGAGGTCGAATGGTGCGCCGCCGCTTTCGACTACTACGCGGAGATCGGCCGCGACTCCGCGGGGCGGGTGATCCCCTCGATCGAGGCCACCCAGCTCTCGCTGGTGGTCAAGGACCCGGTCGGCGTGGTCGGCTGCATCGTCCCCTGGAACTACCCGCTGCTGCTCCTGACCTGGAAGCTTGCCCCGGCCCTCGCCGCCGGTAACGCCACCGTCTGCAAGCCCTCGGAGGTGACCCCGACCTCGACCCTGATGCTGGCCGGCTGCCTCGAGCACCTGCCGGCCGGCGTCGTCAACCTGGTCGCCGGCGCCGGCGACGTGGGAGCCGCGATCACCGGCGACGAGGGGGTCGACTGCGTCGCCTTCACCGGCTCGGTCGAGACCGGCAAGCGGGTGGCGCTTGCCTGCGCTGAGCGGGTCGCCAGGGTCAACCTCGAGATGGGCGGCAAGGACCCGTTCATCGTCTGCGCCGACATCGGCGCCGAAGGGGTCGATGTCGCCGCCCGCGGCGGCGCCTGGGCCGCCTACCTCAACGCCGGCCAGGTCTGCACCTCGGCCGAGCGCTTCTACGTCGCCGCGGACGTCTACGACGACTACCTCAGCGCCTTCGTCGAACACAC
Organism: uncultured Actinomycetes bacterium; assembly: GCA_963725315.1. Taxonomy (GTDB): domain Bacteria; phylum Actinomycetota; class Thermoleophilia; order Solirubrobacterales; family 70-9; genus JBBRHQ01. The sequence continues at coordinate 173,860 of CAVRYA010000004.1, read as the reverse complement.
CGACTCGCTGGTAGTCGGCGATCCAACCGCTCCCGACACCGACATCGGCCCGATGGTCTCGGCCGCCCAGCGCGGCAAGGTGGTCGATCAGGTCGAGGCCGCGATCGCCGCCGGAGCGGAGCTGCTGACCGGCGGGGGCGACGGAGGCAACGAGCGCGGTCACTACTACTCCCCGGCGGTGATCACCGGCGCCTCGGCCGAGACCGACCTGCTGCGCGAGGAGACCTTCGGACCGGTGGCCCCGATCGTCCCGGTGGGATCGCTCGACGAGGCGATCGAGCTGGCCAACGGCACCCGCTTCGGCCTCGGCGCCAACATCTACACCTCCGACCTGAAGACGATGGTCCGCTGCATGCGCGAGATCAAGGCCGGGACGGTCTGGTTCAACGACCCCCTGACCGACAACGACGCCGGCCCCTTCGGCGGCTTCAAGCAATCGGGAATGGGCCGAGAATTGGGCCGCGAGGGGCTCGAGGCCTTCCAGGAGACCAAGCACGTCCACGTCGAGACCGAGATCGCGCCGAAGGAGTGGTGGTACCCCTACGGGGGCGACGAGAAGGACGATCGACGCGCCGACGGCCGAGGAGCCTAGGCCCCACCCGCACCCCATTGGCGACGTGGGGAGTGCCGGCGTCGAGTCGGTCGTTCAGAGCGGCAGGCGGGGGAGTGCCTTCTCCAGCCACTCGATCGCGGCGTCGATCGTGGGGCCGTCGATCGAGTGGCCGAGCGGCGCCTCGCGGTAGGTGAGGTCGAGGCCGGCCGGCTCGAGCAGGTCCCGGGCGGCGCGGGCGAACTCGACCCCGATCACCGGGTCGGCCGCGCCGTGGGAGATCAGCACCGGCATCCCGGCCCGCGAGGCGAGATCGGGCTCCCATCCCTCGACCTCGGGGACGAAGCCCGAGAGCGCCAGGACCCCGGCCGGCCGGGGGCGGTCGCCGCCCAGACCGAGCGCGTAGGACATCACCGTGCCCTGCGAGAAGCCGCCGAGGACGGTCCGCTCCACCCCGGTCCCGGCCCACTCTCCCACCTCGGTCAGCCACTCCCCGAGCCGCGCGTAGCTGGCCGCGAAGGTCTCCGGATCGGGGAAGCCGACGCGCTCGACCACGTACCAGTGGTTACCGGGCATCCCGGGGAACTGGAACGGCGCACGCGGGGAGGCGCAGGCGAGGCGGCCCTCGGGGTCGAGCAGGTCGAAGAGCGGCGCCAGGTCCTGCTCGCTGGTGCCGCGGCCGTGCAGCAGGACGAGCAGGCCGTCGGGGCGATCGAGCCGCGCGGGCCGCGCGGCGGTGGGCAGCGACTGGGGCGGCTGGCTCACACCGCCATTCTGCCCTGTGCGAAGCCGGGGCGGCGCCCGCGGCGCCCATAGACTCGCCGAATGGCCGAGCGGGACTCGACCCCCTACGTCGACGCGATCCTCTCCTACGCGGGCCGCGATCCGGGCCGCCTGCACGTGCCCGGCCACAAGGGCGGGCCGGGCGCGGACCCCGCGCTGCGGGCCCTGGCGGGCGACACCGCCCTGCTCCACGACGTGCCGGCGCTGATCGAGGGAATCGACGTGGGCCCCGAACCGACGCCCTTCCAGCAGGCCCAGCGGCTCGCCGCCGACGCCTGGGGCGCGCGGCGGACCTGGTTCCTGATCAACGGCGCCTCCCAGGGCAACCAGGCGATGTGCCTGGCCCTGGCGCACTCAGGCGCCGAGGTCGTGATCCAGCGAAACGTCCACTCCTCGGTGATCGACGGCCTGATCCTCTCGGGTCTTCGCCCCGCCTTCGTCTCGCCCGAGCTGGACCCCGAGCTGGGCGTCGCCCACTGCATGACCCCCGAGGCGCTGGAGGCGACGCTCGGCGAAACCCCGGGCGCGGTCGCCGCCGTCGCCGTCTCCCCCACCTACTTCGGCGCCTGCGCCGACGTCGCGGGGCTGGCCGAGGTTGCGCACGCCCGCGCGCTGCCGCTGGTGGTGGACGAGGCCTGGGGGGCCCACCTGCGCTTCCATCCCGAGCTGCCTGCGGACGCGATCTCGAGCGGCGCCGACCTGGTGATCTCCTCCACCCACAAGATCGTCGGCAGCCTCACCCAGGCCGCGATGCTCCACCTCGCCTCCGAGCGGATCGACGAGCACGTGGTCGACCGCTGCGTCAGCCTGATCGAGTCGACCAGCCCCAGCGGCCTGCTCTGCGGATCGCTCGACGCGGGCCGCCGCCAGGCCCAGGTCAATGGGGAGAGGCTGCTCTCCGAGACGATCGAGACCCTGCGCGCCACGCGGGAGGCGATCCGCGGCATCCCGGGCCTCGACGTGCTCGACGAGCGGATGGTCGGCACCGCCGGGGTAGCCGGCTGGGACCCGCTGCGCCTCGCCGTGGACGTCCGCGGGACCGGCTCCACGGGCTACCGCCTGGCCGAGCTGGTCCGCGACGACGACGACGTCAACTTCGAGCTGTTCGCCGAGAACGTGGCCGTCGCCGCCTTCGGCATGGGCGCGCCGGCGGGCCCCCAGTCCGAGCGCCTGGTTGCGGCCCTGCGCCGGGCAGCCGAGCAGCTCGGCGCCATTCCCGCCGCCGAGCACCCGGAGTTCGCCCCGCCTCCCCCCTGGGGCGACCTGGCGATGACCCCTCGCGAGGCCTTCCTCGGCCCCCAGCAGACGGTCCCGATCGAGGAGGCGGTGGGCCGGGTGGCGGCAGAGGCCCTGGCCGCCTACCCGCCCGGGATCCCCAACGTGCTGCCGGGCGAGCGCCTATCTCAGGAGGCGCTCGACTACATCATCGAGAGCGTCGCCCACGGAGGCTATGTGCGGGGCGCCACCGACCGCGAGCTGCGGACGCTGCGGGTGGCCAGCGAGTGAGATCGAGGAGCGGAGCGCTCAGCTCGGCTCGCCTTGCCCCGCCGACCCGCCCCGGTTAGGCTGGGCTTCGATCCGGGGGTTGCACCGGCTCGTTGCCGGTGCCTGACATAGGGGGTTTGATCATCAGCCAGGAGAGGGTTTGCAGCACCGGCGCTCGCCTTGTCTCCGCGGCCGGTCTCCTCCTGCTGCTCGCCGGCGCCTGCTTCGCCACCCTCGCCTCCGGCGGCACCGCCCCCCGAGCAGCGCAAGACTCCTCCGCCGGTGCGGCGCGAGCTGCTGCCGGGCCGCGAAACGCCCGCCCAGGCCACCGGCCGGGGCGCTGCCACGGGCTGGTCGGCCGCCGCAGGGCACAGTGCCGATGGGCCCAGGCGGAGCGCAGATGCCTTCGCAACGAGGAAGGTGACCAACCGAGGAGCAGGGTGTGCAGCGAGGTGGTCGTCGCGCGACTCGCGAGCGACAGGCTCAAGGGTCGCGACAACGGCACGCCGGGCTCGGCGCAGGCGCGCAGGTTCCTGATTGCGCAGCTGAAGCGGATCTCGAAGGGCCTGACCCCGAATGCGACCGGCGATCGGGCCTTCGAGCAGGTCTTCCCAAACGGAACGAATCTGGTCTCGATCATCCGCGGCACGGATCTGGCCAATCAATACGTGGTGGTCGGCGCCCACTACGACCACCTCGGCGATCAGAGCAACGCATGCGGTGGTCAGACCGCGGTCGACATGATCTGCAACGGCGCCACGGATAACGCGGCGGGGGTCGCTGCGGTGCTCGGCGTGGGCAGGGCGCTGGCGCATCGCCACTCGCGCCCCCGCCGCTCCGTCGTGCTCGCTCTATGGGACTCGGAGGAGGACGGACTGCTGGGGTCGAGCTACTACACGCAGCATCCACTCGTCCCCCTGGCCAAGACGGCGGGGTATGTGAACTTCGACATCCAGGGCGCGAATCTGCTGCCCAGCCTGCGCAGGACCACCATCGCGGTCGCCGCTGAGTCCGGGGGAAGCCGGCTTCAGAGCATCGTCCGCTCGGCCTCGGATGGGGGGCCCCTCCACACCGCCATGCTGAGCTCGATCTTCGGGCAGTTTCGCAGCGACTACGCGTCCTTCCTGGGGGTCTCGGTGCCGAGCGTCTTCTTCACCGACTCGACTGGGCGCTGCTATCACACGGCCCAGGACGAGACCGGGGTCGTCGACTTCGGCAAGCTGAGCAACCAGATCGGCACTGCGCTGTCGGTCACCCGGAGGCTCGCCAACACGAACGACCCCCCACAGTTCGCCTCCGGTCTACCTCCCGCCACCTATGCGGACCTGCTGGCGTTCTCGGAGCTGCTGGAGCGCGGCGCGGCCGACGTCGACCTCCTCTCAGCACCCGACCAGGTCACCTTCGCAGCGGTAAGTGACCAGGTGCAGCAGCTCGTCTCCGATGGGCCGGCGGCCTTCAGCTCTGCAGACGCCGCGACCCTGCTGGGCGACGCGGCGACCATGGTTGCCGTGCTGACCCACGGCGAGTGCGACGGCTTCCTTCCCCCCGGGAAGCGGCACCTGCCGCCGTGGTAGGCGGCTAGCTTCCGATCTCGAGCAGCTCGATCCGGTAATCGTCGGGGTCGCGCACGAAGCAGAGGCGCGAGCCGCCCTCGCGGACCGTGTAGGGCGGGCGCTCGGGCTCGATCCCCAGTTCTGCCAACCGCTCGAGGGTCGCATCGAGGTCGTCCACGGAGACGGCGATGTGACCGTAGCCGGTGCCGATCTCGTAGGGCTCCTCGCGGCCGACGTTGTGGGTCAGCTCGAGCCGCGCGCCGTCGCCGGGCAGGCCCATGAAGACGTTGATCGCCTCGTCGCGAATCGGCATCCGGCCGATCTCCTCGAAGCCCAGCTTCTCGTAGAAGGCGACCGAGCGGTCGATGTCGAGGATCCGGTAGCACGTGTGGATCAGCTCGGAGATTCCCTGACCTTATAGCCTCGGCCGCGATGGGCGCCTACGAAAATCTCGCCGAGCTGCCGATCGAGATCGAGGGATATGAGCTCGAAGGCCACGACCGCGAGTTCCGGGGCGGCTTCACCAGGCCCTCGACCACGGTGAGGCTTCGCGGTGGCGGCGCCGAGGGGATCGGCGAGGACGTCGTCTATGACGTCCTCGACCACATCGCCCACCGCGACGCCGGTCCCCTGCACGACCTCACCGGCCCCTCGACCCTGGGCGAGGCCTGCGAGCTGCTCGGGCGCCTCGACCTCTTCGTCGACGCCGCACCCGAGCGCGAGGCCTCCCGCCACTACCGGCGCTGGGCATATGAGAGCGCCGCGCTCGACCTCGCTCTGCGCCAGGCGGGCGTCCCGTTGCACGAGGCGCTGGGACGCGAGCCGCAGCCGCTGCGCTTCGTCTGCTCGACCCGGCTCACCTCGTTCGGCGAGGAGGGCGGCTCGAGCACCGGGCCGGTCCGAAAGCGCCTCGCGAAGTACCCGACGCTCGAGTTCAAGCTCGATCCCGAGAACGACTGGGACGCCGGGCTGATCGCCGAGCTGGAGGGCCTGGCGCCGGTGCGGGTGCTCGACCTCAAGGGTCACTACCGCGGCACCCCGGTCGACGTCGAAACCGATCCTGAGCTCTACCGGGCGGTCGCCGAGGCCTTCCCGGACGCCTACCTGGAGGACCCTGACCTGAACGACGAGACGAGGCCCGTCCTCGAACCCCACATGGACCGGGTCACCTGGGACGCGCCGCTTCACTCCCTCGCCGACATCACCGCCCTGGAGCGGGCGCCGAAGGCGATCAACTCCAAGCCCTCGCGGTTCGGATCCCTGCGGGAGCTGCTCTCGGTCTACGAGCACTGCGAGCGCGAGGGGATCGCCGTCTACGGCGGTGGTCAGGGCGAGCTCGGCCCGGGCCGCGGCCAGATCCAGTACCTGGCCTCGCTCTTCCATCACGACACCCCCAACGACGTGGCGCCCTCGGGCTACAACGATCCCGCCGTGCCCGACGGGATGCCCTCCAGCCCGATGCAGCCCGTCCCCTCGGAGACCGGCTTCCGCTGGGCCGAGTAGGGTGCCGACGATGGCGGAGAGCAAGTTCGTCAAGACGCTGAACGAGCAGGTCGGCCACGAGTTCGCCGCCTCGCAGCAGTACATCGCGATCGCCGTCCACTACGACGCCGAGACCCTGCCCCAGCTCGCCTCCTTCTTCCACCGCCAGGCGGTCGAGGAGCGAAACCACGCGATGATGATCATCCAGTACCTGCTCGACGCCGACCACGAGGTGCAGATGCCCGGGGTCGAGAAGCCGGAGGCCGACTTCACCGACACGGTCGCCCCGGTGCGGCTCGCGCTCGAGCAGGAGAAGCGGGTCTCCGGGCAGATCGCCAACCTCGCCGGGCTCGCCCGCGAGGAGGGCGACTACCAGGGCGAGCAGTTCATGCAGTGGTTCATCAAGGAGCAGGTCGAGGAGGTCTCCTCGATGAGCGCCCTGCTGAAGATCGTCGAGCGGGCCAGCGAGAACCCGCTGATGGCCGAGGAGTACCTCTCCCGCGAGCAGGGGGGCGAGGAGGGCCAGGACCCGACAGCGCCCGCCGCCGCCGGCGGGGCGCTCTGAGCAACAGCAGCGCTGCGGGCTCAGGCGAGGCCGGTCGACTCCAGCGCGCTGCGCACGCGCGGCACCCACCAGGCCAGCTCGCTCCGTGCCCACGCCTGCTCCCCGGGGTCGGGGTGGATGAGCGCGCTGTTGCCGAGGATCCAGCCGTACTGCACCAACCCCGAGATCAGCCCCAGCTCGAGCGCCCTGGGATCGTCGCGCGGGCCCATTGCCCGGCGGAAGTCCTCGACGATCTGCTCGTGGCTGGCCTCGATGCGCCAGCGGCAATGCATCATGTACCAGGCCAGCTCGAAGGCCGGGTGGGCGTTCGAGGCGAGCCCCCAGTCGATCGCGATCACCCGGTCTCCGTCGATCCCCAGCTGCTCGTCGCGGAGGTCGCCGTGGATCAGGGTGGTGCCGCAGCTCTCGAACTCGGCGACGAAGCCGGCCGGGTCGCGGGCGATCCCGAGGACCGCCTCGCCGACGTCTGCGTCGACCGCCTCACCGAAGGCCTCCCAGGTCGTCTCGAGCTGCTTCGGCAGCAGGTCCACTCCGTCGCGCTCCGCCTCACTCATCCCCGGGCCACAGACCAGGACCCGGTCTCCGAAGCTGGAGGCGCAGGCAACCTCCTCCCCCCAGAACTCGTGCCAGACACCGGCCATCGCCTCGAGGGTCCGGGCGCTCTGCTCGCGGCTGATCGGCCCGGCCGTGCCGAACAGCGAGCCCGAGACGTCGTCCATTGCGATCCACCAGGCGCCGTCATCGGGCTCGGCCGCGCGGGTCGCGGGGTCGAGGTCGGCGGGGAAGCGGCTCATCGCCCTCTCGGCGAAGAGGATCCCCTCGCGCCCCTCGTCGCCGGTGTGGCGGGCCAGCCAGTCCCCGCCCGGGACGATCCGCTTCAGGACGAGTTTCCTGCCGTCCTCGAACACGGCCGACTCCAGCCTCGAGCCCGACCATCCGGTGGAATCGACCACAGCCTGCTCGCGGACCGCGCCGAATCGCTCCAGAAGCGTCGGCGGTGCCGCCGGGGTGCTGCCGGCCGGAGGAACGATCGCGGGGTCCCGGGGCGGGGCCGCGTAGATCCAGTGCCCGGCGATCACACCGTCGCGGTAGCGCAGGTAGTGGCGCTGGCGCACCCCGTCGCCGTCCTCGCCGAGGCGCTCGACCCACAGCGCGAGACCGTCGTCGAACTCGCTCGCGTCCCAGTCGAGGACGCGACCGGGCTCCGGATAGAGCCGGGCCAGCTCGGCGGCGATCGCCTCCGCGCCGCTCCGCCTCACCCGCCTGCCCCGGACGCTCGCGTCGAGGCTGGCGGCATCCGCGTAGAGCGTGGCCAGCGGTCCGAACTCCCCGGCGGCGATCGCGGCCCGCAGCGTCTGCGGGATCGGGGTCAAGGCGCCCCCGCCGAGGCGATCATCACCGAGGCCCGCAGCAGCAGCTCCTCGCCGCTGCGGAACTCCTCCTCGGCGCGCTCGGTGAAGAGCTCCCGGATCCGCCGCTGGGCGTCCGGGTCCTGGGCCTGGATCCGCGCGGCGGTGCGGACGCTGCCCGCCAGCAGGTTCGCCCACAGCGACTCGCCGCTGGGGACCGGCCAGGTGAACTCCAGCCGGCGCATGGCGAAATCGCGCTCCAGCCCGGCGCCGGCGAGCAGCGCCCTGGCCTCGTTCTCGTCGGCGAAGCGGGTCGGGTCCGGCGCCCCGGCAGGCAGCGCGCCGGGGCGCGCCTCGCCGACCTCGGCCAGCGTCTCGCGCGCCAGCCCGTACCAGCGGTTGCGCTCGTCCTCGTCCCAGATCGAGAACGCGACGCGGCCGCCGGGGCGCAGCACGCGGGCGAACTCGGCCGCGGCAACGTCGGGTCGGGGCAGGTGGTTGAGGACGAAGTTGGCGGCGACGACATCGAACCCGTCCGCCCCGAAGGGCAGCTCCTCGGCGTCGCCGAGCACGAACTCGATGCCGGGGTTCTGGCGCCTGGCCACGGCGATCATCGCCTCGGCGATGTCGATCCCGACCGGCTCCGCCCCCCGCTCCAGCGCCACGGCGGCGACGTAGCCGGGGCCGGTGGCGACGTCGAGGACCCGGTTCCCGCTCTCGAGCCCCGCCTCGTCGAGCAGCGGCTCCACCACGCGGGTGGTCAGGGCGCCGGTCAGCGAGGCGTAGGACTCGGCCTTGCGCCCCCACCCCTCGGCCTCGAACCGCTTGAACTCCTCGGCCCCGTCGCTCACGCGGGGGATCGTATGGGGGCCGCCGCGGCCCGACAAGCGCCCGCCGAACCGCATGTTTCCCCTGGCTATCCGAGGAAAAGTTGCGCTCGGGCGGGGAGGGCTACATCTGGCGGGAGATGATCAGGCGCTGGATCTCGTTCGTGCCCTCGTAGATCTGGGTGATCTTGGCGTCGCGCATCATCCGCTCCACCGGGTACTCGGTGACGTAGCCGTAGCCGCCGAGCACCTGGACCGCCTCGGTCGTCACCCACATCGCCGTGTCGGAGGCGATCAGCTTCGCCATCGAGGACCACTTCGCGAGGTCGGGCTCGCTGCGGTCGGCGGCGGCGGAGGCCCGGTAGAGCAGCTCGCGGGCGGCAGCCGTGCGGGCCTCCATCTCGGCCAGCTTGAAGGCGATCCCCTGGTGCTCGTGGATCGGCTTGCCGAAGGTGACCCGCTCCTTGGCGTAGGCGTTGGCGTAGTCGGTCGCGCCCTGGGCGAGGCCGACCGCCTGGGCGCCGGCGCCGAGCCGGGTCCGCTGCAGGACGCCGAGGGCGACCCCGAGGCCCTTGCCGACCTCGCCGACGACGTTCTCGGCGGGCACGCGCACGTCCTCGAGCACCGGCGATCCGGTCGGCGAGCCCTTGATCCCCATCTTCTTCTCCAGGCCTCCGATCGAGAACCCGGGCGCATCCGCGTCGACGACGAAGGCCGTGGTGCGGCGGTTCTCGCGGTCGGTCGATGCCATGACCACGTAGAAGTCGGCGATCCCGGCGTTGGTGATCCAGTTCTTGGTCCCGTTGATCACCCACTCGTCGCCGTCGGGGCGGGCGCTGGTCCGCATCGAGGCGGGATCCGAGCCCGCCTCGGGCTCGGAGAGGGCGAAGGCGGGGCTCCACTCGCCGCTCGCGCACTTCGGCAGGTAGCGCTGCTTCAGGTCCTCGGAGCCGAACAGCTGGATCGGCAGGGTGCCGAGATCCTGGACCATCAGGATCAGGGCCGAGGAGGCGCATGCCTTGGCGATCTCCTCGATCGCGATGCTCAGCATCAGCGTCCCGGTGCCGGTGCCGCCGTGCTCCTCGGAGAAGGGAAGCCCGAGGATGTCGTTCTCGGCGAACAGCTCGCGGATGTCATGCGGGTATGAGGCGCTGGCGTCGATCTCCTGCGCCCGGGGCGCCACCCTCTCTTCGACGATCTGGCGGATCGTCTCGCGGAAGTCGAGGAACTCCTGGGGGATCGTGTAGCTGGCGGATTCGGTCGCTGTCGTCATGGGGCGCAGGCTACCCGCCCCGCGCCGCGGCGGTCAGCCGCCCTGAGCGCGCCGGGCGGTCAGCCGCCGCCCGCCGCGATTCCGCCCTCGGCGTGGGCGAGGTCGAGGAAGTCGTAGAAGAAGTAGTCCGACTGCGAGACGATCTGGTCGTGGTACTGGTTGTAGGGGACGTGCCCTGCGCCGTCGAGCGTCTCGAGGAAGGCCGCGAACCCCGACGTTCAGCATGTTGCGCCGCGGCGATCGCAGCCCACTGGTAGGGGACGACGCTGTCGGCGGTTCCGTGGAAGAACATCCCCGGCGAGTCGGCGGAGTCGAAGTAGGACTCATATCCCGCCGGCACGCCTCCGGAAAGCGACATGAATCCACCCACCTTGGAGGAGTAGCCCGGGTTCCCGCTGTCGCCGGGATCGCCGGAGTTGATCCCGACCTCTACCGAGGTGACTGCCCCCGCCGATGAGCCCCCGATCCCGATCCGAGTCGGATCTATCCCGTAGGACGCGGCATTGGCGCGGAACCACCGGACCGCGGCCTGGGCGTCGTGCTGGGCGGCCATTGCCGCGACGACGCAGTTCTGCGTCACGTTGCTGCCGCTGCAGGCCGAGGTGGCGAGCAGGCGGTAGTTGATCGAGGCTGTGACGTAGCCGAGCTTGGCGAAGTTGGTGGCGAGGTCGACCATGTCGGCGGCGATCTTGTCCCCGCAGCAGAAGCTCCCTCCGTGGACCCAGATCACCACCGGGCGCTTCGTCGCCGTGTCCCCGACCGGCCGGTAGAGGTCCATCTTCAGAGCGACCGGGTTCCCCGAGAGATCCGGGGCGCTCCCGTACTGGATGTCGCGGGTCACGTTGACGTTGCCGAAGACCTGGTCGCGGTAGCGGATCGTCCCGTCCCCGGGCGGGCGGGGAAGGCTGCACCCTGAGAGCACCGCCGCCGCGGCGAGCACGGCGAGCAGCACCAGCGGCCTGGCGGCCGGATGCGATCTCCCGGTCGAGCCCCTACCCATCGCAGCCAGGCTAACGCAGCGCAGTCGGGTTGCGGGAAGTCCGGCTGAATTTCGGCCCGCCTGTGACCGATTCGCCCGCCGTGCTGTAGAGCTGATGCGCAAGCTGATCGACACCGGGCTCGGCGTCCGCCTCGACACCTTCGGCCACGATCCGGGTCAGCTGACCGGGGCGATCGAGCCCGCCTAGCTGCAGCCGACGAGCCCCAGCCCGCCGTTTGCCTCGGTGATCACGCCGGTCCCCGGCGCGTAGGTCTTCAGCTCGAACTCGGCCGGCCTCGGGGTCGTCGCGTGCTCGCGGATCCTGATCACGCCGTGGTAGGTGCGGCCGTGGACCCGCTTGGCGAGGCCGGCGGCGACGACCTTGTCCTTCTCCACCGCGACCCCGGGAATCTTCTCCGAGAAGAAGGTGTCGCCGACCTTCGGGTGGGCGGGCATCAGCAGACCGGGCCGCTTCACGTCCCGCCCGACCCGCCACTGGCCCGAGTGGCCGACCAGCCTGCCGTGCTCGTACTCGTTGACGTCCTCGCCGAAGTAGTGGACGCCCCCGGCCCTGTCCTGGGCGAAATAGTCGATCGTCTTCTCGATCCGCTGGCCGCTTCGGAGGTCGGTGACGCTGTCACGGACCACGGCCGTCTTGACCATCCGGCCGCCGACCGGGAAGCGCTTCGTCCTCTCGAGCAGCACACGCACCACCCGCAGGCGCTGGTTGCCGTCCTTGCCCCTGAGCACGCACCGGTTGAACTTGCTGATCGGCAGGTAGGGGTTGCTGATCCTGGCCGAGTTCGCCCCGAAGGCGCCTCCGGACTGCGCGGAGGCCATGCTTGCGCCGCCGCCGCCGCAGGCTGCGAGCGTGAGCGTCACCGCCGCGATCCCGCCGGCTAGCGCGGCTGGACGTGATCTCGAGATGGTGTTCATCGTGTTTCCTTTGGCTGACGCGGCCGCCGGTCGCGACTCGCTGGCGCTTCCGACTACAGCGAGCGCGGATGAGCGTTTGATGAGGGGACCGCGGGAGCCAGATCCGAATAGGCTCCCGGCCATGGCCCCGCTCTCCGGCAAGACCATGATCGTCTCCGGCGGCAGCCGCGGGATCGGCCTGGCGATCGCGGTGCGGGCGGCCCGCGAGGGTGCCAACGTCGCCCTGCTCGCGAAGACGGCCGAGCCCCACCCGAAGCTGCCCGGGACGATCTACACCGCGGCCGAGGAGATCGAGCAGGCCGGCGGCAAGGCGCTGCCGATCGTCGGCGACGTACGCGACGACGAATCGGTCAGCTCGGCGGTCGCCGAGACCGTGGCGAAGTTCGGCGGCATCGACATCTGCCTCAACAACGCCAGCGCGATCGACCTCCGCCCCGCCGATCAGATCGAGATGAAGCGCTACGACCTGATGCAGGACATCAACTGCCGCGGGACCTTCCTGCTCTCGAAGACCTGCATCCCCCACCTGCGCGAAGCCGAGAACCCACACATCCTCACCCTCTCGCCACCGATCAACCTCGACCCCAGGTGGGCCGGCGGCCACCTCGCCTACACGATCGCCAAGTACGGGATGAGCCTCTGCACCCTCGGCCTCGCGGAGGAGCTACGCGGGGACGGGATCGCCGCCAACTCGCTCTGGCCGCGGACGATAATCGCCACCGCCGCGGTCCAGAACCTGCTCGGAGGCGACGAGGCGATGGCCCGCTCCCGCCGGCCGGAGATCCTCGCCGACGCGGCAGCGGCGATCTTCGCCCGCCCCAGCCGCGAGGCCACCGGGAACTTCTACATCGACGACGAGGTGCTCGCCGAGGAGGGTGTCACCGACCTCTCCGAATACGGCTACGGGGCCGCTGAGGGCGACCTGCAGCCCGACATCTTCCTCGACGAGGCGCTCTAGGACCCGCGCTCGGCCCGAGCGCGGAGCGCCGGCATCACGTCCTCTGAGAACTGCTCGAGGAAGCGGCGCTGGTCGTTGCCCGGAGCGTGCAGGAGCAGGTCCTCGAAGCCGAGGTCGAGGTAGGCCCCGATCCGCTCGACCACCTCGGCGGGATCGTCGGAGACGATGAAGCGGGTGTGGGCCTTGCCGGCATTGGCATCGGCGACCCGCTCCATCTCGATCGGGTCCTCGATCCCCTCCTTCTGCTCGGGGGTGAGCGCCAGCGCCGCCCACCACTCACACGCCTCCCGCGCGTATTCGGGGTCGCGGTCGTAGGAGACCTTGATCTCGATCATGCGGCGGATCGCCGCCGGGTCGCGCCCGGCCTGCTCCGCTCCCTCGGAGAGCTTCCCCAGCAGGGTCGTGTAGAGGTCGGCGTCCTTGCCGCTGGTGCAGATGAAGCCGTCGCCGGCGCGCCCCGCGAGCTTGGCGGCGAGCGGCCCCGAGGCGGCGACGAAGATCGGCACCGGCTCGGCCGGACGGTCGTAGATCGTCGCCCCGGAGGTCCGGTAGTAGTCGCCCTCGAAGTCGACCCGCTCCTCGGTGAAGAGGCGGCGGATCAGCGCGATCGCCTCGGCCAGCCGCAGCCGGCGCTCCTTGCGCCCGGGGAACTCCTCGCCGGTCGCCGGGGTCTCGTTCATCGCCTCTCCCGAGCCGAGCCCGAGGAAGACGCGGCCAGGGTTGAGCGCCCCCAGGGTGCCGAAGGCCTGGGCGATCACCGCGGGCTGGTAGCGCAGGGTCGGGGTGAGCACGCTCGTGCCCAGCACGGCGCTGCGGGTGGCCTCCCCGGCGGCGCCGAGCCACGCCAGCGCCGAGGAGGCGTGCCCGCCGTGGTGGCGCCAGGGCTGGAAGTGATCGGAGGTGGCCACCAGCTCCATCCCCCGACCCTCCGCCTCGCGGGCGAGGTCGAGCAGCTCGCGCGGGGCGAACTGCTCGGCGGACGCCTTGTAGCCGATCCTCACGCTCACCTCCGGCATCGAATCAGGTCTGCGAGCTCCGGCCGGTCCCGGCCTTCGCCGCGCCAATGAAATCGTCAATAGGAGAAACCGCTCAGGGCGCCGCCGCCGGGAAGCGCGGCGGCGCCGAACGGTAGGTGGGCGGCGTCGCCGAGAGGCCGATCGGGTTTCGGGTCAGCTCGACCGCGCTGCCGTCCTCGCGCGGCACGCTGACGATCGGATCGAGACCGAGGTCGGCGGCAAGTCGGAAGGCGCCGGCCAGGTCGTTGACGACCCCGGCCGGAACCCGGGCGGCGGTCAGCGCCTCGGCCCAGGCGCTCGCCGGGCGGGCGGCGAGCCGCTCTTCCAGCGCCTCCCGCAGGGCGGGACGATTGCGGACCCGCTCGTCGTTGCCGGCGAAGCGCGGGTCCCGGGCCAGCTCGGGCGCCCCCAGGAGCTCGCAGAGCGCCGCGAACTGGCGATCGGTGCCGACCGCGACCACGAGCTCGCCCGAGCCGGTTCGAAACAGCTCATAGGGGGCGATGCTGGGGTGGGCGTTGCCCATCCGCGACGGGACCTGGCCGGCGATGGTGAAGGCGGAGGCCTGGTTGACGAGGCCGGCGAGGAGCGCGGAGAGGAGGTCCACCTCGACGAGCTGGCCCCTCCCGGTCGCCTCCCTGTGGCGCAGGGCGGCGAGGATGCCGACCGACGAGAAGAGGCCGGCGAGGACGTCGACCAGGGCGACCCCGACCTTCTGCGGCTCGCCGTCGGGGCTGCCGGTGATGCTCATCAGGCCGCCGAGCGCCTGCACGAGCAGGTCGTACCCGGGCAGCTCCGCCCCGGCGCCGCGGCCGAAGCCGGTGATCGAGCAGTAGATCAGCGCCGGGTCGTCCTCGCTCAGCTCCTCGTAGGAGAGGCCGAAGCTCTCCATGACGCCCGGTCGGAAGTTCTCGACCACGACGTCGGAGTCGGCGGTGAGGTGCCGGGCCATGTCGCGATCCTGCGGCCGGCCGAGGTCGAGCAGGATGCTGCGCTTGTTCCGGTTGACCGACTGGAAGTAGGTGGCCTCGCCCGCGCTGTCGAACGGCGGACCCCAGGACCGCGTGTCGTCGCCGCCGTCCGGGCGCTCGACCTTGGTCACGGTCGCCCCCAGGTCGGCGAGCACCATGGTCGCGAACGGGCCCGCCAGGACGCGGGAGAAGTCGAGGATCCGCAGGCCGCCGAGCGCGGCTGGGCTCTCCATCGCCGGGATCATCGCAGCGTCGGCGGCGCGCGCCGGTGGGCGGGCGAGGGAGCCGGTCGGCCTCAGGCGGGCGCCGGGGCGGGGCTCGCGACGCGGCGGCGGGCGAGGTAGCGGCGCAGCTCGTCGGCCCCCCAGACGATGAACGGGAAGGGCAGCATGATGACCAGCTCCGCCGGGCCCAGCGCCGCCATCCCGAGCAGGTCCTGGAAGAAGGGGACGTAGATCAGCACGGCGGCAAGGGCCAGCTCGAAGAGGATCCCCCAGAGCAGCAGCCCGTTGCTGAGCACCCCGACCGAGAAGAGCGAGGCGCGCTCGGTTCGCGAGGCGAAGGCGGTGCCGATCTGGGCCACCACCATCGAGAGGAAGCTGACCGTCGTCGCCTGCAGGTAGGCGTGGTGAAGCGGCGTGCCCTCTCCCACCGGGTCGCCCGGGCTCCAGCCGTTCTTCAGCAGCACGTAGAAGAAGGCGCTCATCTGGAGCGCAGCCGCGATCAGCCCGAGAAAGAGCCAGGCCCGCAGCAGCATCTCGCGGGTGATGATCCCCTCCTGGCGCCGGCGCGGCGGGCGGCTCATGATCCCCGGCTCGGCGGGCTCGCGGCCGAGCGCCAGCGCCGGCAGCGTCTCGGTGCCGACGTCGAAGGCGAGCAGCTGCAGCACGGTCAGCGGCAGCGGGATCGCACCGCCCCCGAAGGCGTAGACGACGAAGGGCACGACCTCCGGGGTCGCGTGGGCGAAGATGTAGACGATGAACTTGCGGATGTTGTCGTAGACACGCCGCCCGCCTGCCACGGCCCTGACGATCGTCGCGAAGTTGTCGTCGGTGAGGACCATGGTCGCCGCCTCCCGCGCCACGTCGGTTCCCGAGCGGCCCATTGCCACCCCGATGTCGGCGCTTCTCAGGGCGGGCGCGTCGTTGACCCCGTCGCCGGTCATCGAGACCACATGGCCCTCGGCCCGCAGTGCGTCGGCGATCCGCAGCTTCGCCTCTGGGGTGGTGCGGGCGAAGATCAGCTCGCCCCCCTTGCCCAGCAGCGCCTCCAGCTCGGCATCGCTCATCCGGTCCAGCTCGGCCTCGGTGACGACCGCGGCATGATCGCGGCCGATGCCGATCTGGCGGGCGATCGCGGCCGCCGTGAGGCCGTGATCGCCGGTCACGATGAGGATGCGGATCCCCGCGCGGTGGCAGGCCGCGACCGCGTCGGCGACCTCGGGCCTCGGTGGATCGACCATCGCCGCCAGGCCGAGCAGGACGAGGTCGCGCTCGGCATCCTCGCGCCGCGACGGCGGCTCGCCGCCCTCCAGCTCCCGCCCCGCCACGGCCAGCACCCGCAGGCCGTTGCGGGCGTATTCCTCCACCACCCTCTCGACCCGCTCCCGCCCGGCGGCGTCGAGCGCGACCGCGCGTCCGTCGGCCTCGGCGATCGACGTGCAGTGCGGGAGGAGCGCCTCCGGCGCGCCCTTGGCGTTGACCCGTAGGCCACCGTCGGCACGATCGACCGTCGACATCAGCTTCAGGGTCGGGTCGAAGTGGAACTCTCGCACCCGCCGCCCTGTCGCGGCCTCGGTCGCCTCGGGGGCCAGCTCACGGGCCGCGGTCAGCATCGCCACCTCGGTCGGGTCCCCGCTGGGACGGCCGTCCTCGCCGATCCGGGCGTTGCCGCAGGCGCTCATCGCCGCGGCCAGGTCCACCATCGCCGCCGAGGGTGCCTCCTCCCGCCTGGCTGCCTCGGTGCCAAACCGGCGCTCGTCGCCCCCGGCCCACAACCGCGAGACGGTCATCCGGTTCTCGGTCAGGGTGCCCGTCTTGTCGGTGCAGATCACGTCGGTGGAGCCGAGGGTCTCGACCGCGCTGAGGCGCTTCACCACCGCCCCGCTGCGCACCAGCTCGCGCACGCCCACGGCCAGCGCAAGGGTGATCACCGGCAGCAGCCCCTCCGGGACGTTGCCGACGATCAGCCCGATCGCCAGGACGAAGGCGTCATGCGCCGGCAGGCCGCCGACCGTCGCGATCGGGACGAAGGCGACTCCGCAGACGACCGCGATCGCGGCGATGATCCAGGCGACCCTTCGCACCTGCGCCTCGAGGGGGCTCTGCTCGGCCTCGACCCGCTCCGAGAGCGCGGCGATCCGCCCCAGCTCCGTCCGCATCCCGGTGGCGAAGACGACCCCCCGCGCCTCGCCGCCGGTGCAGCTCGTGCCGCTGAAGACCAGGTCCCGGGCCTGGGTCAGGGGCCTTCCCGTGTCGGCGAACTCGGCCGAGCGGGTGACCGGCGTCGATTCGCCGGTCAGGGTCGAGGCATCCACCTCGATCGCGCCCTCGATCAGGCGCGCGTCGGCGGAGATCCTCGCCCCTTCCTCGATCAGCAGGATGTCCCCGGGGACGATCTCGGCGGCGTCGATCTCGGTCGCCTGCCCGTCGCGGAGCACCTTGGCGCGAGGCGGGAGGAAGGCCCGGAGCGCCTCGACCGCGCGCTCGGCCTGTAGCTCCTGGACGAAGGCGAATGCCGCATTGAGGATGATCACGATCACCACGGCGATCGCCACCGCCACGATCCCGGCCACCGCCGCGAGCCCCGCGGCGGCCCACAGCAGCAGGGCCAGCGGATGGGTGAGCTGGCGCGCCAGCTCGGCCGGCCAGCGACGCTGCTTGCGGCTCTCGAGCTCGTTCGGCCCGTACCTGAGCCGCCGGCGCCGCGCTTCGGTGCCGGCCAGCCCTTGGCG
The DNA here is from genome assembly GCA_963725315.1 of uncultured Actinomycetes bacterium. Classification (GTDB taxonomy): domain Bacteria; phylum Actinomycetota; class Thermoleophilia; order Solirubrobacterales; family 70-9; genus JBBRHQ01. The sequence goes on along the minus strand of CAVRYA010000004.1, from coordinate 156,183 downwards.
AGTGGCGCGCAGGTCCCGCAGCAGCAGCTCGACGTGCTCGTTGGGGTCGACCGGCAGCCGCCCGCCGCCGTCCCGGCCGCCCGGGGAAGCGCCCCGCTCGCCGCTCATCGGTTCCTCCTCGAGGCAGTACCGTTGTGCATCCGGCGCCTTCGACCGCGACCCCGCCGGACCGAGCTCCGATGGCGCAGCACAGCCCCGAAAGCAGCAACCCCCACATCGCGATCGCCGGCGGCGGCGTCGCCGCGGTCGAGGCGATGCTGGCGCTGCGCGACCTGCTCGGGGACGACGCCGAGATCGAGCTCTACGCGCCCCGGGCCGAATTCGTCTACCGCCCGCTTGCCGTCGGCGAGCCGTTCCAGGCGGCCGAGGTCCTGCGCTTCGACCTGGCCGAGCTCGCCGGGCTCCGCGACGCCCGTTTCGTCCTCGCCAGCGTGGTCGAGGTTGACGCGGGGGCTCGCCTGGCACGGCTTCAGGACCGCTCCGAGGCGCCCTTCGACCACCTGGTGATCGCCTGCGGGACCAAGTCCCTGGTCGGGGTCGAGGGAGCGGCGACGTTCTGGGGCGTCGCCGACGAGCCCGCGGTAGGCGAGGTGATCCACGATCTCGAGTCGGGGCAGGCCGGGAACGTGGTCTTCACGATGCCTCCGGGATTCGGCTGGCCGTTCCCGCTGTATGAGCTTGCCCTGCTGACCCGGGCGCGCATGAGGAGCTCGGGCATCGAAGGGGTCGGCCTCACGATCGTCACCCCCGAGGAGGCCCCGCTCGGCGTGTTCGGGGTGCGGGCCAGCGAGGAGGTGAGCGGGCTCCTGGCCAAAGCCGAGATCGAGGTTGTGACCGCGAGGCGACCGCTGAAGTACGAGGGCGGAAGGCTCCACACCGTCCCCGGCGAGGAGATCGAGGCCGACGCGGTGATCAGCATGCCGCGACTTCAGGGGCGGCGGATCCGCGGCGTCCCGGCCGACGAGGCCGGCTTCATCGCCGTCGACCCGCACGGGCGGGTCAGGGGCCTCGAGGGCGTCTACGCCGCCGGGGACGTCACATCCTTCCCCGTCAAGCAGGGCGGCCTGGCGACCCAGCAGGCAGACGCGGTGGCCGAAACGATCGCTCACGAGCTGGGCGCCGCGACCGAGCCCGCTCCCTTCGAGCCTGTCCTGCGGGGTGTGCTGATGACCGGCGGGGAGGCGCGCTTCCTCAGCGGCGATCTGACCGGCGGGCACGGGGAGACCTCGACGATGAGCGAGCGCGCCCTCTGGTGGCCGCCGGGGAAGGTGGCCGGGAAGTACATCGCCCCGTTCCTCGCATCGCTCGCCGGGTCCGCGCTGCAGCCGCCGCGGCCCGCCGGGGCCGAAGGAGTCGAGATCGAGCTGGGCGGATCGCCGGACGTCCTCACCGTCAGGGACCCGCAGCCGGAAGGCCCCTGAGCCTGCCTGCGAGCTGCCTTCCGCCAACGGCGCGAACCCGCTTCAGTCGAGGCAGAAGTCCTCGATCACCTCGATGTAGTCGGCGAGGTGATCGATCGTCAGCGAGCCCTTCATCGCCTGGGCGCGGGCGCCGATCCCCAGCACCTCACGGCGGCGCGGGTCGGCCAGCAGCTCGCGCAAGCTCGCCGCGAACCGGGCATCGTCGCCGGGCTCGACCAGCACGCCCGAGACGCCGTCGACGATCTGCTCCTCGGCCCCACCGGTGCGCCGCGCCAAGATCGGCTGCCCCTTCAGCATCGCTTCCGCGATCGAGAGCCCGAAGGCCTCCCGATCGGCGTTGTCGGCGATCACGTCGGCGCGACGCTGCAGGGCGTTGACCATGATCGCGTTCTCGTCGAGGTCGTCGACGGGGAGCTGGACCAGGTGGACCCGGGCCTTGGTCGGGGCCGGGAGGCCCTCTCGGGCGGCGCGCAGCTCGTCGAGCACCTCGCTCTCCTCCGCCCCCTCGAGCATCGCGCCGACCATCGGCCCGGCGATCACCAGGTGCGCGGTCGAGTCGCGCAGCTCGTCGGCGAACAGCTCGAGCAGCCCCCGCTGGGCCTTGAGCCGCTCCCATCCGGAGACCTGGAGCGCCAGCGGCGCCTGCGCGGGGAGCGGCCCGGCCTGGTCGATCTCGGCGGTGGCGCTGAGCCGGTACGGCGTGCCGTCGGGACGAGCGAACACGGGGGCGGCCTCGATCCCGGACTCGCTGAGGCCGATCTGATCGACGATCGCCAGGACGACCTCCGGGCTGATCTCCTCGTTCTTCGGCGAGAACGGATCGACCGTCGGCATCAGCACGGCGACGCGATCGGGCGGAATCATCTCCCAGGCGTACTCGGGCCGGGAGAAGACACAGGCGTCGGCCTCGGCGACCAGGGGCCAGAGGAACTCCCAGGCCTCCCTCGCCCAGCGGTTCGGCTCCTCCACGCCGAGATGGGATCGCCAGATCACCCTGGCGCCCAACTCCTTCATCGGGCCGACCAGACCCGGCAGGTCGTGCAGGAAGACGATGTCGCCCTCCCTCACCCTCCCGGAGAGGAGCCCGGCGTGCTCGGCGGCGACCAACTCGATCACCCCGCGCTCCTCGTCGGAGAGCGGGCCACCGTCCCCCTCGGAGCCGTAGAGGCGGTAATAGATGCGCCGGCTCACCGTGCGGAAACCGGGATCGGCGCTCGCCCCCAGGAGGTGGGCGTCGAGGCCGCTGTCGCGCGTGTAGCCGAGCAGCGAGCGCAGCATGTCGGCAACCCCGCTCCCGTCGCCGTGTGGGCTCGAGTAGGTGAGGTGCCAGATGGCGCGTCCGGCGAGGGCGCCGGCGGCGAGCTCGAGGGCCCGCTCGGCACGGCGGTGGCCGGCGGGGTGGATCGCGGCGAAGTTCTCCCGCGAGCGTCTCGGAACGGTCATCTCGTGAACCGAGGCGCTGTCGGTCATCGCCTGGGTCACTTATCGCCTCCCCGATCAGCCTCCGCGCCCTCGAGCCCGAGCGGGTCCGAGCCGGCCTTCCGGGTCAGGATCAGCACGCAGCAGGGGCAGGAGCGCATCACCTCCGCCGAGACGCTCCCCAGCAGCGCCCGCCGCACCGGTCCGTAGGCGCGGGAGCCGAGGACCAGCAGATCCGCCTCCTCCACAGCGCCGACCAGCTCGACGGCCGGCTCTCCATGCAGCAGGGTCCTGCGGGCCTCGATCCCGGCGGGTAGATCGGCCACCGCGCCGTCGAGGGCGATCTGCAGCTCGTGCTCTCGCGGGCCCTCGAGCTGCTCCTTGCTGAGCATGCTGAGGACCGCGCCGATCAGGTCCGTGGAGAGCGGCGGCGCCACCGCCACCGCACGGAGGTCTGCGTGAAGGCGCACGGCGAGGCCCTTGGCGGCGGCGATCGCGACCTCGGTCTCGGGGGACTCGCTGACCCCGACCGCGATCTGCCGCAGCCTGTGGCCCTCCTGTTTGGCGTAGCCGGCGGGCGCGATCGCGATCGCGCATTCCGAGCCGGAGAGCATCGCCGTCCCCAGGCTGCCGAGGAGAACGCGGCCGACCGGCCCCCGGTGCGCCGACCCGAGGGCGACCGCGACGGGGGCCTCGGTCTCGATCAGGCCGTTGAGCGCGCGACCGGCCGACTCGTCAAAGAGGGTGGCGGTCTCGACCTCGAGCCCCTCCAGCGCCTCCCGGGCCTTCGCGAAGAGCGGCTCGGAGTCCGCTTCGGCCATCTCCCGCAGCTCGGGTTCGGCCACCAGGTAGGGCGGGATCCGCTGCACCGTGGCGACCAGCGGCTTGGCGCCCAGCGCCTCGGCGAGGACCGCGCCCATCGCCAGCGCGTCGTCGCCACCGGCGCTGCCGTCGTAGGCGATGATGATCTTGCGCTGCATCGTTCCTCCGGCTCTGGGGTACGGGATTCCTGGGCTACGGGATTCCTGGGCTACGGGATTCCAAAGCTAGCCTATGCCGGGCGGGCCGGATCGTGGGTTCTCCACACTTCCTGCGGTGTCGATCCCGGAGCCCGCGCAGGCCCGGCCTCCTGCTTGACAGCGCCCTCTCCGACCCGATATACCCAAGCCACCCACCGCTTCGTTGGGGGAGAAGACCGGAAGGCGCTACCAACCACGGTGGAGGCGAAAAGAAGATGTGCTTGGCCATTCCCGGCCAGATCACGGAAATCGTCGACGAGACCAAGCAATTGGCCAAGGTGGACGTGCAGGGCGTTCGCCGCAACGTCAGCGTCGGGCTCCTCGACGACGCAGGGCCGGGCGACTGGGTCCTGATCCACGTCGGCTTCGCGATCTCGAAGATCGACGAGGAGGAGGCGGCCGCGACGCTGCGGCTGCTGCAGGGGATGGGCGCCGAGTACGAGACCGAGCTCGAGGAGCTGAAGACGAGCGTGATCGAGTGAACGCGGGCCGAGTCGACCGCGATGCGCCGGCAGTCGCGTGCGAGCACGAGCCGGGCTGCATCACCTGCGGTGACGAGGCCTCGGAGATGCGCATCGTCGGGATCGACGCCGACCGCGGCCTCGCCCTCTGCGCCGATGCGGATGGGAGCCGGAGCACGGTCGAGACCGCCCTCGTCGTGCCGGTGAGGGTCGGGGACGTCCTCCTCGTCCACGCCGGGACGGCGATCGCGCGGCTCTCGGGGGCGACGGCGTGAGCGGGGCGCGGCGATGAGGTTCGTGGACGAGTTCCGCGACGCCGAGCTAGGGCGGGCGCTGACCGCCGAGATCCTCGCCGCCGTCGAGCCCGGCCGCGACTACAAGCTGATGGAGGTCTGCGGCGGGCACACGCACTCGATCTACAAGTACGGCCTCGACGACCTCCTCCCCGAGAACGTCGAGCTCGTCCACGGGCCCGGATGCCCGGTCTGCGTGATCCCGATGGGCCGGGTCGACGACGGCATCGCGATCGCCAGGCGCGAGGAGGTGATCTTCACCTGCTTCGGCGACATGATGCGGGTGCCCGGCTCGGAGCAGTCGCTGACCGAGGCGAAGGCCGATGGCGCCGACGTGCGCATGGTCTACTCGCCGCTCGACGCGCTGCGGCTCGCCAAGGCCAACCCGGACCGGGAGGTGGTCTTCTTCGCGATCGGCTTCGAAACGACGGCGCCCTCGACGGCGCTGACCCTGAAGCGGGCAAGGGCGGAGGGGATCGAGAACTTCTCCTGCATGTCCAACCACGTGACGATCGTGCCGCCGCTGCGCGCCCTGCTCGACTCGCCCGACCTGCGCCTCGACGGCTTCATCGGCCCCGGGCATGTCTGCACCGTGGTCGGGGTGCGCCCCTTCGAGTTCATCCCGGCTGAGTACGGCAGGCCGGTGGCGATCTCGGGGTTCGAGCCGCTCGACGTCCTGCAGTCGATCAGGATGATCCTCCGGCAGCTCGCCGAGGGGCGCTGCGAGGTCGAGAACCAGTACACGCGCGTCGTCCCCGAGCAGGGGAACCTGGCTGCGCTGAAGGTGATGTCGGAGGTCTTCGAGCTGCGCCCCCACTTCGAGTGGCGCGGCCTCGGCTTCATCTCCCAGTCGGCCCTGAAGCTCTCCGACGCCTACGCTGACCTCGACGCCGAGCTGCGCTTCGAGGTGCCGGCGGTGCGCGTCGCCGATCCCAAGGCCTGCCAGTGCGGAGAGGTGCTGAAGGGCGTGATCAAGCCCTGGGAGTGCAAGGTCTTCGGCACCGCCTGCACTCCCGAGCACGCGATCGGCACCTGCATGGTCAGCCCGGAGGGCGCCTGCGCCGCCTACTACAACTACGGCCGCTTCGCCAGGGAGCGCCAGGCGGTATGACCGACGCCACGGTCTCCGATCGCGAGCAGCGGATCCTGGAGATCATCGAGACCGCCCGGGCGAAGCGCCCGCGCTTCAGGGAGGAGCGGGTGACGATGGCCCACGGGGCCGGCGGCAAGGCGTCGCAGACCCTGATCGAGGGCCTGCTCGTGCCGGCCTTCGCCTCGGAGGCGCTCGAGCGCCTCGGCGATTCGGGCACGGTGACGATCGAGGGCCTCGGGATCGCGATGAGCGCCGACTCCTTCGTGGTCAAGCCGCTGCGCTTCCCCGGCGGCTCGATCGGCGAGCTGGCCGTCAACGGCACCGTCAACGACCTCGCCTGCGCCGGCGCCCGCCCCCACTCGCTCAGCCTCTGCCTGATCCTCGAGGAAGGCCTCGATTCCGGCGCCCTGCGGGCCGAGGTGGAGGCGATCGCCACCGCTGCCGAGGCGGCCGGGGTCGAGATCATCACCGGCGACACCAAGGTGGTCGAGCGCGGCCAGGCCGACGGCATGTACGTGAGCACCGCCGGGATCGGCAGCCTCGACCCGCGCGCCTCCCTCTCGCCGCAGTCGATCCGCCCCGGCGACAGGGTGATCGTCTCCGGGACGGTGGGCGACCACGGGACCGCGATCATGCTGAGCCGCGGAGAGTTCGAGCTCGAAGGCGAGATCGCCTCCGACACCCGCTCCCTGTGGCCGCTGGCCGATGCCCTGCTCGAGGCCGCCGGCGACGGCCTCCACTGCATGCGCGACGCGACCCGCGGCGGCGTCGCCTCGGTGCTCAACGAGCTGGCCCGGGCCTCGGGGGTGGCGATCTCCGTTCGCGAGGAGCGGCTGCCGGTCGCCCCGGTGGTCGCCGCGGCCGCGGAGATGCTTGGGATCGACCCCGCCTACATCGCCAACGAGGGCAAGCTGCTCGCCTTCGTCGAGCCCGAATGCGCGGAGCGGGCGCTGGCCGCGATCCGCGCCGTCCCGGGGGGCGAGGAGGCGGCGGAGATCGGCGAGGTCGGCGCCGAGCCGCCGGGGATGGTGCTGGTCGAGACTGCTTTCGGGGGCCGGCGGGTAATGGACCAGCTGGTCGGAGACCCACTGCCGAGGATCTGCTGAGGTGCACGAGCTCTCGATAGCCCAATCGATCGTCGCGGTAGCCGAGCGCCATGCGGCCGGGCGGGGGGTGACGAAGGTGGAGGTGACGGTCGGGCACCTTCGGCAGGTGGTGCCCTCGTCGCTGGAGTTCGCCTTCGGGCTGCTGGTCTCCGGCACGGCGCTCGACGGGGCCGAGCTGGCGATCGAGGAGGCCCCGGCGCGCGGGCGCTGCCGGCGCTGCGGCGAGGAGACCGTGCTCTCGGGGTTCCCCCTCGCCTGCGGCGATTGCGGGGCGATCGAGATGGAAATGCTCAGCGGCGAGGAGCTGCAGGTGGAGGCGCTGGTGTTGGAGGAGGGCGGCGAGAGGCCGGCGACGAGGACTGGATCGCCCGCAGGGCGATAATGGCTCGCTGCCGACCGACCCCGAGAACAGGAGCCAGATGCACCGCACCAGGATCAAGGTCGCCGAGGGGGCGCTCGACGCCAACGAGACGATCGCCAACGCGAACCGCGCCGACTTCGACCGCGCCTCGGTGCGCGTGGTCAACTTCATGAGCGCCCCCGGCGCGGGAAAGACGACGCTGTTGGAGCGGACCCTGCCCGGCCTCGGGGCTCGGGCCGGCGTGCTGGTCGGGGACGTGCAGGGCTCGCTCGACGCCGACCGGCTGGCCGCGGCGCACATCCCGGTGGTCCAGCTCAACACCGCGTCGGGCTTCGGCGGCGAGTGCCACCTCGACGCCAACATGGTCCGCTCGGCGATCCCCGAGCTGGAACTCTCCGAGATCGACCTGCTGGTGATCGAGAACGTCGGCAACCTCGTCTGCCCGGCCGAGTTCAAGGTCGGCGAGGACGCCAGGGTGATGATCTGCTCGGTCACCGAGGGGGAGGACAAGCCGCTCAAGTACCCGCTGATGTTCCGGGCCTGCGAGCTGGTCGTGATCAACAAGATCGACCTTCTCCCCCATCTCGAGCTCGACCTCGAGCGGCTGCGTCAGAACATCGAGGCTGTCAACCCGACGGCCCGGCAGATGTCGCTCAGCTCGAGGACCGGCGAGGGGACCGAGGAGTTCGGCGAGTGGCTCGACTCGGTCGCCACGCGGGAGGCCGCCGCCGCTTGAGCGTGCCCGATCAGGCAGGATCGGGGATCGAGAGCGAGGCGGAGGCGCGACTCGCGCGGATGCTCGAAGCTCGGCTCGGGGCCGGACGGGCCTTCTTCGAGGCCGAGGCGGAGCACATCGCGCGGCTCTGCCACGCGCTGGCCGAGCGCTTCGCCTCCGGCGGGCGCCTGATCGCGATCGGGCTCTCGCCGGCGGCGCGCTCCGACGTGCGCCACGTGACGGTCGAGTTCGTGCACCCGGTGATCGTCGGCAAGCGGGCCCTGCCCGCGATCGGCCTGACCCGCGAGGGCGGCCCGCTCGCCGCCCAGTTCGCTACGACGGCCGAGCCGGGGGACATGGTGATCGCCTTCGGCGCCGGGGAGGAGGGCGGTGAGGAGGTGCGCGCGGCGATCGCCGCGGCACGCCGCCTCGGCTGCCTGACGATCGCCTTCGAGGCGGCCGGGGCCGAGTGGGAGCTCGAGCCGCCGAGCCCGGACCCGTTCGTGCGCCAGGAGCTGGCCGAGACCGCCTACCACGTCCTCTGGGAGCTGGTGCACGTCTTCTTCGACCATCGCGGCCTGCTCGGGGGGCAGGGCTCGGCGAAGCTCCAGGGCACCGGCGCCTCGAGCTTCCTCTACCCGTTCCTCTCCGGCTCGGGAGGCGACCTCGATGCGGTGCTCGCCGACGTCGCCGGATCGGCACGGCTGAAGTCGGAGGAGGTCTGCGAGCTGCGCGAGCAGACCCTGACCGAGGCCGGCGGTGCCCTGGCGACGGCCGCGGCCGCGCTTCGCAGCGGCTTCGAGGCGGGCGCTCGGCTGCTGGCCCTCGGCAACGGCGGCTCGGCGACCGACGCGATGGACGCCGTCGCCGACTTCCGCTACCCCCCGGCTCCGGCAACCGGGGAGCCCTGGCCCTCGCGCCAGGCGATCGACCTCACCGAGGACACGGCGATCATCACCGCGGTCGGCAACGACGTCGGCATCGAGGAGATCTTCGCCCGCCAGGTGATCGCCTACGGCCGCGAGGGCGATCTCCTCCTGGCGCTTTCGACCAGCGGCAACTCCGCCAACGTGATCGCGGCCCTGGGCGAGGCGCGCCGGCGGGGGCTGACCTCGATCGCGATGGTCGGCTACGACGGCGGCCGGGTCGAGGAGGAGGGCCTCGCCGACCACGTGATCGTCACCCGCTCCCAGCACATCCCGCGGATCCAGGAGGCGCAGGCCAGCGCCTACCACGCGCTTCGCGAGCTGGTCGAGCCGGCCGCCCCCGGGAGCCTGGAGGCGCCATAGCCGCCCGCCGGGTACGGGCCCGGGTTAGCGGGGTCGTGCAGGGGGTGGGATTCCGCCCCTTCGTCCACCGCCGCGCCCAGGAGCTGGGGCTGAGCGGCTGGGTGCTCAACGACTCCGGCGGCGTGCTGCTGGAGGCCGAGGGTGAGCGCGACGCGGTCGAGGCGCTGCTGCGCTCGCTGCGCGAGGACGCTCCGGGGCTGGCCAGGGTCGAGGCGATCGAGCCGCGCGAGCTGGCCCCGGGCGGCGGCTCGGGCTTCGAGATCCGCGAGAGCCCCGCCGGCGCCGAGCCCGACACCGCCATCTCCCCGGAGGCCGCGACCTGCGACGCCTGCCTGGCCGAGCTCCTCGACCCGTCCGATCGCCGCTACCGCTACCCCTTCGTCAACTGCACCGACTGCGGGCCGCGGTTCACGATCGTCCGCGGCGTCCCCTACGACCGGCCGCTGACGACGATGGCCTCCTTCCGCATGTGCGATGCCTGCCGGGCCGAGTACGAGGACCCGGCCGACCGCCGCTTCCACGCGCAGCCGAACGCCTGCCCCCGCTGCGGCCCGCAGGCCCGGCTGGTGGACCGCGGCGGTGAGGACGTGCCACTCGGCCGGCGCGAGGACGCGGTTGCCGCCGCCGCCCGCGCCATCGGCGAGGGCGCGATCGTCGCCGTCAAGGGACTCGGGGGCTATCACCTCGCCTGCCGGGCCGACGAGGAGCGCGCGGTCGCCGAGCTGCGCGCGCGAAAGCATCGTGAGGAGAAGCCCTTCGCGCTGATGGTCGCGGACCTCGCCGCGGCACGGGCCCTGGGTGAGGTCGACGAGCGTGCCGCGAGGCTGCTGGAGGGCCGCGAGCGTCCGATCGTGCTGCTGCGGCGGCGAGCTGGGGCGGCCGTCGCCGGCTCGGTCGCGCCGGGCGCCCCCGAGCTCGGCCTGATGCTGCCCTACTCACCGCTTCACCACCTGCTCCTCGCCGACGCCGGGGTGGCGCTGGTGATGACCAGCGGCAACCTCTCCGACGAGCCGATCGCCTTCCGCGACCCCGACGCGCTGCGACGCCTGCGGGGCGTCGCCGACCTCTTCCTCACCCACGATCGCCCGATCGAGACGCGGACCGAGGACTCGGTGCTGCGACCGCTCGCCGGCGGCACGCTGATGCTGCGGCGCTCGCGGGGCTACGTGCCGGCGCCGATCCCGCTGCCCCTCACCTCCCGCGCCCCGGTGCTCGCCGTGGGCGCGGAGCTGAAGAGCACCTTCTGCCTGGCGCGCGGGGACCGCGCCTGGGTCGGCCCGCACATCGGCGACCTCAAGGACTTCGGGACGCTGCTCTCCTTCGGCGAGGGGATCGAGCACTTCCAGCGCCTCTTCGCAGTGGAGCCGGAGCTCTGCGCGCACGACCTGCACCCCTCCTACCTCTCCACCGGCTACGCGCGTGACCGCGAAGGACTGACCCTGGTCGGCGTCCAGCACCACCACGCCCATCTCGCAGCCTGCCTCGCCGAGCACGGGTTGACGGGCCCGGCGCTGGGCGCGATCTACGACGGCACCGGGTACGGGGGCGACGGGACGATCTGGGGCGGGGAGATCCTGCTCGGCGACCTGGCCGGCTTCCGGCGGGTGGCCCGGCTGTGGCAGGTGCGGCTGCCCGGCGGGGACATGGCGGCCCGCGAGCCGTGGCGGATGGCCTGTGCCTGGCTCGCCGCGGCCCACCGAACGGAGTGCCCCGAGATGCCCGAGGCCCTCGACGGCGCGGTCGATCCCTCCGCCTGGCGCAATGTGGCGCGGATCGCGGCGGAGGGTCTCGCCTCGCCGCTGACCAGCAGCGCCGGCCGCCTCTTCGACGCCGTGGCGGCGCTCTGCGGCATCCGGGCGAGGGTCAGCTACGAGGGCCAGGCCGCGGTCGAGCTGGAGGCTGCCTGCGCGGAGGGCGAGCGCGACGCCTACCCGCTGGGGCTGGTCGAGCGCGAGGACGGGCTCGTCCTCGACGCGCGCGAGACGATCCTCGCGGTCGAGCGCGACCTCGCCGACCGGGTGGCGGTGGCGCTCGTCGCCGCCCGCTTCCACAATGCCCTGGCGCTGGCCACCGCGGATGCCTGTGCCCGCTGCGCCCCTCCGGGGGTGCCGATCGTCCTCTCGGGCGGCGTCTTCCAGAACCGCCGCCTGCTGGAGAGCACCGGCGAGGTGCTGCGCCGCCGCGGGCTCGAGGTGATCGTCCCCGAGGCGCTGCCACCCAACGACGGCGGGATCGCCTACGGGCAGGCCGCGGTCGCGGCGGCGCGCTCGGCGGCCTCCGGCTGAGAGCTCCGGCCGGCGCTCAGCGCTCGCTGTCCAGGACCGCCATCTGCTGCGCGTCGTAGCGCTCGCCCGCCGCGGCCCCGGGCGGGATCGCTGCCTCGATCGCCTCGAGGTCTTCCGGGCCTCAGCTCGATGTCGAGCGCCCCCAGGGCCTCCTCGAGGCGGTCGCGGCGGCGGGCGCCGACCAGCGGGACGACGTCGTCCCCGCGGGAAAGGACCCAGGCGATCGCGACCTGGGCGACCGAGGCGCCGAGCGAGTCGGCGATCGCCCGCAGCGACTCGACCAGCTCCAGGTTGCGGGCGAGGTTCTCCTCGCTGAATCGCGGCGCGTGGCTGCGGAAGTCGTTTGGGGCCGTCTCGCGATCCTTCCCCCAGCGGCCGCTGAGCAGGCCGCGGGAGAGCACCCCGTAGGCGGTCAGGCCCACCCCGAGCTCGCGGCATGCCGGGAGGATCTCCTCTTCGATACCGCGCGAGAGCAGCGAGTACTCGATCTGGAGGTCGCAGATCGAGTGCGTCGCCTGGGCCCGGCGCACGGTCTCGGCGCCGACCTCGGAAAGGCCGATGTGGCGGACGTGGCCGGCCTCGACCATCTCCGCGATCGCGCCGATCGTCTCCTCGATCGGCACCTCCGGGTTGTAGCGGCCGAGCCGATAGATGTCGACGTGGTCGGTCCCCAGCCGCCGCAGCGAGTAGGCGAGGAAGTTCTTCACCGCGGCGGGGCGGCCGTCGACACCCAGCCAGCTTCCGTCCGGCCCGCGCATCGCCCCGAACTTGACGCTGATCAGGGCCGCCTCGCGATCCCGCCCGGCGATCGCCTCGCGAATCAGCATCTCGTTGGCGCCCATCCCGTAGTAGTCGCCGGTGTCGAGCAGGTTGACGCCTGCATCCAGCGCGGCCCGGATCGTGGCGATGCTCTCAGCGTCGTCGGCCGTGCCGTAGAGGTCGGACATCCCCATGCAGCCCAGCCCGATCGCCGCCGACGTGGGGCCGTCGGACCCGAGTTGTCGGGTGATCAGAGAGTCTCCTCCTCGTTCAGCGGCGGGCCCTGACCCTGACGCGGGCCGTCGCGGATCCCTTCGCACCGGCGCCATCGGTGGCGATCACCCGGACCTGGAAGCTCCCGGCGTGCCTGAAGGTGTGGTGGACGGAGCGGCCGCGGGCGCCGTGGCCGTCCCCGAACCGCCAGCGGATCCGGGCGCCCCAGACGTCGAAGACCCCTGCGACCGCTTTCACCTTGGCTCCGCGCACGACTACGCGCGGAATCAAGATCCGCCCGACCACGGGCGGGGCGGCGTCGAACCCGGCCCCCTTGCTGACCGTGCCCTGGCGCCAGACGGCGATTCCGTTGCCCTCCTCGTCGAGCGCCAGCTCGGGGAGCTGCGCGGTCGGGCTGAGGACGTGCGTGGGGCCGAAGCCTCCCGCCCCGCCCACCCGCGGCAGAAATCGCACCGTCCCCGCCGGGTCGGCCCAGCCGACCATAGCGTCGCCGGCCGGCCCCATCGCGACTGTGGCGCTCAGCGACTGCGAGGTGGAGAGCGTGTTCCGGGCGCCGCATGAGGAGGTGACCGCGCTGATGCAGGTCGTCGGCAGGAACGGGTCGCTGTCGTGACCGGCCTCGTGCTCGACCCAGACGACCCGCGCGTTGCCGGCGCCGTCCACCGCAACGTCGTGCGCTTGCGAGGTGAATCCCGGGCTGGTCAGGGTCTGGGTTCCGCTCAGGGTCCCGGCGGCGCTCAGCTTGCGGGTCTCGGTGAGCGAGGTGGTCAGGGTGTCGTGGCGCCAGACCAGAGTCGCGTTGCCGGCGGGGTCCACTGCGACCCGCGGTATGTCGGAGAGCTCGGGGGATGGCGGGGTCGAGATCTCGCGCACCGCCGAGAGTGCCTGGGTGTCGAAGTCGAGGGTGCGGGCCTTGACCTTCGTGTTCGGCGGCGCGTCCGGCGTGGTCCAGGCCAGGGTCGCGTCGCCGTCGGAGGCGACGTCGAGGTCGAACTCCCTGGTCTTCTCGCCGCTGACGGTGAATGCCTGCGCTGTCCCGAGAGTCCCACCCGCCGGGCGCCGGGTGCGCACCGAGGCGGTCCGGCTCGGGTCGCTGCTGATCCAGGCGTAGGTGGCCCGGCCGTTCGGGGCGACCGCCACCCTGCCCCCGACCGAGGAGCCCTGGACCGTCTGGACCGGCGTGAAGGTCCCGTTCCGCCGCCGCACCCGCGTTTCCAGCGTGCCGGCCCGGGTCCAGGCGAGGTAGGTCCTACCCGCGGCGTCCATCTCGATGTGGGGGCTGTCGGAGCCGGCGGGGAAGGGGCGGGAGAGCCGGCCGAGCGGGCCACCCGCGGGCCGGAAGCGGAGCGCCGGCCCATCGGGGGTCCCCAGCAGGATCGCCACGTCGCCCGAGGGCGTCATCTTCACCTCGCTGACCTGGGTGGCGCCGAGGCCGAAGGTCGGCAGCCAGTCCGCGCCGCGCGCCGGTGAGGCCAGGGCGAGGGCCAGGAGTGCGGTCGCGAGGACCGCCCCAAGACCCATCCGGGACGCTCTGACCCCATCCATCGGAAGCCCAGGCTAACAGCGGCCGGCGGCCGGGCCGCGTCGGAATCGGATCCGAGACCAGCCCGGTTTGGGGATCGCGACGGCGGGAAGCCGGGAGGGAGACCCCGAATCAGAAGGACGGAACGAAGATGGCCGAGAGCGAGACATCCACGCGGATCAGCCAGGTGGGCACGGTGATGGTCCCGGTCACTGACCAGGACCGGGCGCTCGACTTCTACACCGGCTCGCTCGGATTCGAGAAGCGCGGGGACACCCCCTACGGCGACGGGCAGCGCTGGGTCGAGGTTGCGCCGGCCGGAGCGGCGACGACGCTGGCGCTGGTCCCGCCCCGCGAGGGAGAGTCGGTGGGAATCGAAACCCGGGTCGCGCTCACCACGACCGACGTCGACGCGGAGCACGCCGGCCTGGCGGAGCGCGGAGTGGACGCCGACGACGTCATGCGGGTGGGCGATCCGGTGCCGCCGATGTTCTTCTTCCGCGACCCGGACGGCAACAGCCTCCTTATCGTCGAGCGCTCCTGACCAACACGAGCAGCCCCGCGCCGGGCCCCTGGCCGGCTGCGCAGATTGGAGAGATCGAATGGGCAAGAAGATCACCCCGAACCTCTGGTTCGACACCGAAGCCGAGGAGGCCGCCGCCTTCTACACCTCCGTGTTCGAGAACTCCCGCGTGACCGGTGTCACCCACTACACCGAGGCCGGTCCGCGGCCGGCCGGCACGGTGATGACGGTCGAGTTCGAGCTCGACGGCCAGCGCTTCGTCGGGATCAACGGCGGGCCGCAGTTCAGCTTCGATGAAGCCGTCTCCTTCGAGATCGACTGCGAGACCCAGGACGAGATCGACTACTACTGGGAGAAGCTCTCCGAGGGCGGCGAGGAAGGGCCCTGCGGCTGGCTCAAGGACCGCTTCGGCCTCTCCTGGCAGGTCGTGCCGACCGGGATGGAGGAGCTGTTCAGCGATCCGGATCCGAAGCGGGCCGAGCGGGCGATGAGAGCGATGCTCGAGATGGGGAAGCTTGACATCGCCGCGCTGCGCGCTGCCGCCGATGGGGCCAATTCGTAGGATGTCCGGATGACCCGCGCTCTCGCCCGACTCGCCGACATCTCCTACCGCTACCGCGGCCGCATGGTGCTGGCCTGGATCGCGGCCGCGGTGCTGATCATCGGGGTGGGCTCCTCGCTGGCGGGCGAGTACAACGCCGAGTACAACACGCCGGGATCGGAGTCGAAGGCCGCCGCTGACCTCACCGAGAAGCGCTTCGGCGGCTACTCCGGCCAGGAGATCTACGTGGTCGCGAAGGATCCCGCCGGCTTCGCCAGCCCGGCGGCGGCGGCCCGGCGCCTGCAGCCGTTCTTCGTCCAGGCCGAGAAGGTCGAGCACATCGACCCGCACACCCCGATACGCCTCTCCCCGAACCGCCAGATCGCCTCGAGCACCCTTCCGCTCACCGTCCCCGGCTGGGACGCGACGAAGTCGCAGGGCGAGCAGCTGATCAGCGCCGCCGACGACAACAGCGGCGGGGGCCTCGAGATCAAGCTCGGCGGCGACCCGATCTACCAGGCGCAATCGCAATCCAGCCCCGAGGGGCTGGGATTCCTCGGCGCGGCGATCGTCCTGCTGATCGCCTTCGGCTCGCTCGTCGCCGCAGGCCTGCCGCTGGCGATCGCGCTGATCGGGCTTGGCATCTCCTCCGCCGGCCTGATCCCCCTCCTGGCAAACGTGATCGACGTCCCCGACTGGACCACGGCGGTTTCCGGGCTGATCGGGATCGGCGTCGGGATCGACTACTCGCTGCTGGTCCTGACCCGCTTCCGCTCCGCGATGAAGCAGGGCAAGGACCGGCACGACGCCGTGGTCGAGGCCGTCACCACCGCGGGGCGGAGCGTGATCATCGCCGGCTGCACCGTGGTGATCGCCGTCCTCGGCCTGATGCTGACCGGGCTGAGCTACATGTACGGCGTCGCGCTGTCCGCCTCGACGGCGGTGCTGATCGTGATGCTCGCGGCCGTGACGCTACTGCCGGCGCTGCTCTCCTACCTCGGGCCGAGGGTGGACAGGCTGCGGATCCCGCTGCTCGGTCGCTCGCTGAAGAAGGCGGACGAGCCCGAGGGATCCTCGCTTGCGGCACGCTGGAGCCACGGGGTGCAGCGCAGGCCCTGGCTGGCGGCGATCGCGGCGCTGATCGTCCTGCTCGCTCTGGCGGCGCCCGCTTTGGGCATGCGCCTCGGCTTCCCGGACGCAGGCAACGATCCGCCGGACACGATGACCAGGCAGGCCTACGACCTCAACACCGAGGGATTCGGGCCGGGCACGAACGGCCCGATCCAGATCGCCGCCGACCTGCCCGACGCGCAGAGCAAGTCGCAGCTGGACGCCTTCGCCGAGAAGCTGCGCAGCGAGCCCGGCGTGCAGTTAGTCACCGCTCCCCGGATCAACCAGGCCGGCGACGCGGCGCTGATCACGGTGATCCCGACCACCTCGCCTCAGGACAAGGCGACCGAGGACCTGGTCAACAACCTGCGAAACGACCTCGTGCCGCAACAGTTCAACGGCACCGCCATCGACGTCCAGATCGGCGGCGTGACCGCGGCGCTCGAGGACCAGTCCGAGTACATGAAGGACCGCATGCCGCTGTTCATCGCCGGCGTTGTCGGCCTCTCCTTCCTGCTGCTGCTGGTCGCCTTCCACTCGCCCCTGATCTCATTGAAGGCGGCGATCATGAATCTGCTGTCGGTGAGCGCCGCCTACGGGGTGATGACCCTGGCGGCCAATGGGGGTGGGTTGAGCAGCCTGATCGGGATCGACCACGAGGTGCCGGTGGCGCCGTTCATGCCGGTGATGATGTTCGCGATCCTCTTCGGCCTCTCGATGGACTACGAGGTCTTCCTGATCTCGCGGATCCGCGAGGAGTACCTGAAGGACGGGAACACGCGGCGGGCGGTCGCCGATGGCCTCGCCAAGACCGCGCGGGTGATCACCGCGGCGGCGGCGATCATGGTCGTCGTCTTCCTCGCCTTCACGGCGGCGCCCGACGTCTTCCTGAAGCTTTTCGGGATCGGCCTCGCCTCGGCGATCTTCCTCGACGCGACCGTGGTGCGGATGGTGCTGGTGCCGGCGGTGATGCAGCTGCTCGGCAAGTGGAACTGGTGGATTCCAAACTGGCTGGAGGAGATCCTGCCGCAGCTCGACGTCGAGCACGTGGCCACCGCCGGCGCCGGCGCGGGCCGCTCCTAGCCTTCGCTTCCGTCAGGAAGCCGATTCCGAGCGCTGGTCAATCCTCACGTCCAGCCGGCAAGCGGCTGGACGTGAGAAGGACGCTCGGAGATGCCTACTTGGGGAAGACCCGGTTGGGCACCGTCTCGTCGCTGAGCGTGTCGAAAGCGACGAGCTTTCCCTCGGCGTTGTAGGTGAGGACGTCGGCGCCCTCGACCGTCTCGCCCTCAAGCCGGGCGCTTGTGAGTGCGATGACCTTGTCTCCTTCGGCGATGAAGTCGTGCGGGTCGTTGCTGAAGTCCTTGCTCATGAACTTCCCCCACAGCTCGCCGACTTCCTGCTTGCCGTTGTAGGTACCGCTCAACGCGTTGTCGCCACGAACCGTCCACTCGATCGAGTCGTCGATGTCGCGCATCGCGCCCTCCGCGTCGCCGCGGCCGAACGCGGCATAGGCGTCCTTGGCCGATTGCTTGTTCTCTTGTGCTCCCATGGGAGTCATCCCTTCGGTATCCGTGCCCTCTTTGATGGGTCGCACGGAAGGAAGAGGGAAAGCCCAGCGAGCGAAAATTCGGCTGGACCGCCGGTTGGTCTCTGCGGTGCCAGCCCAACCACCCTACTCCCCTTCGGTAGTTCTTCGCGCAGCAGGCCGATCGGCGTGCTGATCGCCGGTGGTCCCGAGCTCCCGGCCGCGGAGCTGCGCCGGGTCGGCGAACTCGCCAGCCAGGGCGGTTGCACCGGGCCTCGCTGACAGCGCGAGGCCACCGAACGCCGAAGCAAAGCCATTGCTGAGGCGTCCGCGACGACGATGTCGTGGGCGGGTCCGCCGACGCCCGGCTCGGTGTCGCCCATGGGGCCGCGGACCTTTGCCCGCGACCGCCTGCTCCGACTCGGGGTTCCGCTGGCGGCCTGGACGCTGGTGATCTGGCCCGGAGCCGTCTGGGCGGCCCATCTGGCGGCCGGCGAGAGCCACTCCTTCTGGTGGCAGTTCACCCACAGCGATCCGTTCCTCGACACGGGCCCGATGTGGTTCGTCGAGGTCCTGCTGATCTACTCGCTCGCCTACGCGGCCTGGTGCCGCTGGCGCCCGCGCGGCGCGGGGGCGGACGCGCCGGTCGCCGGAGGCGGACCACGGCGCACCGCTGTCCGGGCGGACGCTCGTCGCGATCGCAGCGGGAATCTCGCTTGCCACCGTCGTGGTCCGCCCCGTCTTTCCCGCCGCCAGCGGGGAGATCGGCCAGTCCCACCTCTGGCAGTGGCCGCAATTCCTGGCGATGTTCGGCCTTGGACTCGTCGCTGCCCGGCGCGGCTGGCTCGACCCGGTGCCCGAGCGGGCCGGATCAGCTGGGCCAGAAGCCCGCGGCGGAGGCTGCCAGGATCCCCGATGGAGGCCCGATCGGACGAGCTGACGCTCGAGATCGAGCGCATCTTCGCGGCGCCTCCGGGCGCGTCTTCGCCGCCTTCACCGATGCCGATCAGCTCGCGAAGTGGTGGGGACCGCAGGGTTTCGTCGATCCCCGAGCCTCGACTTCCCGGCCCGCGCCGGGAGGGCGCTACCGGATCGAGATGCAGCCCCCGGAGGGCGATCCCTTCTTTCTGGCTGGCGAGCTGCCGCAGATCGATCCCCCGCCCGGCTCGCCTACACCTTCGCCTGGGAGGACCCCGATCCCGACGACGTCGAGAACCTGGTCGTCCTCACCTTTCGGGACCTGGGTGGATCGACCGAGGTCGCCCTGAAGCAGGCGCCGTTCGGACCGAGGCCCGGCGCGAACTTCATCGCGACGGCTGGTCGGACAGCTTCGACAAGCTGGAGCGGGCTGCTCTCGGTGCGCTCCTGATCGCCCCGGCGCTGCGACGATGCGGGGTGCCAACCACACGGAGGTGCCAGATGGCCCAGCTCCCCGCGCCCGAGGTAGGGATCGCGCTGACCCACTTCATCGTCTCCGACGACGTCGAGCGCTCGCGTCGCTTCTACACCGAGGTGCTCGGCGGCGAGACGGTGAGGGAGGGCGAGCCGACCTTCGTCGCGCTCGCCAACAGCTGGATCATCATCAACGTCGGCGGCGGCCCAACCGACGACAAGCCGACCGTGACCCTCGAGACGCCGCCCGATCCCGACCGGGTCAGCAGCTTCCTCAACATCCGGGTCGCCGACATCGAGGCCGTCTACTCGGAGTGGAGCGGGCGCGGCGCCCAGTTCCTGACGCCCCCGAAGCGCCATCAGACCGAGATCCGCTGCTACATCCGGGACCCCGACGGCCACCTGATCGAGGTGGGGCAGGCGCTCTGACCCGAGTCCGATGGCCGAGGTGAAGATTCCGGCTCCGGGCGGGGAGCTGCCCGCCTACCTGGCCACGCCTGAAGGCGGGGGTCCGTGGCCGGGCGTGCTGGTGATCCACGACGGCCTCGGGATGAGCCGCGATGCGCGAAACCAGGCGGACTGGCTGGCGGGCGAGGGGTACCTGGCCCTGGCGCCGGACCTCTTTCACTGGGGGAGCAGGATCAGGTGCCTGGTCGCCTACGCCCGCGGCGCGAGTCGCTCGATGGCCGAGCTCGAGGCGGTGCGCGCCTGGCTGGCGGATCAGGACGGCTGCACCGGGCGGCTCGGCGTGATCGGCTGCTCGATGGGCGGCGACCTCGCGCTGAGGCTGGCGCGGGGCCACGGCTTCTCCGCGGCGAGCGTCAACTACGGCGGGCGAGTCGAGGGCTCGGACGGCGGTCTGGCTGGCGCCTGCCCGATCGTCGCCAGCTACGGCGCCCGAGACCGCTGGCCGGGGGTGCGCAGGAACCTCGGCCGCCTCGGGCCGGCGCTGGAAGCAGCGGGGGTCGAGCACGACGTGAAGCGCTATCCCGATGCCGGCCACGGCTTCCTCAACGACCACGATCCTGCGGAGCTGCCGCTCTGGGTCAAGGGCGTCGGCAAGCTGGTCGCGGCCGATTACGACGAGCCGTCCGCCAGCGACGCGCGGCACCGCATCATCGCCTTCTTCGGGGCTCACCTGCAGGGGTAGAATGGGCGCCTTGCGGAACGCCTCCACACGTGCTGCAGGTCTTCGCAGGACAGGGTCAGGCCGGCTGGCGCTGTGGAGCGTGATCGTTGCCGTGGCGTTCGTTGGCACGACCGCGCTGGCAACCGGCGCCAGCCATCGGGTCAAGTTCCCGAGTCGCTGCACCAACTCCGTCTATAGACCGCATCACTTCGTGGCCGCCTGCGGCGATGCCGGGTTGATCGTCCGCAAGGTTCACTGGCGCCATTACGGCTTCCGCTACGCCAGGGGCCGAGGAGAGGCTCTCTTCAAGACCTGCGATCCGGATTGCGCAAGCGGCGGGTTCGGTCGCAGTCGGGCGAAGGTCCGGCTCTACCGGCCCCGGCATTGCGCGAACGTCGGGGGCTTTCACTTCACCAAGGTGCGGATCAAGTTCCTGGGGCCGAACGCGCCTGGGCATCCCAGCGTCGAGCGGTTCCCGTTCCCCTGCGGCATCTTGCGCTGAAGGGCAGCGCCTACGCCCTCCGGCCGCGACTGAGCGGCCCCGTTTCGGGTACTACGCTTGGCACCCACAACGAGGTCCGCTGATGCCCGCTTCCTGCACCCACACCGACCAGATCCAGCCGATCACGCCGAGCAACACCGTCGGTTGCGACGAGTGCATCGCCGCCGGCGATCAGTGGCTGCATTTGCGCCTCTGCCTCGAGTGCGGCCAGGTTGCCTGCTGCGACTCCTCGCCCAACCAGCACGCCTCCAAGCACGCGACAGCGTCGGGCCATCCGATCGCCGCCTCCTTCGAGCCAGGCGAAGACTGGGCCTGGTGCTATGTCGACGAGGTCATGCTCGACGCCTCCCCCCTGGGCCTTCCTCACCGCGAGCCCTATCCCCGGGAGCGTTGACCGCGCGGTCCCGGTGCTGCGAGCTGGCGTTCCTTGCGCAGAAGGCTGTGGCCTGAGTCTCCGCATCTGCGAGTTGACCTCGATGCCGCGGAAGCGGCGGGTAGACTGGTTCTACGGGTCGGGCGTTCGTTCGGCCAAAGCCGTGCCCCGCGTTCCGCAGTCGTGCCTTCCGGCATCCTCCGCGTTTTCGCAGTGCACCCACACGGAGGGACCGAAGATGGCCACAGGAACCGTGAAATGGTTCAACGACGACAAGGGCTTTGGATTCATTACGCCGGATGACCCTGGCGCAGACCTGTTCGTGCACCACAGCGCGATCCAGGGTGATGGCTTCAAGTCACTGGCCGAGGGCGCAAAGGTGAGCTACGACGCCGAGCAGGGCGCCAAGGGCCCGGCGGCCGCGAACGTCCAGGCGCGCTAAGGATCCACCGACGGGTCACGGTCGCGCGGGCTTCGTTCCAAATGACTTGCGCGTGCTTCGACGGACCGGGAATCCACAACTAGGAGGACAGGCATGGCCTCAAGCGGCAAGAGAAAGACCACGATGGCAAAGCTCAACCGTGAACGCAGGCTCCTCGAGCGTCGGCGGGAGAAGCAGATCAAGAAGGCTGCGAGGAAGCAAGCAGCCGCAGATCAATCGAGTCGGCCCAGCGATCCGCTACCCGGCACCGACGGCTAATTCGCTCATGCTGCCGGGGGCAGCGCTGTTCAGACCCGCACGCCGGCGCCAGCCGCGCGGCAGAGCTAACGCTGAGCGACGGGACTCGCATCCTTGCGCCGCCTTTTCGGCGCCTCACCAATGCTCGGTGGCCCACCTGATTGCACGGGCAAATCGGAGCCCGGGGCGCTGACCCGCTCGCCGCTGCGATTGCCCTTGCCAGCCGGGCCGGGCCGGGCTCAACGTCGTTCCAGAGCGCGACTCGGGTGGCCGTCAGGCCTGCGTAAGACGCGAGCCTGCCGTCGTCAGGCCGAGGCCGCGAGCGGAGATCGCGTCGAGCCGTTCCACCGCAACCGGCGGCGAGCCGGCTCGGCGGCTCGGCACCTCGCCGTCCCACTCAGGCCCGACGAGAAGCGTCAGCCAGTCGCCGAGCAGGTCGAGCGTCGAAACGAGGCCGCCCTCGCGTGCCACCCAGACATGGGCGACCCGGCCGCCGATGTCGGCGTTGAGGCCGATTGAGTTGCCGAGAACCGAGCCGTCCAGCCGGTTGGAGCGCCGGGTGTTGAACTCGGCCACTGGGCGCCGCTCACGCTCGTAGCTGTCCAGCAGGGGCTCACCGCCCCACCCACGCAGGACCCAGGCCAGCTTCCAGCCGATGTCGTAGCCGTCCCGGATCGCACTGTTGAGCCCTGTGGCCCCGCGTGGCGTCACCGGTGCGCGGCGTCGCCGATCAGGAAGGCGTCGCCCTGTCGGAATGCCTCCGCGAGGCCGATGCCGTAGGCGACCGCGATCGAACGCTCGGTCTCGATCGGCAGGTCCGGAACGCCGGCGGCGTCGCGAATCCAGCTCTCCATCGATCACCTAGCCGAGCGCACGGACGCGGCCGAGGCCCGCGAGGGACCGCCTGTGGACATTCCCGCCAAGTCGGTTCAGATCTGCCATGACCGGGACCAGCGCACCGCCGTCGTAATCCAGGTTTCGAGACGGCCGATGACATGGCAGCGGCAGAGGCGGCCCTCAACGCGATGGACCCCGCGGAGACGCCGGGGACGCGGGCCTCGGTCGACCGCTGCGAGATCACGGCCGATCTGAAGCCGAGCTAACGCTACGCCGCATTTGAGCCCGTCGCTCGACGCCCGGGCGCGATCTAGTGAACGGGAGCGACGGGACTCGAACCCGCGGCCTCCGGCGTGACAGGCCGGCGCTCTAACCAACTGAGCTACGCCCCCGAGGCGCGAAGACGGACCGGTGGCGGCCCGCTGGGACATCTTAGGGCGCCCTTGTCGGTCGGGGCGCCGCCGCTACTCGCCTGCGGCCAGCTCGGTCACCTGGGTCGCGACCGGGCCCTTCGGGCCCTCGCTGGATTCGAAGCTGACCTTGGCGCCGTCGTTCAGGGAGCGGTGGCCCTCCCCCTGGATCTCCGAGTAGTGGACGAAGTGGTCGGCGCTGCCGTCATCGGGGGTGATGAAGCCATAGCCCTTCTCGTTGCTGAACCACTTGACCACGCCCGTCGGCATCCCGCTCCTCGGCTTTCGCTCGGCTGGGCCAAAGGTAACGCATCCCTCTAGGCTGGCCTCCGATGCGGCTGGTCACCCATGACGGCGGCGCGGGTCCGCGAGCGGGTCTGCTCCGCGACGCCGGGGTCATCGACGCCTGGGCGGCGCTGGGGGAGCCCGAGCGCTCGAGCCTGCGCGAGCTGATCGCCGAGGGTCGCCTCTCCGACCTCCCCTCGGTCGCGGCGGATGCGCCGGTCCTGACCGAGTTCGAGCTGGGGCCGCCGATCCCCGACCCCGAGAAGATCGTCTGCATCGGGCTCAACTACCGCACCCACGCTGCCGAGGCCGGCCTCGACCCGCCGGACTCGCCGACCATCTTCGGCAAGTACCGAAACGCCCTTGCGGCCCCGGGCGCCACCGTCGAGCTGCCCAGCTCCAGCGCCAAGGTCGATTACGAGGCCGAGGTCGCCTTCGTCGTCGGCCGCCGCGCCCGCGAGGTCGAGGTCACCCACGCCCTCGACCATGTCGCCGGCTACACCCTGCTCAACGACCTCTCGGCCCGCGACCTGCAGTTCTCCACCCCGCAGTGGATGGCGGGCAAGGTCTTCGACGGCTCCGCTCCCTGCGGGCCGGCGATCGTCACCCCCGAGGAGGCCGGCCCCCACGACGAGATCGGGATCTCCCTGACCCTGAACGGCGAGCAGATGCAGTCGGCCACGACGGCCGACCTGATCTTCTCCATCCCCGAGCTGCTCGCCCACCTCTCGACCCTGATGACCCTCGAGCCGGGGGACATCGTCGCCACCGGAACCCCGGCCGGGGTCGGCGGCGCACGCGAGCCGCGAGTCTGGCTCGCCGACGGCGACCGCGTCGTCGTCAGCTCCCCGACCCTGGGCGAGCTGGAGACCCGAATCGCCCGCTGAGCGCGGCTCTCCGCGGCGAACCTCACTTTTCGTCCGCTTGTCGGTCCTGTCGTTGATCTGAGCCGGCCGGGGACGATTCCTTGGAAGCGGGACGGGATCGGCATCGGACCGCCAGACGAAGGGAGAGGGCTCGATGGGCTTCATGGACAAGTACAAGGACGCAGCCGGCCAGGCGAAGCAGGCAATGGGCAGCGGCAACCTCGGCGCCGGGGACATGGGCGAGATGATGGAGATGCAGAAGCGCTACCAGCGCCTCAACGAGTCAGGAATCCAGCGCCGGGCGACGATCGACTCGCTCAGCGAGACCGGCCGCAGGGACATGGGCGGCAGCCCCGAGTACGAGATCGCGCTGACGATCGCCGCCGCGGACGACGACGCCTACCGGGCAACGATCAAGCAGTTCATGCACCCCGATCAGCTCCAGCACTTCCCGGTCGGCAAGGAGGTCGGCGTCAAGGTCGACCCCGACGACCCGGCGCTCGCCGTCCTCTGGGGTTAGCTCTCGGAGGCGCTAGGGCCGCCGCACGGTCAGCCGGAAGCTGCCGCCGCCGCTCACCCGGCTGACCACCGCCTTGACCTTCGCCTGGCCGCAGATCGTGAAGTTGAGGCCCTCGCGGCGGCCGCTGCCCTTGGCGAGGTCGAGCACCCTGCCGGCACGATCACGCAGGGCGAGGTCGTAGTCGGCGCCCGCCGGCGCCTTCAGGCCGAGGCTGAGGACGCCGTCCAGGGGCGTCGCCACCGGCACGACCGCGCGCTGGCCCGCGCTGCCGCCCAGAGAGCGGCTCTCGAACAGTCGGGTGCGGTGCTTCCAGGGGCGGGTCGCGTCGAGGCGGATCGCGTCGAGGCTCCTGCGGCTGGGGCGCAGCGAGGCCGTCCACTGCCAGCGGACCTTGCCGGGGAAGCGGTTCAGCGCGAAGGCCTCCGCGAAGGCCTCGCCGGGGTTGCGGTAGTAGTGGGTGCCCTCGTCGCCGGGGAAGTAGGCGCCGGCCCGAACCCCCTGGCAGACGCGCTCGAACGAGGACCAGCGCTTCGTCCCCCAGTCGATCGTCGGCCTGAACGGGGGGTTGCGGCGGTGGTCCGCGAGGTGGTGGCCGTACTCGTGGGCGAGGACGAAGTTGCGGGTCGCGCCGTCGCTGGGGTTGGTGTCGTCGTTGCCGCTGAGGAACATCTGGTTCTGCCCCGAGAAGTAGCAGGCGAGCGCGCCCCTGCCGCAGACCGACTCCATCTCGCCGTCGGTGACCAGCTCCACGCGCAGCACGTTCATCTCGTCCCCGTGCGGGACGGTGCCGAGGAAGTTGGCGATCCTCTGCGGGTTGGCAGCGTCACAGAGCACGGGCGTGCAGGAGGCCGAGACACCGATCGTCACGGCCCGGCCCTTGCCGTCGTGAACCGGGTAGCGCCGCGCCGAGGAGGTTGCCGACTCGCGCGCCGCGAGGACGCTGGTGCGGGCGAAGACCACGTCGCGCGGCGGGACCGAGGGCACCGGCACCGAGAAGGGATCGAAGCCCTCGACCGGCGAGCGCGTCGGGTGAGGCGCGGACGCGGCGGCGGGAGCAGCCCCGATCAAGGCAAGCGCCGCGCCGAGCGCGGCGACCGCCGCCAGCCTGCTCACGGGCGGGGGCCCGGGTCGATCTCGTCTCGCCTCGCCGGCAGCGAGGCGGAGAGCGGGGCGCTCGCCCCGAGGCCCGATGCCCCGGCCATCCTGGCGCGGCGTCCCTTCCTCGCCGCCCAGTGGACGCGGACGGGGGTGACCTTCAGCAGCGCCCGCCAGGAGCGCCGGCCGAGCACCCCGTCCGCGCGCAGGCCCCGATTGCTCTGGAACTTCCTCATCGCGCGGTAGGTCCGCCGCCCGAAGATCCCGGTCGCCGGCAGGTTCTTCGAGCCGGCGGCGATCAGATGCTGCTGGGCCCAGACGACGAGATCGCCGCGGCTGCCGCGCCGCAGCACGGGCATGCCCGTTACCGGCCGGTAGCCGAGCACCCGGCCGGCGGTCCGACGCCCGAGGGACTTCCACTGCCTGGCGTTGGTCTCCTGCCAGTCCCACCAGCTCGGAGGGCCGTCGCCGTAGGTGAGCGCGTAGCGGCGGAACAGCTTCAGCGACTTCAGGCTGACCCCCTGGTAGGTCTGCCCGAGGGGGAAGATCGGGCGCCTGAAGACGCGGTTGTAGAAGTAGGTGTGCTCATAGACGGCGCGGACCGAGGTGCCGATCGCGTTCCAGTACATCTGCGGCTGGCTGTAGGTGGCGGCGCCCGGCCCGAGGAAGACCGAGTAGGGGAAGGCCGGGTGGTAGTCGACGTAGGGGAAGCCGGCGAGGGAGAGCGGGAAGGCGTCGCCGATCCGCCGGCGCAGCGCCCGGATGTAGCGGTCGGCGGCCGCGTAGCGGCCCTCGTAGTCGCCCTCGGCGTCGATCACCAGGCAGTCGGCGCCCCTGCGAACCGAGGCGGCACCGACCTTGGCCTCCCCGACCGGGTGGTTGCCGTAGACGAATTGCCAGGCGCAGACGTCGAGGCCGCCGCGATGCAGGCGGCTCACCAGGCGCTGGTTGAACTGATCCCAGGTGTCGCTGCTGTCGCCCGACTTGATGTAGAGGGTGCCGATGTCCGAGCGACGGGCCCTGGCGATGATCCGCGAGAGGTCGCCGCCGTGCGAGCGGGAGACGTACCAGATCCACATCCCCTGGTTGTCGAAGGGCGTCTTGGCGTTGCCTCCGGTGCCGTTGCCGCCGGTCCCGAAGCCGCCGCTCGAGGCGATCGCCGCCGGGGCGGGCGCCCAGAGGACCCCGATCGCGATCATCGCGATCGCGATCGCTCGCCAGCGCCCGGGTGCCGGCGCGGATGTGGTCGGCATCACGCTCATTCCAAACACGGTCCCGGCGACGGGGCTGCGGTGCGCTCGGAGCCAAACCCTGGCCGCCGCCTGCCCGTGCCTGCCCCTAGTATGCCCACAGCCTCCGCCCGGCGCCAGCCTCCGATGAATCACCCGCGCAAGATTCTTTGCATTTCCGCCCTCGCCCTGGGCTGCGCGGGCGCGCTGGCGGCGCCGGCGGCGCTGGCTGCGGGAGGCGAGATCGGCCACGCCGGCCTCAAGCAGGCCGGGCGCAGCCTGATCTTCAGCATTCGCACCTCCTCGCCGGTGGCGCTGCGAAAGCTCCGCCGCTTCCCCGACTTCTCCAAGCCGAAGTCGCAATATCTCTGCATGGCGCTGCGGCGGCCGGGCAGCCATCACGAGAAGCGGCTCTGCCTCGGCGGGGCCAGGGCCAGCCGCCACCGGATCGGCCTGACCCGGCTCGACGGCACGGGAGCGGTGACCGGCACCTCCTCCCTGGCGGCGAAGGTGAAGCGGCCCGGCGCCCGCAAGCTGGTGGTCAAGCTGCTCCCGGGCCCGGCCGGCCTGACCCCGCGGCGCTACCGCTGGAAGGCGATCGAAGGGACGGACTGCCCCGGCCCGGGCCCCTGCGTCGAGCGCTACCCGGCCGCCCACGACGGCGTCTTCCGCCTGCGCCCGGTACGCGCGGTCGGCTGCACGGGCGGGCACCGCGGGCTGGTCCGAAACGGTCCCCGGGGACGCAAGGTCGTCGCCCTCACCTTCGACGACGGGCCGAGCGCCTACACCGCCGGCTTCCTGCAGGTGCTGCGCCGAAAGCACGTCAACGGGACCTTCTTCGAACTCGGGCAGGAGACCTCCGGGAACGCCAGGCTGATGCGCAGGATGCTCGCCGAGGGCAACGAGATCGGCAACCACTCGATGCATCACTCCGCCTACCCCGGCTACGCCGACCTGGCTGCGACCAGCGCCAGGATCAAACGGCTGACCCATTTCAGGCCGTGCCTGTTCAGGCCCCCCTACGGCGCCGTCAACTCCGGCGTCGTCTCGGCCGCCGCGCAGGCGGGGATGAGGACCGTGACCTGGGACGTCGACCCGACCGACTGGTCCACGCCGGGGACGGGCGCGATCTACAGCCGCATCGTCTCCGCGGCGCGGCCCGGCTCGATCATCCTCATGCACGACGGCGGCGGCAACCGCAGCCAGACCCTGGCAGCGCTGCCCCACGTCATCCACACCCTGCGCGCCCGCGGCTACCGCTTCAAGACGGTCAGCGCCCTGCTCGGCAACCGGCTGATCTACCGGCCCTACGGCTGAGCTGCTCTAAGGCTGCGCCCGCAGCCCGGCCGAGATCGTGTAGGCACGCGAGCGGGCGAAGAGAATCGGATCGTCGGGGAGCTCGATCCCCTCGACCACGTTGGTCGGGTCGAAGACGACGATCTCACCGCCTGCCTCGGGGTCATCGGCGATCGCGGTGATCTCCAGCGTCCCGGCCGCCAGCCGCTCGCGGCTCTCGGGCCAGGGCTCGGTCGGGTCGTGCGTCGGGTCCCCCTCCTCTCCGAGGACGAGGATCAGGTTGAAGCGGGCCGGCTCTGGGGCGATCCGCTCTGCCAGCTCGGTGCGCAGGTAGTCGGCGGGACGAGCCTTGGCCTCATCGTCGGGGATCCGCCTCTCCCCCGCCTCGGGCTCCCAGCGGTAGCGGACCCAGCGCCCCTCGGCGCCGGCGCCGGTCAGTCGGAAGGAGTGCAGCGAGTTGTAGGCGAGCTGGGCGAAGCTGGCCGGCGGCTCGGCTCCGAGGTTGGCCTGGACGGCAGGCATCGCCTCCGGATGGGCGCCGAGGTAGGCGCCGACCTTCTCCATGTCCGGGGCACCCGTCTCGGGGTCCGGCAGGCGCGCCTTCATCATTTCCAGGAAGTCGTCGGGGTTTCGGGCGAGGAAGGTCGGCGAGGTGACGCAGAGGAGGTCTGTTTCCGCGCCGCCGGGGAGCCGGAACTTGACCGCGAGCCCGCGTCCCTCGCGCTCGCCGTCGTGGACATCAGGGTTGCCGGAGGCGGTGGAGAAGCGGACCAGCGCCGGCACCGCGTCGCCCTGCAGGTGCGGCGCCGCACTCAGCGCCGCGGCCTCCGGTGCGGCGGTGAAGGTCGCATCGCAAAAGACCCCCTTGGCGTGCAGGGCGCGGGCGTGGGGGTGGCGGCCGTAGACGGCGTGGATCGCATCGACGATTTCCTGGTCGTGGGCGGTCGGCTCCGCGGCGGCGGTCCCATCCGCCCCGACCCTAGCCGAGATCGGCGAGCGCGGCCATCGCTGCGTTTCGCCCGTTCAGGGCGATCACCGAGCCGGCCGGGTGGGTCGCGGCGCCGCAGAGATAGAGCCCGGGGATCTCGGTGCGGTGATCGAGCCGGTGGTCCCACATCTGGTCCGGCATCGTCTCACCCTGGAAGATGTTGCCGTCGGTGAGCCCGATCCGCTCCTCGATGTCGGGCGGGCCGAGCACCTCGAGCTCCTCCACGCAGTCGCGCACGTCCGGGGCATAGGCGGCGATCGCCTCGAGGATCATCTCGCCGACCTCGCCGCGGCGCCCCTCCCAGTCGCCGGTGGCGAACCGGTAGGGCGCGTAGTGGGCGAAGACGCTCATCACGTGCTTTCCCTGGGGCGCCACCCCCGGGTCATAGCCAGTCTGGAAGTAGAGCTCGGCGAAGCCGATCGCCGGCTCACCGCGCTCACACGCCTCGAAGGCCCGCTGGCAGGCGTCGAGCCCGGAGGTGATCGTCACCATCGAGCGCTCGGGGTTGATCCCCTCGGCCGCGGCGCTGAAGCTGGGGATGCGCGCGAGCGCGGCGTTCAGCTTGACCACGGGCGATCGCGTCTTCCAGGCGCCGATCCGCTCGGCCATCGCCGCCGGCACGGACTCGGGGGCGATCAGCGAGAGGGTGCGCTTCGGCTCTGCGTTGGAGAGCACGACCCGGGAGCGGATCAGCTCGCCGCTCTGCAGTCGCACCCCCTCGCCGGGGAGGATCTCACCGACCGGCACCCCGCAGGCGAGCTGCGCTCCGGCCTCGATCGCCGCCTGGGCGATCGCGAAGGAGACCCGGCCCATCCCGCCCTCGACGTAGCCCCAGAACGAGCCGTGGCCGAGCAGGTCTCCCTGGTGGTGCATCAGCTTCACCGAGGCGGTGCCGGGGTCGCGCGGCCCGGCGTAGGCGCCGGTGACTCCCTGGCCGAAGAGGGCGTGGTGGAGGCGCTCGTCCTCCATGTAGCGACCGATCGTCTCGGCGATCGACTCCTCGAAGACGATCGAGATCAGCTCGGGGTCGTTACCGAGGATCTCCTCGATCCGCTCGCGTGAGGGCGAAGGGCCGACCCAGGTGTCCCCTGCGGGGCCGTGCCGCAGCGCCGCGCGGCAGCGCTCGAAGGCCGCCTCGTAGGCAGCCCGGCCCGCGATGTCGCGCTCCGAGAAGCCGTTCCGGCGCAGGTGCTCGGCCGTGTCGCGGGGGTCGAGGAAGCTGGCGTAGGAGCTGCCGTCGGGCAGCGGCACCCAGGAGTTGGGCTCGGCGGCGAAGACCCGATAGCCGTGGCCGCGCAAGCCCAGCTCGGAGACCACGAGGTCGTCGAGCAGGCCGACGACGTAGGCGCAGGGGCTGACCACGTAGCGCTGGTCGGAGAAGGGCCGCTCCAGGGTGCAGGCGCCGCCGAGCTGCTCGCGGCGCTCCAGGACCAGGACCGAGCGACCCGCCTGGGCCAGATAGGCCGCGGCGGTGAGACCGTTGTGGCCGCCGCCGACGACGATCGCGTCCCACTCGCGCCGCGCCAGCTCGCTCATCGACGCGGGCAGGCCGACCTTGCCCATCTGCTCGGCGACGTTCACGCGGGCCAGTATCGCGCCTGGCGGGGAGCCGGCGGCTGCTCGCAGCCGGGCGCCGATCGTGGGAACCTTCCGGGCATGCTCGTCCCCCGGACCCGCAATTCGGCAGCCGGCGTGAACCCGCGGCTCTCGCGTGCCGCCCTGACCGCCGCGATGCGGCGCATCTGCTCGGGTCGCATCGACGTCCTGGAAGGAGGGCGGATGCGCGCCTACGGGCGTCCCGGATCAGGCCTCCACGCCCAGGTCACGATCAACGACCCGCGTGCCTGGGGCGGCCCGCTGCGGGGCAGCCTCGGGCTCGGCGAGGACTACGCGGACGGGCTCTGGGACACCGACGACCTGGTGTCGCTGCTGCGGATCGGCGCCCGCGAGCTGCGGCGGTTGGAGCGCGTCGGCGCAGCGCTCGTCCGCCCCCGCGCCCTGATCCACCGGCTTCGCGGCCTCGTGCCAGAGAACACCCTCAGCAGAGCGCGGGAGAACATCTCGGCCCACTACGACCTCGGCAACGAGCTGTTCGCGGCCTTCCTCGACCCCTCGATGACCTACTCGTGCGCCTACTTTGCCGACGGGGCGGGGCTCGAGGAGGCTCAGACAGCGAAGCTCGACCGCATCTGCGAACAGTTGCGGCTGAGCCCCAGCGACCACCTGCTGGAGATCGGCACGGGGTGGGGTGGGCTGGCGATCCACGCAGCCTCGCGCTACGGCTGCCGGGTGACGACCACGACGATCTCGCGCCGGCAGCACGCCCTGGCGGCCGAGCGGGTGCGCGCCGCGGGCCTCGCCGACCGAGTCACCCTGCTGATGGAGGACTACCGCGACCTGCGCGGGCGCTACGACAAGCTCGTCTCGATCGAGATGATCGAGGCGGTCGGCTGGCAGTACTTCGACCGCTTCTTCGCCCGCTGCAGCGATCTGCTCGCGCCTCACGGGCTGATGCTCCTGCAGGCGATAGTCATCGACGACCGCCTCTACGAGGTCGAGAAGGCAGCGCGCAGCTTCGCCAACACGCACATCTTCCCCGGCGGCTGCCTGCCGTCCAACGCGCTGATCGCCGACTGCGTGGCGCGGGTGACCGACCTGCGGGCTGTCTGGATGGAGGACATCACCGACCACTACCCACGCACCCTTGCCGCCTGGCGCGAGCGCTTCCTCGCCGCCTGGGGGGAGCTGCGCAGGAAGGGCTACGACGAGCGCTTCCGGCGCCTCTGGACCTTCTACCTCTCCAGCTCGGAGGCCGGCTTCCGCGAACGGCGGATCGGCGACGTGCAGATGCTGCTGGCGAAGCCGCATTGGCAAGGGGGCGCCGGCCCGGAGACCCCAGCGGCGGCCGCCCGGCAGCTCCAGGTCGCCTGAGGCGGAGCGGAGCGGTGATAGCGCACAGCCGAACCGGGGAGGGCGAGCCGCTGGTGCTCCTGCACGGCCTCGGCGCCACCGGGGCGATCTGGGAGCCGGTCAGCGGGCGGCTCGCCCAGCAGCGGGACGTGATCTCGATCGACCTGCCGGGCTTCGGCGGCTCCGAGCCACTCCCCGGGGACATCCGGGCGACCCCGGCGAACCTCGCTGCGGCGGTCACCGCGCTCTGCGAGGAGCTCGGCGTGGAGCGGCCTCACGTCGCCGGCAACTCCCTCGGCGCCTGGGTCGGGCTGGAGATGGCCCGCGCCGGGCATGCCGCCTCGGTGACCGCGATCTCTCCCGCCGGCCTCTGGGGCAAGCCACTCGGCCCCCGCAGCTTCGACAGCCACGCCCTGGCGGCCCGGCTGCGCCCACTGGTCTCGCTGCTGCTGCGGAGCAGGCGGGGACGTCAGGCGATGCTGCGGACGACGATGGCCAGGCCCGAGCACGTCCCGGCGAGGGCGGGACGCGCGCTGGTGCTGAGCTGGATCGACGCACCCGGCTATGACGCCGCGAACCACGAGATGCGCGCCGACGTCTTCGACCCCGAGGGCTTCCCGGACGTGCCCGTCACCCTGGCCTGGGCGGAGCACGACCGCCTGGTCTCGCCGCCGCGACCGAAGCAGTACCCGCCCGGCGCCCGCTACCTCGTCCTTCGCGGGGTAGGCCACACGCCGACATGGGACGACCCGGGCCTGATCGCCGGCCTTCTGCTCGAGGGCAGCTCGGTCGGCGCGCTCGCGCCTTAGGATCACCCGGAAAGGCGAACGGAGGTGGTGTGATGAGGATGCGGGCGGCTGTCCTGGAGGACTTCGGCAAGCCCCTCGAGGTGCAGGAGGTCGAGCTGGCCGAGCCGAAGCGCGGCGAGGTGCTGGTGCGGCTGGTCGCCTGCGGTGTCTGCCACACCGACCTCTACACGGCCTCGGGGGCCGATCCGTCCGGGTATGCGCCGACCGTCCTCGGCCACGAGGGCGCCGGCGTGGTGGAGAAGATCGGCGAGGCCGTCACCCTCCTCGCCCCCGGCGACCACGTCGTCACGCTCTTCTCGCCCCAGTGCGGCGAGTGCGTGCACTGTCGCGACCCGCGCACCAACCTCTGCATGGCGATCCGCGAGGAGCAGGGCAAGGGCCACCTGCCCGACGGCACCACCCGAATCAGCCGCGGCGACGAGGACATCCGCCACTTCATGGGGACCTCGACCTTCGCCGAGTACACGGTGATGCCGGAGATCGCGCTCGCCAAGATCGACCCCGAGGCTCCTCTCGAGGGCGCCTGCCTGTTCGCCTGCGGGCTCTCGACCGGCCTCGGCGCGGCGATCAACACGGCCAAGGTCAGCGAGGGCTCGACCTGCGTCGTCTTCGGAGCCGGGATGGTCGGCCTCGGCGCCGTCGCCGGCTGCCGCCTGCAGGGCGCCGAGCGGATCATCTGCGTCGACCTCTCCGAGGACCGGCTGGAGCTGGCCCGCGGCCAGGGGGCGACCGAGACGATGATCGGCGGCGAAGACACCGTGGAGCGGATCCTCGAGGAGACCGACGGGTTCGGCGCCGACTTCACCTTCGAGGCGACCGGCAACGTGGCGGTGATGCGCCAGGCGGTCGAGGCGGCGCGGATGGCCTGGGGGCTCTGCACGGTGGCCGGGGTCGCGGGCAAGGGCGAGACCCTCGACATCGTCCCGCGCCTTCTGATCACCGGGCGGCGCGTCGCCGGCTCCTCCTTCGGCGGGGTCAAGGGGCGCGAGGGGGTGCCGCAGCTGATCGAGCGCTGGCTCGCCGGGGAGATCGACGTCGAGCCGTTCATCTCGCATCACCTCACCCTGGACGAGGTCAACCGCGGCTTCGAGCTGATGGAGGCCCAGGACGGCATCCGCAGCGTCATCCACTACGACTGAGAGGAGCGGAATTGATCCTGCAGCGGACCGAAAACCCGGAGTGGCTCTCCAACGCCTACCTGGTCGTCGACGAGCCCGGCGGCAAGGGGGTGCTGATCGACGGAAACGGGGTGCTCGAGCCCCTGCTCGAGCGGGCCGAGCGAGAGGGCACCGACGTCACCCACATCCTCCTCACCCACTCCCACGCCGACCACCTGGAGGGGATCGCAGCGGCCCGCGAGCGGCTCGGCAACCCGGCGCTGGTCGCCCACCCGGCCGTCGCCGCGGAGATCGACGAGGAGGTCACCGAGACGATCCAGGGCGGCGAGCGGCTCAGTATCGGCGACCTGGAGATCGAGGCGATCGACACGCCGGGCCACGCCGCCGGACACCTCGCCTATCTGATCGACGGAACCGACGTGATCACCGCCGACGTCCTCTTCAAGGGCACGGTCGGCGGCACCAAGGCGCCCGGGGCGAGCGGCTTCGAGGACCTGCGCTCCTCGGTCATGGACCGGCTGATGAAGCTGCCGCCGCAGACCCGCGTCCATCCCGGGCACCGGGAGC
Source organism: uncultured Actinomycetes bacterium (assembly GCA_963725315.1). Classification (GTDB taxonomy): domain Bacteria; phylum Actinomycetota; class Thermoleophilia; order Solirubrobacterales; family 70-9; genus JBBRHQ01. Next base: position 121,499 of record CAVRYA010000004.1, on the reverse strand, counting down.
CGACCACGATCGGCGATGAGTGGGAGTCGAACCCCTTCATCCGCGTCTGGCGCGACCTCGAACCCGAGAGCGCCGAGGACGTCCAGGTCTGGGGTCAGGACGCGACGATGAAGCTCTGGGCCCCCGACTACGACGGCGGCAACAAGGCCTGGGTCGTCTTCACCGAGAGCGGCGAGGAGGCGATCGTCGGCGGCTCCCAGGTGGAGCGCTAGCCCGCGCGCCGGCGCCGCTCAGCCAGCCGGCTTGATCGAGACCGTGGTTTGGAAGACCCCAAACTCCTTCCTCCTCGGATCCGTGCCGCGCCTAATATAGGCCCGGCGATGCAGAGGGGGGTCGGAACGAGGCGAGTTGCTGCTTTCGCGGGATTGGTGCTGGGACTCATGGCGCAACCGGCCCTTGCCGCCGCAACCGGTGGTCTCTCCCGGCAGACCTCGGGCGTGGACGTTTCCTCGACCCGCGGCAGCGGAGCCTTCGGCCGCTGGACCGTGGATCGCTTCGGCCTGCCGGCCTATCGCTACACGATCGACGAGGAGACCGACCCCGACGCCGCCCAGCCGGAGCTTGGCGGCCGCACCGACGCCTGGCATCAGATCGGCAACGATCACATCGTCGCCGACGCCTTCAACCACGGCTACGTCCAGCTCTGGAGCCAGGACCGCCGCTATCAGTGGACCAACCTCTTCGAGCCGGAGAGCGATCACCTCGCCGGCGGCTTCGGCTACCTGCGCCTCGGTGGGCGGTCGATCAGCACGATGTATGACGATCGGCCCCACGGCGCCCGGACCGGGCGCTGGTTCGGGGTCGGCTACGTGCGGCGACGGACCAGCGCCTCGGGGGTCGAGGTGGATGAGCACGTCTATGCGCCCTTCGGCGACACGCCGCTGCTGCGCCACGACGTGGCGATCACCAACCGCTCGAGCAGGACCCGTCGCGCCTCCTGGTTCGAGCTGTGGGACGTCAACCCCTACGACCAGAATGCCGGGCGCCACATCGGCCTCGCCCGGCCCGTCGCCTCCCGCGGTGGACGGCGGCTCAGCGTCCGCCAGATCGCCGAGGGCCCCGACCACCGGCCGCTCTCGCTGTTCGCCGCGGCCCTCGCCGGGCCGTTCCGCGGACACACCACCAGCACCGACTCCTTCTTCGGCGCCGGCGGACGGGACGACCCCGACGCGGTTCGCGCCGATCGGCTCGACGGCCGCCGCGCGCCGGCGGTCGCACCGGGGGAGACCGGCTCGACCCTGTTCGCCTTCCGGGCGCCGCTGCGACTTCGCCCCGGGCAGACGGTGAAGCTCAGCTACGCCTACGGCGCCGCCCACGCGGCCGCGATCCCGGCGCTTCTCCGCGGCGCGGGACAGGCCCGCAGCGCGCTTGCCGGCAGCGAGCGCCGCTGGTCGCGCTGGCTGCCGCAGATCCGCATCGGCAGTGGCCGGAGCTGGCTCTCGCGCGAGCTCCAGTGGGACGCCTACACGCTGCGCTCGGGCTCGACCTACGAGGAGTGCAACAGGGCTCACGTGATCTCGCAGGGCGGCTATTACCAGTACGACTTCGGGCTTCCAGGAGGCCTACCGCGACCCTCTCCAGCACATGCTGCCGATCGTCTATGCGCAGCCGAGCCTGGCTCTCGACGTGATCCGCACCTCCGCCCGCCAGCAGACCCCCGGCGAGTTCATCCCCTACGGCGCCGGTCCCTTCTGCCAGGGGGTGCCGCTGCTCGGCACCTCCGGCGACCTCGACCTCTGGCTGCTGCTCTCGGCCAGCGAGTACGGGCTCGCGACCCGCGACCTCGGCGCCTTCCGGGAGCGGATCCCGTTCGCGAGCGGCGGCACTGGCTCGCTGTGGCGCCACCTGAAGGTCGCCTTCGCCCACCAGGAGAGCCTGCTCGGGCCCCACGGCGGCTACCTGACCGGCGCCAACGGCGACTGGTCCGACTTCTCCACGACCTTCCTCGGGATGAACGAGTCGATGCTGGTGACGGCGCAGACGGCCTACGTCTACCCGCGCCTGGCGCAGCTGGCCGCCGCCCGCGGCGATCGCTCCTTCGCCGCGCGGCTGAGAGCCGCCGGTGCCCGGGACCTGGCCACGATCCGCTCGGAGTGGACCGGCGGCGGGTGGTATTCACGCGGCTACGGAAGCGCCGGGCGGATCGGCGAGGGCGTGATCTTCGGCGAGCCGCAGCCCTGGGCGGTGCTGGCCGGAGCGCCGAGCCCGGCCCAGGCGAGGACCCTGGTCGCAAACATCCGCCGCTTCCTCACCGGGATCGGGGCGCCGCCGCAGGTCAACGGCCCGGCCCGGATCGGCTCCTCGCAGTCGCCGGCGCGAAACGACCCGGATGTCGACGAGCGATCCGAGCCGCCCGCCGGGGTCGGCACCAACAACGCCGTCTTCGTGGGCGGCGCCTGGTACGCGGTCAACGGCTGGCTGACCTGGGCCCTCGGCACCCTGGATGGCATCGTTCCCAACGCCACCCGCTACGCGCTCGACGAGCTGCAGCGCAACACGCTGACCGCCCACGCCACCGCCTTCCCCCACCACTGGGACGGGATCATCTCCGTCGACGACGTCTGCCGCTCCTTCTACTCGGCCGAGCCGGAGCGCTGCGGGATCGGGCTGACCACGGGCTACGCCGGCCAGGTCATGCACCAGCCGGCCTGGAGCCTCTTCGACGTGATCAGGCTGGCCGGAGTCGAGCCGACCCGCGGCGGATACCGGATCGACCCGCACCTGCCGGTGAGCAGCTTCGAGATGCGGCTGCCGCGGGTGGGGGTCGCAAGCGGTCGCGATCGCCTCCGGGGGTATGTCGAGCCGGTGCGCTCCTCCAACCTGGCGATGGCGGTGACGGCGCCCTGGCCCGTCCGCGCGGTGCTCGTCGAGGGGCGGCGCACCGACTTCCGCCGCACCGGCCGGGTCGTGCGCTTCCGCCTGCCCGCGAGCGCCGGCCGGCCCGCCGATTGGGAGGTGCGGCGCAAGGGCCCCTGAGGCTCGACGGCTGCAGCCCCCTCCTACCGGAGCTTCAGCAGGGGCGGCTCGGCTGGACGCTAGAGGTCGCGCTCGGAGATCAGCCCGCTCTGCAGGGCCCGCTCGACCAGGCCGACCCGCTTCTGGTTCTGCGGCAGCTCCTCGACCCCGAACTTCTCGAACAGCGCCCGCAGGTGCGTCTTCACCGCATCGACGCTGAGGTGCAGCTCCTCGGCGATCTGCTGGTTGGTCGCCGGGGTGGCGAAGGCGGCGCCGTCCTTGAACGGCCGGCACAGGGCCAGCAGCACCCTCCGCTGCCCCGGCGAGACCGTCGCGGCCTCGGAGACCTCGCCGGCGATCACCGTGCTCTCGCTGCTCTCCTCCCCCGGGACGCGGTACAGGACGACGGTTTGCCCGAAGCGGATCATGTCCTGGTCGCGAAGGTGGTGGCGGCCGCGGACGCGCTCGCCGTTGACGAAGGAGCCGTTGCGAGAGAGGCCGTCATCGACCAGCGTGCACTCGTCTCGGACCACCTCGATCTCGGCGTGCAGGCCGGAGACCTCCTCGTCCCAGTCGATGCGGATGTCGGCTGAGCCGCGGCGGCCGACCCAGAGACCGGTCGCCCCCTCGGCGATCGGGACGATCCGTTGAGCGCCCTCGCCGTCGCGGTAGACCAGGAAGGGGCGCCCCTCGCGCTCCGCCTCGATCTGGGCCTTGAGCTCGGGCGCGGTCGCAGCCCTGGGACCCTGGGGAGCGTCGGTCATGCCGGGATCCTAAAGAGCAGCTCCACGGCCGGCCATTAGCCGACTACCAAGAACTCGACAAATGTGCGAGTGAGTATTGGGCCCTCTCTTGCCACACTTGCTCCAGCCCTTTCCCACGGCAGGGAGTCTCATCCGATGGACAGCCCGACCCCAGAATGCCAGTGAGCCAAGCCGCGATCAGCGACTTCTTCTTCGTCTGGTACCCGGTCTTCGGCGTCGTCTTCATGGCCGGACTGCTCTGCGTGTTCGCGCTGCTGCTGCGGCAGACGATGCGCTCGACCAAGCCCGAGACGGTCCGCTCCAGCAGCACCTCGCCGGTCCGCTGGGACGACGTGCAGGGGGTGGACGCTGCCAAGGACGAGCTGATGGACGTGGCCGAGTGGCTGCGCGACCCCGAACGATTCAAGGCCCTCGGGGCCCAGCCGCCGCGCGGGGTGCTGCTGTTCGGGCCCCCGGGCACCGGCAAGACGATGCTGGCGCGGGCGGTCGCGGGCCAGGCCGGGGTCGATTTCTTCGCCGCCTCCGGATCGAGCTTCGTCGAGATGTTCGTCGGCCGGGGCGCGGCCCGCATCCGCCGCCTCTTCAAGGAGGCCCGGAAGTCGGGGCGGGCGGTGATCTTCATCGACGAGCTCGACGCCGTCGGCGGCGCCCGCAGCGGGGGCGGTGACGGCGGCAGCAGCGAGCGCGAGCAGGCGCTCAACCAGCTCCTGGTCGAGCTCGACGGCTTCGAGCGCGACCCGGGGACGGTGATCGTGATCGCCGCCTCGAACAACGTCGAGAAGCTCGACCACGCCCTGCTGCGCCCGGGCCGCTTCGACCGCCAGGTGCTGGTCGCCCCACCGGACCGCGACGGCCGCGAGGCGATCCTCACGGCCCACGCGAAGGGCAAGCCCCTCGCCGATGACCTCGACCTCACCGACGTCGCCCGCAAGACAACCGGGATGACCGGCGCCCAGCTCGCCAACTCGCTCAACGAGGCGGCGATCATCGCCGGGCGGGCGGGTCGCGAGGCGACCTGCCGCGAGGACCTCGACGAGGCGCTGCTGCGCCAGTCGGTCGGCTCGCAGCAGTCGCGGCGCATGACCCAGAAGGAGCGCCGGATCGTCGCCTACCACGAAGGGGGCCACGCACTCTGCCGCAGGCTGCTCGGGCTCGACCCACCGGAGATCCTCAGCATCGTCCCCAGGGGACCGGCGCTCGGCTTCGTCGGTCACTCTCCGCAGGAGGACACCTACCTGCGCTCTCGCGACCAGCTCCTCGACGAGACCGTCACCCTGCTGGGCGGCCGGGCCGCGGAGGAGCTGGTCTTCGGCGAGGCCTACACCGGCGCCGCGGACGACCTCGCCCGCGTGCAGGCGGTCTGCAAGCAGATGATCTCGGAGTTCGGGATGGGGATCGAGACCGACTCCCCCCAGGACGCCCCGATCGCCCTGCCGACCGAGGACTACTCGCTCTCGGACCGCACTCGGCGAGACGTCGACCTCGGCGCGATGGCGATCGCCCGCGACGCCCACCGCCGCGCCCTCAGCCTGCTCAGCGCCAACCGCCGCTGCCTCGACGACCTCGCCGCCACCGCGCTCGAGCGCGAGACCCTGACTCGCGAGGACCTCGACGAGATCTTCGCCGCGCACGAGCTGCAGACCTCGGAGCTGCCCGCGGTCGAGGCAGCGCTGATGGAGCTCTCGGACCAGCCACCGGGCTGAGATCGGCGCTCCGCGCCGAGGCGCGGCTCCGAGCAGATTCCGGGCGAGCGGCTAACGTTTTGGGCGAACGGTTCCGGGTAGGCGGATGGCGTCCGCCGGCGTGGGCTCGGCGCGCTGCGAGGAATCTGGCGAGGCTCCGTCGCAGCGTGCTCTCCGTGCACGCCCGGTGGAGGCGGGACCGGCGATCCGTGCCTGATGTCAGATCAAGCTCATACACCCGGGGACGCGGCGCCCGCAGCGCCGTCGGGCCTACCGAAGCTGGCCGGCGAGTCGGAGCTGTGGAGACGCCTGCGCGAGGACGAAGACCCGGCGGCGCGCGAGGAGCTGATCAACCGCTACCTCCCGTACGCGACCAGCCTGGCGCGACGCTACCGGGCCGCCGCCGAGCCCTCCGATGACCTGGTCCAGGTGGCGAGCGTCGGGCTGCTCAACGCGGTCGACCGCTTCGACCCCGCCCGGGGGATCCCGTTCCTCGGCTTCGCCGCGCCGACGATCCTAGGCGAGCTGAAGCGCCACTTCCGCGACCGGGTCTGGACCCTGCGCGTGCCCCGCGGCCTGCATGACCGGATCGCCGAGGTCGACAAGGCGATCGGCGAGCTCGGTACCGAGCTCCAGCGCGCCCCCTCGATCCGCGAGATCTCCGAGCGGATCGGCCTCGATGAGGTGGAGGTGCTGGAGGTGTTCGAAGCCGGTCAGAATCGCCGCACGCTCTCGCTGGAGAAGCCGGCCGGCCCCGAGGAGGGGGACGATCCCCGGCCCGCCGACTGGGTCGGCAGCGAGGACGAGGGCTTCGAGCTGATCGAGGGGCGGATCGCCCTGGAGAGCGCCCTCCCTCATCTCTCCGAGCGCGAGCGCCTGGTCCTGCGCCTGAGGTTCGTCGAGGACATGACCCAGTCGCAGATCGCCGAGCGGATCGGTCACTCGCAGATGCACGTCTCGCGCATCCTGCGCCGGACCCTCGCCAGGATCCGCGAGCGGATCGAGGAGGGCGAATCCGCCGACCCGCGCGACGACGCGGGTTAGTCGAACCCGGCTATCCGGTAGACCACGTACTCGCCGCCGTCGAGCTTCTCGGTGCGGACATCGGCGGCGATCGACTCGATCGACCCGCCGATCTCGGGCAGGGAGAGCCCCTGGCGGAGCCTGGTGGCGCCGGACTCGGTCAGCGGGCCGATGCGCAGGTCGATGCCGCCGTCGCCATCCGAGAGCGAGAGCCCCGGCTCGCCCCCTTCGAAGACGGCCGGCGCCCCGGCCGAGATCGCGTCGGCGAGCAGGATCGCATCGGAGATCTGATCGACCGAGAGGTCCCGGCGAGCGGCGAAAGCGCTGATCGCGCGGGAGAGCATCGAGGCGAGCAGCTCCGGTTGCGAGGCGACGATCCGCACCTCGCCGGGCAGCGACTCGGGGTCCTCGCCCGCGGCGGGCGAGTTTGGATCCTCGCCGGACATCGGCAGCCGCATCGAGATCGTCGTACCCCGGTCGAGGCCGCCGCTGATCGCGAAGCTGGAGCAGAGGCGGGAGATCAGCGAGAAGCCGAGCCGCAGGCTGGAGCCGGGCTCATCGAGGTCCACCGAGGGCCGGATGCCGGCGCCGGAATCGCTGACGGTGATCAGCAGGGCGTCCTCCTCGGGCGTGACGTCGATCCGCATCAGCCCGCTGCCGTGGGGGTAGGCGTGCACGACCACGTTCATGCAGGCCTCGGTGACAACGGTCTTCAGGTCGGCGATCCGCTCCTCGTCCATGCCGCCGTCCTCCGCGACCCCGGAGATCGCGTGGCGGACCAGGGCGACGTTGGCGGATTCCGCCGGGAGGGTCATCTCGAGTCCTTCGGTTAGCTCACTCATCGCCCGCGCCTCCCCTCGGCTGCCGGGCTCGTAGTCACCACCGACGGGGCGACCACGCGTCTTGCTGCTCTGGGCAAGGATGCTCCCCGCCTACCCCGTCCCGCACTCGGCAAAACCGCCGCGCGCTCAGGCATTCGCCGAGACCTCCCCCTGCCGTGAGGTGAGCTCCACCGGCAGCGGCTCGGTTCTCATCACCGCCAGGAATGCCGCGTCGTCGTCCACATTGCCGCCACAGAACTCATCCAGGTCGGCGTCGATCCTCCGCACCGCCTCCGCCGGTCCGGCTACGTCGCGCAGCCGTTCCCGCAGCCGCTCCTCGCCAAAGCGCCCGGAGGGAGAGCGGGCCTCCGTCACCCCGTCGGTATAGAGGACCAGCTGCTCGCCAAAGCTCAGCTCGACCTGCTCCAGCTCCCAGGCGGCGTCGTCGAAGGCGCCCAGCACGGGGCCCTCGGGCGCGATCTCGCTGACCGCGCCGGCCGAGATCAGAAGCGGTGGCGGGTGCCCGGCGACGGCGACACTGACCGGGGAGCGGAGCGGCCAGTTGAGGGTCAGCGCGGCGACGCTGCAGAGCGCCCCGCCGCGCTGGGCGAGCAGCGCCCGATTGAGCTGGACGAGCGCGTCGAGGGGGTTGCCGGTCATCGAGCCCGCGGTGCGCAGCGTGTTGCGGGCGACCGCGGTCAGGGACGCGGCCCGGGCCCCGTGGCCGGTGACGTCGCCGATCACCAGCATCCAACCGTCCTCGATCCGGAACAGGTCGTAGAAGTCCCCGCCGACCATGTTCTCCTGGCCGGCGGGCCGGTAGAGCGCGGCGACCGACCAGCCCGGCATGTGGGGGATCGGCGGCGGCCGTAGGCCGCGCTGCAGGGTCTCGGCGATCTCGCTGCGCTCGCTGGCGATCCGGGCGTTCTCCAGGGCCAGCGCGATCCGCTCCCCGATCGGCTCGGCGATCTCGCGATCCAGCTCGTCAAAGGAGCGTCTGTCGGCCTGGTTGGCGAAGTTCAGCGTCCCGATCGCCCGCGACCCCGCTATCAGCGGCAGGATCATCACCGAGCCGACCTCGAGCTTGCGAAGGCGGGCTGCCTGGCGCTCGTCCCTGGCCTCGGCGGCGATCAGCGGCTCGAGGTCGTCGGCGACGAGCGCCTCGCCGGTGCGGAAGATCGTCTGCAGCCCTCCCTCCTCGGTCAGCCGCACCGGGTAGTCGGCGGCCAGGGCCCGGAGCTGCTCGGCGCGGTCCGGATCCTGGTGGGCGAGCGCCACCAGGGGCAGGGTGCCGTCCCCGGCCGCCAGATGGACGCTGCAGCAATCCGCGAGCTGCGGGATCAGGAGGCCGACGAGCTTCCCCAGCATCGCCTCGTGGTCGGTCGAGGTCGCGAGCAGCTCCCCGGTCTTGGCGAGGACCGACTGGGCGAACTCCGCCAGCTTGATGTCGGTGACGTCCTCGAACACGGAGACCGCGTAGATCGGCCTGCCGTCGGAGCCCATCACCGCCCGTGAGCGGATCCGCACCCAGGTCTCCTTGCCGGTCTCCGCGTTGACCATGCGGACGATCTGCGGCTGGCCGTCCTCCCCGCGCAGGGCTCGCTGCGGGGCCATCTCGCGCCGGTCGAGCGGCTCTCCGCTCTCATCGTAGATGTAGTTCTTGACCTCGCCGGAGCGCGCCGCCTCGAACATCTCGTCGAGCGAGCCGTGGCCGCCGAGCTCGACCGCGGCCTGGTTGGCGAAGACCAGCTCGCCGTTGCTGTCGACGATGCCCACGGCCTCGTCGAGGACCGCCATCACCGTGTCCATTCGACGCTCGACGCTCTCCAGGTCGGTGAACAGGCCGGCGTTGTCGAGCGCGACGGCGATCCGGTCGGCCAGAACCCGCGCGAACCGGACGTCCTCCCGCGAGTGCCGCCTCCCCGACCAGGCGTCAACCAGCGTCAGGGCGCCGATCCGCCGCTCCCTGGAAGAGAGCGCCAGGGTCATGAAGGAGCTCACGCCGATCGATTGCAGGAACTCGAGGTCCTCAGGCGAGTGGGCCAGCCTCTGCAGGTCTGTGTCCGTTACGTGCTCGACGAAGAACGGCTCCAGCAGCTCACCCTCCCCCTCGACGATGTGCTCCGGCAGGGATGGCTTGCGGGCGGCGAGCCGGGGCTTCAGCTCCCGGCTCCTGGGCTCGGCGACCTTGACCGCGACCCTCTCGACCCGGTCGTCGGTGATCACGTCGATCATGCAGAGGTCGGCAAGCTCGGGCACGCAAATACGGGTGATCCGCTCCAGCGTGGAGGCGACCGGGGTGCTTCCGTCCGCCACCTCGCCGACCTCGTTCAGCAGCCCGAGGCGGCGGTTGGCCCGCCGGCTCTCGGCGACCAGCCAGGCTGAATAGCACGCGTAGATCGAGGCGGCTACCAGCAGACACATCCGGATCACGTAATCGGTCGAGCCGAAGTTGTGGTTCCAGCTCCCGCTCGCCGCGGCGATGCAGACGACAAGAACTGCTACCACGACTGTCGCCAGGCGTCCCCCGCGCAGGGCGCTGAGGAAGGGCGCCGCCGCGAAGGCGCCGATGAGCACGACGTCCGACCCGAGCCTCAAATCGAGCGCCAGCAGGACCGCGGTCAACGCGACGGCCGGGATCAGCCCCGCCCAGTCCTCCGGCCCTCCCGGGAGCTCGATGCGTCTGTGCGAGCTTGTCGAATCCACCCCCATCCGAGCCCCCATTGTCCTCCATTTGTCCTGCATCGGGGGCCCGAATGGGGACGGAGCCGCTAGGCCGAAACCGTCCTTCCGGAGGGCTTCCGGCTAACCACCCTGCGGCGGCTGGGAGATCCGCATGTGAAGGCGGGCGCGGGTGCCCGTCCGCGTGGAGCGGATCTCCAGCAGGTCGGCCACCTGGTTGGCGATCCAAAGGCCCCGTCCGGAGATCTGCTCGGGGTCGGGCCGGCGCCGGCCGGCGAGGGGGTCCTCGATCCGGCCCCCGTCCTCGACCTCGCAGACCAGCTCGCCGTCCGCCTGCCAGGCTCTCGCCAGCCCGCGCCCGCCGGCGTAGCGGATCGTGTTTGCGGCAAGCTCGTTGACCGCCAGGGCCAGGTCCTCCGCCCGCTCGGCGGTCAGCCCGGCCGCCTCGCCCTGGCGGGTCGCGAAGCGGCGCACGGCCCTGAGGTCGGCCTCGGAGAAGCTGATCTCGGCCGCGGCGGGGTCGGGCGCCGGCAGCTCGCCCTCGAACGGCCCGGGGAGCCCTCCGGCACCTGGATAGGAGTCGCTGGGGACGCTGGAACCCGCTTCGCAGAGCTGGGGGTGGGTGCAGCAGGCGCCGGCGATCACCTCCGGGTCGAGGCTCGCACGGTCATACGGGCAGCGCAGCCAGAAGCCCTCGGCGTCGGAGAAGGCAAGGTTGAGCAGGGACTCGTGGCGGCGGCACTCCTCGATCTCAGCGGAGTTGCGGCCGGCCCAGATCGGCTCGCCGATGCCACGGACCCGCCGGCCCCCCTCGGAGGCGGCGTCGTAGAACTGGCGCCAGGCCGGGATGATCCGCGCCGGATTGCGGCCCAGCTCGTCGAACTCGAGAAAGCCGATCCCCTCGGCGTGGCCGTGGCTGCCGAGGGCGAGGCGCAACAGGTCCAGGCGCTCGCGGGTTGCGGCGACCAGGACCGGCTCGCCGGCCTCGCGGCTGCGGATACGAACGGCACGGTCCCCGCGATGAACTCCGCGTCGGACGAGTAGAGGAACGCTTCGTGTCGAAATCCGCTTGTCACGGCTGTGCCGGGCTGCGGCGGGGCGGCCTAGGGGCGGCCGACGCGCTCTGTCCGACCATACCCAGAAGTCGGAGATCTCAATCCCGCGCCCTGCGTGTCGCGGCATTTCTGACCGCGAAGACCAGTCTGCGGAAGTTTGAGGGATCACCCCGGGGGTAAGCACGAGCACCCGAAGCCGAGGAGCAGAGATGTTCCGCTGTTCGCGCTGCAGCACCGAACTCAACCCGATCACCTCAGTCGGCGTCTGTCCGATCTGCCTCTCCCGCCAGGGAATCCGGGCGCCGCTTCCCTTCGACCCACGCAACCCCTCGGGGTGGCGGGACCCGGCCGACCGACGCTTCGCTCTGCAGGCGAGCGCGGCAAAACGACAGTTGCCGGATGACTGGCGGGCTCCGCGGCCCGCTGTCTGAAGCTCGAGTGATGGGCGGCGCCCGGAATGCCCCGGCTGCGTCGGGTTGACTGCTCCGGGCCCGGGATCCGCCGGGTCCGACGCGGGCGGGGCTTTCAGTACGTCGACGAGGACGGCACGCCCGTCAGCGACGCCGAGGTGAAGGAGCGCATCGCCTCGCTCGCGATTCCGCCCGCCTGGGAGGAGGTCTGGATCTGCCCGGTCGCCAACGGCCATCTCCAGGCGACCGGCCTCGATGCGGCCGGGCGCAAGCAGTACCTCTACCACCAGGCCTGGCGTGAGAGTCGCGAGCGCGAGAAGTTCGACGAGATGCTGCGCTTTGCCCGGGCGCTGCCGCGGATGCGCGAGCGGGTCGCGTCGGACCTGGCGCTGCGAGGCCTGTGCCGGGAGCGGGTGCTGGCCTGCTCGGTGCGCCTCCTCGACCTCGGCTTCTTCCGCGTCGGCAGCGATCAGTACGCGGCGGAGAACGAGACCTTCGGCCTCTCGACCCTGCGCAGGCGCCACCTCCGCTTCGAGGGGGGCGCCGCGGTCTTCGACTACCGGGCCAAGGGCGCGCAGCGGCAAGTCCAGGAGATCGCCGATGCGCCAACAGTCAAGGTGCTCCGCGCGCTGAGCCGCCGCAAGGCTTCGGGATACCGGCTGTTCGCCTACCGCGAGGGGTCTGAATGGCGGGACCTAAGCGCCGAGGAGATCAACGCCTACCTGAAGTCCATCGCCGGGGGGGATTTCAGCGCCAAGGACTTCCGCACCTGGAACGCCACCGTCCTCGCTGCGGCTGGACTCGCGAACCGGGTCGAGCCGGGCGAGGAGCTCAGCAAGAGCGCCCGCAAGCGGATCGTCAACGAGGTCGCCAAGGACGTCGCCGCCTACCTTTCCAACACGCCCGCGGTCTGCCGCGCCTCCTACATCGACCCGCGGGTCTTCGACTTCTTCGACTCCAAGGCGACGATCCGCCGGGCCGTGCGGAGCGCGATCAGCGAGCCGCGGCCCGATCGGTTCCCCGACCGCGAGCGGATCGAGCGAGCGGTGCTGAAGCTGCTCTCCTGATACGCAGCCCCCAGGCGAGGTTTGACGTAGCATCCGCGGCAGTGATGCCACAGCACTTCGAGGTCACCACGGAGACGATCGAGACGGGGATCCAGCTGATCTCGGTCCGGGGCGAGCTGGACCTCGGCACGGCCCCGGGCCTAGAGGAGAAACTCACCGCCGCGCGCTCGGGCGAGGGCATCTCGGTGCTGATCGACCTCTCGGAGTGCGAGTTCATCGACTCCAGCGGCGTCTCGCTGATCGTCCGCTGCTGGCGGGACCTGGAGACCAAGGAGGGCGACGAGCGGCTGGTGCTCTGCTGCGCTAAGGACCAGGTGAAGAGGCTCCTGAAGATCACCGGGGTCGAGGGGTCGATCTCGATCCACGATGAGATCGCCGAGGCCCTGCGCGAGCTGCGAGGGAACGAGACGGCTCGGCCGACCTGAACGCCTCCCCCTCGGTGACCCGAGGGTTGGTCTTCGAGACCCAAGCGGGAACCGAACGAATCGGTCGAAAGCCGCCGAGGTCCAGGCCGGCGAGCCTACCTCGTGCCGAGCATGGGGGGTACCCGGCAGAGCCTTTCTGCCCCGTTTCCGCTTCCCCAAACATCGCAGCCGAGGTGTCCGCGGGGCCTTCGCGGGTAGGGCGGCGGGGAACCCGTCGATCAGGAGCAGGCGAATGGCCAAGGACCACGGTTCGAGCGTCAAGAACGACAAGCAGCACGGGGGGCATAGGAACGGCACCGCACGGCTCGACCCCCGCGCGGTCGGGCACGGCGCGATTCGCGGCGCGATCGCCGCGATGACGATGACCGGCATGCGAACGGTCACCGTCAACGCCGGGATCGTCAGAGAGGCGCCTCCGCAGGCGATCTTCCGCCAGAAGATCCACCGCTTCGGGCCCACCTCACGGAAGAAGCGGCGCAAGCGGGTGATCGAAGAGCTCGCCCACTGGAGCTACGGAGCCGGCGGCGGCGCTGCTTTTGCCGTGCTGCCGGAGAGCGTCCGCGACAAGCGTTGGGCGGGGCCGGCGTACGGACTGCTGGTCTGGCTCGGCTTTGAGGCCGGGGTCGCGCCGCTGCTCGGCCTCTCGCAGGCTCGCGAGCCCCGCCCGATCGACCGGGCGGCGCTGGCGGCCGACCATCTGCTCTACGGGTTCGTCCTCTCCGAGACCCAACGGGGCCCCACCGCCGGGGCGCCGGGTTGAGCGAAGGCGGGCGATTGCCCGCCCGTCATCCCTCCCCGCCGGACTCCTCGTCGAGGAACAGCCAGTCGTGGACTCCCGCGACCTCGAGGATCCTCCGAACCTGACCGCTTGCTCCGCGCACCCGCAGGCGATTGCCGTTCTCGCGGGAGCGGCGGGTCGCTGCGACGAGCACGCTGAGGCCGGTGGAGTCGATGAACTCCAGGCCGCTCAGATCGACCACGATGGGCCGGCCGGCCTCCTCGCATGCCGAGTCGATCGCCTCCTCGAGGCGGGCTGCGTTCGAGAGGTCGACCTCGCCCTTCACGCGGATCAGGATCTCGGCCGACCCGGTCTCCACCTGGATGTCGAAGTCTCCGCCTCCTGCGGCGTCAGACAAAAGCAGCCTCCTCGAGGACTGAAACGACTGGATCGCGATGCGCCAAGCTCAGAACGCCCCCCGGAGTATTACCGAGCCGTGGCGACGACCGGTCCGGAAGAGTCAAGAGTGCAGGTGCGTGATCCGCGCGACCGAGCGCCGGCGAGCGCGCTGAGGCAGCCCCGACCCCAGCGGCACCCGTGCGGTATGGGCGACGAAACGCAGCATCGCCGCGAGACGGCGATCGATTGGGAGCAGCCATATCTTGCGCGCGGGCCCGGTCACGTAGCTTCTGAGTTCCCCTTCCCTTCCGATCTATGAACGATTGAGCGGGGCGTCTCTTTCACGGTCCCGGCTCCGGGCCGGTGTAAGCGCTGAAGGGTCGGGTAGCGCACAAGCTCACCCCGTAACCGATCCAGAAGCGAGGTAGGCCGAATGGCTGAGAAGAAGAAGTTGAACGAGCGCGACTCCCTGCTGGTCGCGTGGTTGAACGAAGCGCACGCGAAAGAGGCCGAGCTGGAAGCCGACCTGACGGCGCACATCGCCCTGACCGAGAAGCGCCCCTACAAGAACCGCCTGCAGCAGCACCTGAAGGAGACCCGCGAGCACAAGCGCAAGGTCGCGAGCCGGATCAAGCAGCTGGGCGGCTCCGCTTCGACCGGCCCGGCCGTGCCCGGGGTGCCGAATGCGGTCGCCGAGGCGGCCGGCAAGGCCGTGGCGGGAGTGAAGGGGCAGGTGGGCGCCGCACGGGCCCTGCTCACCGAGCAGGCGGAGACCCACCTGCGAAACGCGCAGGAGGAGCTCCGCGAGGAGCACGTCGAGATCGCCCTCTACACCCGCCTCGAGACCCTCGCCGAGGAGGTCGGGGATCGGGAGACCGCGGTCCTGGCACGGGGCATCCGCCGCGATGAGGAGCGGATGGCGAAGTTCCTCGACGCCGAGCTGAGGCGCCTGGTCAAGGACGTCGTTCAGGGCCGAGATCCCGCGCGACCAGCGACCGAGCCCGAGGCGCAGCTCGAGCCGGTCCACCCGCAAGACGACTTCGCGCTCGAAGACCGGCAGCCGATCACGATCCGGCTCGCGCAAGTCGAGTCGAGGATCGAAAGCTGCAAGATCGCGAGCGAGGTCGTAGAGCTCAACGCCCGGCCGAGCGCGTTGACGGTTTGGGGATCTGGTTTCGGGTACTAAGTGCCACAGAGACTTGCTACCTGCAATTGAGGAGGACTGATGGCTCAAGCGAAGAGCCGTGCAAAGGGATCGAGCTCCAAGGGCGCTGGCAACACACGAAAGCGCTCGGCTGGCTCCACAGGTTCGAAATCGTCACGCAACGGCTCAAAGGCCGCGTCCACCAAGGCAACCTCGTCGGCCAGATCGAGATCCGCCTCCACCCCGAAGCGGAAACGCCCGCAGGCCGCCTCTCGAAAGACCGGCTCGAGCACCCGGTCACGCCCCACCTCCCGGCAACGCTCCACCCCCCGATCACGATCCACTGCCAATGGAGCCGGCTCGATCGAGACGGCGAGAAGCGCCATCGCCGGCCGCACCAAGGACGCGGGCGACGACTGTGCGAGGCGCCGGTGGCGCCGTCACCACCGCGGCCGCCAAGGCGCGAGTGCCCCTGCTGGCCGGGGGAGCAGCCTTGGCCGGAACCCTCGGCGGTGTCGCGCTCAGCAACGCGGCCGGAAAACGGGGGGGCCGAAAGATGCTGGGCATTGGGCCGCTGGCCAGGCCGAAGGTCAAGATCCGTTCGCCCAAGCCGAAGGTCAAGATCCGTTCGCAGGACGTCGCCAGTGTGGCCAAGGACATCGGTGCTTTTGGCGAGCAGATGGGAAAGTTCGCGACCGAGATGCGGGAGACCCGCGAGGCCGCGGCCGGTGGCCGTCGCCGATCGCCAATCGAAGTCGTGCTCCAGGGACTGACTGCTCGCCGCTGAGGCTCGAGACGACGAAACGCCGGGAGTCGCCCCGAGGGCAGACTCCCGGCGTTCGTCAGCCACTACTGCGCAGCTAGCCTCGGGTCAGGTCTTCCGCTCGAGGTCTGCGACCTCATCGGCCTTCTCGTCGGCGCGCTCCTCGGCGCGGTCGAGCTCTTCCTTCTTCTCGCCCTTCTTCTCCTCCTTGACCCCCTGACGGCGCATCGAGGCGTCATCGGTGAGATCGCCGGCCACCTGCTTGGCCTTGCCGGTCAGCTTGTCCGTGATTCCCATCTTGGTCCTTTCGAATGCTTGCGATGTCCCCGATGGTTACCCGGCGTCGCCTTGCCGAAAACAGGCCTCGCCGTCAATCAAGCGGGTCACGTCGCTCGCCGGTCCCGGAACAGCAGCGGGAAAGGTTTGGCGATCGGAGCGGCGGGTATGAGCTCCGGCGACTGGGTATCTCTCATCGCCACAGGCGAATGAGACCAAGGGCCTCCACGAACTGGAGGTCCTTGTCGTTCAGCGACCCAACCGCCCCCGCAGCGCGATCGCGTTGCGGGGGGCGAAGGCCGACCAGTCGTTGTTGAAGTAGGCGTACACCTCGGAGCGAGCCCGCCAGGCCGCGATGCGCCGGGCCCATCGCTCGAGCTCGGCCGCCGAGTAGTTGCCCCGCTGTCCGCGCTCGCCGTAGTGGAAGCGGAGATAGGCGATCCCGGCGGCCGGCCTGACCTGGGGCAGGTCCCGGCGAGCGTCGTGGGCGATGACCAGGCCTGCGCCCCGGGAGGCCAGCAGCTCGCGGATTTGCGGTGTGAACCAGCTCGGGTGGCGGAACTCGAAGCAGTGAAGCGCCGGCGGCAAGGCCCTCAGCGCCTCCTCCAGCCGCTTCGGGTCAGAGGGGAAATCCGGCGGGAGCTGCCAGAGCACCGGCCCGAGCTTGCCCGACTGCCGGAGCGGGGCCAGCGGCACCCAGAAACGCTCCAGGCCCTGCTCGAAGTCGCGGAGGCGGCGAATGTGGGTGAGATAGCGACTCCCTTTGACCGCGAAACGGAATTCGCCGGGGGTCCGGCCGACCCAGGAGGCGACCGCGCTCTCGCTTGGGAGCCGGTAGAAGGTCGCGTTCACCTCCACCGTGTCGAAGACCGTGGAGTAGTGCTCCAGCCACTTCGCCTGGGGTAGCTTCGCCGGGTAGAAGTCCCCACGCCAATCCTGATAGCTCCAGCCCGAGCAGCCGACCCAGACGGGCTCCATCTCAGACCGAGGCCCGGCAGATGCTCCCCATGCCTGGGAGGTTCCCGCCCCGCCTGCTTGCGAAACGGGGAGGCGGGTATCCCCTCGGGGTGAGTGCCGATCGCCGCGAGATGCGCTGGGAGAGCAACTTCGGCTGCGAGGAGCCGTTCGCGATCGGGGTCGAGGAGGAGCTGCTGCTCGTTGACGCGGGGATGGACCTCGCCGGCCATGCCTCCCGGGTGCTCCGGCGCGCCGATCCCGACGAGGGAGACCTGAGCGACGAGCTGTTCACCTCGATGATCGAGGCGAAGTCGGAGGTCTCGAGGACGGCGGCCGAGGCGACGGCCACGCTGCGGGAGGCACGGCGCGAAGTGCTCGCCTCGGGAAGCCGACTTCTCGGCGCCGGGGTCCATCCGAGCGCCGAGAGCGGCGAGGCCGACGTCCGCGAGAGCGCCCGGTACGTGGCGATCGCCCGCATGCTCCAGGGCATCCTCCGCACCCCGATCTGCGGCCAGCACGTCCACGTCGGCATGCCTGACCCCGAGACCGCGGTCCGTGCCTACAACGGGATCCGCACCCACGTGCCGCTGATCAACGCGCTCGCCGCCAACTCCCCGTTCTGGTTCGGGGAGGACTCCGGCTTGGCCAGCTCGCGGACGGTGATCTTCCGCAGCTACCCCCGGGCGGCGATGGCACCGCAGTTCGCCGACTTCGACGATTTCTGCCAGGTGACCCGGCAGGTGTGCGCCGCCGCGGACCTCGACGACTACACCCACATCTGGTGGGACGCCCGGATCCATCCCGGCCTGGGGACGATCGAGGTGCGCGCGCCCGACGCCCAGTTCGACCTGCGGCGGGTCGCAGCCCTGGCGGCACTCGTCCACTGCCTGGCCCGGGTCGAGGCGGAGCGCGACCAAGGCCGGATTCCCGCACGCGAGGCGTTGGCGGAGTCGGCCTTCCAGGCAACGCGGCACGGGCTGGCCGCGAAGCTGCTCGACCGCGACGCCGAGCCAGTGGCGGCGGCCGAGCTGGGTAAGCGCACCCTGGAGCTGGCATGGCCGGCCGCCGCCGAGCTGGGTTGCGAGCGCGAGCTGGCCCACGTGGAGACGGTGCTGGAGAAGGGATCGGGCGCCGACCTTCAGCGCGCGGTCCACGCGGAGCGGGGGCATGGAGGCGCTGCTCAGCTGGCTGTGCGAGCGCACCGCGGACTGCGACTTCGCAGCGCCTCAGCCCTCGCCGGAGGCACCGAAGTCTTCGGTGTCCGCCGACTAGCGCGACTCAGCGGCTCTCGACCTCAATCGCGTGATCGCTCGCGGCTGTAGCCGGGGACCATCCAGTCCCTCGTCTCGAGGACCGCGTCGCAATCCGAGCCGTCGCACTCGGTGGCCGGGCGGCCGCAGTGAGCGCAGGTGACGACGAGCCCCTCGCACAGCTCCTCGCTGTCGGTCTCGGCGCTGAGACGGGGGGACGGCCCCTGCATCGTTCTCTCCTTGTTGATTTCCATGCCCTGTCGTGTGCCATACCCGCCGCGCCGAGTTTGAAAAGGCCTGCGCGCAGGCGTAGTCCCAATGTCACCCGGGTAGGTGGGACTCAGGCAAACGAGGAAAGGAGACTCATGCCTCCGCGCGGAGTGAAGAAGGGAACCAAGAGGGCGCGCCAGTATGAGCACGTCAAAGAGAGCGTCAAGGACCGCGGCGCCTCGGAGTCGCGTGCAGAGGAGATAGCCGCTCGAACGGTCAACAAGGAGCGGGCCCGCTCGGGCGAGTCCGAGCAGGCATCGCGGACCTCGACCCGCGACATCTCCTCCTCGCGCCGCGGCGGCAAGCGATCGGGCCGGCCCGGCCCGCGGGGGCGCACCCGCGACCAGCTCTACAACGAAGCCAAGCAGCTGGGCGTCGAGGGGCGCTCGAAGATGAGCAAGGCCCAGCTTCAGCGGGCGGTGGCCGGCAAGAAGAGCTGAGGCCCGACCTCGCGGACCGATTCGAGCACGGCGCCGCCGCCGGCCTCGAGCAGCTCCGACTCGCAGAAGCCGCCGCTGAGCACGGCGATCGTCGGGACGTCGAGCTTGGCGGCGGCCTTGACGTCCCAGGGCGTGTCCCCGAGCAGCCAGTCCGCGCTGCCGCCCGCCTTCTCGCAGGCGGCGGCGATCAGGTCGGGGGCCGGCTTGGTCGCCTCGACGTCGGCGGAGGTGGTCCAGGCTTCGACCAGCTCTCGGGCCTCCAGCAGATCGAGATAATGCTCGGCCTCCTCGGCCTTGGCCGAGGAGGCGAGGACAACGGTGTGGCCGGTCTCCGCGAGTGCCTCGAGCAGGGCGCGGGCCCCGTCGAAGGGAGCGACCTCGTCGATCAACTCGGCGTAGAGCCCCGCCTCGGCCTCGCGCACGGCATCGCCGTGCTCCTCCTCGACGCGCTCGCCCGCCACCGCGGCGACGATCTTGTCGCCACCCATGCCGATGTGGCGGTGGATCCGCCACAGCGGCTCGACCACATCGACGCTGCGCAGTGCCCGCGACCAGGCGATCGCGTGGTGATAGTTGCTGTCGACGAGGGTGCCGTCGATGTCGACGATGATCGTCAGGCCACGGTCGCTCAAAGGAAGCGCTCCTCTCTGGCGGCGCCGAAAACGAGTAACCGGCACCCGGGCTCAGGGAGGCCCGGGTGCCGGAAGCTCTTCCGGATGGAGAAGGGTCGGCGCGCGGGGCTGCCTGTACGCCTGTGAGTCGAGTGCCTACCCGGGATGCGAGCTGCGCCTAAACCTCCCTCACGCGACGCGTCTCGTTCTCTGCCCCCGTGCCAGCAGCGTGGTCGATCTCACCAGACCGATGAGTTAGCGCGGTGGTCCCCGCCGCGGGTAGGCAGGCGGCATGTCGGGGGGCGCTTCCGCCAGCAGCGATGCCGCTGAGCAGCCGCCGCCCCGCCGCGGGCTCGCCGGGTTTGCGGCCCGGGCGATCGTCTGGCTGAGATTCCTGATCGTCCCCGCCTGGATCGCCCTCGCGGTGGTGGCGACGGTGAAGCTGCCGTCGATCTCGGAGACCGGCGGCGGAGGGGTGGGATCGATGGTGCCCGAAGGGCTCCCCGGCCGTCGCCACCGAGGCCGCCGCCTACCGGGAGTTCGGCACCCCGGCCCTGAGCCGCAACGTCGTCGTCCTCCGGGATCCCCGTGGCCTGCCCGCCGCGGCGCAGAGCCGGGCGATCGCCTACCTCGCCCGGCTCAACCGCCAGCCGGCACCGATCGACGGCCTGCTCGGTGCGCTTCCCGTGCCCAACCTGAGGCCGCCGCTGGCGACGCCGGAGAGCGGCACCGCGGTGCTCGGGCTGCTGTTCCCCGATCCGGCGCTCGGTACCGGCGAGCAGACGGAGCTGGCGGCCAAGGTCTCCCGCGGGCTCGAGGACGCAGCCGGCCGCGGCAGCGCCGAGGTGAGCGGCGCGATCCCGGCCGAGACCGAGGGATGGTCGCTGGTCTCGGACCGCCTGCCGCTGGTGGAGATCGTCATGGTCGCGGTCGTCTTCCTGATAGTCGCCTGGCAGTTCCGCGCCCTTGGCGTCTCCCTGCTCAACCTGGCGGGGCGTGGCCCTCGCCTACCTGATCTCGGTCCGGGTGGTCGCCGAGGTCGGCGAGCTGCTCGACCTCCGGGCGCCTCAGGAGGTCGAGCCGCTGATCGTCGCGCTGCTGTTCGGGGTCGTCACCGACTACCTCGTCTTCTTCGCCTACGGTTTCCGGCGACGGCTGGCGCAGGGGTTGGACCCGCGGCGAAGCGCGGTCGAGACGACCGCCGGGCCTGCTCCCGGTGGTGCTCACCGCCGGGCTGATCATCGCCGGCGCCTGCGCCACGCTGCTGCTCGCCGACCTCAGCTTCCTGCGCTCCTTCGGTCCCGGGATGGCGGTCTCCGTGCTGGTCTCGATCGCCGTCGCGATCACCTTCTTCCCCGCCGCTCTGGCGCTCACCGGCGACCGGCTGTTCTGGCCGCGTAGATCCCGGTCCCTGGCGAGGTCCGAGGCGGAGCGGGAGCCGCGAGGCCGGATCACGGGCCTGGCGGCGAGGTATCCGCTGGTCGTCGGAGTGCTCTGCCTGGCGCTCCTCGCCTCGGCGGCAACCGGGCTGCGCGAGATGTCCCTCGGGAACCCGCTGATGCGGGGCCTGCCCGTCCGATGCCGAGCGCGGCCCGGGGTTTCGCCTCGGTCAGCCGCGGCTTCGGCCCCGGCCTGATCGCGCCGACGCTGCTCGTGGTCAAGGCACCCGGGATCGGAGCGGAGCGCTCCCAGGTCTCGCGTCTTCAGTCACTCGTGTCCCGCCAACCCGGGGTCGCCGGCGTGATCGGCCCCGCCACCGGGCCGATGGGGTTGGCGGGCAGGGCGATGACCGCCCCCGACGGCAGCGCCGTTCGCTACTTCGTGATCACCGACTCCGACCCCTACGGCGGCACCGCGATCGACACCATCGAGAGGCTCGACTCCCGCATGCCCTCGCTGCTCGACCGGCCCAGCTCGAGCCAGGCGAGCGGCCGGGATCGGCGGGCGACACCGCCCTCACCGGAGAGCTGGTCGACTCGATCGGCGACACCGGCCTGCGGGTCGGCCCCGCAGCGGTGGCCTGGGTCTTCCTGCTGCTGGCCCTGCTGCTTCGGGCCCTGGTGGCGCCGCTCTACCTGCTGGCGGCGAGCATCCTCGGGGTCGCAGCGTCGCTCGGGCTGACCGTCTACGTCTTCCAGGACCTGCTCGGCTACGGTCAGCTCTCGCTGTTCGTGCCCGTTCTCCGCTGCGATCCTCCTGCTGGCGCTCGGCTCCGACTACAGCGTCTTCGTCGTCAATCGCATCTGGCAGGAATCCCGGCAACGGTCGATTGGAGGAGGCGATCAGGATCGGCGGCTCGCGGGCCGGCAGCGCGATCCGCACCGCCGGGCTGATCCTCGCCCTCTCCTTCGCCGCCGTCGCGCTGATCCCCGAGCAGGCCTTCCGCGAGCTCGGCTTCGCGATGGCGGCGGGGCTGCTGATCGACACCCTGCTGGTGCGGGCGCTGCTCGTGCCCGCGCTGATCGCCGGCTTCGGGCGGCGCGGCGCCTGGCCCGGATCGGGCCTGCGCCGGGACCCCGAGGACGCCGCCCCGCCCAGACCGACTACGGCGGATCAGGCCGCGCCCAGCACCTAGGCTCCGGCGGATGGCCGAGGCAGAGCGAGTCCTCAGCACCGCCGAGCTCAACCGGGCGCTGCTCGCGCGGCAGATGCTGCTCGAGCGCAAGAGCGTCCTCGCTGCCCAGGGCGCTGGAGCGGATCGGCGGCATCCAGGCCCAGTACGCGCCCTCGATGTACGTCGGGCTGTGGACACGGCTCGAGGGCTTCCAGCGGGAGACGCTGGACCGGGCGCTCGAGCGTCGCACCGTCGTCCAGGGAACCCTGCTGCGGGCGACCATCCACCTGGTCACGCCGGACGACTGGTGGCGGTTCTCGGCTGCGGTGCGGCGGCTGCGCCGTGAGCGCTGGCTGAAGGCCCGCAAGGGAGAGCCGAGCGCGAAGCAGATGGCCGCGGGCACGAGGCGGCTCCGCAAACGCCTCGCCGAGGGCCCGGCCGAGCCGGGACGAGGTCCAGGAGCTGATCGGCCAGGGATCGCGGGGCACCAACGGCGCCAGCATCTGGACCGACCTGGTCCGGGTACCGCCCTCGGGAACCTGGGAGCGCCGCCGCGCCGACCTCTTCGCCGAGGCCGAGCGCTGGATCGGCCCCGAGCCGGGCGCCGCGAGGCCGAGGCGATGGTCGAGACCGTGACCAGCTACCTGCGCGGCTTCGGCCCGGCGACCAAGGCGGAGATCGCCGACTGGATCGGCGTTCCGCTCGACCCCGGTGGGAGCCGCCCTGCGAGCAGATCGAGCTGCGCCGCTTTCGCGGCCCCGACGGCCAGGAGCTGGTCGACCTGCCGCGGGCGCCGCTGCCCGATCCCGAGACCCCCGCCCCGGTCAGGTTCCTGCCGGTCTGGGACGCGACCCTGCTCGCCCACGCCCGCCGCACCCAGATCCTCCCCGACCGCGCACCGAGGCAAGGTCTTCAGCTCGAAGACCCCGCAGTCGATCCCGACCTTCACCGTCGACGGGGCGGTGGCGGGGACCTGGCGCTACGAGAAGGGGCGGGTGAGGACCGAGCCGTTCGAGACGCCTCGACGCCGCGCCGAGGCGCGAGCTGGCGGCCGAGGCGGAGCGCCTCGCCGCGCTTCCACGCCGAGAGTGGCGACCCCTGCCGGCTCAGCGCAGCGAGATCTCGTGGTTCGTGTACGGGACGTAGTCGCGGCAGGGCTCGCCGCGAAGGCCCGGGCAGTAGGGCAGCCCGGTGGGGACCTTGACGCCGGGGATCACCGGCAACAGCAGACCGCGAGGGCATCTTCGGCGAGTGCGCCAGGGCCACCGTGGTCGTGGTCTTCGGCAGGGCCTCGCCGAACTCCCAGACGGGCTGGTCGCCGTCCGGGCGCGGCGATCGTGATCCGGATCCGCGAGTTCTTGCGATAGACGTGGCCCTCGTAGTACAGCGGCACCGTGACCTTGGTGAAGCGGCCCTTCGGCAGCGGCTTGATCGCGCTCTTGCGCAGGCTCAGCACCGGCTCCAGCAGGGTGCTCTTGGAACGGTCGAGCTTGCGGGCGATCGTCTTCAGCCAGCCGTCCTGGACGAAGACCTCCTTGCCGTCGGGGCGAACCTCGGAGACGGTCACCTGGAGGTCGACGTCGGGCACGCGGGCGCGGATCCAGGCCTGCAGCGCCCCGGCGCCGACCACGGTCGTGTTCGACTTCAGCTTGGGGCTGACGTAGGAGAGCGCCTTGCCCTTCGGGTTCTGCTCCCAGTGGTAGTCAGGGGTCTCCGCCCAGAGGCCGCCGCCGCCGGTGTTGCCGGTGAAGTCGGTCGCCGGGCGGGCGTCGCGGTCCCACTTGAAGGCTCTCGGCGCCGGACTTGCCGCGGCTTGTGGTCGGAGAGACGCCCGCTTGCCGCCGAGATACCAGGAGCGGGCCTTGGTGCCGGGCAGCGGGAAGCGCGAGAAGGAGCGCTCGAAGCCTGCATATGGCTGGCCCGGCGTGGCGCTGCCGGCGCCGTTGTCGAAGAGGATGCGGACCTGCTTCAGCTTCTCGTAGGCGCTCTTCGCCGCGGCGAAGTCGGGCTCGGCCTGGATCGGGTCGTCGGGCAGGGTCACACCAGGAATCCCGAAGACGCGTCTGATAGATGACCGGCGCGATGGCCCTTCTGACCCGCCGTCAGCTCCGGCTTCTGGCGGGCGACGTATAGCTCGAGGAAGTCGAACCAGCGGTTGAAGGTGAGCCGGGTCGAGCGAGTCGGTATGGACGCCGTTGGTGAAGGTGAACCACTTGCGGTTGGTGCCGGTGAACTCATCGGCGAGGTCGGGGCAGTGGCCGCCGGTCTGCTCGTCGGTCCACTGGCAGGCGAGGAAGACGGGGACCTTGATCTTGTGGACGAAGGTGACCGGCGAGAGCGGGTCGGCGACCTTGGGCCGGTAATAGCGGTTGCGCTTGATCTTGCCCAGCAGATCGACGGCCTCCGGGATGCAGGTCCTGGTTGGCGGCGCAGACCGTGTCGCCGTTCTGGATCCGCTGGTAGGCCCAGCTCTGGCCGCCGGTCGGCGAGGCGGGCAGCGCGTCGTGGACGCGGTCCTTGGCCCAGGAGAGGGCGAAGCCGGAGTTGAGGATGCCGCCGGGATAGAGCGTGGTCTGGGTGTTGTCGATCACCGAGAGCGGGGTGATCGCCGCGAGGCTGGGCGGCCGGGTGGCGCCGACGAAGAGCTGGCTGATCCCGCCGTAGGAGACGCCCGTCATTCGCAACCTTGTGGTGGAGGACCCAGGGCTGGCGGGCGATCGTCTCGATCGCGTCGTAGCCGTCGAGGCCCTGGAGCGGCTCGAAGTAGTCGAAGGCGCCGCCCGAGCAGCCGGTGCCGCGCATGTTGACGTCGACCACGGCGAAGCCGAGCTGCGTGACGCAGCGCCTGGATCGAGCTCTCGCCGCCGGCCGGGGTTGGCGTAGCCGTAGCCGGAGTACTCCAGCAGGGTGGGGAAGGGCCCATCCCGGGAGTCTTGCCGGCCGGAAGCAGCACGTTGATCGCCAGCTTCGTCCCGTCGCGGGTCGTCAGGTAGCCGTAGCCGCCCTCGGGAAGCGTCTGGTTGTAGATGCTGGTGCTGGGCGGCGCCGAGCGCTGGCTGAGGACCCTGAAGGGCGGCGAGGTCGTGCCGTGCCGCTTGGCCGCCCTCCCGCACCCGGTACCCGGAGCCGGGGTCGACGTGGCGGAAGACGATCCCGCCCGAGCGAGTCCGCCCTTGCGGGTGTCGGTGACCTTGCCGCTTGCTGTTGACCAGGCTGTAGCTGGCGCCGGGGGTAGCGCCGGTGACGTCGACCTGCTCGACGCTGCCGCGGGCGGTGATCGCGGCGCCCCCGGCGGAGGCCGACGGCGCGAAGGCAGCCGCGAGCAGCATCGCCGCGCCGACGATCCCGAACGCCCTCTTGATCGATCCACCCTGCGTCACGGAAACCGCGCGGGATCATTGCACGATTTGATGTTCAATGCAGCCCGGCCCCTCTGTCCCCGACTTTTTTCGGTCCGCCCGCGAGCCGCCGTTTGCCGGCTGCCGAGCGGGGGGTATCCAAGTCGGCTGGGATGAGCGAGAACGGCCCTGGCCGCGTTCATCGGACGCAACCGGCCGTTGCCTCTACTCGGGCTCGGGAGCTTCCTCCCCCGGCCAGGAACCGGTCAGCCGGGCGAAGGAGCGCCGCGCTCCGTGGTCGGTGAGGCCCTTGACCAGCCGGAAGATCGCGCCCTCCACGAGCAGGGCGGCGAGCAGCTTTTTCCACTGGAACTCCCGATGCTTGGGGTCCGGGGGCTCTTCGTCATCGACCAACCCCCAGATCTTCTCGAAGATCTTCTGACCGATCAGGCCGGCGATCAGGCCGGCGATGATGCTGACCGGGAGAAAGATGAGCTTCATCTCAGCTCATCCCGTCGCGCAGCTGCTCCTGCGCGTAGTCGTTCTCGAGCAGGCGCTCGATCCGCATCGCGGTGTCCGCTGTGGCCATCGTTCTCGTCCTCTCAGGTCGTCCGTTGTTCCTTTGGCTCCGCCCGCGGCTCGAGCTGGATCTCGCGCTCGGCGCGGGGCGTCCCCTCTTCGATCTCGAGGCTGCGCTCGCGCTCGGCGTTCAGCTGATGACCGAAGAGGATCGCCAGGTTGGTGATCCAGAACCACATCAGAAGGACGATCAGCCCGCCGAGCGCCCCGTAGGTCTTGTTGTAGGACCCGAAGTTGGCGACGTAGAAGGCGAAGGCCGCGGAGGCTATGACCCAGGCCACCAGCGCGAAGACGCTGCCCGGGGTGACCCAGCGGAAGCCGCGAAGCTTGACGTTGGGCGAGGCGTAGTAGAGCAGCGAGATCATCGTGATGAAGATCGCCGCGAGCACCGGCCACTTGGCGATGTCCCAGATCGTCGTCGCGGTGCTGGAGAGCCCGATCGGCTCGGCCACCGCTTTCACGATCGGCCCGGTGAGGACCAGCCCGAGGGCGACGATCGCCATCATCAGGATCATCGCCAGGGTGACCGCGATCTGCAGCGGTCGCAGCTTCCAGAAGGGCCGCCCCTCCGGCGTCTCGTAGATGATGTGCGAGGCTCGCATGAAGGCGCCGACGTAGCCCGAGGCCGACCACAGCGCCACGGCAAGGCCGACGATCAGCGCGATCCCGGCGCCGGCTCGGTTGGATGTGATCGAGCGGATCGGGTCCGCGAAGGTCTGCGCCGCGGACTTCGGCCCGATCGAGGTGACCATGTCGGTGATCGTCTGCGTGGTCGATTTCGGGTCACCGAAGAGGCCGACGATCGCCACCAGGGCGATCAGCGCCGGGAACAGAGAGAGCAGCCCGTAGTAGGTCAGCGCAGCCGCCCAGTCGGTCAGGTTGTCCTCCTGGAACTCGGTCGCGGTGCGCTTCAGCGTCGCGAACACGCCGGTCTTCGCCGGGGCTCCGGTCGGGCGATAGTCGCGCCGGGACTGCGCCTGCGCGCGCTCGCTCTCGGTCTCGGTCCTCTGAGTTGCGTCGGTTGCCATGGATCTCCGCCCTCTTTCCTCGGGAAGCTCTCAGCGGAAGAGCAGCCTGCTGACC
Source organism: uncultured Actinomycetes bacterium (assembly GCA_963725315.1). GTDB lineage: Bacteria > Actinomycetota > Thermoleophilia > Solirubrobacterales > 70-9 > JBBRHQ01. The sequence continues at coordinate 94,233 of CAVRYA010000004.1, read as the reverse complement.
GCGACGCGGCGAGGTGTCTCACGAGTCTCGTCACTTTGGCCTGCCCCACTGGGGTTGCGGGTAAACGTCCTTCGCGAAAACGCGACACCGTCGAGGAGTACGGCCTCTGAGAGGGGACGCCGGCGGCGATGGGGACGGGTGTATGGTCGGAGACGTGGCGGTCGTCCTCTGGCATCTAGAGATCTCCCATTACAACGAGAAGGCTCGCTGGGCGCTCGACTACAAGGGGATCCCCCACGAGCGCCGGGAGCCGATGCCCGGCCTGCACGGCGTGCGGGCAATGATCCTCACCCGCGGCTCCCAGCGGCGCCTGCCGGTCCTCGACCTCGAGGGGAGGCGGATCGGCGACTCGACGGCGATCATCGCGGCGCTGGAGGATTACCGGCCCGAGCCGGCGCTCTACCCCGCGGACCGGTCGGAGCGGACCCGGGCACTGGAGCTGGAGGATTTCTTCGACGAGGAGCTGGCGCCGGCCGTACGGCGGTTCGTCTGGCATTACACGCTGCCCGATCCCGACGCGGTGGTCGGGGCGCTCTTCACCAAGCCGAGCCCGACCCGGGAGCGACTGCTGCGGGCGACGGCGCCGGTGGCGAGCCGCATGGTCCGGGCCGACTACAGCGTCAACGACGAGAGCGCCGCCCGGGCGCGCGATGAGATCGTCGCGGCGATGGACCGCGTCGAGGCCGAGCTGCAACCCTCCGGCTACCTGGTCGGTGAGCGCTTCTCGGTCGCCGATCTCTCCGCCGCCTCCCTGTTCACGCCGCTGCTGGCGCCGCCGGAGCGCCCCTACGCGCCGGCGACCGTGGTGCCGGCCGTGCAGGAGCTGCGCGAGGAGCTGATGGCCCGGCCGGGCGGGCAGTGGGTGGGCGAGATGTATGCGCGCCACCGGGGCAGCTCGGCCGAGGTGGCGGCGAGCGCGGCCGCCTAAGCGAGCTGTCTCCACACCTCTACGGATTCAGGTTGCGCCACCGCAATGCAGGGTCGGTGGCGGCCTCCCGACGCGGCCCAAGGCGGTTCCGCGGAACCGCCTTGGAGGGGCCGGACCAGACACGGAATCAACCGCCTCGACCGAAGCCGAGGGCGATCCGAGCGGCCAATCCGCCGAGCCGAGTGCATACGATGCGGGAGGGAGGATCCTCTTCGTGAACGAGGCGGCACCCAGGGTCCGGATCGCATCGCTGGTGGCCGTGTCGGTCACCGCGTTCGGTATCGCCGGCTGCGGCGGCGGAGAGGAAACAGGCTCGAATGAAGCCGCGCACCCTAGGCCGGGGGCCACCCAGACTTCGAATCTCGACGCAGGCGACTTCTTTGGCGCAACGCTCGGGTCGACCACGGCCGGCGAGCCTGGCGCAGTCGTGCTCTCGGTGAAGCCAGACAGCAAGTCACGCTTGAAGCGGGGCGATGTGATCCTCACCTATAACGGCACCCGCGTCGAGAGCGCGGCCGAATTGATCGGTTCGATCGGCACCCCCAAGGTGGGCGAGCAGTTCACGATCAGGGTCGTCCGAGGCTCGCACCGCTTCACCCTGACCGAGGTCCAGTCAGCCACCGCCTATCTTGGCGTCAATGTCCGGGACGGGGCCGCGGGAGGGAAGGGCGCCGTGGTCGTCTCGACCACGACAAACGGTCCGGCCGCCACGGCGGGACTCCGGCGCGGCGATCTGATCACCGCTCTTGACGACACCCCGGTTGGGAGCGTCGATGACCTGCTCCAGATCATCGGCTCCCACGCCCCTGGGGAGGAGATCAAGGTCAGCGTCTCCAGAGGTTCGCGCCGACTGGAGGTGACTGCCACCCTCACAACCAGACCCGCACCCGACAGGGGGCGCTAGCTCACCCCGACGCCCTCGGGGTAGCCCCGAGGCGATCGCCGAGCACCGGTTCCTAGAGAGCGCCCGGATCGCACCCAGGAGGTCGCCGGTTGGAGTCCGGCTAGCCCACCTCACCCCGATGACCTGCCTCTCGGGCCCGGCACCCGCTGCGCCCGAATGCGCCATACGATTCAGGCGTCGGACTTACTCGCCAACAACCACACTTCCAGCCTCCGTTTCGCTGCCAACCCGAGCTCGACCGCCTGCGGAGAGCCGCCAGGGATCGAGAGGCGACCCTGGCGGAGTGCCGGGACTGGATACTCGAGGCAACCCCGCTGGAGGAGGGTCGGACCCGGCTGAACCTCGCGCCACGGCAGGGAGTCGAGCTCTCGGGGGCCGAACCGCTGGCCAAGTACTTCTTCTCAGGCAAGATCGACCGAGTCACATCGGAGCAAGATCGGGCTACGTTCGAGGGCACTGTCTAGTCCCCCAGATTGCCCAAGCCCTGCGCCAGCCGGTCACTCTTCTAACTCATAAGGACCGGGGTTCTAAGAGGTCGAATTCCTATTGATCGACCTCTTGCCGCAGCCCCCTGCGAAGGCATCGGCTCCAGAGGACCGCAACCATTGCCCTAACGGAGGAGGCGGAGATGGGAAACGCGGATGCAGCTAAGGACGCCTATCGTGCGTTCAGTAGCGGTGATCTCGAGACGTTGAAGGCGGGATTCGCCGAGGACGCGGAGTGGCAAACCTCGGATGAGCTGCCGCTCGGCGGGGTGACGCGCGGCCGCGATGCGATTATGGAGAACTTCGCGCAGATCCCGAACTACTGGTCGAGCTTCAGCGTCGAGCCGTCCGAGTTCATTGAGGCTGGCGACAAGGTGATCGTCACCGGTACGCAGCGCGGTACCGGCAAGGGAGGCAGCTTCGAGGCCCCCTTCCTGCACCTCATGGAGTACCGCGATGGCAAGGTGGTGCGAGGCGAGTTCGAGGGCGACAGCGCCAAGGCGCTGAAAGCGCTCGGCTAGCTGCCAAGCGAACGATCAAGGGGCGGGGCGCCCCTCTACCGCCCGCTCGCGGTGGCGTTGCTGCTCGGCGCGGTGGCCGCGCTGGCGATCGGTTGGGCCCGCCCGGCGCCTGGCTGTTCGCGGCACCGCGTTGCGCTTCTCTTTGGAAGCGACAGTCGGTCATCCCCGCTTCACGCACGGGCCGCCCCTTAGGAGGTCGTCGTACCGCTATCACTTCTCGGGATGAGCCAGCACACAGGCGCGCTCGCTCGAGCTGAGGCGCAGGTCGTCGCCGTGCGCGACGATCCTGCGGCGCGTCTTGGGTTGATGGCGCGAGTGTTCCACGGGCCGACGGGCCGCGCGCCGCGACACCTGCCATTCCGACGGGCGGCGTTGTCGTTCATGCGCTGGCAGGCGCGCCGCGGTGTGCTCAATCCGCTCGACGCGTCACCGCCCGGCAGCGTGTGGTGGCGGGCGGTCAACGAGCGGCTGCTGCGGGACGGATGCGAAACCATCGCGCTGCTCGGTGGCCTGGCCGGGGAGCCATCATCGCAAGCCGTGCGGCTCTGGCTGGAGTTCGGCGCCAGACCGACGGGGCACAACTGGTACCGAGCCCACAACGCGAGCATTGTGGGCGGTTACCTGGAGCATCGGGGACTCGCCGAAGCGGAGGGCGCACCGGAGCGCTTCTTCATGAACGTCGCGATGGTGCGCGTGCTGTACGCGCACGCACTCGTCGCGGCGCCTCGCCTGGCGCTGGGGCGGTTGGCTCCGCTCGGCCGCCTGGTAGGCGATCCGCGGCTCGGGATGGCAGGAGTGTTTCTCTCACTCAGACGTGTGCTCCCGAACCGCTATCCGCTCGACCGCGACGTCGCGCGCTATATCGCCGACGAGCAGCGTCTAGGCCGGATGCTCGACTACGCGGTGATCGTTCCGCGGCTGCAACGTCTTTACGAGTGGTCCGCCGAGGAGCTCGCCGAACCGCGCCTGCTCGAGATGGTTCGCTGCGGAAAGCCGATCTACGCCTGGCCCTTCGAGGAGCGACACGTATGGCGCCCTCGGCACATGCCGTTCGCGGGTCGTGTACTTGAACGTGTCACTCGCCCATCGCTTCCCGCATCGGCGGGTCGACGCCGCCGATGCCGGCGGACGAACGGTGTCTAGGTGGATTCCGCCGCGCTCGGCCGGTCGTTGCGGGCTTCGACGGCCTTGACGGTCTTTTCCAACGCCCCTCCCAGCACGCGCTTGCCGAAGATCGCGAGCACGATCCCGAGCGCCCGTCCCTTGAGGGTCTTGCCGTCCCGTACCACGACGACGTCCAGGTCGGTTGTCCCGTCGGACTGCCGCGTGAACGTGTAGGTGTGGCCCGAGTTGCCTCCCCACGTATTGGAGTCGGTGGTCGTCATGACGACGCGGTTGGGGTCGGACCAGTCGTAGTGCAGGCGTTCCCAGATGCCGCTCGAGCCCTCCGTCACGTCGGCCTCAGTGGGGCCTTGGTCATGCACCTCGAGGTAGTCGTCGGTGCTGTTCGGGAAGAGATCCTTACGGCCCGGTCCGAAGTCGGTGAGCGCGGCGACGAACTGCTCTGGCGTCGAAGTGGTCGTCTTGTGGAGGTGGATCGTGGCCATGCATGCTCCTTGCTTGGTGTGTGAGCCTTCCAGTCATCCAGCAAGCGGTGAGGGCGGGATCCGGGTCTCGCCCTGCAGGTCGGCGATCAGCATGGCGACCTCGTCCACGAAACACCAGGACCATTCCTCGCCCGGCTCCAGAGATCGGATCAGAGGATGGCCGCTGCTCTCGGCGTGCGCGCTCGCGTGACGGTTGGGTGAGTCGTCGCAGCACCCAACCTTGCCGCACTCCAAGCAGATCCGCAAGTGCAGCCACTGGCCACCGGTCGGCCAGGCACTCCTCGCAGCCCTCGACGGCCTCCGGGAGCTCCGTGATCTGGACGTGATCGAGATGGGTACATGTGGCCATTGGCGCGCCCTTTAGTCAACTGATCGTTTCATGTCTTCGAGCCGCGCCGGAACGATCTGCGCGAGCTGGCGCCAGGGCCCGTCCAGGCGCTCGCCGTCGACGAAGAACGTCGGCGTGCCGTGCACTCCGGCTTGCCTGCCCCCGTCGATGTCCGCGAGGACACGCTCGCGAAAGCTGCGCTTGGCAAGCGCCTCGGCCGCCTCAGCTGGATCCAGCTCGAGCCGCCGCGCGGCGTCCAGGAGGTCCTCACGCGAGAATCGCGCGCGCCCAGCGAGGAGCAGCGAATGCGCCTCCCAGAACTTTTCGTGCATCCCCGCCAGCTCGGAGAGCTCCGCCGCGAGGTCCGCTCCGGGGTGCAGCTCGGCGTCGGGGAAGTGCCGCCACACGAGGCGGAGAGTTTCGAAGCGATCCAAGAGCGACCTCATCGGCATACTGGCGGCGAAGCAGTACGGACATCCGAAATCGCCGTATTCGACCAGCGTCACGTCGGGGGAGTCGGAACCCGTGACGTGATCGCTATCTCCGACCGGCGGGAGCGGGCTCGACGGGGCCACAGGCACCGGTTTTACGTTAGGTGTGGCATGCAGCTCACTCGGCGGCTGCGCATCGATGTCGGCGCGGTTGGGGCCAGACGGCCTTCACTCCAGCGGCGCGACGACGACGTGCTTGACCTCCGCCATGTAGCGCCCGGCGGCTGCAGAAGCCTCCTCAGGACTGCTGCCGCTCTCACGGGCGTCCATGTAGGCCGCGTACCAGTCCCACCAGTCGTGCGCTGGGGCGATCGCCTCGAAAGAGCCGTGATGCTCGGCCGTCTCGTGCAAGAGCTCTGCCAAGGAGGCAACGTCCACGTCAATCTCCCCATTCCCGACCGGGAAGACGGGTAGTGATCTCTTGGAGCTCCCAGCCGTTGCCGTCGGGGTCGCTGAACGACGCGCGCGCGAAGTACGAGCGTCCTCCCTGGTCGAAACCCGGAGGCCGCGCCTCCTGCACATCGCTGACGTCGACGCCACGGCTGATGAGGTCGTCCCGGGCGGCGTCGATGTCGTCGACCACGAGGATCAGGCTCTGGGCGGACCCGGGCTCAGCCGTGGTGCGCCCCTTGCCGAACTGGATCGAGCACTGCGAGTGGGGCGGCGTGAACTGCACCGTCCGGACTTCGTCGCTGACGACCAGGTCGATGTCGAAGCGCCATCCGAGGCTCTGGTAGAAGCTCTTCGCCCGATCGACATCCGAGACGGGCAAGGTCACGACCTCGAGGTTCATGTCCACGCCCAAAGCGCTCTGCGTCCCGCCCGTGGATCCACTGCTTACGTCGGTGCTGGCCATGCTGACCTCCGTTCCCGTTCGATGCTGGTCGCCAATCCGGCGGCCGACCGGAAACCCGAGCCTGTCACCGGCGCAGGAGTAAGTCAATCCAGCATATGAAGAATCACTGAATCTTCATATGCGGCCTCGGGCCGCTGGCGATAGGTTCAACCCTTAAACGAGCGGCGATACGGAGGTCGAGATGAGGAGGACCGACGTGGGCGACAGTGGCTCGGCTGTCGGCGAGCGAGCCGGAGTGGAGCTGCCGACATGAGCGCCGACTACGACGTCATCGTGATTGGCGGCGGTTCTCCGGGGGAGCACTGTGCCGGCGAGTTGGCGGAGGGCGGCCTGCGGGTCGCGATCGTGGAGCGCGAGCTGGTCGGCGGCGAGTGCTCCTATTGGGCCTGCATCCCCTCGAAGACGCTGCTGCGCCCAGGTGAGGCAGTGCACGCCGCGCGCGACGCGTCGGCGCGCGCCGAGGTCGACGTCGACGGCGCGCTTGCCTGGCGTGATTTCATGGTTTCGGACTACTCCGACGCCGGCCAGGAGCGCTGGCTGGCGGACAATGGCATCGACCTGCTGCGCGGGAGCGGCCGGCTCGCGGGGACAGGCGTGGTCGAGGTCGACGGGGAGCGCCACACCGCCGAACACGTGGTGATCGCCGCCGGAGCGGACCCGATCGTGCCGCCCGTCCCGGGCCTGCGCGAGCTCGAGGGCATCTGGACCAACCGCGAGGTGACGGGCATGAAGGCCGTTCCGAGCCGATTGTTGGTGCTCGGCGGAGGGCCGGTTGGGGTGGAGATGGCACAGGCAGTACGCCGGCTCGGTGGTGAAGTGGCGCTCGTCGAGGGCGGCGAGCACGTGCTGCCCCGCGAGCCCGCGCCGCTGGGCGAGGCGCTCGGCGAGGTTCTACGGGACGAGGGTGTCGAGCTTGTCGTCGGCGTCCAGGCGACTGCGGCGCGACGAGAGGGCGATGACTATGTCCTCGAGTTCGACGAGCGCCCGGAGCTGCGCGGCGACCGCCTGCTCGTTGCCACCGGACGGCGACCGCGGGTCGAGGCCCTTGGTCTGGAAACCGTCGGAGTCGAGACCGACGGCCACGGGATTCCCGTCGACTCGAGCTTGCGCGTCGGCGAGCGCCTCTGGGCGATCGGCGACATCGTCGGTATCTGGCCGCTCACCCACGTCGGCAAGTACCAGGGAGAGGTCGTCGCGGCAAACATCCTCGGCGACTCGCGCGAGGCCGACTATGAGGCGGTGCCGCGGGCGGTATTCACCGACCCGCAGGCAGCGTCGGTAGGCGCCACGGAGGCGTCGTTCAGCGCCACCGCCCCTGTGTCGGAGGTGGCCAAGACTGAGACCTACACGCGCGCCTACGCCGAGAGCAACGGATTCTTGACCCTGCTCAGCGACGGCCAGCGGCTGACGGGCGCCTACGCGCTCGGCCCCGAAGCGGGGGAATGGCTGCAGCAGGCCACGCTCGCGATCAGAGCTCGCGTTCCGCTCGAGGTGCTTCGCGACACGATCCAGCCCTTCCCTACCTTCTCGGAGATCTACGTCGCCGCACTGAAAGCGCTTGGCCGCGAGATTTCGGCGAGGGCTGAGACCGCGGCTACGCCGCAGGCGTAACCCATGGGTCCTGCCTCGTCGATGAGCCCGCGCCTGGCCCCCAACCTCCTTCGGACCGGGTGACTGAGTCACAAAAGATCGCTGTCATCACTGGCGCCTCGCAGGGCATCGGCGCAGGCCTGGTGGCCGCGTTCCGTCGTACCGGATACGCCGTCGTAGCCACCGCGCGCTCGATCGACTCCTCCGACCAGTCCGACCTTCTCACCGTGCAGGGAGACATCGCAGAAGTCGAGACCGCGCAGCGGGTGGTGGAACAGGCGCTCGATCGATTCGAACGGATCGACAGCCTGATCAACAACGCCGGGGTCTTTATCGGCAAGCCGTTCACTGAATACACCCCTGATGACTATGCCGCTATCAATACCGTGAACCTGGCTGGGTTCTTCCACATCACCCAGCGCGCCATCCGGCAGATGGTGAGCCAGGGCAGCGGCCACATTGTCAACATCACTACGAGCCTCGTGGACCAGCCCGACAGCAAGCGACCCTCCGGGCTCGCGTCCCTCACAAAGGGCGGATTGGCCGCCGTAACTCGTTCCCTCGCCACCGAATACGCGTCAAGCGGCGTACGGGTCAACGCAGTCTCGCTCGGAGTGATCAAGACCCCCGAGCACGATCTAGCCTCATATAAGGGCATGGCCGGCCTTCACCCGCTTGGACGGGTTGGCGAGATCGGCGACGTTGCGGACGGAATCCTGTATCTCGAACGGGCGACGTTCGTCACCGGCGAGATTCTGCACATCGACGGCGGCCAGGCCGCTGGTCACTGACACCCGTTGCCGCTTCGACAGTTGGAGGAACATGATCACCGCAACCCCTGACTCACCGAACCAAGGCGAACCGGAACTGCTGGGCCAAACCGTTGTCGTTGTCGGCGGAAGCGCCGGGATCGGTCTTGAAACGGCCCGACGAGCACGCACTGAGGGAGCTGACGTCGTCCTCACCGGCCGCAATCCTGAGCGCCTAGATCAGGCCGCGGCGGAGCTCGGCGCGATCAGCACCGATGCCTTCGATGCCACCGATTCGGCCGCGCTGCAGCGATTCTTCAAGGACCTGCCGGACCCGATCCACCACGTGATGGTCACAGGCCCCGGCCCGAGTTACGTGCCCCTGCTCGAGATGGATGCAGATCAGGTGCGGGATGCGCTCAGCGACCACGCGGTCCTTTCGCTCGAGGTCGCACGCAACGCCGCCGCCAAGATGAGGCCGGGCGGCTCGCTGATCTTCATGGGCGGCACCGGCGGCCGGAAGATCAGCCGCGAGCTCGGGATCGTTTCCGCCGCCACCGCCGCGCTCCCTCCGTTGACGGCGACCCTCGCACTCGAGCTCGCGCCGGTCCGGGTCAACCTGATCGCCGCCGGCTTCGTCGACACCCCGTTATCGGCTTCGCTCCTCGGCGGGGGACTGGATGCCCGGCGTGACGAGCTGCGCGCGACGCTCCCCATCGGCCGTGTGGTCGGCCCGGCTGACGTCGCAGCTCTCGCCGTTCACCTCATGACCAACACTGCGGTCACGGGGGCGACCTACGACATCGACGGCGGGCAGCAATTTGTTTCTGGCTAGCGAAACGCACACAGCGTGAAAGGAATCCGACCATGCGCTCTGACATCCAACCCGGTGCCACGTTCCCCGACTACGAGCTGCCAGACCACGAGAGTGCCTCTCGAAAGCTCAGCGAGCTGCAGGGCGACGATCCCCTGATCCTCACGCTCGCACGCGGACACTATTGCCCCAAGGAGCACCAGCAGCACCTCGAACTCGCCGCGTTCTATCCCAAGGTCGCAGTCGCCTACACACAGATGGCCACGATCGCGACCGACGAGCATCACGAGCTCCAGGAGTTCCGCGCCTCGGTCGGCGCCCAGTGGCCCTTCCTATCCGACCCCGAGCGGACGGTGCAGAAGGACCTCGACATCCAGGAGTACACCGACCCCGAGCACGATCCGATGATCCCTCACACACTCGTCCTGAAGCCCGGGCTCATCGTCCACAGCATCTATAACGGCTACTGGTTTTGGGGCCGCCCCTCGGTCGTCGACCTCTGGCGCGACCTGCGGACCGTCTCTAGCGAGATCCGCCCCGACTGGGACCTGAGCGCGCCGGGACTCCGCGAGGCCTGGGAGTCGGACGACCTCTCGCCCTTCCATGGCTGGAACAAGCGCGGCGGGGGAAGCCGGACCGCCGAGGAGTCGAAGAGCTACGTGGGGACGCCGAGCGGCGGGTCCGCGTCGTCGTAGATGCGGGCCGCGGCGAGCTTGCCGCTCTCACCGCGAACGTAGACAGCCACCCCGGCCTCCGGGCGCATCTCCGTCCTTCCCCACCGCACGACGTTGTACTCCAGCGCGCACGTGCGCCCGTCATCGATCATCGTGCAGTGCTCCAGCGGAATGCCGCCACCGTTCGAGAACAAATGCTCGTAGAACGCGCGCAGGCCGTCAGTGCCTCTGTGGACGTGCTCGCCACCCGCAGGCTCGCGGGCATAGGCGTCCGGTTCGAATGCCGCAACGATCGAGTCGACATCGCCCGCCGCGAGCGCACGCTGGTACTCGCTCACGACGTCTGACTCGCGCAAGTCCGGATCGGGTTGCAGCAGCGGCGGGCGGTGCACGTGCCGGCCGTTCAGCGGCCAGCTGCTGTAGTAGATCCGTACCTCTTCGATCCGTCCGTCGGACCGATGGTCGGCGACGATCGCCACCGGGAGATCGACGCTCCCATCCTGATCGCCGAGGTGGAGGACCGCCTCACCAATGCTGCGGCGCTCGGTCCTTAGGAGGCCGATGTCCTCAATCGAGTCCTCGCGTTCCCCCAGCCATGCCTTGGTTGCCGCCGCGTATGCGGCGAACGCCCGCTCGCCCTTGACGCGGCCCCGGACCGGATAGTGAACCTCTGGTTCTCCCGCGAATGACTGGATGAGGGCGTCGGTCTCACCGGTCAGGAAACCGGCGAAGTAGGGCACGGTGTCAGGCTCCTCCCGCCGGAGTCTCTCCTCAATGTCCGCCAGCGCCCGCGCAGAGAACAGCTCAGGGAACCAAGGCACCAGGCTACTCGTCTCTGGGAGTGATGCGGAAGATAGGGACCACCTCTCCCTGGTTAGTCTCTGGGTCCACGACATGGGCGCGCGGAACGCCGCCCATCCAACTCGCGCTCTCGGTTTCGCCGAGAAATATCGCGGGACGCATCTTCCCGTCGCCGTCTTCGACCCAGACCGCCTGGCCTTCCTTGAACCCGTGGGCGGGCTCGCTCATCGGTTCAGACTAGCCGCCGGGCCCGAGCGAGTCCGTGCTTTGGTGACGACGAGGAGCACCGGGCACAGCGACGCGGCCTAGGCGCGTCGGGAGTGAGCAATCCGGGGGAGTAGCGTTCAGGCCATGCCCACTGAGTGGCCACGGCAGAGGGCGTTCCACCGGCGATCAGGTGTCGCTGAGATTCCACTTCTGTCGCCAGTGACTGACGAGCCGCAGACCGTCCCCGTTGCGCTGAGGGAGCAGCAGCCGTGAGCGGGGAGCCAATTGCCCCAGGGCTCTCCGAGACCCCCGACCGCGACGGTTCCTCCCCGCGCTTGGACGAGGAGCAGATTGCACGATTTCGGGGGCTCGGCCGCAGCCGCACGGTGGCGACCGGCGATGTCCTCTTCGCCGAGGGCGACGAGGGCACCGACTTCTTCATCATCGGGTCGGGGTCGGTAGCGATCGTTCAGGGACATGGAAGGGAGAACAGGGTGGTCGCTGTCTTCGGCCGGCACCACTTCCTGGGCGAGCTCAGCATGCTCACCGGCCAGCGGCTCTATCTGAGTGGGGTGGTCAGCGACGGCGGAGAGGTGATCCAGGTCCCGGTGGAGAAGCTGCGCGAGATCGTCGCTGAGGACAAGGTTCTAAGCGACATCATCCTCGGCGCCTTCATGGCCCGGCGCTCGATCCTGATCGACGCCGAAACGGGAATCAAGCTGATCGGCTCCCGGTTCTCGCCCGACTCGCGCCGGCTGCGCGAGTTCCTTGCCCGCAACCGCATGCCCCACCAATGGACCGACCTCGAGGAGGACGACGACGCGGAGGCCCTGCTGGGTGAACTCGCCATTGAGCCCGATCAGACCCCGGTCGTGATCGCCAGCGGTGGTGAGATTCTCCGAAACCCGACCAATGCCGAGTTGGGAAGGGCAATTGGCCTCGGGTCGAAAGGCGCGGCCCCGGTGCTCTGCGACGTTGTGGTTGTCGGCACAGGGCCGGCCGGGTTGGCGGCGGCGCTGTACGCCGCTTCAGAAGGGCTCGACATTCAGGGGGTGGAGGCAGTCGCCACCGGCGGTCAGGCCGGGACATCGGCAAGGATCGAGAACTACCTCGGCTTCCCCGCCGGAGTGTCGGGCAGCGAGCTGGCCCAGCGTGCCGGTGTCCAGGCGGTCAAGTTCGGTGCGCGCCTGGCTGTGCCGGCCGCGGCCGTTCGGATGACTAGTGAACCGGGGCGGCATGAGATTGAGCTCTCGAACGGCGATGCCGCAACCGGACGCACCGTGGTCATCGCCACCGGGGCGCAATACCGCCGCCTTGACGTGCCGCGGCTCGATGAGTTCGAGATGGGCGGGGTTTACTACGCCGCCACGCAGGCGGAGGCGCAGCTCTGCGCCGGAGATCCGGTACTGATCGTCGGCGGCGGAAACTCAGCCGGCCAGGCAGCGATGTTCCTGTCCCGTCACGCGTCGCAATGCCGGCTCCTGATTCGGGGCGGTGATCTGGCGAAGTCGATGTCGCGGTATCTCGTCGATCAGATCGAGCGCAACGACTTGGTCCAGGTCTGCCTCCACTCGGAGGTGGTCGAGCTCGGCGGCGAGCGGGAGCTGGAGAACGTCACCGTCGCCGACAACCGCTCCGGAGAGCGGAGTGCGGTTCCCGCGAGGGCGCTGTTCGTCTTCATCGGCGCTTCGCCCCATACCGAGTGGCTGGAGGGCCAGCTGGCTACCGACGACGCCGGATTTCTGCGCACCGGCCGGGACGTCCAGGACGGGGCACTCGCGGAGCACAACGGCGATCCCCCATTTTTCCTGGAGACCAGCCGCCCCGGGATCTTCGCGGTCGGCGATGTCCGTTCCGGATCGATCAAGCGTGTCGCCTCCGCGGTCGGCGAGGGGTCAATGGCGGTCCGGCTGGTCCACGACCGACTGGCCGCCCTCTAGACAAGCTTCCCGAGGGCGTCAATCGCAGCGCTACCCAGCACCACCTCGAGCACCACGCCGGCGACACCGACGATGAGGCCGACGACCACAACGACAATGTCTTCAAGCAACACGCCGAGCGACAGCAGCACTATGCCGAGCGACGGCAGGGTGTCGAGTCCCGTGAAAGGCGGAGCGAGGAAGGCACCAGTGCATCCGGCGATCACGAGCAACCCAAAGACGCTGTTGCTGAGACGATTGTCAAACAGAAAGCGCAGCCGGGGACGGGAGAAGCGCTCGAGCCAGCGGATCATCTTCAGGAGGCCAGCAAGGAAGCGCTGCTGCTTTTCGCCCGCCAGGTCGAGCTGGCACCAGCGTTGCGGCAGCCAGATCTTCTCGCGGCCGATTATCAACTGAAGCGCCAGCAGCGCGGCGATGAGCTCGAAAACGTGTGTGACGCCGCCGGTCGGTAGCGGCAGCGCCGGTACGCCGAGCAGAACCACGAAGAGGATCGCGAAGCTCTTCGCTTTGAAGAGGTCGATGAGGCTACCCACGGTCTTGTCGCCATCGATCCGCAGCCACCGTTCGAGCTGCTCGCTGACGTTTTCGGGATCCGCACGCGCCGGACTCGTGCCAACTCCCGAACCTGAGGCAGGGGGCTGCGAGGACTGCCGCATGTCCGGGGGACGATAGTCGTGCCCGCTGGCCGGGCCGATTTCATTCCGCCGTTCGTGTCACCGGCGGCATCCGGACCCGCCCACCTCCAAGCACCTCGACCTCCTGCCCCGGAACGCACGCCGCGATGTCATGCTCCTCGCGGCGCAGCCGACCACGCAGCTTCGCCAGAGCGGGCAGCCCGACCGCGGCTGGGACCGCCAGCAGCAGGCCCCGATAGGCGAGCACGGCCACGGCAGCATCGGTCGCGTTGACGCCGTAGAGCACCAGCGCTCCGATCAAACCAAGATCGAGCCCGCCGATTCCGCCTGGGAGCGGGATCAGCCCGCCCAGCTGGCCGATGATGTAGGCGAGGAGCAAGACCCCGAGCGGCGGCAGTGGGTTGCCGAAGGCCGGGAAACACACGGCGAGCACGGCAACATCGAAGAGCATGTAGGCGGCCGAGCCGATCGCGATCGCCGGCTCGCGGCGCAACAGGGTCACAGCCTCCTCGACACCATCTCCCAGAGCCCACAAGGCGGCTTCCACCTTCGGCCGGTGCGAGCGCTCTGCCAGCGCATGCGCGGCCGGGCGGGCGGCCAGCGCCAGCCCGATGGCCCCGATCCCTGCAAGCGCCGGCACGATCCCGAGGAGAGCATCCTGCGGTCCGCTGACCACGCCGGCTGCCAGCGCGAAGCCGGCGAGAGCGAGGAAAGCGACGTTGGCCAGGCTGGTGAGCAGGAAGAAGGCCACCGTGCGACGCGCGATCTGGCCGCCCGGCACGCCGCCGCGGCGCAAGATCCAGGCGCCGAGAGCCAACCCTCCGGCGCCTCCCACCGAGAGCAGCGAGTTGGCGGCCAGCTCGGAAAGACTGATCTCGGTGCTCGTCTCCCAACTCATGTGTCTGCAAAAGACAAAGCGGAACACGAGGACGTATGAGGCGCACGAGAACAGCTCGAGCAGCACCCCTAACAGCAGCCAGCCGGGCTCGGCCCCGGAGAAGCTCTGCCGAAGGGAACTGAGCCCTGGCAGAAGCGTGAGCAGGACAACCACACCAACGGCCACCGCACCGAGCGCAAGCAGCGACCGCCGCAGCCGGGATCGGGAGAACTCTTCAGGCAGGGGCTCCGTGGAGGCGCCGATCGGCTGGATGGCTTCGAGCTTCAACCTCTCTCGAATCTACTGCCGACTGTCAGCCGTGAAGACCGCCAGGTCAGCTGGCGCAGGCGCGCGGGGGCGACGAGCTGTGCCACTCCCGCGCCGATATGCCACCCGCGTATTGTGGAGGTGAGATGAGTGAGTTCGTATCCCGCGGATTCAGTGGCCGTCGGCGTGCACCGGATGAGCTCGCGGCCCGACTTCCTCCAGGCCAGTACGCCGAGTCCGGCTTCCCTGTCCTCACCGCCGGCCCCACGCCGGAAGTCGAGACCGGGGATTGGCGATTTCGGATCGACGGGATGGTCGCCGAGCCCAAGGAGTGGAGCTGGGAGGAGTTCGCGGCGCTGCCATTCGAATCGGTGCCCTGCGACATTCACTGCGTGACGAAGTGGTCGAAACTCGGGACGAGCTTCGGCGGGGTTTCGGTCGACACGCTGCTGGACTCGGTCGAGCCGCTCGGCGCCCACGCGATGGCGTTCTCGGATGGCGGCTACACCACCAACCTGGCGATCGAGGACATCAGCGACGGTAAGGCTTGGGTTGTCACCGAGCACGAGGGCGAGCCACTCCCGCGCGAGCATGGCGGCCCTGCGCGCCTGCTGGTGCCGCACCTCTACTTCTGGAAGAGCGCAAAGTGGGTCGCCGGATTGCGGCTGATGGACCACGACGAACCCGGCTTCTGGGAGGCCAACGGCTACCACAACCGCGGCGATCCGTGGAGGGAGGAGCGCTATTGGAGCGACTGACGCAGGTAGAGCAACGCGCGCCGGGCAAATGGCAGATCAGTACGGTGACATCGATCAAGACCGAGACGCCGCGGGTGAAGTCGTTTCGCTTCGATCTGCCGATGTGGATGCCACATCTGCCCGGCCAGCACTACGACGTCCGCCTCACCGCTCCTGACGGATACCGAGCCCAGCGCTCCTACTCGGTCGCCTCATCCCCGCTCGACGAGGGAGAGATCGAGCTAACGATCGACCGGCTCGACCGCGGCGAGGTCTCCCCCTATTTCCACGACGTCGTTGTTGAGGGGGACCAGGTCGAAGTCCGCGGGCCGTTCGCGTCTTACTTCGTCTGGAGGGGTGAGGAGCCGGCGCTGCTCGTCGGAGGAGGATCGGGCGTGGTGCCGTTGATGGCGATGCTGCGCCACCGGCGCCGGACGCTGCCCGAGCTCGAGATGCGGCTCGTCTACTCCGTCCGCTCGGCCGATGACGTGATCTATGCGGCCGAGCTCGACGGGGACGCGGTCCTCACCTTCACGGGCGACCCTCCGCCTGGGTGGGACGGGCACCGCGGACGAATCGATGCCTCGCTGCTGGCCGGTGCGGTCGCCGAGGGTGGCACCGCCTTCGTCTGCGGATCGAACGGGTTCGTCGAGTCGGCCTCGCAGCTGTTGGTGGCCGCCGGGTTCGAGCCGCAGCGAGTGCGCACAGAGCGCTTCGGACCGACTGGCTGAGTGCGAGCCGCGGCGCTCTAGCTCGAACTGGCGACCGTCCTGCTTGTAAGGCGGCCGGGACCGCTCTAGACCGCGGTTCGTGCCTGAGCCGGGCCGGATTCTGTCGCTGTGGTCCGCTATTTCGGCCCCTCTTGGCAGACAGATCGGTGTCTGCCCGATCCGGTTATCCCTGCCAGTGCCGGAACCCGCTTTGGTAGCCACGGCGTCGCAGCGCCACATCCCACCCGACGAGTAGCCCCGCGGCGGCGAGAAATAGGACTGCGCTCAGTGCGAAGGGGCCGAGAGCCAGCACGATGAGTCCCGAAGCGAGTAGAAGCCACCAGCCGATCCGCACGATCCAATAGGCGTGGCGTAATCCCGCGCTAGGGCGATCCATAGCTCGATTATCGGCTCGAACGTGCCCGGGCAGGAGTGCCGCTTCCCCCGCAAACCCTCATTGGCGCGGAACTGGCACCGCCGCCCGCTCGACCTCGCCGCCCGCGGTCCGCCCGACCAGGTCGCGCACCGCCTCGCGCTCGCCGTCGCCGCGGAACATCACCTGCGCGTAGATCGAGAGGGTGACCCCCTGGCGGCGGTAGACGTTCCCCATCGCCTTCGATTCTCCGATCCTGGCGCACCTCGGCAGCTCCCTGACCCAGTGCGTTCCATTGGGAACCCGCGCGGGCGGCCTTACTCTTCAGCTCCGGGGGTTGATGTCACCAGCCACCGCCCGTGCACCCTCTCCAGCGTCATCGTCCCCCAATGGGCCATGAGCTGCCCCAACAAGGACGCGTGCCCGGTTCTGACGAATGCTCACGACTCGCTCGCGCGTGATCGGCGCGGGGCGAAGCCGTTGCGCCGTACGTCTGCAAAGAGCCCGCCCCTTCTCTCCAGTCAGCGTGTAGAGGTTCCGGAGAACCTGTGGCGCGAGTACGCCGCATACCCCTGTGCTGGAGCGGACCAGACGTAACACTCCGCGAAGCGTCGTCGAAGACGCCTGCGCGGGGTGATCAACCGAGGTCGTTGGAGTTGACCTGCCGCAGCCCCACAGCGCAGATAATGCGACCAGCGCGACTATGCATACGGTTGCTGGGGTGCATCGCTCCATCGAAACTAACCGTAGGGGCTCTCCACAGCCTCCATTGGGGGATCGAGGATGCCGGTTCGGCGGAACCGCCGTCTACGCGCCCCGGTAGCGGCCGACGCGGGCCTCGAACGGGGCGACCTGCGGGGTCCCGTCGGCCATCGCTCGCGTCCGTAGCGTGCTGCTCAGATTCGTAACCTGACATCGCGGTGGCGAATCCATCGGGCAAACATGGGCAAACACACGATGATCGCCGCCGTGGCGCCCTGGAGCTCCGGTCCGGACGTGGCCTAGAAACCCCGGGTTAGCAGGGACTTAGTGAGTGGGCGGTACTGGGCTCGAACCAGTGACCTCCTGCTTGTAAGGCAGGCGCTCTCCCAACTGAGCTAACCGCCCAACGTGCTGAGTTTACGACTCTAGGATGCACGCCCGGGAGCCACCGGGCCATCTCCCCGCCTGTGTTGCTCTGGGGAAGGCGCTATCCCATCCGGCCTTGGCCGGAGGTGGCGGATGCGCGTTGGAAACCTCCTGGGTCCAGCGCGGGCGGAGTCCGCGCGGGGGGTGATCGCGTCTTCAGTAGTGGCTGAGGTGCTCGTCGTCCGGCCAGACGCCGATACCGGGCATGTCAAGCCGATCTGTCAGCGGCTTTCGCCATTCGGGTGTCTCGGTAGGCTCGCCCCAGTAGTCGGTGACGCGCACGGCTTGCCCGTCCTCGAGCTCGCCGATGGTCACGTTCCGGTAGAGGCGTCCGTCGCCGTAGTTGCAGGTCCATTCGACCACGACGACATCATCGAGATGCAGACGCCTGCCGACCTCCAATGTGAGCTCCGGAAAGTTGCCCTCGACATCGGCGACGAGCTTGCTGGTGCGCACCATCTCGCCCATTTGCGGCCACTGGCGCACGACGTTCGCGGCCAGGGGCACGCCGAGGATGTAGGCCACGCGCGTCGCGCCGTCGCTTTCCTGCTGATTCGTGTTCGTTCGGATCACGTTCCTTCCATCGGTTTGCAAATAGGTTGCCTCGGTGCCACCACGGAATGCTTTGAAGCAGGCGCTCCCTCAACTGAGCAGGCCGCCCTCTCGGGATTATCGCAGCGGGCTGAGCCTTCTCCGGCGCGGGATACTGGAGGCGTGTCAGAAGAGAACGTGAAGATCGTGAAGCGGATCTACGCCGCCTGGGAGAACGGCTCGCCGCTCTCCTCCGGGCTGCTCGTCCGACGAGATCGAGTGGGTGAATCCGAGCGAGGCGGTCGAGCCGGGGACCAGGCAGGGCGTCTCGGCCTTCGGCGAGGCGGCCGAGTCGGTCAGCAGCGCTTTCGAGGGTGCCCGGATCGAGTTCGAGGAGTTCATCGACGCCGGAGAGAGCGTCGTGGTGATCGGGACTCTGCACGGGGTCGGACAGGGGAGCGGTATGGAGATCGGCCGCAGGCAGGGCTACGTGTGGACGATCCGGGACGGGAAGGCGGTCCGTTTCGAGTGGTTCAACGACCCGTCCGAGGCGCTGAGGACGGTCGGGCTGACGGAGTAGGCGACGGGCCGAAGCTGAGAGAATCGCCGCATGAGCGCTTCGATCTTCTGGCGGGCGGCCCTGATCCAGGCGGCGGGCGTGGCGATCCTCTCGCTCGCTCTGGCGGCTGGCGCTGCCGCATAGCTTCTTCGAGGACTGGGGCTGGTTCGCGGGCCCGGCGGCCTGGGCGATCTGCTCGCTGGTCACGGCCAGGGTGCTCGGCCTGCCGCTCGGGATGACCCTGCTTGGCGCGGCGCTGGCCGGCATCCCCAGCCTGCTCGCGGTGCTGATCGGCGTCGCACTGGCTGGGCGCGGTCGTTGCGATCGGCCTCTTCGCGCTCTGGTGCGCCCGGCTGCCGGGCAGGGAGGCGGCGTGGACCTAGGACTGGAGGGCCGGGTGGCGCTGGTGATGGGCGGCAGCAAGGGGATCGGCCGCGGGATCGCCGAGTCGCTGGCACGCGAGGGCGCCCGGGTGGCGATCGCCTCGCGCTCGCGCGAGAACGTCGAGAAGGCGGCGGCGGAGATCGCCGGCGAGGTGACGGCTTTCGTCGCCGACACCGACGACCTCGAGCGGCTCCGGCGAGCTGCCCGGGGAGGTCGAGGAGGCGCTCGGCCCGATCGACGTCCTCGTCACCAACACCGGCGGGCCGCCTTTCGGCGCGGCGCTCGAGCACGGGCCGGACACCTGGACCGACGCCTACCGCTCGCTGGTGCTGGCGCCGCGCGTCCTGGCCGAGGCGGTCCTGCCGGGGATGCGCGAGCGCGGCTGGGGGCGGATCGTCAACGTCGGCTCCAGCTCGACCCGCGAGCCGATCCCGGGGCTGGGCCTCTCCAACTCGCACCGGATGGCGGCGATCGGGTTCTTCAAGACGCTGGCGAGCGAGGTCGCCGGGGACGGGGTCACCGTCAACACGGTGGCCACGGGGCGCTTCGCCACCGAGCGGCTGGCCGGACCGGGCCGGCTCGCTCGACGCGGCCGAGGCGGCGGCGAAGGAGCAGGTGCCGGCCGGGCGGCTGGGGACGCCGGAGGAGTACGGCGACCTGGTCGCCTTCCTCTGCTCGGAGCGGGCCGGCTACGTCACCGGGACGGTGATCCCGATCGACGGCGGGATGCTGCGCTCCGCCTTCTGATCTGAATCAGCCGGTCGCCGGCTGGGCGGCGGCCCGGCGGCCGGGGGCCTTGGCCAGGGTGCCGTGCCGGGAGCGGACCACGAGCACCCAGACGACCCCGGCGACGATCATCGCCAGGCTCTCGAGCTGGGCCTGGGTGAGGCCGAGTGCAGACGTGGTCGTTGCGGCGGATGAACTCGACCAGGAAGCGCTCGGTCCCCGCGTAGATCAGGTAGATCGCGAAGAGGATCCCGGCGCGGAAGCGGTCGCGCAGCTGCCAGAGCAGGTAGGCGCAGAAGGACATCGCCACCGTCTCGTAGACCGGGGTCGGGTGGACGGTGTGGGTCGTCGGCACGGTGCCGTCCGGGTAGGACATCGCCCAGGGCCCGTCCCAGGCCTTGCCGTAGTCGCCGTCGCCGGAGAGCTGGCAGCCGATCCGCCCGATCGCGTAGCCGATCGCCAGCGCTGGGGCGCAGACGTCGAGCAGGACGAGGCCGAGGAAGCCCCGGTACCGGGCCCAGAGCAGGACGGCGATCGCGCCGCCGATCGCGCCGCCGTACCAGACCAGCCCGGAGCCGGAGAAGAGGTTGCCGATGAGGTCGTCCTTGACCTGGTCGTAGTTCTCGACGATGAAGTAGATCCGCGAGCCGATCACCCCGCCGATCAGCGCCGCGAAGGCCATCTCGTACGCCCAGTCGGCCGGCTTGCCCAGCTCCGGCAGGCGCTTGGCGATCAGCGCCCCGGCGGCGATGAAGCCGAGCGCGAACATGATCCCGAAGGTCTGGAGGGTGAGCGGGCCTAGGTGGATGTGGGGGTACATGGATCTCGGGATAGCCCCGGCGAGAATCGAACTCGCGTCTTCAGGATGAAAACCTGATGTCCTGACCACTGGACGACGGGGCCGGGTCGCTCGGCAAGTCTAGGGAGCGCCGTCGAGTGGCCGAAATCGACTCCTCTGCTGTCGAAATCGTCCACTCGACGGGCTGGGCGATACGCTTTCGGTGCGGATGAGCAGGGAGACGCGGCAGGGCAGGGGATTCTCGGAGTAACGGTCGCCGTGCTCGCTCTCGGCTTGCTCCCGCGGCGAGCCGGGCCGAGACGCGGACCTTTCGTGAACACGATCGACCGCTGCGCGATCCGGGGGCGCCGGACCTTCTGATGACGGTTCTTCCGACCGGGGCGCCGACAACGTTGGTCCGGCGAATCAGTTCCCGTCGCGGATCGTCGTCCGCGGCCTCAGGGGCAGTGTGATCAAGGCGAAAGTGACGATCATCGGCTACCACTCCTGCCGCTCCGGACGACACCGACCTGGTGATCACCAAGGGAACCGGGCCGAAGGTGATGCTGATGTCCGATGCCTGCGGGGCCGCGCCTCGCTGGAGCAGGACAACTTCACGTTCGCCGATTCCGCTCAAAGCTTTGTCTCCGACAACGGCCCCTGCCGGCAACTATCGTGAGCACGTCGTTCAAGCCCTCGAACTACCTCGGCAACTCGCCCGGAGCCGGATGATCTCAGCCTGGATGGCGGGCCTCCCCCTCCCTACCGGAACGCGATGTCGAGCTTCAACGGCCGCTCCCCGAACGGCACCTGGAAGCTGTTCGCCGACGACGACGATGACTCGACCGGCCTCGGCTTCGACATCGCGGCCTGGGCGCTGACCCTGACGCGTCCACCACCACCGCTAAGCCAGCAGCAGCTCGAGCAGCGCCTTCTGCGCGTGCAGGCGGTTCTCGGCCTGGTCCCAGACGGCCGAGCGCTCGCCGTAGAGGAGCTCGGCGCTGATCTCCTCGCCGGGATGGGCCGGGAGGCAGTGCATGACGATCGCCCGCTCGGAGGCGAGCGAGAGCAGGTCGGCGTCGAGCTGGTAGGGGGCGAGGGCGGCGCCGCGGCGCTCGGCCTCGGACGGGGTCGTCGCCGAGGCTTACCCAGACGTCGGTGTAGAGGGCATCGGCGCCGTCGGCCGCCGCGCGGGGGTCGTCGGTGAGCCGGGCGCCGTGGCCCGGCTCGAGCTGGAAGCCCTCCGGGGCGGCGACAACCACCTCGAGGTCGGCCAGCTCGCCGGCGATGGTCAGCGAGCGGGCGACGTTGTTGCCGTCGCCGAAGTAGGCGAGGCGGGCGCCCGCCAGCTCGCCGAGGCGCTCGCGCATCGTCATCAGGTCGGCCAGCGCCTGGCAGGGGTGATGGAGCGGGGTCAGCGCGTTGACCACCGGCACCTCGGCCGCCGCCGGCCAGCTCCTCGACCTCCTCGTGGGAGCTGCCCCTGATCACGATCGCGTCGACGTAGCGCGAGAGCACCCTGGCGGTGTCGGCGATCGACTCTCCCCGCCCGAGCTGCATCTCGTCGCCGCGCAGGACCAGCGGCGTCCCGCCCAGCTCGGCGACCCCGACCTCGAAGGAGACCCGGGTCCTGGTCGAGGGCATCTGGAAGACCAGCGCGACGCTGCTCCCGGCGAGGACGTCGGAGCCGACTCCCTCCCGGCGCGACCGGCCTTCAGCTCCGCGGCGCGCTCGATCAGGGAGCGCAGCTCGAACGCTCCCAGCTCCTCGCCGGTGAGGAAGTGCCTCGGCAAGGCGCGGATACTACGCCGGGTGAAGCTGCGCGCGATCACCTGGAACCTCTTTCACGGGCGGGACTTCCCGCCAGACCCGTCCCTCCTCACCTGGCGCTCGCGGCTGCTGCGGATCAGCGAGCGAAACGCCACCCACCTGCAGGTCAACCGCAGCCTCCTGCCCGAGTTCGCGGCGATGATCGCCGGCGCCGAGTGGGACGTGATCCTGCTGCAGGAGTGCCCGCCGCGCTACGCCGCCCCCCTGGCCCGGACCTGCGACGCCGACGCCCACCGGGTGCTCACCTCGCGCAACCGGCTCGCCCCGCTGCGCACCGCGCATCGCCCTCGCCAACCCCGACCTGATCGCCTCCAACGAGGGCGGCTCCAACCTCACCCTCGTCCGCCACGGCTCCCCGCTCGGCCGGATCGTCGAGCGGCGCGAGATGGTCCTGCGCCAGCGCCGGCCCGAGCGGCGGATGATGGCCTTCACCCGCACCTCCTCGTGGCCTCTGCGTCGCCAACCTCCACGCCACCAGCAACGTCCCCGCCTACACCTCGGCCGAGCTGCCCGCCGCCGCCGAGCGGGCCGATCTCCTGGGCCGGCGGTGCGCCGCTGATCTTCGGCGGCGACCTCAACCTGCGCCCCGCGCGAGCACCCCGCCGGTCTTCGAGGAGCTGGGCGAGCGCTTCGGCCTTCGCCCCCCACCGCCCCGGGCTCGATCGACCACCTGCTCTCGCGCGGCCTCGAGATCATCGAGGCCCCGACCGCCTGGCCGCCGCAGCGCCGCGAGGTCGAGGAGGGCGGCCTGGCGATCCGGCTCTCCGACCACGCCCCGGTCGAGGCCGCCTTCGACCTGCCCTGATTCGGCATCGCTCGCCGGAATGGCCCTCCTTCGCCGGGAATGAGATAGTGGGCCAGTCCCCAAAGTCCAGTCGAGGAGGCAAGCGGAGATGGCGGCGAAGAAGAGCACCGGCAAGACGGGCGCGAAGAAATCGAGCGGCAGGAGATCGGCATGCGAGCGCGAAGTCGACGCACGAGCCGCTCGAGCACGCCGACCACCGGGCTCGACAAGAGCGTCGAGAGCTTCCGCGAGAGCCTCGAGAGCACCTTCAGCCGCGAGCGCTTCCAGGACATCGCCGACGACTTCGTGAAGCGCGGCCGGATGACCCGCGCCGACGCCGAGAAGATGGTCTCCGACCTGGTCGCCCGCAGCCGCAAGCAGACCGACAGCCTGGTCAAGGAGCTCGACAAGCTGGTCAAGCAGGCCCGCAAGGAGGCCCGCCGGCAGTCGGCGCCGGTCCGCAAGCAGGCCGGACGCGCCGCCCGCCAGGCCCGCGACGCCGTCGACCCGGCCCTCGCCCAGGCCGACCGGCTGCGTCGCCGCGCCGGCGTCCCCTCGCCCTTCCCGATCACCGCCTACGACCAGCTCACCGCGGCGCAGATCAAGTCGCGGCTCGGCGACCTGACCCCGGCCGAGCTGCGCAAGGTCCGCGACTACGAGAAGGCGAACGACAAGCGCAAGGGCGTGATCTCGGCGGTCGAGAAGAAGCTCGGCTGAGCGCGCGCTCAGGCGAAGTCGGCGGCGAGCGCCTCGAAGCGGAGCTCCTCGCCCAGCGACTCGGCCAGCAGCTCGATCGGCGCGGAGCCGCTGACCGCCGCTCCACAGCCCGGCCAGCCACTCTCCCGCCGCCGGCTCGGCGAACCACCGCTCCCCGAAGCGCTCGCGCAGGTGCCGGCGCCAGTGCGACTCGAGCGCCCAGGCGCGCAGGTAGGAGGCGACGTAGAAGCCGCGATCGACGTCGTCGAGCCACATGCTCCTCGCTCCAGGCGATCCCGGTCGCCTCCGCCGAGCAGCTCGGCGTAGCGGGCCGGCATCCGCTCGAGGTCGGGCTCGGCGCCGTGCAGCTCGAGCTCGTAGGAGATCTTCGCGGCGTAGCGGCGCAGGAAGTAGAGCTTCACCGCGCGCACGTGCGAGACGACCGGGTCGGGATCGCCACCCAGCGCCTCCGATGAGCCAGGCCGGGTCCTCGGCGATGTGCTCGAAGAGGAAGGCGAAGGACTCGGTCACCGAGTTGTCGCCGAGGTGGCGGAACTCGACCGGCAGCGAGGGGTCCATGTGGGCGAAGTGCTGGGCGTGCCCGCCCTCGTGAAAGAGCGCCGCGAAGTCCTCGCGCCCGCCGACCTTGGGGACCACCAGGTAGACCTCCCCGGGAATCCGCACCGGGGCGCAGTAGGCCCGCGGCGTCTTGGTCGGCCGCTGCTCGGTGTCGAGGATGATGTTCGGCTGCTGCTCGCAGGTCGAGGCCCGAGCCCGGCCATCGTCTCGCCGAACGAGGGCAGCAGCCGCTCCTCGGAGAAGCTCGCGTCGAGCGCCGGGGCGCGGAAGAAGCGGGCGAGGTCCGCGCGGCGGCGTCTCGGCCCGGCCGAACCCGAGGACCGCCTCAAGCTCGGGCTCGAGCAGCTCCGGGTAGACCTCCTCGGTCGCCTCGAGGAAGGCGCTCGTCTGGCCGGCCAGCGCCTCGAGGTCGACCCCGCTGAGCTCGGCGTGGGCGGCCGCGTAGCTCGGCCAGCCGAGCTCGGCGACGAGCTGGTGCGACCGCTCCAGCACGGCTCGGTGCAGCGGGTTGATCTCCTCCTCGAGCAGCTCCATGCGGGCCGCCTCGATCGCCCGCCGGCGCCCGGCGTCGGGCTCGTTCGCCTGCTCGACCGGCGCCATCCGGTAGGGGATCTCGGCGCCGTCGACGTTGATCACCAGCTCCGCCTCGCGGGCGGCGACCGCGGCCTCCTCCGCCGCGCAGGCCCGCCCCAGGTAGGCGCCGACGGCGAACTCGAGCAGGTGCCCGGTGCGGCGGCGCGCGCTCGCCGCTCGCCGCCTCGTGCGCCCCGCGCAGCTCGTCGATCGCCTCGCGGCTGAACAGATAGGGGCGGCGCGCGTAGACCGCCTCGACGTCGTAGGTCGGCGCCTGGCCGGAGAAGTGCAGGTGGTAGGTGAGGTCGAGCTGGGCGAGGAACTCCTCCGCCTCGGCCGAGTAGCGTGTCGAGGTCGAACGCCATCGGGCTGGCACGATAGGGAAGTGACCGGAAGCCGGCAGCAGACGACCGCCAACGACCGCAGCCGCGGGCCCCGACGCCGCGACCAGGCCGCGGCGGGGCGAGCTGCTGGAGCTGGAGATCGAGGACCCTGGTCTACGGAGGCAGGGGCCTGGCGCAGGTCGAACGGCTACGTCGTCTTCGTCGCAGGACGCTCTCCCCGGGGACAGGGTCCGCGCCGAGGTGACGAAGCCGAAGCGCGCCTTCGCCGAGGCGCGCGCGGTCGAGCTGCTCGCTCCGAGCCCCGACCGGGTCCCCGACCGCTGCACCCACGAGGGGCGGCCCTGCCCGGGCGCCCCGTGGCAGGGCCTCGCCTACGAGCGCCAGCTCGCCCACAAGCAGGAGCAGGTCGACGACGCCCTGCGCCGGATCGGCGGCCTCGACGGCTTCGAGCTGGAGCCGATCGAGCCGGCGCGTGGAGCGCTGGCGCTACCGCAACAAGCTCGAGTACTCCTTCGGAGAGCGCGACGGCGAGCTGCTGCTCGGCTTCCACGCCCGCGGCCGCTGGGACCTGGTCGTCGACGTCGAGGACTGCATGCTCGCCTCGGAGCGCCGGCAACGCGGCCCGCAACCGCGGTGCGCGAGTGGGCCCGCAGCAGAGCGGATCCCGGCGCCTGACCGCCGCGACGGCGACGGGCATCCTGCGCAACCTGGTCGTCCGCGAGGGCAGGCGCACCGGCCAGATCCAGACCCGCCTCGTCACCTCACCCGCCGAGCTCCCGCGCCCGCCGGTCGACCTCCACACCGTGATCGAGGGGCCCTCGGGCGGGCACCGACGGGCCGACCGGGCGCGCTCGGGGCCGAGCGGCTCGCCGAGGAGGTCTGCGGGCCTGCGGATCGAGCTCTCCCACAGCGCCTTCTTCCAGACCAACACCGAGATGGCCGAGCGCCTCTACGGCTTCGCCCGCGAGCTGGCCGGGCTGCGCGGCGGCGAGCGGGTCTTCGACCTCTACTGCGGGATCGGCACGATCGCCCTCGCCCTCGCACCGGAGGCCGGCGAGGTCTGGGGCCTGGAGATCGTCCCCGAGGCGATCGCCGACGCGGAGCGAAACGCCGAGGCGAACAGGATCGCCAACGCCCACTTCCTCGCCGCCAACGCCCGCACCGGGGTGCGGCCGCTGATCGAGCGGGCCGGCAGGCCCGACGTGGTGGTGATCGACCCGCCCCGGGCCGGGCTCTCGCAGAAGATCGTCCGCCGGGTGATCGAGTGCGAGGCGAAGCGGATCGTCTACGTCTCCTGCAACCCGACCACGCTGGCGCCGAACGCGGCCCAGCTCGGCGAGGCCGGTTACGGGCTGCGCCGGGTGAAGCCGGTGGACATGTTTCCGCAGACGCCCCACATCGAGTGCGTGGCGCTGCTGGAGAGAGCGTGAGCGGCTCGCCGGGGTGGGGGGACGTGCGATGATCGGGGCATGCGGGGAAGGTGAGCAGGGTCGCGACGCTGCTGGCGATCGCCGTCGCCGTGGCGGCGCCCGCTGCGGCGAGCGCCAAGCCGAAGCCGCTTGGGCCGCGCCCGCCGCTCTCCAACACCGGCCGCTGGCTCACCGACGCCGGCGGGCGGGTGGTGATCCTGCACGGCTTCAACATGGTCTACAAGCAGCCGCCCTATCAGCCGAGCGTCACCGGGTTCGGCGCCGACGATGCCGACTTCCTGCGCCGCCACGGCTTCAACACCGTCCGCCTCGGGCTGATCTACAAGGCGGTCGAGCCGCTGCCGGGGAAGATCGACCACAGCTACGTCCGCAAGGTCCGGGCGACCGAGCGGATGCTGGCCAAGCGCGGCATCCACTCGCTGATCGACTTCCACCAGGACCTCTACAACGAGAAGTTCAGCGGCGAGGGCTGGCCCGACTGGGCGGTGCTCGACGACGGGCTTCCGGCGGAGCCGCTGACCGGCTTCCCGGCGACCTACATCACCAGCCCCGGGCCTGAACCGCGCCTTCGACAACTTCTACGCCAACAAGGCCGGGCCGGGCGGCGTGCCGATCCAGCGGCGCTACGCGAGCGCCTGGGCGAAGGTCGCGACGAGCTTCAGCGGCGACCCGGGCGTCCTCGGCTACGACCTGCTGAACGAGCCCTGGCCGGGATCGGCGTTCGGCTACTGCCGCAACGCCGGCGGGCTGCCCGACCTTCGACCAGACCCGGCTCGCGCCCTTCTACCGGCGGGTGATCGGCGCGATCCGCGGCGACGGATCGCAGGCACATCGTCTTCTACGAGCCGCACGTCCTCTACAACTTCGGTGCCGAGACCAACCTCCCCGACCTCGGCAAGCGGCTCGGCTTCAGCTTCCACGACTACTGCTTCCTCGGACTGGTCGCCGGCTCACCGCCGACCTGCCCGGAGATGGAGCGCTCGATCTTCGACCACGCCGACGCCCGCGCCGCGAAGACCGGTGACTCGCTGATGCTCTCCGAGTTCGGCGCCACCGACGACCTCTCGACCCTGGAGCGGATCGCCGGCTACGCCGACCGCCACATGACCTCCTGGCAGGAGTGGCACTACTGCGGCTGCGACGACCCGACCACCTCCGGGCCCGGGCGACGTCCAGGCGATCGTCAAGGACCCGGACAAGCCGCCGCGCGGCTCGAACGTCTTCTGGGGCAAGCTGAAGGCGCTGGCCCGCCCCTACCCCCAAGCAATAGCCGGCACCCCGATCCGCTGGTCCTTCGACCCGGCCACCCGCCGCTTCGTGCTGGTCTACACGACCAAGCGGGCCGACGGGCGGGGCCGCTTCAACCAGGGCACTGGGCGGCTGGGCCGTGGCACCAGCCAAGTGTTCGTGCCAAGGATCCAGTACCCGAACGGCTATGAATTCGTGGTCAATGCACGACCCGAGACCTCAGGGCAGCGACTCCTGATCCACGCCGGACCGAACGCAAGGCGGATCAAGCTCGTCATCACCCCCCGCTGAGAAGCGGAATGGCCCGCCCGGGACGCCCTCAGTAAGGCGGCAACTCGTCGTACCAATCCCCGAGCATCCGGAAGGAGCGCCAGAAGCGCTGCTTGGCCCCCTCCTCGTCGAGTGACTCATCGATGTCGGGGACGTAGAGCGCGTCGATGGTCGGGGTGAAGGCCTGGATCTCGCCCTCGCGCGGCTCGATCGTCGCGCGAGAGCGGGACGTCGAGCGGTTGAGCACATCCGAGCGCCGGCTCGCCCATCACCACGACGATCTTCGGCTGGACGATCGCGATCTCCTCGAGCAGCCGGCCGATGCACTCCTGCGGCGGCGAGGTCGGGGTCGGCGACCGGGCACTTGACGCAGAGCGTGCCGTAGATCACCAGCGGGTCGATGCCGAGGCGCTTGAAGCTCTTCATCAGGGCGTTGCCGGCGCGCCCGTAGAAGGCGACCCCCTCCTCGATCTCCGCCGCGCTGGGGGCGTGCTTGAGCATCAAGATGTCGGCCTGCGGATGGCCGGAGCCGAGCACCGGCATCAGCTTGCCGCGGGGGCAGAGCTCGCACTCCTGAAGCTCGCGGGTCAGCTGGTTGAGCTCGCGGATCGCGCGCTCGAGGTACTTCTCCCGGATCTCGTCGTCGGTCGCGGGCATCGTCCGGCCCTTTCTTTGACGGCCCCGGCGCGGCTCCTTTCGCGGCGGGCGCCCTGCATCAGCTCTTGCTCGCCGGACGGCGGCGGCCCGGGCCGCCGCGGCCGCCCGCCGCGGACCGGCTTCGGGTCGGCGACCCGCCGCTTCGGAGCCTTCGGGCGACCGGTCGTCTGGAGGAACTTCAGCGCCTGCACGTAGACCAGGTTCTTGTGCTTGCGGGTGATGTCGGCGTCGCGCATCGCCTCGAGGAACTCCTGCGGCCCGTCGAAGTCGCGGATCCGCTGCCGGACGCTGCCGAGGCCCTGGGCGACGTGGCTGTCGGACCCGGCCCCGGCGACGATCCGGTACTTGGCGGCGAAGCGCTCGGCCTCGTCGTTGAAGGCGGTCAGCGCCACCCGGGGGTTGAAGACCTCGAGGATGTCGATCTCCTCGACCATCTCGAGCAGGTGCTCGTAGTCGGGCACCGAATGCAGCCGGTCGAAGGGATGGGGGACGTAGACGAGGCCGCCCTGGCGGCGGATCTCGGCGATCGTCTCCGCCATCGTCATCCCGCGCGGGACCTTCTCGGTCGAGGAAGAGGCCGATCACCTCCCCCTGCTCGGCCGTCTTCACCTCCTCGGCGACGATCACCTTCAGGTCGTCCATCCCCGTCGGCGATCTCCGCGCCGCGAGCGCCCCGGAGACCTCGTTGTGGTCGGTGATCGCGATCGCGCCGAGGCCGCGGTCGCGGGCCGTCTCCAGCAGCACCTCGACCGGAGTGGCGCAATCCGGGGAGTGGTCGGTGTGCATGTGGAGATCGACCTCGATCAGCTTGCGCCGGGCGATCCGGCGGCGCACTGTCGGGTCCCCGGAGGGATCGTGGCGGCGGGCGGTGACCGCCGCGTAGAGGGCCTCGAAATCATCGGCGACGTCCGACCAGCCGCGCCCCGGGCCCCCGGCGGCGGCCTCCTTGCGCAGCGTCTCCAGGGCGCTCCGGTCGGCGGCGAGCCTGGCGAGCTGGCCGGCGAGCGTCTCGGCGTCGCCGGGCTGGAACATCGGCCCCAGCTCTCCCTCGGCGACCAGCTCGGAGTAGATCGGCAGCCGCGAGACCACCGGAACCGCCCCGGCCGCGAGGGCGCTGTTGATGACGCCCGGGGCGGGCTTCGGGCCACCGGAGGCGGCGACCGCGACGTCGCTTCGGGCCATCAGCTCCGCCACCTCGCAATCGCCGGGGCCGATCACCTCGACCCGCTCCCGCAGCCGGCGGGAGATCCTCAGCGAGGAGGCGTCGGAGCCGTCCGCCGTCCAGACCGAGGCGCGCCAGTCGAGCCTCGGGCGGGAGCCGCCGAAGCGCCCGCAGGAAGAGGCGCAGGGCGCCGCGCTCCTCCTCGAGGCAGAAGGCGATCCGCAGCGGTCCATCACCCGTCGACCCGCGGGGCGGAGTCGGCCCCGGGCCGGACCAGGTCATAGCTGCCGGGGAAGTAGCGCTCGAGCAGCTCCGCCGGTGACCTCCGAGGTGACGGTGCGCACGTCGAGGCGCCCGAAGAAGATCTCGACCAGCGGCCTGGCGATGTGGGTGGAGAGCAGGCGCTCCTGCGCGGTCGTGGAAGGTGGCGACGTTGAGCGAGAAGGAGTGCCGCAGGGCGCCCGCCGAGACGCTCGGCCCGAAGGGCTCGTGGACGTGGACGATGTCGAAGGGCACGGCGCCGAGCAGCGCCTCGAGCGCCCGACCAGTGTCGACCGGCACCGGCGCGGGGCGGGGACGGGGACCGCGCGGCAGCGGCACCCCGCCACCGACCGCGAGCACCCGCGGCTCGCCCTCGGTCGAACAGCGAGTCGGGCCGCTCGCGGGCGCCGGCGATCGCCGTCCGCGAGGCGCGCACCTCCGCCCGCGACTCCGAGGGCGCGGCGACCAGCACCCGGTGCCCGCGGCTCGCCAGCTCGGCGGAGAGGCGCCCGGCGTACTCGTTGACCTCGTGGCGCGCGCCCCAGGGATGGGGGGAGACCTGGACTATCCGCAGGGACTCGCCGGGAGGCACGCGGGGCAGCATAAGCCAGCCCCGCGAGGGGTCTGAGAGCATCCGCCGATGCGCCCGGCGCCCGAGATGCCCCGCACCGACCGGATCCTGCCGGGGGTCTGGCGCCTGCGCCTGCCGCTGCCCTGGCCGGGGGTGCCGCACGGCAACGCCTTCGCCGTCGCCGCCGGCGAGGGCGATCGTCCTCTTCGACACCGGCATCGGCGGCGAGGGGCGGATGCGCGGGCTCGAGCTGGCCCTGGCGCAGGCGGGGTTCGCGATCACCGACGTGCGCCTGGTCGTCTGCACCCACGCCCACGTCGACCACTGCGGCCTGGCGGCGCCGATCACCGAGGCGGCCGGCTGCGAGCTGTGGATCCATCCCGCCTGGGGGCACATCCGGCGGCTGATCGACGACCCCGACGCGGCGCTGGACCGCCGCCTCGAGGTCGCCCGCCTCAGTGGTGTCCCGGGCTGGGCGCTGGAGCGCTACGAGGCGGACCGCCGCGGCGCCGAGACCGGGATGGCAGGGGCTGCCGGACTCCGGATCGCGACCTGGTGCCGGGGGTCGAGGTGGAAACCGACCTCGGCGCCTGGCAGGTCCACGAGACCCCGGGGCACGCCCCCTCCCACGTCGTCCTGCACCAGCCCGAGCGGCGGCTGATGATCTCC
Organism: uncultured Actinomycetes bacterium; assembly: GCA_963725315.1. Classification (GTDB taxonomy): domain Bacteria; phylum Actinomycetota; class Thermoleophilia; order Solirubrobacterales; family 70-9; genus JBBRHQ01. The sequence goes on along the minus strand of CAVRYA010000004.1, from coordinate 62,559 downwards.
GGCGATCACCTGCTCGGCCGCGTCTCGCTCTTCTACGACTACGGCCACACCCCCGACCCGGTCGGCGAGTTCCTCGACAGCCTCGGCGTGGTCGAGGACCTGGACACCGGCCTCTGCCTCGCCGGCCACGGCCGCCCGTTCCGCGACGCCGGCGCCAAGATCGCCGCCTACCGGGAGATGGTCGCCGACCACCTCGAGCGGATGCGCGGCTCGCTCGCCGAGCGGGCCGAAGACCGCCTTCGAGACCGTCCCCGACCTGGTCGGCCGCGAGAACCTCAACCCGGCGACCGGGACCCTGGGGCTGCAGCTCGCCCTCGCCTACCTCGACCACCTGGCGCTGGCCGGCGAGGTCGAGCCGATCGAGGGCAGCGACCCGCGGCGCTGGAGCCTGGTCGGCCGGGCTCCTAGGAGCGCCTCGGTCTTCGCCTTCTCGGCCTTGTGCGGCGCCGGCGACCGGGGTGTTCTTGCGCGAGTATTTGGCGATGAACTCCTCGGTCTGCTCCCGGGCCTCGTCGTCGGGGCGCTGGGTGTGGGGCGACTTCATCAGGTAGCTGGAGGGCCCGTCGAGCTGGCCGGCGATGCCGTTGTTGAGCGCCAGCTTGATGGTTCGCACCGCGTCGATCACGACGCCGGCCGAGTTGGGCGAGTCCCAGACCTCGAGCTTCAGCTCGACGTTGAGGGGGACGTCGCCGAAGGAACGGCCCTCGAGGCGGATGTGGGCCCACTTGCGATCGGTCAGCCAGGCGACGTAGTCGGAGGGGCCGACGTGGACGTCGTCGTCGGGCAGGTCGTGGCCCATGATCGAGGTGACCGCGTTGGTCTTGGAGATCTTCTTCGAGTCGAGCCGCTCGCGCTCGAGCATGTTGTAGAAGTCCATGTTGCCGCCGACGTTGAGCTGCGAGGTGCGCTCCATCAGCACGCCGCGGTCGTGGAAGAGACGGGCGAGCTGGCGGTGGACGATCGTCGCCCCGACCTGGGACTTGATGTCGTCGCCGATGATCGGCAGCCCGGCCTCGGTGAAGCGCTCGTCCCAGTAGTCCTCGCGGGCGATGAACACCGGCAGGCAGTTGACGAAGCCGACGCCGGCCGCCAGGGCCTGCTCGACGTACCACTTGGTCGCGTGCTCGGAGCCGACCGGGAGGTAGCAGACGAGGACGTCCGCCTTCGTCTGCTTGAGGATGCCGACGATGTCGGCGGTCGGGCCCGGGCGCCTTGGTGATCTTCTCCTTCAGGTACTTGCCGAGCCCGTCGTGGGTCATGCCGCGCTCGACCTTGACCCCGAGCTCGGGGACGTCGGCGAACTTGATCGTGTCGTTCTGGCCGGACCAGATCGCCTCAGAGAGGTCCTTGCCGACCTTCTCGGCGTCGATGTCGAAGGCGGCGACGAACTCGATGTCGCGGACGTGGTAGCCGCCGAGGTCGACGTGCATGAGGCCGGGAACCTGATCAGCGGGGTCGGCGTCCTTGTAGTACTGGACGCCCTGGATGAAGGCGTTGGCGCAGTTGCCGACGCCGACGATCGCCACCCGGACCTTCTCGTCCGTGCCGGCGGCACCGTTCATCTCGCCGCTGCTTCCGTTGGTCTTGCTGCTCATATCGTCGAAGTCCTCCTGATCGATCAGCCTGCGGGCTGGGTGGAAAACCACACCCGAGACCGGTTGCTGGTTACAGGTCGCTCGGATCGCGATCGTCCTCGCGCGGCCCGCGCCGGACCCTCGTCGGCGAGCTCGTTGCGAACGTGCCAGACGCGCTGCACCACGGTGATCCAGGTGAGCACCGCCATCGCGTAGATCGCCGGCGCCAGCAGCTCGAAGTCCCCGAGCCCGGCGCCCTTCGCGAAGACGAGGCCGATCGAAAGTATCACTACCCGCACCGGCCGGGTTGCCAGCCCGACCTTGCACTCGACCCCGAGCGCCTCGGCCCGCGCCCGCGTGTAGGAGACCATCAGCGAGCCGAGCACGACGATCACGCACATTGCCGCGGCGAAGTCGTCTCCGCGTGGCCGCGAAGTAGCCGGCGACCGCCGCCAGCACGATCCCCTCCTCGATCCGGTCGAGGGTCGAGTCGAGGAAGGCGCCGAACAGGGTCCCCTTGCCCGACATCCGCGAGTAGCGCCCGTCGAGCGTGTCCATGATCGAGCCGACGATGAAGGCGATCCCGGCGCAGAAGAAGAGCCGCTGGGTGACCAGCACCGCCGCGGCCAGGTTGAGGATCAGGCCGACGACCGAGATCGCGTTCGGCGTCAGCCGCGACTCGATCAGCCGGTCGCGGGCGTAGGCGCGGAACTCCTGCGCGCTGCGGGCCTGGCGGCCGTCGCGCCCGCCGCGCGGTGCCCTTGGGGGCGCCGATGACTCCATCGCGCTGAGGCTAGATCATCCGCGGCCGCGCGGCGAGCGCGGCTAGGCCTCGGCCTCGCGCGGCGTCCAGCGCCAGCCCCAGACCTCGGGCCGCATCCGGGCCAGCCTGAAGGCGAGGTAGGCCGAGGCCGCGGCGACCATCCAGCCGAGCGCGGCGTCGACCCAGTAGTGGTTGGCGGTGACGACCACGACCCAGACGACCAGCAGCGGCCAGAGCGCCCAGAAGGCCTTGGTGAACCAGTGGCGGCTGACTCGGAACCCGGAGACGCCGATCATCATCGCGAAGGCGCAGTGCATGCTCGGCACCGCCGCGTAGGGGTTGATGAAGACCTTGACCAGGGCGGAGTCGTGGTTGACGCCGGAGAAGTCGGTGATCGTGTCGACGAACCCGTACTGGGGATAGAGCCGCGGCGGGGCGGTCGGGAACAGCGTGTAGCCGACCAGCGCGAAGGCCATCGCCGCCATGAACATGTTGCGGACGAAGTAGAAGGCGTCGTTGCGGAACAGGTACAGCCAGACGAGGAAGGCGATCGTCACCGCGAACTGGCTGTTCAGGTAGATCTGGTTGGCGAAGTCGATCACCCACTGGGCCGGCAGGAAGACGGTCTGCAGGCTGGGCTCGAAGAAGGTGTGGGTGGAGCGCTCGAGGTCGATCACCTGCTGGCCGTGCAGGAAGGCGGCGCTCTGCTGCCCGTCGGCGACTCCGCGCACGGTCTCGTAGCAGATGTCGGCCAGCACGAACAGCCCGAGCTGGCGGAAGACATCCGCCCATCCGCGGGGTAGCTTCTCCCCGATTCTGGAGATGACGAGGCGCACGGCGCTTTCAATTGTAAAGGGCCGGTGAAACGGCTTATGCGGCCAGCGATCACACTAGCCTCAGCCCCCTTGACCGGACCTGCGAGAGCGGCGACGCAAGGTGACGATCCTCTGCCTGGGCGAGGCGATCGCCGACCTGGTCTGCGAGCGCGAGCTCGACGCACCCGAGGAGGCCGACTCCTTCGTCCCCCACCCGGGCGGCGCCCTGGCCAACGTCGCCGTCGCGGTCGCCCGCGCCGGAGGCGACGCCGCCCTGCTCGGCGGGGTCGGGGACGACCTCTGGGGGCGCTGGCTTCGCCGCGGCCTCGAGGCCGAGGACGTCCACTGCGGCTGGATGGCGACGGTGCCCTCGGTCCCGACCCCGCTGGCGATCGTCACCTTCGGCCGCGGACGGGAGCCGACCTTCCAGGTCTACGGCGCCGGGATCGCCGAGACGATGCGGGCCGGCGGCGCCTTCCTCGAGGAGGCGATCGAGGAGGCGAGCGCGCTGGTCTTCGGCTCCAACACCCTGGTCGGCGAGCCCGAGCGGCGGCTGACGCATGGAGGCGCGCCGCCGGGCGCTCGACCTCGGGGTGCCGATCCTCTTCGACCCCAACCTGCGCCCCAACCGCTGGGAGCGAGATGGATCGGGCGATCGGCTTCTGCCGCGAGCTCTGCGACGGGGCCTTCCTGGTCCGCGCCAACCGCAGCGAGGCCGAGCAGCTGACCGGGGTCTCGGAGCCGGAGTCGGCGGCCTCGGCGCTCTGCGGGCTGGGGGCGAGGCTCGGCGTGGTGACGATGGGCGCCGAGGGCGCGGTGATCAGGGGCGCCGCCGACGGTCGCCAGGACCTCCCCGAGGTCGAGGTCGTCGCCCCCCTGGGAGCGGGGGACGCCTTCATGGGCAGCGCTGGCGGCGGAGCTGGCCCGGCTCGGCTGGGATGCCGCGCAGGGCGGCCGAAGCGCTGCCGGCCGCCACCGGGCCGGGGCCCGCGCCTGCGAGGGCTGGGGCGCGCAATGAGCGAGCCGGCCTGGCGGCGTCCGCGCCGGCGCCGGGTGCTGGCGATCCGCGATCGGCTCCGGGAGATGTACGGGCGCCCGGTGAACCGGCCGCACGGACATCCGATCGCCGAGCTGGTCAGGACGGTGCTCTCCCAGAACACCAACGACCGAAACCGCGACCGCGCCTTCGCCGGCCTTCGCGAGCGCTTCCCCACCTGGGAGGAGGTCCGCGACGCGCCGACCGACGAGGTCGAGGAGGCGATCCGCCCCGGCGGGCCTCTCGAAGCAGAAGGCGCCGCGGATCCAGGAGATCCTCGGGCGGCTCGGCGAGCACCCCGACCTCGACTGGACGGAAACGGCCACGCGCGAGGAGTCGATGGAGTTCCTCACCGGCCTGCCGGGAGTGGGGCGCAAGACGGCGGCCTGCGTGCTGATCTTCACCTGGGGGATCCCCGAGATCCCGGTCGACGTGCACGTCTACCGGGTCGGCGGGCGGCTGGGGCTGTTCCGGCCCGAAGCGCCTCCTTCGCGGAGGCCCACGACGAGATGCTGGCGATCACCGATCCGGCCGACGCCTACGAGTTCCACATGAACCTGATCCGCCACGGCCGCGAGGTCTGCCGACCGACGCCGCGCTGCGGGGAATGCGAGCTGCGGCGCATGTGCCCCTGGTACCGAGAGCACGCCTGACCGCTGCCGCCCACAGGTAGTATCCCGGCCGCCGGAGGGCGGACTCGCCGGCGCAGAAGATGAGCAAGCGGCCATTCGTGATCTTCGGGATCTTCGTCGCCGTCCTGGCGGTCGTGATTCCCCTGTGGGCTTTCAACTCCAGCGGCAACCCCGACAAGGGCTCGCGCAGCGTCCCCTCCGACCTCGACCGAGGCAAGACGCTCTTCGTCACCAACTGCGGCACCTGCCACACCCTCTATGCGGCCGGCACCGACGGCAACTTCGCCCCGAACCTCGACATCCTCCTCGCGCCCGCCGGGCCTCCCACCGGCCCCACCGCGAAGCAGACGATCACCGCGACCAAGGGCAGGGTCCTGAACGCGATCGACAACGGGGTCGACAGCAGCACCCCGGGACGGATGCCGGCCGGGATCATCAGCGGCCAACAGGCCGACCAGGTGGCGAACTTCGTCGCCAACGTAGCCGGCCAGGGCTGAGGACCCCACCCCAGCTGATCGCCGCGGTCGCGACGGGCCGCAACTTCTGCGCCCTGGCGACCGTTCTTGAACGCGTCCAGAGACGAGAGGAGCCCGACTTGAGTGCCCCGACTCCGGCCCGCCGCTGCGGGCGAAACCGATTCCTCGCCGCCGGTGCGCTGGCGCTCGCGGGGACTCTGCTGGTGGCGCTCCCCGGCGCCGCGCAGGCGAAGCCGAGGCACAAGCAGAAGAGCGCCAAGGTCACCGTGATGACCCGCAACCTCTACCTCGGCGCCGACCTCGGCCCGGCGATCAGCGCCACCGGGTTCGCCGACTTCATCGAGAAGAACGGGCAGATCCTCCGCGACGTCGACACCAACAACTTCCAGGTCCGGGCCAGGGGCCTGGCCAAGGAGATCCTCTCGAAGAGGCCCGACCTGGTCGGTCTGCAGGAGGTCGCGGTGTGGCGGATCGGCCTGGTCAACCTGCCCGCCGCGCTCGCCGGGGGCTGCCGCAAGGCTAAGGCCGCGGGGAACCCGTGCACCGCGACCACGGTCAAGTACGACTTCCTGAAGCTGCTGCTTGGCCGGCTCAACAAGGGCAAGCAAGCGCTACCGGGTGGTCGAGGGTGCAGAGGGAGTTCGACTTCGAGGCGCCCGCCGACTACGACGGCAACCCGAGCACCGGCGGACCGCACGGGCGACATCGACGGCCGTCTGACGATGCGCGACGCGATCCTCGCCCGGGTCGGGGCGGGAGTCCATACCAGCAGGGCGAGGTCGGGCAACTTCAAGACTGTCTATGAGCCGACGGTCTCCGGGGTCAAGGTGCCGGTCGACCGCGGCTGGCTGAGCGTCGACGCAAGGGTGCGGCACAGCCGCAAGTTCCGCTTCATCGACACCCACCTGGAGGCGTTCGGCGATCCGGCGATCCGCGCGGCGCAGGCGAAGGAGCTGTTCCCGGGGCGAGCGGCGCCGGCGAGACGCGGCTGCCGGTGATCCTGGTCGGCGACCTCAACTCCGACGACAACACCGTCAGCGGGGACGACAGGCTCGCCTTCGACGCGCTGAAGGGTGCCGGGCTTCCGCGAACGCAGCACCGAGAAGCCGCTGAGCTGCTGCATCAACAGCGGCATCCTCACCGACAACTTCGGCACCAGGAGCGACTTCGACCACCACATCGACCACATCCTCACCCGCGACCCGGGCAAGGTGAAGCTGATCCACTCCGGCGTCACCGGGCGCAGCCCGGCGAATGGCTTCTGGGACTCCGACCACGCCGGGGTCTGGAGCAAGCTGCGGATCTTCCGCTAGGGAGGAGCGGCTGCAGGCCGGCAGGGCGAAGGGCCCGGCTCCCGCGGGGGTCGGGCGCTTTTCTCGTGCCTGGAGGGACGTCGGGGGCTCGTCCGGGCCGGCCCTCCCCCTTGAACGTCCGGGGAGAATCTGCCATAATCTCACTTAGATTTCTTTGAGGCAGGACAACGAACAGATTCTGGAGGACGCAAGCAAGTGGGAAGAACAATCGGAATCGACCTTGGAACGACCAACTCGTGCGTGGCCGTGCTCGACGGCAGTGAGCCTACCGTGCTCGAGAACGCCGAAGGCGGGCGCACGACCCCGTCGGTGGTCGCCTTCACCGACTCGGGCGAGCGCCTGGTCGGGACCGTGGCCAAGCGCCAGGCGGTGATGAACCCCGAGAACACGATCTTCTCGATCAAGCGCTTCATGGGCCGCAAGGAGGCCGAGGTCAAGGAGGAGGAGACGATCGTCCCGTATGAGGTCGAGGCCGGCCCGAACGGCGACGTCCGGGTCGACGTGCGCGGCAAGCAGTACTCGCCGCCCGAGATCTCGGCGATGATCCTGCAGAAGCTGAAGGCCGACGCCGAGGCGAAGCTCGGCGAGACGGTCGACGCCGCGGTGATCACCGTCCCCGCCTACTTCAACGACGACCAGCGCCAGGCGACCAAGGACGCCGGCAAGATCGCCGGGCTCGACGTGAAGCGGATCATCAACGAGCCGACCGCCGCATCGCTCGCCTACGGCCTCGACAAGGAGGCCACCGACCAGACGATCCTCGTCTTCGACCTCGGCGGCGGCACCTTCGACGTCTCGATCCTCGGAGATCGGCGACGGCGTATTCGAGGTGAAGTCGACCGCCGGCGACAACCACCTCGGCGGCGACAACTGGGACAAGGCGATCGTCGAGTGGCTGGTCGCCGAGTTCAAGCGCGACCAGGGCGTCGACCTCGCCCAGGACAAGAACTCGCTGCAGCGGCTCTACGAGGCGGCCGAGAAGGCGAAGATCGAGCTCTCCTCGACCCAGGAGACGCAGATCAACCTGCCCTTCATCACCGCGGTCGAGGGCCAGCCCAAGCACCTCGACCTGAAGCTCAGCCGCTCGAAGCTGAACGAGCTGACGGCCGACCTGCTGGAGCGGATCGTCGGCCCGGTCAAGCAGGCGCTCGCCGACGCCGGCGACTCGAAGATCGACCACGTCGTCCTGGTCGGCGGCATGACCCGGATGCCGGCCGTCCGCGACCGGGTCACCGAGCTGACCGGCTCCGAGCCCCACCAGGGGGTCAACCCCGACGAGGTCGTCGCGGTCGGCGCGGCGATCCAGGCCGGGCGTGCTGGCCGGCGACGTCAAGGACGTGCTGCTGCTCGACGTCACCCCGCTGACCCTCGGGATCGAGACCAAGGGCGGCGTGATGACCAAGCTGATCGAGCGCAACACGACGATCCCGACCCGCAAGTCGGAGACCTTCTCCACGGCCGAGGACAACCAGCCCTCGGTGGAGATCCACGTGCTCCAGGGCGAGCGGGAGATGGCCGCCTACAACAAGAGCCTCGGCAAGTTCCAGCTGACGGGAATACCGCCGGCACCTCGGGGGATGCCGCAGATCGAGGTCACCTTCGACATCGACGCCAACGGCATCCTCAACGTCGGCGCCAAGGACCTCGGCACCGGCAAGGAGCAGAAGATCGAGATCAAGGCCGGCTCCGGGCTCGACGAGTCCGAGATCCAGCAGATGGTCAAGGACGCCGAGGCCCACGCCGAGGACGACCGCAAGCAGCGCGAGCTTGCCGAGGCGCGCAACATCGCCGAGAACGCCGCCTACCAGGCCGAGAAGCAGCTCACCGACCTCGGCGACCAGGTCGACGAGGCCTCGAAGTCGGAGATCGAGGCGGCGATCAAGGAGGTCAACGACTCGCTGGCCTCCGACGACACGGCCGAGATCGAGGCGAAGACCGAGGCCCTGCAGGCCGCCTTCCACCGAGTCTCCGAGCAGGTCTACCAGGCCGCGCAGGAGCAGCAGGCCGCGGCCGGAGGTCCGGCAACGGCGCCTCGGCCGACGCCGACTCCGAGGAGGAGGTCGTCGACGCCGAGGTGGTGGAGGACGACAAGTAGTGGAGCGCCGGGAGGTCGAGGCCGAGGGCACCGAGCGCGCTGCCCAGTCGGCGGCTGTCCCGACGGCAGGGCCCGCCGAGCCCGCGCCGACCGCCGCTGAGGATGGCGGGCCGCGGCCGGGCCGACGAGGCCGCTGCGGTCGAGGTCGAGAAGGACTTCGATGCGCTGCTCGACGAGACCAAGCGCGAGCGCGACGAGTACCTGGAGCTGGCCCAGAGGACCCGGGCCGACTTCGAGAACTACCGCAAGCGGATGGCCGCCGAGACCGAGGGCGCCTCGGCCCGAGGCAGCGCCGCGGTGGCCCGCGAGCTGATCGAGGTGCTCGACAACCTCGAGCGCGCGATCGAGGCCGCCGGCCTCGACCCGGCGGCGGTGCTCGAGAACGGCATCCCCGAGGTCGAGGGAGCGCTCGAGCAGGGCTGCCTGCTCACCTACCGCGACCTTCGCGCCGGGCTCGGCCGGGCCGGGGTCGAGGCCTACGCGCCGCTCGGAGAAGGCCTTCGACCCGAGCTGGCACGAGGCGCTTCAGACCCGGGCCGGACGAGGGGACCGAGCCGGGGCGCGTCCTCGAGGTGATGCAGAAGGGCTACCGGCTGGGCGACGATCGTCCTGCGGCCCGCCCGGGTGGTCGTCAGCGAGTAGGAGGACGCGATGGCCGACGACTTCTACAAGGTGCTCGGCGTCTCGAAGAAGGCCTCCGAGGAGGAGATCAAGAAGGCCTACCGGAAGCTGGCGCGGGAGTTCCACCCCGACCGCAACCCGGACGACCCGAAGGCCGAGGAGCGCTTCAAGCAGGTCCAGGAGGCCTACGACACCCTCTCGGACCCGGAGAAGCGCAAGCAGTACGACTCCGGCGGGATCTTCGGCGGCTTCGCGGGTCCCGGAGGGCCCGGGACCGGGCGCGGCTCGGCTTCGCCTCCGACCTCGGCGACATCTTCTCGACCATCTTCAGCCGCGGCGGCCGCGAGCCCCAGCAGGCTCACGGCCGCGACCTCGAGACCGAGATCAGGATCTCCTTCGAGCAGGCGATCGACGGCGCCCAGGTGCCGGTGACCGTGCCCAAGGCCGAGCGCTGCCGCAGCTGCGGCGGCAGCGGCGCCGAGCCGGGGACCAGCCCGATCGTCTGCCCTCGCTGCGAGGGCCGCGGCGTCGACGCCCAGAGCCAGGGCTTCTTCTCGATCAGCCAGCCCTGCCCGGAGTGCGGCGGCGCCGGGCAGTTGATCGAGCACCCCTGCCAGACCTGCGGCGGCTCCGGCCTCACCCATCAGACGAAGCGCTACAAGGTCAACATCCCGGCCGGGGTCAAGGACGGCACCCGGATCCGGCTCGCCGGCCGCGGCGAGGCCGGGCCCGCGCGGCGGCCCGGCCGGCGATCTCTACGTGACCACCCGGGTGACGCCCTCGCCAGTCTTCAAGCGGCTCGACGACGGCAACCTCGAGGTGGTGGTGCCGATCACGATCGCCGAGGCGATCGGCGGCGGCACGGTCGAGGTGCCGACCCTGAACGGCACCAAGCGGATCCGCGTTCCCGGCCGGGACCCAGCACGGGACGATCCAGCGGCTGCGCGGCGAGGGGCCCTCCGCGCACCGGCGGGCGGGGCCGCCAGGACATCCGCTACCGGCTCGAGATCGAGATCCCGGAGGACCTCAGCCCCGAGCAGGAGCAGGCCCTCGAGGCGCTCGAGCAGGCGTTCAACGGGCGCGACCCGAGGGAGAGGCTGCTGCGGGCGGCGACGCGCTCCACCGGCAAGGATGAGTCGTGAGCGGCCGGCGAGGCGCGCCGGTGGCCGTCGGGTGCGGCGGACGATCGAGACGTCGATCGACTCCGAGCGCGGGGTGTTCATGATCTCGGTCGCCGCCGAGCTGGCCGACATGCACCCGCAGACGCTGCGGATGTACGAGGCGCGGGGTCTGATCGCCCCGCAGCGCTCGCCGAAGAACACCCGGCTCTACTCCCAGAGCGACGTCGAGCGGCTGCGCCGCATCCAGCAGATGACCTCGCAGGAAGGGCTCAACCTGGCCGGGGTCGAGACGGTGCTCGAGATGGAGAAGCGGGTCGAGGAGATGCGGGCCGAGCTGGAGCGCGTCAGGGCGCGCGCCGAAGGAGCTGGAGCGGCGGGTCAGCGGAGGAGACCGAGCGGCCACCCGACGCTGAAGACCGAGATCGTCCCCTACGGCGCCTACGAGGGCATGCCCGCACCCGAGAGCGGTGGGGTGCGGATCCCGATCGAACGGCCGCGGAAGGACGGCAAGAGCAGATGATCGGGCGCCGGAAAGGACCCGACCCGCCGGCCCGGGCGGTCGCCCTGGCGATCGCGGCCGGGCGGATCGCGATCGGCGCCGGCGTGCTGCTGGCGCCGCGGGCCGCCCTCCGCGTCCTCGGCTTTCCGCGGACCGACGCCTCGGGCCGGGCCCTGGCGAAGCTGGCCGGTGGGCGCGACATCGCCCTCGGCGCCCTCGCCCTCGCCGCCCGCGACGACCGCGCGGCGCTCCGCGGCGCCTGCCTCGCGGGGATCGCCGCGGACGCCGGCGACGCCCTGACGCTCGGCGGCGCCGCAGCCAGGGGCGAGCAGCTGGGGCACGCGGGGACCGTGGGCGCCGCCTCGGGTGCCGCCGCCGCAGTGGCCGGCACCTGGGCACTCAACAGGCTCGGCGAGGGCCGCTAGGAAGGGGCGCAGATGCAACCCGATCGCTTCACGCTGAAGTCGCAGGAGGCCGTCGCCTCCGCCCAGCGCACCGCCGCGGAGAACCGCAACACCGAGGTCGCCCCGGCGCACCTGCTGGTGGCGCTGATCAGCCAGGAGGACGGGATGGTCGGCGCCGGTGCTGCAGAAGCTTGGCGCCGACGTCACCACATCCTCGGCCGCGCCGCCGAGGCGGTCCAGGCGCTGCCGAAGCTGAGCGGCGAGGTCGAGCCGGAGGTGCCGCCCTTCGGGCGCGCTGGTCAAGACGCTGCAGCGGGCCGAGAAGGAGATGGCCGCCCTCGGCGACGAGTACATCTCGACCGAGCACATCCTGCTGGCGCTGACCGACAGCTCCTCGGGCGTGGCGGAGATCCTCCCTGACCGCGACTCGCTGATGACGGCGATCTCCGAGGTCCGGGGCCCGCACCGGGTCACCTCGCCCAATCCCGAGGAGACGATGCAGGCGCTGGAGAAGTTCGGCCGCGACCTGACCGCGGAAGCCGAGAAGGGCAAGCTCGATCCGGTGATCGGCCGCGACGAGGAAATCCGCCGCGTCATCCAGGTGCTCTCACGCCGGACCAAGAACAACCCCGTGCTGATCGGCGATCCCGGTGTCGGCAAGACCGCGATCGTCGAGGGCCTGGCGCAGCGGATCGTCTCCGGCGACGTCCCGGAGAGCCTCCGCGACCGGCGCGTGATCGCGCTCGACATCGGGGCGCTGCTGGCCGGCTCGAAGTACCGCGGTGAGTTCGAGGAGCGGCTGAAGGCGGTGCTCAGCGAGGTCCAGGACGCCGAGGGGCAGATCGTCCTCTTCCTCGACGAGCTGCACACGATCGTCGGCGCCGGCGCCGCCGAGGGCGCGGTCGACGCCGCCAACCTGCTGAAGCCGATGCTGGCCCGGGGCGAGCTGCGGGCGGTCGGGGCGACGACGCTCGACGAGTACCGCAAGCACATCGAAAAGGACGCGGCCCTGGAGCGCCGCTTCCAGCCGGTATTGGTCGGCGAGCCGGACGTCGCCGACACGATCGCGATCCTGCGCGGGCTGAAGGAGCGCTACGAGATCCACCACGGGGTCCGCATCGCCGACTCGGCGATCGTCGCCGCCGCCACCCTCTCGGAGCGCTACATCGCCGACCGCTTCCTGCCCGACAAGGCGATCGACCTGATCGACGAGTCGGCCTCGCGGCTGAAGATCGAGATCGACTCGATGCCGACCGAGATCGACGAGGTCGAGCGTCGCATCCAGCAACTCGAGATCGAGCGCGAGGCGCTGAAGAAGGAGCGCGACGATGCCTCCGTCGCGCGGCGCGAGTCGATCGAGGCCGACCTCGCCGAGCTGCGCGAGCGCTCGGGCGAGATGAAGGCGCGCTGGCAGAACGAGAAGGGAGCGATCGAGGCGATCAAGGAGAACAAGGCCCGGCTCGAGGAGGCCCATCGCGAGGCCGAGCGCGCCGAGCGCGACGCCGACCTCGAGGGCGCCGCCAAGCTCCGCTACGGGGAGATCCCGGAGCTGGAGAAGACCGTCGCCGAGGCCGAGGCGAGGCTCTCCGAGCTGCACGCCGAGGGCGGCACGATGCTGACCGAGGAGGTGACCGAGGAGGACGTCGCCCAGGTCGTCTCCAAGTGGACCGGGATCCCGGTGACCCGCCTGATGGAGGGCGAGGTCGAGAAGCTGATCCACATGGAGTCCCGCCTGCACGAGCGGGTGATCGGCCAGGACGAGGCGGTCGAGGCGGTCTCCAACGCGCTGCGGCGCTCGCGCGCCGGCCTCTCCGACCCCGATCGCCCGATCGGCAGCTTCCTCTTCCTCGGCCCGACCGGGGTCGGCAAGACCGAGCTGGCCAAGGCGCTGGCGGAGTTCATGTTCGACTCCGAGCAGGCGATCGTGCGGCTCGACATGTCCGAGTACATGGAGAAGCACACCGTCGCGAGGCTGATCGGGGCGCCCCCCGGCTACGTCGGCTACGAGGAGGGGGGCCAGCTCACCGAGGCGGTCCGCCGCCGCCCCTACGCCGTCGTCCTGCTCGACGAGATCGAGAAGGCCCACCCCGACGTCTTCAACACCCTGCTGCAGCTGATGGACGACGGCCGGCTCACCGACGGCCAGGGCCGCACCGTGAGCTTCACCAACACCGTCCTGATCATGACCTCGAACGTCGGCTCGGACCGGATCGCCGGCGAGTCCGTGGACGAGCGCATCCGCGAGCAGATCGAGGAGGTGCTGGCGGCGACCTTCAAGCCGGAGTTCCTCAACCGGATCGACGACACCGTGATCTTCCACCGGCTCTCCAAGGAGGACATCGGCGAGATCGTCGAGCTGCAGGTCGCCCAGCTGGTCGGCCGGGTGCGCGAGCGCGGGATCGAGATCGAGCTGACCGACGACGCCCGCACCCTGCTCGGCAACCTCGGCTACGACCCGACCTACGGCGCCCGGCCGCTGAAGCGGGTGGTCCAGAAGCAGCTGGTCGACAAGCTGGCCCTGCTGATCCTCGAGGGGGACTTCGGCGAGGGCGACACGGTCCGGGTCGATGCGGTCGGCGGCGAGCTGGTCTTCGAGAGGGTCGGCGCCCCGGCCGAGCAGGCGGCGGCGTAGCGGCCGCAGGTTGCCCGTTCGAAATCCCAATCTAAGGCTGAAGTTGAGAGTTAGGGTCAGGTTGCTCGACCCGGGTTCGGCCGCGACGAGGCGCCAGGGCACCAAACGTTTCCTGACTTTTCCTGTCAAGATTTGGTGCGCAACTTCACGGAATCAACACGTTTACGTCAACATGTGAGAGGCAGGATGCAAGCAGCGGGCGTTGCTGCGTGCGTCCAACGGATCTTCGATATTCAAGGGAGCGCGGGCAGGCTCCGACACAAGCTAGGTGAGACGGCTATTCACGCCTATCCTCTGCCCGGAGACCGCTGAGATGACAGAGGAGAATCGAGCACAGGACCAGAGCACCGGCAGCCCCGTGGCGAACGAGGCGGGGTCCCCGCCGCGCTCCCCGGGGGCGCTGCGGCGAGCGGCCTGGGCGTTTCAGGAGAAGCTCCTGTGGAGGAGCGGCGACGCCGTCCGCGCCGCCGGCGCCGCGACGAAGTGGCCGCTGGAGAGCGCTGCCTGGGGCCTTCGCAGCCGCGTCGCCTGGCCGCTCGAGGACGGCTTCGAGCGCCGCGGGCGGGCCGGCAAGCTGGCGATGGCAGGCGCAGGGCTGCTGCTGCTCGCCGGGGTCGGGACCGCTGGCGCCTTCGTCGCCCACGACGGATCCTCAACCGAGTCGGCTTCCCCGCCGCGGGTCGCCGTGCCCTCCCCTCCGCCGGTCGCGGCGGTGGTCCCGCCGAAGCCCGCTGAGCACCTCGCCGACACCCGCGTGCTGAGGGGAGCGCCGCCGAGCTTCGGGCCGGAGGCCGACGCAGCCCCGACCGGTGACTCCGCCGCCAAGGACGCGGTGCCGGCAGACCCCTCCTCGCAGGGAGGCGCGGCGGGCTCGGCCGGCGGCGATGCCGCGAGCGCGGCCAAGCCCGCGAAGGTGCGACCTGCCCTGAAGGTCGCGCACCGCTTCGCCGGCGCCTTCGTCTCCTATGAGGTCGGCAAGAGCAACCCGCGGGTCCGCAAGGTGTTCCGCAAGACCGCCACCGAGCCGCTGGCCAAATCGCTGGCCAAGCGTCCGCCGCGCCAACCGGCCTCGGTCAAGGTGCCCCGCGCCCGGGTGCTGAACGTCGTCCCCGGTCCGCGCCGGGGGCCTCGGTCTCGGTCAGCGTCTCGCTGCTGCGCGTCGGCGCCACCAGCGAGCTGCGACTCGAGCTGCAGCAGGTGCAAGACAGGTGGCTGGTCAGCGACGTGAGGGGCTGATGGGACGCATTCGCGCCGCCTTCGCGGTGGCCGCCATGGGGTTGGTGCTTCTCGTCGCGCAGAGCGCGCCGGCGGAGACCACAGCCCCTGCCGGCCCCGCGGCTTCCCTCGCCCCCGCGACCTCCACGGTGCCCACCACCCCCACCGCGCCCGGCGGCACGGTGGGTCCCGGCCCGGTGGAGCCTGGGGCGACGATCGCCGCGCCTCCCCCGCCCCGCAAGCCGAAGCCGAAGCCGAGCTCCGGCGGCGGCGCGGTATCGGCACCCGAGCACGACGCCGGCGCCCAGCAGCACACCAGCAGCCGGCCGCAGGAGAGCGGCGGCACCGGCGCCAGCGACACCGGCACCAATCCCTTCCCGCTCTCGGTCCCGACTCCCTCCTACGGGCTCCCCGGCGCCTCCAGCGGCTCCTGCACCACCACCTCTCCCGCCTCCCGGCCTGCTGCCGATCTACCAGCGGGCCGCCGAGACCTACTCGCTCGGGCCCGCAGGGGCCGAGCGTGCTGGCTGCGATCAACCAGATAGAGACCAATTTCGGCCAGCTCAACCAGGTCACCTCCTCGGCGGGGGCGATCGGCTGGATGCAGTTCATGCCCTCGACCTGGGCCGGCTACGGGGTCGACGCCAACGGTGACGGCCGCCGCGATCCCTACGACCCCGAGGACGCGATCTTCGCCGCTGCCTCATACCTGCGGGCCTCGGGGATGCCCGAGGACACCGCGGGAGCGATCTTCGCCTACAACCACGCCGACTGGTACGTCTCCGAGGTGCTGGCGAACGCCGGCTGCTTCGGCTCGCTCGGCGGCAGCGCCTTCGCCCTGGAGCCGCAGGTCCAGGTCCTCTCCTGCAAGCCGGCCAAGGGCTGGGACGGAAAGATCCCGAGCGACTACCTGAACGCCTTCGAGGCGGCGGCGGGTCGCTATGACCTCGGGCGCCGCGGCGTCTGGGCCCTGGCCGCGGTCGCCAGGCTCGAGTCCCGCTTCGGGCGCAGCATGAGCAAGGCAGAGCTGCGCCGTTCCGGGCCGCTCGGGCTCGACCCGACCGAGTGGAGTCACTACTCGGTGGACGGCGACGGCGACGGCGTGGTCAAGCACTCCAGCATCGCGGACTCGGCCGCCACCCTGGCCAGGATCGCCTGGGCTCGGGGCGGGCTGCGGGCCGGCATCTTCACCCACAACCAGGCCGAGTGGTACGTGCAGGAGGTGCTCGACGACGCCGACGCGATGGCCGGGAGCTGCAAGGCGAGCAGCGTCGCCTGGAAGATCCGCTTCCCCGAGGTGACCTCGAGCGCGATCGACTGGAGCAAGCTGACCCTCTCCAACAACCTCGAGAAGCGCGACCTCGACACCGGTGCGATCGACCCGAGGATCGTCGGCCTGATCGGGGCGATCACCCAGACGCACACGATCACCATCTCCGCCCTGCGCTCGGACCACTCGATGTATGCGTCCAGCGGCTACGTCTCCAACCACTACTACGGCCGGGCGATGGACATAGCCGTGGTCGACGGCGTGCCCTGCACCGACGTCTCCCCCCAGGCCCCCTGCGGGCAGCTCGGCGAGACGCTGGCCCACCTCACCGGGCCGTCTCACCCGACCGAGCTGATCTACTGCTACGACCTCGACGGGCCGGGCCCGGCCTGGGCGCAGGCCGACCACTGCGATCACGTCCACGTCGGCTTCGACGGCTGAGCTGCGCCGCGTCCAGCGGCTGCCGGGCCGAGATCGAGCGGATCGGGCGGCAGCGGCACTAACCTGGACCCGTGGGAAGGGTCTATGACGCAACCTGGGGCCGCGCCTTCGCCGCCTGCTATGACCGGGGGCTGAAGGCGGTCGAGGAAGCCGGCCTGAGGGAGGTCAGGCGCGAGGTGCTCTCGGCGGCGTCGGGGCGGACGATCGACCTCGGGGCGGGGACCGGCGTCAACCTCGACCTCTTCCCGGACGCGGTCGAGGATCTGGTCCTGGTCGAGCCCGACCCCCACATGGCCGTGAGGCTGCGCCGCCGCCTGGCCTCCTCGGGTGCCGAGGCCGAGGTCGTCGAGGCTCCAGCCGAGCGACTTCCATTCGAAGACGCCTGCTTCGACACCGCCGTCTTCACCCTCGTCCTCTGCACCGTCCCCGACCCGGCCGTGGCACTCGCCGAGACCGCCCGGATCCTGCGGCCGGGAGGCAGGATGCTGTTCGTCGAGCACGTCCGCTCCGACCGATCCGCGGCGGGCCCGCTGGCAGGATCGGCTGGAGCGGCCCTGGGGGCTGTTCGCGAACGGCTGCCACCCCAACCGCGACACGGTGGCGCTGATCGAGGCCTCCCCGCTGCAGCTCGAGGAGGTCGAGAGCGGACGGCTGCCGAAGGCCTTTCCGATCGTCAGGCCGATGGTCCGCGGCGCCGCCTTGCGCCCACTCCCATAACGTGAAAGAAACTGGACCCGGAACCCCAGCCCGATCGAGAGGAGCGCGATGCCCACCTACGTGATGCTCACCAACCTGACGGCCGACGGCGTGAAGACGCTGAAGAACAACCCCGCCAGGGTGGGCGAGGTGAACAAGGAGGTCGAGCAGATCGGCGCCAAGGTCATCGCCCAGTACGCGACCCTGGGCCGCTATGACTTCGTCACCATCGTCGAGGCGCCCGACGACAAGACGATGGCCAAGGTCTCGGTCGAGCTCGGCTCGCGAGGGACGATGACGAGCCAGACGATGGCCGCGATGCCGGCGGAAGAGCTGGCGACCGCGCTCTAGCGCGGAGCGGAGCACAGATTGAGGATCCTCGTCGTCGGAGGGGGCGGGCGAGAGCACGCGATCGTGCGGGCATTGGCGCGCTCGGTCCACGCGCCCGAGCTGCTCTGCGCCCCCGGCAACGCCGGAATCGCCGCCGACGCCGAGTGCCTGCCGCAGACCTCGGCGACGGACGCCCGGGCGATCGTCGAGGCGGCCCGCGCCAACGCCGTCGACCTCGTCCTCGTCGGTCCCGAGGCGCCCCTGGTCGAGGGGGTGGTGGACGCGCTCGAGAACGTCGGCGTCCCCGCCTTCGGGCCCTCGGAGGAGGCGGCGGCGCTGGAGGGGTCGAAGGCCTTCGCCAAGGAGGTGATGTCGGCGGCCGGGGTGCCGACCGCGTCGCACACCCTGCTGCGGGACCGCGAGGAGGCGCTCGGCCAGATCGCCTGCGCCTCCTATCCGGCGGTGCTGAAGGCCGACGGGCTGGCCGCGGGCAAGGGGGTGATCATCTGCCCCGGAGAGCACGAGGCGCGCGAGGCGATCGACGTCTTCTTCACCGAGCGCCGGTTCGGCGATACCACGGTGGTGCTGGAGGAGTTCCTCGAGGGAGAGGAGCTCTCACTGCTCGCCCTCTGCGACGGGGAGAACGTGCTGCCGCTGGCTCCGGCGCAGGACTACAAGCGGATCTTCGACGGCGACCGCGGGCCCAACACCGGCGGTATGGGCAGCTACTCCCCGGTCCCGGGGTTCGACCGGGCGGCGGTGGAGGAGATCGTCGACGCCGTGCATCGGCCGATGGTCGAAGAGATGGAGCGCCGCGGAAGCCCCTTCCATGGCGTGCTCTACGCCGGGCTGATGATCGGGCCCGCCGGGACGAAGGTGCTCGAGTTCAACACCCGCTTCGGGGACCCCGAGACGCAGGCGGTGCTGCCGCGGCTGCGCTCGGATCTGGTCGATCTGTGCGCCGCGGCGCGTGAGCCCGGGGGACTGGAGGGCGCCGAGGCCGTCTTCGACGACGACTGGGCCGTGACCCTGGTGCTGGCCTCCGACGGCTATCCCGAGTCCTCCTCGGAGGGGGACGAGATCACCGGGGTCGAGGACGCCGCGGCGATCGCCGAGGTCACCCACGCGGGGACCGCCGAAGCGGGACGGGCGGCTCATCACTGCCGGTGGCAGGGTGCTGAACGTGACCGCGCTCGGGACGTCCCCGAGCGAGGCCCGCCGCCGCGCGTACGATGCGGCAGGCCGCATCCACTTCGACGGAATGCAGCTCAGAAACGACATCGCCGAGCGCGCCGTGGAGCGCGCCGGCCTGACCCCGTGAGGACGACTTGAACGAGATCCCGGAGACCGAGGAGACGCCTCAGCCGCTGACCATGCCGGCGGTGGAGGAGGCGTTCGAGGAGATCGAGGTGGACGCGCCCCTGGTCGGCATCATCATGGGCTCGAAGAACGACAAGCAGAAGATGCAGCCCGCCGGAGAGGCGCTGCACGACGCCGGGATCCGCTACGAGGTCAGGGTGATGAGCGCCCACCGCGATCCCGACATGGTCCGCGACTACTGCTCGAACGCCCGCATGCGCGGCCTGCGTGTGATCATCGCCGGGGCGGGGATGTCGGCGGCGCTTCCCGGGGTCGCCGCCGCCCACAGCGACCTGCCGGTGGTCGGCGTGCCGATCTCCGGCAAGAACCTCGGCGGGCTCGACGCGCTGCTCTCGGCGGTGCAGATGCCCCCCGGCGTCCCGGTCGCCTGCGTGGCGATCGACGGCGCCAAGAACGCCGGGGTGCTCGCAGCTCGAATCATCAACTGCTGACCCCGTGATTGCGCGCTATACGCGAGAGGAGATCGGCGGGGTCTGGTCGCCGCATCGCAAGATGGACTGCTGGCTGGCGGTCGAGCTGGCGGCGACCGAGGCGCTCGCCGCCGAGGGGATCGTTCCCGCGGAGGCGGCCGAGGCGTGCCGCTCGCGCGCCTCGTTCACGGTCGAGGCGGTCGAGGAGCGCGAGCGGGTCACCAACCACGACGTCGCCGCCTTCGTCGACGTGGTCGCGGCGCAGATCGGGCCCGAGGGGCGCTGGATCCACTACGGCCTCACCTCCTCCGACGTCCTCGACACCGCGCTGGCCCTGCAGATCGAGCAGGCCGGGATCATCCTTCTGCGCGGGGCGACGGCCTATCGCGACGCGCTGGTGCGGCGAGCCTTCGAGCACCGCGACACCCTCTGCGTCGGGCGCACCCACGGAGTCCACGCCGAGCCGACCACCTTCGGCCTGCGCCTCGCCGGCTTCGCCTTCGAGGCCGACCGCAACCTGAAGCGGCTGCGCCGCGCGGTCGAGGGCGCCGCGGTCGGCAAGCTCTCGGGGGCGGTCGGGACCTACGCCTCGCTCGGTCCCTCGGTCGAGGAGAGGGTGATGCACTCGCTCGGCCTGCGCCGCGAGGACGTCTCGACCCAGGTCGTCCCCCGCGACCGCCACGCCGAGCTGCTGAGCGCGATCGCGCTCGCCGGCGCCGGGCTGGAGCGCTTCGCGACCGAGGTCCGCAACCTGCAGCGGACCGAGCTGCGCGAGGTCGAGGAGCCGTTCGGCTCCGGCCAGAAGGGGTCCTCGGCGATGCCCCACAAGCGCAACCCGATCCTCAGCGAGCGGGTCACCGGGCTCGCCCGGGTGCTGCGCGGCTACGCGCAGACCGGGCTGGAGAACGTCGCGCTCTGGCACGAGCGCGACATCTCCCACTCGGGCGCCGAGCGGGTGGTGATCCCCGACGCGACGATCCTGCTCGACTACATGCAGTACGTGGCGACGATGGTGGTCGAGGGGATGCGGGTCAACACCGGCCGCATGCTGGGAATCCTCGAGCTGACCTCGGGGGCGCTGTTCAGCCAGCGCGCCCTCAGCGCCCTGGTCAACTCCGGCATGGGGCGCGACGACGCCTACCGGCTGGTCCAGGCCTCCGCCCAGGAGGCCTTCGACACCGGCACCCCCTTCCGCGACCTGATCGGCGCCGCCGCCCCCGGCCTCGACCTCGACGCGGTCTTCGACTACAACGCCTACCTCACCCACCTGCCGGAGGTCTTCTCCCGACTCGAGACGCTGCGCGACTGATTCGTCGGGAGCCGCTTCGCGGCTGAAGGGTCCCGACGTCGTCGGGCTTGGTCAGGCGGCGACCGGCTCGCGGGCCGGGCGGCGGGCGGTGAGGACGACCCGGGTGCCGCCGCGCGGCGAGAGGGTGATGTTGCGTCGGCCGACCCGCTCGGGCCGCGGGCTCGCGGCCCGCAGCTCGCAGCGGCCGAGCACCGCCCGCAGGACGATCCGCATCTCGAACTCGGCGAAGGCGGCGCCGAGGCAGCGGCGCACTCCGCCGCCGAAGGGGATCCAGGAGTAGGTGTCGGGCGGGTCCTCGAGGAAGCGCTCGGGGCGGAAGGCGAGCGGGTCGGGGTAGACGTCGGGGCGGGTGTGGGTGAGCCAGATCGCCGGGGTGACGTCGGTGCCCGCCGGCAGCTCGAGCCCGTCGGCGCTCAGCTCGGCGCCGAGGCGGCGGCCGGCCAGCGGCACCACCGGCCGCAGGCGGAGCGCCTCGGCTGATCGTCGCCCGCAGGTACTCCTCGCCGCCGTCGGCCAGCTCCTCGCGCAGCCTGCGCGAGCTGGGCCGGGTGGCGCAGCAGCATGTCGAAGCTCCAGGCCAGCGCCGTCGCCGTCGTCTCGTGCCCGGCGAGCAGCAGGGTCATCAGCTGGTCGCGCAGCTCGGAGTCCTCCATGCCGCTGCCGTCCTCGAAGCGCGCCGCGACCAGCGCCGAGAGGATGTCCTCGCGCTCCTCGAGGTCCGGATCGGCGCGGCGCTCGGCGATCTCGGCGTAGAGCGGCTCGTCGATCTCCCGCAGCAGCGCCTGGAAGCGGGCCCAGGGCCCGTGGTCGGGGACGCGGCGGGTGATCAGGGTGCTGAGCTGGGCCGACGGCGCGGCGACGTCGGCGAGCACCTTGCCGAGCAGCGAGCGCAGCTTCTGCAGCCGGCCCGGGTCGCTGACCCCGAAGACGACCCGCAGGATCACCTCGAGGGTGATCGCCTGCATCCGCGGGTGGATCGGGAACTCGGTGCCGAGCGGCCAGCGCTCGATCTCGGCCTCGACCAGCTCCTCGACCAGCGGCTCGTAGGAGCGCATGCGCTCGCCGTGGAAGGGCGGCAGCATCAGCTTGCGCCGGGCCAGGTGCTCGGCGCCCTCGAGCAGGAGGATCGAGCGCGGCCCCATGATCGGCTCGATCGCGATGCTCCGCCCGGGCGGCAGCCCGTGGGCGCGCTCGCTGTAGAGCGCCCGGATCGCCTCCGGGTCGGAGATCATCACCATCGGCGTGCGGAAGCCGACGAATGTGACGCTGAAGGAGTCTCCGTAGCGGCGGCGGCAGTCCTCCATGAAGGCGATCGGCCGCCAGAACCAGCGCATCGTCTGCAGCAGCGGCGGAGCGGTCGGTCCTGGGGGAAGCGACACGGATATAGAGTCGCAGGCCGGCGAGCGACGCCGCACCCACGACCAGGAGAGGGAAGCAGATGGCTGACTACACGGCGAAGAGGATCGACGAGATGGAGGCGATCTACGGCGGTGCGTTCTTCCGCGCCCGGGCCTCGCTCGGGCGTCGACTCCTTCGGCCTGGCGATCTTCGACCTGCCGCCGAACTTCGACGCCTACCCCGAGCACGACCACTCCGAGGACGGTCAGGAGGAGGTCTACCTGGCGCTGAGCGGCTCGGCGCAGATCGACATCGAGGGCGAGGAGCACGACCCTCGATCCCTCGACCGCCGTGCGGGTCGCCTCCGGCACCAACCGGAAGATCACCACCGGTGAGCAGGGGTCCGGATCCTCGCGATCGGCGGCATCCCCGGCAAGCCCTACGAGGCGCCGCAGATCAGCGAGCTGGGCGAGCCCGATCCGCTGGCCGGCTAGCGGCGCCCGGGGCAGCGGCCGGGGTGACGGGCGCCTTCGGAGCGAGGCCGATCCGCTTCGCGGACAGCTAGCATCGGCGGCGAGCCATGACCAGCGCGATCGCCGACCTCAAGCTGCACTCCTCCGGCAAGGTCCGCGAGATCTACGAGGTCGATGGCGACCTGCTGATGGTCGCCTCGGACCGGATCTCGATCTACGACGTGGTGATGCCGACCGCGATCCCCGAAAAGGGCGAGGTCCTGACCCAGATGTCGATCTTCTGGTTCGAGACGACCGGCGAGATCGTCCCCAACCACTTCATCTCCGAGGACGTGCCCGAGGAGGTCTCGGAGCGGGCGATCCGGGTCCGCAAGCTGGAGATGTACCCGGTCGAGTGCGTGGTCCGCGGCTACCTCTCGGGCTCGGGCTGGAAGGAGTACCAGCAGAGCGGCGAGGTCTGCGGCATCCCCCTGCCGGACGGCCTGCGCGAGTCCGACCGCCTGCCGGTGCCGATCTTCACCCCGGCGACCAAGGCCGATGTCGGCGAGCACGACGAGAACATCGACTTCGAGCGGGCGGCGGAGATCGTCGGCGACCGCGCCCTGATGGCGGAGCTGCGGCGGGTCTCGATCGACCTCTACAGCCACGCCGCCGAGCACGCCGCCGAGCGCGGGATCATCCTCGCCGACACCAAGTTCGAGTTCGGCCGCCACGCCGGGGCCGAGGTCGTCCTCGCCGACGAGGTGCTGACCCCGGACTCCTCGCGCTTCTGGCCCGCCGACCGCTACGAGCCGGGCCGCTCGCAGCCCTCCTTCGACAAGCAGTACGTCCGCGACTGGGCCGACGAGGCGGGCTGGGACCACTCGCCGCCGGCGCCGGAGCTGCCGGCCGACGTGGTCGAGCAGACCCGCGCCAAGTACGTCGAGGCCTACGAGCGGATCACGGGGCGCAGCTTCTGAGGGCCCGGGTGCTGATCCGGCCCAAGGAGGGCATCCTCGACCCGCAGGGCAAGGCGGTCGAGCGGGCCCTGCCGGCGCTCGGGTTCGACGGCGTCGAGCACGTCCGGGTCGGGTCGGATGGTCGAGCTCGAGGCCGAGAGCGCCGACCGCCTCGACGAGCTCTGCGAGAAGCTCCTCGCCAACCCCCTGATCGAGGACTACGAGATCGAGCGGCTGTGATCTGGGGAGTGCTTCAGTTCCCCGGGTCCTGTGACGAGCGCGACGCCCTGCACGCCTGCTCGCTGGCGGGTGAGGCGCGGATGATCTGGCACGAGGAGCGCGAGCTCGGCGACGTCGACGCGATCGTCGTGCCGGGCGGCTTCTCCTACGGCGACTACCTGCGCGCCGGGGCCCTGGCGCGGTTCTCGCCGGCGATGGAGGCGGTGGCCCGGTTCGCCGCCGAGGGCGGGCCGGTGCTCGGCATCTGCAACGGCTTCCAGGTGCTCTGCGAGAGCGGCCTGCTGCCCGGGGCGCTGCTCGACCAACGAGGGCATCCGCTTCGTCTGCCGCCAGGTCGAGCTGGTCGCTGCCGAGAACGACTCGCCGCTCGCTGGCCGGGATCGGCCGGGCGAGCGCCTCTCGATCCCGGTCAAGCACGAGAGCGGGCGCTTCTTCGCGCCGCGCCCGACCCTCGATGAGATCGAAGCTCGCGGGCAGGTCGCCTTCCGCTACGCGCCGGGTCAGAACCCCAACGGCTCGAGCAACGAGATAGCCGGGCGTCACCAACGAGGCGGGCAACGTGCTCGGCCTGATGCCCCACCCCGAGCACGCGGTCGACGCCGCTGACCGGCTCCACCGACGGCCTGCGGCTGTTCGAGAGCATCGCCGGGGTGCCGGCGTGAGCGCGGTGGCCGAGCGGGGGGAGAGGCCGGCGGCTCACCGCGAGCTGGGGCTCACCGATCCGGAGTTCAGCCGCATCTGCGAGCTGATCGGGCGCGAGCCCAACGGGGTCGAGCTGGCGATGTTCTCGCTGCTCTGGTCCGAGCACTGCGCCTACAAGCACTCGCGCAAGCTGCTGCGGCGCCTGCCCACCGAGGGCGAGCGGGTGGTGATGGGGCCGGGCGAGAACGCCGGCGCGGTCGACATCGGCGCCGGCCACGCGGTCGCCTTCAAGGTCGAGTCCCACAACCACCCGAGCGCGGTCGAGCCGTTCCAGGGGGCGGCGACCGGGGTCGGCGGGATCCTCCGCGACGTCTTCGCCCTCGGGGCTCGGCCGATCGCGGTGCTCGACTCGCTGCGCTTCGGCGAGCTCGACTCGGAGCGCTCCCGCTACCTGCTCGACGGCGCGGTCCGCGGGATCGCCCACTACGGCAACTCGATCGGCGTGCCGACCGTCGGCGGCGAGATCTACTTCGAGGCCGCCTACGAGCAGAGCTGCCTGGTCAACGCAATGTGCGTCGGCCTCGCGCGCCGCTCGGAGATGGTCAGGGCGGCCGCCGCGGGAATCGGCAACGCGGTCGTCATCTTCGGTGCCTCGACCGGGCGCGACGGGATCGGCGGCGCCTCGGTGCTGGCCTCGGCCGAGCTCGACTCCGAGGACGACTCGAAGCGCCCCAGCGTGCAGATCGGCGACCCCTTCGAGGAGTCGAAGCTGCTCGAGTGCTGCCTGGAGCTGCTCGGTCGAAGGGCTGCTGGTCTCCCTCCAGGACCTCGGCGCCGCCGGGCTGACCTCCTCGGCGGGCGAGATGGCCTCCGCCGGTGGGGTCGGGATCGAGATCGACGTCGCCCGGGTGCCGCTGCGCGAGCCCGGCATGGAGCCCTTCGAGGTGATGGTCTCCGAGTCCCAGGAGCGGATGCTGGCGGTGGTCGAGCCCGGCGACGTCGGCGCCGTGCTGGAGCTTTGCGAGAAGTGGCAGGTGGGCGGCGCCGCGATCGGCGAGGTCACCGACAGCGGCCACTTCCGGGTGCTCCGCGACGGCGAGGAGGTCGGCGACGTCCCGGTCAGCGCCCTGGTCGACGGCTGCCCGCTCTATGACCTCGACCCGGCCGAGCCGGAGGGCTGGATCTACGGCAACCGGGCGACGCTCGGCCGACGACCTCGACGCCGCCGGCCTGCTGCGCGCCCTGCTCGCCTCGCCCAACATCGCCTCGAAGCGCTGGGCCTACGAGCAGTACGACTCGATCGTCGGCTCGCGCACGGTGCGGCGCCCCGGCGCCGCCGACGCGGCCGTGCTTCAGGTCCCGGAGGCGGGCAGGGCGATCGCGGTCGCGATCGACGGCAACGGCCGTCGGGTCGCCTGCGACCCCTACCGGGGCACGGTCGAGACGGTGCTCGAGTGCGCTCAGAACCTCGCCTGTGCCGGGGCCGAGCCGCTGGGGCTGACCAACTGCCTCAACTTCGGAAACCCCGAGAAGCCGGGACCGGCCTGGCAGCTCGAGCGCTCGGTGAGCGGCTTGGCCGACGCCTGCGAGGCGCTCGGGGTACCCGTGGTCGGAGGCAACGTCTCTCTCTACAACGAGGGGCCCGAGGGCCCGATCTACCCGACCCCGGTGGTGGGGATGGTCGGCGAGGTGCCGAGCGCCGAGGCGGCCGCCGCGGTGGGGATCGGGTTCCGCTCGCCGGGCGCGGCGATCGCCCTGGTCGGCCCCTTCGCCCCCTCGCTGGCCGGCTCGGAGCTGGCGAAGCTGCGCGGTGAGCTGGACGCCGGGCTGCCCGGGGTGGAGATCGCCGCAGTCGAGGCGGCGATCATCGCCGTGCGCGAGGCGGTTCGCGCAGGGTCGGTCGCCTCCGCCCACGACGTCAGCGACGGCGGCCTGGCCTGCGCGATCGCCGAGTGCGCGATCGCCGGCGAGGTCGGCTGCCGGGTCGGACCTCGACCCGCTGATCGAGGCGCGCGGCAGCTCCGGTGAAAGCGCCCTGTTCGGCGAGGGGCCCGGTGGATTCGTGCTGAGCGGCGAGCGCAGCGCGCTGGAGGCGATCGGCGGCGGGACGGTCGAAGTCTTCGTGATCGGCGAGGTCGGCGGCGAGGAGATCAGCGTCGAGGCCGCCGAGCTGACCGTCTCGGTGGCACTGGCCGAGGCGCGCTCGGCCTGGGACTCGCTGGCGGCGCTCGCCGAGCCCGATCGCTAGGGGTCCCCGGCGCGTTCCCGGAGGCGGGCGTCGAGTGGACGATTCCGAGAGATATGGGCACGTTTTCGTCCACTCGACCGCGACGGCCGTTTGCCGGCTGGCTCCTGGGCCGCTGCTAACCTGCCGTGGCAGGCAACCGCCTGCGCCTCCCCACCACTTTCCAGGGCAGATCGCCTCGAAAGACTTGACCGAGCGGCCTCCATTCGATGACCGCGAGGGCCCGCGCGATGAGTGCGGCGTCTTCGGCGTGTACGCGCCCGGACACGACGTCTCGCGGCTGGCCTACTTCGGCCTCTACGCGCTTCAGCACCGGGGTCAGGAGTCGGCCGGGATCGCCACCTGCGAAGGCGGGCACATCACCACGATGCGCGACGCCGGCCTTGTCTCGCAGGTCTTCGACGAGGAGAAGCTGCGGGCACTGGAGGGGGACATGGCGATCGGCCACGTCCGCTACTCGACCACCGGGGGCGGCTCCTGGGAGAACGCGCAGCCGGTCTGGCGCGACGACGGCCGTGAGCTGGCCCTCGCGCACAACGGCAACCTGACCAACGCCGTCGAGCTGTTCAACGGGCTTCGGCGCAAGGGGCTCGACTTCCGCGGCACCTCGGACTCGGAGATCATGGCGGCGATGATCTCCTCCAACTACGGGCGCTTCATCGAGGACGCGGTCGCCGACGTGATGCCGAAGCTGCGGGGGGCCTACTCGACCGTGGTGATGACCAAGCACGCGATCGTCGCCTTCCGCGACCCCTTCGGGGTGCGGCCGCTCTCCCTGGGCCAGCTCGGGGACCGCTACGTGGTCGCCTCCGAGAGCTGCGCCTTCGACATCATCGGCGGCAAGCTGCTGCGTGAGGTCCGCCCCGGCGAGATGGTCTCGTTGAGCGAGCGGGGGATCGAGACCCGCCAGGTTGTCGAGTCCGAGCGGACCGCGATCTGCATCTTCGAGCACATCTACTTCTCCCGCCCCGACAGCCGGCTCGAGGGCAAGGTCCTGCAGCAGGTCCGCGGGCGAATGGGAGAGATCCTCTGGCGCGAGGCGCCGGCGGACGCCGACCTGGTGATCTCGGTCCCGGATTCGGGGAACCCGGCCGCGGTCGGCTACGCCCGCGCCTCCGGGCTGCCGCGCGACGACGGCCTGATCAAGAACCGCTACGTGGCCCGCACCTTCATCCAGCCGGGGCAGGAGCTGCGGAAGCGCGGCGTGAGGATGAAGTTCAACCCCTTGCCGGAGATCGTCACGGGCAAGCGGGTGGTCGTGGTCGACGACTCGATCGTGCGCGGCAACACCACCCGCCAGATCGTCGAGATGCTGCGCGACGCCGGAGCCAAGGAGGTCCACCTGCGGATCTCGGCGCCGCCGATCCGCCACCCCTGCCACTACGGCGTCGACATGCCCTCGCGCGAGGACTTCGTCGCCCACGAGCGCTCGGTCGAGCAGGTCGGCACCGAGATCGGCGCCGACTCGCTCGCCTACCTCTCGCTCGAGGGGGTCTACGAGGCGGTGGGCTCCCCCTCGGGGGTCCACTGCGACGCCTGCTTCTCCGGCTTCTACCCGCTCGGCGACGATCCCGACGACGCCGACGGGAAGTTCACGCTCGAGCGGCTCGCGGTCACCGCCGCCGGGCGTTAGCGGCGGCTGGTCCCCATCCCGTGAGCGAGGCCTTTCGGCTCTGTGTCCTCGCCTCCGGCGCCGGCACCAACCTGCAGGCGATCCTCGACCAGCTGCACGGCTCGGGGCCGATCGAGGTGGCGGGGGTGGCCTCCGACAAGCCCGGGGCGATGGCGCTTGACCGCGCCCGGGAGGCGGGCCTGCCGGCGGAGGCCTTCCCCCGCGACTCGCACCCCGACCGCGCCGGGCGCGACGCGGCGATGGCCGATTGGCTCGCCGCGCTTGGGCCCGACCTCGTCGTCCTCGCCGGCTACATGCAGCTCCTCACCCCCGGGTTCCTGGAGCGCTTCGCGGGCCGGGTGATCAACGTCCACCCGGCGCTCCTGCCCTCCTTCCCCGGACTCGACGCGGTCGGGCAGGCGCTCGCGCATGGCGTCAAGGTGACCGGGGTGACGGTCCACTTCGTCGACGAGGGCGTCGACTCGGGGCCGATCGTCCTCCAGCAGCCGGTCCCGATACCGCCGGGTGACGACCGGGCGCGGCTCGAGGAGGAGATCCACCGCACCGAGCACTCGCTTCTGCCGCGGGCGATCCGCATGATCGCCGAGGGCAGGGTTAGGATCGACGAGCGAAACCCACGAGTGGTCCTTATCGATGAGTGATGCCCCCGCACAGACGCAGACGGAGGCCGTCAGCGACGGCTCGATCAGGGTGCGCCGGGCGCTTGTCTCGGTCTCCGACAAGACGGGGGTGGCCGAGTTCGCGAAGGGCCTGGCGGCGCTCGGGGTGGAGATCCTCTCCACCGGCGGCACTGCCGGGGCGCTGCGCGAGGCCGGAGTGGAGGTCACCGACGTCTCCGAGTTCACCGGCCAGGAGGAGATCCTCGACGGCCGGGTGAAGACGCTCCACCCGCGGCTGCACGCGGCGCTGCTGGCCCGCCGCGACGACCCCGCTCACCGCGAGACCCTGGAGCGCGAGGGGATCGAGCCGATCGACCTCGTCTGCGTCAACCTCTACCCGTTCGAGCAGACCGTCGCCCGCAACCAGGTCGACCCCAGGGTGGCGATCGAGAACATCGACATCGGCGGGCCGACGATGATCCGCGCGGCGGCCAAGAATCACGCCGGCGTCGCGGTCGTGGTCAAGCCGGAGTCCTACGACGCCGTCCTCGCCGAGCTGGAGGAGTCCGGCGGGGAGATCTCGGAGTCCACCCGCCACTGGCTCGCGAACGAGGCGTTCGCCCAGACCGCCCGCTACGACGCCGCGATCAGCGCCTGGTTCTCGGCCCACTACGAGGACTTCCCCGAGCACCTGGCGGTCGCCTACGAGAAGGTGCTCGACCTCTCCTACGGGGAGAACCCCCACCAGCGCGGGGCGCTGTATGCCGAGGTCGGCGCCGGCAGCCACGTGCTCTCGCGGGTCTCGAAGCTGCACGGCCGAGCGCTCTCCTTCAACAACGTCCTCGACCTCGACTCGGCCCGGCGGCTGGCCGCCGACTTCGCCGACCCGGCCTGCGTGATCGTCAAGCACAACAACCCCTGCGGGGTGGCGATCGGCGAGGACGGGCAGGAGGCGTACGAGAAGGCGCTGGCCTGCGACCCGATGTCCGCCTTCGGCGGGGTGATCGCACTCAACCGCCCGGTCGAGGCGGGGTTGGCGAAGACGCTGAACGACAACTTCGTCGAGGTCCTGATCGCCCCCGGATACGAGGAGGAGGCGCTCGACGTGCTGCAGAGCAAGGAGGCGATCCGCATCCTGCGCGACGAGGAGCGTCTGCTCGCCGATCCGCGCGAGCGCGACCTCAAGCGGGTCCGGGGCGGATTGCTGATCCAGGACCGCGACGGCGATCCCGAGCCGCGCGAGCTGATGGAGGTGGTGACCGAGACCCAGCCCGACGAGGGGCAGTGGCGCGACATGCTCTTCGCTTGGACGGTGGTCCGCCAGGTGCGCTCGAACGCGATCGTGATCGCCAAGGACGGCGCCACCCTGGGAATCGGCGCCGGCCAGATGAGCCGGGTCGACTCGGTCCGCCTCGCGGTCGAGAAGTGCCGCGAGGCGCGGGGGGGCGATGCGGATGCCCTGCTTGGAGGCTCCGCGGTCGCCTCCGACGCCTTCTTCCCCTTCGCCGACGGCCCCGAGGCGGCGATCGGGGCCGGCTCCAGGGCGGTGATCCAGCCCGGCGGCTCGAAGCGCGACCGCGAGGTGATCGAGGCCTGCGACGCGGCCGGGACGGCGATGGTCTTCACCAAGCACCGCCACTTCCGCCACTAGCGCCGGGCGGGATCACCCGAATAGTGGTCTTGCGCCTGCGTGTGCGCGGGACTATCTTCGTCCGGTCCGGAAGGCGGGGAGACCGGAGGGGGAACGATGAGGAACTTCAAGCTCGGCCTGGTGGCGCTGGCCATCGTCGTTGCGTGCATGGCCGGGATCGCCGCCGCACACACGAAGTACTTCGTCACCACGATGACGGCCAGGTTCACGCCCGGCCCGGGGGGCTTCGGGACCTACAGCGGCAAGGTCCTCTCACCCAAGGCCGCCTGCAGGCCGAACCGCAAGATCGTGATCACTGACCGCCAGGATCAGGTCCTGGCCACCGGCACCTCCGATTCGCAGGGGAACTTCTCCTTCCCGGGCGGCACGCCCCCTGCCGGCACGATCGGCGCCGAGGCCAAGCAGAGGCGGATCAAGCCGAAGACCCGCAGCCACAAGCACTTCTGCCTCGCCGGCCGCACCCACGTCCTCGTGCACCGTTGAGACGGCCGCCGGATGGCGAGATCAGACGGAATGCCCCCCCGGAGACTCGAACTCCGTCTTCGAGCTTAAAAGGCTCGCTGTCTAACCAGTTGACTTAGAGGGGCCGCCGAATTCTGGCAGGCCCGCCTGAGACGCTTCAGAGCGCCTCGAGCACCTCCGCCGCCGCCCGGTACCCCGACTGGATCGCGCCGTCCATGTAGCCCGTCCAGAGGGTCGCCGTCTCGGTGCCGGCCCAATGGATCCGGCCGACCGGGCGGCGCAGGGCCTCGCCGTAATCGAGCAGGACGCCGGGCGCCATGTAGCCGACGTAGCAGCCGCCGCTCCAGCGCTCCTCCGCCCAGCTCTTCTCGACGTAGCGGCTCGGCTCCGCGGCGTCGGGTCCGAAGTAGCGGGTGAAGTCGGCGATCACCGCGTCGCGGCGCGCCTTCCTCGAACGGGCGCCCCAGATCCGCGCCTGCTGGCCCTCGATGAACCCGAGCAGGATGCCGGGGCTGCCCGAGGGCGGCGTGTTGTCGAAGGTCACGCGGGTGGCGCCGACGTCGCTGGTCGCCTGGCCCGTCTGGTTGATCTCGCGCCAGAAGGGGCGCTTGTAGACCGCGAGGCACTTGATCACCGAGCCCATCGGCACGCGCTGGGTGAGCTGGGAGCGAAGAGCCGGCAACTCCGGCTGGTAGTGGATCTGCCCCGCCAGGGTGGGGGGAACGGTGACGATCACCCGCTTTGCCCGCCAGGTCCCCTTCGGCGTCTGCACCTCCACGCCCCCCCGCACGCGGTCGATTCGCACCACCGGGGCGCCGAGGACGACGCTGCGGCCGAGGTCCCTGGCGAGCCGCAGCGAGATCTTCTGTGAGCCGCCCACCACCCGCGACTCCTGGGCGCCCCCGGCGACGTTGATCAGGTTGTCGAAGCTCCCTCCCGAGCGGATGTAGAAGAGGACGTGAAGCAGAGAGAGGTCGCGCGACTCGGCCGCGAACACCGCGGCGATCGAGAGGTCGATCAGGTCGCGCGCCTCGTCGAGGGTGGTGTTCGCCAGCTTGAAGGTCTCGAAGGTCTGCCCGTCCCACTCCTCCGCCTTGGCCGCCTTCCATGGCTTGTCCAGCGGCACCTCCTGGGCCATCGTGTTGAGCTTGTTCAGAAACACCGCCAGCTCGACCAGGCTGGGGGTGTCGGCCGGCGGGATCGCGCCGGTGTATTCCTTCAGCTTGGGCACCGCGTCGGAGCGGTAATAGATGTTGTTGCCG
Organism: uncultured Actinomycetes bacterium; assembly: GCA_963725315.1. Lineage (GTDB taxonomy): Bacteria > Actinomycetota > Thermoleophilia > Solirubrobacterales > 70-9 > JBBRHQ01. The sequence goes on along the minus strand of CAVRYA010000004.1, from coordinate 30,044 downwards.
GTGTTGTAGGTGGGAAAGGTCTTCAGCCCGAGCTGCTTGATCAGCGCCAGCACCCGGTCCTGCGTCGGCCCCACCCACTGGCCACCGATCTCGACCACCTCGCCGCCGCCCAGGTCGAAGTTCAGAGTGCGGCCGCCGACCCGATTACGGGCCTCGAGCACGGCGACCGAGCGGCCCTTGGCGCGAAGCCGGCGGGCCGCGCTCAGCCCGGCCAGCCCGGCTCCGACCACGACCACATCGACCCGCTTGCGTCGCCCCGCCGCCGCCGCTCCCGGCACCGAGCCGGCGGCGTAGCCCGCCGCGCCGGCCGCGGCTCCGCCGATCAGCCCGCGCCGGGTCAGCCCGCTCCGTTGCTCGCCCTCCCCCCTTCCTTCCGCCACGCCCTCAGTCTATGAGAGCTCGGGCATGCCCTGCTCGGGAGTCGACGCCTCGGCGTGGAGGCGGCGCGGGATCCGCCCGGCGCGGCGCGCCTCGTACCCGGCCTCCACTGCCCTCCGCATCGCCGAGGCCATCCGCACCGGCTCGGCGGCCCGCGAGACCGAGCTGGCCAGCAGCACCCCTTCGCACCCCAGCTCCATCGCCAGCGCCGCGTCCGAGGCGGTGCCGATTCCGGCGTCGAGGATCACCGGGACCTCGGCGTGCTCGACGATGATCGAGACGTTGTAGGGGTTGCGGATGCCGGCGCCCGAGCCGATCGGCGAGCCCAGCGGCATCACCGCCGCGCACCCGGCCTGCTCAAGGCGGCGGGCGAGGACCGGGTCGTCGTTGGTGTAGGGAAGGACAGTGAAGCCCTCGCCGACCAGGGTCTCCGCGGCTTCGAGAAGCTCGACTGCGTCCGGCAGCAGGGTGCGGTCGTCGCCGATCACCTCGAGCTTCACCCAGTCGGTCTCGAGAGCCTCGCGCGCCAGGCGGGCCGTGCGAACGGCATCGCGGGCGGTGAAGCAGCCGGCGGTGTTGGGCAGCGCGAAGAGCCCGAGGCGGTCGAGCACCTCGATCACCGAACCCTGCGCCAGCGGGTCCACCCGCCGCATTGCGACGGTGACGATCTCCGTCCCGGACTCCTCCAGCGCCCGCTCCATCTGCTCGAGTGAGCGGAAGCCGCCGGTGCCGACGATCAACCGCGAGCGCAGGTCACGCCCCGCGATTGCCCACCCGGTAGCCGGCGCCTCGACGCCGGCCGCCCCCGCGACCTCCTCCGGGGCCTCCCCCGCCCCGCCCTGGATTGCCGCCAGCACCTCGACGCTCTGCCCCGGCGCCAGCCGGGTCGAAGCCCAGGCGGCGCGGGGGACGACCTCGCCGTCGAGGGCGACGGCGACGCCGCGGGCGCCCTCCCCGGCACCGCTTGCGCGGACCGCGTCCTCGACGCCGGCGCCCTCGGGCAGGTCCAGCGGCTCGCCGTTCAGCTCGACCCTCACGCCGCCACCCGGGCCCCTGCCAGCAGGCGCGCCACCCGCTCGGCCGTCCAGGGGGCAAGCAGGACCCCGTTGCGGTGGTGCCCCGTGGCGAGGATCAGCCCTTCCAGCTCCCCGGGGCCGACGATCGGCAGGTTGTCGGGGGTGCCGGGGCGCAGGCCCGCGGCCGCGTCCCTCAGCTCCAGCTCGGCGACCTCGGGAAGCAGCCGGTGGGCCTCGCGCAGCAGCTCGTGGACGCCGCCCGCGGTGACCCTGATGTCGAATCCCTGCTCCTCCATCGTCGCCCCGACGATCAGCCGGCCGTCGCCGCGGGGCACCAGGTAGACCCGCTCGGAGGCGACGATCCGCTCACAGATCGGCTCCCCCGGGCCGCCCAGCTCCAGCGCCTGGCCCTTGACGGGGCGCACCGGCGGTCGCGCATGCGGCGGCAGCCACGGCGCCTGGCCCGACCAGGCCCCGGTCGCCAGCACCACCGCCCCGGCCCGCAGCTCGCCGCGCCCGCTCACCACACCCTCGATCCTGCCGCCGGAGATCAGCGCCCGCTCGATCTCCCGTCCGGCGACCAGCTCGACTCCCTCGGCCAGCGCCGCCGCCAGCAGGGCCTCGGCCAGCGCCCGCGGATCGACCACCGCGTCCCCGGTGACATGGATGCCTCCATGAAGCGAGGGGTCGAGGCCGGGCTCGAGCCGGCGGCACTGGCGCGGGGAGAGCCACTCGTTCTCGAATCCGAGCGATCTCTGCAACTCCCGAACCCGCTGGAGCGCCGCGGCCTCGTCGCGGTCGAGCGCGACGTGCAGGGCGCCGCAACCCGAGTAGCCGACCTCGAGTCCCGTAGCGCGTTCCAACTTTGCAACGAACTCCGGATAGAGCTCGGCGGCCGCCATCGTCATCTCCAGCAGCCGGTCTTCGCCGAAGTCGAGCTCTCCGACCGGAGCGAGCATCCCGGCCGCGACCCGGGTCGCGGCCGCGGCCGGGCGGCCGCGGTCGATCAGCGCCACCCTGGCGCCATCGCGCGCGGCCCGCCAGGCGCAGGCGAGGCCGATCACCCCAGCACCGGCGATCACCGCGTCGTAGCTCTGCTTGCTCTTGGTTGCGTGCACCTCGCTCCTTCGGAGCCGCGCCACGGGATTCCCTGCGCCGGCATTACCCGGATCAGGTTCTTACGGTCGGCGGCGCCATAGCCGCCCTCTCAGCCCGTGGCTGGCGGGCTCCCGTCAGAGACGATGCTACCCGCACGGGGCTCGATTCCACCCGCGAGGGCCATAATCGGGTCGATGCCGATTCCTCCGACGCGACCGATCCCGTGAGCCTGGCGGGCCCCGAGGCCGCCGGACCGCTGCGGCGCGAGCGCCTGCGCACCGCGCGCCTCTACTTCGTCTGCGAGGCCGCTCCCAGGGGCGAGGACCCCGAGCCCCTGCTGCGCGCAGCCCTGACCGGAGGTGTCGACATCGTCCAGCTGCGCGACAAGGACGCGACCCGCCGCACCCTCGAGATCGCCGGGCAGACCTTCCGGCGGCTCTGCGACACCTACAGCGCCCTGTTCACCGTCAACGACGACCCCAGCCTCGCCCGCGCCTGCAACGCCGACGGGGTCCACGTCGGCCAGGAAGACGTCGCCGTCGCCGAGGCGCGCGAGTTCCTCGGCCCCGATGCGATCATCGGCCTCTCGACCCACTCCGAGCAGCAGATCGCCGACGCTGAGGGGGTTGACTACATAAGCGTCGGGCCGGTCTGGGAGACGCCGACCAAGGAGGGCCGCCCCGCGGTCGGCCTCGAGTTGATCCGCCACGCCGCCGAGCACTCCCGCTTTCCGTTCTACGCGGTCGGGGGGATCGACCCCTCCAGGGCGCCCGCGGTGATCGAGGCCGGGGCCTCGAGGCTCTGCGTGGTGCGGGCGATCCGCGACGCCGAGGACCCGAGCGGCGTGGCCGGAGCCCTGCGCAGCGCCTTCGCCGGGCGGGAGATCGCGCCCGGTGGCTGACCGCGAGCGCAAGCGCGCGCAGCGCCGCAAGCGCAAGCGACGCGCCTCCGGAGCGGCGAACGGGGGCGAGGCCGCACCGAGCCCGATGGAGCGCGGCTACGCCAAGGCCGAGGAGCGAAACCGCGCGACACGCGAAGCGCTGCGGCCGCTCGAGCGGGGCGAGCGGCCGCCCGTCGTCACGGTCGGCGCCTGCTTCGCGGCGTTGATCGCCGCCATCTTCTGGGCCTCTTCCGTCGTCGCCCTGCTGAGCGACGCGACCGTCAACGGCAAGCAGCCGAACGCGGCGCCGCTGGCGCTGTTCGCTGTGATCTTGACCGCGATGGCCTGGGGGATGTGGAAGGCCCGCTACTGGGCGGTGCTCGGCTTCCAGATGCTCCTGGTGCTCTTCCTGCTCGCCGCGGTCGCCGGGATCGTCAACGCCAACACCTGGCTGCAGCTCGTCGGCACGACGGTGCTGATCGTCGGCGGCGGCACCCTCTTCTTCTTCATGGTCAAGGCGCTGGCGCGGATCCAGATGCCCGAGCGCCCCGGCCAGCGCTGAACCGGATGGCGACCGATCCGGGGTCCGATAGGCTCGCGCCGTGGCCGACTCTTTCGACGTGATCGTGATCGGCGGCGGGCCGGGCGGTTACGTCGCGGCTATCCGCTCCGCCCAGCTCGGGCGCAAGACCGCGGTGGTCGAGCGCGACAAGCCGGGCGGGCGCTGCCTCAACTACGCCTGCATCCCGGCCAAGACGATGCTGCACACCGCCGAGCTCCTCGATCAAGCGCGGAACAGCGCCGAGCTGGGCCTGGTGGTCGAGGGGGCCTCACTCGATTGGGCGGCCCTCGGCGAGCGGCGCAGCAAGGTCTCCGAGTCGCTCGCGGGCGGAGTGAAGATGCTCTGGGACAAGAACAAGGTCGAGATGATCGCCGGCCAGGGATCGCTGACCGCGGATGGGAACGTCGAGGCCAACGGCAAGACGTACGCGGCCGGCAGCGTCGTCCTCGCCACCGGCTCGGTGGCACTGCCGATCCCCGGGGTCGAGTTCTCCGAGCGCGTTGTCGACACCTGGGGTGCCTGGTCGCTGCCCGAGCAGCCGGCGAAGATCGCCGTCGTCGGAGCCGGCGCCTCGGGTTCGGAGATCGCCTCGGCCTACGGGCGCTACGGGACCGAGGTGCTGCTGATCGAGATGCTGCCGCAGATCCTCCCGGCCGAGGACTCCGACATCGTCCGGGTGGTCGAGCGGGCATTCAAGAAGCAGAACATCACCGTCTCCACCGGCACCCCGGTGGAGAACGTCGAGGCCGGGAAGAAGTCGGTCAAGTTCACCTACGGCGATCAGTCGGCCGAGGTCGACTACCTCTGCATCGCCGGCGGCCGCGCCCCCGACGTCGAGGGCCTGGGGCTGGCCGAGGCGGGGGTCGAGACCGAGGAGAACGGCAGGATCAGGATCGATGAGTTCCAGAAGACGAGCAACGCCAAGGTCTACGCGATCGGCGACCTGGTCCGCGGCCCGGCGCTCGCCCACAAGGCGATGGAGGAAGGGGTGGTCGCGGTCGAGCACGCCGCCGGAGCGCCGACCCACCCGGTCGACGTCGATCTTGTCGCCGGAGCCACCTTCTGCCACCCCCAGGTCGCCAGCGTCGGGCTGACCGAGGCCGCGGCAAAGGAGGCCGGGCTCGAGATCAAGGTCGGCCGGATGAAGCTCGGCGGGGTCGGCGCCGCCACCGTCTACGACGATCGTGACGGGATCGTCAAGCTGGTCGTCGATTCGCGCTACGGGGAGATCGTCGGCGCCCACGTGGTCGGCAACCGCGCCTGCGACATGATCGCCGAGTTGGTCGCGGTGATGGCGCTGGAGGGCGGGTACCAGGAGCTGGCGCGGATCATCCACCCCCACCCGACGATCTCCGAGGCGGTGCTCGACGCGGCGCGGGCGGTGGATGGCTGGGCAACCCACGCCTGAGCGCCCGGTCTTCTACTTCGACCTCGGGTCGCCCTACGCCTACCTCGCCGCCGAGCGGGTCAGCGGGCTTTTCTCCGAAGCGGGGCTGGAGCAGCCCGAGTGGCGGCCGATCCTCCTCGGCGGCCTCTTCCGGCGCTTTGGCCGCGACTCCTGGGCGAACGGGCCGGGGCGGGACGAGGGCATCGCCGAGGTGGAGCGGCGGGCCTCCGCCTACGGGCTGCCACCGATCCGCTGGCCGGATCCCTGGCCTGGGAACATGCTGCTGGCGATGCGGGCAGCGACCTTCGCCAAGCAGACCGGCCGCACGGTCTCCTTCGCCCTGGCCGCCTTCCGCCAGGCTTTCGCCGCCGGCCTCGACCTGAGCGAGGCCGACGGGGTGGTGATCGCCGCCGCCGCCTGCGAGCTTCATCCCAAGGCGGTGCTGAAGGCGGCCGGAACCGCTGCCGTCAAGGAGGCGCTTCGGAGCGCCACCGAGACGGCCGGGGACCGCGGGGTCCGCGGGGTGCCGAGCCTGCTGGCGGGCGGAGAGGTCTACTGGGGAGACGACCGCCTCGAGGCCGGAATCGAGGCGGTCGCGCAGAGCGCCTGAGATAAGGTGGCCGGGAGAGTCTTGGCCGATCAGAACAGCACGAAGCACGACCTCCCAGAAGCGGCCACCTGCTATGAGCTGCTCGAGCAGATGGCTCTGATCCGGCGCTTCGAGGAGGAGGCTGGGAGGCAGTACCAGAAAGCCAAGGCAGGGGGGTTCCTGCACCTGGCGATCGGCGAGGAGGCGACGATCGTCGGCACCACCTCGGTGATGCGCGACGAGGACTACCTGATCGGGACCTACCGCACCCACGGGCACGCGATCGCCCGCGGCACCCATCCCAACAACGTGATGGCAGAGCTGTTCGGCCGGGTCGACGGGACAAGCGGCGGCCGCGGCGGCTCGATGCACATCTTCGACCTCGAGAACCGCTTCATGGGCGGCTACGGAATCGTCGGCGGCAACCTCCCCCTCGCCGCCGGCCTCGGGCTCGCCGCCGACTACCGCGGCAGCGACGCGGTCACCGTCTGCATGTTCGGCGACGGTGCCTCGAACGCCGGCAACTTCGGCGAGACGATGAACCTGGCGGCGCTTTGGAGTCTTCCGGTCGTCTTCCTGGTCGAGAACAACCTCTACGGGATGGGAACCTCGGTGGAGCGCCACTCCGCCCAGACCGACCTCTCCAAGAAGGCCGAGGGTTACGGCGTCCCCGGGAAGCGGATCGACGGCATGGACGTGCTGGCGGTCCGCGAGGCGGTCGCCGAGCACATCCGGATCGCCCGCGAGGAGCGCCGCCCGACCCTGGTCGAGGCCTTCACCTACCGCTTCCGCGGTCACTCCGCCGCCGACCCCGAGATCTACCGCGAGAAGAAGGAGGTCGAGGAGTGGCGAAGCCGTGACCCGATCGAGTCCTTCGCGGGCCAGTGCATCGCCGAGGACTTGCTCGAGGCCTCCGACGTCGAGGAGATCCGGGCCCGGGCCGAGGAGACGGTGATGGCGGCGGTCGAGTTCGCCGACAACTCCCCCGAGCCGCCGCTCGAGTCCCTCTACGACAACCTCTACGTGGTCAGCGACACGATGGGCTGGTACGCGGTGGACGAGCGCACCCCCGAGCCGCACCGGGGCGAGCGCGAGGCGGAGGCATCCGAGAGCGCCAAGGAGCTTGCGGAGGCGGGAGCGGCCCACGCCGGGCAGCCGGTCGCGCCGCGACCCAATCCGGCCACCGAAGGGGACATCGCGATCGGGGTCGAGCCCGAGGTCGCCGCCGAGGCCAGCGACGTCGAGTTCGAGGAGGAGACGTACCGGTGAGCTCCGTCCGCATGCGGGAGGCGCTGCGCGACGCGATGGCCGAGGAGATGCGCCGCGACGAGTCGGTGTTCGTGATGGGCGAGGACGTCGGCGTCTTCCAGGGCGCCTTCAAGGTGACCGAGGGGCTGCTGGAGGAGTTCGGGGAGCGCCGTGTGCGCGACACCCCGATCTCCGAGAACTCGATCGTCGGCATGGGGGTCGGGGCTGCGATGGGCGGGCTGCGCCCGGTGGTCGAGCTGATGACGGTCAACTTCTCGCTGCTCGCCTTCGACATGATCATCAACCACGCCGCCTCGATCCCCTACATGTTCAACGGCCAGGTCCGGGTCCCGCTGGTGATCCGGATGCCGGGGGGCGGCGGGCATCAGCTCGGCCCCACCCACTCGCACAGCTTCGAGGCGATGTTCCTCCAGGTTCCGGGCCTGCTGGTCGCCTGCCCCTCGACCCCCTCAGACGGCAAGGCGCTGCTGAAGGCGGCGATCCGCGACGACAACCCGGTCGTCTTCATCGAGCACGAGACCCTCTACGGCTCCCGCGGGGAGGTCGCCGAGGACGGCGACGGGCTGCTGCGGTTCGGCGAGGCTGCGGTCCGCCGCGAGGGCTCCGACGTGACCGTGGTCGGGATCCTCAAGATGGCGCTGGTCGCCGAGCGCGCCGCCAAGCAGCTCTCCAGCGAGCACGGAATCGAGGCGGAGGTGATCGACCCCCGGACCCTGCGCCCGCTCGACCTCGACACGATCCTCGACTCGGTGCGGAAGACCAACAGGGCGGTGATCGTCGAGGAGGGCTGGCCACACGGAGGGGTCGGCGCCAACCTGGCGTCGCTGATCACCGAGCAGGCCTTCGACCACCTCGACGCCCCGGTGCAGCGGATCACCGGCGCCGACGTGCCGATGCCCTACTCGAAGCGCCTCGAGCAGGCGGCGATCCCCCACGAGGAGCACGTCGTCAAGGCGGCCCTGGCGACTCTGGAGGGCACCAGATGAGCGTGGACATCGTCATGCCGCGCCTCTCGGACTCGATGGAGGAGGGGACGATCCTGCGCTGGATCAAGTCCGTCGGCGAGGAGGTCGCGGTCGGCGAGGAGCTGGTCGAGATCGAGACCGACAAGGCGAACATGGTCTATGAGTCCGATGCCGCCGGGACCCTGATCGAGGTGGTCGCCGGGGAGGGCGACACCTTGCCGATCGGCGAGGTGATCGCGCGTGTGGGAGTGCCGGGCGAAGCACCGGTTGGGGAGGGTGACTCTGGGGCCGGGACCGGGACCACTCCTCCGAAAGCACAGTCTTCCTCCGGAGAGGCCCCGGCCCCGGCCCGGGCCGTTCCTCAACACGCGACTGCTCCGGCCGCCCCGCAGCCCGGGACAGCTCCTTCAGCCCCTCCAGCTGGCGATGGAGCACAGGTGTCTACCGATGGGCGGGTCAAGGCCTCGCCGATCGCCCGCCGGATCGCCGCCGAGCGGGGCCTCGACCTGGCCGCGCTTCAGGGTTCCGGGCCGGGCGGGCGGATCGTCAAGGCCGACGTGGAGCAGGCGGTGGCGGGGGGCGGCGCCGGAGAAGCCGCTCGGAAAGCGCCGTCTTCCCTCGCGGCAACCCCGGCGCCGCCCTCTCCGGCCGCCCAGGCAGACGTCGAGACAGCGAAGGGTCAGGTCGGCTACGAGGAGCCGACCAAGCTGCAGGCGACGGTGGCGCGCCGGATGGCGGAGTCGAAGGCGATCGCGCCGCACTTCTACCTGCAGGCCTCGATCGACATGAGCCGCTGCGTAGAGGCGCGGGGAGCGATCAAGGCAGCCGCCGGCGAGGGCGGGGTGGTGCCCTCCTTCAACGACATGGTCGTCAAGGCCGCCGCCCTGGCGCTGCGCGAGTTCCCCCGCGCCAACGGCGCCTACCGCGACGGGCGCTTCGAGCTCTACTCGCGGGTCAACGTCGGGGTCGCCGTGGCGGGGCAGGACGCCCTGGTGGTGCCGACCGTCTTCGACGCCGACACCAAGGGCCTGCGCCAGATCGCCTCCGAGACGCGGGCCCTGGCGGCGCGCGTGCGCGACGGACAGATCACTCCACCCGAGCTCTCCGGGGGCACCTTCACCGTCTCCAACCTCGGCATGTTCGGGATCGAGAACTTCGCCGCCGTGATCAACACGCCGCAGGCGGGGATCCTCGCTGTCGGAGCGATCACCGAGACGCCCGTCGTCCGCGGGGGCGAGATCACCACCGCGCAGCTGATGGCCGTGACCCTGGCCTGCGATCACCGCATCCTCTACGGCGCCGACGGTGCCGAGTTCCTGGCGCGGATCCGGGCGTTGCTGGAGGAGCCCGTCTCCCTTGCCCTCTGAGCAGGACATCGCCGAGGCGGCGGCGACCAACGGCAACGCGGCGATCGCCGGCAGCAGCGAGACGCGTGAGAGCACCTGGGTCGCGGGCAGCATCGCGACGCGGCGAAGCGTCTGGGTAGCCGGCAGCGCCGCGACCACCGACAGCGCCGCGGTGGCCGGCAGCGCCGGCACGGCCCTCAGCGTGGCGGTGGCAGGCAGCGCGGCGACGATCGCAAGCGTCGCCGTGGCCGGCTCGGCGGCGACCGCGGTCGGGGTCGCCGTGGCGGGCAGCGCCCTCACCCTCGCCTGCGTTCGCTGCGCGCGCTGCGTCGCCTGCGTCGCCTGCGTGGACTGCGTCGAATGCGTGGGCTGCGTCGGCTGCGTCGGCTGCGTCGGGCTGAGGGGCGAGGTCGGGCGGGTCGGAGCGGGGCTCCCCCGGCGCGGCCGGAGGCGCCGGAGGCGCCGATGAGCGAGCCGCTCTGGGTGGTCGAGTGGGGCCTCGTCCCCTACGAGGAGGCGCGCGAGGTGCAGGACCGGATCGCCACCGCCAGGCAGCGCGGCGAGGTTGCGGACACGCTGCTGCTGCTCGAGCACCCGCCCGTCTACACGCGGGGGCGGCGCAGCGAGGAGGCCGAGCTGCCGATGGGAGTCCCCTGGTATGAGGCGCAGGGGATCGAGGTCCGCGACACCGACCGCGGCGGGCGAGTCACGTACCACGGCCCGGGCCAGCTGGTCGCCTACCCCATAATCGAACTGCAGCCTGCCGCCTCCTCAGCTTCGCGTCCGGGGGCGGCAGGGTCGCCGAGCTACAACGTCCACGCCTTCGTCCGCGCCCTGGAGCGGGTGATGGTGGCGACCCTGGCCGAGTGGGGGATCGAGGCGACGACGGTCGAGGGGCTGACGGGTGTGTGGGTTGCCAGCAACCGCGACACCCCCGGAAGCGGAGCTGGGAAGGTGTCGCGCAGTGGTTTGCGGAAGATCGGCTCGATCGGGATCCACGTCAGTCGCGGCGTCACCACCCACGGGCTGGCGGTCAACGTCAACAACGACCTGCAGCCATTCGAGTGGGTCGTCCCCTGCGGGATCGACGAGTGCCGGATGACCTCGGTGAGCCGCGAGCTGGGCTCCGAGCAGGACCTCGCCGCGCTCTCGGCCTCGCTCGCCGGGCGCTTCGCGGCCGAGTTGGGCCGGACTCCCCAACGCTTCTCGCGCGAGCGGCTCCTCCGGCTGTGCGGGCCGCGGCCAAGCCCGGCCGGGGCGCTACCGTAGGCACAGATGGCCGAGCACGCCAACAGCGACCGCCTCCACGTGACCCGCTCCCGGGCCAACCCCGGCGGTGCCGCGGTCGAGGAGGAGGGCGCGGTCGCGATCCGCAGCCGCAAGCCGCCCTGGCTGAAGGTCCCCGCCCCCGGCGGCCCCACCTACCGGCGGTTGAAGGCGACGATCCACGGCGAGGGCCTGCACACGGTCTGCGAGGAGGCCAACTGCCCCAACGTCGGCGAGTGCTGGGAGCGCGGGACGGCCACCTTCATGATCCTCGGCGACGTCTGCACCCGCCGCTGCGGCTTCTGCAACGTGCAGACCGGCAGGCCGACCTTCGACGATCCCCTGGAGCCGCTGCGGGTCGCCAACCAGGTGAAGAGGATGGGGTTGCGCCACGCCGTGATCACCTCGGTCGATCGCGACGACCTGCCCGACTACGGCGCCGGCGCATTCGTCGGGGTGATCCGCTCGGTGCGGATGATGGCCCCCGGCTGCCGGGTCGAGGTGCTGACCCCCGACTTCCGCGGCCAGGAGATGCCGCTGGCCAAGGTGATCAACGAGCGCCCCGACGTCTTCAACCACAACGTCGAGACCGTGCCGCGGCTCTACCCGAAGGCGCGGCGGGGCTCACGGTTCGCCGCGCTCGGCGCGGGTCCTGAGGATGGCCAAGGAGATGGGCGGCGAGGGCATCGTCACCAAGTCCGGGCTGATGGTCGGATTGGGCGAGGAGTTCGATGAGATGGTCGAGGCCTTCGCGATCCTCCGCGAGCACCGCGTCCAGGTGCTGACCGTCGGCCAGTACCTGCGCCCCACACCCAACCACCTGCCGGTGGCGCGCTACTGGCACCCCGAGGAGTTCGAGGCGCTTGAGCGCGCCGCATACGACCTCGGCTTCGAGTCGGTCGCCGCCGGCCCGCTGGTCCGCTCCAGCTACCACGCCGACGAGCAGATGCCCGAGCGGGCGGCCCTGGCCGGCTAGCGATCGTCAGGGGGCGAGCCGCTCCAGCACGGTCCCGTCGGCGTCCACGGAGAAGACCGCCGGGACGACCGAGATCCCGTACTTGCGAGCCAGGTCGGGGCGCTCGCGGACGTCGAGCTTGACCAGCTCCTCGCTCTCGGCCCGCAGGCGCCGCTCCCACTCGCCGCAGTCCGAGCAGAGCGGGTGGGTGAAGAGGACGAAGCCGCTCCCGCCGGCGCGGGCGCCGAGGTCGGAGGGGTCGAGGCGGTCGTGGTGGCGGGGTGAGATGCCGCGCAGGCGGGCGCTGAGGCGGTAGATCTCGCAGCCGGTGCAGAAGCCTGTGACCGCGGCGAGCAGGGCGAGCGCCGCGACCAGCAGGGCGATCGCGATCGCCGCGGTCTCCGCGCCTACCGAAAGCCAGAGGACGGCGGCGGCGGCGAGAAAGGCTGACCCCATCAGGTTGGCGAGCCGGGGCGGGCGCGAGTCCTCCAGCGGTCCCTCGCCGAAGCGGGGCTGGATCAGCTTGAAGTAGGCGAGGCAGGTGAGGCAGAAGCGCCGCCCCAGGGTGAGTCCGATCGCGAGCTGAACCGCCATCAGCGCCCAGAGCAGCGGCCAACCGAAAGCGGCGCCGAGCAGGGCGGTCAGCCCCACCACGGCCTGGTTGGTGCGCGGCGCGCGCTCGTCGATCACGTCGGTGTCGCGCCATGGATCGGCGGTCGGTCGTCTCGCCATCGGCCAAGTGTAGGCTCGGCCGCTCCTTGCCGATCCCGCTCAAGGACAACGTCCGGACGCTGCGGCTGCCGATCGTCACGATCGTGCTGATCCTCGTCAACATCGGCGTCTACGTCTGGCAGGTCAGCGCCCCGACCGACCATTACTCGAGCCCGACCCTGGAGCGGCTGGGGCTCAACCAGCGGGACGAGCGCACGATCGACTACGGGGCGATCCCCTACCGGCTGCTGCACCCGGGCGAGCGACTGCGCTGCCGGCGTCACCGAGGGCTCATCCGGTCCCCAGGCGGACCTGGTCTGCAAGGGGACCGCCGCCTATGACCAGGCGAGGGTGAGCGGGCAGCCGTTCGAGCAGCTCGACCAGGCCCCCTGGCTCGTCACCGCCTTCACCTCGATGTTCATGCACGGGGGCTTCCTCCACATCCTCTTCAACATGCTCTTCCTCTGGATCTTCGGCAACAACATCGAGGACGCGATGGGCCGGGGGCGCTTCCTCCTCTTCTACCTGCTCGCCGGGCTGGCGGCCGTCTACTCGCAATCCCTGCTCGACCCCGGCTCGACGGTGCCGACGATCGGGGCCAGCGGCGCCGTCGCCGGGGTCCTCGGGGCCTACCTGGTGCTCCTACCCCGGGCGCGGATCCTCACCCTGATCTTCCTGCTGTTCTTCGTCACCCTGGTCGAGATCCCCGCCTGGGTGATGCTCGGGGTCTGGTTCGTGCTCCAGTTCCTGCCCGCGGTGGGCCAGGTCGCCTCGCCCGAGTTCGGCGGCGGGGTCGCCTACTTCGCCCACGTCGGCGGCTTCCTCTTCGGGCTGGCGACCGTGAAGCTGTTCGCGCTGCGCCGGCCGGACATCGGCGCCGGGACGCCCCCGCCCTCCTCTCCCGCGGTGGCGGCCTGACGGCGCCGTGGTCTCGCGCTTCATCGTCGGCTCGCTGGTGATCGTCGCGCTGATCGCCTCCAGCGTGGTGATCGTCAAGAGGAGCGACGAGGAGGCGGCGCCGGCGGCGCACGCAGGCCAGGTGCCGGCGCGCGCATAGATCCGCCGGCCGCGGCCGCGGCGGCGCAGGCTCGACCGGCGGGCCGACGGTCAACGGACCGCCGAAGCCGCTGCGCAACCGCTTCACCGTCGACCCGGCCGATCCGCCGACCGCGGTGCGGATCAGGCTGAAGCGGGAGCCGGCGGCCGGCCTGCTGTTCGACGTGCGCAGCGGCCGGGTGCTGTGGCAGCTTCACCCCCGCCGCGAGCTGCCGATCGCCAGCCTCACCAAGATGCTGACCGCGCTGCTGATCGCCGAGCGCCACCGGCCGGGTGAGCTCGTCCGGATCACCCGCGAGGCGATCAACTACGAGGGTTCGGGGGTCGGGGTGCTGCCGCTCGGCAAGCGGGTCCGGCTCGGAGCGCTCCTCTACGGGCTGATGCTCGTCTCCGGCAACGACGCCGCGATCGCCCTCGCCCAGCACGACGCCCGGACGCAGCGGCGCTTCGTCGCCAGGATGAATCGGCGCGCCCGCGCGCTCGGCCTCGGCTGCTCGCACTTCACCAGCCCGAGCGGGATCATCGACCGCGGCAACTACTCCTGCCCGCTCGACCTCGCGACCCTGGCGCGGCTCGACCTCGCCAATCGGAGGGTGCGCCGGATCGTCGCCACCCGTCGCGCCCGCCTCCCCTTCCCGATCGAGGGCGGGGTGCTGGACCTCTTCAACATCAACCCGTTCATCTCGATGCAGGAAGCGGGCTTCACCGGGATCAAGACCGGGCTCACCGACGCCGCGGGGCGCTGCTACGTGATCACCCGGCGGCTCGGTGGCCGCCAACTCGGCGTCGTTCTGCTCGACTCGCCCGACCCTCTGGGCCAGGTGCCGCGGCTGCTGCGGGCGGGCTTCCGGGCCGAACGGGCGGGCTGAGCAGTCGAGCGCACCCCCTCGAAGGCGTCGGGTCGCGGTCGAGTGAACGATTTCAGGTCCATTTCAGGTCCCATAGTGGCGTTTTCGTCCACTCGACGCCGGAGGTGATGGAGCCAGCCGGGATCGAACCGGCGACCTCGTGCTTGCAAAGCACGCGCTCTGCCAACTGAGCTATGGCCCCACGCATCAGAGTCTAGGCGCGCCCGCGGGAACTGACGCCAAGCGGCCCGCGCAGCGGAATCCCCCCGCCGGGGGCCGTGCGTGTGAGAGACTGGCCCCGACCACGGGACAGGAGAGGCGATGGCAGCCGAGACGGGAAGCGCCGCAGCGGTCGAGGAGGGGAAGGAAGCGACCGGGTCGGTTGACGGCGCCGCCCCCACACCGCAGCCGAGCATGCGAGCCGAGGTCTCCAACCTGGAGATCGTCCGCCACTACTTCGACATCGCCGCCGAGCGCACCGGGTTGCGCGACGACCTGCGCGAGGTCTTCTGGAGCCCCTACCGCGAGGTCAGCGTGCAGATCCCGGTGAAGCAGTCCGACGGCAGGGTCCACACCTACTCCGGCTACCGGATCCAGCACAACGGCGCCCGCGGGCCCTACAAGGGCGGCGTCCGCTTCCACCAGGAGGTCGACATCGACGAGGTCCGCGCCCTGGCCTCGCTGATGACCTGGAAGACGGCGGTCGCCGGGGTGCCCTTCGGGGGCGCCAAGGGCGGCGTCAACTGCCCCGCGCACGATCTCGAGGCGGCCGAGCTGCAGCAGATCGCTCGCTCCTTCATGGACAAGATCGACAAGGTGCTGGGGCCGACCCGCGACATCCCCGCCCCCGACGTCAACACCAATGCGCAGACGATGGCCTGGTTCATGGACGAGTACGGGAAGCTCCACGGCCACACCCCGGCGATCTGCACCGGCAAGCCGATCGAGCTGGAGGGGTCGCTGGGCCGGGAGGCGGCGACCGGCCGCGGCTGCGTCTACATGTTCCGCGAGGCCGCCCCCCAGCTCGGCCTCAGCCCGTCGGAGACAACCTTCGCGGTGCAGGGTTTCGGCAACGTCGGCTCGTGGGCGGCGCGGATCATGCAGCAGCTCGGCTGCCGCATGGTCGCCGTCTCGGACGCCTTCGGCGCGATCCACTCCGAGGCGGGCATCGACCCCGACGAGCTGGTCCACTTCCTCGCCCAGGGCGGGAAGCTGGCCGAGTTCGAGGCGGCCGACCCGATCGACCCCGACGACCTGATCGCGACCGACTGCGACGTGCTGATCCCGGCGGCGCTCGGCGGGATGATCCACGAGGGCAACGCCGACCGGGTCCAGTGCAGAGTGATGATCGAGGGCGCCAACAGCCCGACCACCCCGGCCGCGGACAAGATCCTCCACGACAAGGGCATCTACGTGATCCCCGACGTGATGGCCAACGCCGGCGGCGTCGTCGTCTCCTACTTCGAGTGGGTTCAGAACCTCCAGCACTTCCGCTGGGAGGAGCGCGAGGTCAACGACAAGCTGGGGACGATCATGCGGCGCGCCTACCGCGAGGTCTCGACCAAGGCCAAGGAAGAGGGGATCTCCCTGCGCGAGGCGGCCTTCCTGGTCGGCCTCGACCGCGTGGTCACCGCCTCGAAGATGCGCGGCTACGTGTCGTAGCCGCGGTCATTCTTCTGCCTGAAACTGGACGTTCGTTCTAGTAGTGGCCCTGAGCTAAAGCCGGCGCGGCGGCTGCCGATGCCCTCCCCACATACCGGTCCAGTACCGGATCCGAAAGCCCTTCTCTTGCCAGGGAAGGCAAGAACGCCAACAGGGAGCCCCGCGAGAGCGGGGCTTTCCTGTGCCTCAGTCGTCGAAGTCGAAGTCCTTGGGCGGCTTCTGCTCGAACCAGAGGCGGTCGTGCTCGGGAGAGTCCTGGAGGAAGTCCGGAGTCTCCTCGAGGACGTCTTCCTCGCTCTCCCCGGCCCTGCTCGCCTCCTCCTCGGACGCGACTTCCTCCTCGACGACCTCGGGCTCCTCGGGGAGATCGACCTCCTCCTCCTCGACGACCTCGGCGTCGATCTCGACGACCTCTGCGGGCTCGGCCTCGACCACCTCGGCCTCTTCGGGAGGCTCGGGCTCCTCGACCACCTCGACCTCGACCTCGTCGGTCGCCTCCGCCGGGACCGGCTCCTCGGCGGGCGGCGCGTCAGGAGAGTCAAGCGCCTGGTCGAGCTCGTCGGAGAGCGACTGCTCGTTGAAGAACCCGGCGGCCTCCTTCTCGCCCTCGGCGATCTCGCCCTCGACGTCGTAATGCTCGGTCGGGTGCTGCGCGATCTCCTCGCGCTCCGCGCGCAGCTCGGCGGAGACGCCGCCCGCCTCGACCGGAGGCGGCTCGGGAGGCTCGGCGGAGGGCTCGGGGGCGTCCGCGGCGGGGGGCTCGGGGACCTCCATCTCCATCGCCGGATGCTCCTCCTCAGCGGGAGGCGGCTCGGGCTCGGAGGCCTCCTCGGCCGGCGCCGCCTCAGCTTCCTCCGGCTCCTCGGCGCTCGGCGGCGGCTCCTCGGGGCGCATTTCCGGTGGGCGCAGGTCAGGCGCGGCCGGAGGCGGCGGCGCCGGTTCCGCGGCGGCGGCATCCGCCTCCGGAGCCTCCGACGCGGCGGCTTCCTCCTCTGTCGGCGGAGCCACGGCCGGCGAGCCGACGTAGTCGGTCGGCGCCTCGGCCTCGGCGTCCGACATCTCGGGCGGCTCCACGATCTCGCCGGCTCCTCCCGGCGGGCCGAGGGCCTCGTCCTCGAGCTTCTTCAGCTCGGGGTCGGCCGCGCCGTGCTGGCGCTTCAGCTCGAGGTGCTCCCGGATTGCTTCGTCAAGGATGCCCATGGTCTCCGCCCAAGCGGCAGCCTAAGCCTAAGCGCTTTGGGATGCGGTCACGGGCCATTTTCGTGCCACGGTGTTCGGCGCCCGGGTCCGAGTCCCTACGTGGGGGAGGGTCGAGCGCGTATCCTTGCGGGCGGCGCAGGTGCGAAGTGCCGCGCAGCGCGCCCGACTCGGGGCTATAGCTCAGCTGGAAGAGCGCCTGGATCGCACCCAGGAGGTCGCCGGTTCGAGTCCGGCTAGCTCCACTCGAGAAGCCCCTGCTGAAGAGCCTCCTGAGAGCCCGGGCCACCAAGTGTTCAGCCCCGTTTCGATTGAACTAGCTATGCCGCCGCTGTGGGTGGCGGCGTGATCGCTCGTGCGAGACTGAAGGCGATGCCTTCGAACCATTGGACTGGTGACAGGATGACTTCAGCGTCTACAGAAGTGATTCAGGTGGGTGCTCTCAGCGTGCGCTTCCTCGTTGAGGCGGCCGACTCCAACGGAAGCGCGAGCGTCTTCGAGTGCTTCGTTCCGGCTGACAGCAAGATGCCGGTGCCGCACAGCCACGACGCCTTCGAGGAGACGATCTACGGGCTCGAGGGCATCGCGACTTGGGGGGTTGACGGTCGGACTCTCGACATTCGCCCTGGCGAAGCCGTCTGCATACCTCGCGGCGCGGTCCACGGATTCGACAACAACGGGACCAAAGACGCCAAGTTCCTTGCCGTGGCCAGCCCCGGCGTCATGACTCCGGACTACTTCCGGGAGATCCACGATGTCCTGGCATTGAATCCTGGGGGCCCACCCGACCTAGCGAAGATGGCGGAGGTCATGCGCCGTCACGGCCTTACGCCGGCGCCACCCACCGGCTAACGCCTCCGGCATCCGACCGTAGTGCCCGGCCTTCCACCCTTCCACAGATAAACCGGAGGGACTCGCTCTGCCGGTGATCGAGGTCCCGGCGTGACCGCGCAGCTACTCCGACAGCCCGGCGGAAGCCGTCACCGCAGCTCCCAAACAGCGTTCACGATCCTCCAGCCTTCTGGCATACGGATCAGTTGCAGCAAGTCGACGTGGGTATGGCAAAGGCACGTTACGCTCGCAATGTCGCCGCTGAGGTATTCGATCTTGATCTCGATCTGCCGGTCGGGGGCGTCCTCGCGTTGGCCTTCGCCGTCTGCAGTGGCGTCGATCATCTCCGTGGCCGAGAGAGTCTCCAGCGCATCTGGGTCATCGCCTTCGATCCCGCGACAGCGCTTCGCAAGTTCCGGATGCAGCGCCCGTTCCATGCGGGCTGCATCCCCGTCGAACCACCCCTCGATGTAGTCGCTCGTGGCGGCCCGGACCCCATCGTCGTTAGGTCTATCGCTCATCCTCGCCCTCCAGTCTTCCGTTGCCCTGGCCCGCGCAGTATCTCGCTTTGGCGCGCGGGCCCCCAGCGCCACAGCTCCCATGAGTCGTGGCACTTCGAAATACCTCAGTCCCCGCTTCCGATTGATTCCATTGGGCACCAACCGCGTTCTGGTGCCCAAATCGAAGGCAATCCCCGGTAATCCGATGCAATCCGCGGAGCGATGCGTCTCAGGGCAGCCATTCCGATTCGGCTCTACAAGACCAAATACCTAGACCTACCCGCTCCAACGCCTCCCCGTATCGCACCCAGGAGGTCGCCGGTTCGAGTCCGGCTAGCTCCACTCGAAAATTGCCTGCTGGCTTTTCGGCTCGACGGCGCGCTCGACCTCGGCTTGAAGTTGCAGGTCGCCCCTAAGGACGGCGTCGGCAAGGCGGCGGATCAGGGCACCGCGCGAGATGCCTCTCTGCTCGGCGAGGCGCTCGAGTCCGTTCACCAGCTCCCTCGGGAGCTTGGCGGTGGCGGGGCCGGGGGCGATCACAAGTCAGGTGTACCTCAGCCCCGGATTGAAAGGTCACGGCCCTCCACGCTCGTCGCCGCCCGGGCGAAAGTCGGAGTTTCTCGCAGTTGGCATGCGGCGGATTACGGATGCCTGCCTCGGATTCCGCGAAATAGGCTGGCGAACCGACGATGAGCAAGCGGTCAATCACCCGGCGACAGCTGATCGGCACCGCGACCGCGGCGGGCGTTGCCACGACAGTTCCTGCGGGAGCGGCCTGGGCGGCGCAGCGCGGCACCCACCGCGCCGATGTTGCGATCGTCGGCGGGGGCCTCGCCGGCCTCACCGCGGCCCGGGCGCTTGCCCGGGCCCGGCATTCGGTAGTGGTGATGGAGGCCGACGACCGCGTCGGCGGGCGAACCGAGAACCACCCGATCGGTGGTGGCGAGATCAGCGAGCTGATGGGCGAGTACGTCGGACCGACCCAGGATCGGGTCGTCCGCCTCGCCCGCCGGCTGGGGATCCGCACCTTCAAGACTTACAACCAGGGCCAGAGCGTCCTCTTCCTCAACGGTCAGCGCTCGACCTACCCGGCATCCGTCGGCATTCCCACCGATCAGCCGCTCTTTGGCGACACCCTCGCCGCTCTGCAGAGTTTCGACGCGCTCGTTGCCCAGGTGCCCCTGCGACAGCCATGGCGTGCGGCCCAGGCCTCTGACTGGGACGCCCAGACGCTCGATACCTGGATCGCGGCCAACATCGCATCCGCCGATGTGCGAACGCTCTTCGAGGCCGCCGTCAACGCGATCTGGGGGGCTGAGCCGCGTGACCTCTCGCTCCTCTACGCGCTCTGGTATGCGCGGGCCGCGGGCAACGCGACCACGCCCGGCAGCTTCGTGCGCCTGATTAGTACCGGCAACGGAGCTCAGGAGAGCCGCTTCGTTGGCGGCTCAGAGGAGATCTCAATCCGCATGGCGGCCCAGCTGGGGAAGCGCGTCGTCGTCGATTCGCCCGTTCGGCGCATCATTCAGGACCGCCACGGGGTCACGGTCGAGTCCGAGCGGGTCACGGTGCGGGCGCGCCGGGCCATCGTGGCGATCCTGCCCGCGCTGACAGCGGCGATCGAGTTCCACCCCCCGCTGCCGGGACCGCGAGCTCAGCTGATCCAGCGCATGCCGCACGGCACCCTGGCCAAGGCGGAAGCCGTCTATGACCGGCCGTTCTGGCGCGACGACGGACTCAGCGGTCAGGCCGTCTCCGACACGGGACCTGCGCGAACCACCTTCGACAACTCACCGCCGGACGGGCGCCCGGGTGTCCTCTTCGGCTTCGTCGGCGGCCACGACGCCCGCGCCTGGATGAAGCTGTCCCCGAGCGCTCGACGGACCGCGGTGCTCGACAACCTCGTCACCTACTTCGGCGAACGGGCCCGGCACCCGCGCTCCTACATCGAGGACGACTCGGCGGTCGACGAGCCCTGGATCCGCGGCTGCCCCACGGTGACCCTGCCTCCCGGCGTCCTCTCCGACTTCGGCCCGGCGATCCGCGCGCCGTTCCGGCGCGTACATTGGGCCGGCAGCGAGACCTCGTTCTTCTGGGCCGGATACATGGATGGGGCGGTACGTTCCGGCGAGCGGGTCGCCAAGGAGGTCCGACGCAAGCTATGAGGCAGCATCGCCCCTCGCTGGAGATCCATTGGGCACCAGCAGCAATCTGGTGCCCAAACCCAACGTAATCCCGGGTAATCCGATGCAATCGGCGGAGAGGTACGTTCCCGAGCAGCCGCGCGTATTCCCCTCTGCAAAGCCAGATACGGACGCTTGTCCGCGCCAACGCCTCCCCGTATCGCACCCAGGAGGTCGCCGGTTCGAGTCCGGCTAGCTCCACTCGAGAAGTGGCGGCTACGGACCGAGTTCTCTCGGTTGCGTGGTCACAACTAGCTCAGGGATACAGCCTGCCTCTCGGGATACTGAAGATCCTCTTCAGTAGGCGAGGGATCGACGGCGCCCAGCGAGTTCCGCGCCTTGACCCTGAAGGTGTGCTTGCCGTTCCTCAGATGCTCTGGGGTAATCCGAACCGCTCAGCTCTCGATCCGGCGGTAGTGATCGCGCCAGATCAGCCGGTAGACGCCGAGGTGGCGGGGCAGCGTCTTGATGCCGGGTATGAACGGGATGCAGATGAAGGCGAGGCTGAGCACCCCCATCAGCGCAAAGATCAGGGCGTCCGCGTTGGGCGAGCTCTTGAAGGGCTCGATCTGGTACCAGGTCGTGTAAAGCCACAGCCAGACCTGACCTGGGAAGCTGCCCGTCTCGTTCATCATTCCCCACTGGGTGCCAAGCAGGTGCTCGGCTGTGGCGAGGTCCTCGAAGTAGGTGCCGGCGGAGAGGAACAGCAGCGGCTTCGTGTAGTTCGTCTGGTAGAAGCTCCCGCTCCCCAGCAGCGCACCATCCAGGCCGCCGGTCTGGGCGAGTGCCAGCTCCGCGCTCATCATCAGCGCCACCGGGCCGTAACGACCGGGGGGCACGAGAACGGCGGCGCCGCCCGGGTAACGCGCCTTGGCAAGCGCATCCGTGTAGGCCGTGGTCCAGGCCTTCTGGCGCGCCGGGGAAGCAGCCTGATAGGCGGCGAGTGCCGCCGTCAGCGTCGGGGCGCCGGGGATCGTGCTGAGCGGCTTGATCACGTAGTCCTGCGAGGTGTTGATGGGATGGTGGACGCCCGCGAGCTCCTGCAGGGAGATCGGCCCGATCTTCTGAGCCGAGCCAGAGGTGTGGTTGTAGGGCGGTCCGTAGGTGGCGACCTCGCTGGTCCCGTCCAGCTCGGTGACCGCCGTGGCCACGAAGTCCTTGGGATTGGCCTTGGCCCAGCTCTGCAGCGTGACCGGGGTCACGTCGGGTGAGGAGAACAGGATCGTGAGGAGGACTGCAATGCCGGTGATCACTCCAAGTGCGATAACCAGTTCCTTGACCAGGTCGTAGCGGACGTAGTCGCCCTGCCACTGCCGCTGGCCGCCCTGAGAAGGTGGCCGCCCTGCCTCCGCGCTCAAGATCCGCCTCCGTTGCCGACGGCGGGCTTCGCCTTGGCGGCTGCAGCCACCCGCGCTGGATATGGCGGCACCACCCCGCTGCGGCGCACCAGCAGGACGTGTAAGGCGACCAGCCCCACTACCGCGACCGGGAGCAGGAGGATGTGGAACGTGTACATCTGACCGAAGTCGGCGACGTTGAAGAAGGCTCCGATCCCGACCGAGTTGAGGCCGTCCTTGCCCTCGCTGGCAATCCACTGCGAGTCGAAGTTCTGCTGGGAGAGGTAGCCGGTGAAGGCCGCCCCGATCGCGACCAGGAAGGTGATCGCGCCGGTCACCCAGGTGCGCCCGCGCCCGTCGCGCCAGGCGCCCATGAAGAACTTGCCCCAGAGGTGGACGACCATCGTGAAGAAGAACAACTCGACCGACCAGAGGTGAATGCTGTTGAAGAACTTGCCGGCGCCCGACTCGTGCCACCAGTTCGGCCCCTTGAGGCCGAGGATCATGCCCGAGACCACGATCACGACGAGCGCGGCAATCGCTGCGACCCCGAAGACGTAGATCCATGAGGAGACGTAGGAGGGCTGCTCGTCGGGGAGCAGCTTCTCGGGAGGCAGGGCGGCCACAGCGCGCTCACGGACCTTGGTCGTCCACATGCGCTCCTCCTCGGATGTCGGGACGGGCTCGCTTATGACTGCCCACCCCGCTTCGGGAACGGGATCAGGATCGCGGCGATAAAGACAACGATCATCAGCAGGATCACCACCACATTGGGGACCGACATCTGAAACCAATGCCAGTGCACGTAGTGCGCCGGGCCGTTGAGGTCAAACACTGCGCCCAGGGGTGCGATCGAAGCTGATGGCAACTGCCCGCCTCCTATGCCTGGGCTCTGGCTCCTCCCAGGCGAGCGCCCCTAGATGATCCATGCGGCACCGTCATGGCCGCCTCATCGAGCTGATCATATATCAGTGCCGATTACCGCCGCTGGAAGTGGCGGCGCAGTGAGGGGATAGCGGAACTCCCGCCCGAGAGACCCGGCGCGGAGCTGGGTGTCTTCGCCACGAGGGAAGCTGCTCGTTCAATGGATCGCTCTGCCATTGACCGCTTGGCGCTTCGCGTTCCGGTGATTCCATTGGGCACCAGCAACGATCTGGTGCCCAAATCGGAGGTAGTCCCCGGCAATCCGATGCAATCCGCCGAGTGTCGCGTTTCCACTGGCCGAACTGATTCCGCTCTGCAAAGCTAAATACGAGGCCTGTTCGCACCAACGCCTCCCCGTATCGCACCCAGGAGGTCGCCGATTCGAGTCCGGCTAGCTCCACTCGAAGAAGTCCCTGCAGGGAGGCGATTTCTAGATTTCGCCGCTGCTATGCGGCTCTGCTCCCCTGGTAGCACCGAGGTAGCAAGGCTAACTCGGGAAACGCTGTTGGTAGATCTCGACCAGCTTGTCGAAGAAATCATCGTGCTGATCTCGCACTCGCACTCCCGCATGCAGGCAGCGAGGCGAGCGATCGTCGACCCGCGCTGCGCCGACGAGTTCCACTGAGCGAGAGGCTGCTCCAACCTGCGTCCCGCGACTCGCCTTCTCAAGGTTCTTCCGTGTCGACGAGCGAGCCGAACAGCAGGTCGAAGAGCGGAACGTAGTCCTCCAGCGGAACCTCCTCCGGGTCGACCAGGTGCTGCACCGCCAGGCCGACGTCGAGGGCGATCATCGCCGTTGCGATCTGGTCTGGTGGCAGGGGAGACTTGCGCCCGACCTCCTTGAAGGTGGCCTTGATCTGCCCGGCAACCAGCGTCCGATTGCCGCTCCAGAAGCTCGCCGCGAGCCCTCGAAACTCCTCATCGCGCGCCGCCTGAGTCAGACACTCGAGCCAAAGGCGAAACAGCCAGCTGCCCTCCTCCCGCTTCTGCACGTCGCGCAGGCGCTCGGCGCCCCAGCGCAGGCGATCCCGGGGCGTGCCGGGCTGCTCCTGGGCCTGCTCGGCCATCTGCGCGTATTGCCGGTAAACGCGATCCTGGAGCAGCTCGACAAAGAGCTCGTCCTTGCTCTTGAAGTTGGAGTAGAAGGCGCCCCGGGTGAAGCCAGCCTCTGCTGCGATCTCCGCGACGCTCGACCCCCGCAGACCGCGCCGCAGGAAGACGCGCTCGGCCGCATTGAGGAGGCGCTGGCGAGTCTCGGCCTGCTTCTCCTTGCGAGTCAGGCGCTTCGGCGCCTTGAGGCGAGGGGTGGCGCCGGCCGCGATTTCATATCCTATTCCGAAGCAACTGATTCCGTGAAAATCGATCTCGCGGGGGAACAATTCAGCGACGTCTTCATCGGAGGCGAGCTCAAGGATCGTATCCGCAGCATCGAGGATGTGTTTGTCGGCTCCGGCAACGACGCTCTTGACGGCGACAACAAGGATAATCTCCTGTGGGCCGGTGCAGGCGACGACACGCTCCTTGGCCGCGGCGGCAACGATAGGTTCCTCGGCGAGGCCGGAACGGATACCGTCGACTACAGCTACCTGAACAAGACACAAACTATCGAGGTCGAGCTTCACAGAACGAAAGTATTGCCTGCCGAGGCGTTTATCCGGACCGGGGACACGATCTTCGAGAATGACTTGCTCCAAAACATCGAAAACCTCGTCGGCGGGGCGGGGAACGACGCGTTGACCGGCAACGGCTTCGAGAACGCGCTCAACGGCGGACCGGGCAACGACAGTCTGAGCGGCAAGGGCGGCAACGACCTTCTCGCCGGAAGGCTGGGGCTCGATACGCTGGAGGGCGGCGCGGGTAGTGACCAATTCATGTTCAACACGGCCCCCAATTCGGACACCAACTGGGATGAGATCAGCGACTTCTCGCAATCGGGGCCACGCGGCGAGGATTTCATCGTCCTTTCCAAGGCTGTCTTCGCGGGAGTGAGGGCGACCGGCGCTAACGACCCCCGGCTCCTCGACAGCATGTTCCACCTGGGCACTGAGGCGGGCGCCGGGAACGCGGGGAAGAACGACTTCATCCTCTACGATCAGGAGACCGGCAGGCTGGCGTTCGACCCCGACGGTAACCTCAGTGCCGCTTCGGTATTGATCGCAACTCTAACGCCCGGCACCGAGTTGAACGCATTCGACATCCTGCTCGTTGCCTAGGCAATTATTACGGCGGTCTAGAATTCCTTGGTCAGGCGGAAGTCGACGGTGTGGCTGGTATAATCGAAGAAATCGATGTTGGAGCTGTTCCAGGTGAAATTGTACTCGATGACCGGCGAGTAGCCGAGGATGCTGAAATCGCGCTTCCACAGGGCGACCGTCGTGCCGAGCTGAGTATCGCGGCGCGGCACCGCGAGTTCCGGGTAGACGGGATTGAAATCGGCGTCGTAGACTTGCCTCAGTGCTTCAATTTCGGTCGTCGCGGTCACGCCCCACGGGAATTCCTTGTAAATGCCGAGGGTGCCGAACACGCTCCAATAGTCGAGATCGTCGCGGCCGTCGGTGATGTCGCGCGCAACGCCGCCACTCACATAGCCCGTCAGATCGGCCGCGAACACCTTCGAAAGCTTGCCTTCGATCGTGCCGAGCCAGCCGTTGTAGTAGGAATCGGTCATGCAGTCCTCGCCGGGTGCGGGAACGCAGCCCGCGACTTCGACATCGGCATATTCCTGGCGCAGGACCGTGGCGCTGCCGTTGAAGGCGAGATCGGGCGCGATGCCGTGGAACAGCGTGAACCGCGGCCCCAGCGTCCAGGCCGAGATGTCGCCGCTGAAGTCGACCCATTCGGATACATTCGCCAGGCCGCCGTTGAGCGATTGCGAGGAAAGCGCCCCCAAACCGACATAACCGGCCTGCGTCTTGTAGCGGATTTCCGCGGTCTCGCTCACCGACAGCTGGTCGTATTCGTTCCCCTCATATTGAAGCGTATGGGCGCCGAAGCCGATGACGGCGCTCAGCTGGTCGTCGAGTTCCCTCGTGTAGGCCGCGTTGATGCCGGCCGCTATGCCGATGCCGCTCTTCTCTTCGTTGTCGATCTCGAGCGGCACCCCGCCGACGATGACTTTATTGTTGGAGGAGCCGTTGTTGATATTGCTCGACGGCGCGATGCCGACATAGGCGCTGACCTTGACCGGCCTCCTGGCATCGATCGCCTCGATGAACTGAGTGATGTCGCGCGCCTGTTCGGCGGTGGGAGCGACGCCCTTCAGGAGCTCGAGATGATGCTTGGCGCTGTCGTCCTCGCCGAGGAGATAGAGGGTGTGCGCCAGTTCGGCGCGGACCATGGTCAGGCTCGAATCGTCGGCGAGGGCGGCGCGATATTTCTCGACCGCGGCGGGAAGGTGGCCCTCGGCCTTGAGGATGAGGCCTTCGATGAAAAGGGTACGATTGTGGGCGAAAGGGCCGGTGAGCGGATGCTGGGCGAGGAGGCTTCCCGCAAGCTCATGGCGGCCGTCGCGGGCGAGCATGATCAGGGTGCGCACACGCTCGTTCTCGGAAAGGCCGGCAAATTCCGCTTCCTGGGCGGCGGTGGCGACCGCCTCCGCCAGAGCCGGCGCGGCCATCGCCGCTCCATTCAGAAGCAACCCTATCGCCAAGCAGTAAAGGGCGCGCCGATGAGCGCGCCCTCCGATATTCGGTAGACGGCCGTCTAGGGCGTGCACGCGCCACCCGGCTGGCAGGTGCCGTGGAAGATGCCGCTGTGATTGAGAAATCCGCGGCGATCATCGTTGATCGGATATTCGCCGCCGATGGGGCCCGGCGACACGCCGCGCACGGCGAATACGCCGGTGGTTTCGTGAGCACCGTTGCCGAAGAAAGCGCCGAACATCGGATTGTCACCCGACACGAAACCGCCGCCTAATCTGGCTTTGCCGGAATAGTTGCTGCCCGATATCGAACCGCTGAGCTGGATCGGGGTGCTGAAGAAGCCCGGCGCGTTTGCGTTCGAATCGACGAGCGTGCCGTCGTTCCGGTAAATGTTGTTGGTCGCGACCTCGTAGTGATACTGGGCGGCATCCTGGACGAATTTCCAATGCTGTGGCGCCAAGGTTCCGTTGACGGTCTGGGCGCCGAAATCGGCGGTGATCGTCGCCGATCCATTGGTCTGGAAGAGGTTGTTGCGCTCAACCACGAAATTCGGAGAGAGAGTTGCGTCGGGCGTGATCCAGTTCGAGGCCTTGGCGGTCGAGCCATAGCTGCCGTGATAGGTGGCACTCGCCGATTTTGGCATTTGGGCAAGCGCGGTCTTGGTGCCGCCGAACGAAAATGCCTGCTGCGAGGCTTCGCCGCCGCTGCCGACATTGCGGTACTGGGTCGCATAGCTGTCGTCCCAGTTCCACACCTGGAGGACTTCGTCGCGTCCGCCGCCGGTGGCGCTGATGTTGCGATATTCGTGATAGGCGGTCGCGTCGAGATTGGTGGGGCTTGCGAAGAAGTTCGGCGCGTTCGAGCCGGCCTCGTATTCTTCCATGTCCTCGGCAACCGGCCACGACCCGTTGGTGGGGGCTTTCGTGTCGATCACGAATTTCGCGGTTTTCGGCCCGTTGTTGACGGTCAATTTCGACAGCGATCCGCCTTGCGGTGAAACCAGAAGTCCCGGTTTCGAGCGCGATGGTGGTGTCGCCGCTGCTGAGCGAGGTGTTGTTGCCGCCGTCGTCATCGCCGCCGCCACCGTCGGTGGTATCATCGCCGCCGCCGTCATCAGGCGGAGCCGGACAGTTGAGCCCGCAGGCGATAAGGGCAGGCGACTCGGTGCTGGCGCCCTCGCATCCAGCTAAGCCCAGCGCCGATATCGCTACTACAAAGAGAGGAATACTACGCATGTCTGTATCCCACCGCCGACTGACTGTTCTCGTTACAATTCAACTCCTCGCGGCTAATTTTGCGTTAAGCATGTTTGGGCCTAGGAATGCTCGCGATGGTTGGGGGCGTTAACAAATCGGAAACCTGGTACGAGGCGACGGTCGCGCGCGGGGAGCCGCTGCCCGGCCCGGTCGGCGCTGCCGATGCCGATGTCTGCGTCATCGGCGGCGGTCTCGCCGGGCTCACCACCGCGCTCGAGCTTCAGCGCCGCGGCAAGCGGGTCGTCCTCCTCGAAGCGCAGCGCATCGCCTGGGGGGCATCCGGCCGCAATGGCGGCTTCGTCTTCAATGGTTTTGCCCGCGGCATGGACGAGGTCGCTGCCGTCGCCGGACTCGATGCCGCCAAGGGTCTTTATCGCCTGTCGAGGCATGGGACCGAATATGTCCGCCGCGAGACCGCGGCCCTAGCCCCGATGCGAAAATGGGCGACGGTATCCTCGTCGTTCTCAGGGTCGACGACGCAGCGTCCCTCAGGGCGCGCCAGGAAGCCGCGGCGCTCCATTTCGACGAGAATCTGGAGGTCAAGTCGGTCGAGGAGACGCGCGCGCTTCTCAACTCCGAGCTCTATTATCAAAGTCTGCGTTCAGCCCCGGGCATTTCACATCCATCCGCTGCGCTATGCCCTGGCGCTTGCCAGCGAGGCGCGGTGGCTGGGCGCGCTGCATCCATGAAAATACCGCCGCGCTTGCCATCGAGAAGCGTGGCAGCCTCATTTGTCATCCGCACGGCGACGGGCGAGGTTCGCAGCGAACATGTCGTCCATTGCACATCGGCGCTCGACCGCCGCCTCCACCGCGAGATCGGTCGCGCCGTGCTGCCGGTTGCGACCTATGTCGCGGTGACGGCACCGCTCCGCCAGGACGCGATTGCAACGCAGATCGGCGATCGGCCGATACGCGCCGCGCCGGCGACTATTACCGCCTGATCGATGACGGGCGCATCCTGTGGGGCGGCGCCATCACCACGCAGCTCAACGAGCCGTCGCGCCTGGCCGAGCACATGAAAGCGCGACATGGTTTCGGTCTTTCCAAGCTCGGCGAATCCGGCGATCGACTATGCCTGGGCCGGTATCATGGGCTATGCGCTTCACAAGATGCCGCTCATCGGGCGCACGAGGACGGGCGATTCTATGCCAATGCCTTTGGCGGACACGGCCTCAACACCACCGCGATGGCGGGGCTTGCTCATCGCGCGCGCGATTGCCGAGGGCGATGACGAATACCGCCGCTTTGCGGCCTTCGCGCCGCGCTGGGCGGGCGGTCCGTTCGGGCCGTTCGGCGTCCAGGGGTCCTACTGGTTGATGCAATTGCGCGACCGCCTCGGACGAAGCGCGAACGGCGCCAGGAGAAAAAGGAGGCGATTACTGACACCCGGCCGGCTCGCGAGCGTCGCCGTCATCGGCAATGGCATCATCGGCCACGGCGTGGCGCAGATTTTCGCCATGGCGGGCAAGACCGTCGTCCTGATCGGCCGAAACGACGACGAGCCTCGGGCGCGCCCGGCAGAAGATCGCCGACAGCCTCGCCGATTTCGTCGACACGGTTTGCTCGAAGGCGACCGTCGCCGGCGATTCTGTCACGCATCGCGACCTCCGTTCGCTTGAGCGACGCGGCGCCGGCGCAATTGGTCATCGAAGCGGTGACCGAGGACCTTGCCCTCAAGCTCGATATTTTCGGCAAGCTCGACCGGATCTGTCCGCCGCCGGCGGTGCTCGCCTCATCGAGCGGCCAGCCGGCCAGCGCGCTGATCGCCCGGGGTCAAGCATCGCGAGCGGGTGATCGCCACGCATTTCTGGTATCCGCCGCAGCTCATTCCGCTGGTCGAGGTGTGCGCCGGCCCGGAAACGGCGCCCGATGTCGTCGACTGGGTCTGTGAAGTCCTGAAGCGCCGCCGGCAAGGAGCCGGCCGTCATCGACAAGGAAATTCCGGGCTTCATCGGCAATCGCCTGCAATTCGCCATGCTGCGCGAGGCGTGGGCGCTGTGGGCTCGGGCGCGGCGAGTGCCGAGGCGATCGATTCCGTCGTGCGGCACAGTTTCGGCCGCCGCGTCGGCATCACCGGTCCGCTCGAATCAGCCGATGTCGGCGGCCTCCAGACCATGTATCACTTCGGCGCATCGCTGATGCCCGATCTCGAAACCTCGGCCAAGCCTGCGGGCAAGATTGCCGA